>NZ_PYFT01000001.1:5630940-7038675 GCF_003023845.1 Adhaeribacter arboris | reverse complement strand
GAAAGTCACTATTCCTTAAGTTATTATCCTACAATTAACCGGGGCCCAACAGATTTTGAGGGCTACAAAAATCTAAAAAAAATACTTAACAAAAAATTATTTATTTACGAACTTATTACAGGCTGTCCGACCGGTAGCACCGCCGTTGCCACATTTATTTTTTGCTTGTTCTTTTTGCTGAAATTAAAATCAATCCGCCCTAAGTTAATACCGGCCCAACCTACCTGATTAACAAGCGTTTCGTGCCCATTGGAATCGGTGAATTTTTCGGGAGCCGCCATAAAAGTGTGCGTGTGGCCGCCCAAAATTAAATCAATCCCGGCTACCTGCTGGGCTAATTTTCGATCATCCATTTTGGCGGTTTCGTATTTATAGCCCAAATGTGATAAACAAATTACCAGGTTACATTTTTCTTTCTCGCGGAGTTGCTTTACCATATCAGCAGCCCGCTGCACCGGGTCCAGGTACATGGTAGCGCCATAATTCTTTGGATCTACTAAACCAGCCAGTTCAATGCCTAAACCAAAAACGCCTATTTTAATACCTTGTTTTTCGAACGTTTTATAGGGCTGAAAACGGCTTTTTAAAATCGTCTGATTAAAATCGTAATTAGCCGATAAAAAAGAAAAACCGGCATGAGGCAGTTGTCGCTGCAAACCCGCTAAGCCATTATCAAAATCGTGGTTGCCCAAAGTAGCCGCATCGTAACGCATCTGGGTCATAAGCTTGTACTCCAGCTCACCGCCAAAAAAATTAAAATAAGGCGTACCCTGAAAAATATCACCGGAATCTAACAACAGCACATTTGCTTCTTGTTGCCGAATTTGATGGATTAAAGTGGCCCGGCGAGCCATACCGCCTAAACCACCGTTGGTCCGGCCGTCGTTCGGAAAAGGATCGATGCGGGAATGCATGTCGTTGGTATGCAGCACGGTTAAGCGCACCGTAGTCGCCGCCCAAACATCCGCTGGCCACATGGCCCAACCCGCAGCAGCACCTAAGGCAGTCGTTTTCAAAAAATCACGTCTTTTCATTTCCGGACGTTATAAAAGTAATTATTAGTTGTTCGATTGCTGGATAACTGATATAAAGTATTCTAATCCATAGTTAAAGTAAATTCAGTGTAATAACTTACTTGTTTAAATAATCTGTTTCGGCAGTCTGAAGACCGGGTTTTTGTCTATTCGTCACCAGTTTCGCTCCGCTAAGACGAGCGCCAACAGCTAATTCAGAACGCACCGATTAGAATTTTTTAACCTTAAAGCTTTCCAACCGGGTAACCTTTAAATCCTCAACAACTTGCAACCTGTAACTTGCAACTATAAAACTTTTACCCGGCCTTCTACGCGCGCTTCTACCGGTTTACCTTGCGCGGTTAACTGCTGAATGTGCTGTATAATAGCGTCCCGCAGCAGAATACCCACTTTCTCGGTTTTTATCGCTTCTTTTAAAAAAATCAGGTTATCCCCGCCATTGGCTAAATAATCCGAAATAGCCAGCGTGTACGTTTTTTGCGCGTTTAAAGGTTTACCCCCAATCAAAATATTACTCGCCTGGTTGTTTTGAATAGTAAAGGACGCATTAGAAAGCGCTAAAATCTTCTTCTCTGCCCCAAACTGAAAAAGTTTTTCAACGGTTGGCCCGGATAAAGTGAGCACCAACAGTTCGTTCTCAAAGGGCATTAATTCAAACACATCCCCTACCGTAATTTTACCTTGCGGAATAATATAGCGTAAACCGCCCCGGGTCATGAGCCCCATATCTACGGGTTTACCTAGTAAATGGGCGGCTTCACTGCGTTGCAAGTCGGCCACAAAATTACCTAAGGACGATTCAAAGACAGCATTTTTTAGCTCCTGCGGAGCCGTACCAATTACTTCGCTCATACGTTGTTCCACTTGCCGGCGGTAAGGCAAAATAGCCGCTTCGGTAGCTACGTCCGCCGCCACGTTGGCGCTTACGGGTAATTTGGCTTCGGACCGTAATTGGGCGGTAGGCTGCCAGGTACGTTGGCACGAAAAAAGTAAAAAAGTAAAAAACAGGTTTCGCCAATAAAGCTGCCAGCGCAAACTCCTCATGAACTATTGGTAAAGGTGATAGGTCAATATACAGATTACCTTTTCCGAAAACAAGCGTTACCAAAGTAAAAACCGGCCGAAAAATTCCTTATTACTTGGCTCATACCGGTTTAAACCCTTATTTTTTACGCTAAAGGCATAAAATTACTGGCAGATTTATTTTTCGCGCCATCCGGAAATACCCTAAATTTTACAAATTAGTGAGTAAGGCTTGCAAGGTTTTAGCGTTGGTAAGGGCGCTCCCCATAATGGTGTTGTTAAAGAATACCCAAACTTCTTTGCCGTCCAGCAGCCAATCGTGGATCATATACGCGTAGCGTTCCAACTTTTCGTCGGAATACAAAGAAGAATAAAGGCGCTCTTCCCCGTGCAATCGCAGGTAAACCGTTTCGGTAGTCGTAATTTCCAAACCAGGAAAACGTTTGCCCGCACTGGCAATGACAAAAGTAATTTCATAATCGCGCAATAAGTTTAAAGATTCTTCCGTGAACCAGGAAACATGCCGGGCTTCCAGCGCAAACTTTACCTCGGGGTAATGCTGCCGGAGCAAACGGTAAAAGCTTTCGGCAGCGGGGCGGTCGTACCGGAAACTGCCGGCAATTTGAATTAATATGACTCCTAAGCGTTCTCTCATCCGTCCGTACCGGCTCATAAATTTGAGTAGCGGTTCTTCTGCGTCCTCGAATTTACGTTTATGGGTGATTTCCTGGTTTAATTTGGCGCAGAACTTAAATGCTGCCGGGGTTTGGTCCAGCCATTTTTGAATGGTTTTTTCCATCGTAAAATGGTAAAAGCTGCTGTTGATTTCGGTGCAGTTAAAATGCTGGGAAAAATAAGGTAAGTAATCCGCCGATGGCAGGTCTTCGGGATAAAACAAACCTTTCCAGCGGTAACTCCAGCCCGAAGTAC
This sequence comes from Adhaeribacter arboris, assembly GCF_003023845.1. Taxonomy (NCBI): domain Bacteria; kingdom Pseudomonadati; phylum Bacteroidota; class Cytophagia; order Cytophagales; family Hymenobacteraceae; genus Adhaeribacter; species Adhaeribacter arboris. The sequence continues at coordinate 7,035,688 of NZ_PYFT01000001.1, read as the reverse complement.
CAATATGTAATTTGTCCGTTGACATACAACTTGTTTTGGAGGTAAGTAAAATTTATAGACTAAAAACGTGATTTCCCCAGCTTTATAAAGCAAAAATGAGCGATACTGTACCGCTCATCTTACTATAAATCTTGAATCAGATAATCTTAACTTGTTTTCTGTAAAGATACGATAATTTACTAAACTGGGTGGTGATTATAGTTCCCGGCAAGAATTTGCCAGAAAAGTACAGCTTGATTTTTAGTTTTTAAACAAGTTATTAAAATTAAGCGAAATACTTTAAGTAATCGTTCTTCCGCTTACCACATTACTGAGTAATTTCGGTAAAATAAACTGCAGTTATCAAGCTTAGTTTATTCTTTTATTCCCACGGATAAAGTAAAAATCAAATACATCCACTTCTCTTCAATAAACCTTTTAAATAAGTAGCTAATTGTAGCCGCTTTATCAAAAAGAAATATTTTAAGATTAAACGGAGGCGAAGGTTACCTTTTGGGTCATCAGTTCTTTGGCTTTTTCGGCGGAAATGGGTAAAAGCTTAAACGTTGTCAGGCCGGTAGTTTCGTGGTATTTAGGACAATTCAGCATCCAGGAGCGATCTTCCAGCTCATACAATAAAGTTTTTACGGCTAAGCCGGTATTCATTTTCTCAGAAACAATGTAGGTATTCAAAACTTTCATAGGGCTAAATTTAGGTGAGATGTAATATAGCTCAATTTTGAAGGTATTTAATGATTATTCTATTTTATTTTGTAAAACTTGCCTAAACTTTAAAGCACTTACGAAAAAAAATCTATTTTTTTCTCTTTAAGTTATCTATTTTAAAAGTATATTTATACCAACAATCCAAGCAGGGAAGTTGCAGCCGCTTGGTTACAAATAAATATCATTTTGCCTGTTGAAAGAAAGCCGATAACTATTACGGTAAACTTTTCGCCTCTATACCTTAAAGTTGAAATTTGTAAGTATTGGGGCAAAAACTAATTAGATCTACCAGATGTCAAAATTTTTGTAATAAAGCACTGATAATTACTGTATTAATTCCTTAAAAAGTCTAGTATCTTATACCTTGGTACTTGTGTCTATTTACTTATTTTAATTAACCTTGTTCACGAAACCTAAATCTTTACAACTATGCCTTGGTTCGGAATCCTTTTAGAAATTACCTTAGTAGGCGCTTATGTTTTTTTTCGCCGAAAAGCATTATAGCTTTTCTTAGGATAGGTTCACAAAAAACGCACGTAAAGCGAGTGGCGGAATAATCTTCTTCCGCCTTTCTCCTTTCGTATAATTCATTGTTGTTAATTATCAACGTTTTTTTAAGTTTATTAAAGAAATCTAATTTACTAAGTATTACTTACCTAAAATATATTCTATTCTGAATAAAGTCGCCGCTGTAATTCAGCTAAGCTAATCCGCTGACAAGGAAAAATTTATTCGCCGGATTTTAACTCTCCTTGGTTTTTGTATATTTAGCGGTTTAATTAGCTAAGGCACTCTGCTCCTAGTACTTTCAGGTTTACTTTACTGGTAAATTAATTCTTTTAAAAATTTTACCTTTATTCCTGATTACTAAAGAGGTAAGATTTAAAAACATGCGTACACATATTGTTCTAACGGCTATACTTGTTGTGGTGGGGCTACTTTATACTAAAAAGAAATCCCTTAAATTTTGGCTAGCTGTTTTAAGTTTAGTAATACTTGCCAATCTCGGGACCTATTTAGCCAGGAGAATTTTAAAAACCAGAAACCAAGCACTTCCGGAAAATACCCATAAGTTAAGCAGGAATACTTTTATAGCATCTCTCAAAGAAAATCCGGAAGTGGTACGGGCTATCTATACAGAGCAAGGGTATTTGGCGATAACGGTGGCGAATGATGGGCAAGACAAGCATGCTTTGGCCACTTATTTTTGCGATCTCGCGAAATCTCAAGATGTATTTATATCGGGGGTAAAAATTTTAGATTCTGCTGATACTAAATTCGGGAGAAGTTACGCCTACGGAACGGAACTAGGAGAAGCCAATTGTCATTAAAAAACTTTCCCGTATCTGCCGGATAAATTCAACTACAATACCTCTTATGAAACGGCTCCTTTATTTTTGCTTATTTTGTTTTATCGTATTCGGCTGTAAAAAGGACGAAGAAAAACCTAAATCTTTTAACGATTTACTACAAGGCACCTGGAACGTAAGCTCCGATAAAACCGAGTACTATGATACCGCCAACGTAAAAGTTTACGAAAAAACGACGACCAATAATTTTAAATACATTATTCAAGATAAAAATATTATAACCAATAACGGGGGCACCATTGCCCAATACGCTACCTATTCTTTGAGTGAGCAAAACGGTAAAAAGTTTATCAACTTAATTGCGCCCGGCTTTAATACCATTTTTGAAGTAACAACGCTAACAGATAAAAATATGACCTGGCAACTGGAGAGTTTGAATGTTTTATACTTTGAAGGTGGCTCTCAAAAAACGGCAGCTAAATCTATTTTTACCATCCAACTGGAAAAATAAAAAAGGTGAACTCTTATGTTCACCTTTATGCTCGGTGTATTCCACCGATGTTACTCTCCTAATCGAGCAGCGTTAGTGCCCGTTTGCGCTAATGGAGGCTCCGGTTTCAGAAACATTAAATCCGAGAATGGAACGTACCCTAATCTATGATTTACTTTAACCTGCGCCCATTGCGCATTCCATTTGCGAATTAGTTCCACACGGTCAGTGGTAGCAATAACTTGGATGACGGGCGTAGAAGTACCCGCCTGCTGGTACATTTTCACGTTTTCACTGCGTACTTTTAACCCTATTGTCGGAGTACCATTGTGGGCCATTAAAAAACCAATTTGCAGGATCAGAACAAGAGAAAGAAAAAGCTTTTTCATAGTTGTATTTTTAGTTTTAGGGATGATTACACCCAAGTATTGACAACGGCTGTGCCATTTTGTAAAAAACTGCATTTACCGCTATTTAAAGCCATTTTAAAGAACGGCATTACTTGTTATTGTTCATTACTGGACAAAACTATGCTACGAATTGTCCGGTTTTAAACAGCAATACAAAGCTTCTTTTCCCGGAGAGCTAACTTTCTGCTAAACACATTCATTATGATATATTGTGGAGGAAACTTTTAGCTAAAAGAAGGAAAGGAGTGTGTTAGCCTGAATAAAAAGCTGGAACTTGCTCATTTTAGAACTTTCCCGCAAATAAACTCGCCGGGGCCGTATCAATACGGATTTTGTTTTTCCTCACCTTGTTAAAAAGGGTATTTAACTCCCTCAAATTAAGTATTTAGCTATCAACTAAACTTCCCTTTAACCTTTTTCAGAAAAATTATTCGGTGAAACAACCATCTTCTGGATATTTCCATTTTGAATGCATTTCCTTTCTTTTGCTTCTTTAAACCACTCATTTATAAAGGCCAATTTCTTTCCGAATAGTAAAATGAGCTAAATAAACGGAGCCCGAAAATAAATATACTTCTTACGGGTTTTACTTTTTCTGATTCGTTTTAGCCGATATTGCGTACACTTTTAGGTAACCGGTTATTTAATTAAAAACGTATTTTTACCTGCTCATCAAACCCGTTCTCCATGCCCGAATCATCAAAGCGCGCTTCTTTGTTTCCTGAATTCAGATCTATTTCCGCAGCGGAATGGGTGGAAAAAGTCCGGAAAGATTTAAAAGGAGAAAGTCCGGAAAGTTTAATCTGGCACACTTCGGAAAATTTAAAAATAAAACCTTGTTACCACCCCGAGGATATTGCCGATTCAACTTTAGCTGAAGCTATTCCCGGCCAGTTTCCGTATGTGCGGGGGCACAAAACAGATTCCAATCAATGGAAAAATATTTCGGTTATTCCCGTAAATAATAATTCGCGAGCCGCAATAGATAAAGGGGATCATGCTTTAAAACAAGGCGCCGATGGTCTGCATTTTATTATGCAGGATAACACCGTTTTCGATTTTGCTTACTTGCTGCAGCAAGTAGATATTACGCTTTTTTCTATAAGCTTTACAATAGCCCAAAAACCAGTTGATTTTTTAAAAAACTTGTACCGCGCTCTTGAAGAACGTGGTATTCCTGCTCACGCGCTACAAGGTTTTATGTATTTTGCTCCTACCGAAGTCCATACCTATTATTCCCGAACTTACTACGACGAACTGGCCGGTTTGCTTAATTTAAATCAACTAGACTCTGGTTTGCAATTGCTTTCTGTAAACGGAGCGGGTTTTTCCTTTAGGGGCGGAACCATAGTGCAGGAATTAGCTTATACCATTAGTGCGGCGGTAGCCTGCTTAGATGAACTCACCAACCGGGGACTTTCGGCCGAAACGGTAGCCCGCCACCTGCATTTTCAGCTAGCCATAGGCACCAATTATTTTTTTGAAATTGCCAAGTTGCGCGCCATTCGTTTGCTTTGGGCTACTATTGTTAAATCCTATAACCTAGCGTCAGAAGTAGCGACCGCTCTCCGCTTACATAGTCAAACTTCCCGCTGGTACCTCACGACCTTCGATCCGCATACCAATTTAATACGTACTACCACCGAAGCCATGGCCGCCGTAATGGGCAGCTGCGATAGTTTAGCGGTTTGCCCGTTTGATACTACCATTCGACCGGAAAACGAATTTTCGGAGCGGTTAGCCCGTAATATTTCGCTCTTGTTAAAAGAAGAAGCCTATTTGCACCAGGTTATTGATCCGGCAGCCGGCTCTTATTACCTCGAAACGCTAACGAACCAATTGGCCGACGAAGCCTGGCTCCTTTTTCAGAACCTCGAAAATCAGGGTGGTTTTGTGGCTGCCTGGCAAAGTAATTACATTAGAAACTCTCTGCGGGAAGTAGCCCAGGAAAAATTTAAAAAAATTGCTGCGGGAGAAGAAGTTTTAGTGGGAACCAACAAATTTATTAACCCAAAAGAAAAGTTTGATTACGATCTGGAAGAACTTATTCAGAGTAGTTATTTTGATACGACTCGGGCCGCTTACTCTTTAGAAGTCATGCGTTCGGCGGTAGAATTACATTTTCAGAAAAAACGAAAGCCGCCTAAAGTGGTGGTAGCTACCATCGGCGAAGCTATCCAAAGGCACCTCAATGCTTCTTTTGCCAAAGAATTTTTCGGCTGCGCTGGTTTTCAGACCGAGATTCAGCATTTTCATTCAATCACGGAAGCGGTTCAAGGTTTACCTCTCATATCCGGCGAAGTAATTGTTTTGTCGGCCTCCGACGCAGAATACCAATCTTTCGCGCGGCAGATTGGCCCGGCGCTTAAAAACCACAAAGATAAACCGGCCATTATTCTGGCGGCCAATCCGCACCACATGAAAGCCGAACTGAAAGAACAAGGTTTCGACGATTTCCTCTTTGAAGGTTGTGACACTACTACTCTTGTAGTTCGCATTCAAGAACAATTGCAAAAAGAACAAACCATCAACAGCTAAACGGCGCCTTTAACCCATAACGCAAAGAAGTGAAACCTGATTTTTCGAAAATATCATTAGCTAAAACCGTAGAGCCAAAAGATTTAAGTCAAGCGGAGTCAAAAACCTGGAAAACAGCGGAACAAATACCTTTGCGGCATTTTTACACGGTCGCAGATATGCCAAAGCTGGATCATTTAGGTTTTACCGCCGGTATACCGCCTTACCTGCGCGGCCCCTACTCTACCATGTACGTGCGCAGCCCTTGGACCATCCGGCAATACGCGGGTTTTTCTACGGCCGAAGAAAGTAATGCCTTTTACCGCCGGAACCTGGCCGGCGGCCAGAAAGGTTTATCGGTGGCGTTTGATTTGGCTACCCACCGCGGCTACGACTCGGATCATCCCAGAGTAGTCGGCGACGTAGGCAAAGCCGGCGTAGCCATTGATTCGGTGCTGGACATGAAAATTCTCTTTGATCAAATTCCGCTGGACCAGATGAGCGTGTCCATGACGATGAACGGAGCGGTGCTTCCCATTCTGGCTTTTTACCTTGTGGCCGCGGAGGAACAAGGCGTAAAACCAGAGCAATTAAGCGGCACCATCCAGAACGATATTCTGAAGGAATTTATGGTACGGAACACGTACATCTACCCCCCGGAACCCAGTATGCGAATTGTGGCCGATATTTTTGCTTATACCGCGCAGCGCATGCCTAAATTTAATTCCATCAGCATCAGCGGGTATCACATGCACGAGGCCGGCGCTACTGCCGCTCAGGAATTGGCCTATACCTTAGCCGATGGATTAGAATACGTCCGCACCGGTTTGATTGCCGGTTTAGATATTGACCAGTTTGCGCCGCGTTTGTCTTTCTTCTGGGCCATCGGCATGAATCATTTTATGGAAATCGCTAAGTTACGAGCAGGCCGGTTATTGTGGGCGAAGCTCATGCAGCGTTTTTATCCGCGCAATGAAAAATCGTTGATGCTCCGGGCCCACTGCCAAACTTCCGGCTGGAGTCTAACCGAGCAAGATCCTTTTAATAATGTAGCCCGCACCACCGTAGAAGCTTTAGCCGCAGCCTTAGGTGGTACGCAAAGTTTACATACCAACGCCCTGGACGAAGCCATTGCCTTACCCACCGATTTTTCGGCCCGGATTGCCCGTAATACCCAATTGTACCTGCAACACGAAACCAATATCACCAAAGTAGTAGACCCGTGGGGTGGTTCTTATTACGTGGAAACACTTACCCACGAGCTCGCGCACAAAGCGTGGGAACTCATTCAGGAAGTAGAGGATATGGGCGGCATGGCCCAAGCCATTCAAACCGGTTTACCCAAAATGCGCATCGAAGAAGCCGCTGCCCGCCGGCAAGCTCGTATTGATTCCGGGAGAGACGTAATTGTAGGCGTAAATAAATACCGACCCGAAAAAAATGATTATCCCGTCGAGGTTTTAGATATTGATAATACCGCCGTCCGGGAAATTCAAATAAAACGTCTGACTCAACTCAGAGCAGAGCGCAACGCTGCCGAGGTAGAACTAGCCTTACATGCCTTAACCCAGGCGGCCCGAACTGGTGAAGAAAATTTAGTGGAACTTGCCGTGGTAGCGGCCCGTAAACGGGCTACCTTAGGGGAGATATCGAGTGCTTTAGAAAAAATTTACGGACGACACCGAGCAGTGATTAGAGCTATTTCCGGCGTATATTCCGCCGAACTTTCCGACGATGAAAACTTTAAAAAAGCCAAAGAACTGGCCGACCACTTTGCCCAACTCGACGGGCGGCGGCCCCGCATTATGGTGGCCAAAATGGGCCAGGACGGGCACGATCGTGGTTCGAAAGTAATTGCTACTTCTTTCGCCGATCTGGGTTTCGACGTAGACATTGCGCCGCTCTTTCAAACTCCCCAGGAAGTTGCCCGCCAAGCCACCGAAAACGATGTGCACGTAGTGGGCGTAAGTAGTTTGGCGGCCGGTCATAAAACGCTGATTCCGCAGTTAATTGCCGAGCTAAAAGCCTTGGACCGCGCCGATATTCTGGTTATTGTCGGAGGCGTTATTCCAGCCCAGGATTATCCATTTTTGTACGATTCGGGCGTAGCAGGTATATTTGGTCCGGGGACGGTAATTAGCTTAGCCGCCCAGCAAATTTTAAACAAATTGATTTCATATTGGAATGCCTGATAACCTGAAAATGGACTTACACGAACTTTTTGTGAATATTCCGGAAGCTTTAATTGTCATTGCCCCGGATTATACCGTTTTGGAAGTTACCAATAAATATTTAACCCTAGTTTTACGTACCCGCGAACAATTAATCGGCAAAAACTTACTGGAAGCTTTTCCGGATAGCCCGGATGATAGTAATTCCAAAAACACCTCGCTTTTGCGCGAATCCATTAACAAAACTTTCCGGGAGAAAAAAACCATTTACTTTGAACCTCTCCGGTACGATATAGTCCGGCCAGAATCGGAAGGAGGCGGTTACGAAACCCGCTACTGGGAAGCCTCGCATACGCCTATATTAAATGCAGCCGGCGAAGTGAAATACCTTATCCGGCGCACCTCTAATGTTACGCAGCGGGAACTAGCTAAACTTGCCCACTTGGAAACGGAAAATAAATTTAAATTTATGACCGATGCCGTTCCCCAACTTATTCATACCGCCGATACCCAGGGCAACGTCACCTACGTAAATCAACGCTGGCTGAATTATACGGGCTTGTCCGCCGAAGAATTACTGGGTACGGGCTGGCGGAACCTCTTTCATCCCGATGATTTAGCGGCCGTGCAGAAAAAGATGGATGCAGCTTTACCCCCTAATGAAGAATTTCAGGCCGAAGTTCGGATACGGAACAAAGAAGGAAACTACCGCTGGCATTTAACTAAAAGTTTACCGCTCGTTAATTTAAGCGGAGACGTAAAAGTGCGGGTAGGCAGCAATACCGATATCCACGATACCAAAATTTTGGTGCAGGAACTGTTGGCGACGAACGAGCAAATGGCCCAGCTCTCCGACCAGGTACAGCTTGCTTACCAAAAAGCCGAAGCGGAACGCGCTACTTTGGAACGCTTAATTATGCGGGCGCCGGGCCTTTTCTGCATTTTAAAAGGCTCGGAACTTCGCTTTGAGTTAATTAATCCCGCTTACCAAAATCTTTATCCCGGTCGCGAATTGCTGCATAAAATGGTAGCTGAAGCCCTGCCCGAAATTGGGGAGCAAGGTTATTTACAAGTATTAAATACGGTTTATCAAACTGGCCAGGATTACGTAGCCGAAGAAGTTCCGTTTACTTTAAACCGTTTGCCAGGTCAGGAGCCCGAGCAAATTTATTTTAACTTCACCTACCAGGCTATTTTCGACGCAGCTGGCCATGTAACCGGCATTTTAGGTTTTGGCTACGATGTAACGCCTCAGGTTATTTTTAAGCGAAAATTAAAAGATTTGGGTTACGAAGTTACATCCCCCATTACTCCCCCTCATTAAGATAATTTCCTTTAAATGCTGGCATCAGTTTATCTGGTAATCCGGCGTACCTGGCATCTTTATTCTTCAGAATCTGATCCGGTTCTTCGATTCCAATAACCAAACTCCGAGGAAGTATTTTTTCTTGTTGTGGTAATTTGAGATATAGAAGGAAAATTTTCGGTTACATTCCGAAATTTTTCGTATATTTACTTAAACAATATAGAAACTAGGTTATGAACGCTCCGGTAGAAGTAGTTGCCAATTTAGACGTGGTAAAAGATGACCTGGCATTAATTAGCAAAGCGCAGGAAGGCATAGAAGCCTGGTATTTCGAAAACTTGTTAAAACATTCTGGGTTCCGGAAAAACGAATTGGCGCAATTAATCGGGATAGATGCGAAAACGGTAGATAATTACCGGAAATCGCAGAAGAAATTTACCCGCGATGCCGCCGAAAAATTGTTAAAGTTACACCGCTTATTTGCTCTCGGCGACGAGTTATTTGGCTCCACCGCCGAATTTATGGATTGGTTGGCCATTCCTTCGCCGAGCCTAAACAATCAAAGTCCGTTAACCTTACTCCCTTCCGTTTCGGGCATTATGGAAGTAGAAAAACAACTTCTCCGGTTGGCGCACGGCTACGCGGCTTAAAACCGCCCGCATGGAAGTATACCGCCTTGTTTTCGAAAAATTCGCTGACCAGTTGTATGCTCCCGGCTTTTCGGGCCGCTGGAACTACGAGGGCGAATACGTGATTTACGCGGCTTCCAGTCGCTCCTTAGCTTCTATGGAGAATATGGTCCATAAAATGGGACAAGGAATACTCGGTACCCGCTTTATAGTAATGGTTCTGGACATACCCGATCTACCAATTACCACTATTAACCTCTCCGACTTACCACCTGATTGGAAATTAGCCAGCCATTACGCCGATACCCAACCACTCGGTTCGGCCTGGTATCAATCCGCCGAAACCTTATTGTTAAAAGTACCTTCGGCCGTTGTTCCCACCGAAAACAATTTCGTGATCAACGCCCGCCATTTAGATTTTAAGCAAGTGCAAATTAAACACCGGGAGCCGTTGGTATACGATTACCGCTTTGTGGCCATGGACAAGCAATTAAGGAAAAACAGTTTTCGATAATGAAGATAAAGCATTCTCTTATTACATTTAATTACAATTCTTAATTTCAATTCTGCCGGAGAATATAATTTAATAGATTAAATTATTGAATTCTGAATAAGCTGAAAAGCATAGAACCCGTTCATTTTAGGAAGAGAAGAAAAACCTTCTTAACCGGCGCATGTAAGCTACACCCTAGTTAACTAGCACCAAATCGTATAAACCAGCTGCTTTATCTAAGTAGCTTCAAACCCGACAGATTTAAAAAACATAAATATCCAAAACCTAAGCCGTAACAGAATAAAAATTTTCTCTAACTCTCCTCTCTAATCCTTCTGCAAGAACTTAACTCGTTCCGGGTAATTGATAGGGCAAGTAAGCCATAAAGATTTTTGTTTAATAGCCATCAAAAACATTCTTGCCTGGTGAAAAAGAACGGGTAATAAATAAAAATCTATTTATGGATAATACGGCATCGGTGAATCTACTAGAAGATACCTTTCAACTGGTCTTTAAATCTGAAAATTCAGCTTATGAAAAAGATACTTCTTCTGTTATTTATCACTTGCAGCTGCCAGTCAGACAAAAAATCTTCTACCTGGACAACCATTACGCTTCTAGCCGAGCCCTCTCTCCATGATCCGATGATGGCTTATTATTCAGATGAATTTGATGATTACCAGGACGTTTATTTTAAGAAGGATTCCATTAGTGGCCGGTACTTTCCGGCCAGCATTAAAAGTAAATACCCAATTTGGCTACGGTTTACCAAAGGCGCCCAAATTCCGGTTTATGTTATAGCCGGCGATACGGTTATTATGAACAGGGTAACTTCTGACCAGCCCTATTATACTTTTAAATTAACACGCCCGGGCGAATTTGGCTTTTATTCCTTACTGAATAAAAAATATCTGGGTATGAATGCGGGAGATCTATCCGGAATACACAACGAAGAAAAAATATTCCGGCCGCGCACCAAAATGCTGAATTATTTATATAATGAGCGCCGGGCGCTGTTGGAGCGGGTAAAAGATTCGCTGGCCTTAGGACCTGGTTTTTACAATTTTATTAAAACCGAAATAACGAGCACCTACTTAACAGCCTTGCTAGCCCCGTATTACTTGACTCCATTCAACCGGCAACCTTTACGAAAAACCTACCTCGACACCTTATCTAACTTCTATCATACAGGCTTTTTCACCCAAGATTCCCTGGTATTTTGTTCGCCTCACTACCGGAACTGCATTACTTTTTACAACCGGTTTTTAAGCCGTCAAGCGCTGCAAATGCCCCAGGAAATGGAAGTATTATACCAAACAGCCAAGAGTAAGTTTTCCGGTCGGGTCCGGGATTACGCGTTGTTTTCCCTGTTAAAGGAAAATCTTCCTAAAAATTTAGGAATGGAAAAATACCTGGCGCAATACCGTACCGATATTACCTACCAGCCTTATAGTCGATACCTTGATAGTATCGCTAATCGCCCTAAAACATTGGTCTCTGATTGGGCTATTGCTGCTAGCTATTTAGAGTCTTACCAGGGTAAACAAATTACTTGGCAAAAATTACTAGAAGAAAATAAAGGGAAAGTAATGTACGTCAATTTTTGGGCCTCCTGGTTTGATCCGGAAATACTTCAAATCGCTCCAAGCATAAAATTAGTTAATCAATTTAAAGACAGTAATATTGTCTTTGTTTTTATTGCTGTGGAATTCCCGGATTATAAGCAAAAATGGAAAGAAGCCATTTCCGTTTATGGTTTGAATAAAAGTGGTTTACAACATTTTAAAATTGAAGGTAAATCCAGGCTTACTGAATTTATTAGTGGTATACCGGAGGGATTATCTATGCCGCATTACCTACTGGTAGATGCTTCTGGTAAAGTTGCCGCCATGGATGCTAAATCTCCCGAAGATTTCCAATTGCGTGCTGATATTCTAAAGCTACTAAAAACAAACAAGTAACCAGATCAATAACAATATATTACAGTTATCCTTAAATTGCTTTTTCACAATAAAACTTCAAAACTATGGGAATACTAGACGGTTTAATGGGGAATGCCAGTGAGGTTCCGCTGGAAAAGGTACAGGCGGAGTTTGCGCCTTTATTGGTAGACGGCGAAATGCTGGAAAAAGCTTTTAAAATTCTGCGGGACATGCTGGTTTTTACTAATAAACGCCTGATAATCATAGACAAGCAAGGTTTAACGGGTTCCAAGGTAGAATTTTTATCTATTCCGTATAAGTATATTACGCGGTTCTCGAAAGAAAGCGGCGGCCTGTTGGATTTAGATGCCGAACTGAAAATTTGGGTTTCGGGCCAATCTGAGCCGATTAAAAAAGAATTTCGCAAGGACAATAACATCAACCTGGTTTACCAACTGCTGAGCGCGCATATTTTAAAGTAAAACCTTAAGCTGAATAGGTAAGACAATATCAGCCGGATGCAAGATAGAAAAATAAGGGTGGCCGCTACTGCTGATGTACCAGCGCTGGTCAACCTAAAAGAAAAAAGCCTGCGCAGCGTAACGTTACTGCCGCTTGGTTACCGCAACGCAGCAATCGATTGGTTAGCCAAGCAAAAGAAGGTACGCCGGAATTTAGAAAAATTGTTTTGGCAAATAACCTAAATTACGATAGTGTATAAGTTTGAAATTTTTTATTACTTTATGTTAGGCCCTTAAATGGGGAACTAATACACCATCGTACTAATCAATGGTATCAGGTATTTCCAGCAAATATTGTAACTATTTACGCTCTGTAACCAAGTAAATCGATCATGTTTGTATCAAAATAGGCGTGGTGTGTTTTTGGTGGTTAAAATTCCTGCGCGGGGTGTTGGCAGAAAGATCGGTCGTAGCTAAACAAACGGAGGACGATGGTTGGATTACCATAGCTGAGAGGCTTGGTATTATTAGTTAGTTTTGGTGAATTACAGACCGCCAGTTGTAAGCCGGTTGCTACCGCTTTTCGATCAGCCTTGCTGCTCCCTAGGCGATAGAGGCATCATCTGCCGCAGCAGGCCTTTTAAAATTTTTAGGGTAAACGATGTTAGCAAGAAAAAAAACAATTTTCAAATCCTTTATGATGGGCGGATTTGAGGCTGCCTGTCACGTTAACGGGCAAGGCCGGCGGTTAGATATGATTCGTCAGACTCAGCACGATATTCAAGTGGAGCAAGATTATACGTTGTTGAAAAGCCAAGGAATCCAAACAATACGGGATGGTGTGCGCTGGCCGCTGATTGAAATAAAACCGGGCGTATACGATTTTTCCTCCCTGGAACCAATGGCGGCAGCGGCTCAGAAACAAGGGATACAAGTTATCTGGACCTTGTGCCATTACGGTTGGCCCGACGACCTTGATGTTTTTAGCCCCGCATTCGTCACCCGCTTCGCCGCTTTCAGTCAAGCAGTGGCCACCTTTCTCCGCCGGTACAGTGACGCACCGCCTTTTTTCACGCCCGTCAATGAAATCTCGTACTTCTGCTGGGTCGGCGGCGAGGTGGGCACCGTTTACCCCTACGCCAAGAACCGAGGTTACGAAATGAAGCTGCAACTGGTGCGAGCAGCCCTGGCCGGCATGGACGCCATCTGGGAAGTTAGCCCGGAGGCGCGTTTCGTGCACGTAGAGCCCCTCATCCACGTGGCTGTTCCGCCAGACCGCCCGGATCTGCGGGAGGCAGCCAAAGCGAATCACGCCTCCCAATTCGAAGTTTATGATATGATCACGGGTGTACTGCATCCGGAACTGGGGGGCGCGGCAAAATATCTGGATATTATCGGCAGCAATTTCTACCACGAAAACCAATGGTTTCATAACGCCGATTACATCCCGTGGAACGAAGAAACACCGGATGAAGATTGGGTGCCCCTGCATTGTTTAATTGAACAGGCTTATGGGCGCTACCGCCGGCCAATCATCATCAGCGAGACCAGCCATTACGGTGGCAACCGTCCGGCCTGGATGCGCATGATCATTCAGGAAATACAAAAAGTTCTGGCCCAAGACATTCCGTTTCTGGGCGTTTGCATCTATCCGATTATTGATCGTTCCGACTGGGAAAACGACGATCATTGGCACAACAGCGGCCTCTGGGATTATCGTCTGGGAAAAGAGGGGCGCCACTTGCGGGTTTTGGCTAAGGAGTATGCGGTTGAAATACAACGCGCGGTGCAACTTTTTTCATCGAACAGTACAAACGAGATATTTACTACAACGCCCTTTCGTGGTTAGGGTGTAAGTTTACAATTTAAGTAAGAGAAAATTGCAAACTTATATCCTACCTAAATTGTAAGCTATTTTTTTTAAGATAACAGTATTGCTCGCCGTTGGATGATCACCGTATACAATGGTGAACGTTTCTTTTTTCTGTTAAAATGACAAGGTATTTTTAAACTCTTTTTAACTCTGGTGCTATGTTTAAGAAACAAGTGATAGCGTTACTTACTAAATAGATTATACTTTTGTCGGAGCCACTTACATTATAGCAGCAGAAGTTTCCAGCAAATCCCTTACTGATTAAAATGCAGAATGCGCATTTATATTTTTTTGATTAAACCCGAGCAATACTATTGGTTCTTTCGTATATTTTCCGGTTTTATAGTTGTATTAATTTTATTTTTACCAGAAAATTTTCGAATTTACATGGTTCATTCATTTCTGCATTCATCCAATTATGACTAAAAAGTTCTGGTGCGTTTGCCTGTTTTTCTCTTGGTTTTGGTTTTGTAAAACTGCCTGGGCGCAGAAAGAAGCTAATATCTGGTATTTTGGCGAACGGGCCGGCTTGGACTTTACCAGTGGCAAACCCGTACCTTTGGCCAATAGCATGCTTTCCACCATGGAAGGCTGCGCTACCATCTGCGATGCACGCGGTAATTTGCTATTTTATACCAATGGCGTAAGCGTCTGGAACCGGGAACATAAATTAATGCCGAACGGGAATCGCTTAATGGGGCATCGCTCTTCTACCCAATCGGCCGTAATTGTACCGCGTCCGCTTAACCCGAATATCTACTATATTTTTACCGCCGACTTGCAATCGCAATTATATGGCCTCCGCTATTCCGAGGTGGATATGCAGCGGCTGAATGGCCTGGGCGATATTGCCAAAAAAAACAACTTCTTAATTTCACCGGTCTCCGAAAAACTAACCGCCGTTAAACACAGCAACAACCGGGATTATTGGGTAATTACGCATAAGTGGGATTCGGATGGATTTTACGCCTACCAAGTAACCGCCGCCGGAGTGAGCCGGCAACCCATAGTGAGTAACGTCGGCACTGCCCACAAAGGGAAAAACAAAGAAGCTATTGGCGCCATGAAAGTATCGCCGGACGGAAAAAAAATTGCCTTAGCCTTGTGGCGCGACAGCAACAAATTTGAAGTTTTTGACTTTAATGCTTCTACCGGAAAAGTATCGAATCCTATTTCTTTTGATCATTACGACGAAGCGTACGGAATAGAGTTTTCGCCGGATGGCACGAAACTGTACGGCACCACTAACGGCATTGGCAACGTGGCGCCCCAAATCTGGCAATTTAATTTATTAGGTTCCCGGCAAGCCGTAGAAGATTCTCCTACTCTTATTGCCGTATCTAAAGCCGATAAAATTGGTTCGTTACAACTAGGGCCTGACGGTAAAATTTACCTGGCAAAAGAAAAAGAAACCACCTTAGGCGTTATCAATAATCCAAATGCTCCGGGCTTGGGCTGCAACTACGTCGACGAAGGTCAGCTGCTGGATAAAACCAGCCACAGCGAATTGGGTTTACCAAATTTTGTGCAGAGCTACTTCTTTAACGTTCGATACACGCAGTTGCGCTAAATTTTTCAAACGCATCTATTTCATATTGCTTTCCCGTAAGCTGTATTTGGTCTCTTTTCGAATTATTAAAATCTATCAACTTTTAACTGGGCAGCTTTGGTAAAACGCTTTTACGTGGATCAGTACGTAGATCAGATTTTGGCCGGTAATCGGGTGGTACTAAGCCGAGCCATTACCTTAACGGAAAGCAAATTACCCGCCGACCAGGAACTCGCCCAACAAGTTATTAATCGATTGTTACCTTACTCCGGAAACTCAATCAGAATTGGAATAACCGGCGCTCCCGGAGTGGGCAAAAGTACTTTTATCGAAGCTTTAGGCAACTACCTTATTAAACAATATCAAAAAAAATTAGCCGTATTAGCGATTGATCCTACCAGCCAAAGAACCGGTGGTAGCATCCTAGGCGATAAAACCCGGATGCCCGTACTATCCACCCAACCGAATGCCTATATCCGACCATCGCCGGCGGGTACTTCCCTGGGCGGCGTAGCCCGTTATACGCGCGAAAGTATCATTTTATGCGAAGCAGCGGGTTTTGAAATTATTTTCGTGGAAACCGTGGGGGTAGGTCAATCGGAAACGGCCGTTCATAGCCTCACCGACTTTTTTTTGCTTCTCCTCTTAGCAGGCGCCGGCGACGAATTGCAGGGAATAAAAAAAGGCATCATGGAAATGGCCGATGCCTTAGTCATAACCAAAGCCGATGGTGCTAATCAGGAAAAAGCCCGCTTGGCACAAGCCGAGTACCAAAATGCGCTTCATTTATTTCCCGTGCCACCGTCCGGCTGGCAAGTTCCGGTACAATTAAGTTCTGCTTTAGAAAATACGGGTATTGGTGAAGTATGGGAAAGTATTGAAGCCTACGTACAAAAAACAAAACAGAATCAACACTGGGAAAAGAAACGGCAACAACAAAATTTGTATTGGTTCCACCAAACCATTCGCCAAACTTTAGAAGAAAGATTCTTTACGCACCCGGATGTAGCCAAGCAACTAAAAGCAAAAGAACAGGCAGTATTATCTGGTCAATTATCCGCTTTCGCCGCCGCTGCTGATTTATTGAATCTGGCTTATAAGTGAGGTTTGATATAAATAGAAGGGCATGGCTTATTTACATTCTTTCGCATTTATTTAATCTATTCAACTATTTAAAAGTAGATTAAACGAAAGAACTTATACTAGATGGAACTATAAAAGTCGTACTCAGAGCAGTTTATCTTTGGAGTCTTTTCAAGTCTCCATTCATTGGTGCTATCTTCTTTGAGCCGTAACCTGTTTGCCTCGTGGCCGGCAGGCCTCGTTTGGCTCTTCCGGGCGGGTCTAAGCTTCCTTTCCTCCTCACGTCGGAATGCCTGCGGCACAGGAACCTTAGAAGGCCCTCCCTAGCCAAACTGCTGTCGTTTATTCTTGGCTATCTGCTTCTAATTATAACCAGTTAATTCGTCCTATTTATTTTAATTTGGGATTCCAGCTAAGCGATTATTCAATGGGGTGGTACTAGAGGATGTACAATAAATAATTCATCCAGATTTTGAATGATACGACTAACAGTTCCTAAAAATTGATAAAAATTAAAAATCCTTGTTCCGCTTCTTAACTGCCGGAACAAGGATTTTTAATTGAATTGACTTTATCGCTTTTCTTTTAAAGTAACCTTAGCCAAGTGGCAGATACCGCCCAAGGGTGGATTAAACTTATAAATATTAACTTTTACTCTTTTTAAGTGCGGAAACTTATGGTAAATGCGGTCAATAATCCGGTGGCCTAGATGTTCCAGTAACCGGGCCGGCACTTTCATTTCTTCGTGCACCAACTTGTACAAAACTTCGTAATTTACCGTTTTGGGTAACTCGTCCGTTTGCGCCGCCGCTTGCAGATCGGTATGAATAAACAAATCTACCCCGTATTTATTTCCGATTTTTTGCTCTTCATCGTAATACCCGTGAAAAGCAAAAAATTCCATGCCTTCCAGGGCAATGCGTCCTTGCATATCTGGTTAGCCGGCTTAATCTAATTCATCAAAAAAAGAACCGCCACCCACTGGTTGCGCCACTGGTTTTGCGGCTGGCTTTGGTTGGTGGAAAGTGGGCCCACCGGGTTGCGTTAAAGGCGGCTGGATTTCCGGAGTGCCCGGGGTAATGGGGCCAATTTCCGGTACCGGCCTTTCTATTTCGGGGGCAGGAGATGGTGTATCGGGGATGTCGGGCATGGGCCGTTCAATTTCCGGACCAGTGGGCGATGGCACCGGCGTTTTCGGATCCGGTATTTCCGGTTGCGGTGGGGTTACATCCGGAGTTGGATTAGGATCCGGTTGGCTAGGGGTTTCCGGAATAGGTTCTACCGCAGGATTTTGAGCGATTACGGGTTTATCTATGATTAACTGCTCGGCTTTTTGCGACAGGACAGGTGCGTTTAGCGAAATAGAATCGACATGGGCAGTTGTAAACACATCTTTTAATTCTTTACTTAATTCCACTTGTTTTACTTTTACGTTGGCGGCCTGAGATAAAATGCCCGATAAATATGTGCGGGGACGCTTGTTCGATTTTTCTACTTTCTCTAAAGCATCCTGGGCTAAATTCTTTAAATCCCGAACCAGATTTTCCAAATAACTTTCCATGCGCTGGTGCTCCTGTTCGAGTTGCTTTACTTCGCGCTGCATCTCGTCAATCGCTTTCTCCGACTGTTTGTAAGCATCTTCAATAATGCTGCGGGCTTTTAAGCGCGTATCATTCAATAATTGATCGGCTTGTAATTGCGCTTCGCGTAACTTTAATTCCGCCGAACGATTAGCTTGTTCCAGCATGTTATTGCCCGTATCTTCGGCGGTTTTAAGCGTGCGGTACAGCGAAGATTCTACTTCGCGCATTTTTTGCACTTCTTTACCGGCAATGTCTAGTTTTACCCGGAGTTCTTTATTCTCGTCCTGCAGTTTTTCCCATTCCTGCGATAGCGTTAACAAGAAAGCCGAAACTTCATCTTTATCACATCCTCTGAAAGCTTTTTCAAAGGATTTTTGTCTAATCTCTAACGGTGTAATCTTCATAAGTTAAACTAAAATTTAAATCCCAGACTGATATGGTGCGGTCGTCGCTGCCCGAAACTAACTGGTTCCGGTAACCCGACCATAATAATTTATTAACGGAAGTGCCGTGGCCGGCATGTCTCACTTTATCTATAACTTTTAATAACCGGAATGTTTCGGCATCCCAAACTTTAATGGATTTGTCCATGCTGCAGGTAGCAAAAAATTTTCCTTCGGGGCTATACGAAATATGATTAATAGCATAAAGGTGGGCAATAATGGAAGCATGCTCCGCGTAACTGGTATTTACTTGCCAAACTTTTAGATGAGCATCCCGGCTGCCGCTCAGCAAAAATTGGTTGTCGGGTGAATACGTAACCGTAAAAACGGAATTAGTATGCCCCTTAAGCTCGTATTTTACGTTTAACGTTGCCGTATCTAACACCCGGATAATATGATCGCTAAAACCAATGGCTAATTCCTGAGTAGTTTCGTTTAAAGCCAGGCACCGGGCGCTTTTAGGCGATAACTTGATTATCTTTTTTAAAGTAAGCTTTTCCGCGTCAATAATTGCCAACCCACCATCACCCAAGCCAACGTAGATTAATTGTGTTTTCTCGGACCAGATAATGTCAAAAATAGCTACCGGCGGTAAAGAAATCGAGGCAAGAACTTCTTTTTTAAATAAGTGAATAACCTGCAAACTATTATGGTTATGACCTACCAATAACCAGTTTTTTGCCGGCACGTATCGCAAAGCGTATACCGAAGAAGGTACCTGGGCCATTAATTCTCCGTTGCCGGAACTCTCCAGATTCCAGGCGACTACCATGCCATCACCAGAGGCAGAAAAAAATATTTCCTCCCGATCCGACTTTTCCAAGGTGTACACACAATCCCGGTGACCGGTAAAGGTGGCACTTTTTTGGACTTGGATGACGCGACGATTCATAGAAGGCGCTGTTTAAAGTTAGGGTGCAACACTAATTTACAATAATCTATTTAAGAAAAGGTAATTTTGTGCAAAAATACCCAAAAGACTTCCGGGCTTTGGATGTGTATTGTTTTTAGATTGGCCTAAGTAATTTATATTGCTACCTTTTGCTTACCCATGCCGTTATCACTGATTAAAAAAATAAAACCGGGCGCTTTACTGGGACGCTGGTACTTAACCGAAACCGTAGTTCAACTGCAGGCGCAGGCTAATTTAACAGCTCAAATAGAAATACCCGCTACTATAACGCACGAAAAACGTAAAGCCGAGTGGATAGCCAGCCGGATAGTAGCCTACCAAATGTTGCAGCATTTTACGCCAGTTTCTCATTCGTTGCTAAACCACGATACGGGTCAACCTTACTTTGTTGAAAGTCCTTACCACATATCTATTTCGCATACCAAGGATCATGTGGCAGTGCTTATTTCTACGGCCGATTCGGTTGGCATAGATATTGAAAGAGTACAATCTAAAGTAAGCCGTATTCAAGATAAATTTTTAAACCAGCAGGAAAAGTTAGCCATCGGCAACGATTTAGTAAAACTTACCATCGCCTGGAGCGCCAAAGAAACCTTGTACAAACTTTACGGGAAAAAAAACCTTATTTTTAATCAGAATTTGATTTTACAACCATTTGATACGAGTAAATTCGGCGAAATAGAGGCTTTTATACGAACACCTACCCTATTGCAAAAATACAAAGTTTTCTTTGAAGTGGAAGATGATACCGTGCTCACTTATTGCTTCGGAAACGAATACTTGCCTTAGCCAGCTTAATAACACAGAATATCCTTATTGATAAATAGTGAGTTCACAAACAGAAATATATTAAAAAAATAATATATTCAAATAATCAAGAAAGTTCTAATATCTTAAATAGAACTAGATTTTAATATAATCAGGAAAAGCTAAAAATTATGAAAAAAATAGGTTTGATCGGGATGCTGTTAATTGCAACGTTACATGTAAGTGCCCAAACTTCCGCCCCGAACCAAAAGGTAGAATCATTTACTTTACAAGGCGAGGCCGGGCAAAACATAGCACTCGCAGATTTTGCCGCCAACAAAGCTGTTGTGGTAGTATTTACTAATGACCATTGCCCTTACTCCCGTTTATACACGAATCGTCTTCAGGAGTTATATTCGGTTTATTCCGGGAAAGGCGTGAAATTTTTGTTTATAAAGCCCGCTATTAGTACCGATAATGCTCCCATTGAGAATCCAAATTCTGCCAATAAAGTAAGTAGTGTTATTAGTAATAACTTTCCTTACGTTACAGATGCCAACCAGAAAGTGAGCCAGCAATTAGGGGCTACCAAAACGCCGGAGGTTTTTGTAATTGAGCCGCAAAACGGAAATTTTTTGCTCCGCTACAAAGGTGCTATCGACGACAATCCACAAGTAGAAAGTTATGCGAAGGAAACTTACCTAAAAACAGCGATCGAAGCTATATTAACAAACCAGGCACCCGCCATCACGCAAAAACGGGCAACTGGTTGTACGATAAAGCGCTTTTAAATTTTGAATAAATTAGATTTTGATTACCGGGGAGGTATTTACTAGTTGAAAAGTATTCGTTCGTTGCGCTTCAGCCAGTAAATTTCCTTTATCAATGGGCACTACACCTATTTGTTCGCACACTAGTCCTCCCCCCAAATTAGATAAACCGGCCAGAAAAGCTATGGGTAAATCCAACGCTAAACAAAGGGCCGCAATACTGATTACGGTATCTCCGGCTCCAGAAACATCGGAAATAGTTCTTAAATGAGCGGCCATGTACTTTTTATCCGGGCCTGTCAAATAAAATACTCCCCGTTCGGATAAGGTAATTAAAACGATAGGCGTATTTAACTTTTTTTGCAAAGTAAGAGCAGCCTGCTCAAAAGCAACGTGGTTGGTATCCGCAAAATCAACTTTTAAACCTTCTTTTAATTCTTTTAAGTTAGGCTTAAACAGCGTACAGCCTACGTACGATAAAAAGTTTTTCTTTTTCGGATCTACTACGGTCGGAATATCATGCTGCCTAGCTAATTCTAACATGGCAGCAATATTGGCGCCGGTAAGAACACCTTTATCGTAGTCTTCAAAAACAACCACATCGGCTAAGGGCAATAATTTACTGTATTGTTGCACTAAATAAGCCGATTCATGCTCCAGCAACTCGGTTTCAATTTCCGCGTCAATGCGCAAAAGTTGCTGACCACCCGCCATAATCCGTTCCTTCACGGTGGTTATCCGGTCCGGGCTTTTAACCATCCCATCGGTAGGTAATTGTTGTTCTTCCATTAAACGCAGTAATTCGGCGCCGGCAAAGTCTTCGCCGATTACCGCGCATAATAAAGGCGTAGCGCCCAATGCCTGCACATTGAGCGCTACGTTAGCGGCCCCGCCCAAACGCTTTTCTTTCCGGACGACGTTCACGATCGGAACGGGTGCTTCCGGTGATAAGCGCGAGGACTTGCCCCATAAATAAGAATCAATCATAACGTCGCCGACTACCAGCACCGTTAATTGATTAAAAGAATCAAAAATAGCCTCCAAGCTATTAAATAGTGACATTTAAACGAGTTTGGCTAAACTTTCTTTTAAACGACGCATGGCCTCTACCAGTTTATCATCGGCAGCGGCAAACGAAAAACGTACGCATTCATCGGCGCCGAAAGCGTCGCCGGAAACCACGGCCACGTACGCATCATTCAAAATAAACATGCTCAAATCATTGGAATTATTAATTACCTGGCCGTTGTAAGACTTACCGAAATAAGAGCTGATTTCCGGGAAAATATAGAAAGCTCCCTGCGGCACGTAGGTCCGGATACCCGGAATTTCCTTCATTAATCCTAATACTAAATCGCGCCGCCTTAAATAAGCCGCCGACATTTCTTCGGCGGAACCCCGACCGCCTTTTAAGGCTGCTACCGCGGCTTTTTGAGCAATGGAGCAAGTACCCGAAGTTATCTGGCTTTGCATTTTATCGCAGGCATCCGCAATTTCTTTGTTAGCCGCAATATAACCTACGCGCCAACCGGTCATGGCGTAGCCTTTCGAAAAACCATTTACGGTAATTACCCGGTCTTTGATAAAATCGAATTGCGCCATACTGGCATGCTGACCCGTAAAGTTAATGTACTCGTAAATCTCATCGGCCATTACAAATATCTGCGGGTGTTTGGCCAGGATATTGGCAAAAGCTTCCAACTCTTCTTTCGAGAAAACGGAGCCGGTAGGGTTACAAGGCGACGAATACATCACCAACTTGGTATTGCTGGTAATGGCATCTTCGAGTTGTTGCGGGGTAATAACAAAATCGTTATCAATCGTACCTTTTACTTGCACCGGAACACCTTCGGCAAGTTTCACTACTTCTTCGTAGCTTACCCAATACGGCGAAAATATGATAACTTCGTCGCCGGGGTTTACCAAGCTCATTACCACGTTGGCAATGGATTGTTTAGCGCCGGTAGATACCACAATATTTTCGGGTTTATAATCGAGATTATTATCGCGTTTTAGTTTATTTACAATTTCTTGCCGCAAATCCAGATAACCTGCCACGGGAGTATAAAAAGTAAAACCATCGTCGAGGGCTTTTTTGGCGGCATCTTTAATGTACTGCGGAGTTTGGAAATCGGGTTCGCCGAAACTCAGGTTTATTACATCGTAACCTTGAGCCGCCAGTTCGCGCGCCTTCTTGGCCATCGCTATGGTTTGCGATTCGGCTAAGGAAGTAATGCGATCGGATAAAAAGCTGGTTGCTTGTTCTGTCATTTCCATAAAGTTAAATGTTATGCGGCCAAAAATACAGATTTCTAATGGAATTGCTTACCCTACTTCTGTGAATTATTAGCCGGCACAAAAAATTTCGATAATTTGAAATGATCCATCTTCTTTTTAATAATCTTTTGCTACCATCCGCTGAAATCCGGATTTCATTTAAAATTATTTAATTCTACCCCGACTCGGTAGTGTTAAGCGTTAAAAGTAGTAGAGCTACAAAACAATTATAATTTTTATTTATTTCTAATTGGTAAATGCTGAAGCAGATAGGTATTAAAATTTTGGTAGTGGTAAAGAAAGTATGATGGGATAAAAAGAGGCAGTGAAGTGTTTAAGATGATGGAATGTTCGAAGTTCAGATCAAAATAAACTGTCCCCACTGCCAGAGCAGCAAGGTAGTAAAAAATGGCAAGAAAAAGAATGGTTCTCAGAACCTTCTATGTCGTAATTGCCAGAAGCAATTTCAGCCAATATATCGCTATAGAGGAGCGGATCCGACTACCAAGCGGTTGATACGGCGTCTTCTGGAAAGAAATAATGGTGTTCGTGACATTGAAAAGTTGCTGGAAGTGAGTAGAAAGTGTGTGCTAAGCAACTTGTGCCGACAGGGGAATGCCCTTAAGATTCAACCAACCCAAAAGCATTATAGATCCGTACAGATCGATGAAGTCTGGAGCTTTGTCGGAAAGCGCAAGAAAGGAAAATACTGGTTGTTGTATGCTTACTGTCCCCAAACAGATGAAGTACTGGCTTATAGTTGTGGCGGCCGAAGCGCTAAAACAGTACGCCAGCTACTCAAAAAGCTAAAAGGAGTGGAAATAGAACAATATTGTACTGATCATTGGAAAGCGTTTGCTCAGGTAATCCCCCCGACAAAGCACACGATAGGAAAAGCTTACACTAAAAACATAGAAGGCGTGAATACTTGCATCAGAGCCAGAAACAGACGGTTCGTCAGAAAAACAACCTGCTTCTCCAAAAAGAAGGAAAACCATTTAGCAAGTCTAAACCTGATGTTTGACTATCGCAATAGACATAAAGCCAAACATCATACTTTGTAGTCCACAACTAAAATTTTTACTGGTTTAAAAATCCACTTGAATTTATGCTTCGTAAGTACTTGATTATAAAAAATAAGGAATAAATAATATTTTTCGATGAAGTTTTTAATTATTCTTATTTACGAGCTACTTTATGGAAACAAAATTATTCAGAATTCTGGCTTTTACCTTCGCCTTAGTTGCCACCGGGGTAAATGCTTACCACACTGTTCCGGCTATTAAATCGATTATGGCTTTAAAAGAGTTAAAAAACAAGGAACTAAAAGTAGATGTAATTACTAAGTTAGAATATGACTTTGCCCAAGCAGCCATCCGGGATGCGTATTATACCGATTTAGACCAATTAGCCAGAACAATTGTGAACGAGAAATATGCCCTATCTTTACGCGGCCACGCCGATTCTATTGGCAGCTACGTGGGCAACTGGAAATTATCCGATAAACGGGCCATGGAAGTAAAAGAATACTTGGTATCCAAGGGAGTAGAAGAAAACCGGATTGTAACGACTCCCTATGGCAGCACCGTACCTATTGCCACTAATAAAACGGCCGAGGGGCGGCAAAAGAACCGGCGGGTAGAGGTTAAATTAAGGAAACTGAACGAATAAGTTTTACTTGAAAATTTAATTCTACACGATCTTTAATCAAAGAGAGGATTATTTTAATAAAAATTCTGGCTATCTACGTTAGACCATTTTCAGTCAACTAAATTAAACGGCTCGTCTGCCTAAATGGCGGAATGCTTTCAGAATTATTTCCAGGTCTGATTTAATACTATATTTTTGGGCGTATAGCACTTCCATTTGCCGGATAGTATGTTCATCGGGGATTGGGCTAGTCTCAAACTGATCTAAAGGCGTTAAAATAGCTTTATTTTTACGATAATGTTGATCTAACGTATTTTGCAAGCCTACCCAATTGTAATTACCACTTAAAACCAACAAGCAATTCCGGAAAAAGCCCCTTTTATTTTGTACCAGCCATATTAGCGCCGGAGATAATACCAGAAAAGATAAAGCCAAAGTAAAATCTAAAAGCAATTTATTCCGGATTTGTTCTTTTTTGTATAAGTTGAGCTCAATGGGCAAGGTATAATAATCGCCGGGAGTATTTTTATTATTACTCCCGATAATGTACTCGCTATCTTCGGGTAGTATTTTGTACTGCACCGATTCGTCGTTTATGGCTACCATCCACTCTATTATTTGCGTAACGGATAAGTCTTTCCCGCAAAAAATTAATTCATTTAATTTATGTACCTGAATAATGTCGTTTAGCTGCTGTAACTCGCCCAAGTATTCTTTAGCCGTATTATCAGTAACATAAGGGCTGGCAAAACCAACAATTTTAGTAGCTGCTCCCGTTTTTTTAAGTAATTGTAATACGCGTTTACTTTCCTGTTCGCTGCCAATAATAGCCAAGCGCCTCCTCGGACGAGTACCTAACCTAAAATTCCGGTATTGCCCGTAATGGTACAACAATCGCTTACCAACAAGAGCTAATAACGCCCAAATGGAACCCCATAAAATAAAGTTCTGCGCAAGATTCGCCCCCGGCCAAAAGTTGCCCAAAGCTGCCACCAGAATAGTTCCTACTATTATTCCCCGAATAAAACGACCGAGGTTAAAAGGCTTTTCGTACCCGTTATTAAAATAAATCGCGCCCATCCATAAGATAACGGTAACAGGAATCACCTGAGAAGGAAAATAAGCCGGAAATTGAATACTAGTCCGCTGTTCTAAAATAATCTTTAAGCCATACAAACCGACAAAAAGTAAAGCCGCGTCGTCGAGGAAAGGTAAAAAGGTATGAAAGATCCGCACTAAAACGGAAATGCCCGCCCGCAGAACAATGGCGAACTGAATGATAAAAGAATACACGAATGCCATTCGACCGAAAAAATGTTTCCGGTAAAAAATAGCCATGGCGTTATAAAAAACAAATACGTAGTTGAGGCTGCCGCGCCGGGTACTTTTTCCTTTGTAATGCAGAATACGCGTATGCGGCAAGTAGAAATTTTTATAACCCGCCTGCTGAATACGATACGATAAGTCAATATCTTCGCCGTACATAAAAAAAGCTTCGTCGAGCAAACCTATTTTTTGGAGAACCGAGTGCCGGAGAAACATGAAAGCGCCCGCCAAAACTTCTACTTCCTGAATCTTATTTTTATCGAGATGACCTAAATAATAGCGGGCAAATTTTTCGGAGTTCGGAAAAAGCTGGGTCAGTCCAAAGATTTTGTAAAATCCTACCCAAGGAGTGGGTAATCCTCTTTTAGATTCGGGTAAATAGGTGCCGGTACCATCTAACATTTTTACGCCCAGACCTCCTGCCTCCGGATGTTCGTCCATGAAGCAGCAGCATTTCAGAAAAGTATCTTCTTCTACTATCGTGTCCGGATTGAGGAGTAATACATATTCGCCAGTGGCTTGCCGGATAGCCTGGTTATTAGCTTTCGCGAAACCTAAATTTTGCTTGTTTTCTATTAGTTTTACTTCCGGAAAACGGCGCTGCACCATCGCCACCGAATTATCTCCGGAATTATTATCTACCACAAATATTTCGGCGGGAGCATTTAGTTTTAAAATGGCCTTCCGGACGGAAAGCAGCGCCTGCTCCAGAAAATAGCAAACATTGTAATTAACAATTATAACAGACAGTTTTTTCAAACAGACGCACGTGGTGGTTTCTACAAATATCTATAATTTACAATAATAAGTAACCAGAACCAGAAAATTAATGAAAAGCTTTTGCTAAAATCAGGTAGCCGATTTAAAATAAAGAAGTTTTTACTTAAATTTTAAGTAGTAAAGCTCTAGAAAAAACCTTTTTACGTTAAAAAAGAAGGGTTTCGTAGCGATATTAGTTAAAGTTATTGCTTGGAAAAGGTAACCACTTCTATATCGGTAGTGCCTTGATAGGATTCAGTGGAGGATAGCACCAGCTTAGATTTAGTTAATTCCACAATTGTAAAACTGTCTCCGGAAGAACTTCCGGCTTCATTTATCATTAAATTATCACCGGTTATACTCCAGGTTCCCTGATCATATATTTGCGGGTCCGTAGAAGCACATTTGGTTGCACCGGCATTAACTTCGTAGGTTCCGTTTTTGGCAAATCTGTAAATATCATCTTTTTCGCAAACCTCATAATTTACAAATTCATCTTCTACGGGGCCATTATTTTCCTGAAAAGTATGCCCGGTTAGTACCCAGTTCTTATCGGCAATAAGATCGGCTTTCGTTTCCGTTTTAGAATCATCGTCATCTTTGTCGCAACCAATAAACAGGAACAGAAGAATAAACAGGAAAGGAAAAGATTTTACATTTTTCATAAGTTTTAAAAGTTAAGGTTGGTAATTGCGTTTGAACTATAAAAGAATTGTTTGCTCCCGTTCAAAGGAAACAATTGCTACTAATTATAGAATAAAGGTAGGCCGATAAGAAAAGGAAGAAAATACCGATTTTTCAGTATTTTAAGGTGATTGGAAGGCCAAAATCAAGTTTTTTACCTTAGATAATCAGCAGGAATGAATTAAAAACTCAAAGGATTAAACGAAGATGCCAGTAGACAATTTTTTTACCGAATAACTTTATTCTTCGGACCAAGTACCAACAAAAAAGGCTATTGAACATTCAATAGCCTTTTTCAATGTTTTAAATATATCTTACAATTTGTTATAACTGGTTCGCTCCACAATACTACGGCCCAGCGTTATTTCATCGGTATATTCCAGTTCGCCACCCACGGGTACGCCGCGGGCAATGGTAGTTATTTTTATCCCTAATTCGCGCAGTTTGCGGGTAATGTAAAACGAGGTAGTATCACCTTCCATAGTAGGGCTAATTGCCAAAATTACTTCTTTCACCTCGGAACCCGGGATACGCTCAATCAAAGAGGTAATATTTAAATCCGAAGGGCCAATTCCTTCGATAGGGGAAATAACGCCGCCCAGCACGTGGTACAAACCTTTATACTGCGCCGTATTTTCAATGGCAATGACATCGCGGATATCGCTTACCACGCAAAGAGCGGTTTGGTCGCGGAGCGGATTAGCACAAATACTGCAAACCTCCGTATCCGAAATATTATGGCAATACTGGCAATACGTAATATCGTTCCGCATTTTGGTAAGCGCATTGGCCAAATCGGTAGTTTCTTCCGCTTCGGATTTAAGTAAATGCAGCACCAGGCGCAAGGCGGTCTTGCGGCCAATACCAGGTAATTTTGCTAACTCATCAACGGCACTTTCAATTAGTTTTGAAGGAAAATTCATTCAGAAATATCAGATTAAACAATGTCGGCAGAAATGCCCCGGTCGTGGATGGCGGTACACATACCTTCTAATTCTTCAAAAGCACCCACTTTTACGGTACATTTACCTTTATAATGAATGAGATAGGTGCATTGTTCGGCCTGCTCTTGCGAATGATTACAAACTTGAATAAGCGTTTCAATTACGTGCTCAAACGTGTTTACGTCGTCGTTATAAACAACTAAATTACGCAGGTCTATATGCTCTTCGAGCAGCAGTACGTCTTCGTCGTGTAATATTTCAGTGGCAGTAGACATAACACAAATTTACGAAATTCAGCTAAATTGTTTCAGTAATGACCCGTATCATTTACCAAACTACTCTTACAATTTGGTATATACCTGCATTTTAACTTTTTGGATTTCTAAAAATCAAAAATATTAAAAACAAACCAATTTACACGCAAAGAACTTTTCCAGCCCGGGAAATTGTCTTAATAAATACAACTATAGAACAAGAAAAAACTAAAATCCATTCCGAATTAACTTATTATATATTGTTCTTTATCCATGCCTGCGCCTTCTGCTAGTTTTAAAAAAGCTTTAAAAGAATTAACTGAAAAAGAGAAAGAAACCTTGCTATTGCGGGCCGTTCGGCGCGATGCGGAACTCTACGATATGCTGGTTTTTGAGCTCTTGGAGGAAGTTACCCTGGAACGCTTACTCGAAGAAACTTCCGAAAAAATCCACGATTTAATGCATACTACTTCCGGCCGCAGTTTTGCGAAAAGCCTTGCCAAGTCGCTGCGGAAAGCAAATAAAGAAATTGCCCGTTACAAGCGAATCACGAAAGACGCAAAAGGTGAAGTGGAATTGCATATTTATTTACTCCAACTTATTTTCGATAATTTTACCGGCCAGTTCGAAAGTGCGTACCGCAGCTTTTTTGTTTCTACGGCCCGTTTAACGGTTCGCACCGCGCAGCTTATCCGAAAAAATCTGCACGAAGATTATCACCTGGAGTATAAAGTGCCCCTCGACGAGTTTCTGGCTCATTTACATGGTCGTAATAAGAACCATTACTTAAGTTTTGCTCTGCCCCGCGAATTTGAAATAGCTTAATGTTCCTAAGTTTGGCTATTAAAAAACTTTAAAAGCAGAGCATTTTCAGGTAACTTGGTTCGAAACTAATTGACCTAACTGCTCTTATGAATAGTTCTTTAAAAAAGAAAGCGGTATTTGTGTGGAGCGGCGGTAAAGATTCGGCCTTGGCTTTATACCAAGTGCTACAGGACCCGAGCTACCAGGTTACGCACCTGCTCACTACCATTAACCTACAATTTAACCGGGTATCCATGCACGGGGTACGCACTTCTTTGCTGTTACAACAAGCCCAAGCTTTGCAACTGCCCTTGATTCAGGTATGGGTACCCGAAAACCCAAGTATGGCGGAGTACGAGAATGTAATGGCAACGGCCTTTTATCCGTTAAAAGAAATGGGAGTTTCCGTAGCCGTTTATGGCGATATATTTTTGGATGATTTACGCGCGTATCGGGAGCAACACATGCAACAAATGGGTTTACAAGCAATATTTCCGCTATGGAAAATACCAACTTCAACCTTATTACAGCAATTTATTAATCTAAAATTTAAAGCAATTTTGGTATGCCTCAATGCCAAGTATTTTCCCGAAACTTACGCCGGGATAGAAATAGATGATTATTTCTTAAAGAATTTACCGGCCGGAGTAGACCCGTGCGGCGAAAATGGCGAATACCACAGTTTTGTGTACGATGGCCCTATTTTTTCAAACCCCATTCCGTTTACGCAGGGAGAAATTGTACTCCGCACTTATGAACCGCCGCAAGATCCATTAAACACAGAATCAACCAGCCCAGTTTATGATCGCTCTTTTTGGTTTATCGATTTAAAATAAAAAACCGACGAAGATTTCTCCGTCGGTTTAATTTTAGTTAACAAGTTTAGATAATATTCTTCTTTGCTTAAGAGCGGCCATTCTGCTTAACACGGTTAGCTTTAGTTTTGGCAATACCCGCCGCGCGTTGCTGCTTATTATATTGCGCCAACTGATAACTCGACATATAGCCCACTTCTTTATTTACTGTAACAATCGACCATTTGTTATTAAACGGACGCACCAAGGCTACTTCGTCGGTTTCAGAAACTACTTTTAATATTTCCGTTTCTTTAGAAGGTTGCTTGTAAACGGTAAGTTCTTGTTTTCCGCCTTTATCATTGGCAGAAGCAGCAACAACCTGGAATAAGATAGCGAGTGATAATAATGCTTTTTTCATGAGTTTTAATTTGTTTTTGGTTATAATTAATTTTTTTAAATGCCTTAACTAAATTCTGGATGGTTAACTGTTCTTTTTATTAAGGTATGCCAACCAGTTTACAAGCCCAATGCCACAAATTTTAAATTATTAATTACCAAATATTTACAAATTAACTCTTAAACAAATCAGCATTTCTGTGTACGAAAACGAACATTCAGTGTCCGAAAGTGAAGCAGCTAAATGAAAGGCTTGTAATTCATGTTACAGTAGTTTTTAATAAAGCAAACTACTATGCTAAAACTGCCCTAATGGGGATTTTGCAAATACCAGGGAGTTCAAAAATCAAAAATAATGGTGCTCTTAAATACTAAACCGGCTCTATTTTAAGTTCTCTCCCTAGTTTACTAGCCAAGAGACAGGGCTTTTTAAGGGCTGATTTTGCGAGTAAGCTTTTTAACATTTAGGTTTATTTGTACTTATAAACCTAGGTAAATGGAGTACCTGTAACCGATTACACACTGCTTAGCCTGTATGATGAAACGTTACCACTTGTTTGAATTTGAAGATCTATCCTGGTTTCCGGATATTCTGCGGCAGAGCATGATGGACTTTTTACGGTTTATGATTAGTAAGATAAACATATACCAACCTATTATTCCCCTAATGCAAGAAGCTTTGCGGCACACCCCGGAAGCCGACATTCTGGATTTATGTTCCGGCGGTGGTGGGGGTATTGCCGGCATTCAGCAAGAATTAAGTAAACGGTTGGGTTATGGGGTTCATATTACTTTAACCGATAAATTTCCGAATCAACCGGCATTCGAGCTAATCCAAAAACAAACCAAAGGCGCCATTACCTATATTGCCGAACCCATTGATGCTACTAATGTTCCGGGTTCTTTTACTAATTTCCGGACTATATTTTCGGCTTTTC
The DNA here is from genome assembly GCF_003023845.1 of Adhaeribacter arboris. NCBI lineage: Bacteria > Pseudomonadati > Bacteroidota > Cytophagia > Cytophagales > Hymenobacteraceae > Adhaeribacter > Adhaeribacter arboris. The sequence continues at coordinate 7,003,484 of NZ_PYFT01000001.1, read as the reverse complement.
ATCATTTTAAACCGGGTTTAGCCACTGCCATTCTGCGAGATGCCGCCCGTAAAAAGGTGCCGATTGGGGTATTTGAAGGAGCAAATAAAAGTTGGCTGGAGATTGCTTTGGTGCTGTTCCTATTTCCTTTCATTATTTTACTAGTTACGCCCTTTATAAAACCCTTCCGGTTTAGTCGCTTGTTTTTTACTTACCTAATCCCGGTTTTGCCTTTATGTATTATGTGGGATGGAATGGTTTCCATTCTTCGCTTATATTCTCCGACCATGCTTTTAAAAATTACCCAAGATATTTCTGCTGAAAATTATACCTGGCAAGCGGGTAAAGCCCGGCATTGGAGTGGTTCAAAAGTAATTTACCTTATTGGTTACCCGGTTTAGGTTACAGGTTGGAAAGTTAAAAAGTTGAAATACTATTTTTTAGAACATGCATTTGCCGTTTAATAATGCAGGTAAACCAATTAGAAGTAAATTAGTAACGATATGACAGTATTAGAAACCCGGATGCACGATTACAAAATGAAGATTTAAAACTTTCCAACCTTTTAACCTTCTAACTTTCCAACCTACAAAATAAATGTCCGACGCTTTTAAATTAATGCGGATTCCTTTTTCGGTGTTTTTAATGCCCGTTTACTGGTTTGCTTTGAGCGCCTCCACTTCTTTTAACCCGGTTAAAGCGGTATGGGTGTTTCTTATTTTACATGTATTAGTGTACCCCGCCAGTAATGGTTATAATTCTTATTACGATAAAGATGAAGGCAGTATTGGCGGGCTAAAACATCCGCCCAAAGTTACTCAAAAATTATTTTGGCTCGTTTTGCTGTTCGACTCACTGGCCATTCTTTGCTCTTTTTTGTTTATTTCCCTGGAATTTACTTCCGGAATTTTTATTTACCTGCTGGTATCTAAAGCTTATAGTTACGATAAAATACGGCTGAAAAAATATCCTTTCCTCAGTACTTTGGTGGTAATTATTTTTCAGGGATTTTTCACTTTTGTGGTGGTTCAATTAGGCTGTGAGGTCACTCCGGCCCAAATCATGCAACGAACTAATTTAATTTTTGCGCTGGTAAGCACCTTATTTTTGTGCGGCTCTTACCCGCTCACCCAAGTTTACCAGCACCACGAAGATGCCCAACGCGGCGATCGTACTCTAAGTCTTTATTTAGGCATTAAAGGCACTTTCCTATTTTCCGCGGTAAGTTTATTGGTTGGCGCCAGTTTACTGATCTGGAATTATCTGGTTACCGGCCAGATGATAAACATTTATATTTTCCTGCTTTGTACCGGCCCGGTTTTGTTTATTTTTAGTAGCTGGTTTTGGCAGGTAAATAAAGATGCCAGAGCGGCTAATTTTGAAAATACCATGCGCATGAACAAGGTTTCGTCGGTAAGTTTAAGTTTAGCTTTTATTTTAATGCTGTATTTTACCCGGTAATTTGCTTGCTAAGCCGCAGGCTGGTTGATTTATTTACTTTGTTTTTTATAAGCAGGGTATCAATTAAGGACTATTCTTAATAATCGTTTCAAAATTTCTAAATAAAAGCTGCTATTTAACTAAAAACTAGTCGCTAAAATAATAAAAAAAGCCCCAACGGATAACTCTGCCGGGGCTTTCTTTTAAATTAAGAATAACTTAACTATTCATAGAAATCAAGAACTCGTCGTTGTCTTTGGTGCCTTTCATGCGGTCTTTCAGGAATTCCATAGCTTCCACGGAGTTCATATCCGACATAAACTTGCGCAAGATCCAAACGCGGTTTAATTCATCTTTGTCCATCAACAAGTCTTCGCGGCGAGTACCCGAAGCGGGCACATCAATAGCCGGATAAATCCGTTTGTTGGCCAGTTTCCGATCCAGTTGCAATTCCATGTTACCGGTACCTTTAAATTCTTCAAAAATAACTTCGTCCATTTTAGAACCGGTGTCTATTAAGGCCGTAGCAATAATTGTTAAAGAACCCCCATTTTCTACGTTACGGGCCGCCCCAAAGAAACGTTTGGGTTTGTGCAAGGCATTGGCATCCACCCCACCCGATAAAATTTTACCGGAACTAGGCACTACGGTATTGTACGCCCGGGCTAAACGAGTAATAGAATCTAATAAAATAACTACATCGTGGCCACACTCCACCATCCGTTTGGCTTTATCTAACACAATGCTCGAAATTTTAACGTGGCGCTCAGCCGTTTCATCAAAAGTAGAGGCAATTACTTCCGCGTTTACACTACGAGCCATGTCAGTTACTTCTTCCGGACGTTCGTCGATGAGTAAAATCATCAGATATACTTCCGGATGATTCTCCGAAATAGCATTAGCAATTTCTTTTAATAATACTGTTTTACCCGTTTTCGGCTGTGCCACAATCATTCCCCGCTGACCTTTACCAATCGGGGCAAATAAATCCATAATCCGGGTAGAATACAGGCTAGCTTTGGTTGTTAGTTGTAAACGTTCCTCCGGAAACAAGGGCGTTAAATGCTGGAAAGGAATCCGGTCTCTGATCTCTTCGGTGGTGCGGCCATTAATAGAATCCACTTTTAACAAAGCAAAGTACTTTTCACCTTCTTTCGGCGGCCGAATTTGTCCTTTAACGGTATCTCCGGTTTTTAAAGCGAATAATTTAATTTGCGAGGGCGATACATAAATATCATCCGGACTAGCCAAATAATTATAATACGTAGACCGCAAAAATCCGTATCCATCCTGCATTAACTCTAATACCCCTTCGTTAATAATAACTCCGTCAAATTCTTTAAAGTTATTATTGTTGATGTTATTATTACCGGATGGAAGATTAGGGTTTGGTTTGCGGGGTTGCTGGTTATTGTCGCGATTTTCACGGGGTGGCAATGGTTCCCGGTTTTCCCGGACAGGTACCGGTGCTGGCTCGCGCGGGGCTTCCCGAAATTCGCGAACTTGCGGGGTTGGGCTAACTTCCCCATTTTCCCGAACTGGATTCTCCCGTACTGGGGCCGGAATAGGTTCCCGGGTAAGGGTAGCCGGTTCTTTGGTTTCGCTTAAGACGGTAACGGTTTCGCGTTCTTCACGGGGCTGCTCCCGAACGGGTTCCCGGTTTTCGCGGGCGGGTGCTGGCAGTGGTTTTTCGCGAGCCACCCCATTCGAACGTTCCCGGTTAGGTGCAATTTCTCTGCTAGCTGGCGCCTCGCGGGTGGGAGCTACTTCGCGAACTGGTCTGGGTTCCCGGGCAGGAGCCTCCGGATTTACCTGAGTATTTGTATTAACCCGCTCCGGACCTGGACTGGTTGTAGTAGCGGTACGCACCCGCGGTTCCCGGCGGGCAGATTGCCGACGAGGAGTTTCCGGCTCCGTAATGGTTACTTCCGGCGCAGCTTCTAACGCTACTGCTGGTTCCGGTGTGAGTTCCGGGCTAGGCTTCACCTCAAAATCTATCAGGCCTTGATTAGGAATAGCAGGCACCGCTTCTTCTACTGCTACGGGCTGGGTACGGGCTGGAGTTTTATATTTTTTGGGAAGTTTTTCGGGAGGGATGATTGCTTGCTGATCTAAAATTTTATAGATGAGGTCTTGTTTACTTAATCGGTTAAAGCTTGTAACGCCAAGCCCTTCAGCAATCTCTTTTAGCTCTGAAAGAAGTCTATCTTTCAACTCTTCAATATTGTACATATAAGGTTAAGAATTTTAACAAAATTTTATGATTCTCAGGGTGCGGGCAGCAACAGGAGATAGATTTAAGGAAAACCTGATTATTTTTTATTCGATTGAGTGAACCAGGATACTAGGTTCGTTTTAATTAGCCTTGCAATGTTATAGCAATGTTAATTAATTACCAAATGTTAATGTAAATTTTATTTAATACGTTTTCAAGTACTTTGAAATCTATTTTTATTTACTACGCGCTTAATTCAAAAAAGTATAATTTTACACCGATATAAAACGAAAAAAAATGCTGCAATTATCGGTTTTAAGAGAGCAAACAGATTTAGTACTGGCTGGTTTAGCAAAAAAAAACTATAAAAACGCCGCTCAGGAAGTTCAAACAATTTTAGATCTGGACAACCAACGCCGAAGCTTACAGGCCCGGCACGATGAAGAACAAGCTCGAGCAAACAGTCTGGCCCGGGAAATTGGTACGCTAATGAAAAGCGGCCAGCGAGAACAGGCCGAAACTTTGAAAGCAGAAACAGCCGCTCTTAAGCTTACAACTAAAAATCTGGCAGAAGAGTTGTTAAAAATTGAAAAAAATTTACAAAATGCACTGGTAAAGTTACCTAATCTACCTCATAGCAGCGTACCCGAAGGTAAAACGCCCGAAGATAACGAAATTGTATACCAACACGGAGAAATTCCGGCCTTATCTTCCGATGCTTTACCTCATTGGGAGCTTATAAAAAAATATGATATAATTGATTTTGAGCTAGGTAACAAAATAACCGGAGCGGGATTTCCGGTTTATAAAAAACAAGGCGCCCGTTTGCAACGCGCCTTAATTAATTTTTTCCTCGATGAAGCGTTAAAAGCGGGTTACACCGAAATTCAACCACCTATTCTGGTAAACGAAGCTTCGGGTTATGGCACCGGTCAGCTACCGGATAAAGACGGACAAATGTATCACGCTACCGAGGATAACTACTACCTGATTCCAACGGCCGAAGTACCTATTACCAATTTATACCGCGACGAAATTATTTCGTTTGATAAGCTGCCTATCCGTAATGCGGGTTATACGCCCTGCTTTCGTCGCGAGGCCGGTTCCTGGGGAGCCGACGTGAGAGGGTTAAATCGTTTGCACCAGTTTGATAAAGTAGAAATTGTGCGAATTGAAGAACCCGATAAATCTTACGCGGCGCTGGAAGAAATGAGTGGATACATTCAGGGTTTGCTTCAGAAATTAGAATTGCCTTACCGGGTGCTTCGCCTTTGCGGCGGCGATTTAGGCTTTACCTCCGCTTTAACCTACGACATGGAAGTTTTTTCAGCGGCGCAAAACCGTTGGTTAGAAGTAAGTTCCTGCAGTAATTTTGAAACCTACCAAGCCAACCGTTTAAATTTACGGTATAAACCGGGAGGTGGTAAAACGCAATTGTTACATACTTTAAACGGTAGTGCGTTGGCCCTGCCCCGCATTGTAGCGGCCTTACTCGAAAATAACCAAACGGCCGAAGGGATTTTATTACCCGCCGTCCTACATCCTTATTGCGGTTTCAATAAAATTGCTTTGTAGATAATTATACAGGCACCAGTATTAAAATAGTACTTGGTAAATCAAAGAATGTTAGAGCCTGTTTTCAACTAAAAGCAGGCTCTAGTTTTTAATCAGATTTTTACAAGAAATTAGATATCGGATGCCATAAACTCCCTAAATTATAAACCAGGCACTTGTCGGCTGCGTAAAGCAAGCCATCATTTACTTTAAACGGTTAAGGACATGGCAGAGGAAAATTTTCTAAATAAGATTAAACACGAATGGGAGGTTCTGACGGGTGAAGCCGGAAAAGATAAAACTTTTTGCAGTGAACAAACTTATGCGGATGAGGCCACTGCTCAAAATGCATTTAATGCGGGAAAAGCCCGTTTGTACGCCGTAAACAGTTGGAGTAAACTACCGGGTATTAATTCAACTTTTACCTTGCATAACTCCCACGGCCAACCCACCGCAGAGCAACCGCAAAAAGGCTATTTTATTCAAATAGTTTTGCCGGGAATAACGGTGGAGAATTGGGTAGAAATAGAAGTTTTGGATGAGACCGAAAGCTCGGCCCAATTTACGGTTCATCCTTGCCCCAATCCGAACACGGAATCAGCCGAAACGCAACATTTTTTTGTAAAAGAAGCTAGTAGTACCTTCCGGGTAGAGCGCGAAGGAACCGTACTGCGCGGGTACCAAATTGGTAAAAACGAAAAGATTAACAACCAGGATTATCAGGCAGGCAGTCGGGCTTTTTTAAATACTCTGATTGCGGAAAGTGGCTGGGGCGGTTTTCAGGCCATCCAATGGGGTAAATTAACGGATTACTTAGCCGGTAAAGTAACGGTTTAATTAGTAATTTCCCTTAAAAAATACAGCCGAAGTTTACTTTTATCCGGTTTCTATTCACTCCACAATTAAATAAATTCCGGTTTTTTCCAGTAAGTTATTAGATTTTAAATAACTAGCACAGAACATTTTCCTAGTTTTTACTTGCTAAGGTGTTTTCAGCAAATCTTATTCTTAGAAATTAATACGCAGCAAACTGTTGATCTGGAAAACACCATAGCCAATGTTCTCCCGGTTCAGCAGAAATTACTACCGGATGCTGCGTAGCGTGGTAATGTTTCGTAGCGTGTTGGTTAGGCGAATCGTCGCAGCAATGGACTTTACCGCAAGTCTGGCAAACGCGTAAGTGTACCCAGGTGGAGTTGGTTTTTACGCATTCTTCGCAGTAATGTTTATCTGCCGGTTTTAACTCTTCTAAAGCTTGAAGATGAGAGCAAAGTTTCTGATCCATTTACCAGTTATCATTTACTAATTATCATTTACTAATTATCATTTATAAACGGATGTTACTCAAGCTTAAGCTTGCATAACATCCGTTACTAAGAGTGCTACTTTTTTATAACAAGGGCAGAATATTCGCCATGGGGGTTTCCCCTTTAAAAGCTTTAATGAGTTTTCCTTGCTCCGAATAAATGTAAACCGAAGGCGCCGGTATAGCTCCTAATTCCTGCAGAATAATATTAAAGGGAGTTTGAGCGTAGGAAATATTAGGACCCGATAAATTATATTTCATAAAAAATTGCTGCATTTGATCAAAAGGGGCCGGAGAAAAAAAGTAGACCGAGTATTTGGCAAAAGCGGGCAAATGTTTCTGCATTTCATTCGCTTCGCGTTGGCAATGCTCACAATCGGGTTCAAAAAATATTAATACGGTTTTCCCTTTTAAATCTTTAGCATTGAATTTTGTTTGATCCGGTTTGGTGAGCGGCAAATTAGGTAGATCATTAACTGGCGCCGGCGGGGAACTAGCCACCGAAGTAGTTGCTTGCGTACTGGAAATATCTTGCTCTACCTGTGGCTCTCCGGACCGCATAATAAACCAGGCTCCTAAAACAATAACTGCTAGTAGTACAGAAATCAATAATCCCTTATTCATTTAAAATGCGTGTAAACGTGTTTTGATAATAACTTTTCTACTTATAAATAAATAGCAGAAATACTTTAAATTTTAATTAATACCAGCTAAACGGCTAATTTAAAATAAGAAATTAAATTTATGAAAGCTCCATTACTGGAGCTAATTTTTTGAATTAAACCGGTATTTTATCTAAATTTTTAATTTCTGCTTTGTAGGTCGTCGGCAAGATAGTGTTTTTTACTAATCCATCTAATTTAAACGTACGACTCAATTTATAGGCGAAGACTATTGGTTTCATAAAAGATATTTTACCTAAACGGAGCAGTTTATTTACTCGGTCCGGCACCAGCATTTGTTGCGCTTGTTTTAATAAAACGTACCGGAAAGCGCCTAAATGCTTTTTGTATTGCCTATATAAATCAGCGGTAAAATGGCTATACATTAAATCTTGTTGCAAATGTTGTTCCCGCATCCTTCGCCAGTGCGGGTAAGTGGTGGGCAGTCCCGTTAATCCCATGCGCTGGCCAACTTGCAGAAACACTTGGCAAACTTCTTCTTTCTCTACCTCCGTTAATTTTATTTCCATTAACTCATAAGCCCGAATGGAATAATCAATGAGCATAAACAATACGTCGCGATAAGCCCAATCCGGGATAGCGGCTCCCCGGTTCTTTTCTACTTTTGCGTGAATGGCCGCCATCTTATCAATGGCCCGGTAAGCTCCTCCCCTATCCGAGAAGACAATTTGCCGCGCGTAAGCCACCGTCGAAAATAACCGGCCTAGCGGGTCGGCGGGTAAACGTCCCGTAAAGTACAACCAGTCTACCGCTTTATTTAAAGCAAATTCGGCGGCTGATCCGGCAAATATAAATAAAATGGTGTCGCTGTTACCCCAGATTCTTCTTACCACCGAGCTTTTTTCCACAAAAAGATCCATACTGATTTAACGAAGAGAATACCGTATAGGTATAGAACCGAATACGTAACTTTGTATTTCTTGTAGAAGGATTATTTAAACCCGCTTTTATTTCTTCCTTATACATTCCGTTTTCATGAAAATAATAATTCTTCTAAAGAAAATCCGAACTTTGCCGGGTTAAAATATTGTTTTAGGCTTGTAAAATTTAAAATCCGGGATAACTACCTGGCCTGTTTTCATGAAAAAAGAACTAGAATTGGTGCTTCCGCCGGAAGTAGCCTACGACGAGGCGCTACTGCAAAACGCCATCTTAAAACACCTTGGTGCTCAGCCCGATGCTGTTTCTTATATCCATAAACTAAAACGTTCCATTGATGCCCGCGGGAAAAATGTACTGCTACGGGTGCGCGCCGATGTGTATTTTAATTCCCCACCCAGCGATATTTTACAAGCCAAATTTGTTTACCCAAACGTAGAAAAAGCGCCTTCGGTTATTATTGTGGGCGCTGGTCCGGCGGGATTGTTTGCGGCCTTGCGTTGCATAGAATTAGGAATGAAGCCTGTTATTTTAGAGCGCGGAAAAGATGTACGGACCCGGCGCCGGGATTTAGCGGCAATTAATAAAGAACACGTGGTAAACCCGGATTCTAATTATTGTTTCGGGGAAGGCGGAGCCGGCACGTATTCGGATGGTAAGTTATATACCCGTTCTAAAAAGCGCGGCGATGTGTACCGGGTTTTACAGATTTTAGTGCAACACGGCGCTACCCCCGATATTTTGTTTGATGCGCATCCGCATATTGGCACGAATAAACTGCCGGTTTTAATTGCCAACATCCGGGAAAGTATTCTACAAGCCGGCGGTGAAATCCACTTCGATTCCCGGGTTACGGATTTTATCATTGAGCAGAACACGATAAAAGGTGTCGTTACCCAGAATGGCAATTTGTTTGAGGGCGAAAGTGTAATTTTGGCTACGGGCCACTCGGCACGTGATATTTACGAATTGCTGGCGGCTAAAAATATCTTTATCGAAGCCAAACCTTTTGCCATGGGCGTGCGCGTGGAACATCAGCAATCTTTAATTGACTCCATCCAATACCATTGCGATAAGCGCGGACCGTATTTACCGGCCTCCTCGTATGCTCTGGTGCATCAGACTACTTACGATAAAAAGCAACGGGGTATTTTTTCATTCTGTATGTGTCCGGGTGGTTTTATTGTGCCTTCGGCTACGACTCCCGGCGAAGTAGTGGTAAACGGCATGTCGCCGAGCCGCCGTGACTCGCAATTTGCCAACTCCGGAATTGTAGTAGCCATTGAAACGGAAGACATGGATGTAAAAACCTACGGCGCTCTGGCGGGATTACGGATGCAGCAAGCCTTAGAACAAAAAGCCTGTGCTATTGCCGGCGGCACCCAAAAAGCCCCCGGTCAATTGCTACAGGATTTTACCCGTTCAAAACTTTCGAACCGCTTACTAGACACATCGTACCAACCTGGCTTAACTTCCGTGGATATGAAGGAGCTGTTTCCGGCCAGTATGGCTCATCGCTTACGCGAAGGATTTACGTATTTCGGTAGTAAAATGAAAGGATACTTGAGCAACGAAGCGCAAATTATTGGCGTGGAAAGCCGTACTTCTGCTCCGGTACGCATTCCGCGCGACCGGGAAACGCTCGAACACGTAGAAATTAAGAACTTATTTCCGTGCGGCGAAGGCGCTGGTTACGCCGGCGGCATTGTTTCCGCGGCGATGGACGGCGAGCGTTGCGCCGAAAAAATTGCCGCTAAAGCAAATCGACGGCAGGAATAAGGAGTAATATTTTATAACTTTTAAAATAGAAAACCTGTTAATAACACGGTTTAAAGAGTTTTTATTTACTTTAATCGTTATTGTAGCAGCAAGAGAAAAAATAATTTAGTAAATCGCATCCGGATTTATCTCGCATAAACGGAATTAATTCTTTACCCTTATGAAAAAAACAGTTGTATTAGGCGCCACGGATAATCCGTCGCGGTTTGCTTACCGGGCCGTCCATAAATTAAAACAATACGGCCATGAGGTAGTACCCGTCGGCATTCGGAATGGCGATGTAGCCGGAATAAAAATTGATACCGAAAAAAGTCCGGTCGAAGATGTGGATACCGTAACTTTATACGTAGGGCCCCAAAATCAACCTTCGTGGTACGATTACATTTTAAGTTTAAAACCTAACCGTATTATATTTAATCCGGGTACCGAAAACCCGGAACTGGAAAAAAAAGCCGCTGAGCAAAACATTAAAACGCTACACCATTGCACCTTGGTTATGTTGGCCGTGGGCGAATATTAGAAAGTAGTAATCTGCTCCGAATAAGTTTAAAAAGCCTGGCATCGTAAGATGATCCAGGCTTTATTTTTGCCACTTTCCGATCGTAAGCAGTACATTTTCAATCGAAGTTTAGCAAAAATATTGTCTCGCAGCTTCTTCTCTTCTTTATACCTTTATTCCTTCCGCCCTACGTTTTAAATTTTGGAGCATCAAAATCCGGATAAGGCCACTAAATGGGCGGATGAAAAACCAGTAAATACTAAATATAATTTTGGCTTTGGCGGTGTAATGTTTTATTCTGGTTTCGGTGGTTACTCTACAGCTTGTATTGGTAAGGGATTCCAGTAAAAAATTCCAAATAATTTTGCGGTTGTAGGTCGATTTATCCTGGCGGAAAGTTTCGGCATTAACTATAAATTCTGGTTTAACATTACCCCAGTAAGCTATTAATAATTCTTTATTTTCCTGTTCTGCGAGCCAGGTAAAATTCATTTGTTCCACTAAACCCGAGAGCGTGAAATTACTTACCGGCAAACCTCTGATTTTAAAAAGCGCTTTAATTATTTTTTCCGACGAAAAATCCTGGCTTTTAAGCAAAGGATAAACTTTCTCTACGGGTTGCTTTATTATAATGGTATGTACTTCATTAAAATCATAATCGGGCAGATACTTATCCATTAAAGTAGATTTAACCATATAATTAATAATGAGCGTTATTCAAGTAGCTTAATCTTATACAAACTTTTTCTCAGCAAAAATCTAAAATCTTTACTTGGGTAAAACAAAAAACCGCTGGCTTAATTATTCTATCTCATTGATTTACAGTTAATTTTAAAAATATACAAATAATTTCCTTTCTTTTTGCGGTTTTCAGGCAACCCATGTAAAATTGCTTGCATCTACTAAACAAACAGTCCTAATTTAATAATCTGAAACACTTTTAATCATCCACGTGACCGAAGCGGAACTTATACAAGGCCTAAACAAAGGAGAAGCCAAAGCACATAAAACCGTGTATGAAAAGTACGCCGGAGTGATGTTAGGTATTTGTTTGCGCTATTTAAAAAACCAGCTGGATGCCGAAGAAGTAATGTTAACGGGATTTGTGAAAGTGTTTCAGCATATTAGTCAGTTTGAAAGTAAAGGAAGTTTTGAAGGTTGGATGAAACGCATTATGGTAAACGAGGCTCTTGGATTTTTACGGAAGAAAGAACCCCTGCATTTAGCCATTGAAAAAGATATTTTGCAGGTAGCCACCGAGGCCAATGCCGAACAAGATTTAGCAGCCGAAGATTTGCTACGCTTGCTGCATGAGTTACCAGCTGGTTACCGGGCGGTGTTTAACTTATATGCCATTGAGGGATATTCGCACAAAGAAATTGGAGATTTATTAAATATTTCGGAAGGAACCTCTAAATCTCAGTTAAGTAAGGCCCGCGCGTTGCTGCAACGTCGTCTGCAAAACAAAGAATCGATTACGCTTTAAAAGCAAAAAGTATCATGAAGGAAGAAGAAGTAGATCAATATTTTAAAGATAAATTTCAGCAGTTTGCTCCCGTACCCTCGGCGGACGCCTGGGCCCGCTTGCAAAGTAAAATGGAGCCACCCCAACAAAAACGCTCCCTTATGTGGGTGTACTCCGTGGCGGCCACCATAACCTTACTTTTAGTTTCTGGAGTTTTGTTTTTTTGGCTGCCAACCGACAAGATACAACCCGACGGAAATCTGACTCGCACAAATCCGATAAGCGGGCCGCAGCCGCTAAAATTAACTCCTAAGGAAACCACATTGGCCGATATAAACGCTAAAACACCTTCCTGGCCGGAAACTGTCGAAACTATAACGCGCGAAAAGGTTAGTGAAACAAATAATGCTAATGCTAGTACCAACACCACTACCAGCAAACCCGCTAAGAAAGGCAAGAAAATACGACCGGGAGTTTTAGTAGCATCCACTAAAACAAAAAACCGGGAGAATTTAAAATCAAGAAAAGAACCCAATTCTTCTCCGGAAACGTTGCCGGTTAACACGGTGGTAGCGCAAACTACTCCGGATGCGCCAGCCACTACGGAGGAACGAGTAATGGAAGTAATTATTAAAAAAGATCCTGTTCCTACGGTAGCTTATACCAGTGAGAAAGAATACGCCACCACCGAAGAAGTTATTAAAGAAAATATATCGAAGAAAGGCCGCCTGGTGAAAAATATTTTCAAACAAGTCCGCAATTTAAAGAACGGCGAGAAAGTAGAATTATCTGATTTGGGAGTAAATGCTAATTACCGCATTGATGTAGAAAGTAAATTATTTAAACAAAAATATACCAAAGTTATTAACCTCTAATCTTACATTTTTATGAAACGCATACTTTTAATTACTACCCTTTTTTGGGTTGCAGCTACCGGCATGTCCTTGGCGAACGGTTTAGCTATTAAATCCAAACTTTTAAATCCGCTGTCGGATACCATTCAAATAAACTTAGCGGATGGCGCTTCTTTAACTTTGCAGGTAAAAAATACCGGCCAGCTTAAGAATTTCCAGAATTACAGCCTGGACTCTTTAATGGTTTTGTTAAATAAATACGTGCAGCAAGTGGAGAGCATGAGTAAGTCGAGCCCTAATGGTTCGGCGGAGATAAGCATGACTTTTTACCCGGCTAAGGATATGAATAATCCGCAGGCCCCGGAACAAATTAAAATCCGGATGTCGTCCGGCAACAATGGCAACAAGCAATCCTGGTCGGCGCGCGCCGGCGATGTAGTTAAAGTGGAAGTAGACTACGAAGAAGAAGATGAAGAGGACAATGAGCACCATGGCTCCGTGCACGTGAACATTGATGCCCGCAACGATAGCCTTCGGAAAGAAAAAATGGAACGGAGAATGAACCGGAGACACCATTTTTTCAGTACCCTCGACTTAGGCTTGAACACCTTTGTAAACGTGCCGGAAACGAATAACAGCTTGTACGATTTAAAGCCTATTGGTTCTCGTTACATTAGTTTAAACCAGTACATTACTACTCGTATTGGTGGCGTTAAAAGTCCCTTACACCTGCGTACCGGTTTAGAGCTTGCTTTTAATAATTACATGCTAAATAAAAATCGGAGAATTGCCGACGAGAATGATGTTACTACTTTTTACAACGAGCCTACCCTATCGTTGGAGAAAAGCAAATTAACTACTTCGTCTTTAAATTTACCGGTGATTATAGAATTAAATTTTAAAGACAAAAACGGCAAAGAATCCTTTAAAATTGGCGGCGGGGGCTTTGTGGGTTACCGTTTAGGTTCGCACACTAAAATAAAATACCAGAGCGAAGGCAATACCTACAAAGACAAAGAACGGGGCAATTACAACCTGGAAGATATGCAATACGGTGTCAACTTTATGATTGGATACAAGTGGATTAACTTATTTGCCAAATACAACCTAAACGATTTGTTCAAAGATAATCGCGGGCCAAAAATGAACGTAATTAGCTTCGGCTTCCGGATTTAAAGGATTAAGTTTGAGTCGTTTATTTGAAAAGGAGATTCTGTGAAAGAATCTCCTTTATTATTTTAAAAATAGTTGATCCCTCCGCCCGAAAGGGCATCTCCCCTAAAAACAGGAGAGGTCGGTATAGCTGGGTAGCTAGCTTTTCATTTAAGTTTACTTAATGCGTCAATTTTATAATGGGTTTAAAAAAACATCTCACAAAGATATATTCAGGAAAGAAAAGTACGTTTTTAATTCATATTAGTATAATTAGTTTGCTACGCAGCAATACCGGCCTCTCCTGTTTTTAGGGGAGGTGCCCTTTCGGGCGGAGGGGTTAATTCCGGAAAAAGTTATCCAGAATAATACCCGTGGCATTCGCTACATTTAAAGATTCAGCCTGTCCGAACCGGGGGATTTTAATTAACTGCTTTACATATTTTTCTACTTCCGGCCGAATACCATGAGCTTCGTTACCCATAATTAACACCCCACCCGGCTGCAACGTTAAGCGATGAATATTTTGGCCGCGTAGCGAGGCACCGTACAAAGGCAGGTCAACGGGTAATTTTTTTAAGTATTCCGGCAGGTCTACGTACAATACATTAACACGCGTAAAAGAACCCATCGTAGCCGCTATTACTTTCGGGTTATAAAAATCGGCACAAGTTTCCGAGCAAATAATGTGCTTTAGTCCGTACCAATCCGCCATCCGGATAATGGTGCCCAGGTTTCCCGGATCCCGTATATCATCCAAAGCCAAGCTTAAGACGGACAAATCCGGTTGAAAAAAAATAGGAGCTTTCATCTTAGCAATAGCTAAGACAGCGTTATTAGTGGTATAAGTGCCGGCTCGGGTAAGGTCTTTTTCGTCTATTAGCTCGTAAGCCAAACTTTTCGACTTTAATTCGGTACTTTTACGGAGGAACTCTTCGGTTACGAACAGCTTTTCGATGGTATAATCTGATAAAAGCAATTCTTGCACGCTTTTAGCCCCTTCTACCAGAAAGGCTTGGTGCAGATAACGGTATTTTTTTACTTGCAGAGAATTAATATATTTTAAAGCTGCTTTCGATAACATAGCGCAAAGATAAATTTGAAGTTAACGGGTTACATACTTTTTTTTCTCAGTTGTTGGGGGCTGGCAGTTTCGTGCGTACCCACGCACCGGTTAGAGAAAAATCAAAGCTTATTATATGCCATTAAACTAAAAGGGGTAGCAGTCAACGATCCTGCTCAAATTAGCACCTTATACAAACAAAAACCAAATCGTAAGTTTTTAGGAACTACGCCTTACTTGTCGCTTTACTATTTTGGCAAGAAATTCTACAACCCGGTTAAAATTCAAAAGTGGATGGACGAGTACCGGGTTCAAACGGATGCAAAAATTGCGGCGGCCGGTACCGATTCGGTAAAAATATCAAATATTCTGGCCAAACGCGAGCAACGCTTGGCCGTTATGACCCGGAAAAGAGAAGAAGGCAATTGGCTCATGACGGTAGGTGAACCGCCTACTATTTACGACACCACCAAAACCCAAGCCACTTTACGGCAGATAAAAACCTACCTGAACACCAAAGGTTTTTTCCACTCCCAGGTTACCTACAACGAAGAAATTAAAGACCAAAAGGTATATCTTACTCTTTTGGTGAACGAGGATAAGCCGACCCGCCTCTCGCTGATTAATTACGATATTGCCGATCCGGTAATTGCTCATATTGTAGACTCCGCGCAAACAGCGGCTTTATTAAAAATAGGCCAGAACTACGACGAAGGCATTATTGACCAAGAAAGAAACCGGCTGGAGATTTTACTGCGCAATTTAGGATATTACGAATTTCGGAAGCCTTTCATTACCGCCAAAGTAGATACCAATTATGCGCCTTATACGGCGCATTTTACCTATATTATTGCCAACAATAAAAATAACCAACCTCACAAACAATACCGGATCCGGGATGTGAATTTTATTGGTGATGCGGGTTTAAAGCGATTTGGGTTTAAACGGGATACTCTCTGGTATAACCATGTTAAATACTTGGCCTACCGCCATAAGATTAATCCTAAAGTGCTCGACTCTAAGCTAACTATTTACCCGCATCAGCGCTATAGTCTGGATTTAACCCAGCTCACCCAGCGGCAATTAAATAATATGGACATGTTCCGGTTTAATTCCGTAAATTATGCCGTTGTAGCCGATTCTACGGGTCCACCGCTGCTAGATGCTTTTGTAAACGTATCTCCCACTAAAAAATACCAGGAAACCAGCGAAGCCGGCGGCAGTTATACGGCTCGTTTGCCCGGCCCTTTTGTAAACTTGCGCCTGAAAGTACGGAACATATTAGGAGGAGCCGAAATTTTAGATATTGGATTAAGAGGTGGTTTACAAGGTCAGTTTAGTAGTTTGGACTTTAGTGAATCTATTTACATGAAAGATTTAGGCGGAAACATTGGCCTTACCTTCCCGCAGTTTTTAGTGCCATTTAAGGTGAATAAACAATTTAGCCGGTTTAATCCGCGCAGCCGGTTAAATGTAGCGTACACGTACGTAGACCGGCGGGAATACATCCGGACGAACCTGGAAACAACATTTGATTACATCTGGCAGCCTTCCCCTACGTTGCAGTACGTTTTTACGCCCGTAGATATCAGCTTAATAAAAACGCCCCGTTTATCTCCGGACTTCGACTCGTTATTAAACAGAAATACGACCTACGGGCAAAGCTTTACCAACGCCGTAGTGCCCAGCATTAACTTTACCCGTTTTTATAACGATTTTCACAACAATAACTCGGGTCAGTTCTGGCGTTTATTTACCGAAGTGGGCGGCTTAACTGCCTTAGCCGCCGAACAGTTTAAATCCAATGAGCGCCTGAATTACTTAGGCGATTTGCGCTTGTATAAATTTTACCGGGTAAATAGCGACTACCGCAAATACCTTCAATTCACGAATAAATCTTTTTTAGTATACCGGTTAAACATTGGCTTGGTGCAGCCTTTTCAATCGCTTGGTTTGCCTTACGATAAATACTTTTTTGGGGGCGGCGGTTCCAGTATCCGGGCCTGGCGGCCCCGGCGTTTGGGTCCAGGAGCGTATTATGCCCAAAGGCCCAAGCGCGACCCGAAAACGAACCAGATTCTGCGCGATAGCAACGGCAATGAAATTTTAGAACGAGACTACGACACCGAGCAGCCCGGCGAAATGCTCATTGAAACCAATCTGGAACACCGGTTTAACATAATAGGCTATTTAAACGGCGCTTTATTTATTGATGCCGGCAATACCTGGATGATTTCAAAAGATGAGAACCGGCCTAATTCGCAATTTGAGTGGAGCGATTTTTTAAGTGAATTTGCCGTAGGCGTAGGCACCGGTTTACGCCTGGATTTTAATTTTTTAATTGCCCGTTTCGATTTCTCGACCAAAGTATTGGACCCCTCCTTTCCGCAGGGAAACCGGTACGTATTAAATCAGTTTACGTTGAAAGATATATTTAACCGCAACAACAAGCATACTACCTTTAATTTAGGAATTGGTTATCCGTTTTAATCAATGTTATGTATATATTTGAACCAAACGTGGTAAATCCAATTATCTGAATAATCCGTATTAACTGATAAGTAAGTGATAGCGTTTTCATTTATAAATTATATTATAATTATTGATACCGGAATATTAAAATAATTTTTTGTATTTATTTACGTTAATTTAAAAAGTTGAATTATTCTTGAATAGGATAAAATTTTATTTAAACACCTCTTTGGGAGTCGTTCAACGTTTAAATCAGCCAGTTTATCGAAAAAAATAGAATTGCTATATAATGTTATTTTAGATTTACTGCGGTGATTGTAACATTTTGAATGTCAACAACGCTATATTACAAGTTTCATGAAAAGTTATTTTGATTACAAGTATGCTTCTAACTCGTTAACTTACAAGACTAAACCGGTGATTACCCGAATGAAACCTGGCCCAGGTAAAAGTTCTCCTAAATCCCGGCTTTTTAACCGCACTTTCTGGATTTTGTTTTTATCTAATGTATTCTTTCTATACATTTTGATATATAAATTTTTTAGTTGAATAAAACAAATAGTAAGAATTTAGAAATTTTCTAATTTCCCTAATCTAAGTAAAACAACGCTGCACCATCTTTTAAAGCCCTTTTTAAGGACTGAAGGGATTATATTGCTTTTTCTTATTGGTTATGAAAAATTTTTACGTCTTATTTTTTCTTTGTTTACCACTATGTCTATTCTTTAATAGTCAAAAAGCATTGTCTCAAACGGGCAAAGACGGTGCCCGGGCTATAACCGCTCTAAATACAGTGGTGAATGGTTATGCCCCGGTACCTAATAATGTAACAGCGGGCGTAAACACTTTAACCATAGGCACTTACACGAGTAACGGCAATCCGGCTATTACCCCCGGCGATTTTGTTATGATCATCCAGATGCAAGGTGGCACTATTCAGACAGATGCTACTACGGCAAACTACGGAGCTATCACGGATTTAGGAAACGTTGGGTTGTACGAAATTAAGCGGGTAACGGCTGTTAATGGTTCTATTTTAACGTTTGTTTCTAATATTATTTATAATTATACCAGCACTACTAATGCGCGTACGCAAGTAGTCCGGATTCCGCGCTATTCTTCTTTAACCGTTAATGCAGGAACTTCAATAGTAGCCACTCCCTGGAACGGATCCATTGGCGGGATTGTAGCTATCGAAGTAACCGGAACATCTACCATCAACGGCAGCATTAATGTTTCCGGTCAGGGTTTTCGGGGAGGAGCTGTTGAACAGGCTTCTATTAACCCTACCACCTTGCCTAATTATGCCTATGCCACCGATGCGAACGGAGCGGCCAAAGGCGAAAGTATTGCCGGATCTACTACCTTTACTGGTTCTACTACTACCGGCAATCTGGTTATTACCGGAACGTTACCGGGTGGAAATATTTTTGGCCGGGGAGCTCCCGCCAATGGCGGCGGCGGCGGCGGCGCGCACAACTCCGGCGGCGGTGGCGGCGCAAATGCTAATAATGGTGCTATTTGGAATGGCCAGGGAATTATGTGTACTGCTTGTACCGGAACAAATGCCTGGGTCCTGGACCCCGGGTATGCGGCCAATGGGAACGTTAGAACCAATAACTCCGGCGGAGGACGAGGGGGTTATAATTATTCGGCCAACGATGCCAATGCATTGGTTAGTGGCCCGGGAAATACCGCCTGGGGGGGCGATAACCGCCAGGAAAGAGGCGGTTTGGGGGGTCGTCCGTTTAACACAACGGATAATTTGCCCCAAAACCGGGTATTTATGGGCGGTGGCGGCGGGGCCGGAGACAGCAACAATAATACAGGTACTTCCGGAGCCAATGGCGGTGGTTTGGTTATATTACTATCTAATACGGTAACGGGTAGTGGTTCTATTATAGCTAACGGTAACAGTGCGGCAAATACATCAGCAGGGGGCAACGATGCACCGGGCGGTGGTGGGGGCGGTGGAACAATAGTGGTGAAAACAAATAGCCATAGCACCGTAAGTTTAGCAGCTAATGGGGGAAACGGGGGAAATCAACTGATAGCGACCGCTGAAGCAGAGGGACCGGGCGGCGGCGGCGGGGCCGGATACATTGCTTATTCCGGGGGAGCTACGAGTTTTTCTGTTTTAGGCGCATCAAATGGCACCACCAACTCTCCTTCCTTAACGGAATTTCCGGCAAATGGGGCCACTTCGGGGGCTACCGGTCAAACCACTAACATCTCCGCCACCAACCTACCTGTTAGTTCTACAGATATTACTATTAGTCAAACTCCTACATCCGGCCCTTACTATGTTGGCCAACAAATAACCATTACCTTAACCGCCGCTAATATAGGCTCCAGTGCCGCCACCAACGTAGTAGTATCGGATTTGCTACCGGCCGGTTTTGGCACTATCAGCAGTAATTCGCCTAACTATAACGTTGCAACCGGCAGCTGGAATGTAGGTGGGCTTGCCGCTACCACCGGTACGGCTACGCTCACCATTACCGCCACTATACTAGCCAACACGGCTAATGCGGCTAATTTTTACACGAATACGGCTACTATTAACAGTTATGAGTACGATACAAATCAAGCCAATAATACCATTACGTATACCTTTAATCCGGTTAACCAACCACCCGTTATTACTTCTAATTCAGGTGGAACGAGTGCCGCCATTTCAATAGCAGAAAATACTACGGCTGTTACAACGGTGATAGCCACTGATCCTGAAAATAATGCGATCTCTTACAGCATTAACGGGGGAGCGGACGCGGCTAAGTTTCAAATCAACACTAGCACCGGAGCTTTAACTTTTTTAACGGCCCCTAACTTTGAAGTACCTACCGACGCGGGAGGCAACAACATCTACGACGTCATTGTTAGAGCAACGGATAATGGCACGGGAACCTTATTGGATGAGCAGGCCTTGGCCGTAACCATAACCAACACGAACGAACCACCTTCTACCCCGGTGGACAATGTGGTTGCACCCAATACGATTGCCGAAAATGCAGTTAATGGTACGGCAGTAGGCATTACTGCCAATTCTACCGATCCGGAAGGAGCTACTATTATTTATTCTCTAACGGACAATGCTGGTGGTCGTTTTGCCATTAATGCTTCTACCGGGGTGGTGACGGTGGCTAATGGAACCTTGCTTAATTACGAAGCAGCTACTTCCCACAACATTATTGTGCAAGCAGCCGATGCCGCTAC
Organism: Adhaeribacter arboris; assembly: GCF_003023845.1. NCBI lineage: Bacteria > Pseudomonadati > Bacteroidota > Cytophagia > Cytophagales > Hymenobacteraceae > Adhaeribacter > Adhaeribacter arboris. The sequence goes on along the minus strand of NZ_PYFT01000001.1, from coordinate 6,982,928 downwards.
CGGAGCCCAAACTTCTATCCAAACCTTTACCATTGCCGTTACCAACGTAAACGAACCACCTACCACTCCGGCGGACAACAATCCTGCAGCGAATACAGTAGCGGAGAATGCAGTTAATAACACATTGGTAGGTATTACCGCTTTATCAACTGATCCGGATGCAAGCACCACACTTACTTATTCTTTAGCGGATAATGCCGGTGGCCGCTTTGCCATTGACCCGGCTACCGGCGTGGTAAGAGTTGCAAATGGCAGCTTACTCGATTACGAAACTAATTCCTCGCACACGATTATTGTTCAGGTTTCTGATGGTGCTTTAACTGCTACCCAAACTTTTACTATCAACCTGAACAATGCTAACGATGCCCCGGTAATTACTTCCAACGGCAGCGGAGCTACGGCCGCCATTTCCGTGGCGGAAAATACCACGGTAGTTACTACCGTTACGGCTACCGATGCGGATGCCAACACAATTACCTACAGCATTAACGGCGGAGCGGATGCCGCTAAGTTTCAAATCAATACCAGCACGGGAGCTTTAACCTTCTTAACGGCCCCTAATTTTGAATTACCCACCGATGTAGGAGCTAATAATATTTATGATGTCATTGTCAGAGCAACGGATAATGGTACGGGGACTTTGTTTGATGAACAAGCAATTGCCGTAACTGTAACCAACGCAAACGAACCTCCTTCCACTCCCGTTGACAACAATGCTGCCGCCAACACCGTGGCCGAAAATGCAGCTAATGGTACAGCTGTGGGTATTACCGGCTTCTCTGCCGATCCGGAAGGAGCAACTATAATTTACTCCTTGACGGATAACGCCGGTGGGCGATTTACGATTGATGCCGCTACCGGAGTAGTTACGGTACTTAACAGTACTTTGCTCGATTTCGAAACGACAACCTCGCATACCATTACCATCCAAGCCATTGATGCAGTAAACGGATTATCCTCAAGCCAAACCTTTACCATTGCCGTTACCAACGTAAACGAAGCGCCTATTGCTTTTATAGATAATAATGCCGCCATTAATACGATTGCTGAAAGCGCTGCTAATGGAAGTACCGTAGGAGTTACCGCTAAAGCTACAGATCCGGAAGGAGCAACCATAATTTACTCCTTAACCGACAACGCCGGCGGCCGGTTTGCTATTAATTCCTCAACCGGAGTAGTTACGGTACTTAACGGTACTTTGCTCGATTTTGAAACAGCAACGTCACATACCATTACAGTACAGGCCATCGATGCCGCTACGGGAGGATTATCAGCTACTCAAATATTTACTATTGCGGTAACTAATGCCACGCCCGATACCGATCCTAAGACAGCGTCTATGTCGCACACGGCAGCCGCCACGGCAATAAATAGTTTAAGTGGTAGAGACGGAGCGAGTGGGCCGGTAAGCGGCTTCCAATTTAAGTCTTTGCCTACAGCGGCGCAAGGAATTTTATACGTGAATGGAATAGAAGCGAACACCGCTACCACTTATAACTCTACCGAAGCCACCCAATTAACGTTTGATCCGGATCCTACCTTTGCCGGGGTAATCAATTTTACCTACGCGGCTGTGGATGGTTCCGGCGCCGAAGATCCTACGCCGGCTGCTTACACCATCACCGTTACGAATAGCCGGCCTAATACTACAAATAAAACGTTCAACGTACCTCACACGGCCGGCGCAACTGCGGCATCCACTTTTTCCGGTACCGATGCTGATGGGAATGCTACCATTATCGGCTATCGCTTAAAATCTATCCCTGCTCCTAGTCAAGGTATTTTGTACGTAAACGGAGTTCCGGCAGTAGTGAATCAACTATATAATACAACCGATGCAACACAAATTACCTTCGATCCGGATATTTCTTTTATTGGCCAAATAGTGCTCACCTATGCCGCTGTAGATAACACCAACGAAGAAGATCAAACGCCGGCGACCTATACAATAAATTCTACAAATAATTTGCCGGTTAGTAATAATAGAGCCGTTACCATGTCGCACACGGCTCCCGCTACGGCTACCCCTGCCTTAGCAGGAACGGATAACGGAGGGACTGTAGAAGGTTTCCGGTTTACCGTTTTACCAACCGCGGCTCAAGGCATTTTATACGTAAACGGGCTGGAAGCTAACACCACCACTATCTACAATACCACCGAAGCCGGACAAATCACTTTTGATCCTAACCCAGATTTTGCGGGTGTTATTACGGCCAGGTATACTGCCGTTGATAACTTAGGGGCAGAAGATAATTCTCCAGCAACTTACACGATAACTGTTACCAATAATCGACCCAATACCGATAATAAAACCGCTTCTATACCCCGCACCGCCGCCGCTACTAGCATCCCTAATCTAACCGGTAACGACGGCACGGATGGCACAATTATCGGTTTCCGTTTTACCTCTTTACCTACTTCTGCTCAGGGAGTACTGTATGTAAACAATGTAGCCGTAACATCCACCTCCACCATTTACAATACCACCGAAGCCACCCAGCTTACATTCGACCCGGAAGTTACTTATATCGGTACCGTAACTTTTAATTATACCGCTATTGATAATACCAGCCAGGAAGATAATACTCCGGCAACTTATACCATTACCGTTACCGATGTAAACGAATTTCCGGTTATAACTTCCAATGGTGGAGGAGCTACAGCCGCTATCTCCATTGCAGAAAATACTTTGAATGTTACTACCGTTGAAACTACCGACCCTAACGCAAACACGGTGATACAATATAGTATAAGTGGCGGAGCCGATCAGGCAAAATTCAGCATTGATCAAAATACCGGTGTGTTAACTTTTATTACTGCTCCTAACTTTGAAAATCCTTCCGATTTGGATGGTAATAATACGTATGAGGTAACGGTAAGAGCCACTGATAACGGCCTGGATCCTGGTCCATTGTATGATGAGCAAGCCCTAACGGTTACCATTACCAATGTAAATGAGGCACCCGTTATTACCTCTAATGGCGGAGGTGCTAACGCTGTAATTTCGGTGGCGGAGAATACCACCGCGGTAACCACCCTTGTAACGGCAGATGAGGACGCTAACGCAATTACGTACTCCATTGTGGGAGGAACGGATGCCGCTAAGTTTACGATTAACCAAACGACCGGAGCTTTAGCCTTTGTTACGGCTCCCAACTTTGAATTACCCACCGATGTAGATGGCAATAATTCTTACCTGGTAACCGTTCGGGCTACGGATAATGGTACTGGCGCTTTGTTCGACGAGCAAGCCCTTACCGTAAATGTTACTAACGCCAACGAACCGCCAACTGCCCCAACAGACAACGATGTTAGCGCGAATACCGTTGTTGAGAATGCCGTTAACGGTACTTTGGTCGGTATTACGGCTCAAGCTACTGATCCGGATGCCGGCACGGCGCTTACTTACACTCTAACGAATGATGCCGGCGGCCGCTTTGCCATTAATGCTACTTCTGGTGTGATAACTGTGGCAAATGGAACTTTACTAAATTTTGAACAAACTACTTCTCATACTATTACTATACAGGTCTCCGATGGTAATTTAACTGCCAGTCAAGTATTTACCATTAACGTAATCAACGTAAACGAGCCCCCAGTTATTACCTCTAATGGTGGCGGAGTTACGGCTTCCATTGCGGTAGCCGAAAATACTACCACCGTAACTACCGTTATAGCCACCGATGCAGATGCTAATACTACCCTTACTTACTCCATTGCGGGAGGAACGGATGCCGGCAAATTCACGATAAATCAGACGACCGGAGTTTTAGCCTTTGTTACGGCTCCTAACTTTGAATTACCCACCGATGTAGATGGCAATAATTCTTACCTGGTAACCGTTCGGGCTACGGATAATGGTACTGGCGCTTTGTTCGACGAGCAAGCCCTTACCGTAGATGTTACTAACGCCAACGAACCCCCTGTACTGGTAAATAACTCCCCCTTAACCGTAAACGAAGGTACTACCGGTACTATAGCTACCACTCTGTTGCAGTTCACGGATGCGGAGCAGGCACCGGCGGCGGTTATCTACACGGTTACTACTGCGGTTTTAAATGGCACCTTGTTCCGGGATGTTAATGGGAATAACACAATTGATGCCGGTGAAACAGTAGCTTTAAATGGTACTTTCACGCAGGATGATATTAATAACAGTCGCGTCCGTTATGCGCATAATGGTTCGGAAACTACTTCGGATAAATTTAACTTCTCGGTTTCGGACGGCGCCGGTGGAATAGTAAATAATCAGTTATACAATATAACGGTTACTCCGGTTAATGACCTTCCGGTACAAGTTGTGAATTCTCCTTTAACCGTTAACGAGGCCGCTACAGGTACCATTACCAATACGCTCTTACAATATACCGATGCCGAGCAAGCCCCAACGGCGATTACGTATACCGTAACTACTGCGGCTTTAAACGGTACCTTGTTCCGCGATTTCAACAATAATAACATCGTGGATGCCGGAGAAGCCCGAGGCTTAAATACTACTTTCACGCAAGCCGATATTAATAGTGGTTTTATCAAGTATACGCATAATGGTTCAGAAACCCTTACCGGGAACTTTGGTTTTTCTGTTACCGATAATGCGGGTGGTACTATTACCGGCAGAACATTCATTATTAACGTAACCCCAGTAAATGATGCTCCCGTAGTAGCTAACTATACGAATGCTACCTTATTGAATACAGCTAATGCTACCTTATTAGGAATACCAACGGTTACGGATGCAGATGGTACAATTACTTCCTTCCGATTTAATAATGTTCCTGATCCTACTACCCAGGGCACTCTTCGGGTTAATGGTGTTTTGGCAATTGCAAATTCAGACTATACCGCTAGTGTTTTCCCAACTGTTACCTTTGATCCGGTGATAAATAATTTGGCGGATATCGTTATCCAGTATTCTGTGAAAGACAATTCCGGAGCAACCAGCAATACGGCAAATTTTACTATTCCAATAAACGGCGAACCAGTTGCTATAGATCAAACCAACAGTGTAATTTTAGCTAATACCGCCGGAGTAACTTTACTGGATGTATTAAACGGCACCGACGATATTTCCATTAATACCTTCCGGTTTAGTGCCTTGCCGAGCGCCGCGCAGGGAATTTTGTACGTTAACAATACGCCGGCAAATACTACTACAAACTACACCTGGTCCACGAATAAAAATCAGATTAAATTTGATCCGGCTTTCAATAATGCGGGTAATGTTACTTTTAAATACATTGTAAGAGATAATGAAAATGCGGATGATGCCTCGCCGGCGGTATTTACCATTCCTATTAAAGCGGAAGACCAGGATGCGGATGGTGTAGCCGATATCAATGACCTGGATGATGATAACGATGGTATACCAGATACTTTGGAATCCAACGGCTTAAATCCTTCGGCGGATGACGATAACAATAGCATTCCCAACTATCGTGACCCGAGTTACCCGAGTGGCAATTATAATAATGTAACCGGCGTTAACAGAATATTCGATAAAGATGGGGACGGTATTATTAACGCTTTTGATTTAGATTCGGACGGAGATGGCATTACGGATGTAGTAGAACAAGCTCCCTTTGGATTATTCCCTACCACAAACTATAGCGCTAACACCGGCCGGTTAACTAGTCCGGTAGGCACGAATGGTATCCCAAGCAGCTCTACCACTACTACTCCGGGCAGTTTGAACGATTTTGACGGCGATGGATTATACAACTTCTTAGATATTGATTCCGATAACGATGGATTGCGGGATTACCTGGAGGCCCAGGCTACACCCGGTAATCCTTTGATTATTCCGAAAGGTACAGATACCGATAAAGATGGCATTGACGATAATTATGACGTAACCTGTGGTTGCTCCACGGCGGGCTCCGCCTTGTACCCCGTGAATACCGATGTAGATTCTTACCCGGATTATTTAGACCAAAACAGCGATGATGATGCTTATGGGGATGCCATTGAAGCATACGATAATTCTACCCCGGCGCAGACAGCCGGTTACTCTCTGACAGAATTAAAGAATCTGGCCGACCAGTTTAAAGTTAATGCTCAGGCAGCCGGCAATGCGGCGGCAGCTGGTTATTACAATAATTTAGCTGATGCGGATAATGATAAAATTCCGGACTGGCTGGAAGACGATGATGAAGATGGGCGGTTAAATTATTTAGAATACGGTTTAAGCTATTACCACGATTCGGATAACGACGGCTGGGTAGATTTATTTGACTTTACCACTTTCGGAACGGAGCCTACTGTTAATTACGCCTTCCGCCAAAACGCTATTTTAGTACCTTTACCCGTAGAATTGCTTGCGTTTGCGGCACGACCCGAAAAATACGAAGTGCGGCTTAACTGGGAAACGGCTTCGGAAGTGAAAAATGAATACTTTATCGTAGAAAGAAGCCGCAACGGCATTACTTTCGAAGCGATTGGTAAAGTTAAAGGTGCGGGCACTACGCAGCAATTAAGCACCTATGCTTTCCCCGATAAAAATCCTTTAAACGGCACTAGTTACTACCGGTTAAAAATGGTAGATGCCAACGGTAATAGCCGAACCAGCCAAGTAATTGCGGTTACACGCGAAGGCAATAACAATTCGCCATTCCGGACCTTCCCGAACCCAACAGCAGGTAATTTAACTTTAGAAGTGTCGGCTTTGGTAGCGGAGAAAGTACAATTAATTATTACCAATGTTTCCGGGCAGGTTATTCAAGTTAAAAACGCAACTACGGTGGTAGGCAACAATACTTTCGATTTAGATTTAACCGAGTTGCGGAGCGCAACTTACATCATTCAAGTAAAAGGCCATCACATTAATGGTGTTCAACGGGTGGTGAAGTATTGATATATGCCCTAAAATCAAATTATGTAATAATAAATTGAGACGTTTTAGTAAAAGTAATATTATCTGTTTGTTTTGGGAGCCGGTGCCCGTCTCCAGGCATTGGCGCTGATGCGGTTTGAACAGTCTGAGTTTGCCTCCTGGCCGGCGGGCCTCGATTGGCTCTTTCGGGCGGATCTAAGCTTCCTTTCCTCCTTCGTCGGAATACTACACACCGGAACCTTAGAAGGCCTTCCATAGCCAAACGGGTGTTGTTTTTTCTTAGTTAACCAATTCTAATTAAGCCAGTTAACACGTCTTATTTATTTCAATTTGGTATTAGATATTGCTATACTAACTCGTACCTACTAGTGGGTATTCATTATCCTGTTCACCTGATAGCTAAATAGGCAAATATTTATTTTGGTTAGATATTTTCCAGGAAATCAATTAAAAAATGGTGGTGCAAAATTTAAATTTATGTTAATTCATCAACAAAAAAGCTTGATTAATAATGCAGCAGGCGGTTTATGGCTGCGGCTACCTTCTCTGCATTAGGTAACATTCTATTTTCCAGGTTAACATTTAAAGGTACGGCCGGTACATTCTCCGCGCCTAAGGTAAATAGGGGGGCATCTAAATAGCGAAAACAACGTTGCGCTAAACGACCCGCCAAGGATTCTATAAAAGAATTCAGTAAAGGTTCTTCGGTAAGCAGTAAAGCCTTTCCGTGTTGTTTAATTACCGTCTCTAAGAATTCTTCGTTTAGAGGGTATAAAGTACGCAAATCAATGATTTCTACTTGTTCTTTAAAATGTTTGGCGGCTTGCTTGGCCCAGTAAACGCCCATACCATAAGTAATCAAAACCAAACTTTCGCCCTGTTTTATTTTATTTACGCCGGCTTGTAAAACCTGACAAGGCTGACCTAAGGGCAGTACGTAATTTGCATCCGGCTCGTAGGTTTTAGCTTCTTCGGTACCCGGCAGCTTCGACCAATACAATCCTTTGTGCTCGAGAAATACTACCGGATTCGGGTCCAGAAAAGCTGCTTTCATTAATCCTTTCATATCGGCCGCGTTGGAGGGATATACTACCTTTATGCCCCGGATGGTAAGCAAGGTCGATTCTATGCTGCCCGAATGGTAAGGTCCTCCTCCCCCATATGCTCCAATGGGAACTCGAATGAGACATTGTACCGGAAATTTTCCTTGGGTAAGGTAACAGGATTTAGAAAGTTCTTCGACCAGTTGGTTTAAACCGGGCCACATATAATCGGCAAATTGAATTTCAACGATGGGCTTTGCTCCTACCGCTGCCATGCCGGCCGTGGAACCAATAATATAAGCCTCCTGAATGGGCGTATTAAAAACGCGCTCTTCGCCGTACTTGGCCGCTAATAATGCCGCCTCCCGAAAAACGCCGCCTAATTGTTTGCCTACGTCTTGGCCGTAAAATAAGGCTTCCGGGTAATCTTTTAAAATTTCTTCAATGGCGTGCAAAGCGGCATCTACCATGGTTACTTTAACGGCACCCACCGGGTGGCGCGTCCCTAATTCTTGAGTTACCGGCGTTGAAGCAAAATCGTGCTGATAAATAGTAGTTGGGTCGGGTTCTGCTGCGTGAGTGGCCTGGTCAAAAGCTTCGGCTACCTGCCGACATACTGCTTGTTCTATTTGCTCCAGATCCGGTAATTTTTCACCAGCTTCTAGTAACTGGGCCATTAATTTAGGAATCGGGTCATCTTTGAGGGCGAGTTCCATGCTTTCCCCCCGGTACCATTCTTTCCGCACCCCCGAGGTATGATGGCCCAATAAGGGACATTTAGCGTGCACTAGTACTGGTTTTCTTTCCTGCCGTACATAGCCAAATGCCCGTTGCATACCGGCGTAGGCATGCGCAAAATCAGAGCCATCCATGCGCATCCGTTCCAACCCTTTAAACCCTAAAGCAAATTCATACGCATCCATGGCCCGCATTTCCGTTCCTTTCGCCGATATTCCCCAATCGTTATCCTGCACCAAATAAATAATCGGTAATTGCTTGAGCACAGCTATTTGCATTGCTTCCGATACTTCCCCTTCGGTTACGGCTCCATCTCCTAAAGAACACAATACCACACTTTGGCGCTCCTTCGGAATTTTACCTTGCGCTTCCAGGAAACGAATAGCGTGTGCCATACCCGTTGCCGGAATAGCCTGCATCCCGGTGGCCGAACTTTGGTGCGGAATAGTAGGAAACCCTGCCCGGCGTACCGAAGGATGCCCATAGTAAATGCGTCCCCCCGAAAAAGGATCATCGGCCTTGGCTAGTAACTGCAGCATGAGTTCGTAGGGCGTGAAACCAAGGCCTAATAACATTGACTCGTCGCGGTAATACAAACAAGCGTAATCGTCGGGAGTTAATTGAAAAGCCGTAGCTAACTGAATCGCCTCGTGCCCGCGGGAAGTACTATGCACGTACCGGCAAATTTGCCGGTTTTGTTCGTAAGTGTCGGCCATAGTGCGGGCCGTCAGCATCCGGGTATAGGCTTGAAGCAGAATTTTGCGATCGGGTTCCAACGATTTGTAAGTGCTTTACATGCAAATAAAATTTACGTAAAAAGCCACCGGGTGGCTGTCTTCCTCTCTCCTATTCCTCCTATTTTTCGGTACTAATCCTACTTCCTAACACCTCAAGTAGTAAATTTTTGTGGCTGAACTTAAATGGAAAATAAGGTTTACCAAATCTGATTAGGTTCGTTAAGTAAACAAATAATATCTATTTTTACGGATGGATAAAGTATTTTTAAAGCCATTAAACAAGGAACTTCATTCTTTGCTTTACTTAATAAACAAATTCAGCATCCGCTAAAATAAGGTGAATGAGGAATTTAAAAATTTACGGTTATTACTTTATCTCTTTGGTTTAAAATTACATATGAAGAAAGAAATAGAAGCTTGGTTTCGCGGTTTTCAGGATAGATTGTGTACAGCAGTAGAAGCATGCGATGGCCGGGCCACGTTTCAGGAAGATGAATGGCAACACGAAACCGGTGGCGGCGGCCGCTCCCGGGTTATTCAGAACGGCGCTATTTTCGAAAAAGGCGGCGTCAACTTTTCGGCGGTTTCCGGCGATATGCCGGCCACGGCCGCGGCCAAATTGTTAATGCCCGATACCCGGTATTTTGCCACTGGTGTTTCGGTAGTGCTTCACCCGGTAAATCCGCTTATTCCCATTACCCACATGAACGTGCGTTACCTGGAAGTCGGTACCGGCGAAGCTTGGTTCGGGGGCGGTATCGACCTCACGCCCATTTACCTGGACGTGAAACAAGCACGTTATTTTCACGAACAATTAAAAGCGGTTTGTGACCAACACCATCCAAATTATTACAGCCGGTTTAAGCAATGGGCCGACGATTATTTTTACTTGCCGCACCGCCACGAAACCAGAGGCATCGGCGGTATTTTCTTCGACCGGCTTACTCCTTCCGAAGAAGAGTTAACTTTAGAGCAATTATTTGCCTTTGTGCAAGCTGTGGCCGATAGTTTTGCGCCTACTTATACCACCATCGTTAATCAAAACAGAAATTTACCTTTTAATGACCGCCAAAAAGAATGGCAATTATTACGCCGCGGCCGCTACGTCGAATTTAATCTGGTGCACGACCGGGGTACAAAATTTGGCCTGGAAACGGGTGGCCGGGTGGAATCCATTCTGATGAGTTTACCTACCTACGCTTCCTGGAAATACAACTTTAAACCGGAACCAGGCAGCGAAGAAGAAAAAACGCAGCAATTTTTAAAAAAGAATGTGGATTGGCTGCGGGTGGGTTAGATGGTTGGAAGGTGGAAAAGGTGGAAAAGTTGGAAGGTTTTAAAGTTGGAAGGTTGAAAGGTTTAAAAGTTACAGGTTAATATAGGATAGTAAATTTCACATTAAAGGTTACAGTTTTCAACCCGGGATAAAAGTGTCATTAAAGAAACTTCCAATATCAAATGCTTTAATTAAAGCTTCTTTTGCTAGCCTTAATTTCTTTTTACTGGTTCAAATCGGACTGTTCATAAATACAATAAACTCATTTATTTTATACAAACCTTCCTAACCTTTAACTTTACAACTTTCTAACCTTTCAACTTTCTAACCTAATCGTGCTGGAAAATTTAAAAAAACTAGACCGGGAATGGTTTTTGGCCATAAATGGGTATCATTCCCCGTTTTGGGATCCGTTTATGATTGCCGTTTCCGACCGGAGATTTTGGATTCCTTTTTACGCCTTATTGGTAGCTTTTTTGATTTTCCGTTTTCGCCGACAAAGTATTTTAATGTTTATGATTATTGCTTTGTCTTTAATTGCTGCCGATGGTATTTCTTCCCGGATTATTAAACCTTATTTTGCCCGATTGCGTCCTTGCCACGATTCTTCCTTATCCGAAACCATTAACCTAGTAGCGGGATGCGGCGGAAAATTTGGTTTTTTATCGTCGCATGCGGCTAATTCCTTCGGTATTGCTATGCTCTTTGCCTTCCTTCTGCCGGAACGCTACCGTTATTTTAAGATTTTCGTGTTTGTGTGGGCGGCGCTAATATCGTATAGCCGCATTTATCTGGGGGTACATTTTCCGGGTGATGTTTTGGGCGGCGCTTTTTTGGGGATTGTACTAGGTTGGATTTTTGGCTTATTATTCCGGAAGTTGTTGGTGCGCTATCCTTATTTTTCAGTTTAGTGTACTAATTTTTGAGGGAGCAACATGCTTGGTGAAAACTTGCCGGAAGAAGATTAGCTCTTTAACCGGTAACTTTCTACCGTTAAATTTGTTTTTATATCAGATGTAAGTATGGTTTAAATTTTCCTTTGAATAAATATTTCTTTTTCATCCTTTTTCTTGTTCTCGCCGGCCCGTTGTTCGGGCAGCAAAAACTTACAATAAGTGGTTACATTCGCGACGCGGTTTCCGGGGAAAGTTTGCCCGGGGCCACAATTCGGGTGAAAGACAAGATAAATCAAGGAGTTGCCGCTAACAATTACGGGTTTTATTCCTTAACCCTACCCACCGGAAATCATACCTTAATTGCTCAGTATTTAGGCTACCAAGCGCAGGAAATCTCGTTTCATCTCACTCAAAATCTACAACAGAATGTTCTGCTTTCGTCCGCTTCGGTGCAGGTGCAGGAAGTGATTATTACGGATAAACGCCCCGATGAGCAGGTGAAAAGTACGCAAATGAGTCAGGTGATTTTGCCCATCGAACAGGTAAAAACCTTACCGGTGTTGTTCGGGGAAACGGATATTTTAAAAACGATCCAATTATTACCCGGCATTAAATCGGGCGGCGAAGGAAATACCGGTTTTTACGTACGAGGCGGTGGGGCAGATCAAAATTTAGTTTTATTGGATGAGGCTGTCGTGTACAACCCGGGCCATTTATTTAATTTTTTCTCGGTTTTCAACGGCGATGCTATCCGGAATACCACGGTAATAAAAGGCAATATGCCGGCCCGTTACGGCGGGCGTTTGGCTTCCGTACTCGACATCAGCATGAAAGAAGGCAACCAGGAAAAAATTCAAGCTACCGGCGGTGTCGGTTTAATTGCCTCCCGTTTTTTAGTGGAGGGACCTCTGGCTCAACAAAAAGCTTCTTTTATGATTTCCGGGCGCCGAACCTACCTGGACGTACTAGCTAATCCATTCCTGAAAAATAGCTCACAAGGCGGAGTACCTTATTCTTTTTACGACCTTAACGCCAAAGTTAATTATACCCTGTCGCGCCAAGACCGGCTTTATTTAAGTGGTTACCTGGGTCAGGATGTTGGGGCATTTGATTTATCGGATGGCCGCTTTCAAGCTGATTTTGACTGGGGAAATAAGATAGCCGTAGCCCGTTGGAATCATTTATTTTCCGAAAAAATGTTTCTGAATGTATCGGGAATGTATAACCGCTATCGCTTTATTTTTGATTCGCATTTTGATAATTACGATTCTAAACTGGATACGGGCGTCGAAGACTTGGGCTTGAAAGTAGATTTTGATTATTACCCGAGTTGGCGCCATACTTTGCAATACGGGGTACACTACACCAAACACCTGGTTACTCCCCGAACCGGTACCGCCCAAACCGACGAAGGAGTGGATTTCTCTACGGACCGAGTACAGCGCAAACACGCGCACGAGGTAGCCTTTTACCTCTCCGACGATTGGGTGCTTTCCGATCAACTTACGCTAAATATAGGAATTCGCGCCAGCGGCATGCGCCAAACGGGTCCTTTTACGCAGTTCAATTTCGATGAGGAGGGTAAATTAACGGATTCTATTTCTTATAAGTCTGGTCAGAAAATTAAAGATTACCTGGCCCTGGAGCCCCGCTTGTCCTTCCGGTACCTAGTATCTCCTACTGCTTCGGTAAAAGCGGGAGTGACGCGTAACGCGCAATACCTGCATCTGGTTTCCAACGCTTATACTGCTTTACCGGTGGATATTTGGGTACCTAGTTCCGCTTTGGTAAAACCTCAATTTTCGTGGCAATATACCGCCGGTTACTTCCGCAATTTTAAAAATAATAGGTATGAGGCATCCATGGAAGTGTATTATAAAACCTTAGAAAACCAACTCGAATACCGCGAGGGCTACGTGCCGGGACCCATGAATAAAGATCTGGAATATGAATTTGTGGCCGGCAAAGGTCAGTCTTACGGAGTTGAATTTTTTATTCGCAAGAACCAAGGGCGTTTACAAGGTTGGTTGGGGTATGCGCTCGCCCGAACTACCCGTACCTTTCCCGATTTGAACCAAGGCCGTCCTTTTCCGGCTCGTTCCGATCGCCGCCACGATGTGTCTTTGGTTTCTTCTTACAAATGGAACGATACCTGGACTTGGGGCGGTACCTTTACTCTGGGAACCGGCCAAGCAGTTACTTTACCCGAGCGGCGCTACGTGGTAGAAGACGCCATTATTTACCAGTACGGCGCCCGAAATGGTTTCCGGATGCAGCCCACCCACCGTTTAGATGTATCGGCGACTTACCAAAAAAGCAAGAGACTCGTTTAAAATCCAGCTGGACTTTTGCGGTATACAACCTTTACGGCCGGCATAATCCATTTTTCTATTACATCGATAATGAAGGCAGCCCATACAACGGGTCCTTATCGGTAAAAGCGAAAAAAGTAAGCGTTTTCCCATTCCCTATTCCTTCCGTAACCTGGAATTTTAGTTTTTAATCATGAAATGGTTTGTATATACTATTTTACTGGTCAGTTTTTTTGGAGCGTTTAGTAGCTGCGAAGAAGACATAAATTTAGACATTGCCACCGGCGAAGAAAAACTCGTGGTACAAGGCCATATAGAACAAGATGCTCCTCCTTTTGTTGTTTTAACCCGTAGTTTAGCCGTTTTATCCAATACGCAAAGCAGCAGCTTTACCGGTTCATTCGTGCATGGTGCCACGGTTACGGTAAGTACCAATAGCCAATCCAGTACTCTACAGGAAAAAAGATTAGTGGATCTTTCACTCGACCAAAAACAATTAGTAAATGAGTTTTTCGGTATTAATCTTTCTTCTTCTCCCAACTTAGCAACGGAATTTTACGTGTATACTTCTCCGGATTTAAAAGGGGCGTTAGGGCAAAATTACCGGCTAAGCATAACGGCAAATGGTAAAGTGCTTACCGCGGCAACTACTATACCTCACCTCACTCCCGTCGATTCGTTATGGTTTATGCCTCATCCCAATTCCAAAAATGACAGCCTGGTAACTCTGTGGTACCGCTACCAAGACCCCGACACCTTGGGTAACAACGTTCGGTTTTTTACGAGCCGCAACGGGGAACCGTTTTACCCGGGTTATCAGGCCTCGGTACTTACCGATGAATTCGTCAACGGCCGAATCATTGATTTTCCGTTGGAACGAGGTTATCCAAAGTCGGCGAAAGTAGACCTGGAAAGTTCCGGTTATTTTGAACGCGGCGACACCGTGCAACTGAAATGGGCAGCTATTGATTACCAGCATTATCAGTTTTGGTTTACCATGGAAGCAGACCGCGCCAGCAATGGTAATCCGTTCGGCTTTCCGACTACGGTTCGTTCTAACATAAACGGGGGCTTAGGTATTTGGGGCGGCTACGGGGTTAGTCGGCATCTAGTAATCAGCCGGTAATTTTATTAGTTGGAAGGTTGAAAAGTTGGAAGGTTATAAAGTTGTCTGTCGGATTATTCAACTGGAACTTGTGATAAATTTTAGGGTATTTTCCGGTAAACTCTTTTAAGAAAACAATAATCTAAAGCGGGCTCGGCGCGTATAGGTACTAAACCAAAAAATAAACTTATGAGCGAAGCAAAAAAAACCACTGACCGCAAAGAAATTGAAAAATGGGCCGAGCAGCACGGCGGCGTTCCGTCGATTATTAAAGAAACCGAAGACGATGGAAAAGGCGAAGGTGTGCTGCGGATTCATTTTCCGAAGAAAAGTAAAGACAACGACAGTTTTGAAGAAATATCCTGGGATGAGTTTTTTAAAGAATTCGAAGCCAAGAAATTAGCCATACTCTTGAGTCCGGACAGCAATTTCAGCAAATTGGTTAAACGCGACTAATCGCTACAAAAGGAAAACCAAACGAAACCGGGTGAGCTTTAAAAAGCTCACCCGGTTCGTTTTATAAACATATTAATTATGGCAAATACGGAAAACAAACTTTCTTGACTAATCCCGATTTACTTGCTCAACAATTTCGCTACGTACTTGCCGATAATATCAAACTCCAGGTTTACGGTATCGCCGGGTTTCACCTTCTTTAAATTGGTATGCTCGTAAGTATACGGAATAATGGCGACCGAAAATTGACTTTCCTGAGAATTTACCACCGTTAAACTAATGCCATTCACGCAAATGGAGCCTTTTTCCACGGTAATATTACCTAAACTAGAATCGTAAGTAAAAGTATATAACCAACTGCCGTTCTGATCTATAACGCTCAAGCAAGTTCCTACTTGATCAACGTGCCCTTGCACCACGTGGCCATCAAACCTGCCATTAGCAGGCATACACCGCTCCAGGTTTACTAGGTCGCCCGGTTCTAAACGATTTAAATTAGTCTTTTGCAAGGTCTCGGCAATTGCCGTTACGGTATATTCCTGGTCAGTAATGTTTACTACCGTTAGGCAAACCCCATTGTGCGACACACTTTGATCTACCTTTAACTCTGGCGTTATGGCCGCTTCCAGGGTAAAATGCTTGTTTGTATTTTCTTCCCGGATACTTTTTACTTGTCCGAGGGTTTCGATGATGCCGGTAAACACTTTTTTAATTATTAAAAAATTAAGTAAATTTATATGGTACGTTGCGTGCAAATTATTGATTTTGCTCCGTATAAACTAACTCAGGCAAATAGTTAATTGGGAAAAGGTTAGTATCAATTTTTGTTTATCTGAATGAAATATTGAGCTATTCTAGTAACTACTAATTCGATAAAAAAGGTATTATCTTCAACTAAAATCATGAAAACGAAAGCTTTACTTCTGCCCTTTTTATTTTTATTTCTGAGCGGCTGTTCCCGGAACTTAAAACCTATGGGTTATTTTACCGTCGATACCTACGCAAAACCTATAGAGGGTAAAATTCAGGAGCCTTTAACCATTGTTCTGCCAACGGATATTAAAGATACAGTGATGGTTTCCGGACAAAGTATTAAAGCGTTGCGAGTAATTAGTTTTCGCAAAACGGTTACGAACAACTTGCACGCAACTTTAAGTAAAAACTTTACTACGGTTGATTTCAAAGATCAAAAACAAGCTACTGGTTTAACGTTGGTTATTTATCGAATTCGTCCTTATTGGGGTTTAAAAGGCGCTTCTACCTCGGTTTATGGAACCAGTGGAACCACGTTTTCATCTCCCGTAAAATTTATAACCGCTAACTTTCAGTATGATTTAACGCTTTATCGAAACGGAGTTAAAATCATTAGTGCAGACGGAGAGTCCGTAAGTGAAGAAGCATTTTCAGAAAAATTTGAAATTCACGATGTTTTTAAAAATGGTTTAAAAGTGATGTGCGAATCCATTAATAAAAAGGTTTTAACAGACGAAACGATAAGTATGCTTACTAATTAATTCCGGCAGCCACCTTTTATTCATTTTAATTTAAGTTAATACCGAACAAAATACCGAGCCAGGGTTTGCCTTGGTACAGCCAATGTTTCCGGTTCTTATCCAACAACAAATCGGTGCCCATTGCCAGACCTAAATTAAATTTCTTGGCGTCGTAAATACCAGCTGCTCCTCCGGTAAGAACAAATCCATCGTATTCGTACGTAATATAGTTTTGCGTTACAAAAGGGTTCATGGTAACGGCTCCAATGCCTAATATGCCCCCGTAACCGTACCCTACGCCAGTTATTTTAAACGGACGATCAGAGTGCTTGGGAATGGCTTGTATCCGGTAATAGTCATGTCGCCTACCCAGGTATACTGTGCCGCTAAAATTAGGATTAAGCTGCGTGGGAAAACCATTCATGGCCAGCCTAATTTTAAACGGAATGGTAAAAACATCCACATCGAATGTATGCCGGTGAAACCTTAAATCTTTTATTTCCTCTAATTGGAAGGAGGTGGGGGGCGGCGGCTCATTCAATGGCTGGAATTTTAAAGAATCCGCTTCTAACTTTAAATTAACTCTTGCTTTTTTAGTTCTGCCGGTATAAACCCTACCTGTAATAGCCTGGTACTGTTTAGCGGTAATATGGTACTGGTCGGTAGGTAAAGTGGTAATCTCGTGCAGGCTGGAACAAGAGGCGAGCAGCAGAAGAAGAATTAATCCAGTGGTATATTTTAACATGAAGCTACAGTAACTTGCCGGATAAAATTATACTGGCGACCGTGAAGTAAATTACCAAACCGGTTACATCCACTAAAGTAGCCACAA
Source organism: Adhaeribacter arboris (assembly GCF_003023845.1). NCBI lineage: Bacteria > Pseudomonadati > Bacteroidota > Cytophagia > Cytophagales > Hymenobacteraceae > Adhaeribacter > Adhaeribacter arboris. The sequence goes on along the minus strand of NZ_PYFT01000001.1, from coordinate 6,965,211 downwards.
ACGGCGCCGAAGAAGTAGCCGGATCTAATTTAAAGGTCCGTAAAAGAAACGGAATCATAGCGCCGGAAAAGGTACCCCACATGACAATACCTAATAAAGAAAATCCAACGGTTAATCCCAGAGCCTGCCAATGATCGCCGTAATCGTAGATACCGGTTTCCTGCCACAGAAATATCCGGATAAAGCCTAAGATTCCTAAGGTACTACCCAATAGAAAACCCGAAAGAAATTCTCGCCGCATGACGTACCACCAATCTTTTAAGGTTATTTCGCGCAAAGCCATGGCCCGTATAATTAAAGTAGCGGCCTGAGAGCCGGAATTTCCGCCGCTGGAAATAATTAAGGGCACAAAAAGAGCTAGTATAACGGCCTTTGCAATTTCATCTTCAAAATAGCCCATGGCCGTAGCCGTGAGCATTTCACTCAGAAATAAAACTATCAGCCAGCCAGCCCTTTTCCGGAATAGAGTAAGGATCGGCGTTTCGGTGTACGCTATCTCTAATGCTTCTAATCCCCCAAATTTTTGAATATCTTCGGTATCTCTTCTTTCAATAACATCCAGTATATCATCAACGGTTACAATACCTACCAGTATGCCGGCATCGGTAACAACCGGCAAGGCGCTCCGATCGTATTTTTCGAACTCCTTAATGGCTTCTTCTTTATCTAACAAGCTTCGTAAAGAAATAAAGCTATTATCCATTAATTGTTCCATGGTTGCATTTTCTTCTGCCAGCAGCAACTTGCCGATTTGAATATCATCTAAAAGCTTGTTTTGTTCGTTTACTACGTAAATAAAATTCAGAGTTTCGGCTTTTTTACCGTGCGTTTTAATGTGTTGCAGGGTTTTGGCAATCGTCCAGTCTTTTTTTGCCTGCACGTAATTCGGCGTCATTATCCGGCCAATACTATTTTCGGGGTAACCTAAAAGATTAACGGCTATTTTCCTTTCTTCTTCGCTTAATAAATTAATAGCGCCTTTTATTAATTCATCCGGAATATCCACGAACAACTTGGTACGGTCGTCGGGAGCCATTTTATTTAAGATTTCCGCTACTTGGGTACTACCTAAACTTTTAATTATTTCTTCCTGGTCGTTAATATTTAAGTAAGAAAAAGTTTCGGTTTTTAGTTGAGGGGGCAAGAGCAGAAAAGATAAAACTTTTTCTTTACCTGTTTTAGCCGCGAGTATTTCGGCTAAGTCGTTTGGGTGTAAGGAATTAAATTCTTGGACTGGCGTTACTTCATCCATACCTAAATTAATAAATGCGTCAATAATAAAGGGCTTTTTTTACCTTAATATCAACCTGTAACTTGTTGCTAACTTTACTTACCCCGGCCTTCTACAATTACTTTAATGGTATATAAGAGTACCCGGAAATCCATGGCCAGCGACATGTTTTCGATGTAGAGAATGTCATATTTCAGGCGCTTTATCATTTCGTCTACGTTTTGGGCGTAACCAAATTTTACCAGGCCCAGCGAAGTAATACCCGGACGGACCCGGAGCAAGTGTTTGTACTGCGGAGCGGCTTTCACAATCTGATCAATAAAATACTGCCGCTCCGGCCGCGGCCCCACTAACGACATTTCGCCGACCAGCACATTGTAAAACTGGGGTAACTCATCCAGCCGTACTTTGCGCATAAATCTTCCCCAAGGTGTCACCCGCGGATCCGCATCGGAAGATAAGGCCGGCCCGTTGGTTTCGGCATCCGCGAACATACTCCGGAATTTATAGATGTAGAACGGCCTGCCGCTCTTACCTATTCGTTCCTGACGGTAAATAATGGGCCCCGTTGAAGATAATCTTACCAGCAACGCAATTATGCCGTATACCCAAAAAAAGAACAACATAAAAAACAACGAAATACCAATATCTACCGCCCGCTTGGAGATTTCCTGCCAAACCGGCATTAAATCTTGTTTAACTTCAATGAGTGGCGTTCCGAATAAATGATTGACTTTAACCGAACCCAATAAAATCTGGTACACGTCCGGCAAAATGCTGATGCGTACGTTTTCGCCTTCCAGTAAACTTAAAATTTCGGTTATTTTTTCGTGCTCCGAGGGTTCAATGGCAATAATTACTTCTTCTACCTGGTGTTGCTTTATCAAGTCGGAAATCTCGCGGTAAGGGCCTAAATTACACAATTCGTCTTCGTAAAAATGACCGAATGAATCAAATACGTGCACGAACCCTTTAATTTGCAAACCTAAATGCCGGTTATTTTTTTCTAACTCTTTGTATACTTCGCGCGCATTGGTGTTAGATCCAATAATTAAAGTATTAAAATAAATCTTCCTTCTTTTAACCAGGTTCTGGTTATGCATAATGGCCAAAACTTTGGCAATGGCCGAAATAAAGAAATGAACGAACAGGTAGGTAGAGATAATCTTGTAATAGGCCTGGTAATTAGAAATACCTTCATCGTCGAGCAGCAAAACGAAGAAAATAATAATACCCCCGAAAAAAGAAATCTGAGCCAGGTTTAAGACTTCTTTTACCCGCGATTTCCGGAAAATATCCCGGTACCGGCCCGTTAAAGCGTAGAGCAAAGTCCAGAAAGAAGCTATTATGGCCGCATTGCCAACTAGTTTATAGGTCAGGTCAATAATTCCTTCCTCAAGAATAATTTTACGAAGAATGTAAAACGTAACCCAAGCCAGGAAGGCCGCCAGAAAATCGGTGAGAACAAAGGTTATCTTTTTTATTTTACGCACGAAAAGCGTTTTTAATTATAGTGGAATGGTCTGCAATAAAGGTAGAAATTGAATGAAAATGTTTTGCCAATTAATCCATAGCGTTTGTGTTAATTTTGTAAATCCTGCCAGATTACTAATTTCGCAGTTTCCCGGCTTTGGTTACAGAACTGCCTACCCGTAAAAGCGGTATAATTTATACTTAATCCAAAAATAAAGGTAATTTTTTAACCGGTAAAAGAAATATTTTACTAACTACTTCTCAACGCATGCACACAGATTCGTACCGGCACAAAGGAATGCGAAAAGTCCTCGTGAAACTTTTAAAAGAAAAAGGCATCAAGGACGAGCGTGTATTGCAGGCCATTGCTACGGTACCCCGGCATTTTTTTTTCGAGAAAATGTTTCTGGAACATGCCTACCAGGATAAAGCCTTTCCGATTGGCGAAGGCCAGACCATTTCGCAACCGTATACCGTTGCGTACCAAACCGAACTGTTGCAATTAAAACCCAGTGATACCGTATTGGAAATTGGCACTGGGTCGGGTTACCAATGTTGCGTATTGCTGCAAATAACGCCGCATGTCTATACCATCGAATACAACGAAGTATTATTCCGCAAAGCTTTACAGTTCTTCAAGCAAATGAACTTACACCCCCATACTTATTTGGGCGATGGTTCGGAAGGCTTACCCCAGGAGGCACCTTTTGATAAGATATTAGTAACGGCGGGTGCGCCGGTTATTCCTAAAAGTTTGTTAGAGCAATTAAAGGTAGGCGGGGCATTGGTTATCCCGGTGGGCGACGAACAAAGCCAGAAAATGGTGCGGGTGGTACGCGAAACTCCGGACGAGTTTACCCGCGAAGTATTCGACAATTTTAAATTTGTGCCGCTGCTAGGTAAATCGGGTTGGAACAAGTAAAGAGTTGAGAGTTAAAAGTTATGAGTTTAAAGTCAATTACTTTATAGATTAAGGTTACCTGGTAATTGGAAATTGGAAACTGGTAATTGATAACTGATTAATGGTATCTTTGCCCATCTAATCCATTTATATGAGAACTCGCAAACAGAAAAGCGTTAAAGAATCCTTTACAACCATGACCGAATTGGTATTACCCAATGATACCAATACCTTAAATAACTTAATGGGCGGCCGCCTCATGCACTGGCTCGATATTGTTTCGGCCATTGCGGCGCAAAAGCATTCTAACCGCATTGTGGTAACCGCTTCGGTAGATAATATTTCGTTTAAGCAAGGCATAAAACTGGGCAATGTGATTACGATGGAAGCGCAGGTAACCCGCTCTTTTAATTCTTCTATGGAAGTGCACGTAAACGTTTGGGCGCAGGATATTCCGTCTGGCACCAAGATTAAAAGTAACGAAGCCTTTCTCACTTTTGTCGCCGTCGATCAAATGGGATCTCCGATTGATGTACCCGAAGCCTTACCCGAGACCGAAGAAGAAATACTTTTATTCGAAGGAGCCCTGCGCCGCCGGCAATTACGTTTGGTTTTAGCGGGTCGCATGAAACCCCACGAAGCAAAAGAATTAAAGTCTATTTTTAACTTAGACGAAAACGTACCGGATTAATTTTAGGTTATACGTTTTAAGTTGTACGTTTTAAGTATCATCCATTATGACGGATCAGGCAGCAGAATTAACTTTTTATCAGCAGCTTTTTACCGAGCCTTTGTTTATTTTACCCGAATTGAATAAAGAAGTACCTGAATCTTTACCTAAGGAAACGGAGCCTGAATTAATTAGTCCGGCCGAGATTGCCCAACTAGGGAGTACAACTCCGGTAAAGAAATATCCGGTAATTGGGGAAAACCACAAAGGTTTGGTTTTATTGGTTTCTCTCCCGGAACCTGCCTTTCAGGAATTGCCCAAAAACGAATTTCTGGTTAAAATACTGGGCGCCATTAAGTACGCACCTAACGATGTAGCTTACCTAAATACTTTGCATCTAAAGCCCGTTAACATTTACGAACTAAGCAAAGCGGAGAACCTGAAACACCTGATTGTTTTCGGGAAAAATATTTTGGATATGACCGCCGATTCTAAGGTTAGTTATTACAAACCAGCCAGTATTGGCCGCACTCCTTTACTGATTGCGGAAGAATTAGAAACGATTGAACGGGATGTAAATAAGAAAAAACAATTGTGGGCTGCTCTACAAGCTATGTTTTTGAAATAGTTCATAGTCGATAGACTATGGTCCACAGTCCACAGAATATAGACTATAGTTAACTATGGACTATGGTCTGCGGACTAATTAAGTTAACTATGGTCTGCGGACGGTGGACTAATTCAGCAACTCGGCTACTTTGGCTTCCAGTTCGGGGCCGCGTAAATTGCGGGCTATAATTTTACCTTCGCGGTCGAGCAGTAAGGTTTGCGGAATAGCCTGGACATTGTATAACTGCGCCGCGGCGCTTTCCCAGCCTTTTAAATCGGATACGTGGGGCCAAACCAGTTGATCTTTTTGAATAGCTCCTAACCATTTTTCCCGCGAATTATCCAGCGAAACACCAAATATTTCAAAGCCTTTATCCTTATACTTATGGTACATGCGCACGACGTTGGGGTTTTCCTGACGGCAAGGTCCGCACCAGGAGGCCCAGAAATCTACTAATACGTATTTGCCTTTTAACGAAGAAAGCGACAACGATTTACCCTCCGGAGTTGGCAACGTTATATCCGGGGCAGCTTTACCAATGGCTAAGGTTTTAAGCGGCTCCAACCGTTTCACTAAGGCTTTGGTATACTGCGATTCGGGTTGGCTTTTATTTAACATACTGGCCATGCTATCGGCAAAAGCTAAATCTGTTTCCGGGTTAATTAAATTTAAGGTAGCAAAAGCAGCCACGGCAGTTTTATCGTGTTGTTTTATAAAGTCCTTGATACCCTTCACGTTGCGCTGCTGCATGGTCAGGTACGTTTCCTGAATAACTTTCACGGAATCTGCATTGGCCGATTCGTTGGCTTTTTCAAAACGTTTCTGCAACTGCATACCGGAGGCCTGCATTTTTTCCAACTTATCCGTTAATTCTTTAAACAGTTGCGCTTCCTCCGATCCTTTTATGGCATACGTTTTACTCATATCTTTGGCGTCGGCTTCCACCTGAATTTCTTTATTGTCCAACATCAACATAAACATATTCTGGTCAGAAATAGAAATCCGGTAAACCGTAGGCTCGTTTACTTTACCTTCAAACGTAAAAGTACCATCGTTTAACACGTTGGCGGTATCGCGGGTAACAAACTGCTTCTCGCCTAACTCGCTCAGGTAGACTTTTCCCGAACTCTGGTTATTTAATTTGCCGTAAATTTTATAACTACCGCTGTCCACGCCGTTTTTAGAACCCATTTTGTTACAGGCACCTAAAATGGTGAGCGGCAGAACCCAAATCAATATTATTTTTTTCATTTCTTAGATAATAATTTTAATACTTAGCTCTATTACCTTTATTTCCAAATTGTTAGGTGAGATCCGTATCTTATATTCATTTTCGATTGCTAGTAGTAAATAAACCCGCTTTAATCAAGCATTTTACAATTCTCTCATAGCGTAACTAGTTGTTTGAATAACTACGCCTGCCAATTCATCCTTTGTATAGGATATTTTATTTATCACCTAAAGTATAATCTATAACGTAAAACGTACCAACTAAAACCTAATCCTTTAAAACTATAACTTCTTTAAGCTATCCTGCAAAAGTTTGTTTACGGCTTTCGGGTCGGCTTTACCTTTGGTTAATTTCATTATTTCTCCCATAAACATGCCCACTAAGGCCGTTTTTCCGGCTTGGTATTCCGCCACTTTTTTGGGATTACCCGCTAATACCTGATCGATAAAGATTTGTAACTGAGCATCATCTGATTCCTGGATCAGGTTAAGTTCTTCTGCTACTTGTAACGCCGTTTTCGCCGGATTTTGTATTAACTCCGGAAAAATATTCCGGTTAGCGGCGGTATGATTTACTTTACCTGAATCTACCAGACTAATTAAATCGGCTACTTGCTGTGGTTGCAAAGGAAAATCAGCCATGGCTAAGGCCAATTCGTTCATGTACGATTTTACCGGTCCCATCATCCAGTTAGAAGCTGCTTTGTAATTGCTGGTATATTGGCAAAGATCATCGAAATACAAGGCAATCTCTTTTTGGTCGGTTAAAACGCCGGCGTCGTATTCCGGTAATTGATACACTTGCGTAAAGCGTTCGTAGAGCTCGTGCGGCAAAGAAGGCATTTCCGCCTTAATGGCCGTGAGCATTTCTTCCGAAATAATTACCGGGGTTAAATCCGGCTCGGGAAAATACCGGTAATCGTTCATGGTTTCTTTCGAACGCTGCCCGCTGGTAGTGCCCGTAACCGCGTCAAAGCCGCGGGTTTCCGATTCAATCGTTTCGCCGCGTTCCAGCATTTGAATCTGGCGCTCAATTTCGTAATCAATGGCGCGTTGCACATTCCGGAAAGAGTTCATGTTTTTCACTTCAACCTTAGTACCGAATTTATCGGCCCCTTTCCGCATTACAGATACGTTAGCATCGCACCGCAAGGAGCCTTCCTCCATGTTGCCGTCGCAAATATCCAGGTAACGGACTAATTTTTTAATTTCCGTCAGGTAGTTGTAAGCTTCCTCGGAAGTATGAATATCCGGCTCCGACACAATCTCAATGAGGGGTACGCCGGCCCGGTTCAGGTCAATGAGTGATTCGGTTTCGCCAGCTAAGTGCATGGATTTACCGGCATCTTCTTCCATGTGAATGCGGGTAATGCCAATGCGTTTTTCGCCCTTGCTTGTTTGAATATACACGTAACCCTCCCGGCAAATAGGAGTTTTATCCTGGGTAATCTGGTAACCTTTCGGTAAATCGGGGTAAAAATAATTTTTGCGGGCAAATATGTTTTGGCGGGTAATTTGGCAATTAGTAGCTAAACCCATTTTTATAGCGAAATTTACGGCTTTGCCGTTTGCCCGGGGCAAAGTGCCCGGGTGGCCCAGCGTAATAACGCTAATATTGGTATTTGGCAAAGTGCCGTACTCCGTCGAGTCCGACGCAAACATTTTGCTTTCCGTTAGTAATTGGGCATGAACCTCCAAACCTATAATCGGCTGATATTTATCGCGCAAATTTTCTTCCATCATTTTCTAGACGCTAGTATCCAGATACTAGACACTAAATTTAAATTAATAAATTTTACTAAATCAAATACTTTAGCTACCCCTTTATAAAACGTTGATTTATAAAGGTTGAATTATTTTTTAAGTAAGCTTTTTACCAATTCTATCGCTTTGCCGGGAATAGCAGCTAAACCAGCTACTTCTTTACCCCCGGCAGTGGCATAAAAGGGCTGCCCGCCACCTCCGCCTTTTATTTCTTTGGCGAGTTCTTTAATTAGATTAACGGCATTTAGTTTTTGCTCCGCTACTAAATTATCCGATAACATTACCGCTAATTGCGGCTTTTGATCTATTTCAGCGGCTAATATTAAACATAAATTATCCCCCGCGGCATTCCGGGTGTCATAAGCTAGTTTTTTTAAATAATCCGAAGAGCTTACTTCTACTTTTTCCGCAATCAAACTCACCCCGGCAATTTCGTGCTTTTTACGCAGCAAAGTTTCTTTAAGTGCAGTAAGTTGCTTTAATTCAAATTGTTCCAGCTGTTTTCTTAAAGTATTGTTTTCAGTCAACAACTTTTCAATGGCGGTGGCCAGGTTCGTTTGCGTGCCCAGTGCTTCTTTTATTGCTTCTAGTTGCTCCAACTGACCGTTAATAAAATCTTGCGCCTGATCAGCGGTATACGCTTCGATGCGGCGTACTCCGGCAGCTACGGAACTCTCGGATACTATTTTGAGCAAACCAATTTCGCCGGTATTGGGTACGTGCGTGCCGCCGCACAACTCCACCGAATAATCTTTATCAAAAGTAATTACCCGCACAAACTCCCCGTATTTTTCGCCAAATAAAGCCATGGCTCCGAGTTGCTTGGCCTCGGCAAGCGGTACATTCCGTTTCTCGTCTAAAGGAATACTCTGGCGGATATGTTGGTTCACAATAGCTTCAATGTCGCGGAGCTGGTTATCCGTTACTTTGGTAAAATGCGAAAAGTCGAAACGCAGCAATTTATCGTTTACTAAAGAACCTTTCTGAGCCACGTGGGCGCCGAGCACTTCCCGCAAAGCTGCGTGCAATAAATGCGTAGCCGAATGATTTTTCTGAATTAAACGGCGACGTTCTGCATCTACCCGGGCTACCACCGGTACTTCCAGGTCCAATGGTAAATCAGTAGTTATATGAATAATCAGGTCGTTTTCTTTTTTGGTATCCAGCACTTTCACCTTACTTAAATCCGATTCTAAAAAGCCCGTATCGCCTACCTGGCCACCACTTTCGGCGTAAAAAGGCGTGCGATCAAGCACAATCTGGTATTCGGTTTTACTCTTAGTTTTTACCTGCCGGTATTTTACAATCCGGGCTTCGGTGGAAACCCTGTCGTAGCCAATGAATTCGGTAGGTACGTCATCCCCTACCAAAACCCAATCACCTTGCTCCGTTTGAGCCGCGTTGCGCGACCGGTTCTTTTGGGCCTGCATTTCTACCTCAAACCCTTCTTCGTCAACGGTAAAATTGTTTTCTTTAGCAATTAAGGCCGTTAAATCCGCTGGGAAACCAAAGGTGTCGTACAATTCAAAGGCAGTTTTACCATCAATACGGTTCTGGTTGGCTTTAAAAGTTTCCGTTAAAGAATCCAGCCGTTTTAAGCCGTTCTCCAGGGTCCGTAAGAAAGCCATTTCTTCTTCTTCAATCACCCGTTGCACAAAAGCTTGTTGCGCTTTCAGTTCCGGGAAGACATTGGCCAACTGGTTGGCTAGGACCGGTACCATTTGGTACAAGAACGGCTTTTTAAAATTTAAGAAAGTAAAGGCATAGCGCACTGCCCGGCGCAAGATGCGGCGGATAACGTAACCTGCTTTATTATTAGAGGGCAGTTGACCATCGGCAATGGCAAAAGCAATGGCGCGAATATGATCCGAAAGCACCCGGATGGCAATGTCCGTTTTTTCGTTTTCACCGTATTTTACATTCGCCTGCTCGGCCACAAACTGAATAAGTGGTTGAAAAACATCGGTATCGTAATTGGATTGTTTGCCCTGGATGGCCATGCACAAACGCTCGAAGCCCATGCCCGTATCTACGTGTTGCGCAGGGAGTTTTACCAGCGAACTATCGGCCAGCCGGTTAAACTCCATGAACACATTGTTCCAGATTTCGACTACCTGCGGATGGTCGTTATTCACGAGCTCTTTGCCGGGGGTTTGGGCTACTTCTTCCGCGGGACGCAAGTCAATATGAATTTCGGAACAAGGACCGCAAGGACCGGTATCGCCCATTTCCCAAAAATTATCTTTTTTAGAGCCGAACAAGATACGGTCGTCGCCGCCCAGAATTTTCTTCCAGATTTTAAAGGCTTCCTCATCGGCGGGTAAACCATCTTTTTCATCCCCCCGAACACGCTTACGTACATGCGGTCTTTCGGCAGGTTGTATACTTCGGTGAGCAGTTCCCAAGCCCAGGGCAATGCCTCTTTTTTAAAATAATCCCCAAACGACCAGTTCCCTAACATTTCAAACATGGTGTGGTGATAAGTATCATACCCTACTTCTTCCAGGTCGTTGTGTTTACCCGAAACCCGCAAGCATTTTTGCGTATTGGCTACCCGCGGCCAGGGTGCCGGTTTATTTCCCAGAAAATAATCTTTAAACTGGTTCATACCCGCATTCGTGAACATGAGGGTAGGATCGTCTTTTACCACAATGGGCGCCGACGGAACGATATGGTGTTTTTTGGAAGCAAAAAAATCAAGAAACTTTTGTCTGATCTCCGAAGAATTCATTTATAATGCTTAAGTCTTAATTCAAGGTTATAGCCTAATCCTATTGTTTATCAGGAAAAAATAAATCAACTTCGCCGATAAGAATTTCGTTAGCCCTTACACCCCGAACGGGTTTGGGCAAAAGTAACGTTTTTTAAAATTATTCGGTAGCCTTATTCTGATTTTATCCAAAGCAATAGTTTGGAATGTAAATCATTTAAAATCACTCTGGTTTTACTAAATTCGGCGTTAAATCGCAACTTATAGGGTTATTCTAAGTCAGGAAACCAGGAATAAATAGTAGGGGAAGTTTTAACGGAGTAAATAACCCTTTTTATGCCATTCAAAGAAAAAGATATAGAAAAACAATATTACAGCATCGGCGAAGTGGCGGCGATGTTCCAGGTAGCGCCTTCTCTTATCCGTTTTTGGGAATCGGAATTTGAAGTACTTAAACCTAAAAAAAGCAAAAAAGGTAATCGTTTGTTTACCAAATCCGATATTGAAAATTTGCGCTTAGTTTACCATTTGGTAAAAGAGCGCGGTTATACCATCCAGGGAGCGCGGGATGTGCTAAAGAACCGATCGGTGCAAACCAAGGATAAAGTGGAAATAATAAAATCGCTGGAAAAAATCCGGGATTTTTTGGTAAGTATGAAAAACGAACTGAAATAATTATTTACGAAATTAGTCCAACCTGTTTTTAAAATTATTGCATCAAATTAAATTTGTCCAGAAGGCCCAGATTACTATTTTAAGAATTGAATGGCAGACTGAGTTTGATTCTATTTGGAAGGCAATATGGTTGGTAAGCAGATTAAAATTGTATCCTATCTGTTTTACTAAATAAGACTACTTGTACAGAAATAAAAAAGCGGTAACTATCCGCAAAAGTAGTTACCGCTTTCATTTAACCGGGTTATTTCTTTTTATTCAAGGTTAAGCCGTAAATAATTAACCCTACTCCGCCGGCTATTACTAAATATTGTTTATTCCGGGGAGAGAGCGAATTATATAAATCTAAACCTAATTGGCTCGGGTTTTTAACTGCATTCAATAAAGCGGTTGGGTCACTAAATAATTCCTTTATTTTATTCTGACTATGCGCCGTTTCAATGGGAGTAGTTGCCATAATAAGTAATATGTTTAAGAGTAAGGTAACTCTTACGTTATTCTTTAGAGTACGTTAGGCTTATCAACTTAAAAAACCATTATTTTAGTTAATGTAGCTGTTTTCTTATCCTAAGCGCTATTGCCAAATAACTGTTTTGCCTTCCAATTTTTTGATTATTGCCTATTCTACAATTCTTGGCTTTCTTCTAAAACTTACATTTAGACTTTGGAGTATCTTCGTTTTAAATCTTCTGCGGCGGCAATTGCGTATCAGTAATTTTCTGCTTATTTGTTGATTTTATGAAGAGTGGCTTATTAGATTTTATATTCGGGAGCTTAGAGGTACATAAGTTAAACCGGAAAGAAGTTACGGATTATTTAAAGTATTTAAATGAAATTATCACGAAGGATATGGCGCCGGACGATCAGATTAAATTTCTGGCCTGTAAGGTAAAATTAAATAATCGCTTAATTCAATTAGATAAAGAAAAACAGGTGTAAGAAAAGCAAAACACTCTTTCTCTATTAATTTTTAGGAATCTCAATGTAAAAAACTGAGCCTTGGTTTTCCTGACTTTCAAACCAGATTTTACCTTGGTGCCACTCCACAATTGTTTTAATTATAGACATCCCCAATCCTACCGATGGTTCGCCTTTTAATCCCGGACGGCGAGCCTGGGTAAACTTATTAAATAAGGTCGCATGGAATTGTTCCGGGATACCAACGCCATTGTCGGCTACTTTTACTAAAACCGACGTTTCTTTTTCTTCCAGGCTGATTTTAATTTCTCCCCCATCCGGCGTAAACTTTAAAGCATTCGAGATTAAATTATTAATGGCTTGCATAAACTTATTATCATCCAGTTGCAGGTACAAGGTTTCGCTTGTGGTCTCAAAATAAAAGTGCTTACCCGTTAAATGCTGGGTTTGCTGGTATTCTTCCAGTATTTCCCGACAAGCCGCTACCAGGTTTATGCGCCTCTTGATAACATCCACGTTGGCAGATTCCAAAAATTCTTGTTGCACAAATTCCTGAATCATCAGCGTACCCTTAACACTATTTTTTTCAATTAATTCAAGTACCTGGTGTACTTCCTGGTTCTCATAGGATTTTAAATCCTCTCTTAACATTTTGGACAGGCTTTGAATCATGGCCAAAGGTCCGGCCAGATCATGCGACAGAATATTCAGGACAGCGTTTTTTTTATCGGTAAATTTTTTCAGGTAACTATTGTATTGTTTGGCGGAGGTAATATCTTCGGCAAAACCAATAATAACCTGCTCATCTTCCAGCAATAAAGCCTTTACGCAAAGCCACCGCTCCGCGCCTTTGGGTAACTGTATTCGGGTTTCTACGTCCGGAATGAGGGCGCCTTCCTTTAAATCCTGGTACTGGCGTTGGACGTGTTCCTTATCCTCGGGATGAATTTTTTCCCATAATGAACCGGGATTATTTTTTACACTTTCGGAGGGTAAATTCCATATTTTTTCAAAAGCCGGATTCAGAAAAGAAAACTGATTTGTTTCTATTTCATACGCAAATACAATTTGATTAGTACTTTTAACTAAAACTTCTAAATAGTAAGGAATTCTATCAATAGATGACATAAATTACAATTGTTTAAATGCAGATTTTAGAGCCTAACCGTACTTTTTCTTCGGCTGTACTATCCCAAAACAGTTTATCGAAAGTTATTAATTTATCTTCTATCAGCCAGATATTTGACTGTCTTACAGTAAAAAATATTTTAGTATTGCACTATATAGTAAATAAAAAAAGAGCGGCTGCCTACCAATAAAGAATATGCTTTGTTCGGGGGAAACTCTTAAAATCTGAGGCGTTTAATCGATGGAATCATTACCAAAAGATGTGAAGATAGTGCGGAGGTATATACTCATACATTTTCGTATGGTATCCGTACACGCATTTTAATCTTTGTTTTACAAGTCTAAATAAAATTTTGCTTTGACTTCTTCTGATTCGTTGTTGTACGAGGTTGCTTTGGGGATGATTCCCGGGGTGGGTAATTTGTTTACCCGCTTGCTTATTAGTTACTGCGGATCGGCTAAAGCGGCTTTTACTACGCCAGCCGGCCGGTTACTAAAAATTCCGGGTATCGGGCAAAACTTTGTTCAGAGTTTTAGCACCCATCAAACAACAGCACTCCGCCAAGCCGAAACCACCCTGCAATTAGCCGAGCAGCAACAGGTCCAGCTCTTGTTTTATACGCACCCCAATTACCCTACTCGCCTGAAACAAATTGCCGATGCACCCTGCCTGTTATATTACAAAGGTACGGCCGATCTCAACCATCAGAAAATGATCGGTATTGTGGGTACCCGCCAGGCGACGGAGTACGGCAAGCGCATCACCGAAAAAATAGTAGCTGATTTAAAAAAACACAACCCGGTAATTGTAAGTGGCTTGGCTTATGGCATTGATATTTTTGCCCACCGGGCGGCGGTTGCAGCTGGTTTACCTACCATTGGCGTAATGGCGAGCGGACCCGATATTATTTACCCGGCGGTACACCGGAAAACGGTCGAGAAAATGCTCGAAAACGGGGGAATTTTGACTGAAAACACCTTCGGCACCAAACCCGATGCTCCGCGTTTTCCGGCCCGTAACCGAATAATTGCCGGCCTCGGAGACTGTACCATTATTGTGGAAGCTGCCCTAAAAGGCGGCGCATTGATTACCGCCGATATTGCCCATAGCTATCATAAAGATGTAATGGCCGTACCGGGCAATATTGACGCCTCGGTTTCGGAAGGTTGTAATTTTTTAATTAAAACGAACAAAGCGGCGATTTACACGGGTTATCAAGATTTGGAGGAGCTTCTAAATTGGGATAATGCTTTAGCAGCGCCGGCGGTGAAACCTAGCAAAAGTTTGCTTTACCATCCGGAGGAATTTGAACCGGAAGAATGGCAGATTATTCAGTTGCTGCTTACTACCAAAGAAGAACTGATGGATAATATTTCCTGGAAAGTACAAATTCCGGTAAGTCGGTTAGCCTCGGTTCTGCTGGGTTTGGAGTTTAAAGGTGTGGTAAAGTCGTTGCCGGGTAAAAAGTTTGCTTTAGTATAAGCACGGTCTGTTCTCTTTTGTACTTCGGAAAAACTAATTTAATAGAGCAGTTTCAGAAATTTTTCGAGTAATTAATCCGCTACGAGTAGGTTTCATTAAGTTTATACCTGTTTCAGGCATTCGATACCCACGAATAAAGGCAAATGTATCTCCTTCATAACTTTCAAGTAGTTCCGGAACAAAATTTTACTCTTTCTTATACGAACCGGGCTTTCCAGTACAACGATGGCTTATTTGATACCATCATTATCAGTAATGGCCAAATTCGGTTTTTACCGGATCATTTAGAACGGATGCAACGGGCGTTGCAGATTTTACAAATTCAGGTGCCTACGGAATTGCAAAATACAGATGTACTTCTCCCCTTGCTGCAAAATCTAGCCGAACAGAATCGATTGTCGCACCAAACAGGTCGGTTAAAAGTACATATCTGGCGCTCTCCTGGCGGCTTGTTTACCCCAGACCACCATACCGCCGAAAGCTTGATTACCCTGCAACCACAAGCAACCTTTAACAAGAATATTCCCCGTGCCGATTTTGCTACTTCTGTTCAGAATACCTACTCGCCTTTATCTTTTTTTAAAGGTCCGTTTGCTGTTAATTACGTATTAGCCAGTTTAGAAAAAAAGCACCGGCAACTCGACGAACTTATTTTACTCAATGACCAAGGCGCTGTTTCAGAAGCTTTAATCGCGAATATTTTTTGGGTGAAAGATTCCATTTTGTACACCCCTGCTTTACAGTCGGGTTGCATTGCCGGTATTGTCCGGAAGAATGTTCTGCGGCTGGGAGCCACCGAAAACTTAAAAATAGAAGAAGGTCTTTTTACTAAAACAGATGTATTAAGCGCCGAAACCGTCTTCACTTCCAATGTTACTGGTTTGCGCCCCATTCAGTTTGTTGGTCAAAAGGAGTTCTCAATCCATCATCCTATTTTAGATCAATTAAACACCCTTTTGTTTACTGATTAATTATAATTTATGAAAATGATTGTTGGCTAATTTCTAAACGAAAGTCATTCCAGGTAAAATTAAGGTGACCTATTCTCAAATGGTTGGATAAATCATAACTAACTATTTCTTTCTCCATCAAAATATTTCCCGCTACAACGAATTGAGCAAATAAACCCGTAAACCCGTACCTTTGCCGCTTATTTTAAATTAGAATATGACTACCGCTACCGACCGGATTCGCATTATTTTACACCCAGGCAAAGAACAATCACTGAAAAGGTTTCACCCGTGGGTATTTTCGGGAGCCATAAAAAAAGTAACAGAGGAACCACAAGATGGAGCTACCGTCGATGTATATTCAAGCCGCAACGAGTTTTTAGGCACTGGCCATTACCAGAAAGGCTCCATTACCGTCCGGATTATTTCGTTTGAACCAACCGCTGCCGATGCTGCTTTTTGGCGCGCTAAATTGCAGCAAGCATATAATTACCGGCAAATTTTAGGATTTATTAACCACCCGCACACCAACGTGTACCGCCTGGTTTTTGCTGAAGGCGATGGCTTACCCGGATTAATTATTGACGTATACGGCGAAACAGCCGTCATGCAGGCGCATAGCTTAGGCATGTACCGGGCTAAAGAACATATTGCGCAAGCTTTACAAGAAATTTACGGAAATAAACTAAAGGCGGTATACGATAAAAGTGCCGAAACCCTGCACCTGCAAGAAGCCCATACTCCTCTAAATAGTTACTTAATCGGCAGTGGCACCGAAGCCGAAATTGTAAAAGAAAACAACAACCAATTTTACGTAGACTGGATTACCGGCCAAAAAACCGGTTTTTTTATCGACCAGCGCGAGAACCGGCAACTACTGGCCACTTATGCTTCCGGTAAATCCGTGCTGAATACCTTTTGTTATACGGGGGGTTTCTCGGTGTATGCCTTAAATGCGGGAGCCACGCTGGTACATTCCGTGGATAGTTCTAAAAAAGCAATTGAGCTCACCGACCGGAATGCCGCGCTAAACCAAGCCGGCGACCGGCATGCCGCCTTTGCCGTGGATACATTCAGTTTTTTCAAGAACCAGTCGCAACCTTACGATATTATTATTCTGGATCCACCGGCCTTTGCGAAACACCACAATGTGCGGCACAATGCGGTAATGGGCTACAAACGCCTGAACGCCGAAGCTTTAAGGCAAATTAAACCGGGTGGTATTTTATTTACTTTTTCCTGCTCGCAAGCCGTTGATCGCAGTTTGTTTAACAATACCATTATGGCCGCAGCTATTGAAGCCGGCCGGAATATTAAAATTATGCACCACCTCTCCCAACCTGCCGATCACCCGGTTTCCATTTTCCACCCGGAAGGAGAGTATCTGAAAGGGTTGGTTTTGTTTGTAGAGTAAAATAAAATTAAAGCTTTTTTATTTTGAAGGTTAAGTTATGGTTTTATCACTAGTCTATCCGTTGAGCCTTTTCAAGGCACAATAGAATGGTACGGATGCAGTTCAACGGGCTGTGTTTGCCTCGTGGCCGGCTAGTTTGGCTCTTCCGGGCGGGAACGTGCGCAGCACGCCCCTATACGTCGGAATGCTAAAGCACCACAACCTTAGAAGGCCCTCCCTAGCCAAACTGTTAGAATTTCTTTGTAGCTGAAGCCTTTATTATTTTTATGGACTTATATATTCATAATGGTACTCTAAGGTTGCTGCGAAGTATAAATTTAAATTTTTACTATCCTAAGTCTTGCAAGATTGGTCAGGTATAAGAAGATACTTTGCTAGCTCAGTAGCAGGAAGAAATAATAATATTTTTAGAAAGGATGAAAGGTGAAAATATGGAAAATTTTAAACTCAATTATCAGTAATATCCGAAGCTACTGGCAACTGATACTAGTTTGGCTATCGAGGGCCTTCTAAGGTTGTAGTGCGTAAGCATTCCGACGTAAGGAGGAAAACAAGTTTAGACCGCCCGAAAGAGCCAAACGAGGCCCGCCGGCCACGAGGCAAACACGGCCCATTGAACTGCATCCGCACTGTAATACTAAGACTGGCACAGTCTCAGCGGAGGAACAAGTAGCTAACCAACATAGTATAAAAAAAAAGCAGTATTTTTAATAAATACTGCTTTCAATAGAGAGACTTACAAGCTAAAAATGATAAAAAATTTAAATAGCTCTTACGAAACCACCGCTTCACTCCATTGATTCTCTTTGCATACGGAACAAGGTGCCTGGGTCGGCGGCTTGCTTGGCACCACATTTCCGCAGTTACCACAGGCAAACGTATTTGGAGCAGGTTCTTGGCTAGCCCGGAACTCTTTATCCCATTGCGGTAATATCGAAAGCCCGGGACGTTTTTCATCGGCTTTCAGGATAGAAACGGCACCGTTCGCTTCCAGGTAAGCCCGTTTTACTTTGCCTAAATTATCTATCTGTTCAAAGCGACATTGGGCAAAAACCTGTTCCTGACTCATACGGCTATGTTGCATGCAATCTAACTGCAACACCCCGTCCTTTATCAATACATCTATATCACCGGAGGTAAGCTGCTCGAAATGGGGATTGGCTTCGGTGCGCCAGGCGATGAATTTTTGAAAGCAAACCACCACAATGGCTATTATTAAAACGGGCAATAAACCACGATCCGGGGCCAGAATAGCTACCCCGTTTGAGGCCGCCAGCGCCACCATTGCCGTCATTTCGGAGCGGCTCATGCGGCTAGCCATCCGTTTGCCCATAATGCGCATAGCAAGAGTAAGTACCAGGTATATAAACGTTACCCGAATAATTACTTCGATCAAAAAGCTCCAGGGAACTTCGCCGAGGAGTATGCGCAAATAATCCGTTATATGAATATCTTCCGGTTTCATGTTAGGGTGTAATTAAGCCGCTACGGCGTAAGTCCAATGGGTATTATTACAGTTCGGGCATGCCTTGTTTTTTAACTCGGCCCGTTTTACTATTTTGCCGCATTGTTCGCAAGCAGCATGGGTATGATCCTGCGGCTCTGCTTGATGCAGTTGTTCGTCTTTTTCAGGTAAAATAGACAAGCCCGGATGCGGA
Organism: Adhaeribacter arboris; assembly: GCF_003023845.1. Lineage (NCBI taxonomy): Bacteria > Pseudomonadati > Bacteroidota > Cytophagia > Cytophagales > Hymenobacteraceae > Adhaeribacter > Adhaeribacter arboris. Next base: position 6,946,396 of record NZ_PYFT01000001.1, on the reverse strand, counting down.
TTTTCCGCCGTAAAAACGCTGAACCGGCCGGCAGTTTCCAGGTAAGCGCGTTTGACTTCCCCCAAGTGCTGAATTTTATGCGTGCGCAATCCGGCAAAAATCTGGTCTTTGGTAATTTCATTTTTTTTCATCTGCTCTAGTTGCAGCACTCCATCTTTCACCATCATGGCTACATCACCGTAGGTTATAACTTCGGCTTTCCGGGAGCGAAATGTTATTAAATTCAGACCGCGCTGGAAAAGAATCGCAATGGCTAAACCCAAGACACCAAGTATAATGCCCCGGTCGGGCATTTGCATGGGTACCGAGGCAAGACCTCCCAAAGTAATCATTACCGCCAGCTCCGTTATAGTTAACTGGGCGCTCATGCGCTTGCCGAGCAGGCGCCAGGTAATAAGTAAGGCAATATAAATGATTATGGTCCGAATAAAGACCTCCAGCATAAACTCCCATGGGGCATTGCCCAACAATATTCGTCGCCAATCCCCTAAAAAAATCTCCTCTTTTTTCATAGTTTACCAATTACGTGTTGGTTTTGAAGAGGTTATGCAGATTTTCTACGGATTTTAGGTTAACAATCGTATTTTTCGCAAGAGAAAACCGCATAAACACGTATAATTTTAATAAAACTCGATATCTTTTAGAATACTAAATTGTAATAGAGTTTCCGCCCCAAAGTTAACTGGTTGAGAATTTATAGCAGGTAGTTGGGGCTTCGGCTGTCTTTTTTATGTTTTCTTTGGCTGCTTATTTTAGCTGGTTCCTTTTTCAGCAAATAGAGCGCCCATTTGCCCAGCCCCCCAGAATGGCTGGCAGCAGTTAAAGAAGTTATTAAAAAGGCCGGCTTCAGCAACCAGGAAAACAGGTCGTCCAGCAGTCGATTTGTGAAAGGTAATTAACGCCCTCTTTTATGTAGTAAAAACGGGTTGCAGTTAGTGGAGAATGCCTCCTGATTTACTATGCTGGCAAACCGCGTAGGATTACTTTACTAGCTGGAGTAAGGATGGTACCTGGTAATGGGTTCAAAGCGTTTTGTAAAAAAGCGGCGGAGTAAGTCCAAGCGCAAAGCCTGTTCAATCGCTGGTAGTATAGATTCCCCAAGCATCAACACAACGGCTGGTGGGGTTCTCACCGGGGATTTGATGCGGGTAAGCAGATAAAAGGTAGGAAGTATTCTTACGGATTCCAAGGATTACTCTTAGCTATTAGGGTATGGGCCGCCAGCGTTTCAGAAACTGGGTAAATGCTCCGCTATATCAAGCGCGTGCCTTACCTGGTCCATCTCTGCCAACGGAGCAAACTGGTATGGCTAGATGGTGGTTACCGGGGAGAGGTTCAAATTGGAAATGTAGTTACGTGTTTAAAAATGCATAATTTCTCTTTACAAGTCATACTTATTTAGGACAGAACCAAACGGTTAGTTTCTAATTTAAAACACCTTGACTAATTGCCTGTTATACTTAAATAGCTTATTTCTTCAGAATATTTCCTAACTTGATTGAGCTATAATGGAAAAGGCTATGAAACAGTACGATACCTTAGTAGAAGCATTAAAGGATTTAGAAAGCCGGGGTTATAAATACAACTTTAATGTGGCCCAGGATTGCCTGGAATGCGCCGCGATCAGCTTAAAATTATTTCCCCAGGATTTTGAAGTTACCGAATTCTATCGCTTCGAAGGTCCAACGGACCCGGCCGATAGTGCTATCCTGTACGCTATTGAAGGTAACAATGGCACAAAAGGCGTACTGGTGAATGCTTACGGTGTGTATTCCGACTCTGGTTCGGAAGCTTTAATGGCTAAACTACATTTTTCTTAGAATTAAGCGAATTATCATGGAAGAGCAAACCGTACAAACCCGGTCGGTCAGGGAGAAAGATCCCCGGATATCGCTGCCTTTAGAAACCCTCCGCAATATTTCACTTTTTGAGGGCTTGAGCAACGAGCAGCTAAGCTGCGATATTATAGGCGAAATAAAGGAATACCGCCGCGGTGAAATTATGTGGCAGGAGGGAGATCCGGCGCGTCAGTTTGTAGTAGTGCTGGAAGGTACCATCCAAATTTACCGGATTGTCCGCGGGCAGCGCTTGCTCATTAATAAATTTACGCCGGGCATGACGGGCGGCGAAGTACCTTTATTGGCCGGTACGCCGCATCCGGGTAATGCCGTGGCGCTAACCGACGTGAAGCTATTCGTTATTTACCAAGACGAGTTCTGGGAAATGATGGGGAATTGTTCTATTGTGCGAAATCGAATTTTAACGAACATGGCCGAGCGCACCAAAGAAATTAACACCCTCACCAATCAGCGCGAAAAATTAATTTCTTTGGGTACTATGTCGGCGGGCTTGGCCCACGAATTAAACAATCCCGCCTCAGCAGCGAAAAGGGCCGCGGAAAATTTAATTACCACCCTAGAGGCATTCGATACGCATTCGTCGCACATGCTGAAAGACGTAGTTTTTAAAGAAAAAAATTTACCCGGCGATCCGTTTATGCCTCTCTACGAGAAAATGCAACTGGACGGCGTAAAATTAAATACCCTGGAAAAAAACGATCGCGAAGAGGAATTGCTGGACTGGCTCGAAGACCAAGGAGTAGAAAATGCCTGGGACGTTGCCTCCGTTTTTGTGTCGGTGGGTTATACCCGCGCTATGCTAGCCGAATTTTCGGAACTTCTGTTGCCCGAGCACGTGATTAATTTCCTGAACTGGATGCCGAAAGATATTGAAATGCGCCTTTTAGCCCAGGAATTAAAGCAAAGTACCGAACGCATCAGCGCGCTCCTCCAGGCCATAAAAGCGTACACGTACATGGACCAGGAAGCACAATACCAAAACATTGACTTGCACGAAGGACTTACCAATACGCTCATTATCCTCAACCATAAATTAAAAGTAAAAGAGATTGAGGTAGTGAAAGATTTCGGTACCAATATCCCGCAAATTCATGCTTTCGGCAGCGAGTTAAACCAGGTTTGGACGAATTTACTCGATAATGCCATTGATGCCGTACCGCAAAAAGGTACCATTAAGATTCGCACTTTTATAGACCCGGTAGACGAAAACATGGTTTCTATTGAGCTTCAAGATAACGGGGTAGGTATTCCGCCGGAAATCCAGCAACGGATTTTCGAACCGTTTTTTACTACCAAAGGAGTGGGCAAGGGCACGGGTATTGGTTTAGAAATTTCGCAGCGGATTATCGTAAACCAGCATAAAGGTTCTATAAAAGTAAAATCAGAACCGGGAAATACAGTGTTCAAAGTTTGCTTGCCCATTAATTTATCGCTTTGCCAGGCAAGTATTGAGTAATAAGGAGGTATTGTGTTTTAAGTTATTGATTTTAATTTTTACGCTCCTTACTATTAAATTATCAAAGCTTTAAGGCAATTAGCTTTTATTTTTATCGAATACATATACCGAAAGAAAATCAAAGAATCTTTCCGGATATCAGACCAGTTACTTTGTTAAGTAACGGTTTTACACTGCTTTCTTGTAATAAAATCTTTGTCCTTAAAAGCTCATAAAGTTTTTACTGCGCTTTTTAAGCTTAATCATTTATTGTTAAAGTATCTACCATTTCTTGAATCAGGAAAAAAGCAAATGAAGCAACCTATTATATTCGTAATCGACGATGATCAGCAGGTTTTGCGGGCTATTGAACGGGACTTACGTAAGCAGTATCGCAAAGAATACCGGATATTAAGTGCGGAATCAGGCGAAGAAGCTTTGGCAGTTGTGAAAGAGTTAAAGCTAAAAAGCGAGGTAGTTGCTTTATTTTTGTCGGACCAACGGATGCCGGGTATGCAAGGCGTAGATTTTCTGGAACTGGCCAAAGACTATTATCCCGAAGCCAAGCGCGTGCTGCTTACCGCCTATTCAGATACCAATGCCGCCATTCAGGCCATTAACAAAGTACAGCTCGATTATTATTTAATGAAACCCTGGGACCCGCCCGAAGAAAAATTATATCCTATTCTGCAAGACCAGTTGGATGATTGGCAAATAAATTTTAAACCTGATTTTCAAGGTATTAAGCTGGTGGGCTTTCAATGGTCCCCGCAATCACACCTTATCAAAGATTTTCTGGCCGGCAACTTAATTCCTTACCAATGGCTGGATATTCAAACTAACGGTAAGGCCCAGGAGTTGCTGGACTTAAGTAAGCTCGACGCTAAAAATTTACCGGCTTTATTTTTTGAAGACGGTAGTTATTTAGCCAACCCCGATTTATTGAGTGTGGCGGCCAAAATTGGCTTAAACGTTACCGCTACCGCTAATTTATACGACGTGGTGATTATTGGGGCGGGGCCGGCCGGTCTGGCAGCAGCGGTGTACGGCGCTTCCGAAGGATTAAAAACTTTAGTGGTAGAACGGCGGGCGCCCGGTGGTCAGGCCGGTACCAGTTCAAAAATCGAAAATTATTTGGGTTTTCCTACGGGTCTTACCGGGGCGGAACTTACCAAGCGGGCCATTTTACAAGCTACACGTTTGGGAGCCGAGTTTTTAGCGCCTTTAGAAGTAGTGGATATTCAGATAAAAGATAAATACAAAATTTTGGTACTCACCGATGGCACCCAAATAAAAACCCGGAGCATTGTCCTCACTACCGGCGTAGAATACATGCAATTACCCGCTAGTGGCATTGATAATTTTACCGGCGCCGGCATTTACTACGGCGCTGCTACCACCGAAGCCGTGGCAGCCCGAGACGAAGAAATTTACATTGTGGGCGGCGGTAATTCAGCCGGGCAGGCGGCCATGTACTTGTCTAAGTTTGCGGCGAAAGTATTTATCTTAATTCGGGGGCAAAGCTTGGCCGCTACCATGTCGCAGTATTTAATTGATCAAATCAACAATACGCCGACTATTCAGGTATTAAACCGAACCGTTGTAAAAGAAGCGCACGGCGATAACCGGCTGGAAGAATTAATATTAGAAAACGTAGATACGAAAGAATGCTGGAAAGTGAAAGCTCACTTTTTGTTCATTTTTATTGGGGCTAAGCCGTGTAACGATGGTATTAAACTAGATTTTATGACCAATACCAAAGGCTACATTGAAACGGGCCGCGAATTAATGAAATACGACAACTTCCGCAAAAAGTGGAAGCTCGATCGCGAACCTTTTCCGCTGGAATCGTGCTACCCGGGCGTTTTTGCCGCTGGCGATGTCCGTTCTGGGGCCATGAACCGCATTGCCTCCGCCGTAGGCGAAGGAGCCATGGCCATTAAACTAGTACACGAATATTTAGCCGAAAATTAATTGTTAGTTCATAGTCGATGGTCAATAGTCCACAGATGGTAAATGCTGAATGATAACTAGTAAGAAATTGTTTTCAAATATTTCAGAAGCGTTTAAGAATGATGGTTAACATCGCCAGGTAAACCATACTTTGGCTGTTACGACGGTTCTTTTCATCATCCTTCTTGAATTGCCTAGCTAATAAAATCCAGGCTAAACAGCTCTCTATACCCCATCGGCGCGACAATACTTTAAAGCCTCTGGTATTATCTGTTCGAAGCACTACTTGCCAGTACCCGCCCCATAATTTTTTACATAGGCCAGTAAGCCCTCTTTCCATCCAAGCAACTAAAATTTTCAGATAAGTGCATTCACCAAAAACCGAGCTATCGTCAGAGCCTATAACAAAAAGGCGTTTTTATTAAGAGAAACGTTATTAAACTTTTAGTAGGAATATTTCAGAACCGGTAAATGTAAATACAGAAATAATAATCTTTTAACTTGCATTTACTAATCATTAATAGCTTTAAGCAACTGCCACAAGGTTAATGGTATACTTATTCCTTTCCTGATTTAAGAAGCTTAAATTTAATTTATCTCGAATTTTATTTGGTCGTAATATCTTTAACCTGTTCGCGGATATCCTCCATTTGAAAGATATTCTGCCAGTTTTCTTTAAACAAAATGGGTTTGGCGCGCTTGCTGATTTTATAGGCGGCATCGGAGAAGGTACCGTTTACTTCTTTAAATAACACCGCAATCTGAATGCGCAAGTGGCCCAACACAAAATCACGGGCAGCGGCCTCGGGTACGCCTAATTGCACAATACGATCGTAGCCTTCTTTTACGACTTCCATGCAGGTTTGCGCCAGGGTCTCGACCATGGCCGGTTCCAGAATAGCCATTTGCTCCAAGGTAATACGGTGGGTATCTTTGATGGGCTGGTACATGTCCTGGGCTACTTTTTCTCCTAACTTATAATGCTCTTCAGTACCGTGCATCAGGGCCACCACAATGGATTGCTTCGCGGAAATACCACCGTAAAAATCGCGGAAAGCTTCTTCGGTAGGCTCCCAATTAAATACACTCGGGTGACAAGGATGGGCAATAACATAACCTAAATCAGCGCGGTGGTGAATAACGCCATCCAACGGCGCCGCTGGGTCTAAAGTCATTACCAGAGCTCCTGCCTTCATTTGCGGAATAATTTCCCGTGATATAGCCCCAATCGCTACATCGGGTACCGCTAAAATTACCACATCCGCATCCGGTACGGATTCTTCCTGCACGCTCACGGTTACACCGCGTTGTTGCAGGTTTTGAATGCCCTGGGGGCTCACTTCCAGGTAATCCAGTAAATACTGAGTACAGTTTTTAAAATTATCGGTGAGGCGGCACCCCATTTTACCGCCAGCCCCTACGAGCGTAATTTTAGCCATTTTGTATAGAATTTAGTTTACGTTTCAAAATACTGCCGCAGATAATGGACGCTTGCTACGGCCCAGTTTTCTTCTTTGCGCCGGGTTTCGGTTAGTTCCGTTTCCGGTACTACCCATTGTTCCAGTACCGCCGTTCGGCAACGACCAAACGGTTGTAGTTTATTTAGTAGCCAAGGCACGTTTAACCTGCCTTTTCCCGCGGGCCGGCCATCAATTTGAAATCCCATCAGGTGGGGTAAACGCTGAATACCAAAATCCTTCACGTGCAGGTTCACGGTGTAAGGCGCGAGCGTCTCCACAATTTGCTCCAAGCCTTCACCGGCCCCTATGGAATTAACCGAATCGAGGCAAATGCCAACGTTGGGGCTGTTTACCTGATCCAGAATATGCGCAAATTCCCGGGCTTTTAAACGATCGTGATTTTCCAAGCCAAGTATTATTTGTTTGGTTTCTAAAACAGAGAGCTGGTTTTGAATAATTTGAATAATTTCCTTTATGTCGGGCTCGTAACCGGGAGCATCTATGACAAACCGAAGTAAATTAGCCCTTAGTTTTTCAGCCAGTAATATATACCGGTGCAAGTGTTCCGGCGTAAGGCCGCGCGCCCCAATTTCTAAAGTAATACCCTTAGCCGCTGCTAGTTGCTGCAAGCCCGCTAACCGATGTTCCGGCAATTCATGCAAAGGTAAGTTATCCCCGAATTGTACTAATCGCAACCCGAATTCACGCGCTTTCGCGAGCAGGTCGAGTTCGTTTAAGGGATTAGCCGGTCGGTTACCGGGTACGCCTACTCCCCAGCCGTACGTATAGGTGCTGATTCCTAATTGCATGTTTCTATTTTATCTTCGGGCGGCATTGTCTTTTTATGAACTTAATATGCAGCTCCTAAAGAGATTTTCGCTGAATCAATCGGGTACTATTAGTTATTTGTTCTTTTCTTCTTTCCAAGATTAACTGGCCAGTGGTGCGGCCCATCTGCTCAAAATCGGTGGAAATTACGGTAATGCCGCCCTCTAAAATTTCTTTCATCGGGGTATCGTCGTACGAGATTAATCCCACCTCCCGGCCTAGTTTTAATTTAGCTTCGTGCACGTATTTAATAAACGAAATCAAATCCCGATCCGCAAATAGTAAATAAGATTCACCGGCTTTTATTAAGTCCGGGGTAAATTTATCCGTTATGGCACAAGCTATATTTTGCTTTTTGGCAAACTTCTTAAAACCCGTAATAATACCTTCCGGCACGAACTGAAACTGATCTTTGGAAAGCACTAAAGTTAACTTGGTATACCGCTTGAGGAGGTCTATACCCACGGTTAAAGCCAATTGAATATCTTTTTCAAAATCCTGGTAAACGGCGGCATAATCCCCTTTGAGTTTCGGTACGGTTTTATCCAGCACCACTAATTTTTCCAGCGGAATCTGCCGCACAATGGCAGATATATCTTGATTAAAATGGGGCATCACCACGTAGTACTGGTAATTGCCCAGATTATTCTTAATCAGGCTCTGAAATAAATTCTGATCGTAATGATGAAAAAATAAATTTAATCGGGCATTCTCCGGCAAAGTAGCTTTTAAGGCGTAAAACAAAGTTTCTTTATAAGCATTTAAGGTATCAAAAAGTAAAAATACATTTAAGGAATTTTTAACTTCGGTAGAAGCCACGTAAAATCCTTTCCCTTGTTTGGCGGTTATGATGCCTCTTTGCCGGAGTTCTTCGTACGCCTTAGCTACGGTTACTTTCGCAATATTCTGCTGCTGCGCTAATTCGTTGATAGACGGTAGTTGCTGCCCCCGTTCTAACCTTCCTTTTTCAATGGAGGCAATCACTCCTTCCAGAATTTGTTTGTATTTGGGATGGTTTGATTGCGTATTTACCGGGATCAGCATTTCCATTTATAATCGCCATTTCTGTTAGAGTTCCGGATAAATCTTTCGTCAGATGCTTTGCCGGGAAATAAATACCTTTATATTTGTTTTTAAACAAACAGTACAGTACAGTAGAGTTAAGACGAAGGTACTACTTTTTTGATAGATGCAAGTAAGAGAATGAAAAAATTAAAGTTCGCCGTTTTTGGTACGGGTTTCTGGTCGTATTATCAGCTCTCGGGTTGGCAGGAACTCCCGGGAGTTGAACCTATCGCCTTATATAACCGCACCCAGAGCCGGGCCGAAGAAGTGGCCCGCACCTTTAACGTGCCGCACGTATACGATGACCCGGACGAACTCCTGCAGCAACACGCGGCGGAACTGGATTTTATGGATATTATCACCGACGTAGACACCCACGCACTATTTACCGAAAAAGGCGCCGCGCAGGGTTTAGCGGTCATTTGTCAAAAACCCATGGCGCCGACTCTCGAAACGGCCCGCCGCATGGTAACGGTTTGTAAGAATGCCGGCGTAAAGTTGTACATCCACGAAAACTTCCGGTGGCAAGCGCCCATCCGGAAGGTAAAAGAAATCTTAGATTCTGGCTTATTAGGTAAATTGTTTCGGGCGCGGGTTACTTTTGTTTCGGCTTTCCCGGTGTTTCAGAATCAGCCTTTTTTGGCGGAACTGGAAGAATTTATTTTAACGGATATTGGCTCCCATATTCTGGATATCTGTCGATTTCTTTTCGGCGAAGTAGCGTCGTTGTATTGCCAAACCAACCGGGTAAATTCCCAAATTAAAGGCGAAGATGTAGCCCATGTGTTGCTGCGCATGCAAAACGGAATTTCCTGCTTCGCCGAAATGTCGTACGCTTCTCTGCTGGAAAAAGAAGCTTTTCCGCAAACGCTGGTTCAGGTAGAAGGCGAACATGGCTCGCTAATTCTAACCCACGATTTCCAGATTAAAATCACTACCCGCCAAGGAACTAACAGCACTGCGGCTGAGCCTCAAATGTACTCCTGGGTAGATCCCGCGTACGCGGTGGTCCATTCTTCCATTGTGGATTGTAACCGCAATATTTTGGAAGATTTACTCGGCAATGCACCCGCTGAAACTACCGGCGACGATAATTTTCAAACGGTGCGGTTGGTACACGCGGCGTACGAATCGGCCCGGACAAATAAAGTAGTGTCCTTATTTTAGTCCATAGTCCATAGACCACAGCTGTAATTATTTGATTATAAGTTAATACAACTTGAACACCTGTCAACTTACAATTAACTTATTACCAATTACTATTCAATTAAAGTTAAGCATGAGTCCGATTTAGATATAAATCAAAGGAAACCAATAAGTTAAAACGTATAACCTATAACTTAAAACGTACTACCTAACGATGGAACTACAGTTAAAAAAAATTAGCAAGTATTTCCCGGGAGTAAAAGCCCTCGACGACATTTCATTTGAGCTTCGAGCGGGCGAAGTGCACGCTTTATGCGGCGAAAACGGGGCTGGTAAAAGCACGCTCCTGAATATTCTAACGGGCAATCTCCAACCCGACGCCGGCACTATTTTGCTAAACGCCCAGCCAACCCGTATTACTGGTCCGGCTCAGGCGGCGGAATTGGGCATTGCCATTGTGTACCAGCAGCTAAGTTTAATTGACCCGCTCTCCGTAGCCGAAAATATTTTTGCTAACAGGCAACCGCGAAATTCCTGGGGCTTTATTCACTATTCGAAGCTTTTCGCCCAAACCCGGGCTTTATTGCAGGAATTACACATAGATTACCTTCAACCGGAACAATTAGTAGCTGATTTATCGCCGGGTGAAAAGCAAATGGTGGAAATAGCCAAAGCCTTTGCTCAAAATCCGGCTATTTTATTGCTCGACGAACCTACGGCTTCCATCACCGCCCGCGAAACGCAAACCTTATTTACTTTAATTAAGCAATTAAAAAAGGCCGGTAAATCCATTATTTACATTTCGCACCGCTTACCGGAAATATTCCAAATAGCCGATCGGGTTACCGTTTTAAAGGATGGTCGCTACCAGGGCACTCGGCCGATTGAGGAAGTTACCCCCGAAATTCTCATTCGCTTGATGGTTGGTCGCGACCTGGTCCCAGCAACTGAAACTTCCTGCGCTACAGCCGAAGAATTAGTACGGGTTACTAACTTAACCGGTGCTGGTTTTAAAGAGGTAAGCTTTACTTTGCATAAAGGCGAAATACTAGGATTAGCCGGGCTGGTAGGCGCCGGCCGCACCGAAATTGCGCAAACCCTTTTCGGCTACTTATCCCGTGAACACGGGGAAGTATATTTACACGGAGAACAGATATTTATACATCATCCGGCGGATGCCATTGCGGCGGGCATGGGCTATGTACCGGAAGAAAGGAAATCGCAGGGTTTATTTTTAAATCGCTCGGTAACCGAAAACGTAATTGCCGCTAACTTAGCAGCCGCTGCTCCAGTTAACTGGTACAACCACAAGGTGGCCGGTAGTTGGGCGCAACAATACAAAGAAAAGTTACGGATAGCTGTTCCGCACCTGGACCAACCGGTTAGTTATTTAAGCGGGGGAAATCAACAAAAAGTAGTACTGGCTAAGTGGCTGCTTACCAACCCGGAAGTTTTGATGATAGACGAACCTACCCATGGCATTGATGTGGGGGCAAAAGCAGAAATTTATGAGCTTTTACGCCAGTTGGCCGCAAGTGGCAAAGGCATATTGCTTATTTCGAGCGAATTACCTGAACTATTAGCATTAGCCGACCGGATATTGGTAATCCGCGGCGGTACGATCCAAGGGGAATTAATCGGAAAAAAAGCCACCGAAGAAGAAATAATGGCGTTGGCGAGTTGGTAAATCTTACTTGCTGAATACACTCTATAGATGATCAAAGTCGCTTTCGCTATGTGTTTTTCCGAGTTAGTTGCTAGAAAAAAACCAACCTAATAAATACACAGCTGTAATTTTCTTTTTGTGTGAGTTGAATAACAATATAAATGATCATCCGCTTCGTTTACCCGACATAGCCCAAACATGAGAAAAATTTTTCAAGACCGTGTTACTTCTCTCAGTATTACCATTGTTATTATTTGCCTCTTGGCCAGCATCCTATTCCCCGAAACTTTCCGACTTTTGAGAATTTAAGCCAGGTTTTATTGAATCTTTCCATCGATACCATTGTGGCCGTGGGCATGATGCTTTTGCTTATTGCCGGCATGTTTGATTTATCGGTTGGTTCGGTGGTGGCTTTTTCCGGGGGGTTAGCGGCTAATCTTATGTTTTTTCATGAGGTACCAGTGCCGCTGGCCATTGCAGCGGGCTTGCTCAGTGCCGTAGCTATTGGCTGGATAAACGGGTATCTGATTGCTTACCAAGGCATCAATCCCATGATTCAAACCTTGGCCATGCTGGGTATTGTGCGGGGTGGGGCCTTATTGGTAGCCGGAGCAAATATTCAGAATTTACCTTATTGGTTTAACGCCATTGGGCAATCCCGGTTATTAGGCATGCAAATGCCGGTTTGGTACATGCTGCTCACGGTAGGTTTATTTACTTTTCTGGTAAACAAAACCGTTTTCTTCCGCCGCTATTATTACATCGGGGGCAACGAAAAAGCGGCCGAATTATCGGGCATCCGGGTGAAACGCATGAAATTATACGCGTTTGTTTTATCCGCTACCCTGGCCGGAATTGCCGGGATATTATTAGCTTCTCGTTTAGGAGCGGCTATGTCTACATTAGGCCGCGGATTAGAATTACGGGTAATTACGGCGGTAATACTGGGTGGGGCCAGCTTACAAGGCGGGGTAGGTAAAATTCCGGGTGCCTTATTGGGCGCTTTGTTTATGGGTTTAATAGCCAACATTATGGTTATTGCCCGTATCTCCGGTTTGTGGCAAGATATAATTCTGGGCATTATTCTGATAGCCGCCGTGTGGCTAGATTTATACCTGCTTCGGCGCAGTCAGGTGAAGTGATTTTCTTCAGGGTCAGAATGAATTGAAAGTTTTACCAATAGTTAAACCAGGAACAAGTCAAGTTGTCAAGAATTAAAAATTCGAACAGCCTTAACTTTAACTATCTGACTTTTAGATTACAAAACGTTTTTAATCAATTTATTCTTTTAATCCTTTTATAAGCATTCGTTTGCCAAAATTCATATTCCTGCTAGTCTACTTTGAAGGAACTAACTCTCCTACTTTTAAACCAACTTTCAAAAATTCTTAGAAACAATATCGCCTGGATTTATGTGTTCATTCCGTTTGTACAAATAGTCAACATTCTCTTTTTAAAATACATAGCTATAACCGAGAATTATACTTATCTAATAAAATGAACACAACACTAGCACTTGTACCACCTCACTAAGAACAAACCCAACTAATTCTTTTTTGGCGCGTTTACAATAAAAATCATAAAAAGAGAAAATTATGTTTGATCAAATCTTAGACTTAGTTAAGCAACAAGTAGGCAATAACCCTCAAGTTGCTTCTTCTATACCGGCCGGCCAGGCCGATGCCGTGCATACCGAAATTGCGCACCATGTTACGAATGGATTAGCCAGCCAAGCAGCGGCCCAAGGCGGCGCAGGTGGTTTATTGTCGATGCTGCAAGGTGGCCTGTCCTCCGGAAGCCCTATAACCAGCGTTATTGAAGGAGGCTTGGTAGGTAGCCTGGGCAGCAAGTTTGGCTTGCCCCCAGCGGCCACCGGAGCTATTGCCGCCGCTTTACCCGGATTGCTTCAAAAATTCGCGCACAAAGCCGCTGACCCAAATGATAACAGTATAACCGAAGACAGCATTTCCCAATCTCTTTCCAAATTGGGAGGAGGCAGTTTAGGCAATTTAGCGGGTAGTTTAGGCAGTTTATTTAAATAAAATCTTTGTTCCTTCCATTAACCTCCCTCGGGTATAAATCAGAAAAGCCTGCTTAAAAGCAGGCTTTTCTGATTTATACCCGATTACTATACCATTAGTAATCGGGATGGGTCCTAAAAGAATTTGCCGCCATAATTAGGTCAAAGATTTAGAAAATAGTACTCCCTCTTTTAAGCTGTTTTAATCCACTTATCTTATACCCAATCGCTTCAAGGAGCGGCCATAACGCAGGATATGAAACCCGGCGGGTTTTGAAAACCCACCGGGTTAGAGCAATTTTTTAAATCAACCTGATGGAAGGTAACTCATACTATTGGGTATTAGAACTAAACAATTATTTCATTGACCACTGGAGAGCATTCTCCACCAGCCGGACGAAATTAGCGTCTTGCCACACTTCTTGGCTATGGCCCATGGAGGTATAGAAGGTTTTTCCCTGATCGACTGCCCGGTACCAAGCTACCGGATGGTAGCTGCCCATGCCAAAATTCTTATTTTTCATCCAAAGCATATTACCATTGGCATTAATCTTATCACCATTAATATAGGACATCACCCGGGCGCCTTTTGGTTGGTCCAAAAAGACATACCATTCATCTTCATGAACCCACGAAGCAGGTAATTGCTGGGTAAGGATAGTATCAACGGCAGGTTCTATATGCACCTCCGTTTTTTGGAATTGAGGATTAATTGGGTGATGGGAGAAGCGGGTACCTAGTAAGTTCGTCTCGTACCAGGGCCAGTGATGGGAATTGTCTCCGGCGCCATGAATGCCCAGCAAAGCCCCACCTGCTTCTACATAATGGCTTAAAGCTTGCTCTTGCTCCTCATTGAGCACCCGACCGGTGGAATTGTTAAAAATGACTGCTTTAAATTGCTGGAGCTGCTCCGGATTGAAAACACCTCCTTCTTCCGTCTGATAAACAAACCAACCATTTCGCTGGGCCATTTGGGTAAATACCGGTAAGGAGGCTGCAATAGATTCTCTGTGCCGAAAGGCGGTTGCTTTCGAAAAAACTAAAATAGCCGGTTGATTTTGGGGAAATTGAATGACTGGTTTTTCAGTCTCGTAGGTAACGGGAAAACCATTGGTGATTTTATAGAAGAAAATTCCCAGGGCAGTTCCAAAAAGCAGGAGGCTGCCAAACAAACTCCAAAGTATTATTTTAACAATCTTTTTCATTGCCTGAAAAAATTATATTGGTTTTGAATGTAGAAACCAGCCTTATTTATCCAGCCGTTTTTTCTACCAGATTATTTTGATATTGGATTGTAAAAAAAATTTACTTCAGTGATTTATTTACTTTTTTATTCTGGCGGGCAACAAAAAGATGCAAGACAGACTTTGGCTTGCATCTTTTTGGTTAGAGCAGCATTCCAATTAGCCTCCAAACCTGCATTCTTGCCCAAAGCCCGCCACAGTTTGTTCTGCCAGCTGCATTACCTTATAATTGGTAATCTATTTCCAGGAAGTTTTCTACCTCTGGCAGCCAACGCTCCTTGATAAAATTTACGTGCTCCGGGTGGCGGTCATATTGGTCGTACTCGGTCTGACTGCCAAACTCCATCGACAAGCCCCACTCAAACCGGTTCTTCGGGCTAATCTGCTTCAACGATTCAAAGTTTTCTACCCCCGGAAGAGAAGCGAGTTGCTGAGCCGCCGCTAAAAAATCCTGCTCTTCAGGAGAGCCTTTCGGGTGCCTGAGTTTAAATATAACCGTGTGACGAATTCGGCAGTGGGTCATGACAGAGGGAATGAGTAAGCGCGAGCAGTTAATTAAATGAAGTGAGTTATTGCAATTGCTTTACCTGATCGTTGTAATACTTAACGGTCTGGATAACGGAGGGCAGGTTACTCGGTTTATCTTCGGCATCGCGTTCAATATAAATGTACCCTTTAAACTGCTGCTTTTTTAATTCCTGAAAAACGGCGGGAAAATCAACTACGCCCGTTCCGACCGGTACATCTTTTAATTTCGGATCGTTAAAAGCCGCAATGTCTTTTAAATGCACCCCAATAATGTGCCCATTAAGTTTTCTTACGGCTTCCAAAGGGTTTATGCCACTTTTGGGCCAATGACCCAGATCGGCACAAGCGCCAAAGTTAGGGTGATCTTTTATCGCTGCTAAAACCGAGTCGGGGTGCCAGTAGCGGCTCACGCCTTTCCAATGCTCATGAAGGGCTACTTTCAGGTTGTAGGCTCCGGCTAGACTATCTACACTATCCCACATGTTAATGGGTGGCTCAGCGGTGACGAAGGTGGCGCCGAGTTGTTTGGCAATTTCGAATTGTTTTTGCCAAGAGGCAACCGTAGAATCGCCGACGATATAAACTGAGCCGACTGCTAATTTTTTCTGATCCAGAAGAGACCGGAGTTTAGTTAAACCCGTCGGTGAAAGTTGCAGAATTAAAGAATCTTTTAAATCGGGGCCAGTTTTGTGGAAAGTATTGGGTTCTACGTACTGCACACCCGCGCTATCCACCTTGGCCAAGGCTTCCGGAAAGTTAAAAGTATGGAAGGTCCATAGGGCGATGCCAAATTTCCAGTCTTGGGTTACGTCGCCGGTAGCGGCTGTGTTGGTAGAATTTTCGGTAATAGCGGTTTTGTTCTGGTTACAAGCAGCCAAGGCCACCAGGCAAATAAAACAAGTGTACACAATGTTTTTCATACAGGCGGGATTTTTAGAGTAAGTTTTTTAACCGTAACAAAATAGAGGATTTTAATTAATAAGTTTAATTTATAATAAATAAAGGCGCCTCAATATTCGAGACGCCTTTACTTGCCCAATCTTTTATAAATTATTCTTTAACTCCTTCAAAGGTAAAGCCTTGAGCTTTAAGGGTCATGGTGGTTATTTTCTTCTCCGCATTTCGGCCAAATATCAATTGGGTTCCACCCGTTCCTTCAAATACATCAACTTCTTTACTGGGCGAGAGGTCCGCTTCATTGCCGCCGGCATTCATATGGAGACCTCCTTCTTTAGACGTAATTTCAACATGCTCAAAAGGAAGTCCGGTCATCTTATACTTGCCGGCATACGCTTCCAGACTTTTTGCGGTAACACTTGTTCCAGCTCCAACTTTAGCCATTGGTGATGCACTAAAATTAGCCGACTTACTGGTTTGAAATTCTAAATCTATCAATACCATTAAAGATTGACCCGCGGGAGCTTTCTCATTCTGAAAAACAAAATAAACGTCGTGAATACCACCGGCTCCGGAAAGTTTGGCTACAACAGTGGGCGGCATACCGGTTTGACTGGCTCCTTCGGGTGGCGAAATCATGGCCGTTTGTCCGACGAGTTTTCCAGTAGGAGAATCCAAATGAACTTCTATCCTTCCTCCCGCGGCATTCAGTTGCGCTTTGGGAGCAGAGGCCGTAAATTTAATCTGTTCGATGCCGGTTAAATCCAGGTTACTATAACCAATACTTGACCCTTTGGTGGAAGCAATGATAATAGTACCGTATTTCATTACGCCTTCTATTTTCTCGGCTTTGCCGGCCGGCATCTTGGCATTACGCAAGGTCAACATTTTTTCGGCGCTAATCGAAGGAATGTTCTTGCTGCCTTTATCCTGGTAGGCGGCCCTGACTACATACATACCTTCTCCTTTATCGCCCTGGGGAATAGCCATGGTGTAACTTCCTTTAACGGGTAAGGCTGCAGCGGCTTGCTTTGTTTCCGACAAGCTCAGGATGTAGTTAACCATTTCTCGGGCATCAACTTCTGCTAACTGGGGATGCGCGCTCATGGCAACTTCTCCCCATACGCCGCTCCCACCGGAAATCACTTTTTTCGCCAGCCGTTGAGCCGCTCCCGCATTGTTTTTATATTTTTGAGCTACTAGCTGATAGGCGGGTCCAACTGATTTTTTATCCATGCTGTGGCAAGCTTTGCAATCACTGCTTTCGATGAGTTTTAGTCCTTTCACCACGCCGACAGAAGCATCCGCACTGCGATGGCCTTGGGCAATCGCGACGATGTCGTATCCTTCCGGCAGATAATCGAAGCTAATGGCTACTTCGGCGGGTTTTATTTTTCCGTTTTCCAGGCTGCCATCTTCCTTATCACTTACCTTCACTTCGTATTCAAAAGGTTGATTAGGAAAGAAAAAAGTTTGGTTGCTGGTAGGAGTTTTAAAGGTGAGCACGGGTTCTTCGTTACCCGCCATAATCTCCAGGCTTTGGCTGCTGGTGGCTCCTTTGGCATCCGTTACGGTAAGCGTAGCTTTATATATGCCGGCTTTGTCAAAAGTTACCGTGGGATTGGCTTCGTTAAACGTCCGGGTAGTGCCTCCATTTTGAGCGGTCACTTTCCATACGTATTTCAACGCGTCGTTATCTGCATCCTGGGTGCCTTTCGAAGAAAGATGGGCTTTAAAAGGCAGAGCGCCGCCTTTTTTGTCCGTAGCTAGTTGAATAACCGGTTTGCGGTTGCCGCTGTTGTATTCAATGCGTACCAGGCGGGCATCCTCATTTTGGGTAAACCAACCACTGCCGTATTCGAGCATATACAAATCGCCCTCCGGGCCAAATTCAATGTCTACCGGATTGGAGAATTTATAGCTGGGCATTACCCGCTCCATGGAGCCGTAATTGCCCTCTTTGTCCAAAGTAACGGCCATCAGCCAGCCGCGCATCCACTCGTAAATAAATAATTTTCCATCATAATAATCCGGGAAAGCCCGCTTAGCTGTTTTAAACTGGTCGGCGTAAAACATTGGTCCGGCCATAGCACTGCGTCCCCCGGCACCTACGAGTGGGAATTCCTTCGATTCGGCGTAAGGATACCAAATAAAAGCTTTTTGGGCGGAAGGTAATTGGTTTAAACCCGTGTTATTAGGTGAATTATTTACTGGTTTCTCCGGGTTGTACAACTCACCGGACTTACTGGCCGCAAAATCATATTGGTAATACGCTTTGTTGTCACCCACAAAATACGGCCAGCCAAAATTACCGGCTTTCCGGGCCTGTCCTACTTCGTCAAACCCTTCCGGACCGCGTTTATCACCGGGTTGGCTGGCATCCGGACCAATATCGCCCCAGTACAGATAACCGGTTTTGGGGTCTACGGAAATACGGTATGGGTTGCGGTGCCCCATCGTGTAAATTTCAGGTCTGGTTTTAGGCGTACCTTTCGGAAATAAATTTCCTTCCGGAGTGGTATAGCTGCCATCTTTTTCCGGATGAATGCGAAGTATTTTACCCCGCAAATCATTGGTATTTCCCGAAGTCATCTGCGCATCAAAGGGTTCCCGACCGGGGCGTTCATCCGAAGGGCTGTAGCCATTAGAACCGTGCGGATTAATATTATCGCCGGTGGATAAATATAAATTACCTTTTGCATCAAAAGTGAGCGAACCACCGGCATGACCACTAATTTCCCGCTGTGTGGCTACTTCCAATAGTACTTTTTTAGAGTCCATCAGCAGCTCATCGCCTTTTAACTGGTAACGGGTTAAGATATTTTTGGCTTCTTTTCCTTCCGGAGCGTAATACAGGTAAATCCACCCGTTTTGCGCAAAGTTAGGATCTTTGGTTAAACTAAGTAAGCCGGCTTCATCATTGCCTGTTTTTCCTGCTTTGTCGGTAACCTTCGTGTTCACCGGAATGGTGGCAATTACTTTAGTTTTGCCTGTAACCGGGCTGTAAAGTTTTACGTTTCCTTTCCGTTCAATAAACAATACCCGGCTATCCGGTAATACGGTCAGTTCCATTGGCTCGTCGAGTTTCTCTTCGAGGATAACTTTGGCAAACCGGTTTTCTTCCGGCATTCGTTTGGTTTTCGCCTTGCTATAGTCCAGCGGTTTTGGAGTATTGCCACCCATTACGTAGTTTAATCCGGCGTACAGGTGTTTCAGGAAGAGCGGTTCGGCAAAACTGGCATCGGTGTGCCCACCTGCCGTGTAGAACGACCGGCCACCGTCAAATTCCTGGTACCAGGCCATCGGATGGTTGTCCCCATTAGTACCGCCCCGGTAGGTCTTTTCATCTATTTTCAACAGGACCTTTATATCCGGGCTGATGTTTTTGTAAGAGTAAAATTCATCCGTCCGCTCCCATTTCTCCGGTAAGAAGCTAGTGGCCGGATGGTTTTTGTCTACAACCAGTAATGTTCCTTTCTGCACATTATCCGGGTTGGGGTGGCTTTCGAACCAGGCGCCCGCCAGTTTATTATACCAGGGCCAGCCATACTCCGTATCCGCGGCCGCGTGAATACCCAGGTAACCTCCACCGGCTTGGATATAGCGTTCAAAAGCATTCTGCTGAATGGGATTAAGCACATCACCAGTGGTATTTAAAAATACAACGGCCTGGTATTTTTTCAGATTTTCATCCGTAAATCTTCCGGCATTTTCGGTCGTGTCAACCGCAAAGCCATGTTGTTTACCGAGGGCAAATAAGGCTTTCTGTCCCGCCGAAATGGAAGAATGGCGGAAGGCAGCGGTTTTGCTGAACACTAAAATGCGCGGGGATTCTTTCATGACCACATAAGATCCTAAACCAAGGGCCAACAGGCAGACGAATACCGCTCCGAGAACTCTCCGAAGCGGGGAAGAAAAATATGGCATCATAATTAAATGAGTTATAGCCGTGAACGTAGAAGAATGCGACTACTTGGCTTTAGTGCCCTCCATATTGAACATATCCATTATACTGCCGGTAACATTGGTATCATCCTTCTTTTCTAAAGTCAGATACACGTCCATCTGCTGCTCCGGAGCTATAAAATTTGCTTTTAATTTATTAGAAGCTAGCTCCACACTAGTAAAAGGATTGACAATTTTTTTGGAAGTTGGGTCGACAATACCACCAGTGAGTTTCCCATCCTTTTTTTCAAATTGAAGGACCAACTCTTTATCGCCATCGGGTAAGCCAAAAGCTTTCACGTTCCAAGTGCCGACAAAATAATCTTCCGGAGTGGTTTGGGCTTGCAAATTAAAAGCAAAAAACAACAACGATAAAAAACTAAAAACGAAAAGGGTGCTTAACTTTTTCATGCTTAAATAAAGGTTTAAAAGTGAATGGATGGATATAAGTAATTAAGGAATAATACGTTTGTAAGAAAAGTAAATCAAATCGTAAACTTTACGGAATAAAGGTAACCAATTTTTTATAATCCGTATAACTTACGGAATAAATTTTTAATTTTGTTAAATGAACACGCTAGAAGAAGTGAACGACTTTGTCCATAATGGCCATCAGGAGTACTTACCTCATATCAGCATTGACCCGGTTATTTTTGGCTACCATCAGCAGCAACTCAAGATTTTACTCCTGAAATGGAAAGGATTAGAGGGTTGGGGATTACCCGGAGGTTTTATCAAGCGAAGAGAACCCTTGAGCCAGGCTGCCAACCGCATTTTGCAGGAAAAAACCAGCCTGAGCAACTTATATTTGCAACAGTTTCACGTGTTTGGCGATTCTCCGTACCGAATCCGGGAAAGAAGCGCCCGGGAGTACAAAGAAAAATTTAATTTGGATGTAGACGACGATAACTGGTTGCTGCAGCGAACCTTATCAATTGGTTATTTTGCCTTGGTAGATTATTCGAAGGTTACCGTACAAACCGATTTTTTTACCGAAGATTACCAATGGTGGGATGTGAAAGAGGTACCCCCGCTTTTATTCGACCAGAATGAAGTAGTAGAGAAAGCTTTATTAACCCTGCGGCGACAGATTTACCACCAACCCATTGGTTATAACCTTTTACCCGAAAAATTCACGCTGCCCGAAATTCATACGCTTTACGAAACCATTCTGGGAAAAGAACTCGATCAGCGCAATTTTGCTAAAAAATTAATCGCGTTGGGATTGATACAAAAGTTAAATGAAACAAGGGCGATTGGAGCACACCGCTCACCTTTTTTGTATCAATTTGAAAAAGAAAACTATGAGCAGGCTTTACAAGTAGGTATTGTGCATACTTATTAATGATGATTGTTAATTGAGTTGAAAAGAATTTAGTGTTTTGAAAATGAGTAATACTCAATAGTATTAGTTACCTTTCATCAGGTTGATTTAAAAAATTGTTCCAACCCGGTGGGTTTTGAAAACCCGCCGGGTGGCATATCCTGCGTTATGGCAGCTACTTGAAGCGATTGGCTATAAATACTAAATATGCCAAATTCCTGCATAAATACCTGAGCATTTTCGCCGCCGAAAAGTACCTACTTTTTTCAGTTCATCACTATATGGATAACGATTGAGTCATTCTGGAATGTAGTCTTCCATAGATTCAGTTTGTATAAATAATTGTCCACCTATGTCCGAATAAGAGCAAGTTCTACCAACCCTTAATGGCCCCGCCATCAAATGCTTTTAAAGCGGCTTGTTCTACCTCGGGCGATTGATACGCTTGGACAAACTTTTTTACTTTTTCCTCATTTTTATTGTCTTCGCGGGCAACAATGTTATTGACGTAGGGCGAACTTTTATCTTCCACAAAAATGCCGTCGCGCAGGGCATTCAGGCCAATCGGGGTTGAAAAAGTAGCGTTAATTACAGCTACGGTAACTTCCTGGTCGTCGAGGGCGCGGGGCAGCTGCGGGGCTTCCATTTCCAGGATGCGGATATTTTTAGGATTAGCGGTAATATCGGCCAGCGTGGGAAACTGGCCCACGTTGTTTTTTAACTGGATAATGCCCGCCTGCTGCATCAGTAATAAAGCGCGGGCGCTGTTGGTCGGATCGTTCGGGATAACAATGGTGTGGCCTTCTTTCAACTCGTCCACTTTTTTAATTTTTTTAGAATAACCGGCCAAAGGGTAAACAAAGGTGTTACCCACAATGGCCAGCTGGTAGCCCCGTTGTTTGGCCTGGATATCGAGATAAGGTTTATTTTGAAAAGCATTTACGTCCAGATCGCCTTGCTGCAGAGCCTCGTTGGGCATTACATAATCGTTAAAGCTTACCAGTTCTACGTCCAGATTATATTTTTCTTTGGCGACTTTCTTGGCTGCTTCGGCTATCTGGTATTCCGGACCCGCCATAATCCCGACCACAATATGGTTGGGGTCATTCTTTTTTTCGGCCCCGCCGCAACCGGTTATAAAAATGGCGAATAATAAAGTTACTACAAGTTTAATCTGTTTTTGCATGGCACAAATTTAAAGTGATTTCCGGTGATCGACCTTCTTAGAAAGGTAATTTCCGGTAAATTGAATGATAAAAACCAGCCCGACCAGGAGTATTAGTACCGAATTCATGACCAGCGTATCGTAACCGACGTAGCCATATTGATAGCCAATTTGTCCTAAACCGCCGGCCCCCACGGCCCCCCCCATGGCCGAGTAGCCAACCAAGGTAATTAAGGTAATAGTAGCCGCGTTTATAATGGAAGGTAATGCCTCGGGTAGCAAAATTTTGCGAATTACCTGCCAGGGGGTAGCGCCCATGGCCCGGGCAGCTTCTATTAAACCGGGTGGTATTTCGAGTAGACTGTTCTCTATTAACCGGGCAATAAAGGGAGCCGCGCCGATGCTCAGGGGTACAATCGCGGCTTTAACCCCAATGGAAGTACCTACTAGACCGCGGGTAAAAGGAATCATCCAGACAATAAGAATGATAAAAGGGATGGAACGGAAAATGTTAACGATAACCGAAATAATCCGGTTAAGCGAACGGTTTTGCAGTATTTCGCCGGGCCGCGTCATGAACAGGAATACCCCGGCCGGCAGGCCTATTACAAAGCCGAAAAAGCCGGAAGCAAGCGTCATCCAGATGGTTTCCAGTAAGCCCTGCCCCAGGAGCGACAGCATGGAATCAGACATAGCCTATTATTTGCGTTTTAATAAATTTATCTTCAAAAAAAGTTAAAACTTTTTTTGTTTGTTCGCCGGTGCTGTGGACTTCAATCAGCATGATGCCAAATTTAACCCCGCCGGCATATTCCATGCGGGCGCTGACAATATTGTAATCGATCCCAAAAACACGGGCTATTTCGGAAAGTACGGGAACATCCGTTGACCGGCCCGAAATTTCCAGCTTTATTAACGGATGTTTGCCGCTATCGGAAGCTTCGCTTAAACGCTGTTTGAAATCGTCGGGCAGTTCTATTTCTAAGGATGAGGCGATAAACTTCTGGGTCAGCTCGGTTTTAGGATGCGAAAATATGTCGGCCACGGTACCTTGCTCGATCAATTGGCCGTTACTGATGACGCCTACTTCGTCGCAAATGGATTTTACCACGTTCATTTCGTGCGTAATGAGCAAGATGGTAATGTTTAGCCGCTGATTGATGTCTTTCAACAATTTTAGTATCGAACCAGTGGTTTCCGGGTCCAGCGCACTGGTCGCTTCGTCGCAAAGCAAAACCTTGGGGTTGCTGGCCAGGGTACGGGCAATAGCCACCCGCTGCTTTTGGCCGCCCGACAGGCTGCTGGGGTAATCGTGCTGTTTTTCGGGTAATCCTACCAAGGTTAGCAGATCGAGCACGCGGGTTTTTATCTCTGGCTTGGGGGTATTACTTAACTCCAAGGGCAAGGCAATATTATCAAACACCGTGCGGGACGATAGCAGGTTAAAGTGCTGGAATATCATCCCGATTTGCCGGCGGGCCTGCGCCAGTTGAGAAGCGGATAATTGCAGTAAATCCTGCCCATCCACCATTACGCTGCCCGAAGTAGGTTTTTCCAACAGATTGACACAACGGATCAGGGTACTCTTGCCCGCCCCCGAGGCGCCAATGACCCCGAATATCTTGCCCTTACCAACCTGCAGTGATACTCCGTTAAGCGCGGTAACTAGGCGGTCTTTCTGGCGGTACGTTTTAATTATATTTTTTAATTCAATCATTTATCTTATTAAAGTACTTGGACAAAATTAAATAAAAGAGGGATAATCAGGTAGTTGATTCTCCTAAAGCTAGGAGCCGAACAACGAACAACTACTAACGATCAACTACTTAGCAAATCGGTTGATTCGGAACATTGAAATATCCAGTTCCGGTTTTTCATCCAAGGCTAGCTGACTCAACAGCTTGCCCGTTACGCTCGCAAATTTAAAACCGTGCCCCGAGCAAGGGCTGGCGATAATTATATTTTTATGCTGCGGATGATAATCGATAATAAAGCGCTCATCCGGCGTGTTGGTGTACATACAAACCGTACCGTAATTAAATGCAACGTTTAGGTTAAAGTAATCACTTACTACTTTTTTCATCGATTGTATCTCTTCCGGACTTACGTGGCGGTTTAAGGTTTCCGGGCTGGTTATTTCGCCGGCATGGTGGTGCGCTACTTTAATGCCGTCGCCTAAATCCGGAAAACCATAAAACATTTTACCCGGCGCATATTCCCAAATATAAACGGGCAAATCATCTACCCGAAGACTTTGGTTATTCGTTTTAAACCAGTACAATACCTGCCTCTCCACGGTTAAAAGGTTTAAGTCCGGTATAAACGCGCTGATCCAGGCCCCGGTTGCCACAATTACTTTATTTGCCAGGTAATGGCCTTGGTTTGTCGTTACTTCTACCACATCCGTATGGGTATTAAGGCTTAAAACCTTTTCATTTTTTAAAATATTTGCCCTGTTTGCTGCGGCTACTTCCAGGTAGGCTTTTATGCAATCTTCCGGAAATAAGATGCCAGCGTTTTTTTCCAGCACACCCACAATATCGTTACCCGGCTTAAAGGCCGGGAAGCGGGTTCTTATTTCCTGGTTGCTTAAATACGCGTAGGGGATATCATGCATTTGGGCGCTCAGTTCAGCTCCTTTAATTACGCCGGCATTGGGGTTGCCCAGCATTAATCCGCCGGTTTTACGGAATAACAACTTGCCCGAGTTTTTTTCAATTTCCTCCCAGAGCACATACGCACGCTTTATAAAAGGAACATACCGCGGATCTTCGTGGTAAGCCTGCCGGATGATACGGCTTTGTCCGTGCGACGAACCGTGCGTATGCGGCGGCATAAACTGGTCGATACCACCCACTTTTTTACCGGTTTTGGATAAGTGATATAAGGCGGAGCTGCCCGCGGCGCCCAGGCCTATTACTAGTATATCAAAAGTACCTCGCATCTATCGTCTGGTTAATTAAACGAAGGTAGGAGAAATATGAATAGGAACGTGAAAACCGCGGTTGTGGTAGTGACCTATGATTATAAAATAATGGATAGGGCGATTTGGTTATGATATTTAGAATCAATTTTTTAAATAAAATTTGATTCTAAATATCTAATTCAAAATTATAATAAATCAGTAAACTTGGCGTGAGATACATGCTGATTATAGTTTTATTTGCTCTATCAGTTGCATTAACTTGCTGACGCTATTCCTAATATACTAACCATGCTTTACCGGCACCTCTTTCTCATGGCATTCGTGCTATTTAAAGGCTATACTGTACTCGCCCAAAAACTAGCTAATAACGGCACCGCAAATGCAAGCAATTTGCGGGAACAGATCGCGCAATTTGTGGAGCAGCAGGGCCAGGTAAAATATATCTCCCAAGGGGTTATTAGCCACGATGGGAAACTGGTGGCCTGGGCCGCGGATGGCCCGGCGGGGAACAGCACCCATGCCATTTATTTCGCGCCGGTAAAAGAAAATTTAAAAATTATCCGGATTTCCGCCTCCGCCGGCGAAGAATATCACTACGACACCGAACCGGAGTTTTCTCCGGACGGCAAACATCTGGCTTTTTTATCGGATAAAGAAGACGGCCAGAATCAGGTTTATATCGCTAACACTACCGGCTCGTCCTCACCAGCCAAAAAGTTGAGTAATTTCAAAGGCTATGTGTCGCATTTAAAATGGTCGCCGGATGGTAAATACATCAGCGTTTTGTACGTGGAAGACGCCAATCGGGAGCCCTCGCCCATGGCGGCTATTGGCCGGAAAGTTGGTTTAATTGATTCCATCTTAAACAAAGACGTTCAGCGTATAGCCCTAGTAGAGGTGGCCACCGGTGAAGCCAGACAAGTAAGTACGGCTGGGTTATACGTTTTTGAATACGATTGGTCGGCCAATAGTCAGAACCTAGCTTATACGGCAGCGCTGCCCCCGGGTGATGATAACTGGTACATCGCGCAGCTTTATCAGCAAAATCTGGCTTCGCCGGAAGCCAAATTAGTTTATAAGCCCGAATGGCAGATTGCTTTACCGAAATGGTCGCCGGATGGCAAAAACATCGCCTTTATTGAAGGTTTAATGAGCGACCAAGGCGGTACCGGCGGCGAAATATTTACGGTAAGCGCAGATGGTAAAAGCACTCCGCAAAACCTAACGCCCGGCCGCAAATCTACGCCCGGTTGGTTTAAATGGATGCCGAACGGAAATATGCTGATGAGTGAATTTGTCGGCGGATCAGTCGTCATTTCTTCTTTAAATACCGCTGCTAAAGCAACCAAGCAGCTGTGGCAGGCCGATGCTTCGATTGGAGCTACTTCCACTTCGTTAAGCCTTTCGGTAAGTGATTCCAAAAACGGCCCGGTAGTGGCGTTCGTCGCTCATGGCTGGTCGGCCTTGCCGGAAGTCTGGGTAGGTACTTTTAAAAAATTAAAACCTTTTACCAAACTTAATTCCGCAGCCAAGTTGCCCCTGCCGTTGGCAAAAAGTATGGTTTGGCAAAACGAAGGCTATCACGTACAAGGCTGGCTGCTTTTTCCGGCGAATTATAATCCAGCCAAAAAATACCCTTTGTTGGTTACCGTGCACGGCGGTCCCGCCTGGATCGCCACGCCCACCTGGATGGCGCCGGATTTTAATACTACCGTTTACCCGCAGATGGGTTATTTTGTGTTCTTTCCCAACGCAAGGGGCAGCTACGGCCAGGGCGAAACCTTTACCCGGGCCAACCGGCGGGACTGGGGCTTTGGCGATTTGCGCGATATTCTAGCCGGGGTGGATGCCGTAGCCGCCCAATACTCCATTGATACCAGCCGGGTAGGCTTGCTGGGTTGGAGCTACGGCGGTTCGCAGGCCATGTTTGCCGGTACGCAAACCGGCAAGTTTAAAGCCGTGGTGGCCGGCGCCGGCTCCGCCGACTGGCTCAGTTATTACGGGCAAAACTCGATTGATAAATGGATGCGCTCTTTTTTTGGGACATCGCCTTACGACGACCCGGCGGCTTACGCGAAGGTCTCCGCGATGACGTATATTAAAAAAACCAAAACTCCCGCCTTGATTTTGGTGGGCGAGCGCGACGGTGAATCGCCGCCGCCGCAATCCCTGCAATACTGGCATGCTCTGAAAGAGCTAGGGGTACCCACTCAATTAATGATCTACGCCGATGAAGGCCACAGCTTTTACAAACCGGAAAACACGCTGGATGTAACGCTGCGTACCCTGGAGTGGTTCAACACGCACCTGCCGGCAAAATAATCAGGTGGCCGGTTTAGATTGCAATTTACTGGTTGCCCGGATTTTAATTTTTTTGGTGGCCGTAAACTTCGTTTCGATCCATTCGGAGAAATTAAAAAATTTAAGCACCTGTATTTCAAACTTATCGTTGACAATAGCTTTTATAAAAGGCGTTAGCTTTTTTAAAAGCACTTTGTTTTTAACCGGGTTATTGTGGTGAGGATTCAGGATCACCGTTTTTAATACTAATTTTTCAATTTTCAGGGCTTCTGTTTTAAATTTTGGCGCCCGTTTGTACGACCGGATTTCATATTGCAGGTACTCCATATTGCCTAATTCATAGTGGGCAAGTACTGCCAGGAGCCGGGCGGCTTTGTAAATGGGGAGGTGCGGGTTTGACTTTTCTAGGAGCGTCGTTTTGTTGAGGAGCTTTACGGTTTTTTCCCACTCATTAAGGCCAAAATGGGCTAACGCGATGTAAAATAATAGCTCACAATGCTTTTCGTAGTCCACAATAACGCTTTCTTTTAAAATATCGGCCGGCAACTCTTTAGTGTAGGTAAGCGCCTCTTGGTAGTTTTTAGTAGCCGTAAATAAAGTGAGTTTGAAAGTGATAACTGTTTTAGTGGCCTGTAAATTAAATTGCTCGGTATTTTCTGATCGAATAAGTCCGCTCACCTTATCTAGGTAGAATTGGATGCGGTCGAAAGCTTGAATGGTGCGTAAACTATCCATAATCCCTTCCAAAGCCGACAGATAATCATAGGGCAAGCCTAGCATTTTCTCCATGTTGGTCTCGAACAGTTCGTTTAGCTCCGAGAAAGTTTTTAAGGCCGATTTATAATCGCCTACGCTGGTGAAAAAGAACGATTGAAAAAGTAAATGCAGTTTTTTTGACTCAAAATTGTGCGCTACCTTGTTAGTTACCAGGCTGAGCTCACTCAGTAAAAGATCATTTAGTTGTTTCTTCTCCGGTTCGGATAAGGATTTACCAATATGAATCAGCCGGAATTTTAAAAGCTCGTATAGCGAATGGTGCTCGTGTATTTGCAGTTGGGTTTTTAGCAGATTACGCGCTTTCATCTGCATCTCTATCATGGCCGCTTCGGTAATCTCCCGAAAATTTAAATCGGCAAATACGTTTAGCTCAGCGCGATAAGCCAGGTATTCCAGGTAATAGTTTTGCGAGTTGGCCGCCAATTTTTGGGCCTTGTTTAATTCTTTTAAACCTTCTTTCATCAAGGAGCGGTCCAGCAAAACCTTGGCGCGCATAAACGTTTGCAGTTGCTGGAAAAGCGGGTCTTTATCCAGCCTTACCTGAATCAAACTATCCGTAACAATGCGTAACAGGTATTTAGCCGTGGTATCAAACGAGGTATCCGAAAAAGCACTATTAAATTTCTGCTCCAGCTGGTCCATGTTTTTCAGCGGCGTTTCCTCAATCAGATCGAACAAGAAAAGGTAGGCCCGGTGGCCCGATTGTTTTTTGCAATAAAGTTTCAAATACCGTTTCTCGGAAGGCGAAAGGGTTTTTACCAAGCGCACTACACTGTTTTTAAGCATAACGTAATACTTAATTGTGTTACCGGTAAATTTTTAAAGCACATATTCATCTGATAATCTGATTTTTAAATGGGTATAAGTTCTAAATATAGGTAATTTAAAAATATGTTTTATACTAAAAAATGGTAATGTACAAACAATTACTACTAATATATTTGATATAGCCCTGTTATAAAATCACCTTCCCTCACTCTATCATTAATGGAAACAAAGAAGATAACTGTCATTGGCAGTACCAATATGGATATGGTGGTGAAAACCACCCACTTGCCCGTACCGGGAGAAACCGTTTTGGGGGGATCTTTTTTTATGAACCCGGGCGGAAAAGGGGCCAACCAGGCGGTAGCCGTAGCCCGCCTGGGAGGAGACGCTACCTTTGTTACCAAAATTGGAATGGATGTTTTCGGAAAACAATCGGCGCAACTATTTGACGAAGAAGGTATTAATACTTCCTGCATCCTATCGGATCATACTTCGCCATCCGGCGTGGCCCTCATAATGGTAGACCAGATGGGCGAAAATAGCATTGCGGTAGCATCGGGCGCGAACGCTAACCTGATGCCCGAAGATGTAGAGCGGTGCCTACGAAAAATTGGCGCTATCGACATTATACTGTTACAACTAGAGATACCCCTCGAAACGGTTGATTTTGTGACGCAATACGCCGCCGGCAAAAACATTAAAGTAATTGTAAATCCGGCGCCGGCCAATTTGCTGTCACCGGAGTTGTTGAAACGCATTGATATCATCACGCCTAATTCTAAAGAAGTTGAAATGCTCTCGGGAGTGGAGGTAAAGGGTATGGAAGACGCCAAAAAGGCAGCGACGGTGCTTTATGAAAAAGGCGTAAAAAATGTGATTGTAACCTTAGGACCCGTTGGGGCTTTAGTTTTAACCGAGGAGGGATTCACGATGGTGCCGGCGCAAAAGGTAAATACGGTGGACACTACGGCCGCGGGCGATGTTTTTAACGGGGCCTTGGCTGTAGCTTTGGCCGAAGAACAGGAAATTATTCCGGCAGTAGAATTTGCTTGTTTGGCGGCCGCGCTTTCGGTAACCAAGCTCGGCGCCCAATCTTCTATACCCTACCGCAATGAGTTAATTGCCAAAAAGATGTCGTTTATATAAACTAAGTAAAGAAACAAAATTAACCAGACCTTACGCGGCACCCAGCATCTTGATGAGCATTGGATCTTTAAATTATTAAAAATAAAAGTCTAGTGTCTTATGTCTTGATACTTGAGTCCTGATACTTATAACTCCTGCTTATGTTTATCGTCGAAAATTACCCGCTTGCGGTATTATTCTGTGTAATTACCATGCTTTGCTGGGGTTCCTGGGCCAACACCCAAAAACTGGTGCACGGCCAATGGCGCTTTGAGCTATTTTACTGGGATTATGTAGTAGGCATTCTTTTGTTTTCGCTGGTGGCGGCATTTACCGTGGGCAGCGCCGGCTCCCAAGGACGCAGCTTTATCCCCGACTTGCAGCAAGCCCTGCCCGAAAATTTGCGGAGCGCTTTTGTGGGCGGCATCATCTTTAATCTGGCTAATATCTTATTAACGGCAGCCATTGCCATTGCGGGCATGTCGGTTGCTTTTCCGGTGGGTATCGGCATTGCCCTGATCCTGGGCGTAATTGTAAATTACGTCGCGCTCGAAAAAGGAAACCCGGCCTTGCTCGCTCTGGGTATTGGGCTGGTAACCGTAGCCATCATCCTGAATGCCCGAGCTTACCGCGTAGCATCTTCGGCGAATAAATCGGCGGGCCTGAAGGGAATTATTATTTCGGTGGTGGCAGGTATCCTGATGTCTTTATTTTACCGCTTTGTGGCCGCCTCGATGGATCTGGAGAACTTTGTCAACCCGGCGGCCGGTAAAATGACACCCTATACGGCTTCGGTCATATTTGCCCTGGGCATACTGGCCAGCAACTTTATTTTTAATACTATAATTATGCGGCGCCCCATCCAGGGTACGCCAGTAAGCTATAGAGATTATTTTAAAGGCAAAGCAGCATTTCACCTTACCGGCATTTTAGGCGGCTCCATTTGGGCTTTGGGTAATTTGTGTAACCTGATCGCAGCGGGTAAGGCTGGTCCAGCTGTGTCATATGGTTTAGGGCAAGGCGCAACTCTGGTAGCAGCTATTTGGGGCGTGCTTATTTGGCGAGAATTTAAACAATCGCCTAAAAACGTAACCGGTCTGTTAACAGGTATGTTTTTGTGCTTTATCGCTGGTTTGGGCATTATCATTATTGCGGGCAGTTAATCCAGAAATTTTGAAATTAATAAAAAGCATATTAATCCTAGTTTGGACGGTAGCATTTACCCAGTGTCTGGCCGCGGAAATTATTTTGCATAAAAAGGATGCTACCATTTGGCTACCCCAGCAACGCATCACCGGTGAAATTTCAGGGTTTAAAGCAAAATCGCTCACCATCCATCATAATAAAAAAAAGTTTAAGGTAAAGATTATAGATAACAAGTTCCGCTTCGATATTCAGGCGGAAGCCAAGAACACCATTTGGGCTAGTTACCGAAAGGGAAAAATTCAATCCGCTAAACTGCTTTTGGTGTTGGGCTACCAGCCGGTACCGGTCGTGAAACCGGTGGCGGAGGTAAATGGCGAAGGCCTTAAATTGAGCGCCGTTGTTTTAAATAATCCCGATAATAAGGCATTAGGTTACCGGTGGTACGCCGATAAAAATAACCCGCAGGTTACGCCGATAAATAACGCCAATAAGCCTGCCGCTATCGTCCCGATCCCGGAAAAGCCCGGTATTTATTATTACAATTTATTAATTACCTCGGGAACAGATTCGGTTACTTACCGGACTTACGTAAACCGCACGGCTCAAGAAGTAAAGCCTTTTAATATCGATACCGATCACGCGCCCTGGATTAATGAGGCGATTATTTACCAGATCACGCCCAATACGTTTGTTAAAAAAGGCGGTTTTGCAGCCATTACCGCCAAACTTACCGAGATTCAGCAACTCGGCATTAATACTATTTACCTGCAGCCCGTTACCAAAACCGAAAAAGGGGGGCAAGGGTATGATGTTATGGATTACCTGGCGGTAGATAGCCGGTTGGGCAACACCGCGCAACTAAAAGTATTAATTGATTCGGCCAAAGTACTCGGGTTGAAAGTGATATTGGATTTAGTGCCGAACCATACTTCCGTTAATCATCCGTATGCCCTCGATTGTGTAGCCAATGGTACTAACTCGCATTATTTTAAATTTTACCAACATGCCAACGATAAGGCGCCGTATTCGTCGTTTTACCATATTGATGCGAACCAATTTGTGTATTATTTCTGGCACGGACTGATCAATCTGGATTATACTAATCCGGAAGTACAGCAGTGGATGACGGAGGTTTGCAAGTACTGGGTGCGCGAATTTGATATTGACGGTTACCGATTTGATGCGGTTTGGGGCATGAATGCGCGGGCACCGCAATATGCCCGCCGATTACGAACCGAACTCAAGATAATTAAGCCGGAACTGCTATTGCTGGCCGAAGATAAGGCAACCGACCCCGGCGTGTATACCAAAGGCTTTGATGCCGCATACGACTGGACCGCTGATACCACCTGGGTATCGCAATGGACCTGGCAAACAACTTACCACGATAAAAAAAGTCTCACCGTTTTTAATCTTACCGACAGCACCCAACGCGCCATACAATTATACGAAGCGTTGTTCCGAAACACGGTTATGGATAAGCCGGTGCTCCGGTTTATGGAAAATAATGATTTGCCCCGGTTTATTAATACGCATAACCAGGCGCAAACCAAAATGGCGGCCGGGCTACTTTTTGCCTTACCCGGCATGCCCCTATTATTTAACGGGCAAGAAGTGGCCCGTACCTTCCATCCGTACAGCAGTCGCAGCATTTTTCAGGCAGATAAACCGATCCAATCGCTTGATAGTCTAGGTATATTTCATTATTATCAGCAGTTAATCAGCCTCCGGAAACAATATCCCGCGTTGGTGCAATCGCAGGTGCAACCGGTAAATGTAACCGGCGCCAATAGCGTGGTGGCCTTACACCGGTACGCGGGCAGTCAGCATTTTATCGTGTTGTTGAATGTGAACGGGGCGCCCGTTACCGCGAATATCGACCTAAACCAGTTAACATTACCCGCTATACCGCCGAGTGCAAAAAATGTGTTGACTAGTAAAGGGTATCCAATAATCCAAAAAGAATCAATGTCTGAATTAGCCGTACCCTTGGAAGGATATTCGGTAAAATGGTTATTGCTCACTAATTAACTTACTTACTAATTAACTTAAATATGTTCCTATGAGAATTTTTACAAATCAAAGTCACTCGGGGCTGCAATGGCTACTGGTGATGTTTTTAATTTTTGGTGCGGGCACCCAGGTGCTGGCCCAAAACGAGGCGGTAATTACCGGCACTGTGGTCGACGAGAAAGGGGACGCCCTGCCGGGAGTAACCCTATTGGTAAAAGGTTCCACCCAGGGGGTTGTAAGCGATGGGGATGGCAAATACACCGTGAATGTACCGGGCAACAAGGGCGTACTGGTTGTATCCTACGTCGGTTTCCTTACCCAGGAAGTGGCGGTTAATGGCAGCGCCACGATCCGGATTACCCTGACCGGCGATGCCAAAGCCCTGAACGAAGTAGTCGTAATTGGGTACGGCTTGCAAAAGCGCGAAACAGTTACCGGTTCCATCGCTACCGTTAAAGCCGAAGATTTTAACGCGGGTTTAATTGCCGACCCGCTCACTCTTATTTCCGGGAAGGTGGCTGGTTTAACCGTAACCCGCCCGAATGGCTCTGACCCCAATGCCGGGGCCCAATTCTCCTTGCGGGGCGCCACCACGGTGTATGGCTACAATGGTCCGCTCATTGTGATTGATGGGGTGCCGGGGGGCGACCTGCAAACCATTGCGCCCTCCGATATTGCGTCGGTGGATGTTTTAAAAGATGGTTCGGCGGCCGCGATTTATGGTTCCCGGGCCACCGGTGGCGTTATTATTATTACCACTAAAAAAGGGAAAGCCGGCGCCCCCACGGTTACCTACAGCGGCAACGTTTCTTTCGACCAGGTGGCTAAGAAATACGATATGCTCACCGGCGAACAGTACCGTAAGTTAGGCACCGATAATGGATTAACCGTGGATGACCGGGGCGCGAATACTGATTGGTTTAAAGAAGTTACCCGAACCCCGGTCAGCCAGGTGCACAACGTATCGGTAAGCGGCGGCAACGAAAAAACCAACTATTACGCTTCCGTAAACTACCGGGATTTTAAAGGCATGGATAAAGTTACCGATCGCGAATCGGTAAATGGGACGGTGCGCTTAAATACCAAAGCCCTGAATGATAAGCTGGATTTTGCCTTAAACCTGACCAATACGTTTGATAACCGGACTTTTGCCAATTACGGGGCCATTGCGCAATCGTTAAATATGTTGCCGGTGTACCCGGTACGGAATACCGACGGAACCTATTTTGAAAACCCCGATACCCCTTACCAGTTGCAATGGAACCCGGTCGCTAACATGGCCAATAACACCAACGGGGCAAAAGAAAGCCGCCTCTTGGGCACTGTATCCGCGGCTTACCGCATTTTGCCGGCGCTGAAAGCATCGGTTAACTATTCCATTATAAAAAATTCCTACCTGAACAGCTCCTTTAGCAGTAACCAGGATTTCTTTCAGCAGCAAAACAGTTTAAACGGGCAGGCTTCGCGCTCGCAAACCACCAACACCAATAACATTTTCGAGGGACTGTTAACCTACAACAAACAGTTCGGCCAACATAATTTGGACGTACTGGGCGGTTATTCTTACCAAAATATATTTGAAGAAGGTTTAGGCGCGGGTAACAACAACTTTATCACCAATTCCTTTCTTTATTATAACCTGGGCGCCGGCCGTGCCTTGAATGAGTTAACGCCGGGCTTCAACCGGTCGGGGGTGTTCGTGAACAGCTACGCCTGGGAGCGTACCTTGTTAGCCGGCTTCGCCCGAGTATTATATAATTTCGATGAAAAATACCTGTTAAATTTAAGCATCCGGCGCGAGGGAGCCTCGGTGCTGGGCGTGGAAAATAAATGGGGTAATTTCCCCTCCGTATCCGCCGGGTGGGTACTGAGCAAAGAAAACTTTCTGGCGGATAATGGCATTATTACCAACCTGAAATTACGCGGGGGTTATGGCGTAACCGGTAACCAGGAAAGCTTGGGCCCTTACCAATCCCTCAGTACCTTAGGCGCCTTTGCCGGGCAAAGCGGTTATTTTGATGGGCAGTGGTTAATTCCGTATGGCTCTACCTATAACGCCAACCCCTTATTACGATGGGAAACCAAAAATGAGGTCAACGTGGGTTTAGACTTTGCTTTATTTAAAAATGGCTGGCTAAACGGTTCCTTAGATTTCTACAATCGTCGAATCAATAACCTGATCGGCAACTATACCGCCCAGCTGCCTTCGCAAATTAACCCGAACATTTTCGCTAACGCCGGCACCATGGAGAACCAGGGTTTCGAGTTAGCCTTGAACGCCCAGGTAGCTAACCGCGATAAATTTAGCTGGAATGTGAGTTTTACCGGCGCCTATAACAAGAACAAGATTAAATCAGTTACCAGCGATCAGTTTAAAGGCACGGCGTTTAACATAACCGATGTGGGCGTGGGCTTCACGCAGCGCATTGCGGCCGGTCAGCCGATAGGCGTTTTCTACGGTCGTAAATTTGCCGGCTTTAACGACGATGGCAAATGGCTGTTTTACAACCAGGCCGGCGATGCAGTAACCGCCGAAGATGCGGGCGACAGTTATTTTTACTTAGGCAGCGGCATCCCGAAATACAACCTGGGTTTAACCAATAACTTTCGGTTCGGTGCTTTCGACGCGACAATTTTATTCCGGGGAGCCTTTGGATTTAAAGCGTTGAATGCGAAACGTATTTTCCACGAAAACTACAGCAATTTCACTACCCATAACTTGTTTCAATCGGCCATTAACAAGGGCGTTAAAAACGACCAGATGTATTTCTCGGACTACTACCTGGAAAAAGGCGACTACCTGAAACTGGATAACCTGACAATTGGATATTCCTTGCCAGTAAAAGCAAATGGCTTTATCAAGTCGCTCCGGTTCTATGCTACCGGCACCAACCTGTTAACCCTTACCAAATATTCGGGCACCGACCCGGAATTGCCTTTGAATGTTGATTTAAGCGGAGAACAGGAGTTTACGACCGGTCCGGGGGTGGAGGCCAACTATAGCTACTATCCGTTTACCCGCACGTATACCTTTGGCATAACCGGCAGTTTTTAAATATTTATAAAGAAGAGGATGAAAAATTTAAAAAATAAAAAAGTTGGGCTGATCGTGGTGTTGGCCACTTTACTGAGTTTCGGGGCGTGTAAAGACCTCGACGAAGAAGTGTATAGTGCGGCCATTCCCGAGAATTTTTTTCAGACCAAAGACCAGGTAATGGCTGGTTTTGTGATGCCCTACGCTTTTATGCAAACGCATATTTACCAGGTGCATTTTGCCTTGCAGGAGTTTGTTACCGATGAGGCCGTCGCGCCGGTCCGGGGGGCTACGTCGATCAGAACGGGGCCTGGAACCGCTTTCACCGCCACACCTGGACCGCCGCCGAACCCTGGATTGAACTGGAATGGAACGATATGTGGCAGGCGATAGGCTACAGCAATTATTTTATCGACGCAATTCAGGACAAAGATTTAAGCAAGATGGATCTCCCGATCAGCAAAGAAAAAATGATTGCCGAAGTGAAGCTGGTGCGAGCCTTACACTATTATTGGGCCTTAAGTAATTTTGGCAACATTCCAATTGTGGAGCACGTGGGTGATCCCAATCCACCTACCCGCCCGGCAGCCGAAGTTTTTACCTGGCTGGAAAAAGAAATAAAAGATAATATTCCGTTGTTAAGCGATAAAGGCGAAACCGGCTGGTACGGCCATTTTACCAAAAACGCCGCTCGGGCCTTGTTAGCTAAATTATATCTAAATGCCGAAGCCATTACCGGTACGGCGCACTGGCAAGATGCCCTGGACCAATGTAACGCGATTATCAACTCCGGTGAATACACGCTGGATGCGGCCTGGAACACCCCCTTCTTAGCCCATAACGAAGACAGCCAGGAAAACATTTTTGTGGTTCCGTTTGACGCCAACCGCGCTCCGCAGTTTAACGCGGCGCAGCAGCAATTGCATTGGAGTTTGGCCCCAGTTAAATATGGCCTAGAAGACGCTTGGTACAAAACCGTTACCCAGGAATCGTTTTTTGACTTGTTTGCCGATAATGATCTTCGTAAGAAACAGTGGCTATACGGGCCACAAACGTATATAGATGAGAATGGGGACGAACAGCCGGTACTAGATGGGGAAGAACAACTCGTGTTAAATCCATCAATTGAAGCGCTGGAAAACTTTGAAGGCGGCTGGACTGATGGGGTGGTAAACATAAAATACGAGGTAGAAAATAGCCCGTTGGCTAATATGAATAATGATTTGGTGGTGTTCCGCTTATCCGACATTCTATTCATGAAAGCCGAATGCCTGATGCGCTTAAATGACGGTGCCGCCACTTCCGAAGCAGTTAACCTTATTAACCAGGTAAGAGCCCGCAGCTTTAAGAAAAACGACCGGAATGCCCGGTATACCACCAGTCAATTAACGCTCGACGAACTGCTGAACGAGCGCGGTCGGGAGTTTGCCTACGAGATGCTCCGCCGGGAAGACCTAATCCGTTTTGGTCATTTTAACGATGAGTGGTGGGAAAAGCCCGCTTCGGAGCCTTTCCGCAAGTTTTTCCCAATTCCATTTAACGCTTTAACTGCCAATCCGGCATTAACACAAAATTCAAGTTATTAACTAATAAAAGAGGGTAATGCTATACAAAATGACACCAAGTAAATTTTGTATAGCATTACTTTTGAAAAATGAATATTTAATCACAGGCTAGAATGCAAATAATTTATAAGCAAGCATTAAAAGTACGACGGAAGTTTCATATACTTAAGAGTTAGCGGCAACTATGGGTTATAGCGCTAATTTGTAACTAACTGCAAAAAATCGAATAGACAAATGCCATTTCCAGAGGACATATTCCCGAACAACCAAGAAGTTCTCAATGCATTTAACCTTGCGGAGTTTACTAGCAGACCTCTATACATAACAGGTAAAGCAGGAACAGGTAAATCAACTTTTCTAAGACATTACTGTCAAAATACTCACAAGAAGTATTTAATTCTTGCACCAACCGGGCTTGCTGCATTAAATGTTGGTGGACAAACCATACATTCTTTTTTCGGCCTACCGCCACGACCATTGCAACCGAATGACAAAGGGATTTCATACTTTCATCAAGCTAAATACGATGTAAATGGGAATCTTGAAGAGGACGAGCATCCCAAAAGAAAAATCATCAAGAAACTTGATGTAATTATCATTGATGAAATTTCAATGGTTCGTCCTGATTTGATCGATGCGATCGACAATTCACTACGAAAAAATGGAGGAAACGCCAATCTACCTTTTGGGGGTAAGCAAATAATTTTCATTGGTGACTTGTTCCAATTAGAACCAGTGGTAACTAGAGATGACTTGCCAATTATTTCAAGGTTTTACGCAAGTCCATTCTTCTTTAGTGCAAGAGTTTTTCAGCAGATGCAATTTTCTAACATTGAGCTAATTAGAGTTTATCGCCAATCTGACCCTAACTTCATTGGTTTGCTTGATAGAATCCGGAACGGTAAAGCAACCAATAATGATTTTATTTCTCTTAATAACAAAGTAAATCAAAATTATGAGCCAGCTCAAAACGAGTATTTTATAATTCTATGCACGACTAATGCCATTGCAGACAATCTAAACGCAAGTTATTTACAAAACTTACCGACACCAGAGTTCAATTATGTTGGGAGGATTGAAGGACGATTTGAAGACAAATTACCGACGCTTCAAAACCTTAGATTGAAAGTTGATTCACAAGTAATATTCGTTAAAAACGACCAAGGCTGTAGATGGGTAAACGGAACAATCGGAAAAGTAACTGAGCTTAAGAATGAAACAGTAAAAGTCAAAATCAAACATGAGGATATAGAAATAGAGTATTCGGTAGAAAGGGTTCGTTGGGAAAAGATTGAATACAAGTGGATTAATGAAGCAGAAGAAATAGAATCAGAAATTGTTGGGACTTTTACTCAATACCCGTTAAAACTCGCGTGGGCAATCACAATTCACAAAAGTCAAGGTTTGACATTTGACCAAGTTATTATTGACTCTGGAACTGGAATGTTTGCTCATGGGCAATGCTATGTCGCCCTTAGCAGATGCACCTCTTTTAATGGACTAATTTTTAAAAATTTTTTGAGGCAGTCAGACATTATTATTGACAACAGGGTTGTTCAAATTGCAAATACGGCAAATAACCAAACAACAATTAACGAACAACTTCTTGCCGGACTACTAGACAGAACAAGAGTATTAAATAAGCAATATGCAGAACTGATAAATGAGAATAGAGATTTGCATAATCGGCTTGATGAAAAAAATAAAAAGCTACTGCAACTTGAACAAAGAACACAGGAGCAATCAGAAGAAATAGAAATACTTGGAAGCAGTTTAGAAGATGCTGTTCAGGAACTTGAAAAAACAAAGAAAAAGTTGCTCTCTGCGAACAAAATGAATTTAAAGAACTCAAAATTAATTTCTGGCCTTCAATCAAAAATTCAGCAGGGTGAAAAAGAAATTAATAGGCAAAAAAACATCAAGTGGTATCAAAAATTGGTGGGAACTAAATAGTATGACACATCTTCGAACGAACAGTATGTTAGTCGCTAACAAGGTATTGCAACAATTAGGGCTGACGAACAAACTTCAACAATTGTGCTATTAAACTTCGGTGTTAAACTTAACTGACAGGTTTCAAAATCCCCCACTGCGGTAATAAACGAACCATTGCCTAAAATATTTATCAACCGCGGCAGGTACATGTCCTGGTCAATTTTTAAAATTTTCACCTAAAATCTAATCCAAGATATCCACTCACAAATGAGAAAAATATACATCCTCGGGATTATGACATTAAGCATGCTGGCGATTGCCTGTAATAACGATAAACCTGCCTTTGGTTCCAAGCAATGGGCTGAATATTTGGGAGGACCCGAGCGTAACCATTACTCCACACTGGAGCAGATCAATCCGGCCAACGTAAAACAGTTGCAGGTGGCGTGGCAGTACCGCACGCTGGATTCGGGCCAAATCCAGTGTAACCCGATAATCGTGGATAACATCTTGTACGGCATGACGGCTACCACCGAACCTTTCGCCCTGAACGCCGCCACCGGTAAAGAAATATGGCGGGTGCAAAGCGAAGGTACCGACCAGTTTAGCACCAGCCGCGGACTCAGTTACTGGAAAAAAGGCGACGATCAGCGGATTTTATATACCAACGGGCCCTGGTTGTACGCCGTCAATGCGCTGGATGGTAAACCCATAACTTCTTTTGGGGAGCAGGGGCGGGTAAGCTTAAAAGCCGGTCTAGGTAAAACGGCCGTCGATAAAATGGTAATTTCCAATACGCCAGGTACCGTTTATGAAGATTTGATTGTCATGCCTTTGCGGGTATCCGAAGGTACCGATGCTGCCTTAGGGTTTATTCAGGCTTTTGATATTGTCACGGGTAAAATTGCTTGGGTTTTCCATACCATTCCTCTGCCCGGCGAATACGGCTACGATACCTGGCCACCCGATACGTATAAAAACCTGGAAGTGGGTGGGGGAAACAACTGGTCGGGCATGTCCGTGGATCGGGAACGCGGCATTTTGTATGTACCAACCGGCTCGGCGGCGTATGATTTTTATGGCGCTAACCGCAAAGGTACCAACTTGTTTGCGAACTGTTTGCTAGCCCTGGATGCCAAAACCGGTAAGCGCAAATGGCATTTTCAAATGGTGCACCACGATATCCTGGACCGCGACCCGCCCGCGCCACCTAATTTAATTACCCTAACCCGCGATGGTAAAAAAATCGACGCGGTAGCGCAGGTAACCAAGCAAGGGCTGGTTTTTGTATTTGACCGGGAAACCGGCAAGCCCTTGTTCCCGATAGAAGAAAGAAAAGTGCCGCAATCCGATATCCCGGGCGAAGCTAGTTGGCCTACCCAGCCCTTCCCGGTAAAACCCGCGCCGTATGCCCGACAAACCTTTACCGAGGCCGATATCAACCCGCTGGCCGAAAACCGTCCGGAACTGCTGGGCTTGTTCCGCAAAAGCCGGTCCGAAGGAATTTTTACGCCGTTGAGTGAGAATGGAACCATTATTTATCCCGGATTGGACGGTGGTGCCGAATGGGGAGGCGCTGGGGTGGACCCGGACGGTATTATGTACGTGAACAGCAGCGAAATGCCTTGGCGTATCTCGATTGGGCCATCTGCCACCGAAGAGCAACTGGTAAGCATGACCCCCGGCGAAAGCCTCTACCGAATGACCTGTACGTCCTGCCACGGTGCCGAGCGTAAAGGCAATCCCAAAAGCGGTTTCCCCTCCTTGGTGAATATTAAAACCAGTCGTGATAAAAACTTTGTTAAAAATATTGTTTCGCACGGCAAAGGCATGATGCCGGCTTTCCCAAAACTTACCGAGAAACAGAAAGAAGCCTTGGTCGGCTTCTTATTCGACGATGAAAAAATTGAGGCGAAAGAACCCGGTTTAGCTAAAGAACCGGGCAAATCCAAAACCACCTATTCCATATCGGGCTACAGTAAGTTTATTGATAAGAATGGTTATCCGGCCGTACGTCCGCCCTGGGGCACCCTAAACGCCATTAACCTGAATACCGGCGAGTATGTTTGGAAAGTTACCTACGGTGAGCACCCCGAATTACTAGCGAAGGGTATTCCGCAAACCGGCGCCGAAAGTTACGGTGGTCCGGTAGTTACCGCCAGCGGACTGCTGTTTATTGCCGGTACCAAAGATGGGAAGTTCCGCGCCTACGATAAAAAAACCGGGAAGCTGCTTTGGGAAACCAAACTGCCAGCGGCTGGTTTTGCTACGCCCAGTACCTACGAAGTAAATGGCAAGCAGTACGTAGTAATCGCCTGCGGCGGTACTAAATTGGAATCGCCTGCGGGAGATAGTTACGTGGCATTTGCACTGCCCGATAAAAAATAAGGCATGGACAATAGAACACGTCGTGATTTTTTAAAAATAGCCGGCAGTCTGGCGGGTGCCGCGGTTTTAAACCAGGTATTGCCGGGTTGTGCCAGTGCCGGAGCGCCCGGTAAAGAGGTAAAGCTAAGCGCGCATTTATGGGAGTACGCCCGCCAGTTTCCGCCCGATTGGGATTGTACGCCCATCCTGGATTCCATATTTGCCGATTATAAATATGCCGGTTTAAAAGGCATCGAAATGATGGAAATACACCTGCGGCGGAAAGATGCGGTAGAAAACATTGGCGCCATCAGCCAAAAGCATGGGGTAGCCGTAACCGGTATATCTTATTACGCCGAAATGTTCGACAAAAGCCAGCACGCCAAAATACGGGAAGATGTGGAAC
The DNA here is from genome assembly GCF_003023845.1 of Adhaeribacter arboris. Taxonomy (NCBI): domain Bacteria; kingdom Pseudomonadati; phylum Bacteroidota; class Cytophagia; order Cytophagales; family Hymenobacteraceae; genus Adhaeribacter; species Adhaeribacter arboris. Next base: position 6,903,498 of record NZ_PYFT01000001.1, on the reverse strand, counting down.
TGGTTAGCGGCAACATGCAAAAGCTGGGGGCCACCGAGTTTGGGATTACCACCGGCTTTTTGGAAGGCAAAAAATCGGAAGAACATCTGGATAATGAAGCTTTATTGATAAAGGAAATTATGAAGATTTGTGAAACGCATCAGGTAGTACCTAATATTCATAGTCATATCAATGAGCTCCAATATGACCAGTTTGAGTGGAAAGGTTTGATTAAAAGAATACCGGAATTAAAACTGGGACCAGATCTGAACTGGGTAGTGCGGGCAGGCTTAGACCCGGTGGCGTTTGTGCGCGAATACGGCAAGCAAATGGTGTACCTGCACCTGCGCGACCAAACGGCGGCTGGGGTATGGACGGAAGCAGTCGGTGAGGGCGTGCTAGATTTTCCGGGCATTGCGAAAGCTTTGAAAGAAGTAAACTATACCGGAACGGCGGCCATTGAGCTTGCTTATGATAAACCACCCGTTAGGCCAATCAAAGAAAATTTAAAATTAAGCCGCGCCTACGTGCACCAGGTTTTTGGATGGAAATAGGATGATAAAGAGAGAATTAAACGACACGGTAAATAGTAACAGCAAAGGTGCGGCCGCTAATACTTTCGATGCCATTGTGATTGGCTCGGGTATGTCGGGCGGCTGGGCGGCGAAAGAACTCTGCGAAAAAGGGTTGAAAACGTTGGTGCTGGAACGGGGCCGCAACGTGGAGCACATTAAAGATTACCCCACCGCCACCAAAGCGCCCTGGGAAATGCCGCACCGGGGCACCTTGCCGCTAAAGCAAACCAACGAAAACCCCATCGCCAGCCGCTGTTATGCCTACGACGAATACACGCAGCATTTCTTTGTAAAAGATAACGAGCACCCTTACCAACAAATAAAACCATTCGACTGGATACGCGGCTACCAAGTAGGCGGCAAATCGCTGATGTGGGCCCGGTGGACCCAACGCTGGAGCGACCTGGACTTTGAAGCGAACGCCAGGCAAGGCATTGCGGTCGACTGGCCCATCCGGTACAAAGACATTGCACCCTGGTACTCGTACGTCGAAAAATTTGTCGGTATTAGCGGCAACCGCGATGGTATTCCCCACCTGCCCGACGGGGAGTTTCTACCGCCCATGGAGATGAATGCGGTCGAGGATCACCTGAAGGAAAGTATCGCTACCAATTATACCGACCGGCAACTCATCATATCCCGAACGGCTAACTTGTCGAAAGGCTTAACCAACCGCGGGCCCTGCCAGTACCGGAACATGTGCGCGCGGGGGTGCCCGTACTCGGGTTATTTTAGCAGTAATTCGGCTACTTTACCGGCCGCCACCGCGACCGGGAATATGACGCTCCGGCCGTTCTCGGTGGTGCATTCTATCATTTATGACGAGTCTACCCAAAAGGCCAAAGGGGTACGGGTGATAGATACCAATACGCAGGAAGCAACCGAATATTTTGCCAAAGTCATTTTTGTCAATGCCGGTACGTTAAACACGACCTTGTTATTTTTAAATTCCACTTCCGCGCGCTTTCCCAATGGCTTCGGGAATGATAGCGGCGAACTCGGGCACAACCTGATGGACCATAATTACCGCGGCCACGTGAACGGCGAATTCCCCGGGTTGCAGGATAAATATTATTATGGCCGCCGGCCCACTGGGGTATATATTCCGCGCTTCCGGAATGTGGGAGCTAATGTACAAAAGGATTTCTTACGGGGCTACGCTTTCGCGGCCGGTGGCTCCCGGCGTACCGGCAACCCGGGTACCGAAACCATTGGCGCCGCCTTTAAGGATGCCCTGACCGAGCCCGGCGTTTGGGATATCTGGATGAATGGTATGGGCGAATGTTTGCCTTACCACAAAAACCAGGTTACCTTAAGCAAAACCAAAAAAGACCAGTGGGGCATCCCCGAACTGGAGATTGATTGCGAATACAAAAACAATGAACTCACCATGCTGAAAGATATTCTGGCCACCGGGGCCGAAATGCTGGAAAAAGCCGGTTTTGTCAACATCGAAGCGTACGATTCCGAACAAGCACCGGGGCAGGGCATCCACGAAATGGGCACTGCCCGCATGGGCCGCGACCCGAAAACATCCATCTTAAACGGTAACAACCAGGTTTGGGGAGCCAAAAATGTATTCGTGACAGACGGTGCGTGTATGGTTTCATCGGCTTGCCAAAACCCTTCGTTGACCTACATGGCGCTAACCGCCCGCGCCGTTAATTTTGCCGTAGGGGAGCTAAAACGTCAGAATATTTAAGAAAAACAGTTCCTGGTCAAACGGTTTTTTAAATCTTTTGGATGGAATGGTATGGGATTATTAACTTCCTGCAGAAATCAACTACTATTACCCAATCGCCTAAATCATCTGCCCTAACAGCTGCGGATGAAATCCGGTACATTTTTAAAATTGGATTGTCCGGAAAGTAGGTTTAGAATAAATAGAATAAGTAGTGGTCGGTTAGTAATTGTTCGACTAATTCTTTTAGGAGGATCAGTAAGTTATAATGGTAGTTTAAACTAATTTCGTTGAAGTACTCAGAACCTTTTCTATTGAGTCAGCCTGGTGGAAAAATCTAACCATTTTTAAATAACAGCTAAAGCCATCTTAAAAGGTTATTGGTTGATTTCAGGAGGGAATCACCGGTACTACTTCGCTTAAGTTCTTCTTTTCGGCCGATTAGAACCTTCCAGTAGGATGAGGAAAGTAAATTTGACGGGCATAGCCAGAACCTAGGTTTCGAACAAGCCTATTTTGGAAATCTAGCAGGTTTGCTTCTCTTTCGAATACTTTCTGGAAACGAGTCAACACAATTGGGTATTATTGTCATGAACCCTTAACATCGTAAAAATTGGCGTTTTAAATATTTCCGAAGTAAACAAAAAAAGCTCTTAGAAATAAATCTAAGAGCTTTTTTGCGGTCCGGACGGGACTCGAACCCGCGACCTCCGCCGTGACAGGGCGGCATTCTAACCAACTGAACTACCGGACCGTTTACTTTAAAGATTCAGGGGCATTTCGCTTTAAAGTGATGCAAATGTATAGGGTTAAATTTGATTCTGCAATACCTGGCAACAAAAAATTTAATTTATTTAAGAACTAAACGCTATCTAATTCAAAGACAGGGAGCTTTTTATAGCCCGGCAATTAATTTCCGGACGCTTACATAAATTCTAAGATTCCCTTAACTTTGTGTAGTAGAACTAATCCCGGATGTATGTTTCTAGATTTTGAACAACCTATCGCAGCGCTTGAAGGCAAATTAAAAGAGATGAAAAAACTGGCGGCTGAAAGCCAGGTAGATGTAACCGAGGCGGTTAAAGCGTTAGAAGATAAAATAAAAACTTTAAAAAAAGAGACCTACGCGAACTTAACCCGTTGGCAGCGAGTACAAATGTCCCGCCATCCGGATCGCCCGTATACCCTCGATTACATTGAAGGCCTTGCCACTAAATTTATTGAATTGCACGGCGACCGCAGCGTTTCCGACGATAAAGCGATGGTGGGTGGCTTCGGCGAAGTAGATGGCCGCACGATTATGTTTATCGGGCAACAAAAAGGGCGCAACACCAAACAACGGCAAATGCGCAATTTCGGGATGGCCAACCCTGAAGGGTATCGCAAAGCCTTGCGTTTAATGAAAATGGCCGAAAAATTTAATAAACCCATTGTTACTTTCATCGATACGCCGGGAGCTTACCCGGGTATGGAAGCCGAAGAACGCGGCCAGGGCGAGGCAATTGCCCGCAACTTAAAAGAAATGTTTATGTTAAAAGTGCCGGTTATTTGCATTATAATCGGCGAAGGTGCTTCGGGCGGCGCTTTAGGAATAGCCATTGGTGACCGGGTACACATGCTCGAAAACACCTGGTACTCCGTCATTTCGCCGGAATCTTGTTCTTCTATTTTATGGCGCAGTTGGAATTACAAAGAACAAGCTGCCGAAGCCTTGAAATTAACGGCTACCGACATGCTGAAAAACAGCTTGATTGATGGCATCATTAAAGAACCTTTGGGCGGCGCCCATACCGAACCCGAAAAAATGATTCGTATGCTCAAAAAACATATCCTGAAAACTTTAACGGAGTTAGACGCTATTCCCGCCGAAGAACGAATTATTCAACGCATCGAGAAATTTTCCGCGATGGGAGTAGTGCAGGAGTTGTAAGTTAAGAGTTATGAGTTATTAGTTTATATCACGTTTAGGTAATGGAATAAACTTCCAAGTCGAAATCATCAAAAGAAGTAAATACATAATGGGCATTTACATTTCAATTCATAACTCTTAACTAAATTGCTTTTTCACGTTATAGATACCGGTTTTTTTAAATTAGACGGAGGCGCTATGTTCGGTGTGGTGCCCAAAAGCATCTGGCAACGAACGAATCCTGCGGATGAAAATAACCTGTGTACCTGGGCCATGCGCTGCTTGCTGATAGAAGACAGCAAGCAATTAATTTTAATTGATACCGGCATTGGTACTAAGCAAGACGCAAAATTCTTTTCGCATTATTACCTGCACGGGGAACGTACTTTAGCCGCTTCGCTTCAAAATCTAGGCTTTCATTCCTCCGATATTACCGATGTTTTTTTAACCCACTTGCATTTTGACCATTGCGGCGGGGCAGTCCAATATAATCATAACCGAACAGCGCTGGAACTTACTTTTCCGAATGCCACCTACTGGACCAACACCGATCATTACAAATGGGCTACCGAGCCCAATGCCCGCGAAAAAGCCAGTTTTTTAAAAGAGAATATCTTACCCTTAGCCGAAAGTGGCCATTTACAGTTTATTCATCCGCAGCAACCTTCGCCGTTGCCGCAGTTCGATATTTTATATGTAGATGGGCACACGGATAAAATGATGCTGCCGGTAATACCGTACAAAGGTAAAAAATTAGTTTACGTGGCGGATCTCCTTCCCTCCGTAGGGCATTTACCGATACCTTACGTAATGGGTTACGACACAAGGCCCTTACTAACTTTGCAGGAAAAAGAACAATTTTTAAATACTGCCGCGGCAGAACAATACATTTTATTTTTTGAACACGATCCTACCAATGAGTGCTGCACCGTAAAACCTACCGAAAAAGGAGTTCGTATGAACGAAGCCTTTACCTTAGCGGAAGTATAAACGAATGAAAATAGGTTTAGTAATGTCGGGTGGAGCGGTACACGGCGTGGCGCATTTGGGAGCTTTAAAAGCGCTCACCGAACTACAAATACCTTTGCACGCGATATCGGGGGTGAGCTCCGGGGCTATTGCCGGAGCTTTTTTTGCGGCGGGCTATACGCCGGAAGAAATATATAAGCTGGCCACTGAATTACCGTACTGGCAATTGGCCAAGCCCGCGTTTAATAAAAGGGGCTTAATCCGGTTAGATAAGTTAGAAAAAGAATTTAGTAAGTACTTAGGCAACAAAACCTTCGAAGATTTAAACCTGCCGCTTTTTATTTGCGCTACGGATTTACGGCAGGGTACTACGGTATATTTTTCTTCGGGCAATTTAATTACTCCTTTATTAGCTTCGAATACCGTCCCGCTGCTAAGCCCACCGGTAGAGTACCAAAACCACTTACTCGTGGATGGCGGATTACTGAATAATTTACCAGTAGAGTGTTTACTAAATATCACCGATTTCCGGATTGCCCTGCACGTAAACCCCATGAACACCCAAGCCGAACTGAAAACTTTCCGGAGCATTCTGGAGCGCACTTGCCATCTGGCCATTAACAATAATGTGCATCCTCGTTTATCTTTATGTAACTTAATTATTGAGCCGCCTGCTCTAAAATATTTTAGTTTAACAGATTTAAAAAATGCCCGGTTTATGTTTGAGGCAGGTTACGAACACACCATCTCTTTGGCAGACAAATTAGTAGCTTTAAAGAATAGTTAACTCTAAAAATTTCCTAAAAACTACCTTTAAATTGAATTATAGAAAGAAGAAATCAGATTTATTTACGGCATATCATTTGTTATTTATAGTAATTATGTAAATAACAAAATTCCTTAATAATATGCGTTATCTCCTTCTCTTCTTTTTACTTGTATCCACTATTGCTTACTCCCAAACAAACCAAAGTTCGCTTAAAACTTTTGTGAAGAAAGGCACCTATTTGGTAGGTGGTTCCGTTAACGGATCTTTTCGTAGTTATTCCCGCACTGCCACCAGCACCGAAGCTAACCCAGATAGGGGAACCGTAGTTGATTTTAAAGGCGATTTAAAAGCCGGTTATTTTATTACCTCCAATATTGCAGTAGGCTTGCAAGCCAGCATAAATCATTTTAATTATAAAAACGAATTAAAAGGCACCGGACCCATAAGTACTCTTTTCTTGTACGGTCCATTTGTGAGAGGCTACCTGAAAAATGGTTTATTCGGGGAAACCGGCTTTAGTATCGGCCTGGAAAATTTAAACTCTACCGTAGATTCAAAATTAATTGAAGGTAAAGTAGCCCTTGGGTATACTCATTTCCTGAATCAAAAAGTAGCTATCGAACCCCTTTTATCGTTTCGCTATTTACAAAATAATTATCCTACCTCTACGGGTGCTATCCGGCAAACTGAATTCGGCCCAACCTTTGGAGTAGCTATCCATGCTTTCCTGTACCGGGGTAAAATGGGCATTCACACCGAACGGCCGCGTCATAAATATTGAGCATCTGTTAGTTATAAGTTGTTCTTTAGTTAATATAATCCTATTTTTTACTATACTAATTGAGATAATAATCTAAGTTTATTCTGTTCGAGTATTTAAGTACTCGAACAGAATAAACTCAAGTATAAAACAACCACTCTCGATCTTTCTAGAAAATCTTACTTGAACGAAGTCCTTCAACTAGAATTTAACTGGAAACCTTTTAGTAGCTAATCTAGTCGTAAGATGTCTAAATTTTAAGTCATGACTACAATTGGCTACCCATTAGATTCTTCCAGAATATCTAAGGCGTATTTATAGATTCTAATAGTTGGAAACCGTTGAAAACACCTAGGCAGTCGGATATGAGGCAAGCCGAGACTTGTTAAACCCAATAACACGCGGTTTGGAGATTGGAACATACTCCAAGGTAAATCACCTACGGATAACAATACAGCCTTCAAAATTGGATTTAGTATTTCTTTTCTTACAAAGTAGCCAGGCAAATCCCACTCCATTAAACTTTTGATTTCAATTGCCGATCTTAGAAAAAATCTAATTTCTAATGTTATAATATTGTGGCTTTTTACTTAGTATTTTTAGTTACGTATAGATTCTTTTTGAGTACAACCGGAAAAATTTAGAATTCTTTCCTCTTTATTACTAATTTATGTCCCGTTTCCGGCAACCGGAGGAAAAGTGGTAGTTACATAAGATTATAATAATGGAAAATAGTAAATCTTTAAAATTTCAAGCCGCCGGAGCAACTACCTCCCCTACTAACCCCATTACGCCCGAACCAAAAACAGGAAATTACCGCTGGGTGGTTTGTGCGCTTTTATTTTTTGCCACTACCATTAACTATATCGACCGGCAGGTGATTGGTTTACTAAAACCTACCCTGGAAAATGAATTTAACTGGACGGAAACGGATTACGGGAATATTGTAATGGTTTTTGCCTCTTCTTATGCCCTTGGGTATATTATCTTTGGTAATTTTATTGATAGAATAGGTACTAAATTAGGCTATACCATCTCGATTATTATTTGGAGTGTGGCGGCTATGTTACACGCTCTTGTAAAAAGCACCTTGGGCTTTAGCATAGTTAGAGGCTTATTGGGCTTAGGGGAAGCGGGTAACTTTCCGGCGGCCGTGAAAGCCGTAGCGGAGTGGTTCCCGAAAAAAGAAAGAGCTTTGGCCACTGGTATTTTCAATTCCGGCACCAGCATTGGGGCTGTGGCAGCTCCTATTTTAGTACCCTGGATCTTAGGAGCTTATGGCTGGCAGGAAGCTTTTTTAATTACCGGCGCCATCGGGTTTATTTGGTTGCTGTTCTGGTGGTTTTTATACGAAATCCCGAGCCGGCACAAAAAAATTACCCCCCCTGAATTTGCGTATATTCACAGCGATAACGAACCACCTGCACCCGAAAATACGGGTAAATTAAAGTGGAGTCGCTTACTCCAGATTCGCCAAACCTGGGTGTTTATTTTAGGTAAAGTTTTAACCGACCCAGTGTGGTGGTTTTTCCTGTTTTGGCTTCCCTCCTATTTTGCCACCACGTTTAACCTCGATCTTAAAAAACCCAGCTTACATTTAGCCATTGTGTATACAGCCACTACCTTTGGCAGCATTGGCGGCGGTTATTTATCATCTTATTTAATTAAACGCGGCTGGCCGGTATTAAAAGCCCGGAAAGCAACTTTACTCTGCGTCGCATTTGCGGTATTGCCCATTATATTAGCCCAGTACGCCCCCAATATTTGGGTGGCGGTAGGTATTATTAGTTTAGCGGCGGCCGCTCACCAAGCTTGGAGCGCCAATATATTTACTATTGTATCCGATATTGTGCCGAAGAAAGCAGTAAGTTCGGTGGTAGGTGTGGGCGGTATGGCGGGGTCCATTGCATCTGCTTTATTTCCTTTACTGGTAGGTTCGCTGCTAGACTCCTACAAGGCGGCCGGCAACATTGGAGCGGGTTACAATATTTTATTTATAATTTGCGGGTTTGCCTATTTTGTGGCCTGGTTCGTTATTCACTTGCTCACTGCCCGCATGAAACCCGTTGATTTATAAAAACACCTCCTTTTATCAATCGGAACTTAACCGCCCTTACTAGTAGTTAAAATAATGACTAATAAATGGTTAGTCTTACAATATTTTCCAGGTTTCTTTGATAAACTAAAGGACAGGTTAATTTAAAAAACATTATTTGTTTTATTCTTTATGCTTAAATTAAGATCCGTTTTTCTACTAGTTCTTACTTGTTTTTTATTTTACTGCCACACGAATAAACCCCTCCAGGTTACCCAGACAACTGCTCCGGAAACAAACCGGAAAACGGAACCTGCTCCAGTGGATTTAAGTTCGTCACCGGTAATTTCCCCGCTGGAAGCAATAAATAAAATGCGGGTAGAACCAGGTTTTGAAGTAAAATTAATCGCTGCCGAACCTTTAGTGAGTACTCCGGTAGCTTTAACATTTGATGAGAAGGCGCGCCCTTGGGTAGTAGAAATGGATGGCTACATGCCCGATACTATTGGCACCGGCGAAGATAAGCCCACTGGTAAAATCGTAATTCTGGAAGATACCAACCAAGACGGAACACCGGATGAACGCAGGATATTTCTAGATTCCCTTGTCCTCCCCCGAGCTATTTGTTTAATTGAAAAGGGCATTTTAGTAGCCGAGCCGCCTAGCTTGTATTATTACGAAATTAAAAATGATCGGCCGGGTAAAAAAACTTTGGTAGATGCTTCCTATGCCGAAGGAGGTAACGTAGAACACCAACCGAACGGCTTATACCGGGCCATGGATAATTGGATTTACAATGCCAAATCGAGTAAGCGTTACCGGAAAAAAGGCGATAAATGGCTCATAGAACCCACTCACTTCCGGGGTCAATGGGGCATCAGCCAGGATAATTACGGACGCTTATATTACAATACCAACTCCGAAAATTTATTAGGCGATTATTTTACCCCGGGTTTAGGCGCTACCAATAAAAATCAGCGCCGGGTAGCCGGATACGTGCAAAAAATTGTGGCGGATAATAAGGTATATCCTTCCCGCCCTACGCCTGGGGTTAACCGCGGCTACATGAACGGCATTTTAAATGAAAGTAAGCACCTGGTAAACTTTACCGCGGCCTGCGCCCCTTTGGTATACCGCGGTGATTTATTTGGCCCCGAGTATGCGACCAGTGTTTTTGTGGCGGAGCCTTCCGCCAACCTGATTAAGCGTAACATAATTAACGAGCAAGGCTTAGTGGTGAAAGGTGAACAAGCTTACCAAGGTCATGAATTTTTAACCAGCGTAGACGAGCGTTTCCGACCGGTAAATTTATACGACGCCCCGGATGGCTCTTTGTACGTGGTGGATATGTACCGGGGTATCATTCAACATAAAACGTACTTAACCACTTATTTAAAAAACGAAATTGGCCGCCGGCAGCTTACCCAACCTTTAAATTGCGGCCGCATTTACAAAATTGTCCCGGCAAATAAACCGGCAAAAGCGGTTACCTTACCCGGAAATCCGGACCAGCTAGTTACTTTATTAGGGCATGCGAATGGTTGGGTGCGGGACAAAGCCCAACAAATGTTAATCGACAGCAAGTACACGCAAGCCTTACCCGCTTTGCACCAGGCCCTAAAACATAAGGACAACTCCTTGTTGGTGATGCACGCCTTATGGACTTTAGAAGGATTAGGTGCGTTACAAACCGAGGAAGTTTTAAACTTACTTCGGGAGCCTACCTGGCCCGTGCGCATGCAAGCTTTGAGCGTATTACCTTCCGTGCTGACGAAAAATACTTATAAAAGCTACTTACCCGAATTAAAAAGTCTAATATCGCAGAATGATACCTTAGCCGCACCCTACCTTGCCTTCCTGGTTTCTTACCTACAGCCGATTGATAAAACTGCCGCTAAAACCTTGCGGCAGCAGTTAGTTAAAAGTTTCCCGAATAACGAGTACGTAGCGGATGCCCTCATTAGCACCCTACCGGAGCAGGAAGAAGCTTTCCAAAAAGAATTAGTAGTTCTGGCGCCGGATACCAATTTAGTTATTCACCAAGAATTGCGAGGAGTTGTTGCCAATATTAAAAGTGCCCGGAAAAATAAAGACCCGAAAGTACTGTTAAAAGAATTCCCGAAAGGTGCTGCTATGTTCACTTCTACTTGCCAGACTTGTCACGGGCCGGATGGTAACGGAGTAAACGGTTTAGCTCCTCCCTTAAATGGTTCTGAGTGGGTTACCGGCGACAAAGAAAAACTAGTTTCGATTGTATTATTTGGCTTAACTGGTCCGGTACAGGTAAAAGGGCACTTGTATAAGGCACCCGAAATTAACGGCGACATGCCGGGAATTGGTTACGATAAAGATTTAGCTAACGAAGATATTGCCCAAGTGCTTAGCTATATCCGGCGGTCGTGGCAAAACAATGCCGATAAAGTTAGCGCCGAAGAAGTCGCCAAAATCCGTCAGAACCTGAAAGCCCGCCAAAAAGCATTTACCGTGCAGGAACTGATTAAATGAAACTTTACTACTAAATGAAATAATATAAGCACAAGTTGCACGGTAAAGAGTAGCGCAAAAAAGGCGGGGTTCGTAAGTAGAAGCAGTATGAAAAATAGTTGTGCAACCATTCAAAATAGAATTCTGAAAAAACTAAAATGCTTTTTATAAAAGATAGGTCAGCCTTGAATAACTTGCTTTTCTTTTTGGAAATACACGTGGAAAGTTGAGCCCTCGCCTTCTTTACTGATTAACTCTATTCGTCCGCCGTTATTTTCAACAATCCGCTTCATAATGTACAAGCCAATACCACTACCTTCTACGTGCGTGTGCACTCTTTTAAACATATTGAATAACTTCGATTGCTGATCGGAACGTATACCTAAACCATTATCGGCAACAGTGAGAAGAATAAAATCGCCCGCATCTACGGTAGAAATACGTATATTGGGCGCTTTACCGGGAGAGCAATACTTTACCGCGTTTGATAGTAAATTATACAAAATACTCCGTAAGTTTTTACGGGCATAGAAAACATCCGGCGCCTCCAAACTAATATGCAATTTAGTATTAGCTTTATCTAGTATAGGTTGAAGATCGGCTATTACATCATCCAGAACTTCGGCAAAATTAAGATACTCTTTTGGGGCGGATGCTTCTTTTTGAGCTTTGGTTATTTCGGTTAAATCGACTATAGTGCGCTTGAGTTTTAAAATGGAATCGGCAATTAAGGTTAACAGCAATTTTTCGTCGTCGCCAATCTGGTCTCGGAGGGTATATTTTAAATCGGTGGTTAAGCCTTCCAAGTTGGCAATGGGCGCTTTTAAATCGTGCGAGGCCGTATAAACAAAATTGTCCAGATCAGTATTGATTCGCCGCAACTCGGCATTCGTTTGCTGTAATTCTTCGTTCGTGGTGAGCAGCTTTTTGCGGCTTTCTACTAATTCCGTTACTTCTACCGCAAAAAGCAAAACTACGGCTACCTGGTTGCGGCTCGTAGTTAAAGGTTGCAATACCAAGTTAAAATAACCGGTTTGGGTGCGGCCCTCGTTCTCGAAAGTTATAGGCAGTTCTTTTCCCACAAATGGTTTTCCGGTAGTTACCACTTTATTTATGTGCTCCGCAAATCCTACTCTATTTAGAGCGGGGTTGGCCTCGCGGATGTTGCGGCCTAATAAGGGGCGGTTGCCGTGTAACTTACTAAACATAGGATTAGCCAGCATATACACCTGATCGGTCGCCCGGATTAAAGCCACAATAGCGGGCACTTCTAAAAAGATCTGATGCAGCAAATCCGCATTTTCTTTTAAACGTTTTTCTGCTTCTTTTCTTTCGGTTATATCGCTAATCGACCCAATGTAGCCTAGTAATTGTCCTTTATTATCAAAGCGGGGAGTAGCCGTAGAGGCTACCCACCGGTAAGTACCGGTGTGCCGCCGGATACGGTAATCGACCTGGTAGCTTACTTTCTTGTTTCGGGCATTATTGTAAATAGCTTTAACTTTTTCTTTATCTTCCGGATGAACGGCTTTATCCCAGCCATGGTCCAGAGCTTCTGCTAATGTTTGACCCGTAAATTCCAGCCATTGTTTATTTACGTAAGTTATTTTTCCCTCATTGCTACTCATCCAGATGAGTACGGGCGCACTATCGGCCATATTCCGGAAACGGGCTTCACTTTCCTCTAATGCAATTCTGGATTCTTGTTCGTCTGTAATATTCCGGACTTCTATAACCGTTGAAACGGGAACACCATGTTCATAAATAGGGCTGGCAGCACAACTTACCGGGAAAAATGTTCCGTCCTTCCGAATAAATACATCTTCGTGAGCCCGCATATTGTTATTTGTAGGTAAAGCCCGATCAATCGGGCATTCGTGCAAAGGGTATGGACTGCCATCCGGTCGGGTATGGTGAATCATATCGTGCAATGGCTTTTGCTGAATTTCTTCCAGCGTATACCCAACCATTGCTTCGGCCGCCGGATTCATGAAGGTGCAATAGCCATTGGCATCCATCATAAATAAAGCGGCAGTTGCATTATCGGTAATAGTTTGTTTTAATTGGTTAAAACGGCGAGTGTTTGCCACTAAATACATCGCCAGAAATATCAGAAAACTAATGATACCTCCTCCTGCCAAGATAAGATCAGGCAAATTTTTATCGGAAGAAGGAGGCTCCACAATTTGAGTAAACTTAAGGGTCCAGGTGTGGTCTTCTATTTGCAAAGGCAGCACCCGCGTAAAAACCGGAACTGGGGCATGACTATTTTTATTCGGCTTAAAAATATTAGAATCGTACAAAAGATTTTCTGGGGTAAGAACTATTCCGTCGTAGACCTCAATGTTTAAATCATTAAAGTTGTGGTTAAAGATGGTTGTCATAAAGTCCTTCGCGCGGAAAGGACTATAAACAAAACCAGTTAATAATTGGCGGCGTTCGGCCAGCGTAGCCGGGGTAATATGCTGCTGGTAAACGGGTAAATACAACAAAAAACCCGGCTGCCTATCTTCTTGAGTTTCCTGCACCAGACGTACTTTACTGGTTAAAGTAGGCTTACCGGAATCGCGGGCTTTTTCCATGGCTAACCGACGAACAGGCTCACTGAACATATCAAAACCAAAAGCCCGCAGGTTACGACCCGAAAAAGGTTCAATAAAAACAATGGGCGTGTAAAGTGATCGTAACCCTTCCGGACTTACTCTATATTCCGGAAAACCTAAGTTTTTAACTTCCTGGATATGTTTTGATAATTGCGCGGGGTGAATAACCTGGGCAAAACCAATGCCTTGAATACCCGGATAGTTTTTAGTTACCTCTAAAGCACCAATATAATTTTTCCATTCTTGTCGGGTTACCTTGCCCGACGCAGCAAATAAAGCTTTTCCCCCTTTTAAAACCTGAAAATAATTAATAACCCACCGGTTTAAAGCTTCTCTGGCTTGAATGGTTTTATTCAAAAAAGTTTTTTGATTGTTTTCCTTCGTTTTGTTTTTAAGGGTATAAAAAACAAAAAGCGTTACAAACAAACAAAACAGTAAAGTGATTGTCGCAGAAAAATAATTCTGTAAAAACTGCCTTATTCTTATTACCATAGAAAAGTGCAATTAATTCGTATTTATATTATTAAAACAGCAATTATATCCATTATAAGTACTAAATTAAGACAAAAATGTTAGAATATAATAACTCTTAACCAGAACTCTAACACGGCCAAACAAGCCTAATTTTATTTGGAAATTTTTAAAACTAGCTTTTGTGCTTACCGTTCTACCGATGGCATATAGCAAACTAATTAACCGTAACTATAAGCAGCCTTATTTAGATCCCAACTTAAGTTGAATTTGATGGAGGCTTGAAAAGCGATTAATTGTGTAAGGCTTCTTAGCTTACTATCTGGTAGTTTTTAGATTTAAGTAACTGATTAAAACTAGTTTGAAGTAGAGAATTGGAATTTTTGGCGTTCTTTAATCTACCTGATCAAATTTTCAAATAAGAGAAAATATTACCACGTACAACTTACTTCAACTCCTTGCTAACTGCAATTAACCAATACAGGATTAAATCAAAATAGTGAAACATCCTTTTGCTACCTTTTAAATAGTTAAAACTTTCATGAATACTAAAATTACATTTAGGAGAAATTACACCAAAGAATAATTGCTTGTTAGTTAAGAAGAATGGCAGAGCAGGTAGAAAATTTTATTACAACCATTTTTTAAAAAAAGCCATAATATCCTGGCGCATTTCCGGGGTTTCCAGGTGGCCCACCGGGTAAATTTTTAATTTCCAGGCATTGGAAGCATTCTCAGCAGCATAAACTTTCTTTAAGTCGGCATCTATTTTTTCTAAACCTTTTAAAGGAGTTAAAGGATCGAGGCTGCCTGCCAAACCAAAATGCGGACGTGGCGCAATGAGGGCATTGATGCCGGATGTAGTAAAATGATTCAACAAATCGGGTACGTAGTAATAGATGCCGTGTCGGTCTAATCCCTTATCTTCTATTAACGCTTGAAAATCGGTTAAGCAATTTAAATCAACGGTAACTTTAATGCGCTCATCTAAAGCAGCCAGCCACCAGGCCATGGTACTGCCCATCGACAAGCCCATAGTTGCGATGCGTTGGGTATCCACCTCGGGGCGGGTTTCCAGATAATCAAGGGCCCGCAGGTTATCGTACACCATCATGCCCCACATTACCTGACCTTTCCAGAGCATTTCTTTAAAGATATCTACTTCTGGTCGGTTGCTTCTTTCCCCAAATCCCCAACTATCGATACACAAGCCGGCGTACCTTGCCCTGGCTAAAGCAAGCGCGTAAGGTGGGCTTTGCATTTCTTGGCGGCCTTTTACAAACTCGTTTTTCCCTACTTCGTACTGCCCAAAATGCGAATGGTTAAACAAAATCACCGGTATTTTTCCGGAGGCGGTTTTCGGTTTCGTAAAATAAGCGGATGCTAATTCCAACCCATTCAAATCCAGGAGCAATTTCTCCATTATTATTTCATCCGTTTCTTCCCGCGAAACTACTTTAGCTGTAATAGGCCGGTGCCGGTCGGGTAATCGGCCTAGGAGTTGATACAATTTTGCGCGTTGCATTTGCTTGTTTTCGGTAGTAAGAGTTGAAGCAGTTTTGGGGACCATAGCGGAGTTATTTTGCGAATAGGCAGGCAGTAACGCTCATAACTAAGACATACCTAAGCCACAAATAAAGTGATTTTAAATAAAGTTACCGCATAAGTCAGCTTAAAGAGCCGGTTTACATGGAAGGCGAAAGACATGTCTCTTACTTTGCTGCTAATAGCTGCATAAATCTTTATTTATTTAAACTAAGTAAATGGACACAAGTAGTAAGGCACATGTATCAAGACAAAATTAACTCTATTCAATTAGATGTCGAGTACTTATCCTCTTATTTCTAACATGGTTATATAGATTTTAATTTGGCCTTTTACTTAAAAGCAAAATTGGTCAGGAATTCTACTCTGATTACCTTATTTTAATTGAAGCACTAATCCTTCATGTGGCAGTACCTAAAATATCCAAATCTATTAAACGCACAATTTTATTTATTTACTATAGGTAAAAGGTCAGAAGTGGAAGTATTCTAATTTATGCTTGCTACTATTTAAAAAATATAATTAGGCTAATTTCCAGATGCGGTGAAAGGCTTCTGTACCTTCTTGTTTAATCTCCCCGGGCAAATCCGAAGCTTCGTTGAACCGGAAAGAAACTTGCCTGGAAGCAGCACGCAAAGCATAATGGTTTTGTAATCGGTCGTGCGGTGCGGTTTTATTTTAGGGTTTCCGGTTTTTTTAAAAACGTGCGGTATTTTTCTTCCATTCGTTCTAGTTCGGCTGCAAAAGTCTGATTCTTTCCGGCGTATTCCTCTCCGTAGATATATTCTGCTATATCCCGCTTACCTTTTATAGGTTGTTTACTTGTAGAATTACAAAAAAACAAAGTCTGATTTACATCTTTAAGTAATATTTTATTCAAAAAGCATTTTTTAGAACCTACTCTAATGCTCCGCTAAAAATATAATGTTTTTAGTTAATTTCTTTTGCAGCCATTTTTTAGCGTGTTTGGAATGGTATATTTTATTTGGAGCTAATAGAAATAACAGACTTTTCCCTATTTTAGAGCAGGATCCTGCTGCCGGACAAGTAATACCCGGCGGTAACGGAATAAACCATTTATAACTCAGGTAACATGAGAAAGTATTTTCTTTGTTTGCTAACACTCTTCACTTTTTATCTAAACGCCACTGGCCAAAATAATAGAATTCGGGTTTTGGTTTTTGGCGCTCATCCCGATGATTGCGATATTTCGAGCGGTGGTGTGGCTGCTTTGTATGCCGCTTCCGGGCACGCCGTTAAATTTGTTTCTTTAACCAACGGCGACAAAGGGCACCAAAAAATAAGCGGGGGAGAACTGGCCCAAAGACGTTACAAGGAAACCCAAGAAGTCGCGCGTCGCCTGGGCGTGGAATACGAAGTATTGGATAATCACGACGGCGAACTGCTGCCTACCCTGGAGAATCGCTTAGCCGTAATTAAACGAATAAGAGAGTGGAAAGCCGACCTGGTAATTGCCCCGCGACCAAATGATTATCACCCCGACCATCGTTATACCGGGATACTGGTGCAGGATGCGTCCTTTCTGGTAATAGTACCCAATATATTAAGCAGTGTACCCGCCCTGGAAAATAATCCCGTTTTCTTGTATGCCCGCGATAATTTTCAGCGGCCCAATCCTTTTCGTCCCGATATAGCTATTGATATAACCCCGGTTTTTCCCAAAAAATTAGATGCCTTGGACGCGCACGTATCGCAGGTTTACGAGTGGCTGCCCTGGATTGACCACGACACCACTGTACCTACTAACCCGGAAGAGCGGAAGAAATGGTTGGCAAAAAGATGGCTGGGCCGTTCGCAACCTTCGCCGGAAATAAAACAAACTTTAGAAAAATGGTACGGCGCCGATAAGGCAGCCAAAGTAATTAACGTAGAAGCCTTCGAAATTTGTGAATACGGCAAAAGGCCCACTGATGCCGACATCCGCCGGCTATTCCCCATGCTGCCCGCGAAACCTTAACCAGTTTGTGGTTTATTTTTCCAGTTGTAAGAGTAATCTATCTCGAAACCCAAATAAACAAAAAGCCCATCAAAAGATGGGCTTTTTAGTATTTAATAATTAATCTAAAACATTATGCTTTAATTTGTTGCGCTAGTCTTTCGATAAGGTCGGCAGCCCGGGCAGAGTAGCCGGCTTCGTTATCGTACCAACCTACTACTTTCACCAGGTTACCGCTGATAGAAGTTTGTTCAGAATCAAAAATACAAGAATGCGTATTGCCAACGATATCTACAGAAACAATCGGATCTTCCGTGTATTCCAGGATACCTTTAAATTCAGCTTCGGCCGCTTTCTTAAAGGCAGCATTTACTTCTTCTCTGGTAGGAGTACTTTTTAAAATGGCCGTTAAATCGGTTAATGAACCAGTTGGTACGGGAACCCGCATGGCAATACCATCTAATTTACCATTTAAGTGCGGCAATACCAGCCCAACCGCTTTAGCCGCCCCAGTTGAAGTTGGTATAATGGAAAGAGCCGCTGCCCGCGCTCTTCTTAAATCTTTGTGCGGCGCATCGTGCAAATTCTGGTCGGAGGTATAGGCGTGGATAGTAGTAATGTATCCTCTATCAATACCGAAAGCATCGTCCAGAACTTTGGCCATAGGAGCCAAACAGTTGGTGGTACAAGAAGCATTCGACACAATGGTTTCTTCGCCGGTCAGGATATTTTCGTTTACCCCTAATACTACAGTGGCTACTTTACCTTTAGCCGGAGCCGAGATAACTACTTTTTTAGCTCCCGCCGTTAAGTGAGCGCCCGCGCTTACATCGTCCACAAAACGACCGGTTGATTCCAGCACTACGTCTACCCCAAGTTTTCCCCAAGGCAGGTTTTTTGGATCTCGTTCCGCGAATACTTCAATCCGCTGACCATTGACCGTTAAGCTTTGCTCATCCGCCGATACGGTACCGTTAAATTTACCGTGCACCGAATCGTACTTTAATAAATGAGCGAGGGTATTATTATCAGTAAGGTCGTTGATTCCTACAATTTCTACGTTCTCTCTTCCTAGTAACGATTTGAAAGTAAGACGGCCAATCCGACCAAAACCATTGATGGCAACTTTTATTTGTGGCATGATAACTACGTTTAAGGGGTTAATAGAATAGGGGCGAATTTATTAATCTATATTTTTAAAACAAATTATTTTATTCTTTAGTTGAAAAGTGGCAAGTAATCTGTTTTGTTGAAAATATTTAAATTTTTATGATTTTTTTGGAAAACTACGTTAGGCAGCCTATATTTGCACCACCAAAATAAAACATAATCTGTTTTTCAGGTAAGTATACGGCCCGTTCGTCTAGGGGTTAGGACCTCAGATTTTCATTCTGGTAACAGGGGTTCGATTCCCCTACGGGCTACTGCAAAGCCTCTTCGCTAAGCCGGAGAGGCTTTTTTATGCCTTCACTTCCCTAATCAAGAACACTTCGCCTAATCAAGAATATGTAACATTACTTTTCTGCCGAGTGAATTTAACTTATCATCTGATTCTGCTTCGCCAAAATACTGCATCAATATGCGCTTTTTTTCAATACCTTGATCTTGAAAAAAATCAGAAACAGCTTCCACTCTTTTTCGACTTAATAATAAGTTATAACTTGATTTACCCGTCTTATCGGTATAGCCGGTGAGTTGAAGTTTTTTTCCTGGATTTGCATTTAACAAAGTGGCACAGGTAAGTAAACTGTTAAAACTTTGGGAAGGTATTACGTAACTATTTATTGTGAAGAATACGTTCGTGTCAAAGCCGCTTATTGCTTCTGGTGTGTCATTAAGAGTTGATGTTGCCGCCTGGGGTAAACGAGCTAATTCGTTTTCGTAAGCTGCCAAACGTTGTTTCATGATTTCATTCAAAACGGCCTGGTCCTGCATATAACCCACCACTCTATTATCTAAAGCTTTGAAAGAGGATTTTTGCTGTCTTAGTTGTGTTGTTAGAACGCTGTCTTTGTTATTTAATGCATTTAATGAGTCGTAGGCGTATTGTAGTTCGTTATTTTTCCGGTTTGCTTCCGCCAGGTCGCTTTTATCTTTTTGAAGTAGCATTAAGGAACTTTGACTGGCCGGATATAAAGGGGTACGGCTATTACGGTTGAGCTGATACCCAGGTTGGTATACCCGAGTAGTGGTGCTGGGTGTTACCCGGTAAGGTACAGTTGTTCTTAACAATTCTTGTACCCGGGCCGCTTCTGCTTGCCTAAAAGTTGCCGCCCGACTTGTTCTAAGGTCATTTTCGGCTATTGCTCTTTCTCTATCATTTAATGCTTTTTCTCTTGCTGTAGTACGAATAGTATGCGAACTAATAAGGTTTGTTCGGGTAATACCCCGATTTCTATCCGCCGAATACACAGTATCTCGTTTTTGCGTAATAAACATTTGGCGGTTTAGGGTATCGGGTTTCTGCGGAGTGTTTTTTTCGGATATTAAAACGGTATCTCTAACCATAATTAATCGTGGATTTACCAGGCGATCGGTCCGAGTAGCCAGCAAAGTGGGCCGGGCAGTTAATTTAGAGAGGTTAGCGGTCTTTGTCGTTTGAGTAGAATCAGCCTGTGCAAGTGGGTCTTGGAAGCTCGCGTAAAACCGCGACGCTTTAAACGAAGATGGCTTAAATCCAAAATTATAGGCAAGCGCCAGACCTGTGTGCAGAAAACCATTATTATACTTGTTTTGCTCGTTTGCTATTTCATTTGAGGAAGGGTGGGTATTATACACTGTTTCGGTTTGCAGATCGAGTTGCCACCTTTCGGTTATCCGGAACTTGAGCCCCAAACCAAACGGAAGTACCTGCCTGTATTTACTTTCGCTAGAAACACTATTACTGCCTTGGTTAAAAGTACTTAAGCCGTAACCACCAAAAAAGAAAGGTGAAATTAAGGAAGAGGATTTTAACAGCCAGCCATTATCGGTATAGAAATAAAGTCGTACCGAGGTCATACGAACATCCGTAAGAAAGCTGCGGTCCTGCGGTGCCAGACCTCTCACTTTACCAAAAGAAGCGCTGGCCGAAAGGCCGAAAGTTTTGCTTAAACTCCGACCTATTTCCAGTCGGTGCCATAAATTATCTCCTAATTTAAAATAATCAATGGTTTTCTTATTTGGGTTGTAATAATTAGCAACACCCGTATAGCCTTTTAACTGCCATTTATACAAGTTGTGCTGCGCTACAGCATTTAGGCAGCTAAGACCAGCTAGTAATATGAATAAAAAAAGTTTCATGATTAGCGGTTTAAGTTCAGCCACAAATTGATTTCCATGCTTAAACCTACAAAGGGCCGGATGTATACCTTATCCAGGTTTAAATCGGTGCTGGTACTACTCGTAAGTTTGTTTTGTAAAACCGTTGCCCCCGCGTTCAGGCGGATAAATGGCAGTACCCGGTAACCCAGAGCAACGTAAACCGGACGATGCACTAAAGGTCCGGTAGCCACATTACCGGGGCCAAACTTTAAATTTTGCAAAAATACCCCTGTAGAAATACTGGTTTTTGCCCAGAAAGGAGATACGAAGGGTGCCTTACCAAATGGAAGAGAGATACCTGCGTACGGCGCCGCATCGTAAGATAAATTATCGAAGGTACCCGAATAATAAGCACCGCCATAACCAACATTAAGGGCTAAGGCATTTTTAGTTTTCTCGGTTACATAGTCGGTAATTTTTTTACTATCCGTAAGCGCATATAGCTGTACTCCGGCATATTGCGCTACTTCCTGGTTTATCATTAATTTCAAGGCTGCTATCTGATCCTGCGCATACCGTAACTTTACGGTTCGAGTATTTTCATCTTTTTTTGCAAAAATATTAAAGCTGGCTTTTCGTAGATTTAGTTCTCCCAACTGTTTTAACTTTTGATACACCAAGTCAGAAAACCCTTCAAAAGAGTAGTTAATTTGATTACGATGTAACGAAAGCCCCTGTTGAACAATAGCGTTCAGGTCGCTGCGCATGGTCTTAGGATGTTGCAGCATGGTTATGCTGGATCGCTCCATCTGATACGACTGGTCGATGTAGGCTCCTAAAGCAGAATTGATCTGGGCTATTAATTGTTGCTGCTGCTCCTCCGAAGCTTTAGAATAATAGTTCAGTACTAAAGTATATTCCTGGTTTCCGCGCAAAGGCTGGTTTACCGGCAGGGTGAAAGTAGCGGGAGGGCTCGTAGCCCTTTTCTCCCAGGTGTTCTGGTAAAATGGAGATTTTTTAATGTTGGGAGAATGGTAGATCTTTACTTCTACTATTTCCACGTTGGCACTGGCTTCTCCCGAAATAATGAATTTATTTTCGGCGGGCAGGGGCTGGCCATCATCAAAATAAGCGCGCTCATAATTAAAGACCACTGTTTTATACTGGGCCACAACCGGCAAGCTCACTATTAAGAGAAAAAGCGATATGTAGAATTTAGTTTTCATAATCTTGCAGGTATGGTATTGAATTTTTAAAAGCAAAAAAAAGCCTTACTCCCTGAAAGGTAGCAAGGCTTTTAGGTCCATTATTTGGTGGTTCAGCTACTTTGCTCTGCTGGGATCTAAATTTTCACCTTCCCGGGCTAGTCTTTTGCCTTCGTTAATGCCTTTCACTGTGATGGTATACGTACAAGGAGTAACCCCACTTAGTATATGGATATGATCACTTTCCACTAACTCATCCAACAAGAATTGCAGGTGGATTTCGTTGGGTATCATGCCTAGATTTTCTTCTTTCGCGATATCGCTGAAAAGGAGCGTTTCGTGTTTAATGAGTGTTTTCAGCACGATTATCCGGTTAAGGCTAGCCATCATATTTAAATTTGAAGGAGGAATTTTCTGGAACTTCCTTAAAAAAGGATAAATAAGCAGCAATTGAAAAATAAACCCTACAAACCAAATCCAAGGTAAATTTGCGCAACGGAGTTCTTAGAATTATCGGTTAATTCACCTGCCAGACCACTGTTTCCTACTTCCCGCAGGCCATAGTTATAGCGGGCTCCTACGGTTACTCCTTTCACATCAAAGCCTACACCCCCCATCACACCATAATCAAACCGATTAAAGTTGTCGGTTTTTAAGTCCGTAATATCCGAAGAGTTCAAGTCCGATGATTTTAAATCTTTCACGTTGGCAGATACCAGGTAAGAAAAATATGGACCGGCGTGAACATTAAGCGGACCAATATTAACCGCCAGAGCAACCGGTACTTGCACGTAATTTAAATTAAAACGTACCTCTCCTGGCTCAATACCCAGAAGGTTCGACAAATCAGAACCGCCGTAAGTTATTTTAGAACCTACATTGGTATAGAGTACTTCTGGCTGAATGGCCAGAAAATCCGTAATCGGAACTTTCCCGAACACCCCGAAGTGATAGCCCACTTTCATATTTTCGTCTTCGGCATTTGCCTGATCTACGTAGAGTTGGGAAAAGTTTAGTCCTGCTTTTACCCCGAATTTAGGTCCCGGATTGCTATTTTGTGCTTTCACTTGATTGATACCCATTAGCATTAAAAAGGCGAAGCTTACTCCTGCTAATTTTTTAAAACAATTATTGTGTAACATGATTTCTAAGGTTTATAAATATTATTAAATTCTATTTTACTATTTGCACTGATTTATTTTAATTCTATTTCACTATTTGCACTGGTTTATCTTAAATGATTCACTATTATTACTATATGTTAAAAATTCATTATTTTTAGCTCTAGCTTTTTGAAAGCATATCTAAGTAGATGCAACTACTTTATCCTTTTGCCATAAATCCAGGTTTTTGATAGTTCGATCGGCAATTTGCTGTAAAGCTTCATGGGTAAGAAATGACTGATGCGGCGTAACCAGTACATTCGGATAAGTCATTAATCTTTGAAGTAATAAATCTTTGTTCCGGTCATTTTGGTGATCTTCAAAAAACAAGTTTTTTTCATGCTCATAAACATCAATTCCCAAGTATCCAATTTTTCCTTGTTCTAAAGCTTCTATTATATCAATTGTTTTTAATAAACCTCCTCTGGAAGTGTTAATCAACATGACACCTTTCTTCATGATAGCCATGCTGGCGGCATTAATCATATATTTAGTGGCGGGGGTTAATGGAACGTGCAGCGAAAGAATATCTGCCTGGCGAAGTACTTCGTCGAATGATAGTAACTCAATTTCCGCCAAATTAACCAGATTGGCCACATCATAGCCAATTACCCGGCACCCAAAACCATTAAATATGGCGGCAATGGCTTGACCTATATTGCCTAATCCAATTAAGCCTACCGTTTTACCATAAAAATTAAATCCAGTTAGTCCATCTAATTTAAAGTCAAAATTATGGCTATGTTCATCGGCCTGAATAAGATGGCGGTTAAGCGATAAGGCCAGAGCAATGGCATGTTCGGCAATAGCTTGGGGAGAATAAGTAGGTACATTGGCGAGGCTAATACCTGTTTTATAGGCGGCTTCTATATCAATATGATCGGTACCAACCGAGCGGGTAGCGATGTATTTAATTCCCAAATCAGCTAGTCTATTTATTACAAGTGCCGAAACATCATCATTGGTAAATACTACCACGGCATCTTTACCTTCGGCATAATCGGCGGTTTCTAGGCTTAGAGCGTTAGAAATAAGCGTTATATCATGCTTCTTTTTGTTAGCTTTCACCAAAACTTCTTTTTCAAAAGGCTTTATACTGTAAGCTACAACTTTCATAGGTCGGGGTATATTAGATTCTGTACAAATTTACCTTCTAACACCCGCTTATGCTGTGCGCCAGATCAAGCGAAAAAGTGATGTTCATCACTTTAAATAATCTTTAACTCTGGCCTAAAAAATGACACTAAGGCTTTAAATAAGGTATATATATCTTTTTTCATAAAACCCTTTTTTAGTGATATTAATTACTTGCGGATAAATTATCTGTTTTTTGGAGTTTTAAGAGGATGTTGATGGTGACATCGTCGCCCGTTTTAAGAGCACCCATCATATAAGTTGGCGCCTTTATTTTATAATCACTCATTTTGATCTTTTGCGATCCTTCGCAGGAAATGCTTTCATCCTGGTTTAAAACATAGCTCGTCCGGAGATTTACTTGATTAGAAACCCCTCTTATGGTTAAGATGTTTTATTACTTTTTTTGAATGGATAAATGGTAGCATTAATTAGTTTAAAAGTAATTTTATTGTATTCATTCGCTTTTAATACTTTATAAGACCTAGTATCCATCAATCTATCCTTACTTTTAAGGTGCGTTACTGGCAGCGAGAAATAGAGCGAATTTATTTCTTGCACCTTTATTGTGAAATTTCCTTCGCAGGTAAAGGTGCTGGCCAGTATGTCCCAATCGTGCAGGTTGGAGGTACCGGTGACTTGTACTAGAGAGCCAGTTACCAGTTTGTAAGGTGTTTGCCCTTGTACCGATAAAAGGGTAATAGACATTAGGCCTAATATGATAATCAAGACGAGTAGGCCTTTTAAAAATCTCTTGTTTTGGGCGGTATGGATGTATGAAACGTTCATTTCCTTTGGCTTAAATTTTAGATTATTAATAAGTCAAAGGTAGCGTGCACTTAAGGGGTAAAGAATGATATAGAGGCTGTAAAAAAGTGATTCTCAATACTAATAGGCTCTACGGGAAGATATCCTCCAAACAGAAACAGTGCCTTTAAGACCTGAACTAACGTCAAGCGTGTGTTCTCACCCTTACCGGCTAAGCCTTATTCTTTGTTCTGCTTGCAACTCATACACGATTTTTTTAAAGCAACGTAAAATAAGTCACTACTTGTGTTAACTGCTCTAAATGGATAATTTAAAATTACTGCACGCTATTTTTAATACCGCCATCGACGGCATTATTACCATTGATTCGCAGGGCTTAATTGAAACAATGAACCCCGCGGCCCTGAGGCTCTTTGGCTATGAAGAAGAGGAAGTGAGTGGTGAAAACATAAGTGTGCTGATACCCAAACCGGATAAAGGAGCACATAATGGTTACCTGCATCGGCACCAGGATACCGGAAAAAAACGAATAATTGGGACTGGCCGGGAAGTGTTAGGTTTAAAAAAAGATGGCACTACTTTCCCGTTTCGGTTGGCTGTGAGTGAAGTGGAATACGAAAACCGCAAAATATACACTGGTTTTATTCACGACCTTTCTAAGGAAAAAGAAGCAGAAGAAAATTTAAAAAAATATACCAGCGAACTGGAAGCAAAGATTAAAGAACGCACCCAGAATTTAGAGCATTTGATTAATGATTTGGAGAAAGCACGGGATGAAGCGGATCGCTCCATGGAAAAGCAAAAAGAATTAAACCTGCTCAAAACCCGGTTTGTTTCAATGGCTTCGCACGAATTCCGGACCCCCTTAAGTTCTATTCAACTTTCCGCTTTATTAATCGACAAATACTTGGAAAAATTAGAGCCGGAAAACATTCTGAAACACACGGCAAAAATTAAAAACTCCGTTGCACACTTAACCGGGATTCTGAACGATTTTTTGTCATTGGAAAAATTAGAAGCCGGTAAAACAAAAGCACTCTTACAATCCTTTGATTTGGTAAAATTTTCGGAAGAACTCATCGAAGAAATGCAATTAATTGCCAAACAAAATCAAAATATTGTCTACCAACATACCGGGGCCATTAGTCATGTTTACCTAGATCCAGCCTTATTAAAAAATGCCGCCATTAACCTCGTATCTAATGCCATTAAATACTCCGGCGAAAACACGTTTATTGAATTTAATTCTGAAGTAGACGAGGCCGAAGTTTGCATTACGGTAAAAGATAATGGCATTGGTATCCCGGAAGAGGAACAGAAACACTTATTTCAGCCTTTTTTCCGGGCGCATAATACGGGCAATATTCCCGGAACCGGCCTGGGTTTAAATATTGTAAAGCGCTACGTGGAATTAATGGGGGGAAAAGTTATTTACCACAGTGCCCAACACGAAGGAACTTCTGTTTCGTTAATATTTAAGAACAGATGAACGCACTAAAAAAAACAGTCCTGCTCATAGAAGACAACCAGGATATCCGGGAAAGTACCGCTGAAATTCTAACTCTGGCCGACTTTACGGTTTTTACCGCAGAAAATGGAAAAAAAGGTATTGAACTAGCGCAGGCGAACCTGCCTGATATTATTTTGTGTGATATTATGATGCCGGAAATGGATGGCTATAGTGTTTTGTACCTGCTTCATAAGAATGAAAACACCACCGATATTCCTTTTATCTTTTTAACGGCTAAAGCAGAACGGGCGGATATGCGCAAAGGCATGGAAATGGGGGCAGATGATTATCTCACGAAGCCTTTTAATGATATGGAATTGCTAACGGCTATCGAAAGCAGGCTACAAAAGCGCGAGCGGGCCATCCATCAGGCTAATAACACGGTTTCTTTTACGGGCTTACTGGATGAAGCCCGGTCGGCCAAACTCTTAAACGATATTTCCGGAAATAGCCGCCTTCGCAGCTACAAAAAAAAGCAAAATATTTACATGGGCGGCGACCAACCACTGAATGTTTATCTGGTTAAAAGTGGGAAAATCCGGTCGTATATGCTTTACCAGGATGGCCGGGAAATAATTTCCGGCATATTTAATACCGGCGATTTTCTAGGTTATGAGTCTGTTCTGTTAAACACGCCTTATCCAGAAAATGCGGAAGCCATGGAAGCCACAGAACTTTTTCTTATTCCAAAAGATGAGTTTAATACCCTTTTGTTTAAAGATCGCAGTATTGCGAAGAAATTTATTCAGTTATTATCCGGCAATGTCCAGGAAAAGCAAGAACAACTATTAAAACTGGCTTATGATTCCGTTCGAAAAAGAGTAGCAGATGCCTTAATTAACTTGGCAGAAAAGTTTGAGGGCGCCGCAGTTGAAACTTGTGAAATAAAAATTTCCCGCGATGATCTGGCGGCTATGGTAGGTACGGCCAATGAAACTATTAGTCGTACCCTTACCGATTTTAAAGACGAAAAAATGATTCTAAAAGAAGGCAGCACCATTAAAATCTTATCAGTAGAAAAACTCCGACGAATAAAACAGTAAGAAGCTCCAAGTTCATTTTCCCAATCAAGAAAAATTAAACCCATTTAATTAAACTTGGTAGTTTGTCTATATATCCCCTAATTCCTACTTAAATAAATTTGTGATAAGAATCATAAAATCATCTGTTTAAGATCATGGTAATTCTGATGCCGGTTGCCGATCTTTGTCAGGTAACAGGTAAACAGTAGAAAATAGCAAGTATTTACTAAATGCATAAAATCCGTTGCCAGCCTATGGTATTCATTCTCATTTTCCCTTATTCCTATGCATTTATGTTATCTAAGATATTCCTTCCTAATTATTTTTATCATTAGTTTTTCAGTAATAAGTTGCAGCCAGCCATCTAAGAAAACGGAGGTGACTAATTCTTTAAAGAAAGACTGGGATCAGACTATATCGGGAAATTTTAGCGAAAAATCAAATCTTGTTTTTGATAGTACGCAGCTTACTGATTTTTTTAAGAGTTATCCTGATGTTAAAGGCTATGAACAGGATATCAGGAGTTTTTATCATAAAAGAAATTTTTCGTATGCTTGGTTTGATAATGGTGTATTAATCGAACAAGCCGGGAATCTAGGAAACAGGTTAATGAATCTAGAAAATGATGGGGTTTACAAGCAACTTTCCTATCTAAAAGCACTTGATTCTTTATTGTACGGAAGTAATAATACAGATTCTTTAGGAAAGCCCGATATCCGGCTGGAGCTAATGCTCACATCTGAATATTTTGTATTTTCAAAACTTGCCTGGGAAGGCATGACACCAGCAGTAAGCAAATCTAACAAATGGTATTTACCCAGAAAAAAAGTTGCTTATGATCAATATTTGGATAGTCTATTAACCACACCAATTAAAGAATTGTCTGCTAATGAGCCTGTTTATCGCCAATATGAATTACTAAAAACATATTTAAAAAAGTACCGGGCCTTAGAAGCCCGGGAAACCTGGTTGCCTATAGCAATTACTATAAAACCACTTAAACCGGGAGATACTTCTTCAACGATACTTCAAATAAAGAAACGCTTATTTAAGCTGGAAGATTACCAAGGGGATACCTTAAGCCAAGTGTTTAACAGCGATTTATCTTCGGCTATAAAGAATTTCCAGGAACGAAATGGTTTGATAAAGAATGGTTTACCTAACAAAGCAACCATAGCTGAACTGAATATTCCTTTAAAAAGCCGGATTAAACAAATTCTGGTAAATATGGAACGCAGTCGTTGGCTACCGGTAACCCTAAACAGAGAGTATGTAGCAGTTAATATTCCTGAATATAAATTGCATGTGTACCGATGTGTACCGGGCCGACAGCTTACTATGGAGTTGTAATGCGGTAGTTGGCCAAACCGATCACGCCACTACCCTGTTCTACGGCGAAATTAAATATGTAGTATTTAGTCCTTATTGGAACATACCTCCGGGAATTTTGCGGAAGGAGGTAATTCCGGGCATGAAAAAGAATGCTAATTACCTTAAAAATCATAACATGGAAATTACCGGCTACCGAGCAGGTTTGCCGGTAGTCAGACAAAAACCGGGACCGTCAAACTCCTTGGGGCTAGTTAAATTTCTATTTCCAAACAGCTATAATATTTACCTGCACGATACCCCAGCAAAATCGTTGTTTAATGAATCAGCCAGAGCCTTTAGTCATGGTTGCATCCGGATTGCCGAACCGGCAAAGCTCGCCGGCTTTCTGCTTAAAGACAACCAGAAATGGAATTCCGCCAAAATTGATAGTGCTATGCACTCTGGTAAAGAACATTATGTAACCATAAAAAATAAGGTACCGGTATTTATTGCCTATTTTACTGCCTTTATAGACCGAAATGGCCGGCTGAACTTCCGAAAAGATATTTACAACCTCGATGAACGGCTTGCAGCTACAATTATTTCGGGTGAAGGTGTTTATCAATAACACTTCTAAAATAAAAAATAACCTTCTTTCTTTTACAGGTTTAAAACTAAATAGCTAGAGGTTAATTAGAGTTAATCTATTACGAATAATGTAAAGCTCTCTGGACTAATATATTTTCTTGCCGGTGCTATTGTTTTAATAGGCATTATAACTGTCGAAGCAATAACCCACTTAAAAAGATTTGTAGTTATTTGATAAATAACCGCGATGCGCTATTATAACATGGAGTACGGAGCAAAATTAACAATGATTAAAATCATTCACACCTTAATATGGCTGTTTTTCAGTTCTATTATTTTCTATATGCTTTATGCAACAATAGTAAATAAACTCGATAAATGGCTATGGATAGATTACGGTTTCATAATGGCAGAAGTCGTTACCTTACTAATTTTTAAGGGCAGGTGCCCCTTAACTCTTATTGCCAGTAAATACTCCAATTCCAGGAAAGACAACTTTGATATTTATCTTCCTACTTTTATAGCTAAATACAATAAGTTGATATATTCAGCCATCATGATAATTATTTTTATTCTAACTATTTATCAACTTCTGAATTAGCGCAACTTAGAATATTTAACAGGAATGAAAACCTAAAACTTATGGATATTTTGTATTTAATTGATCGGCAAATTATCTAGCAACATTTACTATTTATTTAAAAGTTTATCTATTTTATAAAAGTATCTCTAAGCAACTAATTTACCACGCTACCCGGCCTTTGCTCACCTTACCCGAGAAGCCATTTATGAAGGCAAAACCGAAAAAACAAAAATTAGTACGGGTAAAATAAAAAGTGATAAACTAATCTTATAAAGCTATTCTGAGGCCTATAGGAATGTGTTTTTATAGTAAATGCATGAATGCTACCAATGAGTTGAAGCCAGCATCAAAGAGCCAACAGTATAGAATAGTCAAGTATGCGAATAGCCTTTTTTATACTCATGATAGTTCATGGGTTAATCCATTTACTTGGCTTTGTGAAAGCTTTTAGACTATCAGAGATAAAACAATTAACACAAACTATTTCAAAACCTTTTGGGGTGATTTGGCTGCTTGCTTGTATCTTTTTTGTAATAGCCGCACTATTATTTGCTTTAAAAAATAATTATTGGTGGCTGTTTGGATTGATAGCCTTAGTGACCTCACAAGTCTTGATTAGTTTCTTTTGGCACGATGCTAAATTTGGAACAATTGCCAATGTAATTATTCTTATTGCCGCAATAATTGGCTATGCAACATCCCATTTTTATAATCAATATCAACAAGCTGTTAAAACCGGATTGCAGCAGCCAGAATATTTCCAAAATTCTGAACTAACAGAAACCGACATCCAGCACTTACCCGAGCCTGTTAAAAAATACCTTCGTTTTACAGGTTCTCTTGGTAAACCCAAGGTGAATACTTTTAAAGTAGAATTTACTGGCAAAATCAGAAAAGACGAGCAATCCGAATGGATGTCCTTTACTTCCGAGCAGTATAATTTTATGGAAACGCCAACGCGGTTATTTTTTATGAAAGCAGTAATGAAAAAATTACCTGTGGCAGGTTATCACTGCTTTAAAAATGGAGCGGCTTATATGGATATCCGGCTGTTCTCCTTGTTCAAAGTGCAATACCAAGACGGAGCAGAAATGGATTTGTCAGAAACGGTTACCTTTTTCAATGACATGTGTTGTTTGGCTCCACCTACCCTTATTGACAAGCGAATAAAGTGGTTAGAGGTAGAAAATAATAAAGTGAAAGCATCTTTTACGAATAACAATATCACGGTTTCTGCGTGGCTGTTCTTTAATGACAGCGGCGAACTCATAAATTTTGTTTCGGAAGACCGCTATTCTGCTGATGCTGGCAAGCAGTTACCTTGGTCAACTCCCTTAAAAGATTACCATGAAATAAATAATTACAAACTGTTTGGAAATGCAGAAACCATTTACAGTTATCCAGATAGAGATTTATGTTATGGAACTTTCAAACTCATCAAGCTAGAATATAACAGCAAATACCTTGATTAAATTAACAACTATAGATAATAAGCGAGGCCTTTCTCTATCTTTAAATTGAAGCTAATCAAAATAAATAATGAGTAAAACTAAAAGTGCCGTTTACAATAAAACTTTAGCAGAATTGGCCTCAATTTTAGATACTAATTTAAAGGCCGATTTATCAGAAGCCTCAATTGCTTCCTGCTTGCAAAAATGGGACTTAAATAAAATTGACCAACATGCAACGCGAAGCAATGAGGCAATCAAGTGATTAATTTAGGAAATCTAAGAAAATGCAATAATTCTAAATTCTGGTAAACTATCCTTTAAAAATAAAAGAGTCTGTCCACCTAAATTTAGTCTATCTTTAAGAAATATAGTGAATTTGGGTATTGAAAATCAATCACGTACCTAACTACCTAGTTAAGGCTTTCATTGGTGGATCGTCTTTTTTCTTTATACCCAAATACCATGAGACTTTCCATTGAAAGAAAATCTGTAAAAGTGAATCCGGATATGAAACGGGTAATTGCCCGTTTCTTTTTTAATGGCGATGAACGTGCCCGACATGTTATAAGCCGGGTGATGCGCCTCAGTGAAGAACAAGTATTTAGTACCATCTCCCCCATTTTACAGGAATACTCCAAAAGGCACCGAAACATTACCAAGGTATTAAACCGGCACTGCGCCAAGTTACAATATCTGTTCCCCGAGTTAGGTTTGGATTATGGAAAAATGGAACCTTACCGGAAATTATTACTGGGGTCCTACTTCACCCATGAATATTCCATTGAATCAGCTGCTTTTTTTAATCCATCTATTGTAGAAGACCCGGACCAGTCCGAACTGGAAGCAGGAGAAAAAAGAATTATTATTAGTTTCAGGGCAGTAGGTGAAGGCCATATCTCTTCTATTGTTTTTCGGCGGGCCTTGCTGGACAAAGATGCGAATATAGTGGTGTTGCCTGCCGGTAATTACATCGATGAAGCAGAACTAGTGAGCGGAGCCATGTTTAACAAAAAAACATTCTTCGACAATGCCTTTACCACCCAAATAAACCCGCAAGTATTACAGGAAGTAGAAGAACAATTAAACGAAGAGTTTGATTTTACTTCGCTTAGAAAACTGGTAATGGCTGCGCAGGAATTACAGCCAGATAGTGCCCAGAAAAGAGAATACGAAAAGGTGCTCTGGCTGGCCGATGCGCATTACGATTTAGCCTTTTCATTAGATACGGATATATCAGATAGGGTCATTTTCCCTATTTCAGACTTTGAACGCAAAGGTATAGAAGACGCTAGATTTGTGAACTTTACCGAAGAAGACGGGCGTACGGTTTACTATGCCACCTATACGGCCTACGATGGTTCGGCTATTATGCCTAAATTAATTAAAACCCGCGATTTTTACCACTTCCGGGTAATGCCCCTTTACGGAGCCGGAGCGCATAACAAGAATCTGGCTTTATTTCCCCGTAAAATCAACGGCAAGTTTGCCATGATATCCCGAATTGATGGCTGGAGCAATTATATTATGTTTTCGGATAACATTAATGTATGGGAAAACCCAGTGAGAATCCAGGAACCCAAATATCCCTGGGAATTTATTCAAATTGGTAACTGCGGTTCGCCCATAGAAACGGAACAGGGCTGGCTGGTAATTACGCATGGGGTTGGTCCGATGCGAAGATACTGCCTGGGCGTAAGTTTGCTTAGCCTGGATAATCCGGCAATAGAAATAGGTCATTTAAGTGAGCCTTTGCTTATCCCTAACAAGGAAGAAAGAGAAGGTTACGTACCCAATGTACTGTATTCCTGCGGCTCTCTAATTCATAATGGCAAACTGGTTATTCCTTATGGTTTATCTGATTACAGTTCTTCGTTTGTAACCGTTGATGTAACCTCTTTGCTCAATAAGCTTCTGGATAAGTCTTCAGCGGTTTAATATCTGATGGTAAACGGTAAGGTAGTCACTTGTCATTTTTTGCTGCGAAAAGTTTGTGGTAGCCCATTCCCGGCAGTCTAACCGGTTTATTTTTCCGAGTTGCTGAACTGCTTCCACGGCCTCAGAAACATTGTCCACTAAAAAACCCGTCTGGTTAGCTTGAATTAACTCGGGCATGGAGCCTTTGTTGAAGGCAATAACCGGTGTTCCGCAAAGCATTGCTTCTGCCACACTTAAGCCAAATGGTTCGTTGAAGTGAATGGGATGCAATAATGCCGCGGCATTTCCCAGCAATTTATTTCTTTGTTCCGGACCCACGTGACCCAGAAAGATAATGGAGTCCTTTAAAAAAGGTTGTACTTTCTCCTGGAAGTAAGTCTGGTCCTGAATAATACCGGCTATAAGTAATTTTTTTTCGCATTGCTGGGCAATTTGAATAGCTTCCGCCGTGCCTTTATCCGGATGGATGCGACCTAAAAATAATAAATAATCCTCTGGTTGCTCGATAAAGGTAAAATCCTCCGTGCGTAGTCCATTATACACAGTGGCTATATATGGCAACTGAGGGCTGCGGTCAGCGTGGCTAATGGCAACATAACTTGTATTAGCTGCATATTTTTGATACACCGGAATAATTCTAGAAGACGAAAATCCGTGAATAGTCGTCACCATAGGCGTAGAAATCAATTTGGAATAGCTAAGCGGTAAAAAATCAAAATGATTATGGATAATATCAAATTGACTTGCTTTTTCCATCAGGTTACTGATATGCAGACACTCTACCACCTTAGCATCCTGCTCACGGTCTTCCTCATAACCTTTTTGAACTACCGCGTCCAGTTTGCCCTGCGTAATGGAATCGGCAGTAGCAAACAGGGTAACTTCCATACCAGTGGCTACTAAACCTTCCGCCACGTTAGATGCCATTTGTTCCCAGGGGCCATAGTGTCGGGGCGGCGTTCGCCAGGCAATGGGTGCTAGTACAGCTACCCTCATACTGTGGGTGCTAATTCTTTATCAGCCAGGTCGTATTGGTATTCTAATTCCAGAGCTTTTAAAACGGTAAGATGAGAAATTAGATATGCCAGGGTACTCTCGGCTCCTTGGTTCCGGTTAATAGCCGTTTGCTGCAGGCCATCACAACACCCCTTTGTTTCCTGGTCGTACAAGGGCACACGTAAAATATTTTCCCCCAGAAACCATTGGTAACTGACAAACATTTTCTGAATAAATTCCGGTTCACGCGTGGTTTGGTAAGCCTGTAGATACATTAAAACCATGGCCATAGTTTCAATTGCCTGTTGGTCAAATAAGGGCATCTCATTGCCTTGGCTATACCATCCTTGGTTACCAATAGGGCTAAGGAACCCATTTTTAAAACTTAAAATATCCAGAAAAGACATAGACTCCATGGCTACCCGCTTTACTTGTTCATCACCGGTAATTTCGCAGGAGTGTAGTAACGCTAGCGGCAAAATAGCATTATCATAGGTAAGCTTATCTTCAAACCAGTGCCAGGTATCTTCCCGATGAGTTTCGTAGGCATGCATTAAAGAAGCGGTTAAATTAATCAGTTCCCGCACCATTCCTTCATCATCCGGGTGGGTTTTTAAATAATAGGCAACGCCAATAATGGTATTACCAATGCCGCGTAAATGGTGAAGTTGTTTAAAGTGAATAACTGACCTGGAAAATAATTCTCCGGCAAATTCCCGGTAAGAATTGTTGGGCGCACAACTTATCAGGTAACCTAAAGCCCAAACCGTACGGCCAAAAGAATCTTCAGAACCAATTTCGTCGAGATACTGGCGGGTGAAACTCAGAAAATTACGGAAATTACCGTCCTCGCGCTGCATATAATGAATGTAACTGAGGTAAATAGGCAATAAGGCAAGAGCCTCCTGACTTTTATTCTGCTGATAGGCCATCAGGGCCATAATTAAGGCTCGGGCATTATCATCCAGGCAGTAGCCTTCTTTTAAATTGGGTATGCCGTACTTGGCATGT
Organism: Adhaeribacter arboris; assembly: GCF_003023845.1. Lineage (NCBI taxonomy): Bacteria > Pseudomonadati > Bacteroidota > Cytophagia > Cytophagales > Hymenobacteraceae > Adhaeribacter > Adhaeribacter arboris. The sequence goes on along the minus strand of NZ_PYFT01000001.1, from coordinate 6,867,841 downwards.
TGCACAATGCCGGTATCGTCGGTAAGCCGGCGTACATGCGCTAAACTAAACTCGGGAATAATTTCCGGGTCTACAATATGAAGAAGTTTGGGTTCGCCTACTTCCGCTTGGGTAAGGGCTAGCTCTATCGCCTGAATATACTCCGCCCCAATCTTAGGCCAGCGTAGTTGCAGCCCATACTCGTACGCATTTTGTTGCAGTGCTTTTAATTCTTCGGGATTGTTTAGTAATTCATTTACAATTTCTGCGAGAGCTTCCGAATCTTTAAATCCAAATAAACGACCCCGGTCTTCGGCGAGCAGTTCCAGAGCATGCCAATAGGGAGTAGATACTACTGCGGCACCCGCACCGATTGCATAAGATAAAGTGCCACTGGTAATCTGGGCCTCGTTGTTATAAGGGGTAATGTAAATGGTAGCCGCTTTCAGATAATTAATCAGCTCTTCTTCGGAAACAAATTTATTAATGAAAACCAAGTGCTTGTCTACTTTCAATTTTATTGCCAGCAGTTTTAATTGTTCCCGGTACTCTTCGCCCGAACTACGCAGCACGCCCGGGTGGGTATTTCCTAACACTACATAGGTAACATCCGGGTGTTGCGCCACAATAGCGGGCAAAGCCCGAATTACCGTTTCTAGTCCTTTGTTGCGGCTTAGCAGCCCGAAGGTAAAAAGTACCCGCCGGTTCCGGAAGGGAGATATAGCATGCAAGGGATTAACCTGAGGAGCCTCCAAATCGGGCGCTCCGTGTTGAATAAATTGAATTTTCTCGGGTGCAATGCCATATATATCAATCAGGAATTCAATTCCCCGCCGACTCATAACCATTAATTTGGCGGAGCGCTGGGCTATTTCCTGGATAATGATTTTTTGGGTATAGGAAGGTTCCTTTAAAATAGTGTGAAGTACAGTAATCAGAGGTTTCTCTAAGCGATGCAGCAAGGGTAATATATAAATACCACTTTCTCCCCCGAAAATTCCAAATTCATGCTCCAGTATGCAAACATCTGCATCGCTGGTGTTTATATAAGTTGCTGCTAAGATATAATCCTTTTGACTATTCTGGCGGATTACAAACTTAACTTCTTCCGGGTATTCGTATTCAGACAAACTTTCCGAATCATTCATTGCCATTCCAAATACGCTTGCCTGCCAGGTTTGTCTCTGCAATTTCAGGTTTGCCAATATTGCCCTGACAACATTATTATTAAAAGTGGCTATACCACATTCGCGGGGTAAAAAAGTAGATATATAGGCTATTTTCATGCTTCGTAAGGTTAAGTAACCGCCATAGAGCCGTAGGAGAGCGGGCTTGCAATAATTAATTCTGTAAGAATAAAAGAATCAGCTGCTTATGACTTTTTAGGAAGATAGCGTTAATTAATAGTATTACCTAATTCTGGATGATGGCAATTTACAAACTGGCGGTTCTCATTGGTAAATATCTGGTTACTAAACTAAAAGCATGGGTTTGAATCCAATGAAGGTAGATGGTAAAATCGGTTTATTTCAATTTAATAAAACCGCTTATCATTAAGGTATAATTCAAGTATTAATAAATTATATAAATCTATTAGTTACATTAGCTCAGCTGTACAATATAATTATTCTAAGAAATTTACTATCAATAAATAAGAAACTCGATATTAATTAGAGAACAGTATGAATACAATACGAAAAAATTAGAAAAATAAAATCTACTTAAGCGGAGTTTCCGGATTTAGAATTTTTGAGCTTATAAAAAAGTGTTTTCTGCGTGTAAAAAAGCGATTACCCAGGATGATTTTGTAATAAAAACCGAATTAATTGACATCATAAAAGCATTGTTCCTTTACATCTTCTTATCTCTAATTGCGAGACGGCCATTTAAAAATTTTCCCTTCCACTCTAAAGCAGTTCCAATTTTTGTTCACGAACAAACTTATTAAATCTCTTTCCTCCGGCTTTTTAGATTTATCAGTGCCCCGAATTTAAAGATGAAAAGAACTTTTCTCCCTATAGAAAGGCGCTAGCGCCTTTATAAAGCTCATAAAAGGACATTCATAGACTCGTATTTACTACTGGTCTAAGTTCCCGGGCCTGTGGTCTATTCCATTTTTTACCTAGTAGTAAAAGGGCTTCCTTTGAATTATTAAACCGGCCGCTAGTTAGCCGCCCTTATTTTAACCACTTTACTTTAAACTATTTACCAATATGAAAAACATGAAAAATTTAGTTACCGCCCTGCTTTTTACTTTAATTGTCGGCATTTCTAGTGTTAGTTTTGCTTTACCTAACCGGACCACTCTGCAAGAACAACCAGCACCTGCTACTGATTTGGCCGTCACCTTTGGCCACTTGCAAAAATCGAATTTAGATGTCATGGTTGCCTCCGTAATAAATGCCCGGATGACGATTCGCCTGTATGATGCCACCGAAAAAAACATTGCTACCAAAACATTGGCAAAAAACGATAAGGGAACCCTCGTCCGCTTTGACCTGACAGTTTTGGCTAATGGGGTGTACCAGGTAAAAGTTACGGATGGTAAGACCACACAGCAATAGCAATTTGAACTTAAAACGGTGCCCTCCCAAAAGGCTTCTAAGCAGCTCACGATTAGTTAGCATAGGCAGGAACCCGAAATAATAAAAGAAGCCAGCCGTTTACGGGCTGGCTTTTTAATACTGTTCTTAAGAAACTATTTATCTAAAGTTAAGACTGGCACTAAAGCTAAAATATGCCGCCTTTTTCTTCCCCATCGCTGTATACAAGCAAACACCTTTTTAAATGTCGCCTCTGGAGGATGATTCCATTTCAACGAGAGCCCTTGTTTGGCATTAATCTTAGTTCAGTACTGCTCTTCAACTTCCTAAATCCCTTCTTTTAAAGGCTGCTTAGTCGTGCAATAGCCGTTTTTAAACGGATATTGCACGCTTATAAATTCAGCTAAGCCTTTTGAAAGGAACGTTTTTAATTAAGTCTGGCAGTTAACCTTTCAAAACTATTCCGTTCGCAAACTCTGCGCCGGGTTGGCAATGGCTACCTTTATGGCTTGGAAACTTATCGTAAACAAGGCAATAATTAGGGCCGCCAGTCCGCCTACCGCAAACAACCACCAACTGATGTGGATGCGATAAACATAATCTTGCAGCCATTGGTGCATGAAATACCAGGTGAGGGGTGCCGCAATTACAAAGGCAATAACAATGAGGAGGATAAATTCTTTTGAAAACAAATAAACAATATTGCCGACAGTAGCACCCAATACTTTACGAATACCCACTTCTTTTATCCGCTGCACCGCCATGAAGGAGGCTAAACCATACAAACCAAGACAGCTAAGAAATATCGCGATGGCGGCAAAAATTGTATACAAAGTTGACAACTGGTTTTCCTGTTTGTAAAAACTGGCTATTTTATCATCCAAAAACTTGTATTCGTAAACATAATCGGGAAAGGTCTGCTCCCATATTTTTTTAACTGATTGCATGGTAGAAGCCAGGTGGGTGGTGGCTAATTTTATGGCAACCTGGCGGTACATGGTGTTATTGGTCGTAATAATCAAAGGCGCCAGGTTATGGCGGAAAGATCGGTTATGAAAATCTTTCAATACCCCAACTACCGGGCATGTTATTACCCCACCCATTATGCTTATTTCTTTATTTAATATATCTTCCGGGTTTTTAAAACCCAAACTTTTCACCAGCGATTCATTCACTAAAAATTCTCTTGTCATCCCGGAGGGTTGCAAATTTCTTCCGGCTACCAGTTGTAATGTATAAGTTGACACATACCCCGTATCGGCGAATTTGGTAATAGCCTGAAAGCCGGTTTCTTTTACGGCATGATTAAATTTTAAGGTGGTCCACATTTCATTATCATCCTCCACGGGAGTGTTGGAACTGAAGCTTACTGCCTGCACGCCGTTTACCGACAATAACTGTTGTTTTAAATAATCCGTCAGCTTGCCGCCCGAATTGTTCGGCCGGAAAGGAACATTTACAATGGCATCTTTATCAAAGCCTAAGGGTTGATTCATAAAATATTTCATCTGCTGTACAATGATGAGGGTTCCGATAATCAGCGCCTGGGCAATGATGAATTGAAACACCACCAATCCTCTTCTCAATGAAACTCCTTTTGTTGTATTTACGGTGAGCTTACTTTTTAAAGCATTCACCGGATTGAAATGAGATAAAACAATAGATGGATAAAAACCGGCAAGGGCGGTTACCACCATTGTTACCGCCAAAAGGAATAAAATAATGGCCGGATTGTTCCCGAGGTTGAATGAAAGCGAAAGTTCTAAAAATTGATTCACAGCCGGCAAGGCAAGCAGAGTAATAACGGCGGCCAGCAGTACCGCACTAATAACGATTAAAAATGTTTCCGTGATGAATTGGATTTGCAATTGCGATTTATTACTTCCCAAAACTTTTCTTACGCCCACCTCTTTGGCCCGGTTAACCGCCTGTGCCGTGGAGAGATTAATAAAGTTGACGCAGGCAATTAACAAAATGAATGCGGCAATCAGCCACAATACGTTGAGCAGTTCCTGACTGATGGTTTTGTTGCTGTAATTGCCTGTTTGGGTATCATAATGCACGGCATGTAATGGCTGGACAATATAATTATCCTTATTGTCGGGAGATTGTACCTTGCGTGCGTAGGCTCTTAATTGTTGATTGAAATTATTAGCCGAAATAGTTGGCGGCAACAAAACATAGCAACCAAAATCGGGTGCTGTTCCGTTCCAACCGGGTTGGGCAAAACCGTATTGTTTATCTCCGGTAAAATCTGTTCCGTACGCCACCACCATTTTTAGCGGAAAGTCGGTATTGGCCGGTATGGTGGCGAGAACACCCGAAACTCTCAGCACGATGGGCGGAAATTGAAACAATCCGGCGCCTATCCGATAGGTTCCGGTTAGTTTAATGGTTTTACCCATGGCTGTTTTCCAGTCGCCGAAATAGGTTTCCGCTATTTCTTTTGTAAGCAATACATTATTCGGATCTTTTAAGGAAGCATAGGTACCGGCGAGCAGCGGAAAATCAAACAAGCTGAAAAAGGAAGGTTCGGTATAAAATACACCGTTCTGCTCTTTAAAATTTTTTACCGGGGTTCCATTATCATCCAATACCTGAAACTCATCGTTGTGGCTGGCATAAACCGGAACTACTTGTTCTATTTGGGGAAAAGCCGTTTTTAAGCTGGTGGGCAGGGGAAAAGGAACGTTTTTCCCGTAAGAAATACCTGCTGCATCTGCCCGATGGTATTCGGTTAACACCCGATAGATGCGCTTTTTCTGGGCGTGAAAATTATCGAAGCTGGTATGAAATTGTATAATGATAAAGATCATCATACAAACGGCAATACCCACCGCCAAGCCGGCAATGTTGATAACCGTATAATTCCGGTTGCGGATCAACCTTCTGAATGCGGTCTTAAAATAATTTTTAAGCATAGCCCTTGAATTAACTTTCATTCCGAAGCAAAAAAATAGCCATGCCACTTAATCCATGTAAATCAATAAGTTATAAGAAGTAGGTTTAAACTAATTTGTTCGTTTTTGATACAATACTGTTCAATTACAGTACACGATAAACAGGAATTATTGTCCAGTCCGTTGTTGCCTTTTGCTGTTGAGGTACCTCCTTACGGGGATATCATAACCCACCATTACTAAATAGGCTACACCGACCAGTAAAACCGTTCCAATGGAAACTATCACAAATAACTCGGTTGTTCCGGGCTTGTGGCTCGTGTAATAGTTGCCAAACACCCAGATAGCGGCGTAATGGGTCATGTAGAGGGGGTACGAGATATTTCCGGAGAATACACATATTTTTTCCACTCTCGTTGACAAGCTGGCGCCGGCTCCTAAGGCAACAAGTAATGGAAAATAAAATAGAACCACCAGAACTTCTACCACCCAGTTCCATTTAAAATGGGGCATAACGAAGGCCAGTAACAGCAAGAAAGCCAGGCCGATGAACCCGAGTTTATTTTTAATAACCCATTTAGAACGATAGATGAACAGCCCGGCGGAGAAGGAGTAAGCAATACGAGCCCCGCCATCCCAGAAGGTCCCTCCTGACCAGCCCCCCAGCAAGTTTCCGGCCCGATAACCAACCAGACAAAGAATAGCCCCTGCCAGCAAGGTAAGTATAGTTAAATAGCGGCTTGAAAGCTTGTAGAGAATTAGGCCATAAACAATATTAGCAAGGTATTCCCAGAATAATGACCACGAAGGGGCATTGAGGCCGTACAAGTTAAAGGCACGGTCTTCCATCACCGGAAAGGGAATATGTAAGACGGAGCAAAGAAAAATTAAAATAAGTTTACCGGTGCCATACACTCCTTTATAAACTGCGTAGGGATCCAAGAGAAAAGCTAACAGGCCCAATACCGAACCTAAAATAACCAAAGGATGCAACCTTATCAGCCTGGATTTTAAAAACTCCATCACTCCTATCTTTCCTATGCGGTCGTCATAAGCGTACCCGATGACAAACCCGGACAAGCAGAAAAAAAAATCTACGGCTAAGAAACCATGCCCGATAAAATTTCTACTGGAGTCTGGGTAAACCCACTCCATAAAATGAAAAATCACGACCGCTAAAGCTGCTATCCCCCTTAACCCATCGAGAACTATAAAATGCTGCTTAGTCTGTAGAATGCCCAGGTTGGCGTTGGCTTCAGGATGGCCGGGGTTTAGTTGGAGCTTATTCATTAATTCTGGTAAGAGCGAAATGCCATTAACGTTGAACCTTTAATAAGAGTTATTAGCAATGGCATTTCATGAATAAAAATTCAACTACATTAAGTTTATTGCCGTTAAACGCAGATACTCCGCCGGAAAATACGTTTGTTTAAAGCAACTCAGCAAGTTCTGGACGCGGCACTTTTCTTCCCGTTTTTACTACCTTGCTGCTTTGGCAATAAGGAAAGTTTATGGCGAGGATATTTTCGAACATTTCCCATTTTAAGCATCGCACTGGCACTTTTTATGCCGTCCTACTTTTTTACTGTTGCTGGTTTACCGTAACAATCGGGTAAGAACCAATCCCTTTCCAGCATTGCAGGCTGGGTGTCGGTTGACCTTTCTTGTGGTAATTTATAAGTTAAGAGTAAAAGTTACTTTTTCTGCCATTGTTTGTTGTATATTCGTTAACGTAGTTAAGTATATTTCACCTACGTTGGTGGTATATACATCATACTTAAATCCTCGTTGGCTGTAATTTTTGAGAGTGATACAATGAAAAATAATCTTTATCAAATTGATGCCATTACCCACTAGATTTTTAGCGGTAAAATGGTACCCCATAAGCTTTCCTGCGAGAATACCTTGGTGAACGCCTTTGACAGAATAAAACTACTGTCCGCATGGATTTGGCGAGAGTGAGGCAGAAATTTATCTAGCCGCCATTTGTACCTCTATTAAGCCTTAAAACAACTAATGGATTTTAGTTTTCCCACTATCCGGGCATCGTTCAGCCACCAACCGTAGACAGCAACTTAATAAGGATACTCTTTAAGAAAGCATGGAAAACATTACATTCAAAAAGTAACGTTTAACGACTCGGATCGATTACAGAAATAAAGTAAGACGTCAAATTGTTTCCGGTTTAAAATTAATTCTTCTACCGCCACCCACACCAGGTGTTTGTCCGGGTCGATCACTACATTTTCCAGGGTAAGATTCGCATTGCCTTCAAATTTTCTGCGGCGGAGTACGGATTTGACCCGGGCGTGCAATTCGGCCAGGTGAAAGGGTTTCGCTAAGTAATCATCCGCGCCTAACTCTAAGCCCGTTACTTTATCATCCAAGGAATTTTTAGCCGAAATAATAATCACGCCTTCGGCTTTTTGCTGTTTCTTGAGTTCCTGTAAAAGGTCGAGCCCACTGCCACCGGGTAGAGTAATATCCAATAAGATGCAATCGTAGGCATATACCCCAATTTTTTCCAGGGCGCCATCGTAGGTGGTGGCCACCTCTACCACGTATTTTTCTTTTTGGAGCGATTGGGTAATGGTATCCAACATGTCCGGATCATCTTCAATAACCAGTATTTTCATGGTGCTTTCATTTGGCTACAAGTAAAGCGTTAATTCTGGAAAAATTCAGGAATAAGATTAAACAAACTTAAAAATTGGCATATTACTACTGCCAGAGGAAACAGGTTTTAAAAAGAACTTTTCGCAGTGTTATTCTTTTAACCATTTTATACTAGCTCCTAAAGAATTATTTATTTCTTCTATCCGGCTCCATCCATCTATCAAAAGCCAGAATTTACCGATGAAAGCACCTTTTTCCCTCGATGAAAGGCTCTGGCACTTTTTTAGAGCGCCTAAATGAGCATTCATAGACTACTATCTCCTATTAGTCTAGGTTCCCGCCCCAATGGTCTATTCTATTTTTTACGCGACCAAGAAAGCTCTTCCTTTGAATCATCAAACCGGCCGATAGTGAGCCGCGAAAATTCTTAACCAATTTATTCTAAAGTATTTACCAATATGAAAAACTTAAAAAATTTAGTTGCCGCCCTTCTTGTTACCTTAATTATCGGCGCTTCAAATGTCAGTTTTGCTTCGACTAAGAAGATCACCCCGCCAGAACAAACGGCGACTGCCCCGGACTTAGGCGTCACCTTTGGGAACCTGCAAAAATCGAAGTTAGATGTTATGGTTGCCTCCATACCCAATGGCCGGATTACCATACTTTTATTTGATGCCTCCGGTAGAACCATTGCTACCAAAAACCTGACTAAAAAAGACCAAGGAACCCTCGTCCGCTTTGACCTGAAAGCCTTAGCAGATGGCGTGTACCAGGTGAAAGTAACGGATGGCAAAGTTATTCAGCAGCAGCAATTTGAACTGAAAACAGTGCCTTCGCAAGCAGCTTCTCAGCAACTCTCCCTTGGGTAGAGTAGACGAAAGCCCAATATAATTTAAAAAGTCAGCCAGTAAAAGGCTGGCTTTTTTTGTGCTATCATTAGAAGTCCTATCCTGGTAGGCTTTCCAAAAGTAGCGATGTAGAAAGGTGCCTTTATTTACCTTATCAGGGGTTTTCCAGAAAATACCTTTTCGGCATCCTGAACAAGTTTATTCTAATTGCTTTTATTGGTATTCTCGAAGGAAAACCACCTTACAGCTTTCTTTACCTTTAAACGGTACGGTCATTTTGATGGATTGCAAATTCGCGCTAGCAGGCACGTTTAACTATCCGTTATTGGTCAAGGATAGAAAGGCTAAAAGATGCTTATGTGGAATGGAAAGGTATAAACGGGTAAAAAAAAATACTTTTCGGCTTAAAAGCGGCCAGTAGCCGTAGATAGAATAAAAAATTAAGTTAAAGAATAATGGCGGATAAAATACTTATTACGGGCGCTACCGGCCACATTGGTAACCGGGTAGCCGAAATCTTAAAAGATTATGATTCGCTGCGGTTAATGTGCCGGGAACCGGAAAAATTAGCCGGTTTCACTAAAGCCGAAAAAGTAAAAGGAGACTACAAGGATAGTACTAGCTTGGGGAATGCTTTTAGTGACATAGATACTGCCTTTATTGTTTCTGGGTATGCCGCTCCGGGCCAGAGAGCCTTGTTACATAAAAATGCCATTGCGGCCGCGGTTATGGCCGGAGTAAAGCATATTGTTTATCTGTCGTTTCAGGGAGCTTCTCCCCGCAGTAAATTTCCTATGTCCCAGGATCATTTCCAGACCGAAGAATTTATCCGGCAAAGCGGTTTATCTTTTACCCTGCTCCGGGATAGCTTTTACATGGATCTGATCCCCGAGATGTTCGGTGAAAACCGGTTAATGAAAGGACCGGGCGGACGCGGTCAGGTGGCCTGGGTAGCCCGGGAAGATGTAGCCCGAACCATTGCCCATGTACTATTGGACCCGCTTCCCTACCAAGGAACTTTCGACCTTACCGGCCCGGAAGCCTTAACCCTAGCGCAAACCGCCGAACGGTTCACGCAACTGCAAGGCAAAGAATATATTTACCAAGAAGAAACCATCACGCAAGGCATCCGATGGCGGAACGATTTAGGCGCTCCTGCCTGGGAAGTAGCTACCTGGATTGGCTCTTACCTGGCCATTGCCGCCGGAGAAGTTGCCCCGGTAAGCAACGCCGTGGAACAGATAACCGGTCTAAAGCCATTCTCCCTCGAAACTTATTTTACTCAATTCCCGCAAGTTGTTGCTTAATCTTAATTTTTATTGTTCACCTTAGGCCCGGAGAAACGTAAGCCATAATAGTAGCTTTTAGCCGTTTAAACCTAGCATGCCCTTAAAACTCGACCTTGTATCTCTCACGGATTAATACCCCAACTAAAAAAGAGGCTCATTCGGAGCAGCTATACCGAGTTTTATCTTATTACTTAATTTTGAAGGCTTCATTTTTTAAGGTTTCCTGAACCAATTTCAGCCAGATGCAAGTAGTTTTCTGAACCTTTAGAGCTTTCGAGATTAAATTATGCTCTGCTTGCTCAATTAGTAATAGGAAGGAAATAAACGAAGAGAAAAGTGGTGTTCAGGAGAAAAGCCAGGAAAAGTAGAATCTGGTTACCCAAGCAGAAAACAAAAATGGATGGTTGCCTAAAATTTTAAAGAAATACCTATAATCCAGCGAATTTTTTCCGGAATTGGCCAAAACAATTCTCCACTTTTAGAGAGCAAAATCCGCAAAAGCCCAAATAAATCTGCTGCCGCTTGGCTTTATGTTACTTTAAAAACCGCCGCCAAGAGACTTATTTGATTGAAACTAAGCAAATCAGGCCAAAAAAATAAATGGAATAAATTTCCTTTACTTCCTCAATAATACAGTTTTAAATATTAAAAATAAGGAGAGCAGTCAGATGAGTAATTGCTCTCCTTATCTATTTAGCTTACTTAATTCTATGTTTTCCTTACTCTTTTAAAGCTTCAATGGCCGAGTTATGAATCTTGAGAGCAATATATTTATCGAGTTTGTTAAAGTTATAACCCTTTTGGCGGGCTTGTTTAATGAAGGTACCATCCACGTCATGAATTTTAGCTTCTACTACTTTATCCATACTCAGATTCGGGAACCCGGCTTCTTTTAATTCAGCGATATAAGCAGCATCCACGTCATGAATCTGAGCCTTTACTAGTTCGCTAAAATCTAAATCTTTAAAACCTAAATCCCGGATTGCTTTTATCGACGCCGGATTTAAATCATGAATCCGGGCTTCGAGAACTTGTTCTAAGGCAAGATTCTTAAGACCGGCGGATTGCAGTTCCTGAATATAGCCCGCGTTAACGTTGTGAATATTTAATTCTATCATTTTATCCAGGCTAAGATCCCCGAAACCGAGGGCGCGCAACTCTTTAACCGACTCTGGATTAATATCATGAATGTTGGCTTGGATAATTTTATCCATAGTTAAATTGGGGAAGCCGGCTTTTTTTAAATTCGCTACGTAGGCCGGATCTACATCATGAATTTTAGCTTCTATCATTTTCTTCATGCTAAGATCTTTAAAGCCCATTTTCCCTAATTCCTGAACGTATTCTTTATCAATGCCGTGGATTTTAGCTTCTAATACTTCTTGCAAGCTTGGTTTCTTATGGCTATGTTCCTGGAACATAGTAATATAACTTTGGTGATCGGCTAGGGAGACGTCGTGAATAGCTACTTCCAGCAAACGGTCGCCGGTTACCTCGGCGTAGTTCTTCTTTAAGAAATCAACGTATGCCCGGTTTACGCCGGCAAAGAATAAATGAAATAGCAGGTTTTTATCTTTGGCTACTAAATTGTTAGAGGCTAAATATTGTTTAAAGGCAGGTTTCTCGGTAAAGGTATATTTTCCCTGGCCAACTTCGGCTTCCAGGTTACCGGTTAATTGCAGCGTACCTACTTCGTTGTTCATTTTGTACACCTCATTACCGGTTTTTTGAAAAAGCTTTTTATCAAAGCACTGCGACATGTTCCAGGTGGTATTATTCCGGCTACCTTTTAATTCCAGGCAATATTCATTGCCCTCCTGGTGGCTGTACCAATAACCCGCCGACATATCGGAGTCGTTGCTTTGGATGGGCAGGGACTTCCCTTTGGGTTTGCTGGGCTTTGGTGGCTTTCGCGCCAAATTAACCGCAACTTTGGTAGTAAAAACGTTTTCTTTTATTGGTTTAGCTTGGCTAATGGGTTTCATCGGCAGCAAAATGTCGCTTATGGGTAATTCCTGACTGGTAGCCGGCTCGTTCATCATGAGTATCGTTCCGAAAAACAATGGCACCAGAAAACTGTACTTCCAGTAAGCGTGCGGCGTAGACTTTTTTGCGTTCATCATCATAATTCTTTGTTTTAGTAAGGATTGATTGTAGTTAGTGGTAATAGAGAGAGGTTTATTCGGAACCGCAATCTGCAATAAATTTAATTGGTAATGTTCGGGGCTTACCGGTTCTTTCGCCAGGAGCAAGGCATCGGTTTGGTATTCGTTATTTTTCTCTATTTCGCGTTTCAACAGCCAAATAATAGGGTTAAACCAAAGTACAATCACCGCAAGTTCGGCGAGCAGCAAATCAACACTGTGCCTTAACCGAACGTGAATTTTTTCGTGCGCGAGTATTTGCTCGTAAGTTTCAAAGTCATAATCGTCGGGATAAATAAAAATGTACTTAAAAAAGGAGCAGGGAGCTTGCCGGTGCGTGGTATTCACAATTACCACTTCCCCATCGTATATTTTGTCTTCGGTCCGGAGAATTTTATAAAAAAGGCTGCCGACCTGAAAAAGCAGACTTATCGAAAAAACCATTACCCCGAATAAATAAAGCCCGCCCAACCAAAACAGTCCGCTAAAAGTAGCGCTATTAGAAAGCTTTTTAGGAGTAGAAGCTTCGTTTTGTACCGGCGTAGAAGTACTAACCGAGGAGGACCGGGCCGGTTCAGGAGAAAGATTTATTTCATTCACTGGCGCCTTCGGATGAATGCTGTTGCTCGGGTAATTATTAGCTGGTTGCCAAACGGTAGTTAAATAACCCTGGTGATTCATTAATTTGGGCAACGTAACAAATGGCAGAACAAAGGCCAAAAGTAAACCGGCCAGCAAGTAAAAGCGATTAATAGTAAAAAAGCTTTCCTGCTGCAGCAAAAGTTTGTAAAACAAGAAAACTACCACTAGGGCAAACGAAGCTTTAAGTAGTAACTCCATCATGGCTTTAGAAATTTAATTTGTTTTTTGCGATTTTATAATGCGAATCAGTTCATCCAACTCTTCGTTCGACAAGTTTTCTTCCTGGGCAAAATGCGTGATCATTTTAGAGAAAGAATTATTGAAATATTTCCGTTTTATGGTGGCCACATCTTGTTGGCGGTACTCCCCCAAAGAAATTAAGGGCGTATACCGGAAGGTATTCCCAATTTTTTCCGCGTTCAAAAATCCCTTATCCGTCAGGATTTTTACCATGGTTGCAACGGTATTGTAGTGGGGTTTGGGCTCCGGCAGGGCATCGATAATGTCTTTGACAAAAGCGTTTTGGAGTTGCCAAACAATTTGCATGATCTGCTCTTCGCGTTTTCCTAATTTCTGCATAATCTTAATTGTTTCACCAATACTACTAATAAATTAGGAGTAATCCTAATTTATTAGTAGAAAAACTAATACATTAGGAGTATGTAACAAAATAATGCCTTTGAAGCTGATAAGGGAAGTAAATCAAATTATTATTCTGGCTGGAAACGTATAAGACGTATTTGTTAAAAGTACTAGTAGCTGTTTGTCGTTGGAGTTGGTTCCCGTATCCAAGGAATAGTGCTATCTAGTTTGAGGCTTCAAGTTTGCCTCGTGGCCGGCGGGCCTCGTTTGACTCTTCCGGACGGGTGGGAACGTGCGCAGCACGCCCCTAACCGTCAGAATGCTCAAGCACCACAACCTTAGAAGGTCCTCCATAGCCAAACTGGTGTCAACTTTTCTTGGCTACTTGATTTTAATTATAATCAGTTAATACGTCTTATTCCTTTCCATTGGGTATAAGATTATATACATTCAGACGGTATGCATAAGATCATTCGAAAACTAAAGCCGTACTCTGGCTGGTGGTAGCGGAGTTTATTGACATGAGATTTCTAATTCCGGACAAAAGAATGGTAAGTAAATAGAATGACTCTCCGGATTTTATAACTAATCAATAAATTTCAATTTCCGGTTAGATTCCGGAAAGTATGCGGGCAACAGATCTTGATTACTGAACTTTTGATCCGGTGTTTTTAAAGAGTTGTCTATTGCCTTTTTTATTTTTCCTGATTCATTTCTGGTATATTGCCCGGGTAAATAAATCTATCCTGCCGTTTATGAATTTTAGTCGCCTTCTATTTATTCTGCTCCTAATTGCTTCTAATTTAAATACCTTGGCTCAAAGTACTGCTCCGGTTAAATTAACGCCCCAGCAGAAACAAGACAGTTTGTATCTGGCAGAGCATTACCAGTTTCGCCAAGCAATGATTCCTATGCGGGACGGGGTAAAGCTTTACACCGAAATGTTCGTTCCGAAGGATGCGGGTAAGCCAAAAAAGTATCCTTTCCTGATGACCCGTACCCCGTACAACGCGACCCACCTGCATAATCGGCTGTATACCAATGCTTCTTTTGCCCAATTAGCCCGCGAAGGTTTTATTCTGGTAGAGCAGGATGTACGGGGCAGGTGGCACTCGGAAGGGAAATTTTCGCACGAACGCCCATTGGTAAATAACCCCGATAAGAAAAAACAAAAGCAACCCGACGAAAGCACCGACACCTACGACGCTATCGACTGGCTAGTTAAAAATGTCAAGAACAATAACGGTCGGGTGGGAATTCACGGGGTATCGTACCCGGGTTTTTACAGTACGGCCGCCGCTATTAGCAATCACCCGGCTTTAAAAGCAGTTTCGCCGCAAGCACCCGTTACCGATTGGTTTATTGGCGACGACGTGCACCACAAAGGCGCTTTTTTCTGGATGGATTTCTTTGATTTCTTACCCCGCTTTGATCAGCATACCCCCGATAAACCAGCCACCCGGACTTTTGGCGTAACGCAAAGCAAAAACCAGGACAATTACGATTACTTCCTGCATACCATAAAAACCCCCAAACTAGCCAATACCGGATTTTTTAAAGACAGCATTCCGTTTTGGAACGATATTCTGGCCCACCCGGATTACGATGAATACTGGAAAAGCCGGAATCCTTTGTCGCACGCCCGCAATTTAAAACCGGCCATTTTAACCGTTGGGGGCTGGTTCGATGCGGAAGATTTATACGGGGCGCTTAAAACCTACGAGCAAATCGAAAAACAAAATCCGAAAACAAATAATAAATTAGTCATGGGTCCCTGGTGCCATGGTTGCTGGTGGCAGGAGGCCAAATCTTTGGGCGATGTTGCCTTTGGTAGTGCCACTGGGGCATTTTACCTCGATAGTTTGTTTTTACCTTTCATCAATTACCATTTAAAAGAACAAGGCTCGGCCACAAAATTAGCCGAAGCTACCGTTTTTGAAACCGGTACTAATCAATGGCGGAAATTTAACACCTGGCCACCGGCGGCTAAAGAACAAGTATTGTATTTACTGCCCGAAGGAAAATTAGGAAACACGGCTTCTACGGTTACCAATTCTTTCGATGAGTATGTTTCTGATCCTGCGCATCCGGTACCTTATCAAAGCCGTACGCACCGCCAACGCACCACCGATTACATGCTCGATGACCAGCGATTTGCCGCTGCCCGGCCCGATGTAGTTTCTTTTGTTTCGGAACCTTTAACGACCGATGTAACTTTGGCCGGACCCGTGCTGGCCGATTTAATTGCCAGTATTTCTACCACCGATGTTGATTTTGTGGTGAAAATAATTGACGTTTACCCGGAAGATACATCCGACGCGGTTGCCGCCGAAGGCAGCAAAGCCGTTATGAGTGGCTACCAGCAATTAGTACGAGCCGAAATTTTACGGGGCCGTTACCGCAACAGCTTCGAAAAACCCGAAGCATTTATACCTAATCAACCCACTCCGGTCCGTTTTACGGTGCCGGATCTTATGCATACTTTTAAACCGGGCCACCGGATGATGGTGCAAATCCAGAGTTCCTGGTTTCCGCTCTCCGACCGCAACCCACAACAGTTTATTAATATTTACCAGGCTAAACCCGAAGATTACATTAAATCCACTGTTCGCTTGTACCACGATGCCCAACACCCCTCGAAGTTAGTGGTGAAAGTTTTAGAAAAGTAAATTGGGTTGAAAAAATAGAAATAGAAGAAGAAAATCTTCGAAATTTCTAAAACAGACCTATTAGTAGCTAATCTTTATATAAAAAGCTTATTTAACCATATTCAGGCTATTATAATGAGAAAATACACCGAACAGGTATTACGTGACATCTTCTGCTTACGAATGAGTACCTAAACTATACGAAGCTAGTACGCATAAACCGGGAATTAATCTTACTAAACTTGTAGCCAGTTTCCGGAAAAAGACAGATTCTATTTTAATCTTGCCCAACTGACCCTTCCGAAAAGTAGGCTACGTGGAAGTAAACTCATTAACTACAAGAATGAAATATTAAGAGGGCAAGTGGGGCCATCATTAACAGGGCTACCCAGATAGTTTTAGAAGCAATAACGGGCTTAGGCATAAAACAAACTTTATTTATCGAGCCATAATATAGTAAATAATATATATAAATAAAACAAATATATCTTTTTTTTAACCAGCTTTTCCCTAGCCGATGGCGCCAATAACAATCAGGCGATGGAACGTACCCGGGCGCAACCAGTAACAATTTAATTAGACTTCCAGCCTCCGGCTTTTACTCGTGGTTACTAGTCAAGCCCGCTTCCGGCATCATTTCGCCCGCACTAATTTTGAGTATAACACTGGGTACTCAAACTTTACTTATTCGATTTTATTTTGAACACTAAATTTTATTGCATTTAACGACTTCGTTAAGGCGGCTAGTTTTTCCCGGCATGGCTCTTTCATTTATATTAGCTTTATTTTGATTTACAGAATCGGATAGAAAAAAAGCCACTCTAACGGAGTGGCCTTAAAAAGACGCATTTTAGAGTACGCACAAAATCAATGGTATTAGTGATACTTATTTAGATAAAAGTAATTGTTTGGCGGCAGCTACTCTTCCGTTTACGACAAGGGTATAAATATAAGTACCCGCCAGTAAATCGGAGCCATTCAGTTGTACCTGACCATTTTCAGGGGCGCGCAAAGTTTTAATCAGCTTACCCGTAGCCACTTCAAATAATTGAATTTGAGCCGAAGTACCGGCCGGTATGGTATACCGGAAAGTAGTTATTTCATTTACCGGATTAGGATGGTTTTGCTCCAAAGTAACCCCAAGTAAATCGTTGTTGTTTAAATTAAAATTATTTCCTGTTTTAAGAGCGGCTTCTAATTGCGTAAATCGTTCCTGGAAAGTAGTAAGTTGTTGTTGCAAGAGTATATTTTGTTGTTGCTGGGCCGTTACCGTCTGCTGCAATTCCTGAATAGCTTTAATAGCTAATACCCCGAACGCACTGTAATCCATGGTGTAGGTTTCCGCTCCATCATCTCCTTTCTCTTTAAAAACGACTTCTGGAAATATCTTTTCTACTTCCTGCGCAATCAAACCATAATTTTTTTGGTCTTCAACTTTATTCTTTAAGAAATGGTATTTTTTCACGTCGAGCTGTAAGACTTTGGGCAATACCGCCTCCGCCTTTTCAATGTCTTTTTTAAATCTTAAATCCGAAACCGTAGAATAAGCCCCTGTTGCATCGTTAAATCGGCCTAAAAAAGCATTATTCGCGTATAAATCTAAATTTCCGTTGGCATTAGAAACATACAAAGTCCAGTTTTGATTATTGGCTCCCGAATTGGCCAGTCGTAAGCCATGGTTGGACCCTGTTCCCACACCGTGCACCAAATGAGCTTCCACCACCGGGTTATCCGTATGAATGCCTAATTTTCCGGCCGTTGAGTTCGGTCCGGCTTGTAAAATTACGTTTCCCCCGTTATGATTTAAAAACAGCGGCGAAGCTACTCCATTTAATCTGGCCATAATCTCGTTATTATCAATGGCTATGTTCTCACCGGTAAGGCCACCGGTAATAATAAATCCGCCTCCGCCCTGGGCGGCATCGGTTCCACCGGTAATGTGCAACCGACCTGCTGGCTGGGTATTACCAATGCCCATATTTCCCGTTCCATTGGTACCGTTATAAATTAGATTGCCCCCATTTTGATTTAAAAATAAGTCGGCGCTAGCTCCATTACTTCTCGCCATTATTTCGTTGTTATCCAGCGCCACGTTGTTGGCGGTAATGGAACCGGCTACTATAAAACCACCGCCACTTAGCGCCACATCCGAGCCTTCGGTTACGTGGAGTTTGGCAGCCGGGGTACTGGTACCAACTCCCATTAATCCGTTTACATGTAAGCCGTTGGCGGGTGGTGCAACATTAGCCCCGATAGCCACTCCCCCGCCACTATGCACCAAAAGCTTGGTTAAATTATTAACATCTACCCGCAGAGCATTCTGGCCGGCAGTGCTGTTTATATTTACCCGAGCATTAGGCGTTGAAGTACCAAAACCCCATAAACCATTGGCGGTCATTACCCCGCGTTCCTGATCATTGGTAATAAATAGTACCCCGAACGGAGTAGTTGAACCAAAACGACGAACGCCGCCCGTAGCGTTTCCGGTTACCAGCCAAGGAGATTGAGCCAGTAAGGGTAGGTGGTAGAAAAGTACAATACTTAAAAACAGAAAAAAGAAATACTTTTTCATAACAATTTACATTTAAATGTTTTTGCAGGCACTTAATTAGAAAGCAATGCAGGATGAGCCAAGGAGGTCGATTCTGACTTCAGAGAAGTGAGCCCAGAATGAATTTCAGCAGATTACTTAGGCTGCTGTCCAGGTGGGAAGTTTATTCGGCTGAAAGGAAATTACCTCGCCTTTTAACAGATTGCCAAAGCCAGAGTAACCTTTCTCCGGCAGAAGCAAATTTTAAAACTTATAAATTAGTAGCAAACGGAAAAGCAAACAGTAAAACGTACTAAATACTTTAAGCGGGAAGAGGCGTCTTTAAAAAGTAAATTCCCGGTAATTACTACCCGGAAAGCCGTTAAGAAACTCGTTTAAAACGAAAGAGTAAGGGGTAAGCCGTAAAATAAGACACTAATATACACTAATTTACCGTAACACTCAATAATAACCGCATAATTTCTGTCTCTGTCATTACCTGCTCTTCCTTAGCGTATTTAGCGCTTGAAAGCAGGATAAGGTAAAAGGCAAACATTCTATCCACTGTATTAAAAATAATTAACCGGCCCTACTAAAATAAGTAAAATTACAGATCAGGATGGGTGTTTTTACTATTTACCCGATTTTTGGCAAATCCTACCTTTGGCATTATAAAAGTCTTACAAAAAATGGCCGGTTTATTAGATTCAATTTTTAGTACGGGTAGAGTGAATAGCTTAAGTAAAAAAGAATTACACCGGCACCTTTCTTATTTACACGAAATTATTCCCCTGGAACGAAGTAAAAAACGCGTTTTACAATACCGGCATTGGCAGGCCCGACTTTTTTGGCAGTTAGTTAAGGTGAACCGGAAAAAACGTTATGAAGGTCTTTATTACTTTTAAACTTAGGCCACCCGATTCCGGCTCAGTATAAATCAGCATTTCCCCTTTACAACTAAGTATTTCTCTCCCATCAATAAATACGTTGACTATTTAATTTTACTTGCCCCAAACAAGAAGATTATGCAACCGGTAGAGGAGTATTCATTGGCGAACTCTCTCGAAAATCAAAGTGGAAACCAGGTAGAAGCTGTTATTCTTGGTATTGACACCCATCTGAAAGAGAAGTCCGATAGTTTCGAGATTGTTCGGTACTGTACTTCAAATTTGAGTTAATGACTAGATTAAGGAAGTTAGATAGTAACGAACATCTGTTCATTTATTAAAGTCCGGCTTTTTCTCGGGTGCTCTTCTCCGAATAAGAATAACTAATTCTATTTTTTACCTGCTGTTCGTTCTGATCTTCGCTTCACCCTAGGCCCGGTGGCAGAGTAAAAAATTGCCTGATTGGATTAAGGAATTGCTGGGTTTACCCGGATTTCTTTTACCAAACCTTCCAAATTAGTAAGTGATTTCTGAAAATTTTCTTCCAGCTTCTTTTTCCGGAAGAGCTTAAAAAATACAACCGCTAAAAAATCTTGCTCCAGGTAAAAATTTAGAGTAAACCTGGTCTTATTAGGGCCGGTTTTCTCCAGCAAAAAGCAAGTGGAGCTTTTTTTCTTCTCGTCGGTTTCACTAAATTCTATTCTTTCGGGCTGGTACCGGTAGCTAGTCGTGTAAATACTAGTTTCCCCGTTTTGCATTACGCAACGGCAACGCATGCCCACGCGGGGCAGAAAATGACTAATTTCTTCTACGGTTTTTACGCCTTCCTGCCAATGGCTCCGGTAATGAAAATCGCCGACAGCGTGAAACAAAGGCAAAATATCTGAGGCGTACTCCCGCGACAAGGAAATTACTTTCCTTTTTTCTGTGAGCTGGGGCGACTCGAAGGGCTCCGGTTCAATGGCCGCTTTTAACCCACTTAATTGGGTATAGTGAAAAGGTATTTCCCCGTTTTCGGTGGTTTTAACGCTTTCGTTCCATTGCATTTCTTTACCTAAACTTGCCGGCGAGCTAGCGGGCACCAGGTTTTTGGTAATTAACCAGTATTCGTGCTGCTCAATATCATTTTTTAAAAGTTGATGCGCGACAATAATATCTTTACCAATTAACTTACTAAAATTTTTACCTGGTAGCTGGCAAATTCGCCGTAATGGGTTATTATTTTTAAGGAAAGCGTTATGGCCGAGGTACAAGCCCGGCACTGGCAAAATTTACGGTGGTCGTAGGCCAACAAATGGCGGTGAAAGGCACAAAACATGTTTTCGACCTGCCGGTACAATTCGTTTATATCCGGGGAAGGACCAAATTTGTAAAACAAAATAGCATCGCCTTCAATCTCCGAAATTTCCAGCCCGATCTGGTTCGCGTTTATCAGAATTTCGAGCAGTTCCTGAATAATCAACCGGCTGTGTTCCAGTTCGGTTTCGTTAATAAACCGGGTAAAGCCACTTATGTCCGGAATAAAGACCAATCCTTTGTTTTCCATTTTAACTTCCAGCTAAACCTAGCTAATTAGGTAGTAAGTATACAGTTGTACGTTAACCGTTTCCAGCATGTGCTCTACCAAGTATTTATTTGGATTACAATTTTAATTAATTTTGACTGGTTACGTACTCTTTTCATACTATCCCATTTACAAGATAGCTCTTTTAAAAGGTGGAAATTAGGGTAATAGTTTGTTATTTAACATATTTTAAACTTTTCACCTATCAGCCCGGCTATTTAGAGTAAAACAAAATTCTAATTCTGAATTTTCTGAAATAAATAAAAAACCTTTACAAGGCTCGCCCGATACCGAACTGGTCGCCGGCTTTTACGGCTTTGTGATCGAGCAAGTGTACTTCTACCATTTTCTCACTTGCCACGTTGTTATAAAACTCGTCTTGGAGGGTGGTTAGAATTTTGCGCGTTTTTACGTCAATTACTTCTCCGCTCGAAGGATAGGCGAATTTCCCGTCCATACTAAAAGTTACCCAGCCGGGCATATCTTGCAAGGGAATAGTGGTTAATTGTTGATAAGGTTTACTGGCGCTAAAAACGTGCATTCGCATATTATGGCCATCGGCTACCCAAAGTTCTTTTTCGTCGGGAGTAAGACCAATGCCGTGGCTGGGGTTGCCGTGCCGCCGGACTGGCCCTTTCGTCCAACCTTCTACCTCAATGCGGTCCAGCAGCTTCCCGGTTTGCAGATCGCCTACTTCAAAACCTAATAAGCTATCTACGGTAGCAAACACCAAAGTTTCAGCACTGTTAATCGTAAACGGACGAATACCCTTGCCAAAGGGGCCTACTTTTTTTACTACGGTATGGCTGCGGGTATCGGCTACGTGCAGCAAAGGCGAGCCAATATCGCCCATGTACACGTACTTACCCGATGGACCGTAAATAGTATTATGCGCCCGGGCCACAACCGGAATTTTCTTAATTACCTTACCCGTTTCGCAATCCACTACATTCCAGAAAGTATTTTCCAGTGAAGGCAGGTACATGGTTTTACCATCCGGCGAAATAGCCATGCGGTCGGCACCCCCTTCGTAGGATTTCTCCCACAAAACTTTTTCGGTGGTTAAGTCTATTCGCTGCAGGGTTTGTAAAGTACTCACGTAAATGCTGTTGAGCGGCACACTCACGGCCACTCCTTTTACATTCATGGGTTTGCCATTCGGCCGTAATCCCTGGGTTTTAATCCGCTTGACAAATTGGTGGTTATTATCGATATCAAAAACCAGAATTCCGTGCCCGCCATACCCCAAATAATCCCGGATGCCCGGCACGGCCACGTATAAAAACCGCCCCGTGGCAGGTGCCTTTTTCTCTGATTTTGCACCAGGGGAAGGTAAGGGTTTCCAGGCTACGGTTAAGCTAATAAGTATTCCAAGGAACAATACTCGAAAAACGGAAATCCTGGCTTTCATACTGGTATGGGTTTAGAAGTAACCTGATTTATTGTTTACTTAAATATACAATTTGGGAATAAAGTATGGCTAACAAAACTTCGGATTTAAAGGGAAGTTTTCCCAATAAATATTGGCGGGTACAATGACTATAAGTTAGATAGACGTTTTAATGGTTTATAGTATACTTTCAAAGCCACCGAAAACGACCATTTTTGATACCGCCACTCGGCCTGCTTCCTAATTTCGGCCAAAATTTCCTGAAGTTCTCCGGCTGTTCCTTTGCGGCGATTAGAAAATTCCACTTGTTAAGCCACCGGATAGTAGTAAATTCGACCAGAATCTTATTTTACTCGTTTATGGCCATGCTTTCTTCCTCCTCCCCAACATACACCGAGCAACAACCCGGAATAAACCTCGATAGTATCCGGCAGGATACCCTTGGTTGCCACGACAAGATTTACCTGAACAGCGCCGGTGCCTCGCTCATGCCGCAGCCGGTGGTGCAAATAATGCGCGATTACCTTAACCAGGAAGAACAACTGGGCGGCTATGCGGTGGAACAATTGCGGACCAACGATATCCAGGATTTGTATACCGAATTAGCCCAATTACTCCGCTGCCAACCGCGTAATATTGCTTATACCAACAGTTCTACCGAAAGTTTTGCCAAAGCTTTATCTGCCATTCCTTTTAAAAGTAACAATTGCATCGTTACGACCAACGACGATTATATTTCGAATCAAATTGCTTTTTTAGCACTGCAGAAAAGATTGGGCTTGCAGATTTGGCGGGCAGATAATCTGGAAAACGGCGATATTGACCTTAACCACTTCGAGCAATTAGTGCAACAGCACCAACCCGCTTTGGTAGCCATTACGCATATTCCCACCAACTCCGGACTGGTGCAGCAGGTAGAAGAAGTGGGCAAAATTTGCCGGCACTATGGTATTTGGTATTTGCTGGACGCTTGCCAATCGGTGGGGCAAATGGAGGTTTACCCCGAAGAAATTGGTTGTGATTTTTTAACGGCTTCCGGCCGGAAATTTTTGCGAGGCCCGCGCAACACCGGGTTTTTATACGTCTCGGACCGGGTACTGCAAGCCGGTTTGGAACCCTTATTTATTGACCGCCGCGGGGCCGAATGGACTACGTTTGATGGCTACCAAATTCAAGATAACGGTAAAAGATTTGAATACCAGGAAATTTCGGGTTCCCTGGCAGGGCTAACCGAAGCAATACGGTACGCCAATAAAATAGGAATAGCGAACATTGCGGCGTATAACCAAACTCTGCGGGAAAGACTACGGGAGAACCTATCCGCGCAGCAAGGGCTGGAATTACTGGACAAAGGCTCGCGCTTAAGTAATCTAGTAACTTTCCGGCTGCCCGGCGTAGCCCTGGAGACCATCGTAAACACTCTCAAAAGTAACCAGGTAGTCTATACCGTGAGCTATAAAAACTTCGCGCTCATTGATTTTACCAAAAAAGGAGTAGATTGGGCCATCCGCTTTTCCCCGCATTATTTTAATACTCTAGGTGAGATGGATAATGTATCGGATATTGTAGCGCGAATTAATAGGTAATTATGGCTGCTTTAATTTTTGTACTTAAATTATTTCTGCTGTCCGTTATAAAATAAGGAAGTAAATAGAGTTTAATTGCTTTTAAGCCACCTCAAAACGCCACTCTTTATACCGCGACTCCGCCTGCTCCATAATCTCAGCCAGAATTTCCTGGAGTTCATCGGTTATGCCTTTGCGGCGGAGGATGCTTTTTACCGATAATTGGATCTGAGCTTTGGTATCGGTTTTTTTGTACCAATCCGGCTGTTGGGTGTTTTTCTGGATAACTTTGGTTACCTCTTTCACCACTTCTTTAATCAAATCAAAATCCTGAACAGCGTTGGGGTGCTTGGCCAGAATTTCGTAAAAAGCTTCTTCATCTTCGGTTAAGCCTAATTGTCTCCGGCGTTGATCTTCTTCCTGCATTTCTTTGGCTACCTCGCGTACTTTTTGCAGGGCAATTAAACTATCAAAAAAGTGGTCGTGGTAATCCCGGATTATCCGCTCCAATTCGTCTTTCAGCTTGCGATATTTAACCAGGTTCTTGCTCGATCGAACTTTTATTTCGTCGTTTAAAATTTGCCGGAGCAGTTCTAGTTTTAGTTCATTGCCGCTTTTCTCTTCTTTGGCGGTAGCCAGGAAATCGTCGTTGATAATGGAAATATCAAAACGGTCGATGCCGGCCATCTGGAAAACATCTATTACTTCTTCGCTTTCGATGCTGCGGTGAATAAGTTCTTTTATCTGGCTTTCTTTTTTGCGGATGTTGGTTGGCGGGTATTTAATTTTACGAACCGCCGCCCCTACGTGCTGAAAGAACAGAATATCTACAGCTATATCGCTAATGGCCGCATGATTTTTCACAATTGGAACCAGCTCGCTTAACTTTTTCTCGTTTACCAAAAACGCCTTACAAACTTCCTCATCGGCTACCAGCAGATTAACCGCGCGCATCACTAACTTAAATTTATCCCCTTCTTTTAAATACGGCCAGCTATAATAACTCCACCCAAACCGCTCCAAAATTGATTCGCCGTTCAAAACCGCAAAGGCTGGTGCTGTCGGTCGTCCCCCTTTGGAGGGGGTTGGTGGAGGATTTTCTCCTTTAGCACCTGTATTACCAGAATCTAAGGAAGAATTATAATGGGCCAACGGTTCTGCTGCCGTAGACAAAGTAGTAATTTCTTCGGGAGTATTTGTCCTCCCCCTACCCCCTCCGAAGGGGGACTTTTCTAATGCTTGGTAAAAATATTCTGGTAATTGATTTTGTAAGTCCTGGATAACTTCTTTGGTCAGTTCAAAGGCTTCTTCCAAATCAATGGTAACAGCCCCTTGTCCACCACCACCGGTGTATTTTTTGGTAGCGTCGCGGAGTTTGTCGCCGATGCCGATGTAGTCTACTATCAGGCCGCTGGGTTTATCGCGGAAAACGGTGGCGACGCGGTTTACGGCCTGGATGAGGTTGTGGCCGCTCATGACTTTATCGACGTACAGCGTGTGCAGGGCGGGGTTATCGAAGCCGGTGAGCCACATATCCCGCACAATAACAATTTGCAAATTATCATCGGGGTTTTTGAAGCGGGTTTTTACTTCTTCCATGGCCTCCTTGGTGCGCACGTGTGGGTTCCACTCCTTCGGGTCTTTGGCAATGTTGGTGGTCATAATCACGGCTACTTCGGGGCAGTTGGGCAGGGCCGTGAGGGCATCGTACATTTTCACGCAATTGCGGCGGCTCATGCACACCACCATGGCTTTGCCGGGCAGGTTGGCGGTGCGGTTCAGGTAGTGGCTTAGAATATCGCGGGCAATGGCTTCTACGCGTTCTTTGGCCCCGGCGGCATCTTCCATGGCCGCCCACATTATTTTGTTTTTATCGCTTTCTTCCAGGCCGGTGGTTATTTCTTCGGCTTCTTCTTCTATCTGCTCGTTACCCAGATGAAGTTTAGCCAGGCGCGGCTCGTAGTAAATGGGCACTACAGCTTTATCGGCGGTGGCTTGTTTAATGTCGTAGGTATGAATAATTTCCCCGAAAACGGCTACCGTGTCGGCGTCTTTGCTATCGACGGGGGTGCCGGTGAAACCAATAAACGAGGCCTGGGGCAAAGCTTTGCGCAGGTTGTTGGCAAAGCCGGTTATTAAGCCGTACTGGGTGCGGTGGCACTCATCGGCAATGACGATAATATTTTCGCGCTGGCTCAGAATGGGGTGTTCGGCTTCCCGCAGACCATCGAGGGTATCTTTTAGCCGGAACTTCTCGATGGTACTGAACACCACGCCGCCACCTTCGCCGCTAAGCAATTGGCGTAAATCGTCGGTGGTTTGGGCCAGGGCTACATCGCCGACCAAATCTTTGGCGCCTACAAAATCTTCGTAGAGCTGCTTGTTTAAATCGAAGCGGTCTACCTGCACCACAATGGTGGGGTTTTTAAGTTCGGGTAGCTGGCGCAGAATACCGGCATAAATAGCCATGGTAATGCTTTTGCCCGAACGGGTGGTATGCCAGATTACGCCAATGCGGCCATCGCCGAGCGGACGGATGGATTTCTTGGTTTCGGCGAGGGCGTACTGGATGCCGAAAAACTGATGGTATTTGGCGCCTTTTTTTATGAGCTGGCCTTTATCCAGTTCGTGAAAAATATAAAACCGGATGTAGGCCAGCAAACGCTCTGGTACCAGTAAACCTTTTATCAGGGTTTCGAGGGCAAAATCGTCGGTTACTACTTCGCGGCCATTGGTGCTTTTCCAGGCGGCAAACCACTCCAGGCCGCTGCTGAACATGCCGTGCAGCGTGGTAAAGCCATCGCTGATAATGGTGAGGGCATTGGTTTCGAATACCCGCGGAATATCCTGGATGTAATGCTGCACCTGGTTAAAAGCGGCTTCTACGGTGGTGTCCTGGTCGAAAGGGTTTTTAAACTCGAACAGCACCAGGGGCAGGCCGTTGATGAAAATGATTAAATCGGGGCGGCGGGTATTTTTGCCTTGTACTGTAAACTGGTTTACGACCAAGAAGCTGTTTTGCGCGACGTCTTCGTAGTTAAGGGCGTAGAAATGCTCGAACTGGGGCTGGCCTTTTTCGTTTTTCCAGGTTTTGCTAAGGCCTTTGCTGAGCTTTAAATGAAACGCGTGGTTTTGGCTGTAAATATCGGCGCCGGGGTTAAACAAAAATTCCTGCTTTACTTCTTCCAGCACTTTGGCCGGCACGTGGCGGTAGCGTTGCGCTAAATATAGCCCGAACTTATCTTCCAGCACGGCTTTATTTAGTGGCCGCGGAATATCCGGCCCGTACTGGTATTGGTACTGTTTGCTTTCTTTAAGCCAATCGATGGCTGCGGTTTCAATATCGCTTTCAGCTAGGTACCGGCTCATACAGTTCTTCGGCTTTGGTTTGCATTACATCTATTTCCCCGGACATGAGTTTGGGGAGAAGGGAGTCTCTTATTTCTGTTAATTTTATATTTTCTTTTTCGTTTAAAACTATTTTTTCGAACAAAGGCCTAACCAAATTATCAAACTTATTCACAAGCTCAACGGGTGGAATTTTTAAATCAATATTTTTAAAAACTGATTTACTTATCTCCAAAAAGGTTGAGCCGTTAGCATTTTGAATTATTATATTCATGTTTTCTTTTAACCAATTTAACATGAATAAATTAGAATATCCTTTATTACAAAGAATGGCAATATAACCCTGATTGATTGCAACGGCAATTTGAGTTATTGCTAAATATCCAATTGGCGCTCTTGATGATAAAAGTAAGGTTCCTATTGGAAGAAGCCCAGAACTTACTTTTTTTAATCCTTGCGGTGTTAGTTTTTTCTCTGTATCTAAAAGTACCGGAAACCTTAACCCAGATAAATCTTTTGGAGAAGTCCAATGAAATTCTCCATCCCAAAATTCTCTTTGTTTGGTGCTGGGAGTTGTTCCTCCTTTTACTTCTAGAATTTCGCCAATTTTACCAAATCTCCATCCATCAGATAAATTATCAATATTATTTACAAAATATTGCTGAAAAAGTGTTTGTGCCATTTGTTCCAGTGTTTGGTTCATCCGGCGGTTGAGTTCTATTTTATAATCTAGGGCAGATAATATTTCGGCTATTTTTTTTTGTGTTTCTAAGTCTGGTAAGGTTAATTCAAGCTTATCAAAAATATCTTTAGGAACACGTTGCCTTCCGGATGTGCCAACTAAATGTAATTCGGCATATCGGCGTACTTCTTCCCATCTAGATAAATAATAAATAAAATTAGTATCTGATACATTTTCCCTTTCACGAAAAACAAGAAATTCAGTAGAGCCAAAACCTACACCATTTTTTAATCCTTTAGCTTGGCAAATTTTTCCATTTTCTAAACAGGGTGTTATGCGAGCAAAAAGTGTATCACCTTCTCCAAATCGAGCTCCACCCGTAATAGTCCTTTCTTGCGCAGGATAAACATATCTCTGCCCATCGTATAAATCCTTCATTTCAATAAAAGAGAATGTGCCTTTTCCTTTAAGAGAGATGGTTGGGTTTATTTCAACAAAATCGGAGAAGGTGTAGGGTTGCCAATTAGTCATTATAATCTATTCCAAGTTTTTCAAATAATACTCGATTTCTTTGCTTTGAATCACTTAAGATTTTATTATATGATATAACTTCCATATAAGTGTTAAGATTTTTCAGAGAAGCAAACAAACCTTCACCTTCCATCATTGGCGTAAATTCGTGCATTTCAATTATATCACTCTTTAATTTTGGTGGTAAATCACAAATAAGATAGGCAAAGAACCTGCAATTCGCCGAAACTTCTATAGGCCTCCCGTTTGGGTCTTCAGCTGTCCCATTACGAATTGTTCTTATATAATTCTTTACTTGGTCAATTGGGTCTTTATCTTGAGCATAACCTTTTCGCATTGGCCGCTTGAATTCAATAATTACCATTGAATCGTAAGCAGACTGTCGATTTTTTTCAGAATATGCAAGTGGTATATTAAAGTCTTGATTTGATTTTCCAATTAATATATCAGGTTTTCCAGAGTCTTTTTTATTTTCGAAAGGTAAGTCCGATGCAACAAATCTGTGATACGAAAGTCTTTCATCAACAAGCCAGAGGTTCTGCGCTCCTAATAGGTCCTCATTTGTGTGGCCTTTGGGGAAAATCAAATTATGAATTTCCTCTTCCCAATGATATGTACCATCGTCTTTTTTTGAAAGTAGTTTACCAAATATATCAATAAGGATTCTTCTATGTACAACGTATTCTGATAGTTCCGACTTCGTTATATCCGATAATGTGTTTACAACTTTCTCAAAATTTTCCTTGTATAAATTTATAGTTTCTTCACTTGCATTCTCTTTAGAAATTAAGTCCATTGTCCGTTCAATAGACAAAACATCTTTTTTTGCATCGAGTAAAATATCATACTTGGCCTTTGAAAGAGCCAGATTTAACTTGTTTTTATCTGAAACAACGCTAGGCGAAATTTTATCAATTATTTTCTCGTATTGCAACAAAGGAGCAAAGTGCGGGAAAAATTCTTGAATACTCGTAAGCATTGTGTTTTTTTTCTTTTCTCTTAAAAGAGCTAAATAGCTATCAAAGTGTTCCTCAACCTTTTCCGCTGCGGCTGTTTCAATATCTTCTATACTTATTTCATGGATTGAATCTATTGACTTTTTAGTTTGCGGTAATCCAAATTTTGTTCTTTCAGGGTTCGATGAATTATCCAGATAGCTACTTGATACAAGAGCTTTAATTACAAAGCTTTGACCGTTTTCTATTTCTATTAAAGAAGAGTTAAGATTGGGAATAAATTGATTTAAATTAGTTGAAGTAACAACTCTCTCATCAGAACTCAATAAAATTGAATGATTAAAATTGTTTTCATCATTTTTTACTTTCAGCAAAGCAATAGTGAAATCAACTTTATTTATCGTAAATGAATCTGCATCCTTGTCAAGCAAAAAATCATGATTGAACCTATTATTTAAATTAATCTCATAAGTTTCGCCCGCCCTTGTGTCTCTTACAATAATTTTTGGGCAATGAGGAGAGATTAGCTTTATTACAAGATGTTCAATTATTTCATCACATATAGCTTCTAATGTTCTTGGTAATTTTCTAGCATACTCTGGCCTAACGTTTTTCAATCGAATAATTGTCCTTAGCTCACTATTTGGAGCAGCAGAGAACTTTTCATCAGCAATTGCTTCTTTATTGTTTAAAAAAGTAAATTGCCTTCGAACAATTGATTCTTTTGTTTTAAATATACTATCAACCTCTGCATATTGAAAAACTTTAAGCCAAGTGAATCTGCCAACACCTTTACCTCCTCGGTTAATTTTATAAGTAGAATCAGCATTAAGAAAAGAATTATAATTTTCCTCATTAAATCCTATACCATTATCCGTTATTGAAAAATTTTGAAAAGGTAAATATGTTCCTTTTCCATCATCATATAAGTCTTTAGCTCTTTGTAGTTCAACTAAAACCTCCCCATCAGCCCTTCCAGCATCTTCAATACTTTGCAAGGAATTGTTTATTGCCTCAAACAAGGCCATAATCCCATTCTTCTCACTCAATTTTGTGTTATTGACCTTGCCAACAACATCTGCATTCATCTTTGACATAATCTAAATGTTTACTCTATTCTGTATTAAGCCCCAAACCCAATCTCTTGCAGATTTTTTCGTATCATCTTCTCCAAAGCTGCGCCTTCCTCAAATTGAGCTATTAACTCCGCTGTTAACAACTGCATCTTTTCTTCAAAAGGAACGCCATCGGTTTCTTCGGCTTCGGAACCCACGTAACGGCCTGGCGAAAGCACAAAATTATTGGCTTCTATTTCCGGGAGGGTAGCGGCTTTGCAGAAGCCATCTATATCTGTATAGTTGCCGTCCCGGTTGCGCCACTGGTGGTAGGTATCGGCTACTTTGGAAATATCTTCGTCGTGGAAGACGCGCAGGCGGCGGCTGGCCATCTGGCCCAGTTTGCGGGCATCTATAAACAATACTTCCTGCTGGCGTTGGCGGTGTTCGCCGTCGCGGCCGTCGCGGTTTTTGCTTAATATAAACAGGCAGGCGGGTATGCCGGTGGTCAGGAATAATTTATCGGGCATTTGCACAATGCAATCTACCATGTGGTGGCGGAGCATGTATTCGCGCACGTTTTTTTCGCCGGCACTACCGGAGGTCATGGCACCGTTGGCCATTACCACACCACCTGTACCGCGTGGGCTTAAATGGTGCCAGATGGTCTGGAACCACATGTAGTTGGCATTGCCGGGGGTGGTAAACAGTTCTTTGGCTCCAAACAAACGCGGGTCGTTTTCGGGCAGCAGTTCGGGGTGCCAGTTAGAAATATTAAACGGCGGGTTCATGAGGGCGTAATCGGCCTTCAGGTCGGGGAACCTGTCGTTCAAGAGCGAGTCGCCGAGCTTTACCTCAAAGGAGAGGTTGCGCAAAAGCAAGTTCATTTTGCAGAGGCGCAGGGTGCCTTCGTAGCGTTCCTGGCCGTAAATAGAAATATCGTTTTTATTACCGCCGTGAGCCAGCCCGAATTTTAAGCTTTGTACAAACATACCGCCGCTGCCGCAAGCCAAATCCAGGATGCGGCCGCGCAGGGGTTCAATCATTTCAACGAGCAGGCGCACCACCGAGCCCGGCGTAAAAAACTGCCCGGCACCGGAGCCTTCGGCCATGGCAAATTTGCCAATGTAATATTCGTACACCCGGCCGTAAATATCGCTTTCGGGGTTGTTTACCTCTGAGAACTTATCCTGCGAAAACAAATTAATCAGGCCTGCCACCTGGGTAGGCGTTAACTGGCTTTTGACAAAAATAGGTTCCAGCACGCCGGCAAAATCGGGGTTACGGGCGCTCAGGATGTCGTTGATGGTGACAAAGGCTTTATCTACCTTTACTTTTATATCGTCCTGTTCGGCGTTTTCGCGCAGGTAGGTCCAGGTAGCTTCGTAGGGCAACCGGTACACATTTTTTACCTGGTATTCCAGTTCATCGTCCAGCACGTAGCTTTGTTCTTGGGCGTCTATGTTGTAATAGTCGCTTTCGGGGTCCTGAAAGGAGATTTGTATTTCTGTTTTCCGGATTTCGTAGCGTTCGGATAAATGCTTCCCGAACAGCAGGGACAGGACGTAATCTTTATACTGGTTTTCGGCTACGGCCCCGCGCAGCTCGTTGGCGGCGTTCCACAACTCATTTTCAAAATCTATGTCGGCTTTGGGTTTGGTAGTAGTAGCGGTATTCTGTTTGGCCATTCGGAAAAGTTTATCTCCAAATATACCTTTTTTACCATAAGCAGCTATACTTAAAAATGGGTATTTTTAGTAGGTTTTTGACAAATTTTATCTACCAGTATGGCTTAACATAAATTATGTTGTGGCTTACAAATAAGATATATGTAACAAAATAGAAGCTTAAAACTAATTATTGGGGGAAGTACCGGAACATAAGCCAAGAGTAATTTAACTAAGAGTAATTTTACCACCCCTGCCCCTCTTAAAACAGGAGGGGAACTTAAAGTACCTCATCCTTTTCTCATTGTTTTATCTTCTAATTTGTTTTATTACTTACCTCATCCTCTGAGCTTATTTCAGTTATTATAAATAAAACCTTACATTCCGGTTGTTTCCGCTGTTTCAACGTTACAGTTATAATACTTACACCAAAAATAAATGTCAGGAAAAAACAAAAAACAATTCGGCGTGTGGCTCGATTCTACCCATGCCACCATAGTAGGTAGAGATCCGGTGGATACGGGAGACTTTGTTATTCTGGGCGAGGCTAAAAACACGGGCCAAGGCAGCAACTCCAACGAAAATGCAAGCAACAATGCCGAGCAATCGCTGCAGCAGAAATTTTTTAAAGAAATAACTACGCACATGCCCAATGCCGAAGAAATACATGTTACGGGTACCGGTATTACGCAGGAGCAATTTATTCACTTTTTAGCCAATACGGCCCAGTTTAAAAACACCGTCGCCAACGAAAGCACGTCCCACCAAATGGCCGATGATAAATTGATTCTATACATTACCGAAAAAATGAATTAATATCTTTTTTCAAAAAAGCAAAAAGCTACCCCGCTGCATGCAACGGGGTAGCTTTTTGCTTTTAAGTTTTTGCCACCTTAATAATTTTAAACTAAACACCAACCAAGTATTTCGCCGTTAATCCTCAGGAAAGAATTAATACCAAATAACATGAACTAGCTACCATAAGGTTGAAGGATTACACTCGGTAGGTTTTGCAAACAGTATTGTCCGAAACGAGCCCTGCAATTTCTTTCTAGTCATCCTGGAAGGAACTAACCGGCACAAAAGAAGAACAGCAGCGAACTAAAACTGGTTATTACCTCCCAGAAGGAATAAAATACTTTATTGCTAGTGCTCTGGCAGTTGCTCTTATCCAGTTAGATCCTTTCAGGAGGACAGGAAGGAGGGTGATGTAGTACAGGAACCTGGGTTTCGGGCAATACTGTTTGCAAAACTAACGGGTTTGTTTAACTCTATGGAAGCTAATAAAAGAGAACCAGTATAAATAATTGTATATTTTGGAAAAAGGTTATCTTATATCTTTCTAAATTAAAAGCTCTTTCCAGTCATTCTTTACCAAGTCTTTCTTTTAATGAGCAAAAAATACCGGGTAGTTATTACTGACTTTCTGAGCGATTCTCTGGAAACAGAAACTAAAATTTTAAATGCTCTGGCCGATGTTGTGGCATTGAATGCATTTTCAGAAGAAGATTTAATAGGAAAAGTGGAAGAAGCGGATGCAATTATTTTGTATCATTTGCTCACTATGTCTAAAAACACCATTGCTCGGCTTAAAAACTGCCGTTTAATCGTTCGGGCCGGGGTTGGAATCGACAATGTAGATTACCGGTATGCCCGTACCCGCGGGATTCCGGTGGTAAACATTCCGGATTACGGTTCCGAAGATGTGGCGGATACGGCCATGGGCATGTTGCTTTCGCTAATGTGCGGAGTGCATTTTTTAAATTCCCGCTTGCGTGCCGGCTTAGGGGAGTGGAGTTATACCCAGGTGCAGCCTCTCACCCGCTTGCGTACTTGTACTTTGGGGATTGTAGGTCTGGGGCGAATTGGTACGGCTCTGGCCTTACGCGCCAAGAGTTTTGGCATGGAGGTGCGTTTTTATGATCCTTATAAACCGGATGGTTACGACAAAGCTCTGGGTATTAAACGGGCAGAAACGTTGCCCGATTTGCTGCAGAACGCCCAAGTAGTAAGTTTGCACTGCCCTTTAACCGAAGAAACGCATCATTTAATTAATAACCGTACGTTGGCGTATATGCGGCCTGGTTCTTACCTGATCAATACCGCCCGCGGAGCAGTGGTGGATACCAGCCTAATTCCGGAGGCCTTAGCCAGTGGCCAATTAGCCGGCGTGGCCCTGGATGTATTGGAACAGGAACCTCCTCTTAATAATGCTCTTACTCAGGCTTGGCAGAATCCGCAACACCCGGCTCATCATAGGTTGATTCTTAATCCACATGCGGCCTTTTACTCCGAAGAAGGACTTGCCGAAATTAGAGTAAGAAGTGCTCAGGCTTGTCGTCTTATCCTGGAAAATAAACCTTTACGCAACGTTATTAATTAAGCGAAAGAACTTTAGTGCTGCATCTAATTAAAAATTAAAAATTTAGGATTAAAAATAAGGTTTCCAGTGAGAAAAGAAATTTGGAGAGGCACAAGTGTTCGACCAAAATAGATTTAAAACAAGCCTTCATGAGCAACCAAATGAAGAAAAGGTTTAATTCTCATTTCTAATTCATAATTTCTAATTTTTAATTTAATTAGGCATTCCCGCAAATCAAATTAGTATTAGCGATAGAATGGGTGGTCCTGGTTGTTTCGGGGCCCGTATACCGGGGCGGGCTCGCCAACCTCTATCGCTCCTAAATCGGGTGCTTTGCCTTTATAATTAGTATTTACATTCGGTAGTTTCAGACCGGCGTCCACTGCTTTGCTTTTTGGTTTAAGCTGAAAAGAAAAATCAGTAGCGTGGTAAATACCGTGTGGTTTGGTGGCATCGGGCATTCTTAAATTTTGAAAGATAGAATAATCCAGTTCCACGCCGTGCGCTTCCAGACCGCTCACTTTGGTTAGGCTGGTAAGGTTGGAAAAAGATTGGGCATCCTTTATGGTCAGGGTATAGTTGCGGAGTTGTTCCTGCGTGGGCGACACCCAGCGGTAAGAGTCGGGGCTGTTACGGTTAGATCGGTAGCCGTTGTAATCAGAAGTAGAATAAGCCGTTGCGTTCGGGAAAATAACAATCGGCCTTTGCGGCGCATCGGTTCCCAGAAACAAATTATTCCGGAAATGGGCGTTCGAGAAAGTCTGGGGATTTACATTTTCCGAAATGAAGGTGTTATGGTAAACAATCAGCCCGGCAGGTTTGGACATAAATTTAAGCGCACAGCCCGTAGGAATATGATACAGTACATTCCGGATAAAATAAGCCGGGCCACCAAAAATAGGTTGGGCGCTTAGCCCGCATTGCGCCGCGTTTACTCCCCGGTTGCGCATCACCCGGATATTATGAACTCCCCCGTCGGCTTCAATAAAATCATCCACCATCAGGTGAATATCATTATTGTAAATATCAATGGCCACGGCTTTTTGCACCGGATCGGGCGTACCGTAGGTGGAAACCGTAATAGCATCGTGGAAGTAGGCAACGGCGTTGTGGCAAATAACGTGACCAGCACCATACACTTTAATCGCAAAATAACTTTTTAGCGGCGTTGGAGCGTACAAACCCGGATTGGCCCAACCGACCAAATAATGCCGATCGTCGCGCCCCAGAATACTATTATCGGCAATGTAAAAGTTTTTGGAACCGGCATATTCGGTGGTGAGAGCAATCCCTACGTCTTCTATCCGGCAATTCCGCACGGTAAGATCGGTAGCGCCCAGTACTTCTTTCTGGCCCGCGGCAAACGCCACGTCGGTATTCCGAATGGTTAAATTTTCAAAAATATGGTGAGCAGTGGCCATTACGTCGAAGAGGCGGTGCGCGCCCGCTCCGTCGAAAATAGCCGCCCCATCCCCCGCTCCCCGTATGACGATGGGTTTATCGGCGGTTCCTTTGGCGGTTAACACGTAGGTTCCATCAAACGGAATTCCATGCGGCTCCACGTAATTTAACCGGTCGGCTTTATACAAGCCGGCGTGCACCAAAATAATATCGCCGGGTTGCACTTTGCGTTCACTCACCACCGACCAGTCGCCTAAGCCGGAACCATAATAGGCAGCTTTCAATCCCATAAAAGAGGGTTCTTGTTTGGGACCTTTCCAATCGACGGGGTACACGTGCAATAATCGTCCGTTGGTAGCCGCTTTGGGCTCGGTCCGAG
Organism: Adhaeribacter arboris; assembly: GCF_003023845.1. NCBI lineage: Bacteria > Pseudomonadati > Bacteroidota > Cytophagia > Cytophagales > Hymenobacteraceae > Adhaeribacter > Adhaeribacter arboris. Next base: position 6,831,333 of record NZ_PYFT01000001.1, on the reverse strand, counting down.
TTCTTACTTTTACCACTTGGGTAGCTTCTCCTTGCACACCATCAGGGTCGGTCATGGTGAAGCGGCATTCATATTCGGTACCGGGTTCCAGATCCAGAATGCTACCGGCAAACCCGTGGGGTACCGTATAATCCAGGAATTCCGTTTCCCGGATAACGCGCTCCCCTCCTATCCGGAGCAGCGGCAGTGCTTCTAACCAGGTATGGGTGCCGGTTTTTCGATAAGTTACCCGAACCGTGGCATTTCGGTTATCATCGCCTATAATGGACCAATCAAACCCCAGATTCAGCAAGGTGGGAGGTTCTACCGTAAATTGCCCCGGACGCACAGCGTTTTCCGCCTTTAAAAGTACCGGCAGCAAAAACAAACTGAACAAACAAGCAGCAAAAGGGCCAGACCAAAGGCCGGTCCGGAAGAAGAATAGGGAAACTTTCTGCATGGCAAGTGGTTGCGGTTAGAGGCAGGCAAATAAGTGGTGCTCTGCCATCTGCCTCCAACAGATTTAAGTATCCGCGTAATTTAAGAAAATGTCCGCTTCTAGTGCTTCGGCAAATTAAAAAATTATGAATTAGGGATTAGAAACGAGGTCTAGGTACTTTCACCTGTTATATGATTATGTTCTTCTAAAAAATAATTTAGAAAAATACAGCTATAATCATAACTCAAATTCACTGGCAATACGGTAGGATGATGAAGCTTTTAACAAGGACTTGCCAAAACCAGGAACCAATCAGTTGTTTAGCGAACAGAAAGAAAAATTATGTCCGGAAAAACTCGAGTTGGGATAACCCTTTTAAGAGCCCAGATTTTAGTGGCTTCTTTTTTCGGCGACTTTCTGGTACTTTAAAGCGAGCAGCAACCAGGTAGTAGAAATGATAAAACCACCAATTGAGATTGCAAGTACAGCTAACGGATTCATAAAAGAGGAATTAAGCGTTTAAATTTAGAAAAATAAATTATTCGATTGGGGAGGCTATTGCTGCTCTGACACTCGGGAAATATTTTTGATTCCTAGATAGTAATAGAAACAAATTATTCCGCTTAAATAAAAATAGATAAAGCTGGGTTTCTTAAACCAGCTGCTTTAAAAATTGCAGCACTTCCCGGGAAATTTGGCTAAACTCATTTGAATTCGGCAAATTTGGCAGTGGTTGCTTATTTGTTAAACTCTCGGCTAAAACGCTTAATTGCTGCGATAAGGTTTGGTATTGTTCTTCTTTTAAATTAGAGTAAAATTTTGCTTCCATTAGATTTATATATTTATATATACTCTTTATCTAAAATCAGGCTAATCCTTCGCCTATATGCCCCAAATTAGACAAACCTGACTTCTTACAAGCCAAACCAACTGATATACTCGTTTAACTATATAAACCAGTTTTTACCGAAAAAGAATACTTTTAGATTAATGATTTATGGAGGTGAAAAAGATTACATTCAGGATAAGATAGTTAGGGTTTGGAAAGTAAAGAGCCTATTTCATAAAGCTCTTGCTAAAGGTTCAGCTTCTCCTTCTTAATGAATAATACATTTATACCATTTTGAAAAAATAGGACGTATTTACTCATATGTTTATGGTGCAAGTTTACAGTAAGGCTTCAACTACGAGCAATTGACGTCAGTTTGGCTGTGGAGGGCCTTCCAAGGTTTCGGTCCCGCAGGCATTCCGATGTGTAGGGGCGTGCTGCGCACGTTCCTACCCGCCCGGAAGAGCCAAACGAGGCCCGCCGGCCACGAGGCAAACAGGGTACTTCTCAAATAAGATAGCATCGCCAACTGGAGACTTGAAAAGGCTCCAAAGACAAAAAAGCAATATTCGTAGGAATACGTCTTTTTATATTTAATCTAGTATTATCTAAGAAGAGTTTTTATATAAATTATAACGGAAAATAAAAAGCTCCCACCATTAGCAAGAGCTTTTCTATTTCAACAATATGGGAAACAAATTTTATGTATAACAATTTCCCTTGCTTTCTGTTTGACCAAATTTGTATTTAAAAACTTAGACTCGGCTAACTAAACCACTTATCTATGCTTTACCTGATTAGAAATTAAGGCTAAATGTTACTTATTATATTTATTAATGAGAAACATTAATTATAACCTGAATAGGCATATGTCAGAAATAAAGAAGCGGAGAATAAACTTCTCCGCTTCTTTATCCTTTTAGTTCACTGTAACGCTTGCGCATTTCAGCCATTTTACCTTGGTGATAAGCCAGTCCGTGATAAATAGCCGCCGCCAAACGCGCCCAACTATAATAGAGCGGTGGCTTTTGTATTTGCCGGGCTAATTTAAAAACCCGGTTGCTCCAGGCGGAAATATAATAACGCACCCGGTAAATAAATTTACGGTGCCGGGTAGGGGTCTTAGAATCGGGGCTTACCCGCTTGCGCGGCTGTACTCCGGGGCGGTTCCAGGTAAGCCGGTAGGCGAGGCCTTCCCGGCGCTGGCGAAAGCCGGCTGCTTGGGTTTGGTGCACAAAGGCGGCATCAACGGTTTCTAATTGTAACCTACCCTCCTGGATGGCATTTTCGACTAAGTTTTGCATTAAAGGCGAACGTACTACTACCACGTTTGTTCCTTTTCCATCCGACGAATAAGGCTCTACCCAAGCATCACCAAAGGCTATGTCGGCAGTTTCGGCTACTACGTCGTCGCAGAAGTTACAGGCCGAGTTCATATAAAAACCGGCTCCCCAATCGCCATCGGCTAAATGCCACCAATCCCGGTTTACTACTTGTCCGTCGCGTAAAGTAAGCTGGGCATTATACCAATTGGCCGGCCGGTTCGGGTCTTTAAGGCGATACTCCACCTTTTCTATCTGGTTGGTAGGAACCTGCATTTGCCAGGCAAAACTCTCCACAAATCGGGCACTTTTCATGTGGCCACAGAACAAACCTAGTGTAAACCGGATGCGCTCCCGAATGACCGGATCTTCCCGGCGTAAAAGCTGCACCGCCTTAATAAAACACGGAATGCCCACTACGGCGTAATGGCCGGGAACTTCACGAATGGTTTTGAGAATGGCAGATAATTCTATCGGGTAATACCTCGATTTGGCGCCGGCGCGGACTTCGGCTTCGGTGCGGGCAATGCGGTATTTAAAATAACGCCCTTCGGTTTGCGGGTCTTCGGTAGCAATTACGTGGGCTACCCCGTCAATTAATCCTTTCCGTAATAATTCCGTGGCCACCCAGGTTACCATCCCACCCGAACTGCCTTGTAAACGAAAATCTTCTTCTCCCACGTGGCCCACGTAGGCCGTTTGAAAGCGGCCAATCGCAACATCTTGCTGCGGGGCACTGGGGTAAAGATTATTGGCCAGGTAATCTTCGTTCCGGGCGCCCGGCGAGAACGGGCAAGTCTGGGTAAAGCTTAAAGATTTTTGGTTAAACCAGGCGGGCGATCCTTGCGGTTTTAATTGTCCGTAATCATCAAAATTCATCTGGGCGTCAGGCTTATTGGCTTGCGCGACACAACTGCCGCAGCCAATACACAAACCAGAGTGCACAATATCTTTCGGGCTTAGCAGCTTACTCATGCCAATTGTAATTGTTTAGTACCTAAGGCCCGGTCGAGGTAGGCGTTAGAAGTTTGACGTAATTGATTCATTTTATTTAAAATTTCCGGATTCAGAGGTTCGCTTAATCGAGCATCGTATACCGCGGCCGGAGTTCCTTCCGGAATTAGATGTTGTTCCCCGCCTATTTTGGCCATAAGCCCTTGCAATTTGTACCGCCGGTAAGGAGTAGTTTCGCAAACAAAAGGTTTAGCGTTGCGCAAAGCAAAAACACAACCGTGGAAAAAGTTAGTGGCAACCGCTTCGGCTTTAGCCATAAAGTGAGCAAAATCGTGCGGATCGGCCGTTAGCCATTGTTCATCCGCCCAATCGTTCCGGTAACCAAAACTAAGGAGAGGCAGGTCTTTTTTCTTGGCCCAAGCTTGAATTTCGCGAATGAAAGACGCGGTGAAGTTGTGCCCGTAAACTGCCACGTAAGGCTTTTGCACTTGGTCCGGGAATTTTTCTTCCGGATAAACCGGGAACTGCAAACAGGGATCCAAAACCATTTCCGGCTCAAACCCGAGAGAATTTTTTATGATCGCTTGCGAGTTAGCATCGCGTACAGATATTTTATCAAAATTACGCAACTTTTCGGCCCAGGCAGGTTCCAGCCCCCAGGTAGCATCGTAATTACCAAAACTTGCCGCATACGAAACCAACCGCTTCGCCCGAACCCCATCGCCGTAGAACAAAGAGCAACCCCCAAACCAGGGATGCGATAAATTCCAGACTTCATCGCTGCCCACTACTACCACATCGTATTCTTCCATTTGGGCCGGATTTTCTAGTGGAAACCGTTGCGAAAGCGGCAGCGAATCAAAAATCCGGAAGAATTTAAGAATTTTCTCGCGGTACAGCGGGTAATCTGATTTCGGCACTGAGGTAGGTAAAACCGGTTGAAAGGCGCAGGTCCATTCCAGCAAGTTTACCCGGTGCGAATCATGATCCAGAATTTCTACGTCGTGCCCGCGGGCTTGTAATCCTTCGGCCAAACAACGAGCCTGCCAATAACTACCGTAATTAATACAACGATGAAAGGTTAAAACCCCAACTTTTAAAACAGGTGTATTCGTAGCGTGTTCCAAGGTATGCTGAATAAGTTTATTTAGTTTTATAATTAATACTCGGTTAAAGGAGGCAAAAAGCTGCCTTCCGATTACCGGTTTAAACATTAATAAATTTTGTACAAGGTCGAAAACTGCCAACGCCATAAACCTACTTTAGGTTATGTTGTTTTAACCTAAAGTATGAAAAAGAAATTTATCCTCTTATCTGACTTACCTATTTAATCTCTTTACTTATCAGCTAGTCCGTCCATAATCAGGTATTTATAAGTTTTGGTGAATTAAGGTGAAACTACTTCGGGCACTTTGGGGTATCTGTGAAATTTTACTTTTACAAATGGAATAGAAACGGCCCGCCTCACCATATCGTTACAAGCATGAATTTCAAAAAACAGGTGCGTACCGGTAAATTAAAGTATTTTCTTTTGTAAAGAAAGGCAGGTATTCCGAAAAGAAAAGCTCATTAAAAAATAAATTTGCATTCATGACTACTATTTTATTGATTCGTCACGCTACTACCAATGCCGTCGGGAAACATCTTTCCGGTCGAGCCCCGGGCGTATTCTTAAACGAGGAAGGCCTTAACCAAGCTCAAAAACTGGCGCAGCGGCTCTCCAATTTACCTATTACAGCTATCTATAGTAGTTCTTTGGAACGAGCCATTCAAACCGCCGAACCTTTAGCCGATTTACTTCAACTTACCCCAATTATCAACGAGGATTTTATTGAATTAAACTTTGGCGAATGGACCAACGCTGCCTTTTCTGAACTTCAACAACAAAAGCAATTTCAACTTTTTAATTCTTTTCGCAGTGTGGCTCGCATTCCGGGGGGCGAGTTAATGTTGGAAGCCCAAGCCCGCGTCATCAATGGCCTTCAGAAATTATGTTGGCAGCACCCGCAGCAAACTATTGCCGTTGTAAGTCATTCGGATTTAATTAAAGCCGCCGTAGCGTATTATGCCGGCATCCACCTGGATATGTTCCAACGCCTTGAAATTAGTCCGGCTTCGGTGAGTATTATCCAGATTTTCGAGGAAACTGCCCGGATTTTACTTTTGAATGATACCGGTGAGATTAAAATCTAATTTTCTAAATTTACCTCCATCTACTTTCTGCTTCCGGAACTTAAATTTTCAAAAAATTATTGAGCCAATAAGCCTGAAGGTTTTTCTTTTTTCAAGTAGTGCATTATAATTCTTATTGAATAGTTACCTTCACGGACACTTGATTACCAAACCCAGATCAGACAAACCCAATCCGTGCTCTTCCTGCCATAACTGTTTATCAAATTTTAAACCCGATAGCAACACCACAATCCGATTCCCGTACAATCCCCGGATAACGGGCTTGGCAATGGCAACTCCCGGGCTCCACCTAGTTATGGCAGGGGTGCGGGCTAATAAATCTGTTAAGTAGGAATTGCCGTAAGAAAATAAACTACCCATAAGAAGCGGATTAATAAGCAAGGCCGTTTGCTTTACTAATTTTTCTTTATGAGCCGTAATAGTAACGCCGGTTAAAGTTAGCGTCCGGATATACCATCGGTTATTTGCCTCTAAACTGCGGCGGTAAGGAAGAAAGTTAAAAATGGCAGCAGGCTTTTTTTAAACACAATTATTAATTTTATTTAGGCGAGCAAAATATCACCTGTAGCATACCTAATTAAAAGGCTTACTACGGAAAATACCCGGCTCCGTCATTTTTTCTTTTTTGCTTTTATCTTGGCGTTTCTTAAAAGTACTTTCCGGAATGGCAAAGTTTACAAGACTTGATTGGCAATAAGTAAAACAGGCAGGAATCAATCTGAGTTGGATTACAGCCGGTAAAACTTTTTCTACTCAATGCAGTTGTAAGCGATAAGTTTGAAAGCAGAAAGTTGTCATTCTGGAATTAGGTACTTGAAATTATTCCGGCTAAATCGACCGGTCAATAAATAATTTACCTATTTTGTCCGGATTTGGGCGAAAAATTATATAAGATTATCATTATTATAAAATCATAACACATGCATAATACCATAGAGAAAGCAACAGGAAAGCTTGGTATACTAACTCCGGGTTTAGGTGCGGTAGCCACCACCCTTATTGCGGGAGTAGAAGCCGTGAAAAAAAATCTGGCTCAGCCCGTTGGTTCCTTAACCCAGATGGGCAACATCCGGTTAGGGAAAAGAACGGAAAACCGTTTCCCCAAAATCAAAGATTTTGTACCATTGGCCGACCTGAACGACATTGTTTTTGGTGGTTGGGACGTGTACAGCGATAATGTATTTGAGGCCGCCATGAATGCCAAAGTACTGGAGCCTATGCTTTTACACGCCGTAAAATCGGAACTGGAAGCCATCCAGCCCATGAAAGCGGTTTTTGACCGGGCGTACATTTCTAACCTGGATGGAGATCATATTAAACAAGCGGCCACCAAAGCGGAACTGGCTAAAATGGTAATGGACGACATTGAAAACTTTAAAGAAGCCAATGATTGTTCGCGCGTAGTTATTGTATGGTGCGGTTCCACCGAAATTTACCTGGAGCCTTCAGCGGTACACGAAACCATTGAGAATTTTGAAGAAGGTTTACGGAACAATCACCCGGCCATTGCTCCTTCCATGATTTACGCGTACGCCGCAATTAAATTGGGAGTACCTTTCATGAACGGAGCCCCTAATTTAACTTGTGATATTCCGGCCCTAATTCAGTTAGCCAAACAAACCGAAACTCCCATTGGCGGCAAGGATTTTAAAACCGGCCAAACTTTAATGAAAACCATTCTGGCTCCCGGTTTGCAAGCCCGCGCTTTAGGCATTAAAGGCTGGTTTTCGTCTAATATTTTAGGTAACCGTGATGGCTATGTTTTAGATCATCCGGATAATTTTAAAACCAAAGAAGTTTCTAAATTAAGCGTTCTGGAAGATATTCTGCAGCCCGATATTAACCCGGAACTATACGGCGAAATTTACCATAAAGTACGAATCAATTATTATCCGCCGCACGGCGACAATAAAGAAAGCTGGGATAACATTGATATTTTTGGCTGGCTGGGTTACGCCATGCAAATCAAGATAAACTTCTTGTGCCGTGATTCCATTCTGGCCGCTCCTATTGTATTAGATTTAGCTTTATTCAGCGACTTGGCGAAAAGAGCGGGTATGTCGGGCATTCAGGAATGGTTATCTTTTTACTTTAAATCGCCGCAAACTCTTCCGGACCTGCGTCCGGAACACGATATTTTCAAGCAATTAATTAAACTGCAAAATACTTTGCGTCACATGATGGGCGAAGATTTAATCACGCATTTAGGCTTAGACTATTACCAGGACTTAATGGAAGCCATGTAATACTATTGTAATTTATAATATTTGGTAATGATTTAATAGCAACCTAATAAAGGCCGTTTATGGCGACCATTTTCCAATTGCATTATGAATTTTAAGTATTAATTGAATAAATTGTAAGTAAAGTTTTCTATTTAACTTTCTTAAAAAGTTGCCAAATAAATACGGATAAACAAATAGGATTAATACGGATTTCTATATTATTCATTTAATTCTTAACCTTGAAAATAAAGCCGTTAGTAAGTACTTACTAACGGCTTTTGTATAGTATTTAGAAATAATTATTAATTTAATTTTACTACTTGCCTTAAAATAAAGGTTATAAACAGCAGCATCATCTACAAACCATTTATTTTATAATACGTTTTAGGACAATAAATCCGAATAAAGGAATATAACTATACCATTAGCTTATTGAAGAATTTTATCTCACATACCTTAATCAGTAAAAGAATTTTTAAACCCGGTATTAAAGCCGGCAGCCGTTTTTCTTTTGCAAAAAAATCTCGAAAATCCCCGATGTTTAAAGTTAAAACAGTGCGTTTTAGGGGATTGAGTTTAATTAAATCTAGCCGTTCAAGTGGTGGTAGCAAGACGGCAGTACGGCTTTTAAGTAGGATACAGTTTAATACTTGCCGGGAAAATTCCCCTCTGTTCCGGAATAATTAAAACAATGCTCTAAAATTTAAAATCTATAAAATACCAACCATAACCTATGACGAAGAAAGTATTAATTACAGGAGGTGCCGGTTTTATCGGATCGCACCTAGCCGATGAATTATTAAATTTTGGGTACGAAGTAAGAGCATTGGATAATCTTTCGGAGCAAGTTCACGGCAAAGATTGCCAACGCCCCGAGTATTTAAATCCGGAAGTTGAATTAATGGTCGGGGATGTGCGGGACAAGAAAGTAGTACTGGAAGCCTTGGAAGGCGTGAGTGCTGTATTTCACCTCGCGGCAATGGTTGGCGTGGGCCAAAGCATGTACGAAATCCGGGAATATACCGATGTAAACAATACGGGCACGGCTGTTTTACTCGAATGCTTATCCCAAAAGCCAGTCGAAAAACTTATTGTAGCTTCGAGCATGAGTATTTACGGCGAAGGGATGTATAGAAATGCGGCCGGCGAATTAGTAACTGCGATGGAGCGTCCGCTGGAACAATTGAAAAATGGCCAATGGGAAGTGCTGAACGAAAACGGCGAAGAATTAACTCCCATACCAACTCCCGAAACGAAAACTCCTTGCCTTTCTTCGGTGTATGCCTTGTCTAAATACGACCAGGAACGCATGAGTTTAATTGTGGGTCGTGCTTATAATATACCAACGGTAGCCATGCGCTTCTTTAATGTGTACGGTACCCGCCAGGCTTTATCTAACCCTTATACTGGGGTTTTAGCCATTTTTGCGTCCCGGTTCCTGAACGATAATCCCCCCATGATTTTTGAGGATGGTCAGCAGCAACGCGATTTTGTGCACGTGCGGGATGTGGCTTTGGCTTGCCGATTAGCCTTAGAAACTCCGGAAGCCGACGGTAAAGTATTTAACGTGGGAAGCGGTAATAATTATGCCATTTCAGAAATTGCGGCCCGCTTGGCCCAGGTTTTAGGCAAAGATCAGCTGAAAGCCCAAATTACCGGCAAGTACCGGGTAGGCGATATTCGGCATTGTTATTCTGATATTTCCTTAGCGAAAGAGGTATTAGGTTTTTATCCGCAGGTAGAATTCAACAGTGGTTTATTAGAATTGGCGGAGTGGCTCGAAGGACAAATTGCCCACGACCGGGTAAACGAAGCGAGCGCGGAATTAGCTGCCCGGGGCTTAACGGTATAAATCTGGTCACCGCAATTATTCTAATTAAAACGGAAGAATAGATGTTAATGGATATACTATCTAAAAATACTGAGAATAAATTTCAACCCTTAATCGGGTTAGTGGAATGGTTCCGCCCCGGTGAACAGGCGCGGGTTGAAAAAGCCCTGGCAGATTTGAAAGAATTAGGAGTAACCGAGTTGCGTACCGGTATTTCCTGGAATGATTATTCTACCCCGGCAAGTCAAGAATGGTACCAATGGCTGCTCCCCCGTTTAGCCAAAGAAGTAAACGTTTTGCCTTGTTTGCACGCAACTCCCCCGGCTTTAGGAGTTACGCCGCGTACTTCTGCCCCTTTAACTAATCCGAAAGATTTTGCCGATTTCTTGGCTACATTCATTCAAGATTTAGGTGAGCACTTTGAATGGGTAGAACTCTGGGACGAGCCTAATAATACCCTGCAATACGATTATACTTTAGACCATAACTGGCAAGCGTTTACTCAAATGGTAAGTGCTGCCGCCCAATTGGCACATCAACTCGGCAAAAAAACAGTATTAGGTGGTATGCGGCCCATTGATCCTAACTGGCTGCAACTGCTGTTCGATCGTGGGGTAATGCATTATATAGATGCGGTGGGCATTCACGGTTTTCCGGGGGTGTTTGATTTAAACGGGGAAGGCTGGGAAGAAAATATTGCCAAAGTAAAAACTGTATTAAATCAAAATAATTCAGTTGCCCAAATCTGGATAACGGCCGCTGGTTTTTCTACGTGGCAACACGACGAATTCCAACAATTACAGGAGTTCCGGAATATTTTAAATACTAGTGCTGCTAAAGTTTATTGGAACTGCCTCCACGATCTGGATATAGAAGCTACTTCTATAAGTGGTTTTCACGTGGATGAACGGGAATATTTTTTCGGTTTGAAAAGAGCGGATGGTAGTCCTAAACTATTGTACCGCTTGTGGGCGGAAAATGGGAGTAACGGTTTAAACAAACTTACTTGCATCAAACGCAAAACCAGCTTTAATCCGGCCGAAAAATATTCATTAATTACCGGAGGCGCCGGTTTTGTGGGTACCAACTTAGCTAAACGCTTACTCCAGGAAGGCAAACGGGTTTTAATCCTGGATAATTTATCGCGTACCGGGGTAGAAAGAAATTTACAATGGCTGCACGATAATTACGAAGAGCGGTTGGAAATTCACGTGGCCGATATTCGCGATTTGCTTACGGTTAAAAGGCTCATGAAAAATGCCGACCAGGTTTTTCATTTTGCCGCCCAGGTAGCCGTAACCACTTCGCTGGATTTACCCATTAACGATTTTGAAATTAATGCCCGCGGCATAGTAAATATCCTGGAAGCTATCCGGGCCCAGGATAATCCGCCTCCTTTGGTATTTACTTCCACGAATAAAGTATACGGTGGCCTCGAAGACTTATTGTTTATTGCCGATGGTTCCCGTTATAATCCTTCGGATAAATCCATCCTAAAGCACGGTATCGGGGAAGCCCGTCCTTTAGATTTTCATAGTCCCTACGGTTGTTCCAAAGGAGCCGCCGATCAATATGTTATTGATTATGCCCGTACGTACAACTTACCGGCCGTAGTTTTTCGGATGAGTTGCATTTATGGTCCGCACCAATACGGCAACGAAGACCAGGGCTGGGTAGCTCACTTTGCCATCCGAGCCATTGAAAACAAACCCATCAGCATTTACGGCGACGGTAAGCAAGTGCGCGATGTTTTGTTTGTAGAAGATTTAGTGGATGCCTTTCTACTAGCCCAGCAACACATGCCGAAAATTTCCGGCCAAGCCTTTAATATTGGCGGTGGTCCCGAAAATACCACCAGCTTGTTAGAATTATTAGAAATTATCGGGGATTTCCAAGGCCAGAAAATACCGCTGCAATTCGGTGATTGGCGGCCCGGCGACCAGCATTATTACGTATCGGATATCCGGAAATTCAAAAAAGCCACCGGCTGGTGTCCGAAAAATTCGGTACAAGAAGGAGTTTTGAAGTTGTATAAATGGCTGTGCGAAACCCGCGGTATCGAATTACCGGTCGATTTCTCCATCCAGGAAAAAAATGAAGTTTCTAAAGTTGCCATTGCTTAATGAATTCAGAATTAGTTGACTTACCTACTTTAACCCAGAATAAAGTTTCTACTATGCGGGCAGCCGTTATTGTTACACCCCAAAAGGTAGAAATTACCGATGTTAACTTACCAGAACCCGGACCAACCCAGGTGCGCATTAAAATGCAAGGTTGTGGCCTATGTGCCTCTAATATTCCGGTTTGGCAAGGTCGCGAGTGGTTCTCCTACCCAATTGCCGCCGGTAATCCCGGGCACGAAGGTTGGGGAATGGTAGATGCTATTGGCGAAGAGGTAACCACCATTAAAGTGGGTGAGCGTGTGGCAGCCATAACGTATAATGCCTACGCCGAGTACGACTTAGCCGAGGCAGAATCTTTGGTAAAACTTCCTACTGCTTTTAATGACTTACCTTTTCCCGGCGAGCCTTTAGGTTGTGCCATTAATATTTTTAAACGTTCCGATATTCAGCCTGGGCAAACCGTTGCTATAATTGGTATTGGCTTTTTAGGAGCCTTATTGATTCAATTGGCTAAAAATGCGGGTGCCCGGGTAATTGCTCTTTCGCAACGGGATTATTCTCTGAAAGTTGCTCGGGAATGCGGCGCCGATGAAATTGTTAAACTGGATAATCACTGGCAAATAATTGAAAAGGTAAAAGACTTAACAGGAGGTGTATTTTGCCCGCGCGTGATTGAGTGCACCGGGAAAGAATGGCCTTTGAATCTGTCCGGTGAATTAACGGCCGAACGTGGTAAGTTAATAATTGCTGGCTACCATCAGGATGGTATGCGTTCGGTGAATGTGCAGCTTTGGAATTGGCGAGGTCTCGACGTAATCAATGCCCACGAACGCGACCCTAAAATTTACCTGCGAGGCATGCAGGAAGCCGTGAAAGCCGTACTAGCTCAACAAATAAATCCGCAAGCTTTATACACCCATACCTTTGCCTTTGAAAATATAGCCGAAGCTTTTCAGATGCTGCAAGACCGGCCCGATGGCTTTATGAAAGCACTGATTAGATTTTAGCAATAAGATTTAATCCGCCTTCTAGAAGCTACCGCGAGCGTCTTCGCTCGTGTTTTTGCATCGTCCGGCTTCTGGCCGGTGTGGTTGACTATATTTACTACTGCAAATTTTTCCGGGAAGAATGTCTTTTAGCCATTAATCAAGGCAAGTGCTTTTGAAAAGCAATAATAGTAAAAACATGCAACAAGATTCGCTTTTAGATAAAAATACAATCTTTCCCCTTCAGCCAAACTCTACTATACCTAAGCTAGGTTTTTTAGGCGTAGGTTGGATCGGCCGCAACCGACTGGAAGCAATAGCTAAACACCAAGTTGCTGAAATCACGTATGTTTCCGATACTGTACCAGCCAACTCCGAAGAAGCATTAAAAACTGCGCTAAATGCTCAAGCTGTAGCATCTCTCGACGACATGCTGACCGAAGAAGTGGATGGAATTGTAATTGCTACCCCCAGCGCCTTACACGCCGAACAAACCATAACGGCTTTGAAGGCCGGAAAAGCGGTTTTCTGCCAAAAACCATTAGGCCGCAATCGCAAAGAAATCCAAAAAGTAGTGGAAGCGGCCCGGGCTGCTGATAAGTTATTAGGGGTTGATTTATCTTACCGCAACACGCAAGCCATGCAGGCAGTGCACCGGGTCATTCAATCCGGAGAACTGGGCGAGATTTATGGCGTAGAACTAGTATTTCATAATGCCTACGGGCCGGATAAACCCTGGTTCTACGACCCCAAATTATCGGGGGGTGGTTGTGTTATTGATTTAGGGGTACACCTAGTAGATTTAGCCATGTGGTGTTTAAATTTTCCGGCCGTAGCAAGTGTCAACAGTAGTTTGTTCAGTAAAGGAAAACGTATTATCTCCTTAGAAGAAGAGGTAGAAGATTATGCTACTGCCAGTATAAATTTAAAAACCGGGCCCCATGTACAATTAACTTGTTCCTGGAACTTACCCGCTGGCCAGGAAGCTATTATTAGCGCCAATTTTTACGGCACTAACGGGGGTGTTGCATTTAAAAATAGAAATGGTTCGTTTTATGACTTTGTCGCCGAGCGTTACTACGGTACCCGAACCGAAGTTCTTTGTTCCCCACCCGACGATTGGTCGGGCAGAGCGGGTGTTGTGTGGGCCAACCGCCTGGCTGCCGGCGAAAAATACCACGCCGAAGCCGAAGAATTTATAAAAGTGGCCGAAGTACTGGATAAAATGTACGGAAAATAATTCATGCCCCAGGAAGCAAAACCACTAAAAATTTTAATGACGGCAGATACTCTGGGCGGAGTCTGGACGTACGCTATTGAATTAATTCGGGCTTTAGAGCCAGAAAGAGCCGAAGTAGCCCTGGCTATTATGGGCGCTTCCCTTACCGCTAATCAATACCAGGAAATTAATTCTCTTTCAAATGTACAACTCTACGAGAGCACTTTTAAACTAGAGTGGATGGATAATCCCTGGGAAGAAGTAGATGCTGCTGCGAATTGGCTAATGCAAATAAAACAGGAATTTCAGCCCGATCTTATTCACCTGAATAACCTGGTTCACGCGCATTTGGACTGGGGAAAACCTATAATAGTGGTAGTACATTCTTGTGTTCCTTCCTGGTGGCAGGCAGTAAAAAAAGAAAAAACACCGGATACTTGGCAAGAATACCAGAAGCGGGTCACGCAAAGTTTACAGGCTGCCAATTTAGTCGTGGCGCCTACCCTGGCCATGCTCGAAGAAGCTGAAACTCTGTACGGTCCTTTTCAGAACCATTTAGTTATTCATAACGGTCGAGATATAAGTTTGTTCCGGTACAGTTCCAAAGAGCCTTTTATTTTTAGTATGGGTAGGATTTGGGATGAGGCTAAAAACATCAAGCTATTAACGGAAATAGCACCGGAACTGAGTTGGCCCGTGTTAGTAGCCGGCGATGCCCGGCACCCGGCAACCGGAGAAATTCTTGATTTGCCGAATGTCCAGTTTTTGGGCTACTTGAATCAGGAGCAAATTGCAGATTACTTGAGCCGGGCTTCTATTTTTGCTTTGCCGGCCAGGTACGAACCTTTTGGTTTATCCGCCTTAGAAGCCGGGTTATCCGGTTGTGCCTTGGTTTTAGGAGAGATTCCGAGTCAGAAAGAAATCTGGCAACACGCGGCTACTTACGTAAACCCGGAAAATGCAGCTCAACTAAAAGCAACCCTTACCAAGCTGATTTCAGATGAATTTATTCGTAACATTTTCAGCTTCCGGGCGATAAAAGTTGGCTTGCAGTTTAGTGCTAAACAAATGGCGTTTGAGTATGAACAGGTATACCAGCAACTTCTCGCGGCAACAGTAACTATTTAAAATCATTAAGACAGGAACTTTAATTTAATCTAATAATGAAAATAGTGCTTTTTTACCATTCCCTGCTTTCCGACTGGAACCACGGCAACGCTCATTTTTTACGCGGCATTGTGCAGGAACTGAAAGTACGGGGACATCAGGTAGAAGTTTTTGAACCCGAAAATGGCTGGAGTTTGCAAAATCTTGTTTCGGAATATGGCCAGGAAAAATTAAAAGAGCTTCAACAATATTACCCCGGATTAAAAACTAATTTTTACGCTCCTCCTTCCCTTAATTTAGATTTTGTGCTAAGGGATGCTGATTTGGTATTGGTACACGAGTGGAACGAGCACGAACTAGTCCGGCAAATAGGGCAACATCGCACCCGCAACCATTATAAATTGCTTTTTCACGATACGCACCATCGGGCCGTAACCGAAAAGAAAAGCATGGCCGCTTATGATTTAACCAACTACGATGGGGTGCTGGCCTTTGGAGAAGTTATCCGGAATATTTACCTGCAGGAACAATGGACCCAAAAAGCCTGGACCTGGCACGAAGCAGCCGATACCTCCGTTTTCTATCCACATACTAAAACAGAACTAGAAGGCGACCTGGTTTGGATTGGTAATTGGGGCGATGAAGAACGTACCGCCGAGCTGCACGAGTTTTTAATTAATCCGGTGAAAGAACTGGGTTTGAAAGCAAAAATATACGGGGTCCGCTACCCCGAACACGCCCTAAAATCATTAGCAGAAGCAGGAATTGAATACGGCGGCTGGTTACCAAATTACAAAGCTCCCGAAGAATTTGCCAAATATAAAGTAACCGTACACGTACCCCGCCGCCCTTACGTAGAAGCTTTACCCGGCATTCCTACTATCCGTCCGTTTGAAGCTTTGAGCTGTGGTATACCCTTAATTACGGCTCCCTGGGAAGATGCCGAACATTTATTTACTCCGGGTGAGGACTTTCTGGTAGCTCAAAACGGCGAAGAAATGAAGAAACATTTGCAAACCATACTTACGGATAAAAACCAAGCAACGGAACTAGTAAACAAGGGTTTAAATACCATACAACAACGCCATACCTGTGCCCACCGGGTGAACGAACTGGAAAAAGTGTGCGCAGAATTGGGCATTGCCGCTACAAAAATTTACGGGAATAAGAACGAAGAAACAGTTTATGCAAAATAACAAAAAATTAAAAATTGCTTTTTTTGGCTCCAGTTTGGTTTCAGCATACTGGAATGGAGCAGCTACGTATTACCGCGGCATTGTGCGGGCTTTACACCAACGTGGTCACCAGGTAACTTTTTATGAACCCGATGCTTATCAGCGGCAGGAAAACCGCGATATTCCCGACCCGGATTGGGCCAAAGTTGTGGTGTATGCCGCTACCGAAGAGGCCGTTTTTAAAATGCTGGAACAAGCAACGGAAGCGGATATTGTGGTAAAAGCAAGCGGCGTGGGTGTATTTGATGGATTATTAGAAGCCGAAGTGCTGAAATTGCAAACCCCGGAGCGGATGGTAATTTTCTGGGATGTAGATGCGCCTGCTACCTTAGACCGCGTCCAAAACAATCCGGATGATGCCTTCCGGGCTCACATTCCCCAGTACGATATGGTACTGACTTACGGCGGCGGCGAACCGGTCATTCAAGCTTATGAAGCCTTGGGCGTTAAGCAATGCGTTCCTGTTTATAATGCTTTAGATACCGCTACGCATTTTCCGGTAGAGCCCAATCCAAAATTTGCCTGCGATTTAGCTTTCTTGGGTAACCGCTTACCGGACCGGGAAGCCCGCGTAGAACATTTCTTTTTAGAAGTCGCGGCCAAACTTCCCCAGAATACCTTTATTATTGGTGGCAGCGGTTGGGGCGACAAACCCATGAGCTCAAATGTAAAATATATCGGCCATGTATTTACCCAAGACCATAATGCGTTTAACTGCACCCCGAAAGCGGTATTAAATATTAGTCGGGAAAGTATGGCCCGTTATGGTTTTTCCCCGGCCACCCGGGTATTCGAAGCCGCTGGAGCAGCGGCCTGTATCATTACGGATTATTGGGAAGGCATTGATTTTTTCTTTGAGCCGGATACCGAAATTTTAGTAGCAAAAAACGGCGACGAAGTGGGTAAAATTATGGCCGGGTTAACGGAAGAAAAAGCCACGGCTATCGGGAAGGCGGCTTACAACAAAGTGTTAGCAGCTCATACATATAACCACCGGGCCGACCAGTTAGAAAAATTACTGCACAGTAAAATTGCCAGAAAAGCCGGCGAGTTGGTATGAAGCAAGAATCCATGAACATAGTTATCCTGGGTTTATCGATTACTTCTTCCTGGGGTAACGGCCACGCTACTACTTTCCGGGGATTGGTGCGGGAATTAGCAGCCCGGGGCCATGAAATTTTGTTCCTGGAACGCGACGTGCCCTGGTACGCCTCCAGCCGGGATTTACCAAACCCGGGTTACTGCGATACGCAGCTTTATATTTCCCGGGATGATTTACAAGCCTGTTTTACCGAGCAGGTACGCGAGGCCGATTTGGTGATGGTGGGTTCGTATGTTCCGGAAGGAGTTTTGATTGGGCAATGGGTAATGAATACGGCGCAAGGCATGAAAGCTTTTTACGATATTGACACTCCGGTAACTTTAGCCAAACTGGAGCGGGAAGATTACGAATACCTGCACCCTAATTTAATTCCGCAATACGATTTATATTTGTCTTTTACCGGTGGCCCAACTCTGGAGTTACTCGAACAAAAATACGGTTCGCCGAAAGCCAGACCGCTATACTGCTCTTTCGATCCGGACTTATACTTTCCGGAACCACAGGAAATGAATTGGGATTTAGGTTATTTAGGAACCTACAGCGACGACCGGCAACCACCTCTGGAAAAGTTAATGTTGGATGCTGCCCGCCAATGGCCGGAAGGTAAGTTTGTGGTGGCTGGTCCGCAATATCCCCTATCCATCCAGTGGCCTGAGAATACCCAATATATCCATCATCTACCACCAGCGGAGCACCGGGAATTTTATAACCGCCAGCGCTTTACTCAAAATATAACCCGGGCCGATATGATTAAAGCTGGCTTTTCGCCCAGTGTACGCTTGTTCGAAGCTGCTGCCTGTGGTACCCCAATAATTAGTGATTACTGGGATGGTTTAGACTCTGTTTTTGATTTTGATTCGGAAATCTTAGTTTCTTATTCCGCTCAGGATACCTTACGTTTTTTGCGGGAAATTTCGGAAACCGAACGAAAAGCCATCGGCGAGCGAGCTCGGCAAAAAGTGCTAAATCAGCATACCGCCGCCCATCGGGCCTTGGAAGTAGAGCAATACGTTCGGGAATACAAACCACTAGCTAAAGCCAGTGGTCATTTAGAAGAAAGGTAATAACAAACTAGTTTCAAAGCTTTTATACTTTAAACTTCCCTATAAATTGCCTTCCACTTTAAGTGAAGGAAGGTTACATTCAACAAATAGATACATGGCTACATTACAGCAGGAGATTGATCAACTAGGACCTTGGTTTCATAACATTCATTTACCCGATGGTACCCAAACGGCACCTAACCACACTTTAGGAGATTTCCCGGCTTTTAAATGGAAAGATATTGCCCCTTTTATTCCAACTGATTTAAGTGGTTGGAAGGTACTGGATGTGGGCTGCAATGCGGGATATTATACCTTGGAACTGGCAAAACGCGGCGCCCAGGTACTCGCTATTGATATAGATCCGCATTATCTAAAGCAAGCCGTTTGGGTGGCGCAGCAATTTGGTTTAGATAACCAAATAGAATTCCGGCAATTGCAGGTGTACGATGTAGCCCGGTTAGAACAAAGGTTTGATTTGATTTGGTATATGGGAGTACTATATCATTTGCGGTACCCACTTTTATCCTTGGATATTCTCTCCCAGAAATTAAACCGGTTAATGATTTTTCAAACGCTCACCATGCCTGGCGAAGAAGTAGCAGAAGTTCCTCCGGATTTAGATTTTAATGACCGGGATAAAATGCGGCAAGACGGGTGGCCCAAAATGGCCTTTATCGAGCAGCGATTAGCGGGTGATATAACCAACTGGTGGGCTCCCAACCACGCCGGCGTGGAAGCTATGTTGCGCT
Organism: Adhaeribacter arboris; assembly: GCF_003023845.1. Taxonomy (NCBI): domain Bacteria; kingdom Pseudomonadati; phylum Bacteroidota; class Cytophagia; order Cytophagales; family Hymenobacteraceae; genus Adhaeribacter; species Adhaeribacter arboris. The sequence continues at coordinate 6,811,994 of NZ_PYFT01000001.1, read as the reverse complement.
CCTGCGGTTTAAAAATAAGCGAGCGGCCTGCTCATGAAATATACCTATGCGAACCAGACATATCTAATACGAAAAGCAGTCATACCTGGAATAAGTCGGAATATTTATCGGCAACCGGCCAGAATTGGGAAGAAGCAGTACAAGCTAAAGTATCCAATAAGAACCGGACTTTAACTTCCTGATAGTAAAATTAGTATACTTCTTTTACTTGCTACCCTAAAAACACCCTAACCAGTTTATTCAGGAGTAGTTCCTTTTGAATGTATTGGTTTTTTCTGCGCCTTTTTACCCAAAAAATTTTTTAATGCAAACCCGTTTCCAGAATCTAGGTTTTTGGGAACTGGGCTATAAACTTTTGTTCAAAAATTAGTAGGATGCTGGAATTAGAAGTACAAGCCAGTTCAACGGAAGAACCGGTAACGCTACCTTGGATTCAAGTAGCGCCGGATGCGCCTTATTTTATAACGGAAAACGGCGAAAACTGGACTCCTATCGGACAAAACGATGCCATTACCTGGCCGGAATTTGCTGGTTTATTTCGCCGGAAAAATATGACGGCCGTAGAAAATCATTTAGCTTATCTGGCGGAACACGGAGTTACTTGTTTGCGGTTTATGCTGGAATATGCGCAAACGGAAAACCGGTATTTTGAAAGACCCGCCGGCAAGTTTCAGCCGAACATGGTTAAACTCTGGGATGATTTATTTGCTCTTTGTGAAAAATACGGGTTACGCCTTTTACTTACGCCGTATGATACCTTCTGGATGTGGATCCGGTGGAAACACCACCCCTACAATAAATTGAATGGCGGACCTTGTGCCCGGCGTTCGCAATGGTTGTTGTGCCCGGATACTTTACGGACCATTAAAAACCGCCTGAGTTTTGCCGCAGAACGCTGGGGCGGTAGTGGGGCTTTGTTTGCCTGGGATTTATGGAATGAGATCCATCCGGCGCATGCCGAAAATAATACGGATGTATTTTACCAATTTGTAAGTGAGATAAGTACGCATTTACGGGAAGTAGAAATGCGCTTGTACGGCCGCGCCCATTTACAAACCGTTTCGTTGTTTGGGCCGGTTTTACACGAGCATCCCGCCGTAGCGGATGTTATTTTCCGGCACCCGCAACTCGACTTTGCCACTACCCATTTTTACGACGCCAAAACTATTAATCATCCTAAAGATACCGTAGCTTCAGCTATTTGTACCGGTGCCTTGGTGCGGGAAGCTTTGCAACATTTACAACAGCCCAAACCTTTTTTTGACAGCGAACACGGCCCCATTCATGCCTTCAAAGATTTACACCGGACTTTACCCGAGCCGTTTGATGATGAATATTTTCGCCACATTCAATGGGCACATTTTGCTTCGGGAGCAGCGGGAGGTGGCATGCGCTGGCCGAACCGCCACCCGCACGTACTTACTCCGGGTATGCGGGTAGCGCAACAGAATCTTACTAACTTTCTTGGTTATATTAACTGGGCGCAGTTTAATCGAAAAAACCTGAATGAAGAAATCCAAATTTCTTCTCCCGCCTTTGTTGGTTTTGCCTGCGGCGATGATCAACAAGCTATTGTATGGCTGCTGCGGCAAGACAAATTGGCTAAATTGAATAAATTAAAAGTATTAGATAAGTCAGCTACACCTTTAACTTTTTCGGTAACTGTTCCTGGCTTAGCAATTGGTCAGTATCGGGTTTATTTCTGGGATACGCAAAAAGGTCAGAAAATAAAAGAATTAGAGTTAGAGAAAAAACAAGATCAGGATTTATTTATCCAAATACCACCTATTATTACCGATGTTGCCTTGGCCATGAAAAGAATACCGTCCTAAGTTTTTGTTCCAGAACTAAGGACGGTATTCTTAAAATGTTTAATAAATAGCCGGATAATTTGCCGGATCTGCCTCGTGCATCATTTCGTACACCGCATCAAAAATATCTTCCACGTTTGGTTTAGAAAAGTAATCCCCATCCGAGGAGTAAGAAGGACGATGATCCTGGGCCGAAACACACCGAGGTTGCGCATCTAACCACTGGTAAGCACCTTGACCATCTATTACCTGCTGCATCATAAAACCGGTGCCTCCTCCGGGCACATCTTCATCCGCAAAAATTATTTTGTTCGTCTTCTTAACCGATTCTAAGATTACATTAGTAAGGTCAAAAGGCAGTAACGTTTGCACATCAATAACTTCTACCGAAATATTAAATTCGGCTAATTGTTGCGCCGCTTCCATTACTACCCGGCACATAGAACCATAGGTAACAACGGTAATATGCTCCCCTTGCCGTAAAATTTCCGGTAACCCCAACGGAACCGTTAATTCACCGATATTGCTCGGCATTCGTTCTTTTAAGCGATAGCCGTTTAAACATTCTATTAGTATAGCCGGATCGTCTGATTTTAATAAAGTATTATAAAAACCAGCAGCTTGGGTCATGTTGCGGGGTACTAATACATGCATGCCCCGTAAGGTACTCAGCACCATGCCGATTTGCGAACCGGAATGCCACACTCCTTCTAACCGGTGACCACGGGTCCGGATAATAACCGGTGCTTTCTGACCACCTTTTGTCCGGTAATGTAGGCAGGCCAAATCATCGGATAAGGTTTGAAGGGCGTAAATCAAATAATCCAGGTACTGTATTTCAGCAATGGGTCGTAATCCGCGCAGCGCTGCGCCAATTCCTTGCCCTACAATCGTACTTTCCCGGATTCCAGTATCGGTTACCCGCAACTCGCCAAATTTTTCCTGAAGGCCAGCGAAAGCCTGGTTCACATCTCCTATTTTACCAACGTCTTCGCCGATAGCAAATAACCGCGGTTCCCGGGTAAGAGCGGCCGCAAAACAAGCACGCAATACTTCCCGGGCATCTACTAAGGGGCTGTTCTCGTCGTATTCGGGTTTTATTTCTTCTACCAGCAACGGCGAATCTTCCGATTGACTTATTAAATAGGAATTGTAGCGCTCTGCATTTTCACCAATAACCCGTTCCAGCCAACCCAAAAGATTCCGTTTACCCGTAGAACGCTCCTGACGAAGATAACGCAAGGCTTTTTTAACACCTTTTATCGCATCATAACGATTGGGTATAGTGTTTTTACGCAGTTCTTCCGCAATGCTGGAAATCTGGTTCGCGTGCGAATTATCTGTTTCCAAGGCTACTCGCTCCAGTAAGGCTAATGCTTCGTTGTGGTCCGCTTTTACCCCGCCAATATAGTCATTCCAAGCCGCCAACCGTGCTTGTCGTACGGTTTCTCTGCCTTCCGCTTCCAGGTGATCGAGCATATCGGTGGTAGCGTATTCGTTGGCCAAAATCCATTCGCGCATGCACTTGAGGCAATCATTTTCTTCTTCCCAAGCCAGGCGTTCTTTTGATTTATATCGTTCGTGCGAACCAGAAGTGGAATGACCTTGCGGTTGGGTCATTTCGTCCACATGGATTAATACCGGCACATGTTGTTCCCGGCACAATGCTACCGCATACGCATACAAATTACAGAGTCCCTCATAATCCCAGCCTTTCGCCGTAAAAATCTCATAACCGGGCTCCTCGGGGTTTTCCCGTTGAAAACCTGCCAGCACCTTCGAAATATTGCTTTTTGTAATCTGGTATTCGTTGGGAACGGAGATGCCATAACCATCGTCCCAGACGGAAACCAACATAGGGACCTGCAAAACACCCGCGGCGTTAATGGTTTCAAAAAACAAACCTTCAGCCGTAGAGGCGTTGCCAATGGTACCAAAAGCTACTTCGTTGCCCCGAGCAGAAAAATTAGTAAACTCGTGTAATTCCGGGTTATGCCGGTATAATTTAGAAGCATAGGCCAAACCTAATAAACGGGGCATTTGAGCGGCCGTAGGAGAAATATCGGCACTGGAGTTTTTTATCTCCATCAGGTTTTTCCAGTTGCCATCTTCGTCCAGAGAACGGGTACTGAAATGACCATTCATGCAGCGGCCTGCTGTGGCCGGCTCTGCTTCTGCGTCGGCATGAGCGTATAATTGCGCAAAATACTGCTGTAAGGTAAGTTCGCCGATGGCAAACATAAAAGTTTGATCGCGGTAATAGCCCGAACGGAAGTCGCCCTTACGAAAATACTTCGCCATGGCCAACTGCGCTACTTCTTTGCCGTCCCCGAATATGCCAAATTTTGCCTTCCCCATGAATACTTCTTTTCGGCCGGTGAGACTTGCTTGCCGGCTTTCGTAAGCCAAACGGTAATCGCGAAGAATTTCCTCTCGGTTGAGAGCTTGCTTTTGTACCAGGGCAACAGGTTGCATCATAGTTCCAGTTAAGGGGGGAATTTTAATTATCAATTCAAAATTACGGAAAATTTAGGCGTATTTCAAATGTGTAAACTCTGGCACTCACTATAAGGTTCTGGTTAAACGCTAAAATCCGTACTTATGTTTTTTTAGGAAAAATGCTATATTTGTAATTATTCTTTTATCTTACTTATACAGTATTAAGGTATCTATATGAAAGTGATAAGGTTACTATTATTTGGCATTTGCCTTTTATTTATACAAAATTTCTCCTGGGCGCAGGGCATTTTAAAGTTTGAAAAAGAAACCCATGAATTCGGCATTATTGCCGAAGGCGGGCAGGCTACTTACCAATTTAAGTTTAAAAATACCGGAAATCAGCCGGTGGTAATCTCTAACGTACAGCCTTCCTGCGGATGTACTACCCCGGACTGGACGAAAGAGCCTATTTTACCGGGTAAAAGCGGCATGGTTAAAGCCGTATACAACAGTGCCGGGCGTCCGGGGGCTTTTCATAAAAGTATTACGGTAACGAGCAATGCCGCTCCTCCTACCCAAGCGCTTTTTATTCAAGGAACTGTTGCCGAAGCGGGTTCGGTTGCGGTCAGAACCACTTACACGCCGGCCCAGAAAGTTAATTCGCCGCGGCTGTTTCTGGCTAAAAATAACCATGATTTTGGCAAACTTGAATTAGGGCAAAAAGCAAATGCTACTTTTATTATTAAAAACACTGGTAAACAGCCGCTTATCATACAAGGGCTAAAATCACCTTGTAACTGTATTAATTATAGAATTCCGACGTCAGAAATTGCTCCAGGAAAAGAAGAAAATTTGGAACTAACTTATACCCAGCGGCTGTTAGGAGAACAAACAGAGAGAGTAAGTTTTATAACAAACGATATTGTATCCTCTGAAACTACTTTAACTTTAAAGGCTAAAGTAGTGGAGAGTTTAAATACTATAAGCATCATAAAAGAGAGCAGCGCTGCTGTTCCGTTTAAATAGTTTTTTCATAGTTTTATTTTGACTAATGGCAGTGATATTATCGCTGCCTTTTTTTATTTTATTTATTTTCTCATTTAAATTACTTAATCGGTTATTATTTTTTCTCTATTGCCTTTATGATAAAGCTTTCCTGGTATATTATTGAGTAAAGTATGCCTTAGCTACACGCTATCAGATAAGTTTTATTAATTTTGGAACTGTATTTGACCAGTGTGTTTTCATCTATAAACTACTTATAAATCTCATGATAATAGGCGTTCCGAAAGAAATCAAAAATAACGAAAACCGGGTAGCACTTACTCCGGCCGGTGTAACCGAGCTACGAAAACACCAACATACTGTTTACGTGCAAAGTGGCGCCGGCACGGGCAGCGGCTTTACGGATGCTGAATACCAGAAAGCCGGGGCTCAAATTTTGCCTTCCATCGAAGAAGTATATGCTATCGCGGATATGATTATTAAGGTAAAAGAGCCCATTACCCCAGAATATAATTTAATTAAGGAAGGGCAATTAATTTTTACTTATTTTCATTTTGCTTCTTCCGAAGAATTGACCCACGCCATGATAGCCCGCAAAGCTATCTGCCTGGCTTACGAAACGGTGGAGCGGAAAGACCGTTCTCTGCCTTTATTGATTCCGATGAGTGAAGTTGCCGGCCGGATGGCGCCCCAGGAAGGGGCGAAATACTTAGAAAAACCTTTGAAAGGTCGTGGTATCTTATTGGGTGGTGTGCCTGGGGTAAAGCCAGCGCACGTATTAATTTTAGGTGGGGGCATTGTGGGTACGCAGGCCGCCAAAATTGCGGCCGGTTTAGGCGCTCAGGTAACGATTATGGATATTAACCTGACCCGTTTACGCGAACTTTCGGACTTTATGCCGGCCAACGTAATTACGCAATACTCCAACGAATACAATATACGCGAAGCAATTAAAACCGCTGACTTAATTATTGGGGCCGTATTAATTCCCGGAGCCAAAGCTCCTCACCTGATCACCCGCGACATGTTAAAAGAAATGAAACCGGGTACAGTTCTGGTGGACGTTGCCGTGGACCAAGGCGGTTGCATTGAAACCTGCCAACCTACCACGCACGAAAATCCAACTTATATTATTGATGATGTAGTTCATTATTGCGTGGCTAACATGCCGGGCGCGGTACCTTACACTTCTACGCTGGCCTTAACCAATGCTACTTTACCTTATGCTGTACAACTGGCTAATAAAGGTTGGCAAAAGGCCTGTGCCGAAAACGATGAGCTGCGCCGGGGATTAAACGTTGTAAACGGAGAAGTGGTGTATAAAGGTGTGGCCGATGCCTGGAATTTAACTTTAAGCAGTACCGATGCGCTGTTAGAATCTGTATAATAAATATCTGATAATTTTATTTTTTTATAAAGCCTTTCCAGCTCCGTTGGAAAGGCTTTATTTTGCAAGCTATCCATCTTAAATGTTTGATCCTTTTTTCAAAATTATTATAAAACGGCTGTTCTTGCTGCTGGTAGTCTACCAATTGCTGCGAGTAGCTTTTTATTTAGCTAATAGTTCTACTTTTAGCGAAATTCCGGTGAATCAGTTAGCTGCAGCTTTTTATTATGGCTTACGCTTTGATTTTTCGGCTATCCTGGTTATTAACATTCCGTTTATATTTTTTTCGTTAGCTCCACCCACATTTTTGCACCGGAAAGGCTACCAGCAGTTTTTGAAAGGCTTGTATTTTATTGTTAACACTCCCTTTATCTTACTAAACTTAGTTGATACCGAGTATTTTAAGTTTATTGGTCGGCGCTCTACTAACGAAGTTGCCACCATCACGCAGGATATTTTGGCACAAGCGAATCAGCTTACTCAGAATTACTGGTATATTTTGCTCGTTTTAGGATTTCTGGTTATGGCGCTTTATTTTCTTTACCCTAAAAACTTCTCGTACCAACCGCAAAAAGATCGTCGTAAAGTCTGGCAAGTTGCTTTATTAATTCTTCTAACTGTTATTTTTATTCGGGGAGGTATTCAATACAAACCTATTCGGGTAAGTACTGCATTTGGCTATGAACCGCCCGTGTTGGGTAATCTGATTTTAAATAGCACCTTCACCTTTGTGCGCAGTTTAAATAAAAGAACCATTGAGCGCGCGCGCTATTTTAAAACAAAGCAGGATTTATTGCAAACGCTGCGGTTTGATCCGCATAAAGTTTTGTCGGTGGAAGGAGAACCCATCCGGGACAATGTTGTTATTATCATCCTGGAAAGTTTTGGCTCCGAATATACCGGCATTGAAAACGGCGGCCAGGGTTATACCCCCTTCTTTGATTCATTGGCCACGCAAGGATTGTTTTTAAGGGAAAATTATGCTAATGGTCGGCGTTCCATTGAAGCACTGCCTTCTATCCTGTCGGGTTTACCTTCGCTCATGGATAATCCGTTTATGGCCTCGGCTTACCAGGGAAACGAGATTTACGGGATTGGTAATGTGCTGCAACCGCAAGGATATTATACTTCCTTTTACCACGGTGGGGCTAACGGTACCATGAGTTTTAATGCTTTTGCCAAACTGGCCGGTTTTACTCATTATTATGGGCTCGACGAATATCCCAAGGAGCGCTTAGAAAAGGATTTTGATGGAAATTGGGGAATCTTCGACGAGCCTTATCTGCAATACGTGGCGCAACAATTAAACCAACAACCCCAACCGTTTTTAACCGGAGTTTTTACTTTAAGCGCCCACCATCCTTACACGCTACCAACTACTTACAAAAATAAATTCCCCAAAGGCAAATTAAAGATTCATCCAACTATTGCGTACACTGATTTTGCTTTACGCCAATTTTTTAAAACAGCTGCTCAACAACCTTGGTACGCTAATACTTTATTCGTACTCACCGCCGACCATACCCAACAGGTGTATCAGAAAACTTATAAAAACCGGCTGGGTTATCATAAAGTACCCTTATTATTTTTCCGGCCGGGTAAAAAGTTTACGAACGCTAACCCGCATAAAATTACCCAGCACGCCGATATATTGCCCACCCTGGTAGATTATCTAAATGTGCCAACGGATAAATTACTCCCCTTCGGTACCTCTGTTTTCGATACAAATTCTCCGGGTAAAGCCTTAATTTTTATTGATGGTATTTATTCATTCATCCGGAACGATTACATAACCGAGCTTCACCCGAACGGAAAGGCGCACTTATTCCGATATAAGACGCATGGTTATACAAAGTTGAAGAAAGAACCAGAAAGTATTAAGAAAATTTATGGCCGCGAACTAGAAGCATACGTGCAGTACTTCCGGAACGCCATGCTCGACAACAATTTATATTATTGGCTACACCCGGGTAAAGCAGCACCCGCGCCGTAGGTTTGGGTGGAAAAGTTGAAAGATTGGAAAGTTAGAAGGTTGATTTTAGAATTATGAATATACTCTATAATCAACTTTTAATTAAATGTCTACTCTTTTTCTACTTACAAATTTGGATAATACGGAATGCCTGCCAGGGAAATTGTCGTTGCTTTTTCAAAATCAACCTGCCAGCAATAATGTTCCAGGCCGTTGGTAAGCACAATGTACTTTGCCCGAACATTTTGATTGTAAGTGGTAGCCTGATGAATAGTAACTTCCGAAATTTTAACCGAAGAAGCCTTGCATTCAACTAACATACACACTTGACCAGCCGTATTGTACACGCATATATCCGTGCGTTTCGCTAAAGAATTATACGTGATGCCGCGTTCGGGGGAAATTAGCCCTTTTGGATAATGTAAATACTGCACCAAGTAATGAATAAAATGCTGCCTAACCCACTCTTCCGGCGTAAGAACCAAGTATTTCCGGCGTATACCATCAAAAATCCAGAATTTGTTCTCGGCTTGTTTCACCTTAACCGGAAAAGCCGGTAAGTTCAGCGTCTCCATTTTTCATTTACCATTTACCAACTATCATTTCCCAATTTTAAACCCCAATCTAGTTCTTATAAAGCATTCTTCAAACTTTTTAACCTTACAACTTTCTAACCTTCCAACTGTACAACCTTTTAACTTTGCAACCGGAATAACCTGTAACTTGCAACCTGCAACTTACAACTATCAACTATGAAATCGAAAGAAGATATTGTTCGAAACTGGCTACCCCGGTACACCGGTATGGCCCTCAACGAATTCGGTGAATATATATTATTAACTAATTTTATTAATTACGTGGCTATGTTCTCGGAACGGTTTAACTGCGAAATCCGGGGAATGAACAAGCCCATGCAAACCGCCACGGCTAATAATATTACTATCATCAATTTTGGGATGGGCAGCCCTATGGCGGCTACCGTTATGGATTTATTATCGGCGGTACGGCCAAAAGCCGCTTTATTTTTAGGAAAATGCGGCGGCATTAAAGAAAAAGTTAAATTAGGCGATTTGATTTTGCCCATTGCGGCCATTCGCGGGGAAGGTACTTCCGACGATTACCTGCCGCCTGAAATACCGGCTCTTCCCTCTTTCCGGTTGCAACGCTCGGTTTCCTCGATGATTAAAAAACACGAAATGGATTACTGGACGGGCACTGTTTATACCACCAACCGCCGCGTGTGGGAACACGACGAAGATTTTAAAGAATACCTGCGTTCGGTACGAGTAATGGGCATTGATATGGAAACAGCCACCATTTTTGTGGTGGGTTTTATGAACGATATTCCGCACGGGGCGCTCTTATTAGTATCAGATAACCCCATGACACCGGAAGGGGTAAAAACTGCGGAAAGCGATTTAAAAGTTACTACTAATTTCGTGGAAAAACATTTAAGCATTGGCATCGACGCTATGGTCGAGCTTCGGGATTCCGGTGAATCGGTGAAACATTTACGTTATGAATAAAGAGTTTATTTCAGCTATAAGAGTTTCTGTTTTAACGGCGCTTTCTTTTGTACTTCTATTTTGCCAGTCAAAAACAAAAGTTGACTTAATTATTTACAATGCCCGGGTTTATACCGTTAACCAAAATTTTGATGAAGCCCAGGCTTTTGCCGTAAAGGACGGAAAATTCGTTGAGGTAGGTTCCACGGACGCCATTCGCGGGAAGTACACCGCCCAACAGGAAACCGATGCTCACGGTCGACCCGTTTATCCTGGCTTTATCGACGCCCACGCTCATTTCTTTGGTTACGCTTTAAATTTACAGCAAGCTGATTTAGTGGGTACTACTTCATTCGCCGAGGTAGTAAAAAAATTGGTAGAGCACCGGCAAAAATATCCGAATGCAGCTTGGCTATTAGGCCGGGGTTGGGATCAAAACGACTGGCCAAACAAAAACTTTCCGACCCAAGACACTTTAAATATTTTATTTCCGGATGTACCGGTGTTTATTGAACGGATTGACGGCCATGCGGCTCTGGTCAATAAAAAAGCATTGAATTTAGCCGTTATTAGTAACCAGACCAAAATAAATGGCGGCATTATCGAACAAAAAAATAATTACTTAACGGGTATTTTGGTGGATAATGCGGTAGAGTTGGTCAGCTCTAAAATTCCGAAGCCTTCCCAGACCGAAAAAGTGGCCGCTTTACTACAAGCCCAACAAAACTGCTTCGCCGTGGGTCTTACCACCGTGGTAGACGCTGGTTTAGAAAAACCGATTATTGATTTATACGATTCCTTGCAGCAAGCCGAAAAGTTAAAAATTCGGCTATATGCCATGTTAAGCCCATCAGTTGTAAATCAGCAATACTATTTTAAAAACGGACCGTACCATACCAGTCGTTTAGATGTAAGTAGTTTTAAAGTGTACGCTGATGGAGCATTAGGTTCCCGCGGGGCTTGCTTGTTATATCCTTACCATGACCGTCCAAAGGAGACTGGATTTTTACTTCGGAGACCGGCAGATTACCGTAAACTTGCCGCTGATATTTACCAGCATGGTTTTCAGATGAATACCCACGCCATTGGCGATTCAGCAAATCGATTGCTAACCGATATTTACGGCGAAGTACTAAAAAGTAAAAACAACCGCCGGTGGCGCATCGAACACGCGCAGGTAGTAAATCCGAGGGATGTAGTTAAATTTGGGCGATTCAGCATTATTCCTTCGGTGCAACCTACCCACGCTACTTCGGATATGTATTGGGCCGGGGAACGTTTGGGAGCAGAGCGCTTGCCGCATGCATACGCTTACAAAGATTTACTGGCTCAAAATGGCACTATTGCCTTAGGCAGCGATTTTCCGGTGGAGCATATCAATCCTTTGTTTGGCTTTCATTCGGCGGTTGCCCGGCAAGATGCCAAGAACTATCCCGCTCAGGGATTTCAGATGAATAATGCTTTAAGCCGGGAACAAGCTTTACGAGGTACTACCCTTTGGGCCGCTTACGCAAATTTTGAAGAAAAAAACCGGGGCAGCATTGAACCGGGGAAATCGGCCGATTTTGTAATTCTTAATAAAGACATTATGCTCATTCCCGCTCCAGAAATCCGAGGAACGCAAGTAGTGAGTACGTTCGTAAACGGGGAAGAAGTATATCGGAAAAAGTAGCACGTATGTGCTTTATCTTTTAATTATCTAGTTTCTGTTTTATCCTGCCTAGTATACTTACTTACACTTTTATCTGGCTAAAAAGAAAATCTAAACATTTATATAAGGGAATCAACTTCAATAGCAAAAAGTCAAATTTTAATTATAAGTACAGAAATACAACTCACCTCAAGCAGCAACTTTACTTACTCCGGCTCGTTTCCCTTTAATCGTTACTAAAAAAATCAAGCCTAAAAAGAAAAATCCCATTAGCGCCAGTACACTATTGCGCATCGAACCGGTAACTTGAGCAATACTGCCGTAGGCTAAGGTGCCCAGTACAATCGCCATTTTATCCGTAACATCGTAAAAACTGAAAAAAGAAGTGGTATCGCGGGTATCTGCTGGAATTAATTTGCTGTACGTGGACCGGGAAAGTGACTGAATTCCGCCCATTACTACACCTACACACGCCGCTAAAAGGTAAAACTGATTTTCGGTGTAAGTAAAATAAGCTCCCACGCAAACGCCCACCCAAATAAGAACCGCTACCGCTAAGGCCATGAAATTACCGTAGGCTTTCGAAAGCCGAGCAAAGCCATAAGCACCCGGAATAGCGATCAACTGCAAAACCAGAATAGTCTGAATTAAGGCATCTGAATTTAATTTTAATTCTTTATCGCCGAAAACAGTGGCTACGTACATTACCGTTTGCACGCCCATATTGTAAAAAAAGAAAGCAAGTAAAAAGCGCTTCAGCAAATAAAGTTTTTTTACTTGCTGCCAAACTTTCTTTAGTTCCCGGAAACCGTTAAACAGCCACGAACCTTCTCTTTTGCCAGGAATCTGGCGCTTAGGTAATTTCCAAAAAGTGTATTGAGCAAAGCCAAACCACCATAATCCGGTAAGCAGAAATGAAATGCGCGGCGGCAAGCTAGTATGCTGCGGATCAATGCCAAAAAAAGCCGGTTTTAAAACCAGGGCTAAATTAAACACTAACAACAGCACACTGCCAATGTAACCCAATGAAAAACCCCGGGCACTTAGTTTATCAAATTGGTCTTCGGTAGCAATATCGGGCAGGTACGAATTGTAAAATACAATGCTGCCGTTGTAGCCCATGGCCGCCAGCACAAATAAAATAACCGAAGTAGTAAAAGTTTCTTTGGTAAAGAAGAATAATAAAACGCAGGAAATAGAGCCCAAATAGCAAAATAACCGCATAAATAATTTTTTGTGCCCACTATAATCGGCAATGGCAGTTAGAATAGGGCTGCTACACGCCACCAGTAAATAAGAAAACGAAATGCAATACGAAAAAAGCACCGACGAATCTAGGTGCCAGCCCAGAAAGTCAACCATACTGCTGCCATCCGGCCCTTTCGATACGGCTCCGTAGTAAATAGGAAAAATAGTGGAAATTATTACCAATGAATAAACAGAGTTGGCCCAATCGTAAATACACCAGGCCCGGGTAATAGTAGGATTATTCTTTTCCATAAGAACTTTGTTACAAAAGCAGTTTTTGTGCAGTAATTTATAACAAAAACTTACAAAGCAGATTAGGCTAGTCAGAATTATTAATCTCTACCTTATTTGTTGCAGCTAAAATTTTTATCTTACCCTCTTAATTTTAAATGAGTAGTCTAACGCTCTATGTGTATACCTCCGTTAATTAAGCGCATGCAACTAATTTTAGTTATTATAATCAACATGGGTGTATTCTCATTAGGTAAGGTATCTTCTGCTCAGGCGCAATTATTTAAAAACAAGATGCTGCCTAAGTTGCTCAAAAAACATCCGGAGTATTTTAAAACTATCTTAACCAATCCGGCCAAATACCGCGTTCAGATTATCTATACCCAAATAAACCGCGATGCGCAGAACTGGCCGCATTTTAAAACGTATACGTACCGCCTGAACCCATACGAATACTTTTACCCGGCTAGTACGGTTAAATTACCCGGCGCTTTATTAGCTTTAGAAAAATTAAATAACCTGCGCATTGCCGGCTTAGATAAAAATACCCCCCTCCGGATAGACAGCGCTTATACCAAACAAACGGCGGTTGTTGCAGACTCCACGGCTCCGAATAAAATACCTACTATTGCGCATTATATTAAAAAAATATTGCTGGTAAGCGACAATGATGCTTATAATCGTTTGTACGAGTTTTTAGGCCAGGAGCAGCTTAATGAGGGGTTACACCAAAAAGGATACAACCAGGTGCGATTGTTGCACCGTTTATCAGTAGGCGATGCCGGCGAAACTACCCGCTATACCAACCCCATTACTTTTTACCAAGGCGACAACATTCTGTACCAACAGCCACTCGTGTTTAATGCCCGTACTTATCCGAATACTTTAAAAGAAACCCACCTAGGAATTGGTTATTACAACGCAAATAATCAGCTAATAAAGCAACCTATGGATTTTTCGGACCGGAATTATATAAGTTTAGAAACGCTGCACCAGGTTTTAAAATCCGTTATTTTCCCGGAAGTAGTTCCGGCGCAGCAACGTTTTCATTTAAACCCGGATGATTATGATTTTGTATTAAAGTATATGTCTATGAAACCAGGCGAAAGTGATTTTCCCCGTTATGATACCACTACTTATTACGATACCTACGCTAAGTTTTTTATGTTTGGTAACCGCCAGAAAACCATGCCTTCGCACATTCGGATTTTTAATAAAATCGGGAATGCCTACGGTTTTATGATTGACAATGCCTACATCGTAGATTTTGAAAATAAAGTGGAGTTTTTACTTAGTGCGATTGTATTAGGAAACGATGACAACATTTATAACGACGATAAATACGAGTACGAAACTATCTGCTATCCCTTCTTAATAAACCTGGGCCAGGTAGTATATCAGCACGAATTAAAGCGGACTAAAAAACATCTACCCGATCTAAAGCGTTTTACATTTAAATATTAAGCATTTAAAGGAAGTTACATGAAAATTCATCAAATGATTTTTTTATTCGCGCTGGTTGTGTTAGCTATTCATCTGGGTTTAGCTATTAATCAATTTACTACCATGGGCTATGTAACTACTGCTACCTCGGTAAGTTTTGTCACCTTGCTCGGGTTACTAATTTTTTTTCAGAAATACTACGCTAAAAAATAAGGCATGATGCACCAATTCCTTTGTAGCACTTTACTTTTATAGCCATGCCGGATGCAGCTAATTCTATAATTTCTATTTTATGCATTGTTTTTTAATAAAGCTTAACTCTCTTATTTATTTCTAAATATGCGTTCCTCACTTTCCCGTAATTTATTCCTGCTAGGCGTACAGGTACTTCTATCTTGGTCAGCATGGGCGCAAGAACTTAAAGGGAATAAATACGGTCTGAAAGTTATTAATGACCCAACCCATTACCAAAAACAAGTATCCACAGATAGCAGCCTGCAATTAGTAGATTTAGCTACCATCATCCCGAACATTCAATTAGACATTCGTTATGCTACCGCTAATAATTTTATCGGGGAACCTGTTTATACTTCGGCTAAGGCCTTTTTACGCCGGCCGGTTGCGCAAGCTTTAAAAAAGGTACAAACCGAATTAAACCAACAAGGCTTAGGCTTAAAAATTTTTGACGCTTACCGGCCTTATCGGGCTACCGTTTATTTTTTCGAGAAAGTACAAGACACCGTTTACTTAGCCAAACCTTGGGAAGGATCGCGGCATAACCGGGGCTGCACCGTAGACTTAACCCTGGTAAACTTAAAAACAGGTCAGGAGTTACAAATGCCTACCGCTTACGATGCTTTTACTAAAAAAGCGCACGTTAACTACTCTAATTTACCCGCTTTGGCTATTAAGAACCGGGAAAAGTTAAAACAAGTTATGACCAAGCATGGCTTTGAGGTATACTCCGAAGAATGGTGGCATTTTGACTATCGCGATTTTAAAAAATTTGACTTATTGGATATTCGATTCGAGGATTTACCGTAATCTATTTACTTGGTACAATAAGGTTAAGTAGCTTTGCAAGTCATTTATGCGCCGGTTAATCTTTTTATTGAGGTACTTTACCAAGTAAAAACGGAAGCAAAAGTTGCCAATTTAATATAAATATTTTTACTACTTCTAAAGGTTAATTTTACTTTTGAAGGGCCGGAACAATTAAAATTCCTAATTCTACTCTACCCGCAGTAAATATTTTATTAATTTTTCTCTTGCCGAAACATTTTATACCAAAACTTTTTGATGTATAAAAGGCCAAAATAATGTATTAGAGCAGGATTTTAACGAAGCCTCTTTTCCGTGTTAAATTTTAGCCAAAATATAAACACTTATTGTTCTGAAAATGAAGCGACTCTAAATACAATTTTCAATTCTTTTCGTATATTACCTATAAAATTTATTTTAGATAATTTATAAGTAATAAAAGTATGAACAGAAAGATTTACGGATTTATTTTAGGGTTACTTTTACTCCATCTATCCTCCTGCATGAATTATTATGATCATAAAGTGGAATCGGATTACAGTTACTCCGGTAACTTCAAAAAATATCGAACTTTCAACTTTATCGGCGTAAAAAGTTCTGAAAATGATTCAAGCAAATTTAACCCATTTGTGGAAAATGCCATTAAATCCCGCATGGAAGTTCAAGGCTACCGATTCAATCAGAACCGTCCGGATTTACTTGTTTCTTATAAATTATTTTACGAAGATCTACTACTGAAAGGCTACAATCAGGCCGATATAACCGAATTTATTGAAACAGGCCGAATTTTCGACGAAGACGAAGAATTCGATCCGAACGTGGAGAAAAGAGAATACGATCCGGTTAAATACAATCTTAAAAAAGGCACTCTGTTTATTGTTTTAATCGACAAAAAGAAAAATCGGGCTGTATGGCAAGGTTACGCCTCCGGCGTATTGGAAAATACCGTTAAAAATGAAGCTTACCTGAAAAGCGCGGTGCGTTCTATTTTCGACCGATACAAAGTATTTACCGAAGGCTATTTGCAGGCGAGCCAACAACAGAATTAATTTTTATTGACTAAATACAAAAGGTCACGGTAAATAAATTACCCGTGACCTTTTTTGTAACTCTTTAAATGCAGCTTGTGTTATTCTCGCTACTTAAACCAGCTTAAGTTACCTCTCCACTTACAAGTTTTAGCTATTTTGTATTTCAGCGTTAAAAGTTACCTGCATTCGTTTCAATCTTTATAAGGATCGTACTCGTTTCCTCCGGCCATTGCTACGCCAATTGGTTTTAAGCGGTGCAATACCCGGATAGTTCCTTCGTGATAAGCCAAAACCTCCTCCAGTTTTTTGTATACTTCCGGCGCTTCGTCGGCTTCGCCGCCGCGTAATTCCACGCCTTGCTGTTTTAGTTTTTTCCGGACTTTTTCAAAATCCACTAAGCCCGGCGAAACCGTTTCCTGGTACCGTCGGCCATCTTTGCCTTTTACCCAGCGGCGTTTACCGGCTGCCTGCCGCCGCGACATAACCCGACCAGCTCCGTGTACCGTAGAATAAAGTCCTTGCTGCGCTTTCTCGGTTTGTACCCCTTCAATTATTACCGAAGTATCGCCCATATTAGAACCAATAAAGCCTAACTGCCCGGGGAAAGCCGGCGTGCAGCCCTTGCGAACAACCCAATATTTAGAACCTTGGTGCTCTTCGAACCAAGCAAAGTTATGATGATTATGTACCTCAAAAGTTACGGAAGCGCCCAGTATCTCCAGCACCTTATTTACTACCGTGTCCCGACCGGCATAGGCATAGTCCCCGGCCAGGCTCATGGCGGCAATATAATCCTGTCCTAATTCCGAGCTAATATCAAACAAAATGGGAGGTGCATCCATGGGACCTTCTCGGGCTTTGTCTTCAAAAGTAAGGCCCTGGGAAAGGGCGATAAATCCGGTGGCAGTTTTATGTCCAAAACCCCGGGAGCCAAAATGAACTCCTACCCATAGCCACCCTTCTTCATCCGAAAATAAATCGATGTAATGGTTTCCGCCACCTACCGTACCCAATTGCTCTTTCGCTAATGAAAGAAATTTACGTTGGGGTTTAAACTCTGCCTTAGCTATTTTATCAAAAACCGGATGGTGAATGGGTTTCGGGTTAGGCCGGCCTACGCCAAACCCAATATTCTTAACAATTTCATCCATAATACGAGCTACCGGAATTTGATTAGCCCGAATGTTCGTTTTTACAGCTTTATTGCCGCAGGCAATATCGAACCCTACTCCGGATAACGAAATTTTGTCTTTATAAGCTACGGCTCCCCCAATAGGATGACCGTAACCGTAGTGGGCATCGGCTGTTAATACCCCAATGTCATCCGGGGAAATACAATTTTTAATTTGCCGAATAGCACCTTCATCTATAATCTCCTCTCCAAATATGGTCAAATTATCCATCGCAGTCGTTTTCTGGTTTACCTTGAAGTCATAAAATGGGCAATGTTTCCTTTCTACGTAAAGTGCTTAGTTAAGTAAAAGGATAATTCGATCAGAAAAAGAACTCGGAAGTTAGCTGATTTAAATAAATATAAATTTTGGCAGGTAAAATACTAGACAATTAAATCAAATTACCTAAATAATTCATTTTAAGACACCTTCCTTCTGTACAAACAGGATTTGAAAATAATCAAAAACTGTTAATAAACGTAAAATTTTAATAATCAGAATTATTTAGTAAATTAAAAATCATTTCGAATAGTCTTTTCAAAAGGGACGGAGCTTATGCAGCTAAGTTATTCGCACGCAGGTTTTACCTTCCGGCAACTGAACTTCAGCCGCACTCTTCCTCTTTTTCTTGTTTTTTTTACCCTTCTCTCTCTACTCTTTTTACCGAAGGCTTTTGGTCAGGGCGCTTTTGTTATTCAGGCACCTTATAAGCGAAGTATAGTTTCGTTCGAAATGCACCGCAACTTAATTATAGTTCCGGTTTATATCAATCAGAAAGGGCCTTTTAACTTTATTTTAGATACCGGGGTAGGTGTTACCCTTATTACCGAACCTTCGTTAAAAGACAGCTTACAACTTAAAAACGGAGTTAATATTTCCATTGCCGGTATGGGATCGGATGCCGACTTAAAAGCATTTATCGCTTCGGGCATAAATATGAAGTTAGGGCAGGCATCGGCGAGTTTTTTACAAGTGGCGGTTCTTTCGGAAGATGTATTTAATCTATCCAGCTACGTTGGGGTACCCATTTATGGCATTTTAGGCTACCAGTTTTTTAACAGCTTTGCGGTGCAAATTAAATATTCGGAGTTGCGGGTAGTTGCCCAGAATTTTAAAGATTTTAAATATCGGAAGAGCTATGGTACTCCTATTCCGATAACTATAGAAGGCCAAAAGCCTTATTTAACTACGGTAGCGCAATTGGAAGAACCCCGTAAAATCCCGGTTAAACTTATTATTGATACCGGAGCCGGACACGCATTATCTTTAGAACAAGAGTCTAATGCGGCCATTAAAGTACCTTCGCCCTCCATTACTGCCCAATTAGGTAAGGGTTTGAGTGGTACGATTAACGGTCAGTTGGGTCGAATTAGATCTTTTACTCTCAAAAATTATAATTTAAATAACGTACTCACCTCCTTTCCTAATTATCAGGACGTAGGAGCCAAAGTTTATTTAGTGCCGCGCAACGGTAATATTGGTAATGAGTTGTTAAAGCGCTTTGATATCGTGTTCAATTACCGGCAACAACTCATGTATATCCGGCCGAACCGCTATTTCCGGGATCCTTTTGAACATGACATGTGCGGATTAGATGTTATAGCCAGTGGCAAAGATTACCAACGTTATATTGTTAACTTCGTTGAACCCGATTCACCAGCGGCCGACGCGGGCATTCTGCCCGGTGATGAAGTAGTAAGTATTAACATGACCCCTGCCTCGGCTATGTCAATTAGTAAGATGGATCGTTTATTTCATTTTAAACCGGGTTATAATATTTTACTAGGTATTCAGCGGGGCGAACAGCGCATTTATACGGTTATCACTCTTAAACGGAAGATTTAATTAGTATTACGTTCACTTAAAAACCAGCGAGATTTTTAAGTATTGTAGCAAAGTTTTACCACCAACTTCTTTCTTAAATTATAATATATTTAATATCCATCTTGCACTCATTCTACTTAAATCAAATTACCTTCCTCCCTAAAAATTATATTCTTTCTAAAAAAACGATTAGCAAATACTTCTGTATTTAACAGAACACATTTGTATTATAACTTCTTTAATATTATCTCCTTTAATTTCATACCGATACTGCTTAAAGAAGCTAAATAAATAGGTTAAATACAATTATAATACTACTTGCAACCGTAAACTATCCGTCCTAAAAATTGGTTAAAAGCTAAATAATACGCAATATTTGTATTCAGATTACTTTTTAAGCAAATATTAAAATAAGTATTTGTACTATTATTCACATTGTTTATTTAGTTGTATCACATTTAAAATAATCAAGTTTATGAAAGGAAGCCTCACTCCTTATTTTTGCATTATATCTTTGTCTTTATCTACTTCTGTAGTTTTAACCAAAAGAAAAATTCCATTTAAGGTGGCTATCTGTTTAAACTAGGTGCTTGAGCAAACTTTGTACTATCAAAATATGCGTTGTTGGAATAAGCAGTTATTTCTTATTTTCTTTTTAGTTTTATTTACCTGTCTTTTTAGTGAAAACTTAATGGCGCAAGATTGTGCTGTTAAGCCGGATGCTACTTTAAAAGATGTTAAAACGACTGGTCAGCCATTTGTAAATTGCACGAATTCTTCTACTGCGGGCTACACCTTACAGGTAGAAAATACTTCGCAGACTAAGGGCACCAATACTACCTATCTAATTAATTGGGGAGATGGCTCCCCCGTTGAAAACTTGGGCGATTTTAGTACTAGAAAATCCCACACGTATCTGCAACGGGGCACGTATAACTTAAAATTTACGGTTGGTAATGCTACTTGTACCGAGGAGAAAGTTTATACTGTTTTTCATGGCAGTGTACCTAATGTAGGCTTGAGTTATAAAGATACCGATGAATGTGCTCCGGCTAATTTTGTGTTTGATATTACGCAAACCGAACTAAATGAACCCTCCACCCGATATACCTTAGATTTCGGCGATGGCACCGTCATATCCTTTGATCAGGATGATCCTAAAAGATTTTACCATACGTATAATGCTCCATCTAAGGGACAGGCCCTGGGTTATACGGTAACCGTTACTGCTTCGAATGCCTGTAAAACAACTAACCGAACAGGTAGTGGAATATATGTATCAAACGGGCCTACTCCCGACTTTAAATTAGAACCGGGCCCTGTAACGTGTGTAAATAGTCCGGTTACCCTCACGGATATTTCTGATTACGGCTATAATGCTACCGATCCGGGTTCTAAACAATTTGAGCGGCAATGGACCATTGAACCGGCCGAAGGCTGGTCTTATGCTTCCGGTTATAATGAAAAATCGGAAAAGCCCATTGTAAACTTTACGCAAAAAGGTAATTATGCTATATCCATTAATTTAGTTCCTCTAGAAGGTACCGACCCTAAATGCAAAGGCGGAGCAGTTACCAAAACATTAGCCATTATATCGAGCCCAGTTGCGGCCTTTAATACTACCCTTACTCCTTTGTCGGGCTGCGCGGCTATAGTTAATACCAGTAATACTTCTACGGGAGAAGCGGTTTCGTATCAATGGACCGTAACACCATCGGCTGGTGTTAGTACCATTGATGGAACTACCTTCACGTCTAAGGAACCTATTTTACAATTTGCCCATGCGGGTAATTATACAATTAATCTTAGGTTAACTAATATTTGTGGCGCCTCCACTGCTACACCTAAAACGGTTACCATCAAAAACATTCCAACGGTTACCTTACCAACCGCTAAAACCTATTGCGGCCCGCAAACTATTGCTTTTAGCTCTGCCAATGCGGCTCATAAACCAATCTATAATTTTAATAATACTACTCCCATATCTTATGAGTGGACGGTAACCGGACCAACTAACGGCGCTAATTTTACAACTGGCAACGGGGCTACTCTAGCAAACCCTAGTATTCAATTTATCCAGCCCGGATCATATACGGTTTCTGCTAAAGTAATTAACGAATGCGGTACTTCCACCCAAGCTAGCCAAACCATTACTATTAATGCCGTACCTGATGCCCCAGAGGTTGAAAATGCTTCTATTTGTATTAACTCGGCGGCTACTCTTACCACTAGCGCTGCCGGAACCATTGAATGGTGGTCTGCTTCCACGGGGGGTACTAAACTAAAATCGGGCAGTACGTATACCACTCCCGTTTACAGTACTGCCGGCACCTATACTGTTTACGTACAAACCACCACCAACGGCTGCATTAGTTCCCGCGAACCTGTTTCCATTATTGTTAATCCCGCGATTGACCCTAAAATAATATCCGGAGCCTCGGCTATATGCGAAGGCAGCGTTCCTAACCTATTATCGGGTCCAGCAGCTACGGGTGGGGGCGGTACCATTACGTATTTATGGGAAAGCAGCACTGCTGGTGCAACTACCGGCTTCACGGCTGCCATTGGGAAAGACAATAGTCCGAATAATCAACTAAATTTTCAGCCCGGCATACTAACTGCGCCTACTTGGTTTCGCCGGAAGGCAATGGCTGCGCCTTGCGCTACAGCAACCAGTAATGCTGTTTTTATCAACGTTAATCCACTACCAGCGCCTCCCGTAGTGCAAACAGTTTTACCGGTTTGTTTGGGCAATACGGTTACCCTTACAGCCAATGTGGTAAGTGGAGTTACTTTTACCTGGTACGATGAAAATGGTACCATTTTGCCAAACAGCTCTGCCACTAGTAACACGTATACTACCGCTCCATTAACCCGCGAAGGAACTTTTGTTTATTATGTAACGAGTACCAGCACTAACAATTGTACCAATAGTACCCGAACTAAAGTAACGGTACAAGTGCTGCCCCCCATTACCAACAACCGGATTACTACTGACCAACCAGCCATTTGCGCCGGCGAAACACCCGGTTTAATTAACAGCGCTCTACCACCTGAGGGAGGAGATGGATACGGTAATTTCACGTATTTATGGCAAAGTAAAACAGATCGGGACACAGAGTGGAAGACTGCTGCTACGGGCAACAATCCAGCTTATGCCAATAATAAAGAAAATTATCAGCCAACAGCCATTACTCGCACCACTACCTTCCGGCGGTTAATTATGTCTAGTTCTTGTGCCGCACCCAATTACAGCAACGAAATTGTAATTGAGGTTATTCCCTCCACGTTAGCTCCCGAAGTTGCCAATGTTAGTCCTATTTGCAGCGGAGAATCCGTTCAATTACAGGTTATTTCCGGTGGTGGCACTTACGAGTGGTTTGCTTCGGCTACCAGCAACGACATTATCTTTACGGGACCGGTTTTCTCTACCCCCACTTTGTTGGCTACTACTACTTATTACGTACAAAACCGTACTACTAATTGTGTAAGTCCCCGCACGCCGGTAGAAGTTATCGTTAACCCGGTTATTACAGAAAACATTATTTCTCCGGTGCCAGCTGCTTGTGCCGATGGCACGCCTAATCCACTCCTAGGTTCCGAACCTCTAGGTGGTGCCGGTTCAGGCACCTACATTTACCGCTGGGAAAGCCGCACCGAATTCACTTCTTTTGCTCCAATTAATAATGATTTAACTTTCTCGAAAGATAAAAAAGATTATTCTCCCGGCAATTTAAAGGAAACCACCTGGTTCCGGAGAATAGTACGCTCCGGTATCTGCGAAAATATTTCGGGTGAGATGAAGGTAGAAGTGTTGCCTTCTATTACCGGAAATACCATTATTTCGGCTGACGGAGTAGAATTTTGTGAAGGAGAAGTAAGCACGAAGTTAATTGGCTCCGGAACAATAAGCGGCGGCACGGGTCAATATACGTATGTCTGGGAAAGCAGCACCGATGCATTTCGTGCTAATACAGCTATAATTGCGCAAGGGCAGGGTTTGCCTTTCGCGGAGTATCTACTCCAAAATATAACGCAAACCACCTGGTTCCGGCGTAAAGTTATGTCTGGTCCTTGCTTGGTAAGTATTAGTAATAGCATTGAAATTAAGGTAAAACCATTGCCCGCTGCTCCAAAAATTGCGCTAGTGGATCCTATTTGCGTAGGTAGTTCTGCTACTATTACCGTTGATCCGGTAAACGGGATTTTATTTTCCGTGTTCGACGAAGTTGGAAACACTCTTCCGGCGAATTCATCGAATAACAATCAATTTACTACTCCTGCCCTTACCCAATCAAAAACGTATACTTATTACGTAATTGCCCAAAATAACTTTACTTGCACCAGTTCCCGAACTCTGGTAGCGGTACACGTACTCGCCCCCTTACAGAATTTTAACATTTCCCAACCAAATCCGGTATGTTCCGGCGAACGCCCGGCCGAAATAACCAATGTGGGCAATCCGGCCGGTGGCAATAACACTTATACGTACATTTGGGAGAGTAAAGCTGGTGATGAGCAGGAATTTAAAGCTGTTACTACTTCCAGTAGCAACCCGAATTATCAACCTCCGGCCATAACTAAAACAACTTATTTTCGCCGGAAAATAACTTCCGGGGCTTGTTCCGAATACAGTAATGTGGTAGAAGTAAAAGTAAATGAACAGATAGTAAATACGTTAAATGCTACTAACCAGGAAATCTGCGAAAATGTACGTCCAAGCAAAATTACTGGTTTGCCCGCAACCGGAGGCGATGGAATTACCTATACATATTTATGGGAAAGCAGCCGGGATAATAATCTTTATTCGGCAGCTTTAGCCAGTTCTGGAAACACCAATTCGCAAGTTGATTTTCAACCAGCTATGCTTTCGCGGGGAAACACCTGGTTCCGGCGAAAAGTTATTTCCGGCGCCTGTACCAGTTACAGCACGGCTATACTAATTAAAGTAAATAATTCGATTTCAAACAATACTGTTAATACAACTGGTACTACTGCTATCTGTATCAATACTAAACCCAGCCAAATTCAGGGTTCTGTACCCAATGGTGGTAATGGTACTCCTGCGTTCGTTTGGCAAACAAGTACTAATGGAATTACTTTTATTACTGCTCCCCAACCTAATTCTTCAAAAGATTATGCACCGGATGCCTTAACCCAGACTACTTGGTTCCGACGGATTGTGACCGGCATTGCCTGTTTGCCGGATACAAGTGCCGTAGTAAAGGTGGAGGTATATCAGCCGGTAACCAATAATAATATTACTAACCAAAACCAGGAAATTTGCTTAGGAAACGATGCGGCAATCTTAATCGGCTCTGTTCCGGAAAAAGGGGATGGGCAATACGTTTACCATTGGGAAAGTAGTCGGGATAACCTCAATTTTACTGCTGCGGCTACCACCACTACCAATTCTACCGCTAAAGATTATGCTCCAGGCGCTCTGACAAAAGGAATTTGGTATTTCCGTCGCTGGGTTACGGCCGGTCCTTGCAATGCCGTGGTTAGCCCGGTGGTGAAAATAACCGTGAACGATCAGATATCAGGAAATTTTATTACGGCTAATCAAACAATACGGTCCGGCGACAAGCCGACCGCACTAACTGGCCCCAAGCCCAAAGGCGGAAATAGTAACTTTACTTACCGCTGGGAAAGCAGTATAGACGGCCAAACTTTTACTATTGCTTCTGGTAATGCTGTGCAACAAACGTATGCTCCGGCGACCTTAATTAAAACTACCTGGTTCCGGCGGGTAGCTTTTTCTGGTGGTTGCGAATTAGTTAGTAACCTGGTAGAAATTTCGGTAACCCAAGCCATTGCCAATAACATTATTTCGGCTAGCCAAACTATTTGCTACAACGCCGAGCCAACTATTTTAACGGGCTCGGTGCCGAGCGGGGGCGATGGTGATTTTACCTATACCTGGGAGTATAGTACTACCGGATTAGCCGCTGATTTTTTAACGGTGCCAAACACTGGTCAAGAGGTGAATTATCAACCCGGCAGATTAAAAGGAACAACCTGGTTCCGGCGCAAAGTTAGTTCGGCAGGTAATACGCATATTTCTAACAGTATTAAAATTACTGTTGCCGAACCAATATCGGCCAATATGATAAATGGTAACCAAACTATTTGTTACGGCAACATACCTGCAGTTTTAACGGGATCTATGGTTTCGGGCGGAAGTACTTCACCCGATTACCTCTGGGAAAGTAGTACCGATGGTATTCACTTCCTGACGGCTCCTGGTATCAGCAACCAACCTAATTACACACCCAATACCTTAACCCGCGATACTTGGTACCGCCGAAACGTAAGTTCGGGTGGTTGTACCAATCTGGCCAGCAATATTGTACAGATTACTGTAATTCCATTACCCGTACTAGCTCCAATTAATCCAATAAAGATTTGTCCGGGCACGAGCGCTACTTTAGTGGCACCCAGCAACAATTATCAAATTGAATGGTTTGAAACAGCTACCAGCAATACCCCGATTTATAAAGGCGCTAACTTTTCGACTCCGGTTTTAACCAGTGAACGCACCTACTATGTACAGGCGGTTAACCAAGGCTGTGCCGGCGAGCGAGTTCCGGTTAAAATATTAGTAGAAGCACCAGTGGCAGATGCTGGCTCCGATATAACCATTGAAGCCGGTAAATCCGTTGAACTGGCAGGTAAAGGAGGAGTTTCTTACCAATGGGCTCCGGCCGAAGGACTAAGTAACCCCAACATCGCCAACCCGGTAGCTTTTCCTAAACAAACCACCCGCTATACACTAACTGTTACCACCGCCGAAGGTTGTACTGCCACCGATGAGGTAATTATTTCTCTTTTACCCGGTATTTCTATTCCGAATGGTTTTACTCCCAACAATGATGGCATGAACGATACCTGGGAAATTGCCAATATTGAGAAATATCCCGATTGTCAGGTTAAAATCTTTAATCGGTGGGGCACTATTCTTTACTCTTCGGCGGGCTACAAACAGCCCTGGGACGGCACTTATAACCAGCAAAATTTACCAGTAGCTACTTATTATTACACCATCATTTTAAAACCGGGCGAAAAGCCAGTATCGGGTAGTGTAACAATCATTAAATAAGTCGTTTATGAAAATTTTATATACTTTCGCATTAATGGCTTTATTAACAGGCAGCTTACAAGCCCAGCAACGCCCCCATTTCAGCCAGTATATGTTTAATAATTATATTTTAAATCCGGCAATTTCGGGCATCGAAGATTATACAGACGTAAAATCAGGATTTCGCCGGCAATGGATGGGTTTAGAAGGCGCGCCCCTTACTTATTATACTAGTGCGCACACTCCGCTTAACAAAACAGATATTACGGTTTCGGCCATCCGGAATAAAGACCGACGGATTAAAAGAATAGGTTTACATCAAAAAGCTCGTCCGCACCACGGCATAGGCTTTATCGCGCAGGTAGATAAAACCGGGCCTTTAAAAAGTACCTCCTTTGATGCGAGCTACGCCTATCATATTCCGTTTACAAATAAAATAAAGCTTTCGGCAGGTATTGCGGGCGGCATGTTAAAGTATCGTTTGAATACCGATGAAGTTTTCCTAGCTAATCAAAATGACCCAACCTTGTACGATAACGATATTAGTCGGCTTAAATTTAATTTAAGCGTGGGGTTATGGCTATACTCGCAACGGTTCTACGTGGGATTAGCGGGTAACCAGTTACTGCGCAATAACAAAGATTTTGAAAGTACCAGCCATTATACCGGTTCGGGCTCCCTGCAAAAGCATTATGTATTTACCAGTGGCGTACGATTTGATTTAACGCCGGCTATTAGCCTGGTGCCTTCGGTACAAGTAAATATAGCTTTACCAAGTCCACCGTCTTATGATATTAATTTAAAGGCTATTTACAGCGATCGCTTCTGGGTCGGGAGCTCTTATCGTCACGGCGATGCTTTTGCGGCTTTAGCCGGGGTTAACATAAGCTCTGTTTTAGATGTGGGTTATTCGTACGATGTTACTACTTCGGAGTTGAGCGCCAGCAATGCCGGTAGTCACGAAATTGTAGTTGGCTTTAAGTTGCGCAACCGCGGAAAAGTAATTTGTCCTATTTGGATGTGGTAGAATAAGGATCTGTGTTCATTTCTTACTAGCCTTATATTTTAGTACCAGTTTTTGAAGTTGAAAACAGACACTCCTTAAGCTACTAGGCCGCTTCTATTTAGCGCCTATAACCTACCTTCTTTTTTAATTTCTGCGTATTCCGATTATAATATATTTGGATAAATCTTTGCCAATTACTTATTCTACCCAAAGGCAGCGATTAGCTCATTTTTGCATTCCCACATTTAACTTATTTCAATAGTACCTTTATGTTTTAGCAATTAAGTAGTTGTTGGTTAATAGAATTCTGCCGCATCTATTTAGTTTTTAACAAGAAGTAAGAGGGTTAAGGGAGGCTATTAGCTTTTTGCATTCAGGGGCTAATTGCTCTTTGAAAAAAGAGCGATTTATCTACCCGGTAGTTTTCTAAAAAGATGCCATGACTCTTCTAAGCAACTTTATAAAGCGAGAAACCAGCTAAAAGAATATTATAACAAAGAAGTTATCCGCAGCAGAACCATAAAATTTGGGTTTATACATAAATAATCAACTTAAAACTTTAAAATACAAACGTCCAAGCAATAATTATAAAGTCTATTTTTATTAATTACCTAAATGATTATCAATTATATATAATTAATAATCTTACTTTTAAAAGTAATAAACTAACTAAAAATGCTTTTTCTACTATATTTTCATGCTGTATCTTTGGTTCATAATTAAGAACAGTACAAATCAAATAACTAATCTTATGCTATTAAAAACTAAGCAATTAAAAACTAAACAATTAAAAACAACCAAAAATGAATCAGAAACCTACCAACGCTTTTATTGCCGCTTCCTGGGGAGCCTTATGTATCGGAATTAGTGTCTACACCATTGGCCTATGGAACGCTTCGATGTTATCAAATGAAAAAGGATATTATTTTGTGGTCTTAATGTACGGCTTGTTCGCAGCTATTTCTTTACAAAAAAATCGTACGAGATCAGCTGGAAGGTATTCCGGTTACGGGTATTTATTACGGCCTCAGTTGGTTTTCTACGTTGCTAGCGCTTCTATTATTAGTAGTTGGCTTATGGAATGCTTCTTTAACCTTAAGTGAAAAAGGTTTCTACGGTATGTCGTTTATTCTAAGTTTATTTGCCGCTATTGCGGTACAGAAAAATACCCGCGACAGCAGAAGCTCCACTACGAGAGAATAATTAATTAGCGGTTTTCATCTGCCCAGCAGTTAAATTTATTCTAATTTACCTCCTGAATTTAAAGTTAACAAATACATGCTGCTTACTAAAGTTTGTAAATCTTTTCCCGACTTAACACCATTTGAACTATATAATATACTACGATTAAGAAGCGAAGTATTTGTAGTGGAGCAAAATTGTGTATTCTTGGATATGGATAATAAAGATCAGACTTGTCATCACCTGATGATTTACCAAAGTAACCAATTAGCCGCTTGCGCCCGTTTGCTGGCCCCCGGTTCCTACTACGACCAGATGTCTATTGGCCGGATTGTAACGAGTCCGGCTGCCCGCGGTACTGGCTTAGGAAAAGAATTAGTTGCCACTGCAATTGAAGCTTGTTTTATTCTATTTGGAGTTGGCCCGATAAAAATTGGCGCGCAGTTGTACGCGAAAGCTTTTTACGAAAGATTTGGGTTTGTTCAAACCAGCGAACTATATGACGAAGACGGCATTGACCATATTCACATGACTAAGGCTGAAAATCAAAATAGTTAACGTAAGTAAATGCCAGCTGTGCCTTCTAGTAATTACTAAATTATATAATTGCCGCCTTTCATCCTTAAAATTCAGTTATAAATTTTACTTTCTTTTCTATCGAAATCATGCCGGACCTTCCTCAACCTAACTCTGACATATTACTGGATCTGGTACGCCAGAAAATGCCTTTTGGCAAATACAAAAACACAACTCTCTGCGATTTACCCATATCTTACCTGGAGTGGTTTCATAAAGAAGGTTTCCCGCCCGGAAAACTAGGCATGCAATTAAGCACGATTTACGAGATAAAGATTAACGGCTTAACCTATTTGCTGGAGCCTATTAAAAAGCAGTTGAATCAGCGCTGATTAAGTTTATAAATAATTAACTAAGAAAAACATTATTACCTCACCCGCACTACTCCCCCACCACTGTACGAATGGTATTCGGCATTATACATTGCATCGGCGCCAACGGGACCCATTTGGAAAGTACCCGGCGACACGGCGCGAACCTGGTAGTAAAAGTACGTGGGTTTAGCAGTAGCCGTGGTGTAGATGTTAATGCGGTCGTCACGGATATCGGTGTGATCGGGAACAGACAAGTCTTTGGCCCAAGCAATTTCGCGCTCTGAGGATAAGCGGGGGTTTTCGATTTCGAAGCCGGCGGGCAGCAAATCGGTGATGGCTACGTTTGGAATGCTGCGGCCATCCTGGGTTTGCAGCGCGATGCGCACGACAACCAAATCGTTCTGCCGGAAAGTATTGCCCGTAATTTTGTTACCGTTGCGGTCGTAGAAGGCTTTGCGGACTTGCAGAAAACTGTCTTCTTCTTGGTAGCTACCACTCTGACTGATCCCTTCCACGTTCCAGAAATAATACAGCGTACCTTGGCCGTTCGTCCGGACCGATATATTACCTTGATTTAGTTTATTAGTGAGCGTGAGCGGCTTGCCGGTAAAAGAACCTATGACCTTTCCGTCCTGATATACTTTAGCGGTTACATTTCCCTGACTGCGGCGCGATAGTTTACCTAAAGCCAGCAAAGCAAAGGCCCGCTCCTGGGTATTAAACCAACGGTTCGAACGTAGCTCATCCGATAAGTGCCGGGCCAAAATACCTACTTGCGGATTATCCGGGTCGGCTTCCAACAAACTATTCAAGGAAAGCGCGCGGTCGCGCATAGCAGAGTAAAAACTACCATCCAATGCCCGCACGGCTGCCGGCCCGGTAAAAGCAGGGGGTAAAAGCTGATTGAAACTTTCCCGGTTGCCGCTCAGTGCATAGGTACTTGCCAACACGTATTTTTCATCCATAGCCAATAAATCTGGACGGGCTTTGTAGTAATTCATGGTAGCCCAATCGGTTTTACCGGCCACGCTGAGCACGTATAATGAATAGGTAATTTCGTGAGCGGCGATGAATTTACTTTGCACCTGCCGTTTAACATCGTAGAACCGGTATTCTTCCATGGCGCGGCCTTTTACTTTGCGTTGCAGGTAAGTTAAAACCTTGCTAAGCACGGTGGCATTTACCGGGTAACCAGCCTTGCGAGCTTCGAGTAGGAAATGGGTTGCGTAGGTACTCGTCCACCAGTGGGTATCGGTTTGGCCGGGCCAATAGGTAAAGCCACCGTCGTACTGTTGCATGGCTTCTATTTTGGTAATAGCTTCCTGCACCAGATAATTTGGGTTAAACGTGCGGGTTTGCCGGTCTTGGTTTAGTGCTTTGGCTAAATCGGCGTAATACAACAGCGGGAAAGCCGTTGAAATAGTTTGCTCCAGGCAACCATACGGGTATTGCAACAAATACGTAATATCATCGGTAAATTGGGTAAGTGGTGATTTACTAATGACCAAGCGGGAGGCCACCGAAGCCGGCAGAAAATCGTGGGTAGATTTAATATCGGCGGTAGCTGCGTCTTTTAATGAACCTGAACCGGATATTTTGGAGAGCGAAGCGGGAGGCCGTACGGTAATATCGGTCCGGTTGCGGAATAGTTCGCCCAAAGCTTTTACGTTTACCGTTACGGAGGCTTGACCAATAGTGGAAGCCGCTACTACTTTGTACAATATTCGGGCTTCGCTGTTGCCGGCAATAGTGGCGGGTTGTACTGTTGCTCCTATTACCCTTAAAGGACCAGTTACGGCTAAAGCACTACTCGCTGCGGCACTTTTAACGGTAGTGTTGCTAAGGGTAACGGGCACTAAAATGGTATCCATCGGACTCATAAACCGCGGCAGCGCTGTACTGATAACTAGTGGGTCGGCCACACGCATCATTTTTTCGGCGGAACCAAAGGCATTATCTTTGTAGGCTACGGCCATCACCCGCAACGAACCCGAAAACTGCGGAATATTTACTTTTACCGTGGCTTCGCCGTCGTTATTTGCTTTTAAAATACCGCTCCATTGTGCTACTAATTTTACCCGTTTTGAAGTAAGCGGATTAATGCGTTTTTCTAAATCGTAGCCGTCGCCACCAAAGCTGGAACGCTTACCCGTTAATTCCGGAAACAAGAACGGATACAAATCATAAGCATTTACTTCGAGGGCTCGCTTCTGGTAAAAAAAGTGGTACGGGTCGGGAGTTTGGTAATCTTTTAGTTGTAGAATACCTTCATCTACCACAGCCAAGGTAACTTCGGCATTAGGTGCGGTATTTACTTTTATTTGCTGGGCACATTGCGAGCGGGAGGTTTCGGCGGCGGTAATGGTTACCCCGAGCTGAGTGCTTTTTTTGGTAATTGTTACCGGCATAAACCCGCGGGCTACGGTAAGGGGTAAACTGTTATCTTTTACCGGGCGCAAAGCGGTTGCCGTAATGTAAAGGGTCGGCAAATAATCTTCTTGAATGGGTAAAGTTAGAGAAGCCGCTTTTTTATCGGTTTCCAGGTAATGGTAGCTTAGCACTTTGTCGCGCTCTACAGTTACCAGAATTTTACCGGCAAACGGTGCTTTAAACAAAATTTTCGCTTCCTCTCCTACTTCGTATGCCGGTTTATCCAGGGTAATATCTACTTCACCTTCGTTGTTTACTTCAAAAGAGGTACTTTCGGTATCGCCAAAACCGTACGCGTAAAAACTTTGGGCCACATAATTAGTGGCTCCCGGCCGCAGCACCCGGATTTCGTAATCGCCGGAAGCCATTGGGGTAAAAGTGAACGGAGCGCCACCGACAGGAATGTTAAGGGTACGACTGCTCACTACCGTTTCTTTGCGCTGCGATTTATAATTATATGCCGCGTCCGGAGAATGTTCAATTACTGATTCGTAAGTAAACCGTACCAGTTGCACGCGCGCCGGAGCAGCTACCGGCTGACCGGTTTTATTCACGGCTAACAACGGAATACGTAAGGGTTGCCGGGTACTCACGTATTCATCAAAATCGCGGATGCCGTAAAAGATGGGTTGCGTGCTTACTTCAAATTTAGAAAGGCGGTTCACCGGCCGGCCGGTTTCGTCGAACACCGTAGTATACACCGAACCGTCGAGTAAACCAATATCTTGATAATCAGCTAAGGTAAAGCTTTCCTGCCCTTCGCCCTGCCCGTTGGTCTGGCCTTGCCGAACGCTGTTCTGGATATCGACCGCCTCAGAAGTTACAATATCAAAAAGATACTCGGAAAACTTTTTAGCTTTAAAGACTTTCTTCTTTAAACTAAGCTGTACTTCGTAATTGCGGTTAGCCGCCGGTGGCCCGAATAAGTTTAGAGCAGTAAGCTTAGTAACTACACTTTCGCCGGTACTAAAGCTGGGTTTGTTCAAGGTAGCGGTTACTTTTAAGCGATCCGGAATAAATTCTTCTACGCCAATTTTCCGAGAGTTCAGCAGCACATCGTTGCCCGAATATACTTCCAGATTATACGACCCGGTTACCGCAGTATTAGGTAAGGTAAAACTGGATTCGGCGGCTCCTTGTTGGTTGAGTTTGGCTTTAACGCTTTTGTATTCTTTGCCGTTAGGCAGCAGTAATTTTAATTTTATGGGTAATCCGGCTACGGTTTTCCAGTCAGGAGTACGAACTACGGTATTCAGGTGAATAATATCGCCGGGGCGGTATAAATCGCGGTCGCCGTAAATAAAAGCATCGTACGGAATATCGTTCAGGCGCTTGCCACCCACTTCGAACCGGGAAGTATTAACCTGCGTCTGGCTGTAAGGCAGATACGTAAAATCGGAACCCAGGCGGGCGGTTATTAGACCTACTTTAAAGTCAGGCGCCTGTTTATCAA
The DNA here is from genome assembly GCF_003023845.1 of Adhaeribacter arboris. Classification (NCBI taxonomy): domain Bacteria; kingdom Pseudomonadati; phylum Bacteroidota; class Cytophagia; order Cytophagales; family Hymenobacteraceae; genus Adhaeribacter; species Adhaeribacter arboris. Next base: position 6,778,192 of record NZ_PYFT01000001.1, on the reverse strand, counting down.
TGTTGGCAAAATGGACGGCTCCTTCCTGGTCGGTGTTACCTTTGTAAACAACCTGGTTATTTGTGCTGATAAACCGGATTTCTACGCCCGATAATACTTTAGCTTCCCGGATGGAATTCACAAATACCACCACATCGTTCTTGCCTTGTTTAGCAATTAACCCAATATCCGATACCGAAATAATCTTGGAATCGCGCAGCCACTTTTGCTCGGTGCTGGTTACCGTGAGCACGTACAGACCTTTAAACTCACTGTCAAAGTCCAGATCGTCGAGGTTTAGATTGAGCAGAAAGGCGTTGCCTTGTTTACGCAGATTTTTGGTATCGTATTCGCGCTCAAAAATTATATTCCCGTTGTTTTCGTTTACCGGATACGAGTAGCTTTCGTGGTATTTTTCGGCTTCTTCGTCGTACTCGCCATCGTACATTTTGCCTTCCTGCAAGGCGCGCAATATATTATTTTCGTAAATTTTACCGATGCTTACTTTAATGCGGGGCACTTTATTTACGTTCAGGGCTATATTACGGGCTCCCTGGCTGCTGAGGTAAACGCTGCGGGCGTTCACAAATCCAATGCCAGGCCGCACCGCCGCAAACGATACAGTGTGGGTGTAATCCTGGCCCATTTTGGTACCCTCCAAGCCCGTCAGGTTTTTAGAAATAGTTAGTTCGTAAGTATTTTCCTGGGGCATATTGCCTTTCAGCACAAAACCACCTTCCATTTCTTCCACTGTAAAAGTTACCCGCGGTTCTATTTTAATTAAGGTTGCTAAGTTTTCAGTTTGCACCGGCTGAGTAGTAGCCACGTAAATGCGTTCTTCCCCGTTTTCCACCCCCGTAGTTACTTCAGAAATTTGCAAATTTTGCCGACTAGGTAAAATAACTTCTTTTTCGATAGTCGTTTTAGTTCGATAACTGCTACCGGCCGTAGCTAAACCAGGAGCAATACTCACCCGCACCGGTAGGGCATCCTCCCGGAGGGCCGAATTTTTCTTTAAACGAACGCCTACTTCTTTGCCGGTTTTTCCCAATATAATCTCGGCCGGTAATTCTACCGCACCATTATACACGCGAATCCGGTTTTTTAATAAGGCGCGGACTACCGGATAGTTAAAATTTAAATCCAAACGGGCTTCTAACTCGGCGGGGTTCGTTTCGTTTTGGGTCCAAAAAGCCCGGGCATTCTCTAAATCTAAATAAGGGGTATGAAACCGAATACTTTGTCCAGCGGGCAAGGAATGCTTTTCGGGACTATGCTGTACTAATTTTTGAGTAAACTCCGCCTGAAAATCGGTGCTGGGAGCAAAAGGTTGGAGCGGCGAAAATACCAATTCGTTCGGGGTAGTCCATTTAAAGCGGCCTTTTACGGCCGGGGTAAAGGTAATGTAAGCTACGGTATCCCATTTTTGCAACTGCGTTGCAGTAGCTAATTCTTTATTAAAAGTAAATACCAGGTTTTGCGCCGACTCAATTTGCTCTTCAAAGTTTTTACTTTCTAACTGGAGTTCGTTGCTTTTATTTTGGCAACTGAACAGGAAACAAAATACAATCAGGCTCCAAACGGGCAAGCTCTGAGTAAAACGTAATAAGAGCGAAAATTTCATAGACCGGCGAAGAAAATGTAGTGGGTAAATGACAGCGGAAACTTACACAATTGTCCATTCTCTAACGCAAAATCTGCATATTTTATTTAAGTAATATTAAATACTCCTCACGCCTGGTTATTTACTTTTTTAACTTCTACTTTTTCTCTAGCCAAAGTTTAGGTATAAAAATTAAAAAAGTACTTGTTCTGATAAAGCAGAACCAAACCACCTAAAAAATAGAAGAACATTCCTTTTAAAGACTATCCTATCACTTTAGAAGTATTTTTTTTGAAAAAGATAGGTCTTACTCAACAACAGTAATTGTTCTGGATGTTTTAAGAAAGAAAAAGCATTTTACTAAAGTTAAAGAGAGGACGGCAAAGATAAAAGTACCATTCCACTAGCCATCAAAAAACGAGCTTATTTATGTTTCTGCCGTTTCTTTCTCGTTTATTTCTTCTACCTAGTACTGTCTTAATTTTTACTTTATCCTTTTTATTTCCTTTAATAATTTAAAATAAAATTAAAATTTTTACATATAACTTTTTATATATTTCATTTTATATATAAATTGCAGATAAAATTAAACTTTTTGTTTTTATTATACTATATATTCATACTGACGTGACTTTCCCTTTCCTCAAAGAGCTTTCTTTTTTGTTTATTGTTTAACCTTCCAACCTTTTTCTAACCCTTTAAACCTTTAATCAACCCCTACTTTCATGAAAAAATGCTTACTTACCTTCATTACCTTGCTGGTGGCACTTTGCTCGGTAATTACCAGCAAGGCAACTGACTTTTCCAACCCCTGCGAAAAAAGCGACTCTTACTTTAAGATCAACTACGGGAGTGCAGTCCGCAACGTGGATAATACCATGACCCTCTCGTTTGAAATTCGCAATTACAGCAACAAGAGTTTTTCCTACGCAGCTTTTGAATTACCCGATGGTTCCTCGGTGATTACCCCAGCTCTGAAATACGCCAGCACGTACTCCTATCAGGTTCATAATGGCACCAATTACCCGTTCGAAGCCATCAAGTTTATTCCTGATAATGCCAATAATACCTTTAAAAACGGTCAAGCGGACGTTTTCGTCTATACGCTTAGTGCGCTGGACTTTGATAAGCTCACTACTATCCGGGTCAAAGCCGTTGCCGATAGTTATACCGCCAAAGTGGTGTTTGTCGCCAAAGCTTGTAATTACCAAGTAATAACTCCTCCCCCGCCCGTTTGCTCAGTTACTCCCGAAGAAGCCGCTTTGTATCCGACTCCCGTGTTAAAACAAATTAAATATACCGTGGATGGCGTACCCGTGGCATCCATCCAGGAGGTACAACCCGGTAAAAAGCTTAAAGTATGCTTTACCGTGCCGGCTAGTCCGACTACTTACACCTATTCCTTGGTGAGTTATAAGGCTCCTTCGGCCGTTTACAGCAACCAGACGGCGGCGCAACAAGAACTGTTTGATTCGGAAATGATCGATACCAAAGGGGGAGAAGAAGTTTGCCTGGAGGTAGATATACCTAACTGCTATTTTCAGGTCGATCTTATCAAAGGTTGCCTGATTAAACAATTAGGGCCGGCCAGCTCCAATAATTTTTACGGCCTGCAAAAAAGATTGATCTCCAATAAAAACGGCGGTAGTGTCTCCTGTATTGATGTAGTTCCCCCACCGGTACCCGTGTTGTGCGACAAAACGGATCAGTGTTTTGATTTCAGCTACAAAGGCTACGTAGTTAATAAAGACGGTAAAACCGTAACCTTAACTTTTAAAGTGAAAACCAACTGCGATAAAGACTTAAGCAATGTCGCGTTTGAGTTACCCGCCGGCGCCTTAGCCAGTGGCGGTCTATTTGGTTTCTACAAAGGTTTATTTATCTATAAAACCGATATTACCAGCTTGCCTTTCCGAGCCTTGAAATACGAAGGAATTGGCATCAACGGCTACAAAAATGGGGTAACGGAAGAATTCAAGTACCTGATGAACAAAGCGGATTTTGACAAAATGACTACCATCCGTGTGCAGGCTAAAGCGGGAACGACAGTAGGAACCGTTTCGTTTGAGGCGCAAGGCTGCAATAACGAAGAAACACCCACTTGCGTGAAGCCGGAGATCGAACTGACCGGTCCAACTATCGTAAGTCTTTCCGATAACGTGCCGGTAACCTTTACCATTAACGCCAAAAAAGGCAATGACTTAACCTATACTTGGTCAGTTCCTTCCGACTGGACGATTCTTTCGGATAAAAATGCTAGCTCTATCTTGGTGAAAGTAGGCAAGAAAAAAGGTGTCGTGTCTGCTACCGCCCGCAACTCTTGCGGCGTGGTGATTAAAACCCTGACGGTGGAACCCATCAAGTGCGCCGATGTGGACGAAGACCACAACAAAGATTGTGGGAAGGGCCGCGACAAAAACCACGACCGTTACTGCGATAAAAACCACGGCAGCTATTGCGATAAAACCCGGGATAAATCCCACGGCAAGTATTGCAAAAAAGACCACGATACCGATTGGAGCCCGGATACGACGCCGTCCCCCGAAGAAGCTTGCGTAATTGCTCCTAACCCGATTACCAAAGGGTATTGTGAGATCAAACTCGATGGAAAAGCCAGTGGTCAGATCCAGATTTTGGATTACTTAACCGGCCGCCCGGTTTGCACGAAGTCTTTTGTTCAAGGAACGCGTTCGCTCGTGCTCTATACCCAAAGCTTAGGCATGAAAAAGGGATTGTACATTGTCGTTTGCAAAATAGGTAACGAAACCAGTTATTCCCGTTTGAGTGTCCAGCAATAAATAACCGCCTATTCTTTTTACCAACAAAAAGAGCCCCGTCAAGCGGCTCTTTTTGTGATACCTTAGATTAAGAGTAATCAGAATGTGGCTAGCCAACGTTTTGATTACTCTTTTCTACAATGGTAAATTAAAATTAAACGGGAACTTAAGTCATGACCAAACTCAGAATCCTGGCTGTCTTCTCCTATATGGCACTTATTTCCTTGGCCATGTGCCTGTTCGTCTTATTCGTCCAGATACCCCTTAGCGTAATTGGAATGTGGGTGTGGGAGGATGAAACCTTCGTGGAAGTAGTAGAAAAGGTTCATAGAAATATACCGCAGATAAATCAAAACTCCCACCAAAATAAGTAACTTAAAAAACGAGAGGAAAGCTGAAAAAGCCTGCTAGCTTCTACCCTCATTGTCTAAGAAAATAAAGGGGAAAGGAAGTGCCTTCAATACTTTAACGCCAGCGGAAAAGATTTCCACTAGAAATAAAAAAGTGGCTGCTTCTATTCTAGGTGGCTTACAAGCAAGGCACTAACTCCGGCTATTCTTACTTGAAGGTACAACAATAAATAATTTCCTTTTCTATTTACTAAAGAGCCATTCCAAATGGCTCTTTTTTATTGCTAGCCTATTTAAAGAAAGTTAGAGGGATTGAGGCATCTCCATTATCCATTAGTTAAAGGGAAGTTCTTCCATCAAAAATGGCAGCTTCTAATTTTTATTAAATTATTACCAGCAATATTAAGATAAAGTTAAGAAAATAGAGTACCGCCTTTCTCTGTAAAATTAAATCTTATCTTGTGCCCGGTTTAGCTCTCAGAAATAACATTGATGATGATTCTTCTCGCCAGAAAGTTAGTTCGCAATAGTTGCTGGATGATCGCTCTGCTGTTGAGTTTTACTTTAACGCCGCTACATGCCCAGACTAATGCTCTCCATATTTTCAATGTCCGCAGCAGCCAGGACTTACACGCGTTTTTTAAATACACGGGCCAGGATATTCCCTTAATTAGCGGGCACCGGGGTGGTACCACGAAGGGTTTTCCCGAGAACTGCATTGCTACCTTCGAAAATACTCTTCGTTATACCCCTGCTTTCTTTGAAATTGATCCTCGTCTAACCAAAGATAGTGTTATTGTGTTGATGCACGATGCTACCCTGGACCGAACCACCACCGGATCTGGGAAAGTAGCGGATTATACCTGGGCGGAATTGAAAAAATTGAAGCTCAAAGATGCTGAAGGGAAGGTTACCCCTTATGGTATTCCCACTCTGGATGAAGTAATCGAATGGAGCAAGGGCAAAACCATTATCAACCTGGACAGAAAAGATGTACCCTTAGCGATGACTGCCAGAAAGCTACGGGAACACCAAGCCGAAGCTACCGTTATGCTAACGGTACATAGTGCCGAACAAGCCAAGTTTTATCTCAAGGATAACAAAAACCGGATGTTTTCTGCCTTTATTCGAAACAAAACAGAGTTGGCGGATTACGAAAAAGCGGGTATTCCCTGGACCCACCTCATGGCTTATGTTGGGCCTGCAAATAAACCCGAAAATAAAGAAATGTACGATTTATTGCACGCCCGGGGAGTGATGTGCATGATTTCCGCTGCTCCCAGTTATGATAAATTGCCCGACCCAGCAGAACGAAAAAAGGCTTACCAGGCCATCATCCAATTGGGGGCTGATGTGATTGAATCCGACTTGCCCATTGAGGCTGCTGCAGCTGTTCAGCCGCTCTTGAAACCTACTAGTGCTAAAGCAAAATACTTCGGCAAAATCGGCTTAAATAAAAAGAAAGCTTTTTAAGAAAGTATTCCGCTCGCACCAAAGCGGAGGCTCAAACTTTTAAGTCTCAGAGGTAATAAAATTAAGATAAAGGTAACAGTAATAGGTGGCTCAGAAGATATTCCAACTTTAGGTTCATCTTTAGCCGAAAAGCTAAAATGCCTACGATAGTTACGGGAAGGTACCAGTGAAAACAATCAAATGCCAGAGGCCATAACAATGCATGAAAAATCACTTGTCTTGCACCCTAAAAAAGAAGGTGGCAGATGCTGGAGAAACTGGTAAAACAGCCATACTGGTAGAATAACCTTGTCGCTAATTTTAATTAAACATATTACCTCCTTTTTCTTAGAAAGAGGAATAAGAAAAACGAAGATTGGAATAAAGAATTTCTTTCGACTACTTCTTTGCTGTTAATCTTCTTCTTCCAACAAGAAAATAGCTTCTACGTTTTTTTCAAATACGCGCGCAATCTTTAGGGCCAGAATGGTGGAAGGCACATACTTGTTGGCTTCCATGGCATTGATCGTCTGACGGCTCACCCCTATTTTCTTGGCAAGTTCTTCTTGGGTTAAATTATGAATTGCCCGCTCCACTCTTATACTGTTCTTCATGCCATAGCCTTTGAAGTACGGTACAATATAAAATTAAACCGGATTAGAAAAATAAACAACACGGTAAACATGTGGAAGATCATAATCTGATAAAAGCCCAATCCATAGACAAAAAGTATTGAAAATAAAAGCAAGCCATAATTAATATAAGTGGCCCAGAGTAAGGACTCTAAACGAATTTTAGCAATATACTCATCTTCCTGTTTTTCTTGGGAGAATGCAGCCAGGATTCCCCCGACAATAACGAGTACAGCAATAATTTCGTCTACTATTGAATTCTCAATAAAGGTAAAGACTTTCGCCGGTTCAATTCCATCGTTATAAAGAGCAAAAACAGTAGCATCTACGGAAAATATCTGGTAGTCAAATGACATTAATAGACCAACCAGAGAGGAAGGAAGGAGGAGTAACCAGCCGAGCAGCTTAAATCGATGGGGAAAAAGATAACGTGTTTTCATAATTTTAGTGTTTTATAGATGACGAGGCAAATGTAAAGAATATTTTACTTTTGTCAAGTATTTTTTACAAAAAGTTTTAAATACTTTACATTTTAAAACAAGAGTTTTCCTTTAGCTTGTCGGAATTAGAGAAATGCGTTATCTAAAATGCTTGACTTTTTTGAGAGGAAGGCGAAGCTGTTCAGTAGAATATCCCGATTTCTTGTGCGCTCTTCCTGAGAACTCAGTTTAGTAATTTACTTGAACTAGAGAAACCTTCGAGTCATTTGGTAAGAGCTAATTATGTCAACCTAAATTAAAACTACCAGGATTTCTTTTCCGTGATTTTGCTGGGCGGATACCCAAACATCTTACTAAAGGCTGTCGAGAAGTTATTTGGGCTGCTATAGCCCACCTGGTAGGCGGCTTCGGCCACGTTATATTGTTGGGTTATTAAAAGCTCTTTGGCCTGGTTCATGCGAAGCGCCTGAATATGACCAAACACGGTATGGTTAAACAATATCTTATATCCCTTTTTTAATTTAAACGCATTGATCTGAAACTGAGTAGCAATCTGGTCTAAGGATAAGGGTTCGGCAAAATGGTGCAGAATGAAATCATGAGCCGCTAATAGCTTTTCCTTGTCTATCGAGTTGATTTCCCCCGAACGGGCGGGAATTTTTCTGACTTGTAATAGCTCTTCTAATTCTAAAGAAAATAATTCATAAGCCTTGGCTTCGATAAACAGGTGCTGCGTAATTCCTTTGAAACTATTAGCCGAAATGGCATGACTAATTTTTTGGTACTCACTATGCCGGGAAAAACTTAAAGGAAACGCTAGGCAGAAATCTTCCGGTTGCTTTCCTTTCAGCAATCGGGTTAAATCCGCTTCGTTTTCTGTTACCTTAAAAAAGAATTCCGGCTTCAGGTTAATGTTAATCAACGACAGCTTCCCGGGATGCAAGGTGAATTTATTCTGGTAGTTCCAGGAATAAACAAACATATGCGGAGAATGCTCTATTGCCCGGTGCTGACTATCATAAAAACTATCCGAACCAATGGAACCCCGCAGCAAAAGCGTAGAGCTCAAGCGTTCCACTCCGTCCTGGGCCAGAAATACTAAACTTTTTTCCAAATGCATTTCCATTAGGGAAACTTCCACATTGGGCGAGGAAAAGGTTTTAAAACAGCCTTGCACTACTCCTGGCTCGTTAAACAGAAAACAGTATTCTTGGTACCTAGCATTCAGCGGAGCCATTTTCATTTCGCTCAGGCCATGATGGCCGATAATGTTTTTCAGCGTCCAGTCGGTGTACAGCTTTTCCATGCAAGTTCTAACTACAGCCAGTTTGTTTTACTCCCGCAATAAGAGATGAATACCCATCTGTTCTTTTTCTACCATCCAATTTGCAGAGATAATAATCCGGATTGAAGAGGTGGTACAAATTTACAAATCCGACTTTTGTCCTGTTTTCGGAGAGGATAAGTTTTTAACCGAAAGAAACAACATTAAACCAATTTAATCAATGAAAAATCTAATTAAATTTAAAAGTAATCGCTTCCTTTTTAGTATTTGCTTTCTTTTAGTAACGGCCTTAGGATGTACGAAGGAGGAAATGGAAGAAGTAATAGTCGGCGATGTGCCGCATAAGACAGTTCCCGAACCATTTACCGGTGATTTTGCCTGGTCACAAGTGAGTAGTGGCGGGTATAATGATGCTTACGGCGGCTATTATTCGGGTTTGGCGCTAGGTGCTCAAATGCATTTAAATCAGAACGGCACCGGAACCTACGTTTTCCGGTATGATATTCATTACGCCAACGGGGGCGCCAAGAGTGTGCACATTGATTCGGATGTTGCTTATGAAATAGAGAAAATAAGCGCAGATCGGATGAATATGACGATCCATTTTATCCGGGGTAAGAATTACGAAGACGGTCATTTTTTACATGATTTGGATCCTTCTAAGATATACCCTAACGGAGATTTTGTCTGGAATAATGTCCCGTACGGTATTAATGCGCAAGGGAAAATATTCTTCCAGCCCGGCCCCGATTTAACCTTTACCAAAAAATAATTCTATTTCATCCAAACTCTTTTATTTACTGCCATAAAACTCATGAAAAAACCTGTTAAATTTTCTTTATTACCTAAAGCAGCTATTGTATTCGCCATTGCATGTACTACCCTCATTACGGCTTGCCGCGACGAAGTTATTGCTCCCGCAACCCGCTCAGATAATCCGGGCAACTCAAATCCGAATGAGAATAGCGGCCAACTCTGGAAGGGAAAAACAGTTCAGCTAAAATGGTCGGCATTGGATTTTCAAAAATTGGAATATAACCCGGCGGGACAGCTCATCCGGTATACGAGTCAATACAACTCGGTGCAAGGTACGGATCAGGTTACTAAATTTATTCAGCAGTTTGACTACGATGCGCAAAACCGGTTAGTAAAAAAGATCGCCATTGGCGATGGACTGATTACGTATTACTCTTACAACGGCCCGGTTTTAGAAAAAGCCACGGAATATAACCTGATCGGGAAACCACTTGTAGAATACGTTTTTACCTTTAACAATCAGCAGCAGTTAATAACGCAGGTTAAATTCTTCTTTGAAACAGATGATCAAAAAAGAGAGCAAGAAAAATCAACCTACCGTTATGATGAAAGAGGCAATCTGAACGAGGTAGGACTTTATTATAAAGATCCGGTTACGCAGCAATTTAAGCTTACCTCGGTTTTTCATTTCAGTGACTTTGATGATAAGGTAAACGTTATACCCTATTTGAATAGTCCTTATTTACCCCACATTCCTTTCTGGAAGAACAATCCGGGTTCTAAAAAAGTAGAAAATGTGACTACCGGAGCATTTAGTGCAGAGGAATCGTACACTTATGTTTACCACGAAAATGGTTTGCCAAATAAAAGAATTACGAAAGCAGAGGTAGGTCAGGACCGTACGTTTACGTACGAGGGAGAGTTTTTGTATACAGAAACCAAATAAGGCCATCTATTGGGGAAAAATGCTTGCGTTGCTGATTCCTACCCAAACTTTAAGCCGCCGAATACTTCATTGATAGTTCCCTATTCCTATAACAATAAAGGAGTTATACCCAATAGTATGCGTTACCTTCCATCAGGTTGATGTAAAAAATTGCGCCAACCCGGCGGATTTTGAAAACCCGCCGGGTTTTATTTCCTGCGTTATGGCCGCTACTTGAAGCGATTGGGTATTAAATAGCCGCTCAAGATATTTCCTGACAAGGCAAAGCTCTTTAGCCGGTAAATGAATCAGACACTTATATAGAGAATAAAATAGCATGGAAGATTATTCAAAAAAGGTAAGACGTAAAGACCGTCAAGCTACGGGGATGGACTTTTACCATGCCCTCTTAAACAACTCTGTTTCTTGTTCCATCGCTATCGAAAAGGAAGGGTATCCCCTTATTCAGGTTGCCTTTTATGCCTATGATGAGCCGAACAACGAAATAATTTTTCACTTTTCTAAATATGGCTTTGGCGGACAAGAAATTACAAAAGGTAAAAAAGTATGTGTTTCCGTTTATAAATACGGTAAGCTATACACGGCTCGCCAGGCCGTTGATTTTGGCTGTGAATACCAAAGTATCATTCTATATGGCCAAATAAGAATTTTAAAAAATAAAGAAGAAAAGATGCTTGCCATGCAGCTTTTCTTTGATAAGTTTTTCAAGCATATACCCCAAACAGAATACGAAGCATTTACGCTGTTACAAACAAATCCGATAAATATAGCCCGAATTACAGTGGAAGATTGGTTTGGCAAGGAGCATCTGGTTCCGGACAATGCTTTGTGCTCTTTTTATCCTGTTTCTAACTTAATTATTAAATAAAAATTAGTATCAGATTGCTCCCGCCAAGTAGGAGGTGGTTAAAAACAAAAAATCCATGTTTATTAGAAAATCTAATTACTGTTACCGGTAGCTAGCTACCGGTAACAGTAGCCGTCTCAAAAACAAAGAAGCAGTTTTAATTTGTGAAATGGAGCTTTGCGATAAAACCCAATTGTATTGACTGGTTTTTCCTAGAGGTGTTCTAAAGGAAAAGCAAACCCGCCGCCATTAAGGTCATTGTTTTATCTGATTGGAGATACTTTGTCCACCAAAGAAAATGGGATTAGCCAGCTTATTTCTTTATCTTTTTTCGTCGTGGCTGTGGCGCAACTAAATATGCTATAAACTTAATATAACCTGTTGAACGTATTTAACTAAAAAGGTAAAAATTTACCAAATTCCGGGTTGATTTGAAAGCTTTAGTGGTTGTAAGAGTTCTTCTACATAAAGCCTAGCCTTTAAAATTTAATTCTGTTAGTTGTGCAACAGCCACGGTTGTTACCTGAAACTGTTTATCCCCGCACGACATCCCTGAACAATGTAATTTTAAACTCGGTAAATTCACCTTCCTTCGTTTCTACTTTAAGTTCTCCGCCGTGCCCTTTGGTAATTATATCATAACTCAGCGACAAGCCTAAGCCGGTGCCTTGGCCGGTAGGTTTGGTGGTGAAGAAAGGCTGAAAAATTTTGCTTTTTAATTCTTCGGGTAAACCAATGCCATTATCCCTTACTGTAATTTCAACTTTCCCGTTATGTTGGGTTGTACTTACCATTATCTCCGGTTTATATTGGCCGTTTAGCTGGGCTTTCTTCTGTTGAGTAGCATAGAAAGCATTGTTCAATAAATTTATTAATACTCGTCCCAGTTCCTGAGGTATCACTTCCAGCTTCTCCAGGTTGTTATCAAAATCAGTAACCAGATTAACATTAACATGTCTATCCTTCACCAATAAACCCCGGTAAGCCAAGCGTACATATTCCTGCGTGAGAAAGTTAATATTAGTAAGTTGTTTTTCGCCCGTACTGATGCGCGAGTGTTCTAGCATTCCTTTTACAATCAGATCAGCTCTTTTGCCATGATGCCGGATCTTCTTTAAGTTTTCCTTTACATCACCGGCCAGGACGATAGCTTCTTCCGTATCGCCTTTTTGCAGTTCTTCGGTTAGTTCGTCGAGCAATTCGGCGCTTACCTCCGAGAAATTATTAACAAAATTTAAAGGGTTCTGAATTTCGTGGGCAATACCGGCCGTAAGCTCTCCCAAGGAAGCCATTTTTTCCGATTGAATAAGTTGGGCTTGTGTGTTCTTCAGGCGGGTTAAGGTATTTTCAATTTCTTTTTTCTGCTGCTGCAACAAAGAATTAGCTTTTTGCTTATTGCGGTAAGCTCTTAGAGATACCACCGCCAAAATTAAAGTTAAACCTAACCCAATAAGCAAGGCAATTAAGCGCGCTTGGACTATCGCATCTTTATTCTTTTGTTCAATTCGTTGTGCTTCTTGTTTTTTGGTAAATTCATAATTCATGCTCAGCTCGGTTACTTCCCGAATATTACCCCGGTTAAGTACAGAATCAGCAATTTGAGCCGAAGTTTTATAATAAGCCAAAGCTTTGCGAAAATTACCGGTTTGCTCGTAACATTGAGATAAATTTTTAAAAGTGGAGCCTGCTTCTTCGTTATAAAGGTCGGTTTTTTCTAAAGTAGCCACACTTTTTTCCAAATAAGGAATGGCTTCACTAAATTGGCTTTGTTGCTTTAAAATAGAACCCATAGTAGCATAGGTCTGAAAAATAATATAGTTCTGACCAGCCGTATCCGCTATTTGCATGGCTTGTTGGGCCAAAGTATTTGCCCGCGAAAATTTTTTTTGTGCCGCCGCCGCTCCGGCCGCTTTTGCTAAGCTGGCGGCCTGAATGCTATAATCGGCCATTTCACCCCCAAGGAGCGCAGCCTTCACAGCGTACTCGTAGCATTTCTGGGCCTCCTTTTTTAAATTATAAGCATTGGCGAGGTTCGAATAAGCGTATAATTCCACGCTTTTTATTCCTTCTTTCTTCGCGAGCCGAATAGCTTCAAACAAGGCTCGTCGTCCCCTTAGCGTATCATTCATTTGGGCGTAGACAAGCCCCATATTTAATCGTGTAAAGGCCTGATTGGCAAAATCTTTATCGGCTAGGGCCAAGTCCAGCGATTTTTGTTGGTATTCCAAAGCTTTTTTAAAATTAGATCGCATCTGATAGCCAATGGCAATATTGCTGTAATAGGTAGCTAATCGCTCCCGGTAATGGTTACGCTCGGCAATAGAAATAGCTTTTTCTAAATAAAAAATAGAAGAATCGTATTTACTTTGGATACCATAATAGAGCCCGTAGGTGGAGTATGTACTGCTTAAACTTAAAGAGTCTTTTAATTCTTGAAAAATACTTTGGGCAATCTTTAAATTTTGGGCCGCCGGAGGAAAATTACCCTTCATACTAAAGCTGCTAGCTAAATTAATCCGGGCATTTGCTTCGCCGAAAGAATAACCTATTTTTTTAGCTTTATCGAGAGTTTTCAAACTCAACTTTTCAGCCGAATCCAGATTCTCGCGAATTAAAAGCCGAATTTTTTTATTTGTAAGATTAATTTTGGCAGTATCCGCTTTAGCTTTCCCGATTAACAAATCTAAACTTTCCGTCTGGGTACCTTGAGCCGGAACTATTGTCACCCGAAAGAATAAAAGTAGGGCAAGTAGACAACCTTTCATAAGTAGAATTATAGGGAATGAAGATTCACGAATAAAAAATTAAATTAGAAAGTAGCTTTTGCCGGACAGAAAATACTTGTAAAGAGGGTTACTACTTAAACTTAACGTATTTATACTTAATGTTTAAAAACTTTGCGCTTCCCCTTTGTAGGCACTTATCGAACTTACGGGTAAATTAAATTACTAGGGTAATGTAAAGTAGGAGCTTTTGATTTGCCGGATGCTTGTTCCATAGCTAAACCACAAAATATTCTATCAAGAAAATGGCTATCCTCTACTAGTCGCCATAAGGTCTAAGAAGTTGTAAACAAGATAAATTTCTACAAATTTATACTAAAGCAAACCACTTATTTTCAAGCTTTTAATATAGTAAAAACAATTCGATTTAGTTTGAAGTGATTAAACTTTCTTGGAAGCAGAAGGTAAAAAGAGTTCTCGAAGGTATTGGTAGAAAAACTACATTGTCTAAACATTGCTTAACCCTACTTTTATACGGCAACAATACCTCCTACCTGCCGCTATTAACCATCCTCTCTTACGCTCTTATTTCTGGCTGGGCAGCGGGAGCAAACGCAACTTATACCTTTGCGAAGGTTTACTAATCTGCTGCTTCATTTTATAAATAATTTATTGAAATTCAGTATGTTAGTGCCATTACTACTTGCAATTTCTGTAAGAATTTAAAGTAAATATTAACGGGCTTTCTCCTTCGGGAGCAATTTATCCCAGCACCCAGTAAGGTAGATTGTAGAGGCCGATGAAGTTTCTTTGGACGTGCCGTTCATAAGAAGGAAGTCTATAGAATCAAACTTGTGGCTATAGGTTTGGCCGTTAAAAGTAATTACTAGTTCCATTACCTTGCATTTGTTCTAAAAAGTTTAACCTTCTGAAAATGAAAAATCAACTTTATTTCGTTCTAACTTGGATAACAATGAGCCTGGGAGGAATTATGTTTTCCTGCTCGGATGCTCCAAAAGAAACCACTAGTAGGAATACAATCGAAGGGGCAACCGTTATTGAAGATAAAATAAAACGGGGATCATACTTGGTCAAAGCAATGGGCTGCAACGATTGCCATTCCCCCAAAAAAATGAGCGCCAATGGGCCGGAAATCATTCCGGAACTCCTCTTATCTGGCTTTCCGGCGGAGCGGCCGCTGGTAAAATTTGATAGCAAGTTGATACCTGCCGGATTTACGATGTTTTATCCCGATCTAACGGCCGCCGCCGGTCCTTGGGGCGTTTCGTTTGCCGCTAATTTAACGCCCGATGCTACCGGCATTGGTAATTGGACGGAAGAACAATTCCGGAAGGCGATTACGCAAGGCAAATTTAAAGGATTGGAAGGAACCCGGCCTCTATTGCCACCCATGCCTTGGACCAACTACACTGCCTTATCGAATCAGGATATAGGGAGTATTTTTGCTTATCTGCAAAGCATTAAACCGGTTAAAAACAAAGTTCCGGCGCCGATTTCCCCCGAAAAATTCTAAATACCAACTTATGGATGAAGTAAATTATCAAGTAATAGATTCGCTTCGGCTAACCAAATACCTTGGAAATAATGCTTTGTAACCTAAGGCCAGCTCATGGGCAGAAAAACAATCTTCTTTTGCGCTAATTATTCGCAATCGTCCCTGACAAACAAAAAAACGATCCTATTCTACTGAATAAGATCGTTTAAACCTTTTCTGTAACGAAGCCTTTATTTCACCGCTGCTTCTAACACGTCAGGTTTAGCCGCTTTAGCGGACGGAGACGTAATTCCTAAGAGCCGGGAAACCAACGGGGCAATATCTTCCAAGCCCAAAAGAGGCAAAGTCGTTTTCGGTTTAAATCCGGCGCCATAACCCACAAAGCCCGTTTGAATTTCTTTGAAATCCGGGAAAAAACCATGGGTTCCCCCTTGGGCAGCTTTCAATAGATCGCCTTCGGTAGTTGCACTCATGGTTACTCCGGGGATGGGCGTTAAAGCCAGAACAGCATTCTGATCTGCCCCTATTTTGTCGAGTTCCGGACGCTCTACTATTCGGAACAACTTCTTCTGGGAATCGGGTAAACCGGCTAGCAGCTTTTTAACTTGACTTACCGTTTGCTGGTCCCCTTTCTTTTGAAGGTGTAAAAAAGCGGCGGCTCCGGAAGTATGAAATTTAGCTTTCCAATTATCTTTTTCCTTTCCGATCAAGCCGTTTTGCGCGAGAATAATATTAGGGGAAAAACTTTGTTTTATATCCACAAAACCATGATCGCCGGTTACAATAACGGCGGTACTTTCTTTAATCCCCGCCTTTTCAATAGCTTCCAGGATATTACCGACTGCCCGATCGGCAGCAGCTACTGCTTTTCGCACGTGTTCGCCGTCTCTGCCTTCCTGATGAGCCGCGTGGTCTACCGCGAAAACATGGAAGGTTAGTAAATTGGGCTTATAGGTTTCCAGAAGATAGGCCGCCATCCGACTGCCGTTCTCGTCGGCGATCAGGTAATCACTATTTAAATCTTTTTCCTGCAGTTTGCCGGTAGCATTTTGTTCAATTTCTTCTAAAAGTCCTTTGGGGTGGGCTGCTTGCCGGATGGGAGTTACCCGGTCCATATTCTTATCCAGCGACCACACTTCCGGCAGGTTATAGTCCACGGGAGCACCCACCGATACCGGCCAGAAGACAGAAGCCGATTTTAAACCGGCTTTGCGGACGGCATCCCATAAGGTTTCGGTTTTAATTAAGTTTTCTTCCCAGTACCAGCGTCCGGTTGCCCCGTTCGGTTCAAAGGGCGCATTGTAGTAAATACCGTGCTGCAGGGGCATCACGCCGGTCAGAATAGTGGTATGCGAAGGGTAGGTTACACTCGGGAAAACACCTCTAACCCCGTTTGCCTGTACTCCATTGGCGGCCATCTGCTGCAGGTTAGGAGCGGCCCAGGAGTTATCCTGGTAAAACTCCGGCCGGAAACCATCGATGCTGATAATAATAACATGCTTGGCAGATTGGCCGAAAGTATGCCGGGAAATAAACAAAGTAAAAATTATCAAGGGCAAAAAATATTTCATCCGCCCGCAAAAATTCTTAGATAATAAAGTTTGTTTCATGGATCTTGCTTTTGGCGCAAAGCTATAATAGCCATGTTAAGCTATTATTAAGCCCAGGTGAAGGGAAGATTAACAAACTACTGCCAGTGGGGAAAATTGACTCATTCTTGCAAATAATTACTCTGGAAAATGTTTAAACTCAAGACTATCTCTTCGGAAGGCCCATTCTAAAAAGATGTGGAGGGAGCACTGCGCTGATTATACTAAAATAATAATCTAAAAACCTTGATTGTAAGCGCAGTTCATGTTTCATAAGGCTAATTTAAACCCAGAGAAATGGCCGTTTCACAAACAAACTTCCGTGTTACTTAAAGAATAATTCCGGTGGTTAGTGGCTGCTTTTCCCGCCCAATTTTAGTACCTTGCGGGTTTAGAGTCAGCCTATTATGAAGCACTTATCTATCCTGTTTGTTTTTATTTTTTTCTTCACTTTTTCGCTTCAGGCTCAATCAGTGGCCGATAGTAGCAAAACCAAACGCTTGCGAGCCATTACCGTTACCGGCCGTAAGTCCAACATCGAGCGGCTACCCCGCTTAAAAGAAACTTTTCTCTTTGCCGGCAAGAAAACGGAGGTAGTAAATCTGAGTGGTTTAAACGCCAATATCACCGAGAAAACACCCCGCCAGCTTTTTGCTAAGGTCCCCGGCGTATTCGTATACGACATGGATGGTTCGGGTAATCAGGTGAATATTTCTACGCGCGGCTTAGATCCGCACCGGGGCTGGGAATTTAACATTCGCAAGAACGGCATTATCACTAATTCCGACATGTACGGCTACCCCGCCTCGCATTATAGCCTTCCTATGGAAGCCGTAGAGCGGATTGAAATGGTCCGGGGTACCGGCGCTTTGCAATACGGTGCCCAGTTTGGCGGCTTACTCAATTACGTCACCAAACAACCCGATTCTACCCGTACCATTGGCTTAGAAAGCATTAATGCCGCTGGTTCCTTCGGTTTAGTGAGTACTTATAATGCTATTAGCGGTACTAAAGGAAAGTTTAGTTATTACGCTTACTACAATAAACGCGTGTCGGATGGATACCGCGACCACAGCCGCACGGATTACGATGCGCAAGGATTTTTACTCCGCTACCAACCCAGCAAACTCCTTCGCTTAACGGCCGAATTAGGTCGCTCCAATTACGTTTACCAAATTCCGGGACCGCTGACCGATAGTATGTTTCAGGCTAATCCCCGCCAATCTACCCGTAGTCGCAATTACTTCAATCCCGAAATCTACGTGCCATCCTTTACAATAGATTACAGTTTATCCAATCGCACAACCATCAAATGGGTTACTTCCGCCGTACTAGGAGCTCGTAATAGTGTCCAGTTTGATAAGCCCGCTAACGTGAAGGACGTCATTGATTTGGCTACGCTGACTTACGCCCCGCGCCAAGTAGATATTGATCATTTTAACAGTTATACTTCCGAACTCCGGGTGTCGCATAGTTACCAGGTAGGTTCCGTTTTATCTACTTTGGTAACGGGTCTGCAAATCATGCGTAATGACTTGCACCGGCAACAATTAGGCAAAGGTACCACGGGCAGCGATTTTGATTTAACTTTAACTAATCCGCAGTGGGGCCGGGATATGCACTTTAAAACCCGTAACTTAGCCTTCTTTGCCGAAAACCGGTTCCAGATAGGAACTTCTTTTTCGATTAGCCCGGGCATCCGGGTAGAAAGTGGCCAATCCGACATGGGTGGTAACATTACCTACTACCAGGACGAACAGTTACCCACCGTTATTAAGCATCGTTTTCCTTTATTAGGTATTAATGCTGATTATCCGTTAGGAACTCAGCAAAACTTTTACGCGGGTTTTTCCCAAGCGTACCGGCCGGTCATCTTTAAGGATGTCATTCCGGCTACGACCTACGAACGGATTGATAAAGACCTGGAAGATGCCAGTGGCTACAATGCCGAAATCGGCTTCCGGGGAGAAAAGGCAGGTTTGAAATGGGATGTGAGCTGGTTTCAGTTGCGCTATAATAATCGGTTAGGCAGTTTAAACCAAACCGATGAAGTCGGTAACTTCTACCTATACCGCACCAATATTGGTAATTCTTTAACCAACGGAGCCGAACTTTTCGTGGAATATACGTACCCTTTTTCGGCTAATAGCCAGTTATCTATTTTTACTTCTACCGCTTACATGAATGCCCGTTACCTAGAAGCACAAGTAAGACAAGGCAACGAAAATATCTCCGTCAAAAACAACCACGTCGAAAGCACGCCGCCTTGGATTAGCCGCAATGGGGTTACTTACAGCTATAAGTACTGGAGTATTTCGGGCTTGTACAGCTATACGGCCCAAAGCTACGCGGATGCGTTAAATACCCGTATCCCTTCGGCTACGGGCGCCGTGGGCTTAGTACCCGATTACGGGATTGTGGATGTGAATGCCTCGTGGCGGATTTCGCCGCAGGTGCGTTTGAGAGTAAATGTTAATAATCTTTTAGATAAGCACTATTTTACCAAACGACCCACGTTTTACCCGGGTCCGGGTATCTGGTCATCGGATGGTCGCGGTTTTAACGCTTCCCTCGGGATTAATATTTAAGCAAATTACGCAAGCGAAAAGCCGGGAAATTTCCCGGCTTTTCGCTTGCGTTGCTAATACTATAAAATAAAACGAGTTACTACCCCATTAAACGGAGTATTCCGGAAAATCTATTTAAAGAACCGTCTTCCGTATTTTAGTATTATATAGATTGGTACGCTTAACACAATCCACGATAAAAAGTGCCAGATACTAACTCCAACTATAGCTAGTACCAATCCTACCATTGTGATGAAGCCTAATACAGTCGGCATTTCTCACAATTTCATAAAACGCTAATATCTTAATACCATTTACCTGAGCGGTGGCGAGGGTGAGTGATTCCGTATTTTACATTAATTAATTGGGCTATTTGCTGGGCTTTTGCTTTCCGGCGGGCAAACCAAAGATAGAGGCCGGAGATAAGCACCATGATCGTTACCAGATCAAAAATGGCCCATATACTATTAAGCGGCAAACCGCCGTAAGATTAGGGTAACTAAGGCACTGTGATCGTTTATGATTGATCCGGGAAGCCCAACTGGCATCATGGTAAAATCTACCGGTAAAGTGGCAAAACCTTTAGTATCGAAAACGTAGAAAGAACCTACGTTACTCATGTTAGCCCGCTGGTACGTATACTCGGCCGTTAACTTCGTTTTATCGTCGAGTTGGTACGAAATAACGGGGGCAATTACGTACCGGTCGTTGTACTCATGTGGCCGGTGCGATTTCCGATTTTGAGCGGCTAAATTAAGCCGGTACAAAATTCTTCCATCCTTCGATAAGCGGTTATCCAGATCCAGCGAGGTACGATACAGGTCAAAGCTGCCAACCGTAAAAGCTACTTCTCCCGTCGAACGGCCGGTAGGTTTCTTCGTTACAACGTTGTAGAGGCTACTGGGATCGCCATTGGAGAGCATAAACCCGGCTGGACCTTTCACAAATTCAATGTGATCCACAAAACTTATATCTTCGGTGAACGGTCCCCAGTAAGAATTAACGGCATTAAAACCATTCCGGAAAGCCTGCATCTGCAAACCTCTGGCTACAATATTGGTATACAGGTCGGCCCAGTGTTCCAAGCGATAGGCTCCGCTTACATTCCGGATAACCCCATCCCTCCTGCTGATTACCTGCTGATCGCGAAGAACATCATTGATAACTACCTGAATAATCTGGGGTGTTTCCAGCAAAGGAGTGTTAATTCTTAAACTGGAAGAAAGGGCATCGATTTTGTAATTATTGCGGCTTCCCGAAATAACTATTTCTTCCAGTTGGTCTGGATTTTCTTTCAGGAAAAAGTCAAGCACGGCTTGCTGGCCCGGTACTACTTCGCTTGAATTCTTCGTTTCTGCCGCTTAGATCCTTCCAGCAGGAGGACGGAAGAGAAGAGAGTAAGTTTGATGGGCGTAGCCAGAGCTTAGGTTTCGGACAATAATTTTCTAAACCCAGTGGGTTTGCTTCTCCTTTCATACCCCGCTAGGTAAACTAGTCAATCCAGTTCGGTATTAGCAAAGTTGCCCTAGCATTTCTAAATGCGTTTAACCTGTTTCTTTAAGTATCCGGTGAATAGTAGAATAAGGGAAATTATTGTTACAAGGGCTATAGCCGTGAGAATACTCGCATAATAAGTAGGCCATCCGGTCATTGTTCCTTGCCAACCCACATACTGCCATTTGTTATGGCGAAAAGCCCATATTTGGGTGTAAAATATTTCGGCCACTAAGATATACTTTAAGTAGAACTTGGCTTTGCCGTTGATAATAGCGGTAGTACCATATATTCTTATTTTTTGGTTCGATAGCTGATACGTCGCTCCTTTAAATTTTTCTATATTTTTTAACACTTCATCCTTTCCTTGGGTTGTTCCATCAGCATTAATGGTAAAATAGTCCTGGCCCATGAGAAGTTGAGCTTTTTTTCTATTTCCCTGGGTGATGGCATCGAACATCTGTTTTTCTTTAACGGTTAGTATTTGCGCTAAAGAATCATTCCGGATAGACGCTTGGGCACTGCTAATTTGGAGCAGGCTCCTAACACTTAAGATCACCAGCATCATTATTTTAGAAGAATGTGCCATATTGGATACTTTAGAAATATCTTCATTTTTCTACGGGGCTGCCCGTTCTTTTAACGCTAGCAGCGATTGATCAATTTGAGCTTTCGTGATTAAATTACCCTTCCTAATCACCGCGTGAAAATAAAAGGTCTATCAACTATTTATTAATTGCTTCCATCACCTCCACGCTTTTGGCCGGCATTTTCCACTGCTTATACCCAATAGTATTAGTTGCCTTCCATAAGGTTGATTAAAATAATTGCCCAAACCCGGCGGGTTTAATATCCTTCGTTATGGCAGCTACTTGAAGCGATTGGGTATTAGTTTTCTTCCTGACATATGAATTTTGAGGGCTTTTGTATCTTTAGATTTCCGTTTCCTTTACCGCGCCAATCTAAATGGAAAGTTGAAAGCTGTTTTTACTTGATGAACTGCTTTTAATTATTTTGCTTTTAACTTGGCCCGTTCCGTTTTACCGTTTTCGTTTTGCGGGCTAAGCTTTAAGGAGTGCCCATAATTTTCGATGGCTAGGGTATTATTGCCGGCAGCAGCATACGCCTCTGCGAGACTATTGTAAGTATTGGCCGATTCCGAATAAAATTTTACGTTTAGCTTAAATACCTCAATGGCTTCCTTTATTTTCTTTTCGGCCAATAATTTATAGCCTAACCGGTGCAGTTCTTTTTCCGCACCCTCAACGGGTCTAGTGGAGAGATGACGGAAAGAATCTTCCCCTCCCCCTTCTGTTTAATAAATACATCAGTGGCTCGATAGGACTCGGTAATTTTCTCCCCGTTCCTTTCCGAGTGGTAATTACCTTTTAAACTCAGGCCGGCAGTATTACCGTAATCCTGTACCTGAATGTCCTCGAAATCGGTACCTAGGTATGTGGCCGTTTCCGGTTCTTCAATACTTTTTAGGACCTCGGCTTTCTTAACTATTTTTCCTCCAGGACCGGTATGAAAATAATTATCGGCTAAATATTTTTCGAATACTTTTTTAATATCACGTGAATCGGCATTGGTTAATTCTTGGGTAATTTTCATCAACTCCTCTTGTGTTTTGCTACTGGCCGGAGTGGAAGAATTAGTAGTTGTGGTTTGTTTTGTTTTAACTGATACGGTACTGCTGGTTTGTGCGGTAGCATAACCAAATACTGCTAACAATAGTGGGGCGGTAATTACGTCAGAAAGTTTTTTCATGGTTTTAGAATTAGTAAAAGGTAAAATAATGCTTAGACAAGGGTAATTGTTACTGTCAAAAAGCAGGTTGGGGAGCTAACTGGTTTAGAGCAATAAAACTCTTGATTTCCGCTGCTAATAAGTTTTTCGTTAAAGGAAAATCTAGCCCTTAAAGCGCAGAAATGCTTCTGACTCTGAGTAAAATTAAGGTCTGCTACTCAGAATGTATTGTAAAAAATCGCCATTTTTAGCAGGTAGGAAACTGGGGAAACAAATTATATTGGTTGTGCAGCACGTATTCGGCCGGTGAAAAAACGGACGGGGGTGGTGAGTAAGGGCTTTACATTCTTTAATGAAATGCGCTTGGTCGTAGTAACCTCCTTCTTGGGCAATGTTTGCCCAAGAAGGAGGTTGGGGGATGACTCAGGAAGGAAAGCGCCCGGTGCAACCGTTTAAAACGGGCAAACGTTTTGGGCGTTATACCCAGCTGCTCCGTGAATTACCGTTCTAAGTTTCGCAAAGACATGTTGGTATGATACGCCAGATCGGTCATGCGCTCCAAACCGTAGAAAAGATTTAAGCGCCGGCAGGCTTCCGTTATTTGGGCCGCCTGTAGTTGGTGACCAGAAATTCTTTTCAGGAAAAAAGCGTTCATTATTTTAATCTACGCCGCATAATCAGGAGCCATTAGCAATTGTTCGGCATAAAGAGTTGCCTCCGTTGCTCCAGTCAGCCAGGAGAAATCTGGTATCTGGCCGGTTAGTTCCGCCATGTCGCGCCGGAGAAGGACCGAAAAACCTGCCGGCTTAAAAAACGCCATAAACCCTTTAATGATCTGGTTTTCACCGGAATATAAATTAATGCGGGAGGTAACCAACCCCACGTATAATGGCGTAATATCTGACAAGCAGGACGCCCTACCGCGACCGGTATTGTCCTGCCTGGTAGGTTCCAGAAAAACCGGCTCCACAAAAAAACGAGGTTCAGAATGTTCATAGGTTTACTTTTAGAATAGGAAGGTACGATATATTCCTGAAATAAACTTTAGCAAGCTGGTAATTAAGTAATTAAAGATGTTAAATATTCCGTCTGCACCGAGCGATAAAATCTTTTTTCTCCTCCTCGGTCAGTCAAGTCTTAGAAGACCTGTTAGGTAAATTGACTGTCGTGCTTTCTTAAGAAAACGGGTTGCGGCAGATATTCTTCAAACAATGTTCCATCTAGGACTATCAGCCTTCACTTGGAACCGGAATTTGAATAATCACCAGAGTACCTTTACTGCCAGGAGACGTGAGGAGTGCATACGTGCCATTCAACAGTTTTACCCGATCCCGAATGGACCGAAGTCCCATTCCTCCCGATTTACCGGTAGGGTGGTTTATACCTCGGCCATTATCCCGTACCTTTAACGTAATTTCTCCGTCTTCCTGAGATAATAACAAATCTACTTCCGTGGCTTGCGCGTGCTTCACCACGTTCGCCAGTAACTCCTGACTGATGCGGTAAAGAGCTACCTCTACATAAGATTCTAAAGAACCTTCTAGATCAACCTCACAGTTTACCTGTATCGCACTTGGTTGATATTTTTGACATAAGTCTTGAATGGCCCGGGTAAGGCCAAAATCCTGCAAGACCATGGGCACCAGTTCGTGCGACACGCGCCGGGTTTCCTGGATAGCTTCGCTTAAGAGTTGAGTGGTGGGAGCCATCACTTCCCGGGGTACTTGGTGGGCTACCTGGTCCAGATTCAGTTTGGTGGCGTACAATAACTGCCCTACTCCGTTGTGCAAGCTTTCCGATATACGCCGACGTTCTTCTTCCTGCGCTTCCAGAATAGCCAACAGCAATGCTTTTTGTTGCTCTAAGCGCATCTTTAAGTTTTCCTGTTCCAGTCGTTTTAACTCCGAAACATCCAAATCAACGCACAATATTTTATAAGGCTGGTTTAAATCATCGCGCAAGACCGCACCTTTGATTTTTAAGGTAATTACCTTGTCTCTCACCTGGATCCGCAGGGTTTCTTCTATTGGCTGCGGATTATTTCGAATGGTTTGCACCAGTTTTTCAGCTAGCGGTCGGTCTTCGTCTATAACATACTCCAAGTACGTTTCCGGACTTTTGGCACTGCCTATGGGTAAGCCAAACAAATGATACATGCCTTCCGACCAATGAAAGTCACCGGTGGTATAATCGTATTCCCAACTGCCTAACCCTGCTACTTCTTCGGCTTGTTTAAGAATAGTAAAACTTTTTACCAGCTTGGTTTCGGCTAATTTACGTTCGGTAATATCCAGGTTGCTGGCGATCAGACCATCTTCCATTTTCACAAACGTAGCCGCATACCACTTGTTAAACCCTTCGTACGGGTAGTAATATTCTACCTGACCCGGCTCCCCCGTTTCCATTACCTGGAGCATGAGATCGAATAAACCGGCTTCTTTTATACCCGGATATTCTAGCGAGTATAACCGGCCGATCAGGTCGTTTCGACCCGTTTCTCGGGCCAGTTCTTTATTAACCAGCATAATCTTAAAATCTAGTATGGCCCCGCTTTCATCCCGTACTGCCTGGAGAATAGAAAGGCTCAGCAATGTCGTGTCAAAGACAGATTGCAGGAAATCCTTGCTTTGTTTTATTTCCAGTTCCGCTTTTTTGCGCTCACTTATGTCTTCAAAGGTAACAAACAGACCATCTTCCATTTTAACGGCTTGCCAGCGAAACCAATGATTGTTGGGAGGATAATATTCTTCAAAATCGACGGGTTGCCGGTTTTCTACTGCCTGGACATAAGCTTCGAAAAGCCCGGTTTCTTTTACATGCGGATAGGTTTCTAACATACGTCGTCCTACTACCTGGGGGCCGGCAAAAGACTGCGCCAAAGGGTTCAGCCATTGGTATTCAAAGTCGCTGATTTGTCCGGTAGCATCCCGCAAACTTTTAACGATAGCCATACCCATCAGCGAAGAGCTAGTAACGGCTTGCAGTTTCTGTTCGGCTTGCTGTAAGGGAGTAATATTGCGGGTAATCACCAGCACTCTTTCCACGGCCCCGTCTGGTTGCAATTCGGGTACAAACTGAGACTGATAAAATTCTGTTCCGGTTGGAGTTACTAGGGAGTGCTGATACTCCAGCGGTTGCCCGTCGCGAAATACTAATTGCATTTTTTTATCCACGGGGGAGCCAGGAGTTCGGGATGGCCCATTTCCCGGATGGTTTTACCTACTAATTGGGACAAAGGAACCCCCGCTTGAGTGACAAAAGCAGGGTTAGCAAAAAGTAATTTCAGGTTTTTATCCCACCAAGTAATTGCCTCGGATGTGCTTTCCACTGCTAGGTAGTACATATGGGCCATGTGGTTTATCATATAAGGGATATTTCCGGAACGCAATCAACAATCAGAACTTTACAACACGAAAGCAAATAATAAAGAAAACTATTTGAAATAACAAGTATCTATTTCTCTGTTACGCGAATTAATATGATTTGAATTTACGGCGCCGTTAACGGATTATGACATAATTTATCAGCCTGGCCGGCCTAATTTGCTTTCACTTATGCTTTCACTTCACCCCAGCATGGCTCCTGGCTGAATACGTCCGAGAGGGAGTTCTCCCCTTGGAGCCGTTAATACCGCCATTGGCGCATTGTTACCATTGAGCAGATACAAACGAAAGAAGGCGGTTGAATAAAGAAATGAAAAAAAGCGAACCCGCAACCGGCGTTTTACCATTGCTGCTCTCTTTACAATTTCCAGAATATCCTTGCCAACTAACCACAGTACATGTTTATAAATAAAATTACGACAGACAGCGAAGCCATTCGATAAAATAAATACCGAATAAAAATACATAAATACAGACACGAAACTATTTTGACCGGCCGGGATATTCTTGCAACTACTTCCGTTTTAATTACCTATATTTAAACCTGTTTACTTCCAAGGCTTCTGTTTTGGAGCTGATCTTAATTGTTTTAAGGATTTATTAGTAAATAAAAACCTTCCTTTTATGATTAGAACTTATCTTATTGTTTGTTTGCTGTGTACCGCCTCTTTTTTAAGTTACGGTCAAACCACTGCTGGCACCAAAAAAACTACCCTTTCGGCCCCCAAAAATAAAGCCATGCTGCGCGTGGTTACTACTTTTTTAAGTTCTTTAACCGAAGAACAACGTAAAAAAGCAACTTTCCCGTTCGGCGATGAAGAACGGTTTAACTGGCATTTTGTGCCGCGCGACCGCAAGGGGGTACCGCTAAAAGAAATGACGCCCGCGCAACAGAAAATGGCAATGGCTATTCTGCAAACTGCTCTCAGCAACCAAGGTTACCAGAAAGCAAAATCAATTATGGAAATGGAAGTAATTCTAAAAGCCATAGAGAAACACCCACCCGAAAACACTTACCGGGATCCGGGAAAATACTATTTTTCGGTTTTTGGCCAGCCTTCGGAGCAAGAACCTTGGGGTTGTCGCATAGAAGGGCACCATTTATCACTTAACTTTTCGTCGGCTACCGGCAGTTTAGTAGCGGAAACACCGGCTTTTATGGGTTCTAACCCGGCTATTGTTCCCGATGGTCCCGAGAAAGGCAAACAAATTTTAAAAGAAGAAGCTACCCTGGGTTTTAATCTGGTACAATCGTTTAATCCGGAGCAAATGAAAAAAGCCTTGATAAACGAAGTGGCGCCTAACGAAATAGTAACCAGCAATAGTCGGAAAGCCCTGCTGGAGAAACCCGAAGGAATTTTGTTTTCGGAAATGACGTTGAAGCAACAACAGCTTTTAAAAGATTTGCTGAATGTTTACTTAAATAAGTACAACTCCGAACTAGCTACCGACTTACGGGCTAAAGTGGAAAAAGCGGGATTATCAAAAACGTATTTCGCCTGGGCGGGCAGCCAGACCCCAGAAGTTGGGAAAGCCCATTATTACCGGATTCATAACCCGGTATTACTAATCGAATATGATAATTCTCAAAATAATGCCAATCACGTACATACGGTTGTTCGCGACTTAACCAATGATTTTGGCGAAGATGCGCTGCAAGCGCATTACCAGAAGCATCCCCACGAATAAAGTTTTATAATTTCATTTACAGAAAGCCCGGTTAAATAAGCTATTTAACCGGGCTTTCCTTTTTATCCTATTTTCCTATTTCTAACCATGCTATCCAATAACAGCATTTTATTTTTCGATTAAAATATAAAACCTCCATTTACCTTCCAAAATCCAATCCTGATTATCCCTACGTTTAAACTTTCTCATACAGAACTTAAATTTCCGCTTACCGAATTACTTAGTAAAAGAAAGTTTTTCAGTCATAAAGCATACTAATCTCGGTATCCGACGTATGTCAGAACGGTCCGGAGTAACAGCAGCCGGTAAATGACCTCCTTATATTTCAAATCATGGATCAAACTGAACCCTTTTATAAGAAAAGTACCCTTATTTTACTCGGGATAATTCTTTTCGTGTACGTACTGTACATGCTCTCCGACATTTTAGTGCCCATAGCATTTTCGCTGCTTTTAGCTATTTTGCTTAATCCTTTGTATACCCGCATTATTAAATGGCGCGTTCCGAAAGTGCTGGCCATTATTTTAACTCTATTCATCGCGATTATTGTACTAGCCGGTTTATTGTATTTTTTATCTTCCCAGATTATTCAGTTCGGGGATATGGCGCCTTTGCTGACCCAAAAGTTCAACCAGATTTCTACTAATTTACAAACCTGGGTAGAAAGCACGTTTGGCATCACCCTGCAAAAACAATTACAGCTTTTACGAGAAACTGCCAACAGTGGCAAAGCCCTGGCGGGTCGTACGGTTTCGGGAGTTTTAGGTATATTCGGCATCCTATTCTTAATTCCGGTTTATATATTCTTGCTGCTGTTTTACAAGCCTTTAATTTTAAATTTTATTTTCGAAGCTTTTTCCAGAGAAAACTCGGGTCCTATCGCCGATATTTTGCAGGAAACCAAGTCGGCTATTCAAAGCTATATTGTAGGTTTATTAATTGAAGCTTCCATCGTGGCGACTCTAAACTCCATTGCGCTTACAATTTTGGGCGTTAAATACGGTATTTTGCTGGGAGTTATCGGAGCTATCCTGAATTTAATCCCGTACATTGGCGGTATTATAGCTATTATTTTACCGGTTTTAATGGCCACTTTAACGAAAGAAGGTTACACTACTCAGCTCCTCATTATCGGCGCTTATGGTCTTATTCAGTTTATTGATAACAATATTTTAGTGCCCCGGATAGTGTCTTCCAAAGTAAAAATTAACGCTTTGGCTTCTATTCTGGCGGTTTTATTAGGCGGAGCCTTGTGGGGATTTGCCGGTATGTTTTTATCTATTCCGTTTGTAGCCGTACTAAAAATTATTTTCGACCGCATCGATTCATTGCAGCCTTGGGGTAAATTACTCGGCGACCAAATTCCGGATTATTATGGCAAAATGCAGGAAAAAACGCAGCAAAGACAGGTAAAAACGCCGCAAAATGTAGAGGAGCAAAAATCTTACTAATTCTCGTTCCAGAAATTTGTTACCGTACTTACTTCTTCTAACTTCTGGTAAATTGGTGTTTTTGAAGTAATAAGTAATTCAAAACAGCGTAAAGAGCAGACATTTCCTGTTTAAAAATAACTCATTAATTTTAATGTAGTAATTAGTAGTACTCACTAAATTTACTTTGGGCTACTAATTACGTATGTATTCTCCAGAAAGTGGTACTAGAAAAAACGCTGCACAACCGTGGACTACAAAGATTATTACAAGATTTTAGAGGTAGATAAAAAAGCCTCGAAGGAACAAATAAAAAAACAATACAAAAAACTCGCGCGCAAATACCACCCGGACGTTAATCCGGGCAACAAAGAAGCAGAAGAAAAATTTAAAGCTATCAACGAAGCCCACGAAGTTCTCTCCGACGATGAAAAACGGCAAAAATACGACACTTTAGGGGCAGATTGGCAGCGCTACCAGCAAACGGGAGGTAGAACGGGCGGTTTCGACTGGTCGCAGTATGCTCAGCAAGGCGGTAATGCGGGCGGTGGTTTTTATTCTTTCCAGGAGGAAGGCGAAGGAGGCGATTTTTCTGATTTTTTCAGTTCTATTTTCGGTGAAAGGAGAAGCGGCAACCGCCGAAGCAGCATGCGTGCCAAAGGTCAGGATTTCTCGGCCGAGTTAACGGTATTTATGGAGGAAGCTTACCACGGGGTGAAAAAAACGTTTACTATAAACGATAAAAATCTGCGCATTAACGTTAAACCCGGCGTAGAAGATGGCCAGGTAATTCGTTTAAAAGGCAATGGCGGACCGGGACGTAACGGCAGTGAGCCCGGCGATTTATACATTACCTTACGAGTACCACCCGATCCGCGATTTACGCGCCAGGGAAATGACATTCATCTGGAAGTACAGGTACCCGTTTACCGCGCAGCTTTAGGCGGAGATATCTTAGTGGATACTTTAGGCGGTCAGCTAAAGCTTAAAATAAAACCCGAAACTAAAAATGGCACCTTGCTGCGGCTTAAAGGAAAAGGTTTTCCGGTATACAATCAACCGGGGCAATTTGGCGACTTATTCGTGAAAGTTGTGCTGCAATTACCGGAAGGGCTCAGTGAAAAAGAAAAAGAATTATTTAAACAACTCGCTCAACTCCGGAACGACTAACAATCTAATTTTAGAAATAGACATTACGTTTTACCTTAAAAGGGGGAATTACTTCTCCTTAATCTAAATTTTAAAACAGAACAAACAAAGACTTCGTTAGTACTTGCTAATTGGTAAATAATAATTTATGATGAACTACATCGCCATCGAAGAATTTTGTCAGCATTACGGCGTAGAGGTACGTCTTATTCAGGAATTTGCCAACTTCGGTTTAGTGCGCTTACATACGAACCAAGACCGCCAGGTAATTCCTGCTTCGGAGGTAAAGCAGTTAGAACGGATGCTCCGCTTAGCGCTGGATTTAGATCTTAACCCGGAAGGCATTGATGTCATTTTAAATATGCGGCAGGAAATGCAGCGACTGCGCCGGAAAACGCAACGACTGCAAAACCGCCTCCGCCGCCTGGAACAAGAACGCCACTGGAATTTATTGGAAGGCCCGCAAAGCCGTGGATTTATTGTGGATGTAGGAGAATAAGGATACGCATTTTACTTCACTTATAATTTTAAAAACTTAAACCAAAAAGCCAGCTTGAATATGTTTTAGCTGGCTTTTTGGTTTGAGTATTAGTTTATCAAAAAAAGAGATTTCTACTACTCGACCAGCAGGTTTTTACTACTCTTGAATAAACTATTCAACTTTTTGTTAATTCTTTTAATTAAGTAGCAAATGAACAAATAGCAAGATTGCATAAGCTAATCTGATTCTATATCAAACTACTTTTACTCTCTTCCAAAAATCCTGCGGCGTATTCTTGTAAATACGCGTACCGGTGCGTGAGTCTGCCATTTTTCGTAATAGTAGCGCGGGCCAGAATTCCTTCCGGGTCATTGTTTAAGAGGTGCGGAAATACTTCATCAATCAGTTGGCGGCCAAAATCCCGGGAAGCACTCCGGGGCAATTCGCAAGGCAGATTGTCCACCGCCATAACTGTAATATTCGTTGGTTGGCTAAAAGGCGGTTCCAGTTCTTGCGTAAACGAGTTATAATCGTAAACGGGCTCCGGAATACTACTGGCTCGTTTGGTACAAGGTATGGAACCATCTACATCGCAGGTAACATCGGCAATGGTATTGATTTTAAAATCTGGTCGCTGCATATCTTCTATGGTAAATAACTTTGGGGCCGCCGGATTCCAGTAAGCACCCGCCATTAGCACATCCGTAACCGGTATAAATTTATCGAAGGTAGATTCGTATTCGTGGGGGTTCCGGTAAAAATCTACGTTGTCCCAAACCCGGCCATCGCGGCGCCGGTTATAATCGGAAGAATGCAGTTGCGCGTATACCGGTTCGGTAAAGGTTAGATACAAATAATCATAAACACTAACTTTCCGGATGCCCATTTTGTCGAGAACTTCCATAATCCCGTGCGCTACTCTGCCTCCCCCCGTTACCGCAATTTTAATGGGAGGTAAGGCTTTAACTTTGAAATATTCTTCCTCCATATCTTCAATATCCAAACATTGGTGGGCCGGGTGCAGGTCGAATAACTTCCATTTTTTGCCGTACGTCATTATCCCATTGTAAGCGCCCACTATTCCGGCGTAGCGCCCAAAAGCTACGGTCCGTTCCCCTTTCGTATTGGTGAGGGTTTCGTAATCAATTAGCGTAATATTCTTTTGCAGTATTGCCCGCAGCAGCGGTTGGTTATGAGGTTGCTTTTTAATGGTATGCGAGAAAAAAAAGTAGGTTTTATCGGGTAACAAATCCTTAATAGGCACTTCTTTTACTCCCATCAACACATCGCATTCCGATAAATCTTCCTGTACCCGAATATGTAAATCACGGTATTCCTGGTCGGAGTAGCTCCGGATAGCGCTAGGCTGCACAATTATTTCCAACTCCGGATAAACGGTAACAGCTTCCTGACATTTTAGCGGGGTTAAAGGTACGCGTTTATCAGGGGGGACTTTCCCTTCACGAAGTATTCCTACAATTAGTTTTTTCATTTAGGCGAAACCGGTTAGGTATCTAAAATAGTAATTTATTTTCGATAACAAATCTATCACTATTTGGTCTGCTCGTAAGGCGAAATAAGATAATGGACTATAGCTTAGTTGGCAGAATAAGAATACCTTTGCGGCACAATCTAAACCGAACTTTTTAAGCCAGCTTCATCGTTTAAATAGAAGCATCTGATTACTCCTAAAAAGCAACTATGTTGATAAAAACCAAGCCCGCCGATATTTTTAAGGAACGCCATAATGGTCCGGTAAAGCAATCCATGCAGGATATGTTAAAAACCATTGGGGTAGATTCGCTGGATCAATTGATGGAAGAAACCGTTCCGGCGGCTATTCGCCTGAAGAAACCTTTAGCTATACCAGCCGCTTTAACCGAACGCGATTTTTTAAAAAAATTCAGCGCTATTGCTAAGAAAAATAAAGTATTTAAATCCTACATTGGTTTAGGCTACCACGATACGGTTACGCCACCCGTAATTCAGCGCAACATTCTAGAGAATCCGGGCTGGTACACCGCATATACCCCTTACCAAGCCGAAATAGCCCAAGGCCGTTTAGAAGCTCTTATTAATTACCAGACCATGGTAATGGACCTAACTGCCATGGAAATCGCTAATGCCTCGTTACTGGATGAAGCTACCGCTGCCGCCGAAGCCATGAACATGTTTTATGGTCTGCGGAAAAATACCCGGAAAAATGCAACCCGATTCTTTGTGTCGGAGCAGGTATTACCGCAAACGATTGATGTATTAAAAACCCGGGCTACTCCACTGGGTTGGGAGCTGGTAATTGGCGATCATCGCACCGCCGATTTAACGGATACTACTTTATTTGGCGCTTTGGTACAATACCCGGCTACCGATGGTGAGTTATTTAATTATACTGATTTTATTACCACGGCCCACCAGCAAGACATTTTAGTTGCCGTCGCCGCCGATTTACTTAGCTTAACCCTGCTCACTCCTCCCGGGGAAATGGGAGCCGATGCAGTAGTGGGCAACAGCCAGCGTTTTGGGGTACCCATGGGTTATGGCGGTCCGCACGCCGGTTTTCTGGCTACCCGCGATGCCTATAAACGTTCGTTACCAGGGCGGATTATTGGCCAATCCGTAGATATGCACGGCAATAAAGCCTACCGAATGGCTTTGCAAACCCGTGAGCAGCACATTCGGCGGGAAAAAGCAACTTCTAACATTTGTACTGCGCAAGTTCTGTTAGCCGTTATGGCTGGCATGTACGCCGTTTACCACGGGCCGCGCCGCCTGAAATATATTGCCTTGAATATTCATTTGCTTACCCAGTTATTAGAACAGGGAATTACAGAATTAGGCCTGGAACAAGTAAACGAAAATTATTTCGATACCTTAAAAATTAAAGTAGAAAGCGCGGAGCTTAAAAATGCTATTCGGCGCGAAGCCGAAGCTTCTGCAATCAACTTCCGGTACTTTGCGGATAATTTCATTGGCATTTCTCTGCACGAAAATACGGACTTATATGATGTAAAAGCAATTTTAGCAGTATTTACCAAAGTGATGAATCAGCAAACTTCGGTAAATGAGTTAACGGAATTGCCGCACGAAACAGATATTACCTGGCCGGAGAATCTTTTACGTACCAGCGAGTACCTGCAGCACGAAGCATTTAACCAGCACCACTCGGAACTCGAAATATTGCGGTACATGAAATACCTCGAAAATAAAGATATTTCGTTGGTTCATGGTATGATTCCGTTGGGTTCGTGTACCATGAAATTAAATTCTACGGCGGAAATGTTACCCGTTACCTGGCCGGAAATTGGCAGTTTGCACCCGTTTGTGCCGGCAGATCAGACCGAAGGTTATAAACAAATATTTACGGATCTTGAAAATTGGCTTTGTGAAATAACCGGGTTTGCCGGCATTTCCTTACAACCTAATTCCGGTGCGCAAGGAGAGTATGCAGGTTTAATGGTTATTCGTGCTTACCACGAAGCGAATGGTCATCAACATAGGAATATTGCGTTAATACCCTCTTCGGCGCACGGTACTAACCCGGCTTCGGCGGTAATGGCCGGAATGAAAGTTATTATTGTAAAATGCGATGATCGCGGCAATATCGATGTGGAAGATTTACGGGCGAAAGCCATTCAGCATCAAAATGATCTTTCCTGCCTCATGGTAACCTACCCTTCTACTCACGGGGTTTACGAGGAAAGTATTATCCAGATTTGCCAGATTATTCATGAAAATGGCGGCCGGGTGTACATGGATGGGGCCAACATGAACGCGCAGGTAGGCCTGACTAGTCCGGCTACCATTGGGGCGGATGTATGCCATTTAAATCTGCATAAAACTTTTTGTATTCCGCACGGCGGCGGTGGGCCGGGGGTAGGTCCAATTGGCGTGGTAGCCGATTTAGTACCTTATTTACCGGGTCATGCTTTAGTAAAAACTGGTGGAGAGCAAGCTATTTCCGCGGTATCGGCGGCACCTTGGGGATCGGCTAGTATATTACCCATTTCCTACGCTTACATTGCCATGATGGGCGGAGAAGGGTTAACCGAAGCTACTAAAATGGCTATTTTAAACGCTAATTATATTAAAGCCAGGCTAAAGGATTATTATCCGGTTTTATACACGGGTGTTAACGGGCGTTGCGCGCACGAAATGATTCTGGATTGCCGGGCTTTTAAAAAGGTGAGCATTGAAGTAGAAGATATTGCCAAACGTTTAATGGATTATTGTTTCCATGCGCCGACGGTGTCGTTTCCGGTGGCTGGTACTTTAATGATAGAACCCACCGAAAGCGAATCGAAAGAAGAAATTGATCGTTTCTGTGAGGCCATGATTTCTATTCGCGCCGAAATTCAGGAAGTAGAAGAAGGTACCGCCGACCAGAAAAACAATGTCCTTAAAAATGCTCCCCATACCATGGCAGTAGGATTATCCGATAACTGGACTTTACCATATAGCCGGGAAAAAGCAGTGTTCCCGTATCCATTCGCCCGCACGCATAAAATTTGGCCAACCGTTAGCCGCATCGACTCGGCCTACGGAGATCGGAACTTAATTTGTTCCTGTACTCCGCTGGAGGCCTATTCCCAACCTGAGCTTGCGCAAACAGCAACGGGCATAGACTAAACATAATATCCAAAACAAAAATCCCGCGCTTGATTCGCGGGATTTTTGTTTTATTCAAGTTCTTTTTGTCAGCCTTATGACATACTGTCAAATCCTCTTTTTAGTACATTTACTTAAATCATAAGAGAACACAACGAAGTTGTTGAATAATTAGTATAATCGGCCGAAACAGTATAATTTCTTATAAAATATATAAGATATAGAAGTAAAAACCGTTAAAAGCTTAGCAAGATTAATACTTCGAAAAGTTACATTATACAGCTAAAACTGGTATTAAAATTGCCATAGTTCTACCACTTACAAGAAATAATTATATTAATAAAGATGAGAATAATAAAGTATATAAGTTTTGTAGTTTTATTAAGTTTAGCTACCGCTTGTGCTCCCTACGTTAATGTAAGTACCGATTACGATCATTCGATTAACTTTCAGCAATACCGTTCTTTTAACTGGTACAGTAATAAAGCTGGGGTGAAGCATGATTCTTTACAATACGATACTTTCTTTGATAAGCGGATGCAGAATGCCCTTAAAGCGAACTTATCACAAAGAGGAATAGAATTCTCCGAAAAACCAGAATTCTACGTAAACTATAATGTTAGCTTTGCTAACCAAACAACTGCTAATTCCGGTCCATTTTATCCGTACGGTTACTATGGAGGTTACAGCCGTTTTAACAACACGAGCCAATATAAAGAGGGTACTATTATTGTGGATTTAATTGATGCCCGGAATAACCAATTAATCTGGCGTGGTGTGGGTGAATCGGAAGTACGTAGCCGTAACATTCCGGAAGACAAAGTAATTGAAATAGTAAATAGTATTTTAAGTAAGTTTCCACCCAAAAATTAAGGGGTACGCTGTTTCTTTAACGAAAGAAAGCCCGACCAAATTGGCCGGGCTTTTTATTTACTAGAATTTTTTGAGTTTGCTTGACAGATAAATAAGTACCAGGAAGAGGAGTTTCTTCTTTTCAGCTAAAACAGTTTATTTTTATTGCCAATAGTAAATAGAAGCTTTCCTTATCCGCAGGAATAATCTTTCTTACAAGCCGCAGCAAGCCCATTAATCTCACTAATTTTAATTTTTACCCTAATTTCTGACGCAGTTCGTAAGTAGCTCGCAGCTTTTTCACCAGTTGCTCGGACTCCGCGAAGTTTAAGGTTTGGGCGCCATCCGAAGCGGCTTCTTCCGGCTTTTCGTGGGTTTCGTAAATAATGCCGTCGGCGCCGGCCATCACCGCGGCCAAAGCCATGGGCTCAATGTAATCCCGGATGCCCATGCCGTGCGACGGATCTACGATAACGGGTAAATGCGTTTTATCTTTCAAAATGGGTACGGCGTTTAAATCCAAAGTATTGCGACTGGCCGTTTCGTACGTCCGGATGCCGCGTTCGCAGAGCATGAGTTTTTCGTTACCTCCCGAGAACACGTACTCCGCCGAATACAATAATTCATCAATGGTGCCGGAAATACCGCGTTTAATCATTACGGGTTTATCTACTTTGCCTAGTTCATCGAGTAAATTAAAATTTTGGGTATTGCGGGCACCCACCTGGTAAATATCGGTATAATCGTACATGGGCGCGATTTGCGAAACCTGCATTACCTCCGTAATAATTTTGATGCCGTGTTCCTGGCATTTGGCGTAGAACATTTTTAATCCATCAATGCCCAAACCCCGGAACGAATACGGCGAACTGCGCGGTTTAAACACACCGCCCCGCATTATCCGCACGTTATTGGCTACCAGATGCGCAATGGTTTTTTCCACTTGTTCTTCGGTTTCGATGGAACACGGGCCGGCCATTAGAGTAAAATTACCTTGTTTTATCTCTACGCCATCGCCTAAATCTACCACCGAAGGGTTTACTTTCCACTTTCGCGACACCAGCTTATAATCATCCGATACAATGTGCAAGTCTTTAATGCCGGGCATGTGCCCCAGGCTCCGGATATCAAATTCGGCCTTTCCGATGCCAATCAGGTAATCGCCGCGCTGGGTGGTTACGGGTGTAACTTTGTAGCGAAAGCTTTTTATTTTTTCGATAATGGCTTTTCTATCCGCTTCAGCAACTTGGTTTTGTAATTGGATGATCATGGGTTTAGTTGGTATTTTATAGTCGACCGATGGTAAGCTATGCAGGGTTAATTAAAAAATGTAATCTGAAGTATTTTTTAAATTTTTATATTTTTGAAGAAAGATGAGGAGTAAAAATTAAAGATGGAACACGTTATATTTTCTCTAAAAACTTAGAGTTGTCATTCAGGAGGAACCTATTTGGCTACGCAGCTAATCCGTTACTATCAGAAAAGCCCAATCCGGATTAGATTTCCGGATGAGCACTTCTTTTGCCTCGCGGCTTAAATCCTTGATTTCTTTTTCTCTTTCAATGGCCATAGTAGCATTAGAATATCGTTCGTAATACACCAATTTATAGCAGTAATATTTACCAGCAAAAGTTTCCGATTTTCCTCGGTTTTGGTAATGCTGTTGTAAGCGCACGGTTAAGTTGTTAGTTACGCCTGTATAAAGCACCGTTTTCCGGGGATTAGTAGTATTATACACAAAGTAATTCCCTTGCATCTGCCTGGACCCTTATTGCTGCGTAGCTAATTAGTTTCCTCCTGAATGACTGGTTGAGGTAATATACTTGTTACATTGTTCTAAAGCCTTAGTCACTTTTTCCGTGGACCGTCGACCGTGGACCAACAAATAGTGACTACAGACTAACTAAATATCTCCTCGCCCGATTTAATCAGATAAATAAAGTCGCGGATGTTTTCTTGTAAGCCGGTGGGTTGCTGAATAACTTTAATAAAGGCACTACCAATAATGGCACCTTCAGCGTAGCGGCAAGCCAAGTCGAAAGATTTTTTATCGGAAATCCCAAAGCCGATCAGCTTCGGATTTTTTAAATTCATCTGTTTGATCCGCTCAAAATAAGCCAACTGGTTATCAGTGCCGGCTACGGTGTTACCGGTGGTGCTGGCCGTGGAAACCATGTAAATAAAGGCATTGGTGAGGTCATCAATTTTG
Source organism: Adhaeribacter arboris (assembly GCF_003023845.1). Taxonomy (NCBI): domain Bacteria; kingdom Pseudomonadati; phylum Bacteroidota; class Cytophagia; order Cytophagales; family Hymenobacteraceae; genus Adhaeribacter; species Adhaeribacter arboris. Next base: position 6,739,689 of record NZ_PYFT01000001.1, on the reverse strand, counting down.
CGGATGCGGTCTTCGGAGGTTTGCGGCGTAATCAGGAAAATGGCGCTCAGGTTATATTTTTCGAAAATGGCCTGGTATTCTTCTTCGTACTCTACCAAAGGCATATCCGGAATAATCAGACCATCTACCCCTACCCGGGCAGCTTCGCGGCAAAAATTCTCAAAACCAAATTGCAGCACCGGATTTAAATAACCCATCAGAATAATGGGAAGCGTTACGGTATCCCGCACGTTATTCAGTTGCTCAAACAACTTTTTAATAGACATACCATTATTCAGAGCCACCGTGTTACTCTGCTGAATGGTTGGGCCATCGGCTAAAGGATCGGAGTACGGCATGCCAATTTCTACTAAATCGGCACCGGCCTCCTGCAGGGTTTGCAAAATAGTGGTAGTGGATTCTAACTCCGGAAAGCCCGCGGTAAAGTACACGTTCAGGCTGCGACCGGGTTGATTTTTAAAAAGTTGGGCTATTTTATTGTACATCATGCTCGTCGAGGTAATTAATAATGGTTTGCAAATCTTTATCGCCGCGTCCCGATAGGTTTAATACCACTACATCATCGGGTTTTAACTGCATGTAATGTAAAGCGGCAATGGCGTGCGCCGATTCAATGGCCGGAATAATCCCTTCCATCCGGCTGCACAATACCACGCCCTGCATGGCTTCTTCGTCGGTGATGGCGTAGAATTTAGCCCGGCCGCTGTCGTACAAGTGCGCGTGCATGGGCCCGATACCCGGGTAATCCAGACCCGCCGAAATAGAATGTGGTTCTACAATCTGGCCGTCTTCGGTTTGCATGAGTAAGGTTTTGCTCCCGTGAATAATACCCAAAGAACCTAAAACGGAAGTTGCGGCAGATAAACCAGAATTTACACCGTGACCTGCGGCTTCCACTGCCACTAAGTTTACGGCTGGTTCGTTTAAATAATGGTAAAAAGCGCCCGCCGCATTGCTACCGCCGCCCACGCAGGCCACTACGTAATTCGGAAACTCGGTACCTTCTTTATACAACAACTGTTGCCGTACTTCGGCACTGATTACCGCCTGAAAACGGGCTACCATGTCGGGGTACGGGTGTGGACCTACAACGGAACCTATAATGTAATGCGTGTCTTCGGGGTTGCTGATCCAGTCGCGGATAGCCTCGTTGGTGGCATCTTTTAAGGTTTGACTACCGGAAGTTACCGGTATTACCTTGGCGCCGAGCAATTTCATGCGGGCTACGTTGGGCTTTTGGCGTTCGGTATCAATCTGCCCCATGTATACAATACACTCCAGACCAGCCAACGCGCAAACCGTAGCCGTAGCAACGCCGTGCTGACCGGCTCCAGTTTCAGCAATAATACGTTTTTTGCCCAGCCGTTTGGCCAGTAAAATTTGTCCAACAGTATTGTTTATTTTGTGCGCGCCGGTATGGGCTAAGTCTTCGCGTTTCAGGTAAATTTTGGTGTTAAATTTTTCGGAAAGGCGCTTAGCGTAATACAAAGGCGTAGGCCGGCCCACGTAATCGCGCAGCAGTTCATCTAATTCTTCCTGAAAGCTGGGTTCGTAGATAATATCCAAGTATTTCTGGCGCAGTTCTTCTACGTTCGGGTATAACATTTCCGGGATGTAAGCGCCACCGAACTTACCATAATACCCCCGTTCATCAACAGAAAAATCCATATTTTTAATTAGTTACAAGTTACAGGTTGCAGGTTGCAAGTTAGTTTTATTTAGTTTTAAGGTTGGAAGGTTTTAAAGTTGGAAAGTTAATCTTGGGTCTTTGACTTAGAATTTCAGGTGATAAACTCCTTATCTTTTGTCATTCAGGAGGAACCTATTTCGCTACGAAGCGGAAAAGCTCCTTTTGAAAAACCGTCTAACTTACTTTATTCGTCCTTCCATTATCCATTACTTACAAACCAGCATTATTTTTTAAAATCTATTACTCTCGAAATGCGGTTAGCATTTTTTTTACTTTGGAAATATTTTTTAAGCCGGGTTCCAGTTCAAACCGGCTGTTAATGTCGATGCCCCGGAGCCAGGGCCATCGGCCGGTTTTGATGGCAGTGGCATGTTCCAGATCTAAGCCGCCGCTCAGGAAAAAGGGCGTATTTAAGTGATAATTTTCCAGAATATTCCAGTTAAAAGTAACGCCGTTGCCCCCGTGTTGCTGGCCCTTAGTATCAAACAAATAATAATCGCAAGTTCCCTCGTAAGGCTCTAAAATTTTAAAATCAAAATCATCGTCCAGCGCGAAAGCTTTTAATACTAAGAAACCAGCCTGCTTTAATTGCTTACAAAATTCCGGGGTTTCTTGTCCGTGGAGTTGCACGGCTTGTAGGCCAAACTTTTTTGTTAAAGCCAGAATAGTTTCCAGCGATTCATCTACAAAAACGCCTACTTTTTGCACGGTTGCCGGCAGGTGTTTGATGTATTCGGGATTTAGTTTTTCGCCGGCGTACCGGGCCGATTTCCGGTAAAATATAAAACCAATGTAATCGGGTTGCAAGGCTACTAACTCCCCAATGTTTTCGGGCTCCCGCATGCCGCACACTTTTACTTGTAAAGTAGTAGGTTCCGTTTTTAAGAGAGTCGTTACAGAGGAGGTAGTCATTTTTTTAAAAATTTTAAAAAATGTTAAGCGAAGGCCGACTTGGCGGTTTTTAAAGATTCAATGAGCGCGGCTAAAGTTTTTTCAGGCCGGCTGGTTTTCATAAAAGCTTCGCCCATTAAGAAACCGCGGTAACCATAAGACCGCAAATCCAGAATGGTTTCGGCCTGGCCAATGCCGCTTTCCGAAACTTTCACGAAGGTATCAGGAATGAGCGCGGCCAGTTCTTTGGAAGTATTTATACTGACACTAAAATCTTTCAAATTCCGGTTATTTACCCCAATGGCATCTACCTGGTCGGTTAAGGTACGCTCCAGTTCTTCGCGGTCGTGTACTTCCAGTAAAATTTCTAAACCCAAAGATTTCGCAAAGGTGGCTAAGCGGGTTACTTCATCGGCTTCCAGGATACCGGCAATTAGTAAGATAACGTCCGCGCCGATAGATTTGGCTTCGATGATCTGGTACTCGTCGATGATAAAATCTTTGCGCAAAATTGGGCAAAAGTTAAACTTGCGGGCAATGGTTAAATCCTCGTTCTTGCCGCCAAAAAATTGGGTATCCGTAAGTACAGATAAAGCTGATGCACCTGCTTGCATGTATCCAATGGTGGTGCGCTCCACGGAAGTATGCGCGTTAATTACCCCCAGCGAAGGCGATTTTCGCTTAAACTCGGCAATAATACCGTGCAGATCTTCGCGCAGTAAATACTTGCGGAAGGATACCGGCGGCGTTTCGAAATAAATGCTTTGCTCCAGTAATTTCACCGGAAACAAGGCTTTGCGTTCGGCAACTTCCTGGCGCTTATAGGCGGCAATTTGTTCGAGTATGTTCATTTTTTGGTTACAGGTTGTTGGTTACAAGTTGCAGGATACAGGTTGCAAGTTGTGCTTTTATCTGATTCTTAAATTCTTTGCTCCCCGCCTAAGCTTAAGAGAATTAAGGGGTGGTTGATTTTTTAAAATTTTCGTAGTTCCTGGTCCTCCCCCTACCCCCTCCGAAGGGGGACTTTTTTCTGGATTTACTTATTTCAGTTATAAATCTCCCATTTCATGTCTAACGGCTAATATCTAGTATCCAGAATCTAATAGCCAACATACAACTAAGCTATCAACTTTTTAAACGACTCCAGGGCTTTGCCGGATTCTAATGATTCGCGGGCGGCAGCTACGGCTTCGTCAATCGAGAAATCTTCGTTCATTAAATACAAACCCATGGCGGCATTGGCGATTACAGCATTGGCCTGCGCCGTGGTTCCGCGATTTTCCAGCACGTCGATAAAAATTTTAGCCGATTCTTCTACGGTTTTGCCGCCGGCTAATTCTTCTTGCTTTACTTCTTTAAAGCCAATTTTATGCGGGGTTAGAATTTGTTCACCATTTTCGGTTACTACTTTAAAAGCACCGGTCAGGGAAATCTCGTCGTAACCATCCAGGGCATGTACTACCATAAAATGCTTATCGGTTTGTTGGTACAAATAAGCGTACAAGCGTAGCAATTCCAGGTTAAAAACGCCTACCATCTGGTAATGAGGCATGGCCGGATTAACCATGGGGCCCAACATGTTAAAAAAGGTTTTGAGGCCTAATTGCTTCCGGATTGGTCCGACGTGGCTCATAGCCGGGTGAAACGCCGGCGCGTGCAGAAAACAAATATTGGCTTCATCCATTTTACGACGCAGGTAGTCACTATCGCTGGTAAACTGGTAACCAAAATGGGCCATAATATTAGACGAGCCGCAAACGGACGAAACCCCGAAATTACCGTGCTTGGCTACTTTATAGCCCGCACCCGCCACCACAAACGAAGCTAACGTCGAAATATTAAATGTATCTTTGCCATCGCCGCCCGTACCGCACATATCAATAACCTCGTGGGTACCCAGGTTTGGTTTAATGCACAACTCCAGCAAAGCATCCCGAAAGCCTTCCAGCTCACTTACGGTAATATTCCGCATCAGAAAAACGGTTAAAAAAGCCGCCATTTCCGACTGGTTAAATTTACCTTGGCCCAGATCCACTAAAACCTGGTAAGCTGCTTCTTTAGTAAGTGCTTTTTGCTCAAACAACTGCAACAATATTTCTTTCATATCCAGCTTTTTTTCGGGGTAATGGATCCTTTTAACCAGGCCCGCATCATGTTTTCGCCGTTTTCGGTTAAGATAGATTCCGGATGAAACTGGACTCCCCTGACATTATGGACCCGGTGCCGCAAAGCCATAATTTGTCCGTCCGCATCCACAGCCGTTACCTCCAATTCTTTTGGCATCGACGAAGGCACTACCACCCAGGAATGATACCGGCAAACTTTAAATTCGGTGGGTAACCCCCGGAACATGGTTTCGTTTTTAGAAGTAATTTTAACCGAAGTAGCTACCCCGTGCATGGGCTCGGGCAAGTTGTACAACTCGGCCCCAAAAACTTCGCCGATAGCCTGGTGCCCCAGACAAACTCCCATAATTTTTTTAGTAGGAGCGTACTGTTTAATTAAATCCATCATAATGCCCGCTTCGGAAGGCACTCCTGGTCCCGGCGACAATAGTATGCTGTCGTATTCTTCTACTTCGGCTAAGCTAATTTTATCGTTCCGGTACACCTCCATGTTCATGCCGTACCCGAGCTTTTTCACCAGCTGCACCAGGTTATAAGTAAACGAATCGTAATTATCTAAAACTAGTATTTTCATTTTTTTGGTTGAAAAGTTGGAAGGTTATAAAGTTTAAAAGTCAGAAGGTTGAAAAAATTGGAAAGGTTCTCTTGAGAGATATATTTTAAACTTCTTTTCACCACCAACTTTTTACTTTTTCTACTTTTTGGAATGAAACTCTTTGATGTATTTCATAAAAGAAGAAATCTGTTTCGATAATTGTTCCAGTTCTTCAAACTTATTTCTATAAAACTCTGCTTCAATCAAATTTAGTTTTTGCAGGATAAATAACTGACTTCTTAATTCGCCCGCTGATCCTTTCGCATATTTTAAAAATCTTAAAAATTCCAAGTGGCTGTTGTATTCAAATCCTTCGGCTATGTTACTGGAGATAGATAAAGCTGATCTTCTAATCTGGTCTTTGGTGCTGAAATCTGATTTTAAAGAACCTACTTCCGAGATTCTAAAAATATCCACCGCAATCTCCACCGCCTTCTGCCAAATCTTCAACTCCTCAAACCGCTCAACCCGCGCCATAATTTTTCCAACTTTCTAACCTTTCAACTTTTAAACTTTCCAACCTTCCAACTAAATCCCCGCGGCCTTCTCCATGGCGGAGCGGAGGGCGGCTAGTTTGTGGTGTACTTCGTTGAGTTCAGAATCGGGGTTGGATTTGGCTACTACGCCGGCACCGGCCTGGTAATGCAACTGGTTGCGAGTACTCAGGAAAGAGCGGATCATGATGGCGTGGTTAAAGTCGCCGTTAAAGCCGATGTAGCCGATGCAACCGCCGTAGTAGCCGCGGCTGGTAGGTTCCAGTTCGTCAATAATCGTCATGGCGCGGTATTTAGGAGCGCCGGATAAAGTGCCGGCCGGGAAGGTATCGGCCACCATGAGCATGGGCGCTGTTTCTTTAGAGCGCTGGCTGGTTACTTTCGAAACCAGGTGAATAACGTGCGAATAATACTGCACTTCTTTAAAAACTTCTACGGCTACCTGGTCCCCGTGGCGGCCTAAATCATTACGGGCTAAATCGACCAGCATCACGTGTTCCGAATTTTCTTTTGGGTCGTCGTAGAGTTTACGGGCCAGTTCGGCATCGGCATTATCGTTACCCGTGCGCCGGAAAGTGCCGGCAATGGGGTAAATACTGGCTTTATTGCCTTTTAAGGTAATCTGAGCTTCGGGAGAAGAGCCGAAAATTTTAAAATTACCGTAATCGAAGTAAAACAAATACGGCGACGGATTAATCGAGCGCAAAGCCCGGTACACGTTAAACTCATCGCCTTTAAAGCTTTTCGAGAATTTGCGGGATAATACAATCTGAAAAACATTACCCAGTTTACAATGGCGCTGCCCCTCGTTTAATACTTTTAAGAAATGTTCGTCGGTAAAGTTTGAAGTTTCGTCAGGGTCGGGGGTGAAAGTAAAAGCCGGTATATTTTTATTTTTAATTAAAGCTTCTAATTGTTCCAGTCCGGGCCCATTGCTCTTTTCGTCGATACTGTGTTCGAATACGTACAACTCATTTTTAAATGGATCTACCACCACAATAAACCGGTACAACCGATACAGGATTTCGGGCAATTCTGGATAAGCCGTTTCTTTCGGCCGGAATTCAATATCTTCGTAATACGTAACGGCGTCGTAGGTCATGTACCCAAACAGGCCATTATTAATAAAGTTAAAAGGACTAGTCCGGATAAAAAAAGAATTAATAAACTGCTGCAAATGCTTCACCGCGTCGCGCCGGTCTTCGAGGGGAAATTGTTCCTGGGTACCATCCGGAAAGTATTGGCTGATTACCTGATCTTTTAACTCAAATCCTCCGATAGGATCGCAGCAAATGTAAGAGAAGCTGTTCTCGTTGCCGTGGTAGTCCGAACTTTCGAGCATAATGCAGTTCGGGTATTTATCGCGTAATTGCAAATATATTCCTACAGGGGTAACGGTATCGGCGAGGAGTTGTTTATGCGTGCTATACAGCTTGTATTTATTCATTTTAAAATTTTCGTTTTTCTCTGACTACTATTATGTAAGGGTATAAATTAAAACACCGGCGTAACCTGTGTAAAGATTTTTGTTTTACCCTTGCCAATAATAATTAGTCCGGAAGCAGAAATAAGGTCTCATTTGTTTTGTTTCAATTAGAATAAAGTCATAAAATAAAAAAAGCCCAAGTGAACTTGGGCTTTTTCTGCTATTTATAGCGGTATACAAACGTGCCAGTTCACTCTTTTAGAATTCTAAAAGGTGCCACCAGCCAGCAGTATAGAGTTGTTTCATCTTCATGGTGCTGCAAATATAGCACTCGAAATTAATGGTACAACAATTTTTTTATTTTTTTGCGTACAACCATTTAAAGGCTTCCGGAAATTCACGCCGCCAGAACCATTCGCTATGGTTTCCGTCGGGTCTTGTCTGGTACCAGATTTGATCTTCGGGAAATCCGTGGGCGATAAGGTGCTCAAATAATTTCCGCATTCTAGGTATCATTTCTTCGCCTTCTTGTTCACCGGCGAGTAAAACGAGGCGGGTATTTTTAAAATCTTTTTTAGCTATGTTAAAAATTTTATCTGAAAACCACAACGAAGGTGAAAGTATCATTGCTTTACCAAATACGTGCGGGTAATGAGCGGCGGCATACAACGAAATAAGGCCACCTAAAGAGGAACCCCCGATTCCGGTATGCTCGGCTTCCGGCTGGGTACGAAAATGTTCATCAATGTAAGGTTTTAAATCCTGAACAATAAACTGCAGGTATTTCTTGCCGTCTCCGCCCCCGTAGGCCGGATTTTTATACGGGGTTAATTCATTTAACCGCTCTTCGCCGCCATGTTCAATGCCCACCACAATTACTTCCGGGCCGCCCGTTTGCGCCATTTCATCGAGGGTTTCGTCTATTCCCCACTCGCCGCTAAAGCTATAATAGGCGTCGAATAAGTTTTGGCCATCGTGTAAATACAGCACCGGATACCGTTTTTTACTGGTAGCATAATCAATGGGTAAGTAAAGCCAGATGCGCCGGGTACGCCCCAGTTCGGGCATTTCAAATGCAGAATCCAGCACTTGTACCTGGGGACTGGCCGTGTGTTTTCTGGGCGGACGCGTCACTAAATCCGTCCAATTGGCTACTTGCACCATTACTTTAGGTGGAAACGGAAGTTTAATTTTCCGGTTGGGTCTATCGCTGCCATCCTCTGCCGCTTCCACTGTCTCCCAGGTGCCGCGGGTTACTTTAAATTCCACGGGCCGGTTCATAAAAGGCACCGTTACTTCGTAGGTACCGTCTGGTTGAGGTTGCAGCCTGTAGACTGGCACACCCGGCTGCCAGCGATTAAAGTTACCAACCAGGTACAAATGCGCCTCGGGCGGAGTATCAGCGGGTATTTTATCGACAATTATTTTCATCAGGGCACATCTGGCAAGGCATAAAGTTTAGAATACTACCACACTTACCCCCCAAACGCAGACTGGATTCCCACGGTTTTCATCATCACGTATTTAATTAAGCAGATGTCTGAACAAGCTAGTGCTTAGCCAAATTAAAAAATTAGAAATTTAAGCTAAAAAGTGATTCAGGCTAGTATAAATGCGAATCTCATATCAACCCATTAATTTGGTGAATTATTGGCTCTATTACTTTCTACCAGTTGGCGATAGTTTAATTAACGCGAAAAAAATTACTTTGTAGATTATAATTTTTTTAAGCAAGCCAGAAGTTTGAATGAATTTAATTCACAAGCTTAAGGTTTCAAATAAATCCAAATAAAAGTTGCAAATCAATTTTTTATACCTTACAAAAGGTATTTTTTACAATAAGACCGTCAACTATACTTTTCCTTAATTTTGAAATTTACCATTATAAGCCTATTGCTTGCATGAGTAATTTCATATACTTTTATTTCGAAAACTATTACAAAGTATAGTTTTCAACCCGCTACATTTTAAGAGTTATCTTTCCGCTACTTTTTCTTTATTACCAAAAGCCAAACCTAATGCTTCGCAGAATTCACCTCGGACTTATCATTTTTCTTTTAACCCTGCCCATTGTTCGGGCCCAACAAATAACCCGAATGGATCCGACATTTTGGTGGACGGGCATGAAGAACCCTAAACTGCAATTGCTGGTCTATGGTCCGGATATCGCCCAAACCCAAGTAAGCGTTAATTACCCCGGCGTAAAACTTGATAAAATTAATAAAGTGGAAAACCCGAATTATTTGTTTCTGGATTTAACCGTTGCGGCAACGGCTAAACCCGGCAAGCTAAACTTTACTTTTACCGGCGCGAAGAAAACAACTTACTCCTACGAACTAAAAGCCAGAACCAAAAGCCCGAAAGGTCAGGGCGTCAGCAGTAAAGATTTTATTTATTTGGTACTCCCCGACCGCTTTGCCAACGCCGACGAAAGTAATGATAAATTCGCCGATATGGCTGACCCGGCAGCAGATCGCCAAAATCCATTTTTACGGCACGGCGGCGATATTGCCGGTATAACCAATCATCTGGATTATTTTCAAGAATTGGGTATTACGGCCTTGTGGCTCAATCCGGTAGTTGAAAATAACCAACCGCAAACCAACGAAGGCGGCTCCCTGCGCAGCGCGTATCACGGGTATGGCTTTACGGATCATTACCAGGTAGACCGGCGCTTGGGTGGCAACGAAGCTTACTTAAAATTTGTGCAAGCAGCCCACGCCAAAAACTTGCGGGTGGTGCAGGATGTGGTTTATAACCACGTCGGCATTAATCATTGGATTTTAAAAGATCCGCCCAGCAAAGATTGGCTGCACCAATGGCCAAGTTATACCAATACTTCCTACAAATTTCAGCCGGTACTCGACCCTTATTCAGCTTTAAGCGACAAGAAAGTAACTTTAAATGGTTGGTTTGTACCTTTCTTACCCGATTTAAATCAGGAAAACCCGTACGTGGCCAATTACCTTATTCAGAATGCCCTCTGGACAGTGGAGTATTTTGGGGTTGATGCCTGGCGAATAGACACGTATATGTATAATGACCAAGCTTTTATGAATCGTTGCAACCAAACCTTACTGGAGGAATACCCCAATATTCATATTTTCGGCGAATCGTGGGTAAATAACGTCATTAGTCAGGCTTATTTTGTCAAAAACAAAATTAACTTTCCTTTTAAAAGCAACCAACCCGGCACTTTAGATTTTGTATTATGGACTGCTTTCCTCGAAACAATTAACCAGAAATCCAGTTGGGATGGCGGCGAAAACAAAGTATATCAAACCCTGGCCCAGGATGCCGTTTATGACAATCCTTTAAAATTGGTCACTTTTTTAGATAACCACGATACAGACCGGTACTTTTCCTTAGTCGGCGAAGATTTGAATAAATATAAAATGGGACTAACCTGGCTATTAACTACGCGCGGCATTCCCAGCCTATATTACGGTACCGAAATTTTAATGAAAAATTTTAAAAACCCCTCGGATGCCGAAGTGCGAAAAGATTTTCCGGGTGGTTTTAAAGACGATAAAGAAAACAAATTCTCCGCGAGTGGCCGTTCTGCTTTAGAAAATGAAGCTTTTAACTTTGTAAAGAAACTTGCTCAGTACCGGAACAATACGCCCGCGCTGCACAGCGGTAAACTGATGCAGTATTTGCCGCAAAACAATACGTACGTTTACTTCCGGTACGATGCCGCTAAAACCATCATGGTGGCCACTAACCCGACCGAGCAGGAAATTTCATTGGAGACCAAGCGTTTCACGGAACGAATAGCTGGCTTTACCCGGGCTCGCAACGTACTGACGGAAGAAACACTACCTTCGCTGGCTACAATAAAAATTCCGGCTAAAACGGCCTTAGTACTGGAACTGCTAAAGTAAACGCATCGGTAACTTTCCATCTAGCAAGAAAAGAAAGATACCTGATGCCAAAGTTAATCGGTTTCTTCTGACCAGATCTAAAAATCATAAAAAACATCCGGAAACGCCGTAAATCTAAAATTGCACACAACTATTTTATGTCTGACAAGTACTAAATAGGTGAACCAATTTTATTAAGGAAGAAGTTTGGTACTCAATTAATTTAAATGAAGGCAATAAGTAAATGTACGTTGTTTTAATTTCTTTCTATTTTCCTTATTTTTTCTATTTTCTTTATTGGTTATCTAAGAAGACAACCAATTATCTGAATAATTTCAGCCGGATTACTCTTGTTTTTGCATAATGTGAAATATTTATAGTAATGCTATTATTAAATTATTAATTATTTATCTTAAGTTTACAAACCATTCGCTCCGCGGGGCGACGATTAAATAATTTCAAAAACTGAGCATTACGTACAACAATAATCACAGCTTAAACCCTTTTAACTTTTTTACTTGACATGGTAATTATTGCAGATGGTGGTTCAACCAAAACAAGTTGGTGTTTAATAACGGACTCCAATACCAAGGTTTATTTTAACACGGAAGGTTACAATCCTTATTTCTCCGATACGCCTACTATTGTTGCATCGCTCCAAAAGAACCTACCGGAAAACCTTCGTAAAGACGCCGTAAACGAAGTAAATTATTACGGGGCCGGTTGCTCCGCGCCGGAAAAGATTGAAATAGTCGCCGCGGCCATGCGGGCCGTTTTTACGAACGCCAACGTGTACGTAGGCCATGATTTATTAGCCGCAGCCCGGGCTTTATTGGGGGTAGAACCCGGTTTTGCCGCCATTTTAGGTACCGGGGCCAACACCTGCTTGTACGATGGCAAAAACGTTACCTTAAACATCGACTCTTTAGGGTATTTTCTGGGGGATGAGGGCAGTGGTTCCCATATCGGTAAGCGCCTGGTGCGCGATTACATGCGGGGTTACCTGCCCGAAGGCATGCAAAAAATTTTTAAAGACACTTACGAACTAACCAACGAAGATATTTTTGATAACCTCTACAACAAACCATTGCCTAACCGCTTTTTAGCCAGCTTTAGTAAGTTTTTATACGAGAACAATAATTTTTCTTATTCCCGCGAGGTAGTAAAAGAATCTTTTGAAGCTTTCTTTAAGAACTTGGTTTGCCATTACCCCAATTACGAGCAATATTCGCTGAATTGCGTGGGTTCGGTAGCGTATAATTTCCGCGATGTTTTAGAAGAAGTAAGCAATGAACATAACATGGCTTTCGGTAAAATTATCCGGTCGCCTATCGACGATTTGGTATATTACCATTCTGTTTTATCGCCGCAAACGCAAATTTAAGCGCGGGTTATTCGTTTCCATACAAAGCTTCTGTTACCCAACAGAAGCTTTTTTGTTTTACTGCTGGGCCCGGATATTTCCGGTATATTTACCGAGTGAAAACAAATCGATTGAAACCAGGCTGGAAAATACCTTACTTATTTGCTTCGCCGCTAATGGGTCTGGTTCTTTTTTCAACGGGTCAAGTAAAAGCTCAATCCGATTCCACTGCTTCCCTTCCGTTAAAACCAGCTAAGGTTTCTTCTTCTAAATTAACGATTTTAGGTATTGGTTCGGGCATTCTTTACGGGGGAGCGCTGGCAGCAGCGGGTCAGGCCTGGTACCAGGATATGCCCCGCACGCGTTTTCATTTTTTTAACGATAACCAAGAATGGCAACAGGTGGATAAAGTCGGGCATTTCTGGAGCGCTTTTCACGAAAGCCGCTTGGCGGTGAGCGCTCTCAAATGGGCCCAGGTACCAGAGAAGAAAGCCATTATATGGGGTAGTTTAGCGGGGGTTCTTTTACAAACTCCCATTGAAATTCTGGATGGGTACGCCGTTGATTATGGCGCCTCTCCCGGCGATTTAATAGCCAACGCGGCCGGTTCGGCCGCGGTGCTGGGCCAATATTTGGTTTGGTCGGAATGGAGAGTGGTACCTAAATTTTCGTTTCACCGGACTCGTTTTGCCCAGGAACGCCCGGCCGTTTTAGGCAGCAACTTACCTGAACAAATTTTGAAGGATTACAACGGGCAAACGTACTGGCTAGCCGTAGACATCGCCCGTTTTTTACCGGCTTACAACCGCTTCCCCAAATGGCTGAACGTGGCAGTCGGTTACGGTACGGAGGAAATAGTATACAACGACCCCGGCACCAATCAGCAGGCGGGTTTCCGGGCTTACCGGCAATTTTACTTGGCTCCTGATGTAAATTTATCGGCCATTAAAACGCGAAGTAAATTTTTAAATACTGCTTTTTTTATTTTAGATATGGTGCATTTACCCTTACCTGCTTTGGAGTATAATCCTCGGCAAAAACTAAGATTTCATACCCTGTATTTTTAACTTATTCCGGTTAACCACCAGCTTATACAAGCTTAAATGATACGTAAATAATCAAATACAGAAGCAGAAGATTAAAATAGGTAACCATCATTCATAGTTATCATTCGTAAAAAGACGCAAGAAAATTATTGGGTGCAGCAGATATCGGCAGAATTTAGTTTAGAACAGGCTGCTTGCCGGAAAATTTAAACGTTCCTGAAAGTTTAATTGATAATTAAAACGTTACCCATTTTTTTAGAAGTAAACTTCATTCCTTATTATAAATTTAGATTAAACGAATATAATACCATGAATATAGGCGACCGCGTGCGCTTGCTGCACGGCAAAGAACAAGGCATTATTACTCAATTTATTGGCGCAGATCAGGTAGAAATAGCCATTGATAATGATTTTACCATTCCGGTTTTACGCCGCGAAGTGGTAGTTATTGCCGAAGAAGAAGATACATATTTAAAAAATGCGGGCTTGGAGCAGCCTACCCAAGAACCCCGGAAAAATGAAGCCGCTCCGCTGCCGGTTACGGCCACTGCGGGTATTTACGTCGCTTTAGTGCCGCAAACCGAAGAATTACTGGCCGTAACTATTATTAATTTTTCTGACTTTGACTTACTTTTTACTTACGGCGAAGAAACCAACAACCGGTACAAAGGCATTCAAAACGATAAGCTTACGCCTAAAAACAGCAAAGTAGTAGCGCATTTGCACCTGAAAGATTTCGATAAATGGCCGGATGTGGTTATTCAGTACCTGCAACACCGGGTGAGTGGTATTACCTTGCTGGAGCCGGTGGTAAAACGCATTAAATTTAAAGCTTCCTCCTTCTATAAAAGCAAAAAAACAGCGCCGGTAGTTAAGAAAGAAGCTTATTTATTTTCGTTAGACCAGAAACCAACGGAAGTGAATCCGGATAAAATTCTGGAAAATTTAACGGAAACCGAGACGCAAAACCCGGAAGCATACCAGTTAAAAATGCCGGCGCACGAAGTAGACTTGCACATTGAAAAACTTACCGATGTGGACCCCGCCTTAATGAGCAACAGCGAAATGCTACGTACCCAACTCGCAGTCTTTCAAGATAATCTCGACCGGGCCATTGCCAGTAATATGCACGAAATTGTTTTTATTCACGGCACCGGTAACGGCGTTTTACGCAAAGAAATTCAGAAAATATTAAGTCAGCGCCGCACCCAAATAAAATACTACGAAGATGCCCGGAAAGAAAAATTTGGCTACGGCGCTACTTTAGTGCGCTTCAAGTAAGTACGCCTTTGCGGTAGATTTCTCTTGGCGATACTTACCAAAAAACGGATGCCCGCCATAAGGTGTTCTCTTATTGAGAAAGGATGAATGAAGATTAAGGTAGGTTTTGCTTTCTAATATTGCAAAAGAATAGACTAACGACGTAATAGGAGTACGGTGAAAAAATACGGTCTATAATAATGAAAAATGCCATGAGAGGATTAAACAAAGTATCGTTAATAGGAAGTTTAGGGAAAGACCCCGATTTTCAATACTTAGAAGAAAATGTAGCCGTCGCCAAAATTTCGGTTGCCACTACACCGAAATTTTTAAAGACCAAAATGGCCGGACATTAACTCAAACGGAATGGCATTCGGTAGTACTGTGGCGCGGCTTGGCCGAACTAGCCAATAAGTACCTTAGCAAAGGAAGTATGGTTTTTGTGAAAGGAAAGTTGAAGACCCGCAGCTACGAAGACAAAGAAGGCATTAAAAGATTGGTTACCGAAATTATAGCGGAGCAATTAATTACGCTGGATAAAAAGGTCGAAGACGATGAGGACAGTTAATGGACTTGCAAGAATATATGAACCAGAAAATAACCTACGAGCCGGCTACCCACAACAGCAAGGAGGTAATTTTTATCCGTTTCGATTATAGCCGGGAACTAAACGAGCGCGTTCGCAAGTTAGTGGGCGTTCATTGGAGCCGGTCGCAAAAAGCCTGGTACGTCCTGAATACCCCACATTATCGCTAGCTATTCGGCCTGGCGCCTCCTTTGGCGGGTAAAGAGGTAATGGCTCATATTCACCCCGTGAACCAGCCCGCTTTCCAAATTCTCATCGAGACCTTACAGTTGAAAGCATATAGTAGCAGCACGATTAAAACGTACCGGAATGAATTTGCGCAATTGCTTTATCTGTTAAAAGCCAACCCCGTTGATGCCTTGGATGCTACTCGCCTCAGAAGTTATTTCCTATATTGTATTAATACGCTTAAACTCTCAGAAAATACGTTACACAGCCGAATGAATGCTATAAAATTTTATTTTGAGCAGGTACTTCACCGGGAGCAACTTTTTTTTGAAATTCCCCGTCCCAAGAAGCCTTCGGTACTGCCCAAGGTTATTTCGCCGCGTGATATTAAACGTTTATTTGCCGTTACAACAAATCTGAAACATAATACAATGCTGAAACTATGCTATGGAATGGGCCTACGCGTCAGTGAGATTGTTCATTTAAAGATAACCGATATTGATAGCCAGAGTATGCGGGTCTTTATTCAGCGGGCAAAAGGAAAAAAAGATAGATACGCCAACTTACCCGACAGTATTCTGGAGCAATTAAGAACTTACTTTTTAGAGTACCGCCCCTAAAAATTTTTGTTTGAAGGGCAATACGGGCAACCGTACAGCATCCGCAGCGCGCAGCAGGTGTTTAAAGATGCATTAGCGAAGGCTAAAATTAACAAAGTGGTGGGCATCCACGGTTTGCGCCACAGTTTTGCCACGCATCTTTTAGAGAATGGAACCGACATTAAGTTTATTCAGGAGTTATTGGGGCACAACGACCTTACTACCACCTTGCGCTATACGCATGTAAGTGAGAAAAGCATTAAAAAAATTAAAAGCCCATTAGATACGATGCCGTAATCAATTGCTGAACAAAGTAACAATACAAAATGCGATACGCGCACTTTGTATTGTTACTTAAAATTTTACCGCATTCAGCCATGCAAAATGCGTGATACGTATTTTGTATTGCTGAATGCGATGGATACACATAATTTGTTGAAATATAGATGAATTACAAAAAACATTTTCACGAATGGCAAAAATAGATGGTATTTGTATATTTGTTTAAAATAGGCGAAAACCTGCGTCTATTTAAGAGTTAGTGCGCAATGGAGGCCCAAAAAGTTCAGAGAAGCAATACGAAGATGGCCACGGAGCCGATAGGCTCGGCGAGCAAGCTTTTGCGAAGATTCGCAGAAAGCCTGTCTTTCTAAGCTAATCGCTTAAAAAAGCTTGCGAAAGGTACGGAAAACGGACCATAAAGTCAAGTTTTTCGTCCGGGCGGCCAGCAAAGAGTGGCTTTTTTCCGGAATACAACGGCGGCAATCGGTCATTGCCAACCCTAATTTTCCGGGTTCTGAACTTTTCCAAAGAGGCCTCCACTGGTCAAGTTCCGCCCGCTGGCGGCACTTCGCCTAACTGTCGGTTTGGCAAAATTGGCTCGCTTTGCTCTCCAACTTCGCCAAGCCGACGGACGTTGTGCGTCATTCTAAAGGAGCCTTTACATTTCTAAGATGACAATATATTTTCTGGTACTTTATATTTTTTAATTTAGCATCTCTAAATTTTTTTAATATGCGCCAAAACTTCTGCAGACTTAGCTATTTGTTTAGCTTAATGATGCTCGTCACATCATGTTCTAACAAACTTAACTCAGACGATATAAAAAAATTAGTATCAAATATTCCGGAGCAACGTTATAAGCGACCTGAAAACAGAGAAAATATTAGTAAAACAGTAGAAAAGCGAATTACGGACAAAGGTCAATACTATAACTATAGAGAAGAAACGGTTTCTTATGAAAAGTTATTTGACGACCAATCATTACTAAATGCGGATTATTCAAGAATCTACCCTGGTTCATTAGTTACTGAAGAATCTGTTAAGCAAAGTAACTTGGCTCAAAGTAGATTAACTACTAACCCAATGCGAATTGGGATAAATATTTCACATGGTAAAACAGTTTATGTAGATAGTGTTGATTGCAATAGTCCAAGTGCAGTTACAACTGCTATGAACAAAATACTTGCAGCAAATCCTAGAGGCTACCATACGAATTTTTATTCTAAATGTGCAATATCCAACTCTTACGAAGAAACCATGTTTAAATTAAATTTAAACGCTGATTGGTTTTCAGGCAGTTTGAAATCCCAATTCCAATCAACAGATTCACGAACAACCCAAAATGTATATTTTTTACTAAAAGACGAATATTATCAAGCATTTTGTGAAAATCCCAACCCGGAGAAACTTTTTGAAAATAGGCTCAACGAAGATGATAAAAAATATTTTGATTTAACTAATCAACCACTTGTTATACGTTCAGTGAGTTATGGCCGAGTAATATTGTTGAGGTCTAGTATTTCAAATACTACTTTAGATAAAACCTTTTCTGCTGACATTGAACATGACTTTGCATTTGCTCATGCAGATGCCCATGTGTTTTTAAATAACTTGAAAAAATATGGAATTACTGATTTCGAAATTATGGCGTACGGAGGGTTTAAGGATATTAATACAGGTAAAAAGGAGACATTTGAATACTTAGATAGTTTAATTACAAAAGGGAACACACCCTCAATAGAATCCCCGGGCAATCCCATCTCATTTAGAGTTGAGACCTTAAACCATAAACCTTATTCAGTAAGGTCTGTTATTACCGATTATGTTAGAACACGCTGGAATGTTATTCCTGAAGCCGAATTTGAAATCAGGTTTAACAGCATAAAAAGCTTAACACCACCAAACATTTTATCAGACGCTGTAATTGGTACTTTCTTTATCAATGGCCATGAGCTTCGGCCTATTATGCCTAATAACATTTATTTTATGGATTACACACGTCCTCAAAATTTATCCGCTGGTTCTGCAAGTTTTGCTGCTAATAACAGCATTTTTATACGTGTCCCATTAAATGAAAAAGGGAAGTTGGACATTACACTTGCCATGACTCAGCAACCAGACAGGCAAGGAAAAGGCGATGGACCTGATATACCCGCCAGTGGTATTACTTCTTTTAAAATTTTAGAATTACTAGACCGTAACAAAAACGCAATACCTGAAAAAGTCGTTGCTTCAAATGATATTACTTTACCTATAGTTGGGAGATTGATTAATCAATATCAAGCTGATTATGACATAATTGTTGATCCTAAGAAGCAATTTAATAATCTATATGGTTTTCAAATGGCAAATTATGTAAGTCAATTAAAACCTACTAAATGATTAATAATAACTCTCAAGTTTCGTCTTGAAGAAGAACGAACGCACAACATTCGGTTTGGCAATATGGCGGGGCGACGAATATATTCTCAACTTTTTGTTCGCTATTTGGCTTCAGTTCCAGCCGACGAATAACGCTAAGCAATAGAATAAACAATGAACTTTTAGTTATAAATTTAGCAGCGGTTATGGGCTGACGTTTTTCAAATACCGCCACATCGCCAAGCCGTGTTCGTTGCCTGCAATTTTTAACGACCCCTCTACTAATTCGACAACGAAGGCGAACAGCTAAATAAAAATGAGAGAAGATTTTTTAAAACATAGAGAAGAAGAAATAAAAAAATTGTTTGACAAAGTCATAGACAATCCTTCCCCTTCGATAGAAGAACTATGGGTATTACCAGAGAGAGAGTTTTTTGAGTGGAGGCGTAAGCATGACTACCCCAAACTGATAGATTCATTTAATAAAAACAAACCAAATTTTGTAAGATGGAAAGCAGAGTATAAACTAACAGATGAAGATATAATTTTCTATGAGCTTTCCTCTTTTTTCGGACACAAGAGTTTGAAAAAGGACAAAATTTTATATCTCTTGTAACAAACTTTTGATGGGCGAAAAAGAAACTTAGTGGCACATGCAGACCTCTCAAAAAAACCAATTATGTTTCTTGAAAAAGGTGAGGCATATATTCTAAAAAAAACTTTTCTTTCGTATGCTGACTGGTGTGACAAAAACAAAGTAACGTTTGACTTATTCAATATTCAATCTCGGCAAGCTCCAAATCATCCAACGGAAAGAGTTTGGCTCGACACGGGATTTGAACTCTTAAAAATGGGAGGTATTAAACCTCCTATAAATGGCATTGGAGTATTATTTAGAGGCAAACATTTGGAATTTTGTAACCTTTCAGGATTAGTATTGGAAGATGAAATATATTTTGGCGAAGAAGGTAATTTAGAAATTTCTTTTTGCACTGTAGATTACTTAAAATGCAACAAACTTGAATTTCCAGGAATGTGGATTAGGTATTCAAACCTAAATGACGTTAACATCATTAACTCCAATATCAGCCATTGGAAATTTTGGCAATGTAATTTTGATGGTAATATTATCGACTCGAAACTTAGCATGATAAGAATATTTGGAGGTTCATTTACTCCATATATTAAGGATTCGCAATTAATTAAAGTTGACGCTAATCATAAGGGGTTAACAAACTCTAATTATAGCTACACATACAGTCTTCTAAAAAAAATATTCGATAGCCAAGGTGATGATGAAGAAGCATCCAATTATTACATTAAAGAGAAGGAGTTATCAAGAGAAAATTCAAAAGGCTGGACTTTCCTCACGAAAACCCTAAGTTATTATTATTGGAGATATGGCAACCGACCTCAAAATGTTGTTTACATATCTATATTCACAATATTGAATTGCAGCTTTATTTATTATTTATTCCCTCAAAATATTAAGCCAGTTGAAGAGACTAAGACAATTTTAGATTCGCTATATTTTAGTGTAGTCACATTTACAACATTAGGATATGGAGATTTATCTCCAATAGGTTGGATAAGATTGGTTTCATCATTAGAAGCTTTTTTTGGAGCTATCAATTTAGGATTTTTAATAGCAGGCTTTTCAAGAACCAAGTATTAGTCATAGTAAGTGCAAATAAAACTGCAGCCAACATGGGGTTTTGTGCAAGCAGGGCTTGACGTTCAAACTTCGGCTGTTTGCATCGGTGTACTTTGGTTCGGGCTGGACGGAATTCTGTTGGGCTTTTAGTTGTTAGCTTGTACTTTTATTTCTTTATTGGGCTTCAGTTCCGGGCTGGACAAACAACAATGCCCTGCCTGCACAAAGTCTTGTTCGTTACTTGCAATCAAATATGAAACATTTATTATTGAGTTTATTGTTTCTTTCTGCTCTACGACTAAATGCCCAGCCAATACAACCGATAGATTACGGCTTAAAAGCCTTTTCGCTGACGGATAGTAAATTAGGAGTAATCAGTTTCTATGTCGATACAACCGGCATTGCTAAAAAAGCGCCGTTATTCATCGATATAAATGGCAGCGGCGGGTTGCCACTGTCTATCTACGTTAAAGGCAACGGCTTTGAAGCCACAGCAAACACCTTTACGACGGATATTTTAGCTAATACAAAGGATAAATACCACTATGTTATTTTAGATAAACCCGGAACACCATTCTGCGATACAGTCACTACAACTAAAAGCGCAAATGTATACGACGTACATGAAGTTCTGTACAACTATAAGTTTTCTGACGAGTACACAAAACGATTGAGTTTACAATGGCGGGTTGAGGCCACAAAAAAGGTTATTTCTTACCTGATCAAAAATAAATATTGGGACAAAACAAAGATCGTTGCGTACGGCTATTCCGAGGGCGGGCAAGTAGTTCCTACGCTGGCCGTTGAAGACAAGCGCGTCACGCATATCGCTTCGGTTGTTGGCAGTGGGCTTAATCAGTTTTTTGACGGCATGATGGGTTGGCGTATCAAAGCTGCAAAAGGAGAAATAACCCAACAAGAAGCACAAGACAGCATTGACGCAGGTTTAAAAAACGTTGCCGATGTCTATAAAACTCCCAATGCAACGGACAAAGAGATCGGCGGACACTCCTATAAAAGATGGGCAAGTTTCTGTTCGGTAGTTCCATTTGAACAGTTGCGCCGATTAACCATCCCCATTTACATGGTTGCCGCCACTGCTGACGACAGTTCTCCAATTTACGGTTTGGATTACGTGCGACTTGAGTTTTTAAGATTGGGAAAGACAAATCTAACGTTTGAAAGTTGCGTCGGTTGTAATCACTACTTGTCAAGCATAGAGGATGGGAAACAAGTGTCGCATGATTACCTGCCTAAGATATTGGATTGGGTTGACAGAAACTAACCGCATACCACATGGGGTTTGCTGCTATGGCAGGGCGACGAACAAGCCGTCAGCTAAGTGCAGGCATCAGCAGTAGTTCCGGGCGGGACGTTATAAAATCTCCCACCTGCCGCAATACCTGTTCGATAGCGGTAATAATACGACGACACAACCGAAACATACTATAATCGCAGAAAGGGCAACTAACTTGAAAACATGTCCGAACGGCCAGTTAACATTATCTCAACTCTAAATTTACCCTACTTTTTTGGCCTTATTTCTCCTTTAAAATTGTAACTGGCACCGGAGAATTTAATTTATCTTTCGCGGACATAATGACTCGAAGATAAATTTATTTACTGCTTAAATAACGCATTATGAACAACTTACCAGATTCAAAGTGGTGTATTCAAAATGAATTCGCACCTTTTATACACTTTCTGTTGTTGAAGGCAGTATAAACCTCCAAAAAACTTTACCCCAGTACAGTAACCTTCTCCAAGCTTTGTTATTAATAGTATAAATAATCCTACAACTACTAACTTGCAGCTTTTCAGAAACTATTAACCTGATTGTATGAAAAAAAAGTTTATCCCTCGATCTTTCCTGGTACTAACACTTTGTATTAAATGCTGGGCGATTTTGTTTTTTTATTTCTTTACTAGCCAAACGCAAGCCGCTGCTTTAAACTTTCATCCTGCTGAAAATACCCGGAGCGGGTACGTTGGCTACGGCAAGATAAAACCGGTATTTGCCGGTGAACAAATAAGTAGTTTCACTTTAATTAATTCGGCTACCAAAGCTACTATTCAAACGCTTACCAGCGGCAGCACGGTTAATTTAGCTACCCTACCTACCCAAAATTTAAATATCCGGGCAAATACCAGTCCCGCAATTGTAGGGAGTGTTGTTTTTGCCTTAAGCGGCACCCAAAGCCGTAATCAAACCGAAACGAAGGCGCCTTATGATTTATTTGGTGATAATTTATCCTGGACTCCAGCAGTAGGGAGCTATAGTTTGGTAGCTACCCCCTATTCCGGGGCGGCTGGCGCGGGTACCCAGGGAACGGCTAACACCATAACCTTTACGGTTGTTAATAGCACGAATGCCGCCAATAAAGCTCCAGTGGCAAATGCTGGCCCGGATAAAGCAATTACTTTGCCCCTAAACGAAGTAACTTTAATTGGTTCCGGCACGGACACCGATGGAACTATCAGTAGCTATACCTGGAAACAGGTAAGTGGTCCGAGTACGGCTACCTTTAGCAGTAAAACCGTAGCTTCGCCAACTATCAGCCATTTATTCGCCGGCAAATACCAATTTACTCTTACCGTAAAAGACGATAAAAACCTTTCCAGTAGTCAGGATTACGTAACGGTCAACGTAAATCCGCAATTAGAAGTAAAAGTCAATTTTCAAGACCAATCTACTGTTCCCCCAACGGGTTGGTTCGCAGATTTTGGTCAGGCATTTGGCCTACGCAATAGCCCCAACCAAGGTACCGGAAATCAATATGGCTGGAAAAACCGGGCCGACAACAATTTATTAGATTTAGTTAGCAATGGCCGTAATCGAAATACTCCTTCGGATGTAACCTTAGCCACTTTAATGCACATGCAAGCCGATGACGTAGTGGGTGCATTTAGCGGGATTAAAGCGGAAGGTTACTGGGAAATGAAGGTAGCTAATGGCATTTACGATGTCACGGTTGCGGCCGGTGATGCGGGTGTTTACTCGCTACCGGAAAAACATGCTTTAAATGTAGAAGGACGGCAGGCCATTAAAGCGTTTATCCCCACCGGTCCGGCCGGCGCTAGTACGCGGTTTAAATCGGCTAAAGTACAAGTCGCGGTTACCGATGGATTATTGACCATTGATGCCGACGGCGGATTTAATACCAAAATTAATTCGGCGCAGATTGTTCCGGTTACCAATGGACCTTTTGCGTTTTGGTCCGTGAATGAGCAAGTAATAACTATTGAAAAAGGCAATACCAGCAGCAATAAAACTTTCTCTTTAGACCTGAGTAACTCCAATAATAAAAACAATGTGCCGTATACTCTTTCCGCGGTATACGGAGCGGGGGCCACTGATTGGTTAAGCTTTAATCCGAACCATACCGGGGCCGAACCAAACGTTATTTTTGATTATTCCCAGGCGGAAGATTTGCCGGTTGGCACTTACGAGGCCACCGTGAAGGCAGAGGCAAATGGGTACGGCACCGCTAGTGTTACCATTCAGCTGGCGGTAACCGCTCCTCACCCTTACGTTATTTCTTCTACTCCGGCCGATAGCGCTACTAACGTGAATGTAAATACTTCCAGTATTGCGGCAAATAATCTTTTTGTGCCGGAAGTAGAGGGATACCAGGGCGGAGTAGACAACAGCACCATTACCAGCAGCACCGTTCTCTTACTCAAGGTAGTTGGTTCTACCACCACTCAAATTCAAGGAGTAGTGCAAGGTACCGGTGGCGGCGACGCCATCAGCTTTTCGCCTACCTTTGCCCTGGAAGCCAATACCACGTATAAGTTTATGGTTACCGCTGGGGTTAAATCGCTTAGCGGCGCTTCTTTTATTCCGTACACCGCTATTTTTACCACTGGGGCCGCCATAGAACCAACCGATCCTATCTCGGTAGAATTTACCAAGGTTCCCATTCCGGGTACTCAGAACAAAAAATATTCTTCATTAACCATTGGTCCGGACGGTAAGTTTTATGCTTTATTATTAAACGGGAATATCGAACGGTATGCCATTAATCACCTGGATGGTAGCCTTACCTTTGAAGTTAATATAAACACCTTACTAGGTAAATATGGCGATCGTTCGGCAATTGGGTTAGTGTTTGACCCTGCTTCTACCGCGGCTAACCTGATTGCTTACGTGTCGCATTGTTCTTCTGGTTTAGCGGCCGCTCCGGAATTCGACGGTAAAATTTCAAAATTAAGCGGAAGTAATTTAGCAACGGAACAATTACTGGTAACCAACCTGCCCCGCTCGGCGAAAGACCACCTGGTGAATAGTTTAGTTTTTGGCCCGGATGGTGCGCTTTACATTTCGCAAGGCAGTAACAGTTCGATGGGTTCCTATGATGGTTCCTGGCAGCGTACCGAAAGTTTATTATCGGCGGCGGTGTTGCGTTTAGACTTAGTTAAACTAGGCAGCTCTACTTTAGACGCTAAAACTACTTCAAACCAAAATCTAATCAATACGGCTACCGCCAGTCAATTGCGTCTTAGCGACGACTCCTATAATCCTTATGCCAGCAATGCGCCGCTTACCATTTATGCTTCCGGGGTCCGGAATGCTTACGATCTGGTATGGCACAGTAACGGCCAGTTATATGCGCCCGCAAATGGCTCGGCGGCGGGTGGTAACACACCTGTATCGGTGGCAGGTACTCGCCGTCCCGATGGTAATTTTTACAATGGTCCGGCCATAGCGGCTACTTCAGGAGTTAAAGTACAAAACGATTGGTTATTCCGCATCAATCCTTTAAAAGGAGTTGGTTACTTTGGTCACCCCAATCCTTTCCGGGGCGAATACGTGGCCAACCGGGGCTACTCGGATAATCCGAAATACCCCAGTTCTATGGAAGCGGATGATAATTATCGGGGAGCCGCCTTTAACTTTGAGTTAAACCGCTCTCCTAATGGCGCTATCGAATACAAGAGCAATGCTTTTAACGGGGCTTTAAAGGGCAAAATACTGGTATGTCGCTTTAGCGGCGGCGGGGATATTATTGTCTTACAACCGGGTTCATTAGTAAAAGGTAGCGCAGAAACCGATTACAACATTCGGAATTCGTACACGGGAGCCGGGACTACCGGCTTAGTAGGAATGTCGGGTTTTATTAATCCGTTGGATATTGTGGAAGACGTGCAAACCGGTAATTTATACGTGATTGAGTTTAACTGGAACAACATTCCGGACAGAACCGCCCAGATTACCTTATTACGCGTGAGCAGCATTTCCGATGAGGAAGGTTTTGCCACCGCTTTCCCCGAAAAAATTACTGCTACCGAAGTAGTAGGAGCCAATAAACCGGCGGCTCAAAAAGTTAATTCCATTACCCAAGCCATTACAGCTAAAAAAGAGAAGGATAAAGACAAAGATAAAAACGATCCCGAATTGCCCGATTATTCTAAAGTAACCCAGCACGCCGTAACTATTTCGAATACGGGTCGGGGTAATTTAAAATTAAAAAGTTTAGCTATAATTGGCGACAATGCCCGCGAGTTTGTAATGACCGGTCAACCAGATGCCAAACCAAATAAAATTATAAAAATTCGAAAAAACAGTTCGGTTACGTTTAATGTGGCTTTTTTCCCGGCCACGGCGGGACTAAAAAAGGCTAAACTGGAAGCGGCTGGTCAAAAAAGAAAGAAAGATCAGGTGGTATCCGTTGAGCTGGTTGGGCTAGGTATTACCTACGAAGGTACCGACACAGCTACCATTCAATCGGTAGAAGCTACGGCCAAAAAAGAAGTAACGAAAGTTGTTCAAAAGCTGACCGACAAAGAACCAGTGTTGAAAGTTTATCCTAATCCCAATACCGTAGGATCAAAAATATACGCTGACCTGACTGGCTTTAGCAAACAAGAATCCGTTACCCTTACCGTGTACGATTCCTTTGGTCAGGTTTACCAGGCTAAAACAATAACCGCAGATGCGCAAGGAGCCACTTCGGTAGAGTTACCCGTAACCAAAGCCATGAAGCCCGGCATTTATATTATTAAAGCCAATGGTTCTTCCGGCGAAAAGCAAACTAAAGTTATCGTAGAAAACTAAGCGGTAACGATTTAGGTATAGCAAAGGGGAACGAGTATATCGTTCCCCTTTTTGTTGTGAAAGCAACAAGATTTGATTCATTCTGGTAAAATCGGCTATCCAATTAAATACTTTTAAATAATTCCTATTTCTTTTAGCTCTTTTGTGTACTAGGTAAACCAATAACTGGTAATTTAACTTATCTGGGTAAAAAGCTGTTAAGGATAACCGAGATCCGTTTTCTAAACTATTGCTTTAAATTTAAAGAATATGAAAGCCAGTAAGCTATATAATTTCCGGGAGATGAACTCCTACCAATTTATTGCCGTGGTCGGTTTGATAATGACTTTGGCCGCGCACGTTATTTTATTGTTAACCAATAAACATATTGCCAGTTACAATGCTTTATATGCTTGCTGGTTAGGCGTTTTTATCGTGGGAGCCATCATAAATTATAACACCAAACCCGACGATCAGCACGGGCATCATCACCACCACCATTAATCCAGTATTTTAAGTATCTTTAACGCATGGCATTAAACGGTAAAATTAATACGGCGGTTCAGTATACGGACGAAACCGATTGGCTGCAAAAATTAACTTTAAGCGGATTTGGCCTGGGGCTGCTACTTATTTTTTTGAGCGGCTTTCAATCAGCGGGCGAGAAGAAATTTATGTTCTCCGGAATAGTAGTTGGCATTACTGCCTTACTTGTTTACTTTTTGCGGACTTACTTTAAAAACCAGCCGGGCGTAAAAAATAATGGCATTTGGCTCCGGGCTTCTACTAGTCGGGGAACCATTGCTTGGGTTATCGGGATATTTTTAACGGGCTTTTACGTAACTCTATACTGGTGGCCCGATTTAATGATTGGTCTTATCCGTAGTATCGACCCGCTGAGTTTTTGGTTGCGCGGAATTGCTGCCGACCGTTGGTTTTTATACGGCACCTTTTACACGCTGGCCGTCCTGATTATGGGAATTAGGGCTTTGTTAAAATACCGTCATAGCCCGTATCAAATTATCCGCACCTTATCCGTCATGTTTTTCCAGTTAGTTCTGGCTTACTTAATTCCTTACTTTTTAATTCTGTTGAACCAACCAGAATTTTATTTATCCTACTTCTGGCCTTTAAAATATGATTATTTGTTTCCGGGCACGGCAGATTACTTAATTAAAACGCCGGGTGCTTTAGGCGTATTCTTTCTTTTCTGGACTGCCGTAATCTCTTTAATTGGAGTACCGGTATTAACTTATTTTTTTGGAAAACGCTGGTATTGCAGTTGGGTATGCGGCTGCGGCGGACTGGCCGAAACGGCCGGGGATCCGTATCGGCATTTATCGGACAAATCCCGGGCTGCGTGGCGCTGGGAAGTAGCCATTATTTATCCTATTCTGGGTTTTATCGTCCTGACCACTTTACTGCTTTGGCTTAATTCCATAATGGGCGGCGGCTTGCTGGGTCGCCTTTCGAATGAATTTTCCCAAACCTACGGATTTTTTATAGGTTCTATTTTTTCGGGGGTAATTGGAGTAGGTTTTTACCCGATTATGGGTTCGCGGGTTTGGTGCCGGTTTGGTTGCCCTATGGCCGCGTATTTGGGTATCCTGCAAAAACATTTTTCCCGGTTTCGAATCACTACTAATGGAGGGCAGTGTATTTCTTGCGGTAATTGCTCTACCTACTGCGAAATGGGAATTGACGTAAGATGGTACGCGCAGCAAGGTCAACCTATCATCCGGGCTTCGTGCGTTGGCTGCGGCATGTGCGCTACCGTTTGCCCAAGAGGAGTTTTAAACCTCGAAAATGGCCCCCGGGAGGGGCGCTATCAACCTACCGCCCTCATTTCGCCGGAAAGTCTCCGGATTTTGAGTTAATTATTTTAAAAAGCTGGTAACCGCCTTATGAAAAGCTTCCGGAACTTGTAAATGCGGTATGTGGCCTACATTGGGCAAACCCACTAATTTACTGGTTCTGATCTGGTTGACCGCTTTCCGGCCTAAACTAGGGTAATTACCGGCTTTCGCCAAAACGGCCTTATCTTTAATGTTTGCTTTACCTACTACCGTCCGGTCAGCTTGCCCTATTACTAACAAGGTGGGCATTTGTAATTGTTCGAGCTCGTAAATAATTGGCTGCTGGTAAATCATATCGTAAGTTTCGGCCGAAGCCAAAGCTACTTCCGTATAATCTTTACTGCGCGTTTGGGCGGCGGGTACTTTTACCCATTCGTCGTATTCCGGTTGCCACTCCGGAAAATACGTTTTAAAATAATTCCGAATAGATTCTTCGGTGGTTTTAGCTTCTTTCTGATAGGCAATATCTAACGGGGTATACGGCACCAAGGCGCGGTAATCTTCTAACCCTATCGGATTTTCCAATACTAGTTTAACCACTATTTCCGGATACATCAGGGCAAAGCGAGTAGCTAGCATACCACCCATAGAATGACCAATTAAAAAGGCTTTGGTTACGCCTAGGGTATCGAGTAATTGCCGGGTATTAGTGGCTAGTTGGTGAAAACTGTAGTGTAAAGAAGGCTTAGACGATTTCCCGAAACCAACTTGGTCGGGTACAATTACCCGGTAACCCTGACTGGTAAAATAACGAATGGTTTGCCGCCAGTACGCTCCCATAAAGTTTTTACCGTGTAGCAGCAAAATAACGGGTCGCGCAGCATTAAATTTCTCGGGTAAGGCATCCATGTAAGCCATGCGACAGGCTTGGTTTTCAATTTTCAGGTTTAGATAATGCACCGGATACGGATAGGTATAACCCGTAAGGGTGGCATCTAATACTTCCGGCACGGCCGGGGTTTGGGACCATGCGTTTTTAACCAGAAAGCTTATTAAAAATAAAGTTAATAATACCGGCTTTCGCCACTGAATTATTAAAACCATACAAATGAGTAGAGGTAATTTAAGTTTGATTTTTTAAGCAACTTGAATGCACAAATACGTAAACCCTAAAATCAGATAAAGTGCCTATTATACGGCTTTAAATTGTAAAATCTACAAGAAGAAAGAAAATATTCTTTTCGGTGAATAAATTGCACAAAATACCATCATAAAAGCTGCTTCCTAATTCCAAAAGCAAGACACTAACTTATGGAGTATTAAATTACTGCTCCGTGCTAGCAGCCGGAAGTTGCTGCAGAATTTTTAGAGCATTTTGCACATGCTCCAATGGTTTTAGTTGGGAGTTAAAGGCATATTTTATTTCTCCTGATTTATCAATTACGAAGGTAGCGCGACCCGGAATAAGGCCCAAGGTTTTAGGTACTCCGTACATTTTGGCAACTCTACCTCCCGGATCACTTAACAAGGTAAAAGGTAACTGGTATTTGGCCGAAAACTTTTGGTGCGATGCTGAATTATCCGAAGAAACACCTACTACTTCGGCACCTTGTTCCTGAAAAATTTCAAATTGATCCCGGAAAGAGCAAGCTTCTGCCGTGCACCCGCGCGTATCGTTTTTAGGATAAAAATACAACACCACGTTTTTACGATTGCGTAAATCGGCTAAGCGAAACGTTTCGCCTTGGGCATTTTTCAATTCAAAGTCGGGAGCCGCAGTTCCTGGTTGTAACATAATTAGCAAATGAATAGGTATAGGTTAGGTAGTGGCCATGAGCGCCGCTTAAATTTTTACCTGTTATATAACCGATAAATCTGCTTACGGTTTCAGAGTTGCGTTAATTTATTCATCTTTACGCAGGTTTATTTCTGCCGGCATGCCTCTTATTCACGTTATCATTCCTGCTTACAACGAAGAAAAATCAATTGCTCAGGTGATTCAGGCTATTCCTCTTACTCTCGTAACCGAAATAATTGTAGTAAATAATAATTCTACGGATAATACCGCGGCCGTTGCCCAAGCTGCAGGTGCTACTGTTTTATTTGCTCCGGAACCTGGTTATGGTAATGCCTGCCTCACCGGTATCCATTACGTCGTGAGTAAACCACTGGCGGAACAATCCGAAATTATTGTGTTTATTGATGGCGATTATTCGGACTACCCGGAAGAAATGCCCTTATTAGTTCAACCCATTTTAGAGAACCGGGCCGATTTGGTAATTGGTTCGCGGGCGTTGGGTCAGAGAGAAAAGGGAGCCATGCTGCCGCAGCAAATTTTTGGAAACTGGCTGGCCACTACGCTGCTGCGCTTTTTTATGGTGCGCGTTTCACCGACTTAGGCCCTTTTCGGGCAATCCGTACGGACGCTTTACTTAAAATTAACATGCAGGACCGCACTTACGGCTGGACGGTAGAAATGCAATTAAAAGCAACAAAACTTAAGTTACGCTGCCTGGAAGTACCCGTTAAATACCGGAAAAGAATTGGTTTTTCTAAAATATCCGGCACGGTAAAAGGCACCGTTTTGGCCGGTTATAAAATAATTACTACCATTTTCCGATATTTATAGGTGATGACAATTCTGGCTTTACTATTGGTGCTGGTATATGGGTTGTGCCTGGCTTTTATCTTTTGCTACAGCCTGGTCCAAGTGCATTTGGTTTACCTATACCTGCGTTGCCAGCCTGCGCAAAATACTGACTCAACTTCTTTGCTTATATCTGTAGAAGAATTACCCTTGGTTACGGTGCAATTACCCGTTTACAACGAGCGGTACGTGGTGGAACGCCTGATTGATGCAGTAGCCGCTTTTAATTATCCCCCCAATAAATTACAAATTCAGGTACTGGACGATTCGGAGGATGAAACCGGGATGCTAATTGCGGCCAAAGTTGCTTATTACCGAGAAAAAGGCCTTGCTATAACGCACGTCCAACGCCCCACCCGCTCCGGCTTTAAAGCGGGTGCTTTGCAACATGGTTTAGCTACGGCTACCGGCGACTTCATTGCTATTTTTGATGCTGATTTTTTACCTGAACCTGATTTTTTGCGCCAAACGCTTAGTCCGTTCAGTAATCCCCGGGTGGGCGTTGTACAAACGCGGTGGGGACATTTAAACAGCAATTATTCCTTGTTAACCAAGCTGCAGGCTTTTGGCTTAAATGCCCATTTTACTATCGAGCAAACCGGACGAAGTTGCGGCCATTTTTTTATTAATTTTAACGGTACGGGTGGTATCTGGCGAAAGAGCTGCATTTTGGATGCTGGTGGCTGGCAAGCCGACACCCTTACCGAAGACCTGGATTTAAGTTACCGGGCCCAACTCCGCAACTGGGAATTCCGGTATTTGGAACAAATTATTGCACCCGCTGAATTACCCGCCACCATGCCCGCCGTAAAGTCGCAGCAATTTCGTTGGACCAAAGGCGCCGCCGAAACCGCCCGCAAAAATCTGGGGCAGGTATTCCAATCGGATAAATCCTGGTTAACGAAAGTACACGCACTTTTCCATTTAGGGAATAGCAGTATTTTTGTTTGCATTTTCCTTTCTGCTTTCCTTAGCTTACCCGCCCTGCTTATTTGGGAACGTTGGCCGCAATTTCAGTTTTTCTTTAATGTTGGTAGCCTCTTTTTCGTTAGCCTGGCTGGCTTAATTTTATTTTACTGGACTGCCTTTCGCCGAACCAACGAAAAAGGAATAACTTCTTTTTTTAAGTTTCTGCCCCGGTTTTTCTGGTTTCTTACCTTTTCCTTAGGTTTATCGCTGCACAATGCCTTAGCGGTACTCGAAGGTTATTTAGGCATTAAAACTCCCTTTATCCGGACACCTAAATTTAATTTGCAAAAACCCACTGATTCCTGGCAAAATAACGCGTATCGTACTGGTTCCATTAACCTGCTCACTCTTCTGGAAGGTTTGTTTGCATTCTATTTTTTAGGGGGCTTTTTGTTGGCTTTCCACCTTCGGAATTATGGCCTGCTCCCTTACCACCTTATGCTCACCTTGGGTTTTAGCGGCGTATTTATTTTAACGCTGAAACATAGCCGATAGACCTGCATGGCAACTGCTTTATCCCGCACTACCCTTCTATTACTGCTCGTATCGGCGGCCAGTTACTTAGGCTTAGGTTATTTTACCGAGCGATCTAGTTTTATTCAACTACTATTTTTTTTTACGGTAAGTTTTGCGGCTTATTTTCAATTAGCACGGCAGCCATTATCTCTGAAAGTAATTCTTTCTACGGCAATATTTTTCCGGTTTTTGCTGCTGTTTTCCTGGCCTGCTTTGTCCGACGATTATTTCCGGTTTATTTGGGACGGCCGTTTGTTAATAGCCGGTGAAAATCCGTTTTTACATTTACCAACTTTTTACCTCACCCAGCTAAATCAGATTTCGGGAATTAATTTAGAATTGTTTCATCAGCTTAATTCGCCGCATTATTTTACGGTTTACCCCCCGGTTTGTCAGTTTATTTTCGCCTTTAGTGCCTGGCTTTTTCCTGAAAGTAACTGGGGAATGGTAGTATGTATGCGATTTATTCTGATTGTTGCTGAATTAGGTACGCTTCATTTTATAATTAAACTTTTACTACACTACCATATGCCGGTTAAACGGGTAGTATGGTATGCCTTAAATCCTCTGGTAATAGTAGAACTCAGCGGAAACTTGCATTTCGAAGCCTTGGTTTTGGGTTGTTTGTTGGCCAGCATTTACTTATTAAGCCAGCATAAACTTTTACTATCCGGTTGGGCATTTGGGTTAGCTATTGGGGTAAAACTAATACCCCTTATTTTTTTGCCTTTTTTGTTAGCTAAACTTGGGGGGAAGAATTTTTTCATCTTTACTGGAGCCGCCGGATTCATTTTGCTGCTTTTGTTCCTGCCATTTTTATCAAAAGAAATATTTCAGAATATCTGGCAAAGCCTGGATTTATACTTCCAGAAATTTGAATTTAATGCGAGTGTGTATTACGTTTTTCGTTGGTTAGGCGCCATCTGGCTCGGTTACAACATTATTGGCATTCTCGGGCCGGTTTTATCTTTAGTTACTTTCTTAATTATACTAGTAATGGCGTACCGCAGCCGCCAAATTTCGGAACAAAATTTACCTACCTGTTTCCTGTTTGCTTTAAGCGTTTATTTTTTTCTGACTACAACCGTTCACCCTTGGTATTTAACTACCTTGGCGGCTCTTTGTGTTTTTACGCCTTATCGGTATGCTTTAGTTTGGTCGGGAGCCGCGGTTTTGTCTTACGCTACCTATCAAACCCGTACTTACCACGAAAACTTGTACCTGACTGCCTTGGAATATGCTTTGGTTTATGGCTGGTTCATTTGGGAAATACTAGAATATCATAAAAAAAAGTACCCACCCGGGTAGCTCCATAGAAACTAACCGTTCAGAAAATTAATCCCTTTCTGTACCGCCGCTTATTTCCAGCATGGGGTGCATTAAAAAATCTTTTAGCGGCTTTAAAGCTTCCGCTATTTTCAGGCAGTTAGCTAATAAATCAGGTTGAAGTAGTTGTTGGTCCTGGAGCGAGTGAGTGGCTACCCAGCTTTTATATTTCAGGTAATCTAAGGCCGGGTTAGTAGCATCGTACCCTTTGGGAGAAGTTTTCAATTTTTCACCGGCTAATTCCTGCCCAAAACAGTTGGTAAAACTCGTACCCTGTACAATATGTAAGAATTCCTGAAAGTTATAGTCAATTTCTTGGCGCACTGCCTTTAAATGATTAGCCGGTGGCATCCATAAGCCCCCACCCATAAAAGACTGGTTACCCGGACTTAAATGAAAATAGTAACCCGGATAAACTGATTTGCGGCCACCTGGT
Organism: Adhaeribacter arboris; assembly: GCF_003023845.1. Lineage (NCBI taxonomy): Bacteria > Pseudomonadati > Bacteroidota > Cytophagia > Cytophagales > Hymenobacteraceae > Adhaeribacter > Adhaeribacter arboris. Next base: position 6,705,558 of record NZ_PYFT01000001.1, on the reverse strand, counting down.
GCCAGGTAGGCCCCGAAATGATCTTTATACGGTCGTTTATCGTTCGAGAATCGTACATCCCGGTAAATCCGGAAAACAATTTCATTGGCTTTTTGATCCGCCACGCTTTCGTCGAAAGAGGCTATGCCTTTTATCCATTCAGCTACAAAAGATAAAAAATCTTCTCGCGCCAGGTCGTACCGTTTTTTATTTTCCTGAAACCAATTACGGTCGTTGTTATTTTTTAGGTCAGTGATAAATGGCAGGGTATCCGCCTGAAAATGAGTATTCATACTTGGTAAGTTACAAGTTGATTTTAGTTGGAAAGTTAGAAGGTTGAAAAGTTATTAGGATTAAAAATTTAAATCTATTTAAAACTTAATTTATAATCTTTTTTAATTTTAGTATAAAATTACTGTTCCTAAGCCACTAACTTATCAACCTGCAACTTAAAACCTGTAACCTTTCAACTTTCAAACTTTTTAACTATTAATGTTGCCAGTAAGCATAGCGCCGGATATTTTTTAATTCCAGAGTACGGCCATCGTATGCTTTTTGCCGCAATAAGGCGTTCGGGTATTTTTTACTAAACCAATATTGGCTTTGTTTATCCGGTGCAAACTGCACGGTTACCAGCCAGGTTTCTTCCGTAAATTCTTTAGCTTCACTTACCTGAAAAGTGGCCTGGTATAACTGTGGCGGTGAAGCCTTGGAGGTTTGCTGCAGTTCATAAACCGGAGCCTGAAAAGTAAGATTAGCTTTAAATTTAAGACTGCGCAAAGTATAAGGCAATTGGTCTTCGAACAAGGCCCGTTCTTTCAGGGCAATTTCCCCGGCGCCTTGGTTATCCCAGTAGGAATTAAACGCATAAGTAAAACCATTTCCGTTATAGGTAATGGCTTTAAACGTATTTCCGCACCACTCCTGCGACGAACTGGTAAGTTTATGTAAGATTATTGGGTTTTCGCGTTTAAAAAACAAAGAAGTTAAGTAATGATAAGGATAATTTTCGGTAGGAATGCGGGCAAATTCATTTACTTTTATCACCGGAAAAAGATCTTGGCGCCGGTAATCGTCGGTTTTAACGTTGTAGGCTTTATTAAAATCTTCTTTAACGGTAATAAGAGTATAGTCAAACTGCCGGACTTTATTGTAAACCACTCGTTGCGCTTGGTAAGTGGCCACTTCCGCCAGGCCATCGTCCCAAAATTTTTGCCGGGCCCACTCATCATCAAAATAAGACGCATAATCGCCGGCTCTGGTTATACTAGGTTGGTTCGAACAGGCCAGTATCCCCAAAATGAAACTACCAAAAACAAAAAGAAGAGGTTTTACAAAATTGCCTTTAAACCGATTAAATTCATGAGTAGAAACCATGCGGGAAATATATCAGACGGCAACTAAGCTCTCACCGAACAAACTATTTTTTAAATTTGCCCCATCGCTAATAATTTATCCATCGTGGGGATTGGGCTCCCTCCTTTTGGCTCCAGCGTTATGGCAAAAGCCTGGGCATTAGTAATAGTTTTCATGTGCTGAACCTTAGTAGAATCGTTTAAATCCAGCATACCGGCATCAATCGGTTTTCCATTTTCCAGCGCCCATAATTGATACTGCCGATTGGGGGGTGGGACCGGCAAATCCGCCACTTTTAAGAGAACATCTTTGGTGCTGGTGTTCCAGTAAACCACTACGGAAGAGGAAGGCGATTTTGGCAATCCTTTTAAATTTACTTTTTGGGTTTTATTGTGCGTGATAAGTTTTAATTCGGCAGCAGTTAGTTGTAGTTTTTGATTTACCTGCTGTACCTGCTGGGCATATTGGTTTTGAAAAGCTAAAGCTAATTGATACTGATTTTCAGTTCGTTGCCAATTATTATAAAAAAAGATATTAAGGCCGGCACTAATTAAAAGCAAAACCGAAGCCGCAATGGCCCACCAGCTATAATTGGCTGATGGAGAAGAAAGGCTAGGCTCTGCTTCAACCGGTAATTGTAATTGCTTAGCTGCCGACCTTGTGGTAGGAATGGTAGTCGAACCTGCTACATGTATATTAGTAGTAATAGAATCTAAAACTTTTTCTTTTAAACCAGCCGGTGGTTCTACGGCGTGTAATCTTGCGTAGGAATCTAAAATATCAGAAATTGCCTGTAGTTCTGCTTGCACCGGCGGATAAAGAGTTGCCATACGCTCTACTTCTGCTTTTTCGGCGGAAGATAAAAGCCCGGTAGCATATAATTCTAGTACCCCAGATGCTATGTATTCCTGAATATCCAATGTATTTATGTACTTATTTCAATAATTTACTTAATGCTTTAATCGCGGCTCTTGCCCGGGTTTTAACCGTTCCGAGCGGAATTTCCAGTACTTCGGCCACTTCACTTTGCGTAAACCCGTCAAAGTACATCATATCAATTACTTTTTTCTGATCGGGATTAAGCTTCTCGGTTAGTTCTTTTACTCCGATATGCTCCGGCCGAAAACCAGTACTATCGGCCGTATACTGCTGACTTTTATCTAACGTTTGTGTTTTAGAACCTACGCGATACTGACGGGATCGGATTTTATCAATGGCCAAATTCCGGGCAATATTTATTAACCAGGTGAATAGTTTACCTTTACTCGCATCGTAAGAAGAAAAGGAGGACCATATCTTAACAAAACACTCTTGCAGCACATCTTCCGCGACTTCCGTATCTTTTACAATTCGTAAAATAACCCCGTACAAGGCGGCGGAATACATGTCGTATAACTGCGCAACAGCGGCATCTTCCGGCACCCGTAAACGGGCTACCAGTTCCTCTTCTGAAATAGCTATCGGCTGGTTTGGTGACAATTCTAAAAAATTAGTAGTTAGATTTACTTTGGATCAGAAAACCTTTTCAAACTTACAGAATAAATCCGAAAATTATTTATTCAAACTTGATTCCCTATTATTTGTTTTACTTTTTCTAAATTTTATTAAGCAAAACGGATTTGAGACGGTTAATGCATAACAATTCTTGATTTTTAATTCATTCCAACCTACCATGGCTTAAATAAATCCGATTATAAACTAGCTGCTATAAAGGTTGCAAATGGCATAAGTACGTCATCTTTACTTCTCGTTTTTCATTGAGCCAAGTTTACTTCTAAAAATAAATAGTACTTTTTACTTGTGGCGTACCCACCCCACCCCCTGAAGATAAAACCTTAATTGTGATTAAGAGTACTTTTAAGTGCTTTATAAACCAGATAATTCCTTTATGGCTATACAATCATGGAACCCGGCAACCAACGAGGTGCTGAAAGTTTTTTCTGCTCATTCTCCAGACGAGCTGGAAAACTTACTTCAACGTGCTGATTTAGCATTTGTTAATTGGCGGAAAACTCTTTTCAGCGAACGGGCCGAACTTATGCGAAAGGCAGCGCATGAATTGAAAGATAATGTAACTTATTACGCCGAAATAATAACCCGGGAAATGGGAAAACCTATCCGGGAATCAATAAACGAAATTAAGAAGTGCGCCCTTTGCTGCGAATTTTACGCGGAACACGCCGAAACTTATTTACAAGACGAAGCTATTAATTCAGATGCTTCCGTTAGTTACATTTCGTACGAGCCACTCGGCATAATTCTGGCGATAATGCCCTGGAATTTTCCTTTTTGGCAAGTATTCCGGTTTGCGGCCCCGAGCTTAATGGCCGGTAATGTAGGCTTACTCAAACATGCTTCTAATGTACCGCAATGTGCCTTGGCCATTGAAGAAGTTTTCCGAAAAGCTGGCTTCCCGGATGGAGTATTCACCACTACCTTACTTGAATCTGCCGCTATTGAAACCTTGATAAAAGATGACCGGGTAAAAGCCGTAACGCTTACGGGCAGCGAAGGTGCCGGGGCTAGCGTGGCCGCCTTGGCAGGCAGCCAAATAAAAAAAACAGTGCTTGAATTAGGCGGCAGCGACGCTTTTATTGTTCTGGCTGACGCTAACCTGGAAGAAACGGCTACTATGGCCGCTAAAGCCCGCATGATAAATACCGGCCAAAGCTGTATTGCGGCTAAACGGTTTATTGTAGAAGAAAAAATTGCCCCAGCATTTATCCAACGCCTGAAGCGGCACTTACAAAACTTAAAAACCGGTGATACCTTAGACGAAGCCACGGATTACGGCCCGCTGGCCCGCCCAGATCTGGCTGCCTCGGTGCAGCAGCAAGTAGACGAATCTGTGGCGAAAGGCGCTACAGTTTTATTAGATGGCGGCCGACCGGACGAAGAAAGCGCCTACTTTCATCCGATGATGCTCACTGATATTCAACCCGGAACGCCCGCTCACGACGAAGAAATATTCGGGCCAGTGGCTTGTATTTTTGTGGTAAAAGATGCCGAAGAAGCCGTTAAGGTAGCCAACGACTGCCGCTTTGGTTTAGGCGCTTCCATCTGGTCGTGTAATGTACAGGAAGCCCGCCGGCTTGCTCGTCAAATAGAATCCGGCGCGGTATTTATTAACGGAATGGTACAATCGCATCCGGCTTTGCCTTTCGGGGGCATTAAAAAATCCGGTTACGGTCGCGAGTTATCTTACGTGGGCATTCGCGAGTTTGTTAATCAAAAAACCGTCTGGGTAGCTTAAAACAGCCGGCAACAAAAAAAGAGCAACGGTTAACTAAACCGTTGCTCTTTCTATTCATTCTTACGAGTTTTACTGTTTTATAATCTTACTAAAACTGGTTTGCTTGCCCGTTTGCAGCCGGTAAAGGTATACTCCTTTGGCTAAAGAGGCGCCATTTAAATCTACTTCGTGCGTACCGGCGGTTTGTTTTTCATTTACCAATACTTTTAACTGCTGCCCCTGCAAAGAGTATAAGGCCAAATATACCGGAACCTCTTCGGTTAAAGAGTAAGATATAGTGGTACTATTAGCAAAAGGATTAGGATAAGCAAAATGCTTTTTAACAGTGGCCGTATTTTCGGTTGTTCCCGCAGATAAGCCGGCAATTCCGGTTCTTTGACGGGAAATTTCCTGGTTGGCAGAAACATAGGAAAGTGATAAATAATCTACGTTAGGGCCACTTTGCCCAATGGCAGAGGCCCGGATTATATGGTCTCCCGCGGTAAGGAAAACATTAGTGCCGCTGTAAAAAGACCAGGTATCCCAACTGAAAGTAGTAGAGAAAGAATGAGTAGATAACCCAACACCATCTACTGTGAAATGCAGCGACCGGCTTTCTTCCCGACCGTTGGAATAGTTGAGACCTAAATTGTATAATCCGGGAGTTTGAATTTTCACTGTCCATTCAATATAATCTTTATCAGGATTGATAAAATCTACAAAACCAGTTCCGCTGTATCCCAAATGATTAATGGCTACCTGAGCGCCATTTAGAGTTGCAAATTCAGCTTCGTATTTAGCTATAATTGGTTTTTCTACGGCTACTACCAGGTAATTAGATTGAGCTCCTGCGGCAGGCAGTGCCATATTTCCTCCTAATTGAAACGGATCCGGGTAGATATACGGAAATTCTACTAATTTACTGTATACATGCAGGTAGCTGTTAGCCGGATCGTTGGTTTCGATGATATCGCCGGTTTTTTTCCAATCGCTTAACCAAGCGGGTAAACTGGTAGCTTTGGGATCGTAAGCCACATAAAGCACCGCCGGTTTTTTTAAAAACATGGTCAGGAAAGTACGGCTAGTATCTTGCTTATCGCCACTAGCCGCTTGAATAAAGGAAGCTCCTTTTAAATATTCCGGAACGGAAGTAATTGAATAGAGTTGATCGGAGTACGATTTTTCCCCTACGTTTAATTTAGCTACGGAATAAGTACGATTACTCAGCGCGGAAACCTGCGTCACTAAATTATCCGGAGCGGGTTTTTCTCTTTCAGCGGGTTTTTCCACCTCTGGGACACTCGCTTCAATCCAATCCACAAAAAAATCTTCGGCGGCGGTTTGAGTATCTATTTGCCAGCCAAACCGCCCTAATTGCGGGTAAGTAGTATCAATCGCTTCTAAAGTGGGAATAGTGGAATACCCTCGGCCTCTATCTATATAAACCTGAATGAGGCCGCTCTTGTAACGGGCAATTTTAAACTTACACCAACGCGAAGTTTCCAGGTCGGGGTAAATACTTATTTCATCTAAAGGCTCTGGGTAATAAATATTCCCTTCGGCCCGGGATAAGGTTAACTGCCCACCCGCATAAGGTGTATAACTTAACACATAGGCGCTATCCTCGGCCTGCTGACCAAAAATAATTCGGAATTCGCGTTGGTAGCTATTAGAATAACCTTTGCCGGTAGTTTCCAAAACATACGATAATTCCGGGTAATTTTCCGCTGTTTTTAATGTACTCCCATTGCCATCGGCAAAACTATACGCATAACCCGAACGGATCGACCAGCCATAGGTCTGGCTCCAGTCAGCCCCGAGTTCAAAACGGTCAAAATCATCTCTAAAAATTACCGGGTTCTTTTGGGCGTAAATAACGCTCCCTTGAATAAAAGACAGAAGAAAAATACATGCCCCTACAACTTTTGCTTTACGCTTATGATTAGAAGCAGAGGGTCGAATTAATTTCATAATTGGGTTGGTTAGGTTGTTGGGTATTTATATTAGTTCTTTCCTAATTAACGCATATAATATAGGAAAAAATGCGGACATTTAAAAACCAGGCGCTTTTTAAACAATTGTATAAATTTAATTCTGATGTAGCCAATTTGGCTAGATATTTTAAAAAATTTAAAAAACAACTCTTTTAAACGTCCTAGTTCTTGATAAATACAACAAAGTAAATTTACTTTTAATTGTATCTTTCTTTAATTTTTTAAAAGAGTAATCTATAAAAGAAACGCCGCAAATTAATCTATTTTTGATTTATACAAAAATTTTAATATATAGATTTATTAGTTTATTTACTCTTACTTAGAAATGTTGCAGCTTTTATAAAAATACTTATTCTTCCGCTTGAGAGCTCCTGTTTTAACAGTAACCTAGTATTTTATAAGTAATAAACCCTAAAAGTTCATGAATAAGCAGATGCCAATTGGCAAAAGCTTCGGCGGAAGGAATAAGTAAGCTATTGGGGAAATAACTGCGGTCTTTGGAATAAAAATCAGCGGGAAAATTGACAGCCTGGATACCGGCCACCTTAAAACAACCTTCGGCCCGTCGCATGTGAAAAGCCGATGTAATTAAAATGAATGAATGCAGATTAGGTTGCTGCCTAAGTAATTTAGCGGTAAAAAGGGCATTTTCGCGGGTATTCTGGCTTTTATCTTCCAGCAATATGTCCGTTGCGGGTACGCCCGCGAGCAATAATATTTTTTTTAGTTCAGCGGCTTCAGAGGTATAAACCGTTCTGACGCTCCCGGTTCCGCCCGAAATAATTATTTTTTTGATCTTTTTCTTTCTATATAACCAAAGCGTGTGTAAAACGCGGTCGGCTCCTCGCGCCACGTAAACCCGATCGTGGGGAGATTTTTCGAGGGAGGTAATACCTGTTAGCAAAATGCCGGCATCCGATACGGGTAGTTCGGCCAAACGTTTGGGAGGTAGTTCCCAGAGCAAAAAAGCTTCGTTCATTAAAAACGGATTCGTTAGAACAAGGAACAGAATAGCTGCCAGCTTTAAGACTACTCGTCGATAGCGATCCCGTTTGGTGAATACGGCAAAAAGTAAAAGACCTGCCAGCCAAATAACGGGCAAGGCTACATAAAATAAAACCTTGGAAAGTAGAAAGAACATAAACCCAAACTGCCGCCAAAATCAATTTAGCAAGCGTATAAAAATTTAAATACCACCCGAATATACGGCTATATTCTGGTGGTATCATTGAAGTGGCCGCACCCTCAACGCTTTCATTTTTACTTTACTTTTGAAGCATTAAGGCCCGGATGTAGCGCACCGGAGCACTCCCGTAACTTAAGAACTTTTCGTGAAACTGTTTTAAATTAAATTTATCTTTTTGTTTTTTCCGGATTTCTTCGCGCAGATCATAAATTTCGGTATAACCGGTAAAATAGCTGGATAATTGCACCTGCGACAGAGTAGCCCGTTTCCACTTTTCGCGCGCTTCGGCTTCTTCCTGAAAACCTTCGTTTACCAGCAGGGCAAGGACTTCTTTTTCGGTCATACCCAGCACGTGTACGCTGTAATCTAAAATAGCGTTAAGCGTTACGCGCAAATTCCATTTGTACCAGGTAAGCCACATTTCGGGGGCATTATTACCGTAGCCTTGTTCGAGCATCATTCGTTCGGCGTACACCGCCCAGCCTTCTACCATGGCCCCGTTTCCTAAAACAGCTTTTATAAGCGAAGGAGATTTGTTAGCGTAAATAAGTTGGGTGTAGTGGCCGGGTATAGCTTCGTGAATGTTTAAAATTTGTAATTGATATTTATTATATTCCCGCAAGTAACTTTCTGCTTCGGCGGCGCTGTAATGCGTTAATGGGGTAACATTGTAATACGTATCGGCATTTTTGTCGTAAGGGCCAGGAGCCGAAATAGAAGCCCCGGCTATTCCGCGCATGTATTCCGGAGTGGGTCGAACTACGAGCGGTTTGCTAGGATCCTGGGTTAATAATTTTTTAGTATTTACAAACTTTACCAGTTGCGGAATCTGGGCTTTAATGGCGATTAAGAAAGAATCACGCCGAACATGTTGCTCCGCTAGTTTTCCTAATAACTGTTTTACTCCCGGCAATCCGGAAGGCAGTGGCTTATCGGGGAAATAAATTGGCCAGAGTTTTTGCGTAATGGCTAGCATTTGGCGGTGCAGGTATTCTTTGTGCTGCAAAGCTTTCTGATAAACCTGCTCGGCAGTATAACCCGATTGAATGTCGTATTTAAATTTTTGCGCAAAAAGCTCCTTACCAATCCGGAAACTTCGTCCTTGTTTTTTCCGGAGCAAGGGTAATTTTTCCTGCTGCAAAAAATCAATGTAACTATTAACTTCAATTTTGGCCGTAGCAATCCGGGACCGCAGGAAATCTTTTTCAAAAGGTTTTAACCGGGCAATCTTTACCGAATCTGCTACCTCTTCTAATACCGTTAAAGCACCTTTATTTTGCAAAATGGCGAGTTGGGTGTGCTCCAAGGTTGGCTCTTTAATATTGTTTTTAGCCGCCTCGTAATAAGGCACTACTTGTTCAATTTTTAAAGAAATACTGCGCAACCGGTTGGTTAAACTATCGTAGCGGCCATTCAGAATTTCGGCAACACCGCCTCCAATATTATATTCTGCGGGGTTCCATTCTCCTGGTTTTAGAACCGTAGCGTACCAAATGCGCCCGTTAAAAAAACTTTCGAGCATTTGGTAATCGGTTTGATTATCCAGTGGTAAAGCGGTGCGGTTTATTTGGTGCAAGTCCTGGAGCATGGAACGGTAAGAAGCCACTTCCCCTTTTAGGCGCTCCGGCGTAGGAATTACCAGTACATTATCGTATTTATGGTACCCCACGGAGGTAGCCCACTCCGGATTTAATCGCCAGATTTTTTCTAATAAATTAGCTTTTATTTCGGTGAATTGTTGTTCCGGGGTAGTAACCTCTCCCGATTCTTTTACTTTTTGCCGGTCACAGGAAATAAAAAGAAAGAAAATACCAATAATCAGTACAAGGCGCCCACCGCTGAGTATCATAGGTTTCTGTAAAGTTAGTCAGATGTATTTGAAAGATTTAAACAAAGCTTTTTAAAACAATATTTTATAACAATAGATTAGGAAAAAATACAAAAGCTTTAATGGATTGGTGAGAAAAATAATTTTTAAACAAAAACTACTAAAAGAAACGCCGAATTAGCCATAAAAGCAAACTCAAGAGAACACTAACCAACAACATACTCGTAAGCGGCGCGTAAAATTTAAAGTTTGGTTTCTCGAAACGGATATCGCCGGGTAAATGGCCAAACCAGTTCAACCGGTTACCCGCCGCCCACAACAGTAAACCGACGCCAACTAAAATCAATCCCAAAAAAAAGAGGTATTTACCTAACGGTTGCATGATTATATTTGAATTTGCCGGCAGTTTTTTACCTCCCGTGTACCACATTAATTTGGCAAATATTAGGCATACGGTTTTTCCGGAAATACAGCTAAAAGATGTTTTAAAAGACTAAAATTTAAGTTTAACGCCAAAGGCAAAGCTTATAATATCCCAGGGTGAAAGAGCTTTGTTAGTGGTAAGGCTCAATATGGCTAAATCGTGGGTTCCTGCCTCGGTGTAGCCTTGCACTTGTTTAATTAAGGAATTAGAATTTCCTACTGCTTTACTTATGGAGGTACCCACAAAAGGAGTCAGCCGGAAACTGGTCGGCCAGAAATAATAGCCATCGGGGTAATGCCGGGGTAAGGTGGTATAAAATTGAGACCCCAGAGAATAACTAACGCCGGCGCCAAATTTAAGTGGCTCCCAAATGTAACCCGGCTTAATTCTATTTTGCCAGGGAGAGTAAATGAATTTTCCGGTTAAGGTATGAATACTGGTTTCGGCTTCAAAGCTTGGCGTATACCCATACAGAATGTCTAGGTTAATTTTATCTTGAGCCAAAGAATACCCGGGGCCAACAGCTAAAAAACCAATATTCCCGGCAAATTGTACTACCGTATGATCCGGTAAGTACCACTTCCTTTTCGCGTAGATAGTCTGCCATTCCTGCGCAAAGCCACAAAAAGGAAAGCACATCAGGTAAGCAAACAAAAAATAAAGAAAATAAGAAGTTTTCATCTGATTTAAAAATCAATTTTCTGAAAGCTAACCTGTTTACCTACCACCGTTACTACTATAAAATTGCGGTTTTGAATCGTATCTACCACTAAATAATCCTGCCCGTCCTGAAAAGGCTGGCTAAAACTAAAATTATGCTGGTGGCCGTGAATAGAATAAGGAACCTGATGGATCCGGAGCAATTGAGCAAATTCGGCTTTTAGGTCTTTATTAAAATCAGTATCAAAGGGTGGTACGTGACTGAGAACAAACAAATTCCGGTACTCGTGCGAGTTAGCCATTGTCTGCCGCATATACTCCATTTCCGGGACGGGATAACTGAATTCCAACGAGTTGGTGTTCAGAACCACGAATTTACTGCCGGCTATCTCAAAAGTAAAATCCATTGGCCCGTACATGGCTTGGTATATTTTTTTACCGTTGGCGACACAATCGTGATTACCAATAATGGCTAGATAAGGCATTTTCAGTTTTTTGGTGCGGTTTAACTGCCACACGTATTCTTCCTGCAAACCAAAATCGGTGAGGTCGCCGCAGTTTATGACAAAATGCAAGCGTTTTTCCTGGGCAGAATAAGCATTCAAAGCCTTTACCACATCTTCCAGTTCATTGTAGAACCGTTGGTTATCCGAAATCAGGCCGAATCGTAGTGTATCCTGTGGTTGCAAGGACAGAGCGGCAATCCGGGCCAGGTTCTTTTTGTTCAGATCCCTTTGCTCTGATTCTAGAATTACCTGGTAAGGACTAAAGTCAATTTGTTCACAACTATTAAGTAAAAGGTACCCGCAACTGAGCAGGAGCAACCGGCACCAATGCAGGAATAGGGCGCGCATATAGTAGGCATAAGGGAAGCTTCATTATCAGGTAAATACCTGTTCCATTACATACAAAACCAACTACTTAGCTATTTGTTCTAAAAATCTAAATTAATCAAATTTAAATATTATTTTACCTTCTTCGTTCATTTTTAATACCGCCTCAAATTTATTCCCGGTTTTAGTTGATGTAAATCCTTTTAACTTGGGAGTTTTCCCTTTTACCAGAATATCCACTACATTTTTCTCCGATAACGTTTTACCCGCAACAACAAAAGGAACCACAAAAGAACAACCTTCCCGGAAACGGCTGCAGCCATAAGCCGCCTTCCCTTTTAAAATTTTACCTGACTGGCACTTGGGGCATTTCGCAAAAGGATCGGTCGCCAACTTTTTTTCTACGGGTTGGGCTTGTAAGGTTAAGTTCTCGTCTAAAATTAGTTGCGCATCTGTTTTACCGGCCGGTGCTGGTAAAATCAAATTTTTTAGAACTGGCGTTTTGCCTTTGGCCAGTAAAGCTTGAATGGCTTTTCCGGGAATTTCTTTTTCCCCGAAAGTAATCGGTAACCGGAAAGTGCAACCTTCTTTCCAGCGGGAACAGCCGTATGCCTGCGAACCTTTTATAACATGCCCGGTTTTACACGCCGGACACGGCCCAAAACTTGGGCTAGTAGCTTTATCAGGTGCATTTCTTTGTTTGCTTTCTCCGGATTTAGCAGTTGGTTTAGTGGTAGTTTCGGCGGCCGTTACCAGTTTAGTTTCAATGGCCAGTACGGTGCGATCGCTTTTTACTTCCCGTACCATTTCCTGCACCAAGGTTTTTAACTCGGTCAAGAATGCTTCCGGCGGGAAATTTCCGTTCTCAATTTGCCGCAACTTTTTTTCCCAGTGCCCGGTTAACTCCGGCGATTTCAAGGTGGGATTTTTAATTATACCAATCAGGTCAATCCCCATTTGGGTGGGTAAAATTTTCTTTTTTTCTTTCCGGATATACTCTCGCTTAAACAAGGTTTCGATAATTGCTGCCCGGGTAGATGGCCGACCAATGCCATTTTCCTTTAATGCTTCTTTCAAATCTTCGTCTTCCATTTGTTTACCCGCCGTTTCCATGGTGCGCAACAAAGTTGCTTCGGTATATTCTTTGGGCGGACTGGTCATCTTTCGGTCCAATATGGGTTCGTGAGGTCCATGTTCTCCTTTTTCGAAGGTGGGTAATACGGTATTTTCTTCTTCTTTTTCCTCGGAGCTGGCTTCTGCCGCCGGCTTTTTCGTTTCTTCTTCTTTGCCGTATACTACCCGCCAGCCGGGTTCTATAATTTGCCGCCCTTTGGCCCGGAAAGTATGCTTGGCGGCTTCACCGGTTACGGTAGTATTGCTCACGATACAATCCGGGTAAAAAGCAGCCAGAAAACGCCGGACAATGGTATCGTATACGCCCGCTTCGGGACCGTATAAATTGCCTGCCGCAGCGCCCGTAGGAATAATGGCGTGGTGGTCAGTTACCTTATTGTTATTAAAGTTTTTGGCGGTTTTTCGAATCTTGGTTTGCAGCAAAGGTTCGGTAAAGGTACGGTAAGCCGTTAAACCTTGCAGAATGCCGGGAATTTTAGGATACATGTCATCGGGTAAGAAAGTGGTATCGACCCGGGGGTACGTAACTACTTTTTTCTCATATAAGCTTTGTACCGTTTTTAAGGTTTCGTCGGCCGATAAGCCCATTTTGTTATTACACTCAATCTGGAGCGAAGTTAAATCGAACAATCGGGGCGGACTTTCGACTGCTTTTTTAATTTCAATATCGGTAATGGTTAGTTCTTCTTGCTTTACTGCTTCCAGGATAGCCTGGCCTTTTTCTTCCTGTAAAAATTTCCCGGCTGTACTGGCAAAAACGGTTTCCCGATAAATGGTTTTTAGTTCCCAGAAAGGCTCGGGTTTAAAATTCTGAATTTCGTGGTACCGGTTTACAATCATGGCCAGGGTAGGCGTTTGCACCCGACCCAACGATAATAATTGCCGCCCCTGGGCGTATTTAATCGTAAACAAACGGGTAGCATTAATTCCCAAAAGCCAGTCGCCAATGGCCCGACTCTTACCGGCCTGGTAAAGCAAATCAAACTCCGAGCCTTCTTTTAAATTTTGAAATCCCTGCCGGATTGCTTCTTCGGTAAGCGAAGAAATCCATAATCGCTTAAAAGGTTTCCGGTATTTGGCTTCAGTGAGTACCCAGCGTTGAATTACCTCCCCTTCCTGGCCGGCATCACCGCAATTAATGACCATGGTGGCCGTTTCGAGCAATTTTTTTATAATTTTAAATTGCTGTTCTACGCCTTTGTTTTGCAGTAATTTTATCCCAAAGTTATCTGGTATCATGGGTAATTCGTGAATGCTCCAACGCTTCCACTCGGGGCGGTAATCTTCGGGTTCGCGCAACTGGCAAAAGTGCCCGAAGGTCCAGGTTACCTGGTAGCCATTCCCTTCGAAATAACCCTCTTTTTTACTTTTAGCCCCAATTACCTGCGCAATTTCGCGAGCAACACTGGGTTTTTCTGCAATACAAACTTTCAACTTTTCATTTTAAGGTAACACAAACGGCCGGTACTACCACCAAAATTACAGTTTCTGCGGGTATTTATCGTTAATTATTGCTTCCATTTTACCCGATGCTTAAGGTAATTTTAGGATGTAGGATATTTGAATGTTTTCTCTTTTTCCTAAAAAGAGGGCTATTCCATTGTCCTATACCCGCCTGCAGGACTGGGTTTAAGGTTGCCGAAGCAGGGCGTTTACACGTGGTTGTAGTGCGTTATTTTTAGATTATGTTGTTGGAATATTTTACTATACCTTTTAATTCAGCAATTCCTTCTTCTCTTTCAGCAAGCGTTTTTAACTCCTTGCAGAAAATATCGATGGCATTTGGCTCAACAGTTAATTCCATTGAGAGTTTGTCTTTTTCTTCTTTTCGGTATTCTGTCGAGACGTTTTCTTCCATTGTGATAAGAACTCCACATATCCCTGATTGACTAATCTTATAGAAATCCATTTCAAAATAAGCGTAACTATACTTTTCCCCGCAAGAATGAGTTAGTCTATCTTTTCCAAAAGGAAAACCTTTGAGCTCGTTTACAAATTCCAGTAAACTATCAGACACTTCGTAAACTTCCGTCACACCTGAGTATCGGCCGTTGTTTGCTGAAATCTGCAATTCAATTATATCCTCATCTTTCCAAATGACTTCAAACTTTAGTAGATTTTCATTCATTATTCTAATGCGCTACAACGGTTAGTATATGCAGAGCCCGTAGCGGAGTAAGGGTTTTGTATATACCTGGTTATATGTGGTTTTTATTTTCCTTTTCAGGCAGTTAAAGTTTAATGGAAAGTTCTAAGTGTCCTCCCAAACCGAGTTCTATAATTTTTTTTAATGTTGACAGGCGTACTTCTTTGAGATTGTTTTCGATTTTAGAAATATAGGATTTGGTGGTGCCTACTTTTGCCGCAAGTTCGGCTTGTGCCAAGCCTTTTTCCAGGCGGGCTTCTTGAATCAAGGCTCCTATTTTGAAGTTTTCGTATCCTGCTTGCAACTCATCCCGTTTTTTAGTGCCTATTTTTCCATAATGCTTGTCCTTAAACTGGTCAAGTGTCATAATGTTATTTTCTTCTGCTTTCATATTCTTCTTTAATTTTTAATGCCTTCTCAATTTCTTGCTTGGGTGTTTTCTGTGTTTTCTATTGAAAGCCATTGGCTAAAACAACTAACTGGCCTTGGTCGAAGAAGCAGAAAATCCGGTAGATGTCGCTTCCGTGCTGAACCCGAATCTCAAAGAGCCCTTCCGTGTTCTCCATATGCTTGAGATATGTTTCCGGAACTCTAGGAAGATTTTCTATCAAGTCGAAAGTCCAGATAATTTTATCCTTCACCTTGTCCCGCTGTTTTATAAAGAATTCCTCAAAGTAGTTCTTATAGAAAATGATGTTTCGGTGCTTCTTTTTATTATCCACAAAGCAAAGATAGAAAAAGTTGCACTAAAGTGAAACCGCCTTGAAAGAAGTTTAATCAGAAATAGGTACTATCCTGAAGCACTTTCATTGAAAATGGCATATAACGCCCTCGTATAAACGGTTGGCAAGGCCGTCGGCCGAAGCTGACTTTTATACCTTGTTATGCACTGTTGTTTTTTATTTCATGTAATCTACTACCCAATAACTGTCAGTTGTAAATTTTATCGATTGTAATTTGTCGCCAGTAAAAGTATAGGTGTGCCAAATATCCGTGACGCATGACTCAAAGACAAAGTGGTTGTAGGTACTCAGTGCCTCATCTGGAAAGTTATCGAAGAAAGTCATGATGAAGTCTTTCTTGCTCATTCCTATTTTAACGTTGTCAGAAAGATTGACTTCAGTATCCATGATTTCACCTTTGTGAATGTAGGAACCCCTAGACCCTTCTGAACTATCGTCGAAAAATAATATCAATCGGCTGTTTTTGAGGGTCAATATCTGGAACTCGAATGCTTCGTTATCCAATGTATCAATCCTGTCTACCATGGAAAAGTTTTTTAGGAGACTTGTTCTTAGTTGAGTTTTATTGTTCACCTCCCCAAATGGTGAGAAAACATAGTCAGAACAGGTAACGAAAGTAATTGTATCGCCTTTACTCTCCCCAAGGGTGTTGAATTCAAAACTTTCTTTTGGTTTTGCCCAATAATGGCCAATTTTGACCGCATTCAAAGTATCGATTTGCGAGATAGTTTCTTCTTGAGATTCTGGAGAAGTTTGTACTTTAGATTGGGTGCTTTCGCAAGACCACGATAACACTATGAGAAGTAAATAAAGTATTGTAGTTTTTCTTTTCATTATTTACAATTGTGCCTAACGTTCTGGGCTAAAAAGCGCGGAGTGGTTTTTAGGCGTGGTTGGGCTGTAGTAATTTCACTCGTATACTTTCTCACCACATTGAAAAGGATAAACTAAGACAGTATCCTTTTTATGGATATAAAACTTTAGTTCTCCCGGATTTTTAACTACTGTATCACCAATGGCAATTTTATGACCAAAAGACACGTACCAAGCTTCTTCATCATAATAAGTCTCCCTGTATTTAGTAGTAGGGTTTACACCCCAAAGCCTGAAACTTCTTCCTATATTTGGCTCCTCAATAACAATAATATTGCATTCTGCTGAAGAAAGTCTATTTGCTAGGTATTCACAATCGACCTTTGAAGTACATGAAAGTAACATTATGCTAATACAAATAAAACTCAGGTAAATTCTACTCAAATGATTTAAAAGCTAATATTTTATTTTTTAATCTATTACGCCCAACGGTTAGGCTTTGTGGTCGGCCGGGAATTTACTTGAGATTAGTGTCAATACAAAATTGCTAAGTAGAAAAGATAAGCTTTAATTCCGCCGTGCAGCCCGGCTGCCATAAAGCTTTTGTTGGGCAAAGTGTTTCTTTTTTTCTATTTCCTGTTTCCGCTCTTTAATGAATTGGCTTAACCTTTCTTCTTCTTCCCGAGTCAAAGGCTTACTTTGAATATTTAAGTTAATATCATCCGGTTCTCTTATTAGTCCCATAGTCTTAAGATTTAAAATATTTGTCAATTAATTTCTGTGCAGCAAGCGCATCGATTACCATTAGATGACCGCCCGCATGCAGGGCTCCTAATGTTTTAACGTAATGGTCGATAAGTTTGGTTTTAGCCTGAAAGGAAACAAAGCCGTCTCCGCCTCTTCCGAAGGAAAGTTTGCAGGCAAAAGCAACTAAATTGCCTGGAACACCAGCATATACTTTATTTTGTCCGATGTTAAAAGGGGCACTTTCCAGTAAGTTTAGGAAAACATGGTCGGGTTTTATTGTCAAGCTTACCAGTCCTTGAATGATGGTCGGGTTATTTACAATGGTTAGTTTGTAAACTTCCCTGTCATTTAAAGTAAATTCTGCTTTCCAGTTGAAAGCCCAGCCATTCTTCTTAGTAATGGTTTTTAAGTCGTTCTTAGTCAGGAAAGTTATCTCTGTTGGAAAGCTGTCTTTGGTTATTCTATTTTCCAGGGAATTTGTCAGCTTGTCAACTTCAAAGTCCTGAAGATATTCTGTTGATTTGTTCACTACCAAATATACAAAATTCTTCAGCTTTTTTTATCATTTCACATTGTGCCCAACGGACTTGTGTAAACGGCGGCGAGGCCATTGGCCGATGTTGGCGTTTACACGTTGTTGTGTGACGGTTTTATTTCCACTCTTTTCTTTTTATTAAGCCTTCTAGCCTATCAATTAACTCTTGTCCATCCCAGATGAACTGAGTGAACTCAGTTATTGATTCTGAAACTCCAAGTAGAAACTTTGCTCCATTCGATAGGTGGAAGACGAAGGCAGAATCATATTTAACAGTTATTAACTCTCTTCCTTTACTATTCCATTCCTCTTCGGCCTTGTCCTCAAACAAGTCGATTCTGATTATCCTACTTGCAGGCAAGCGCACATGCGAACCTCCCCGCATTGCCCCAGATTCTTCTCTCTTGATTCTTAATGGAGTATCTGATTCAGTTATGCTAAATTCATAGTAACTATAATCTTCATTCCCTTTTTCATGATTCTGAAAGTTTATGTAGCTTTTATTACAGCTCAAGGAGAAATGGTGAGATTCAATGATAGTAGAACTAACATCTACATAAAGCTCTTTGCAATATAGAAGGTCAATTTTTTCACCTACTAACTTCTGAATGAGATTGAGGTCATCAGGTGATAGATATTTATGAATTATTTCCATTCTTCAAAATGACACACAACGAACAAGGCTAAAAGACGCCTTGTCCAATTGGCTGGGGTTTGGTGTCTTTTAGGTGTAGTTAGGCGGGGTAGTTCTTTTTTTAGGTAAAGTAGCTGATTTTTTAAGAACTACCCTTTATAGTAGGAAAAATTTACCGCTTTCCCCTTCTTTAGGTTTCTCTGCTTTTTAAAGAGAAACAAACGTTTTCCTAAAAATGAATAAATAAAACTAAAGGCGGGATGATTTCATTTAGGCGAGGCTAAGAGAAGTCACCCGCTCCTTTATTTTTATAAAACACCCATAAAGGGCTGGCCAAAAGAGGTAAAAACGGGGCTAAACTTTTTTTTAGCAGGCAATAAAAGCCATTTTTTATTCGTTTCAACCAGGTATTGTTATTTTAACAAGTACCAAAAACAGGTAAAATACCTTCCTTAAAAACGGTTTTAATCCGGTCTTTAAAAACGGTTTTAATCCGGTCTTTTTTCCTGTTTTTTCTTCTTTGACCTAGCTGTCAAAGACGGGTTGAAACTCCTAATTTTTTGCTTTTATGGCTATATTTCAGTTGTTTAGCCACTCCTTCCCAGCCCAAATTTTTCCTATTACGCCTTAACGTCTCTGCTAAACGACGGGCGAGGCCGTCGGCCGAAGGCTGACGTTTAGTTTTTGTTGTGCGTGCGTTATTTTTTATTTTTATACCTGTTTTTTTCTTCCTTTACATGATTAGAAAATTCTTCACCATAAAATGGATAAGAGATTCCTTCAATTATAATTTCAAATCCTTCGCTATCCATTCCATCTATTTGATTCCCTGAACCTTTAATTTCAACACCATTAGTATTTGTAACCTTTAATCCTTTAATCGAAGTTGTTGAAATCAGTTTATTCTCAGGATAATCTGCAACTATATCAATTTGGTTTTTAAGGCAATAACTTTTAATGAAATCATATCCAAATTTAGAGTCTATAAAGTCAATAAGTCCGAATACAATTCCCATTGGAGCATCTGCCTTTTCAAACTGAGTTGTTCCAATTTTTATGTTATCCAGAAAAATATTATAAATTTTATTCACTTTCTCTTGTTTTTAATGCCGCACAACGTTCTGGGCTTTGCGGTGGCGTAGCTACCGTAAAGGTGTTGTTGTGGTATCGTTATTTTTCCTTTTTAGCTATCTCTGTTTCAGAGTTATCAAAGTAAAGAATGAATATCAAGTAGTTTTCAAGTTCTACTCCTTGTTCAGATTTCTCTCTTAAGAACCTAAATTTTTCTATTCCTTCTTCTATTAACCTTAGGTTATTAGGTAGAGCTTCAAACTGCTCAAGACATTCCTGTTTAGTTCTTTCACAGTAACTTAACCAACTTTCACCTGCTAGTTTTTCTTTCGTATCATACTTGTGCCAGTACAGTTCACACGTTCCATCAGGAAACATAAACTGAACTTGTCCACCTACTACTCCAAGTCCAGCTTTTACAGCGTAGTCTACAACTTCTTTAAAATCTTTTCTTTTCCAGCCATATTCGTGACTGTTTAAAGTTGACTTATTTATGATTTCGGAAGGTAAATATTTTTGTTCTTCTGTCATTTTAATGTACCACAACGGTTAGTATATGAAAAGCGTGCAGCGGAGCAAGGGTTTTTCATATACAGTGTTATATGCTGTTTTTATTCTACAATTTTACCTGTCTTATCCACGTAAAACCATTCTTCGCTTTCCCAGGTTGAATGCTCATCTCCAGGAAATGCTTTTACCGTTCTACAATTAAGACTTACCTTCGCTTTACCGTTCTCGAAAGGATATGCACAGCCGAACTTAGGTTCAATTAAAACTTTTGAGGTTACTGAATCTACGTACCCAATTTTCCCTTCTTTTATAATTCTATATATCCCTTCACTAGTATAATCAGGACCATTGTCAAATGGGTAAATTTTATAGATATGTTTCCCTGTTTTATCGATTAGAACGAAGCCAGAGTCAGAAACAATTCCATATTCTGTAATGGTGTCGGTATAAGCAGCAAAGTAGTTGCCCAAAACTTTGTTGCCTTTTTCGTCAAAGTATGCATAGAGAGAAGTCTTGTTGTCTCTCTTTAGAATAAGTTTTGAGGGAATCGACTTAGATTGGCAAGAAAACAATATTACAATGATGGTATAATTGACTAATTGTAGATATTGGTTCTTCACGATTTATATTTTTTTAAATGGCATATAACGGTCTCGTGGAAACGGTGTGCGAGGCCGTTGGCCGAAGCATGGTGTTTCCACAATGTTAGACAATGATTTTTATCCTAAAATAGAGCCTATTCTAAACCATTTGGGTTTTTCGCCTTTTAGCGGCAGTAGATATTTTTCGAGAATGGGTTTGCCCTCATTATCCCTTAAATGCAGGATAAACTGTATCAACAAGTCCTCCCGTATTTTCTTGTCAAATTCTAAATCAGAGTCTGTAGATACAGAAGCTTGGTAGGCGTACTTGCTTTCCTCAATTATATCAATTCTTTTATCTTTAGGGTGACCAGTACCTCTATAAAGCACGGTGCCTTCTTGGCTTTTAATTTCATAATTGATTGAGTCCAAAACCGCAAAGTCATTATTGTAGGTTTCAATATCAAATTGAACATAATAATTCTTTCTATCTATATCGATAAAAAAGAATGGTAACACCAAGTTCCTCTGATTGTTTATTAAACTGACACATACATTAGGCCTTCTGTCAATAGGCATTTTCTTTTGTTGGGCAGTCCTACTATCCTGCTCTTTTATATTCTGCCAGCGAGACCTATTGCCAAGACTAACCGATATACAGCTCTGAATTGCTATAATAATGAAACATGTTAACAAATATTTCATATTGTGATTTTCGTCTAACGTTAAAGTGTTTATGAAGTTGTGGCATTTGAAAAACGTCAGTTTCAATTAACCACAAAAGCAAAATAGCGATTTATAGTCGAATGCCTAACGTCCCGCCACAATTTTATAAACACACTGTTAGCTGCCGTTTTACTCGAATACTTTCAAACTTTTCTCCGTCACCCAAGTTCTACAAGGTGGGAAAAGAAATATTCCTCCGTGACTTACTCTTTTACTATTTGACATTAACCTGAATTTACACTCGTCCCGTGAAAGCCAAGGTCTATAATTCGTCGTATCAATTAAGCAAAACTCAATATTAACGTCTGGGTCATGAAAAATCATACTTTCAATTTCCTTGACAATGACTTTCTTGTCTTTCTGTAGAAAATAAAAACGGTCTGTTAGTGTTGGCAAATCAGTTGTTGTCCTTTTTAAGTCAACTTCTATTTGTTCAGCATTTACAGGGACACTTTCATTCCCATGTATAATGAGAACACTATCCCAGTCAAAATCTGTTAAAGAACTGAGGTCAAACATTACCGATTTTTTACTCTTAATCGAATTTATTTCGCCTTCTTGGATTTTTTTATAGAATTTATTTTCAAAACTATTGCAACTGGCTGTCAGGGTTAAAAGAAATAGAAAAGTAAATGTTTTTAGAGGCATAAAAAATGGCAGCTAACGGCTCTGCTAAACGACGGACGAGGCCATCGGCCGAAGGCTGACGTTTAGGTTTTGTTAGCGATAGTTATTTTTAATTTTTTCTGATAACACCGACTTCTTAATTCTGCCTTGAATGATTCCTTCTGCATAACTGGCTATTTCATAGTCATCAAAATTGAAAGAGATAGTATCTTTCTCTATATTAAAATCAATCTCATTTAATGATGTAGCCTTTACATTATCTATGTCAATTGCTTTGTTAATAATTGTCAAAAACCATATACTATCATTTTGAGTTTTCACATTAAAATAATCGGTAAAGCTTATCAGTTTCTTTTCTTTTTTGTCAAAGTTAAAAGAGTTATACATTGTCATAGGATGAGCCGCTCCTCCATGATAATAGGAAATGATAAAACAGTAACTTATTAGATTCTTGTCATTGTAAGCAGAAATGAGGTCAACGGAAAAGTCGCTATTAACCGTAGTTAAAATATCGCGGTCTTCTTTAATCAGCTCGTCTATGCTTTTGATGAACTCAACTTTCTGTTTATCTATCTCAGCTTTTATTTGTTCGTCTAATTCTTGAATTCCAGAAACAGGTATTTCTATTGAAATTTGTGTATTTCTATTCTTGTCAAAAGTGCTAGAGCTATCAACCGCAAATTCAGTGAGTCCAGAAAATCCAACCGCTGATTTTTTATCATTGGATACATCTCTTTTTTCTTGATGTGGTTGGCTGCAACCATAAAGCATCAACAAGAAAATAAATTGATAGAGCAATTTCATTTTATTAATTATCGCTAACGTTAAAGTGTTTATGAAGTTGTGGCAATTGAAAAACGTCAGGTTCAATTAACCACAAAACCAAAATAGCGATTTATAGTCAAATGCGTGACGTCCAGCCACAATTTTATAAACACACTGTTAGTGGCAGTTTTCTTTGCCAAAGTGTTTTATGACTTTGCACTTTTTGCTTTGTTTTCCACCGTTATAGCTTTTTGCCATATTCGTCCTCTATCATTTCTAATCTCTGCTGTATATGTCACAGCCCAAGTCGAAAGGTTGAACTCTTGCAAAAAAGTAAAATATGCTTTTTCTCCTGCGTCAATAACAACGTCTCCCTTTTCTCCTTTTCTGAAGTAGGATGTCCGTAAAAACTGTTCATATACAACTTCTTCTTGAGCACCATTCTCTGTGTATTCTTGAACAGATAATATAGCCTCCGGCTCCCAAATTGTAAGACTACCTTTATTGATGATTGAAACTGTCAAAGCGTGCATTATGGACTTCGTTGGAGTTTCAATCAAGACAGCTTCAAGTTCAATATCTGCTTTCGTTGAAAATGTTCTCCCGCTGAAAAATCTAAAGTAAGAAAGCAAGGCACCAACAATTAGCGCTATAATTGTTATGATGTCCTTGAATACGCCGATTAAATCTTTATTAGTAGCCAGCTTTTGAAAAGTTAGAATATTGTATTTGAATAGCGTCCCAACTCCTAAAATCACAATTAGAATTGTGAGAAGCAGTACGATGGTTTCTCTTTTCATACTTATCTAAAGAGTAAATAACATAATATCACCACGACAACAACTAAGGTGATTATGACTACTCTTGGAATTCTTGGCGTTTCTGAAGCTTGCATAATATTATTTTAAAATGTTTTTGATGTCACGAATGAATTGCCACTAACGGACTAGTATAAACGGCGGCGAGGCAGTCGGCCGAAGCTGGCATTTATAAAGTGTTACCTGCTGGGCTTTTTTAATTTTATACTTTCTAATTTTTTAAGTTCTGTTGCATTTGCTTCTTGAGTCAAACTGCAAATGTCCGTGTAAAACACATTTTCACGAGCAACTTCTTTTAAACTTCTTTTAGTACGTCTCTTCCTTATTGATTCTACAATTTCTCTTTCTGTCCATCTATCACTATAGACGATGTATTCTTTCCCAATTTCAAATTCAAATCCGCAGTCGCCTCCCCCTTGTCCAGTAATAACAGTTAATGTATCGGAAAGTGATAATTCTGGCTTGAAATTGTTGGTAATAGCAATTCTATAGGCTTTATATTTCCTAATCATGTAGGTATACAATTTCGGGTCGAACTTTAAGCCTGTAAGTGAAAGTCCTGCTGTGTCATAATAATTGTAGTCGGAAACGCTTATGACTGTTCCTTTTACAACAACATTTACAGAGGCATATCCATTTTCTGTTGTTAGCTTGTCCTTACCAGCGCAGGTGCATGCAAAGCTTTCTGTCGCCGCACTTAACAGAAGCAAGCATGTCAAAATTGAAAAAATGTTTCCGAAGCTATTTTTCATACTATGCCTTGCAGGTAACGTTTTGCAGCTTGCCGAAGGCGGGGCTTTCGAAGCACAAACCTGTCAAGCTAATACTAATGTTTATTCGGAGCCGAAAAGTTTCTGCCACCACGAACGCCCCGCTTTTGGCAAGGTGCTGTTATATTCAGCTTTTCTTTCGGCTGTTGTTTCTAATATTTTGTCTGCAATGGTCAAACAGTTTTCAATTGTTCCACTCATTCCCATATTCTCTGTTTCAAGTTTGTGAAGTCTTTTTGCAATTTCTTGTCTCCCTGCGTTTGCTTTTACAAGTCCCAATATTTCAGGAACGTAGCCTTGGTATTCGTCTCTTGGTGCCATGTCATTAACACCGATTGGGTCCCAATCAAACCATAGAATGTCGTCAATTTTTTTGTAAAGTAAAAAGTCCTTAGCTGCTGTTAAGTTGTCTTTGAATTTTTTGTTGCGACTAAATAACAGGATTGCAGATTTAACTTCTTCTTCAAGTCGATTGTCGTCAAAATGTTCGGTCGTTTTGAGGGCGGAACTTGCAATATAGTGTCCACTATCGCTGTCAAATGGAGCGGGTTGTCCTGAAGCATTATAAGTTACTTTTGCAACGAGTTCTGCAAGTCTTAAATAGTGTTCAGGTTTATAATTTTTATTTTCAAGTCCGAATACTCGGATTTTTGTAAACAGTCCGTGTGCTTCTTTCCAACGGTCTTTGTTTTCAATAATTGGATAAAGTTCGAGAATAGAAGTCGGAATATCTTTTATGTAATGGTCAAAACGAGACAAAACAAGTCCAGCCCAACCTGGTCTAATGTCGTTGGGTAAGTTCTCGAAAATCTGTTGTCCGATTTCGATGTTAGTTTTTATGTCGTATTGCTCTGTCGTCATAAAGGTGCATATAACGTTCTGGGCTAAAAAGCGCGGAGTGGTTTTTAGGCGTGGTTGGGCTGTAGTAATTTCACTCGTATACTTTCTCACCACATTGAAAAGGATAAACTAAGACAGTATCCTTTTTATGGATATAAAACTTTAGTTCTCCCGGATTTTTAACTACTGTATCACCAATGGCAATTTTATGACCAAAAGACACGTACCAAGCTTCTTCATCATAATAAGTCTCCCTGTATTTAGTAGTAGGGTTTACACCCCAAAGCCTGAAACTTCTTCCTATATTTGGCTCCTCAATAACAATAATATTGCATTCTGCTGAAGAAAGTCTATTTGCTAGGTATTCACAATCGACCTTTGAAGTACATGAAAGTAACATTATGCTAATACAAATAAAACTCAGGTAAATTCTACTCAAATGATTTAAAAGCTAATATTTTATTTTTTAATCTATTACGCCCAACGCTCCTTAGCTAAAAAGTGCAAAGTGGTTTTTAGGTATGGTTGGGGGAGTTAATATTTTATTTATATAAGGTAGTATTTATTTTGGTACTCAAAAAAGCTCTGGAAATTACTTTATTCCTTTTAGAATCATTATTTTTCAACTGCTACATCTGATATCTCTTATTTTTCGACTACAGTGGGTATTACAGTTTCCTCTTCAACTACTGTATTTGGTATCTCTTCCTCTACACGTATTTCATCAACAGGCTTTGTTTTGGTGGTTGGCACTAGGTCGTCCTTTTTATCTTGACAAGCCGTAAAGACAAAAGTCGTTAAAAGTGGCACAAGTACTAGGTGTTTGAACACATTCACGGTTGTTTTTTTTCCTTTGTTCATCATTGCAACGGTTTTTATGGTTATTATATAGGATGGAAGAACCATCTATTTTCCATAAAATTTGTTTTTTATTTCCCCCAACGGTTTGTACATAAGGTGGGCGAGGCGGAGCCGAAGTATAACTTATGTGCTTTGTTGGCAGGAGTTGATTTTCCTGTACATTCACTTCTTGTTGGTTTTGCTTCTTTATTCAGCCACAAGGTAATGTTTCATCTTAGTATAAACAGGTTTGTAAGTATTTTCAGATTGTAATTCTAATGTTGTATCGGACAAAATCTTATATATACCGTAAATCTTATCCTCAACCTTTAGTATAATAGTACTATCATTTAAATTTTTTACTGTTCCTTCGAATCTTTTTGGAAATGCCGAAGTCACCCTTGATGTATCAACTAGACAAGTGGTGCGGAAGCTAAATGTGCTATCACTATTGAAGTTGAGGGATCTCTCAACAATTTCGCACTTTCTGTTCTTAGTATAATCTACATATTTCCCAAAAAGTAAAGGCTTAATATCATGTTGCAATGAACCTTGCTCCGCACAGGAACAAAAAGTAATTAGCAGTGCTATTAAGCCTGTACTATATAATTTATACATTTTGTATTTAAAATTTCTTATTCAATTTCTGCCAACGGGCCGCGTGTATGAAAAGCCTGCTGCGAAGCAAGGGTTTTTTATACATTGTGTTATGCCCAGTTATTTATTTAACACTATTTCTATTTGCCTCAATAAATTGCCCAATTGTTTTTTCTTTTATTTCAGGCCAAGACTCTTTAGGTAAACTTAAATCATTTTTATTTTCTTTTTCGTCACTTAGTGAAGTAGTAACTGCATCCATTCCATGAAGATTAATCCATCTTATATCATAGTCCTGCGGGATTTTATTAAATAGCATAACTACTTTGTCTATACTTTCAAGGTATGCCTGTTTATTTGATTTAATATAATCCTCATAAGCGGGCCTAAATTTAGATTCTAAAATAGTTGTTGCTTGTCTTGCCGTTTTATCAGAACACCGATTAGCATCATATAAAGCATTTAGTTGAGCAAATAAATACCAGTCAATACCTGTTTGTAATTCTCCGTTAACAAACAAGGCTTGGGAAAAGACATACAAGACTGGAGGATTATACTGGTTTATATTATTGAATATTGTTTCGATCGAGCTAGCACTTGTTTTAGTATCAATAAGCTCCTGGATCATTTTATTCTGCTTAGCTACCTTAATTTCGGAATAAATTCCTTTAGGATTTAATGGTTTACTTTTCTGAGCTAAAATCGATTGAGAAGAAAAAAGTAGAATAATGAGCGAAAAATAAACTGTTTTCATTAAGAGTATATAAATGTTTTATAATTGGGCATAACGAACAAGGCTAAAAGACGCCTTGTCCAATTGGCTGGGGTTTGGTGTCTTTTAGGTGTAGTTAGGCGGGGTAGTTCTTTTTTTAGGTAAAGTAGCTGATTTTTTAAGAACTACCCTTTATAGTAGGAAAAATTTACCGCTTTCCCCTTCTTTAGGTTTCTCTGCTTTTTAAAGAGAAACAAACGTTTTCCTAAAAATGAAGAAATAAAACTAAAGGCGGGATGATTTCATTTAGGCGAGGCTAAGAGAAGTCACCCGCTCCTTTATTTTTATAAAACACCCATAAAGGGCTGGCCAAAAGAGGTAAAAACGGGGCTAAACTTTTTTTTAGCAGGCAATAAAAGCCATTTTTTATTCGTTTCAACCAGGTATTGTTATTCTAACAAGTACCAAAAACAGGTAAAATACCTTCCTTAAAAACGGTTTTAATCCGGTCTTTTTTCCTGTTTTTTCTTCTTTGACCTAGCTGTCAAAGACGGGTTGAAACTCCTAATTTTCTGCTTTTATGGCTATATTTCAGTTGTTTAGCCACTCCTTCCCAGCCCAAATTTTTCCTATTACGCCTAACTAGCAGATATACGGAACTGTTCCGGTTATCAGCACTATGTACGGAGGAATAATCTTCCTGTTTACCTGGTATTTTCTGTATTTTGGAAAAAGAACTACTATTTTCATACTAAATACCATTATACAGAAGCTAATATATAGTAAAGTTTATAAACTATCCAACGGACTCTGAATTTTTTCCAGCGCATGGGTGGTAATATGGGTATAGATTTCCGTGGTTTTGCTGTTACGGTGCCCCAACAAAGCTTGAATGTAGCGTAAATCGGTGCCTGATTCGAGTAAATGGGTCGCAAAGCTATGCCGCAAGGTGTGCGGTGTCGCTTTAGTCTTAATGGCAGCTTTCTGCACGCAGGCATTAAAAACATGCCGGAGGCTATCGGTCGTGTACTGCCCGCCAAACTGCCCTTCAAATAACCAAATTTGGGGCCGGTACACCTTGTAATACTCCCTTAGGCTTTGTAACAATTTTTGCGAAAGCAGGGTGGTACGGTCTTTCTTACCCTTGCCTCCCCGAATGAGCAACAAATTCCTTTGGGATTGTACATCGGTGATTTTCAAGTGAATCACTTCACTAATCCGAAGTCCTCCCGCGTACAAGAGCTGCAACATACAACGATGTTTTAAATTATCGGTCGCTGCCAGAATCTGGGCTACTTCCGCTTTACTGAGCACACCGGGCAACTTCTCGGGTTTTTCCGGCCGTTCTACCTGATTCAGGTTTACTTCCGGGCGGCCGACTACCCGGTGGTAGTAAAATTTCACGGCATTAATACTTTGGTTGATAAGTGAACAGGAGTACTGCTTGCTTTGCACCATACCCCGGTGATATTGATTAATCTGTTGTTCGGTAAAAGAGTTGATCTGTTCCAAGCCCTTCGCGGCATGCCCGTTCAGGAACCGCAGTAATAATGAATGATACGTGCGGATGGTGTTGGGACTATAGTTTAAGAGAAAGAGCTGCTCCAGGTAAGGCAAAGGACAGGAAATAAAGAGAGCTGGTTGCTGGTAGCTTTGCTCCCAAAGCCTTTTCAGCAAAGAAACTTCTTTTACTTGCAGCGTCTGACAGAGCCAAAGCTGGGCTATTCCGGCCAGTTCATCCAATAGCCGGTGCAGGTGCTCCGGATTTACTTTAACCACAAAACATTGGCTCTCGGCCAGCCACTGACAAATGGGATTTTGTTTCAGACGCTTTGTAATTTCCGGATGATAAGGGTAACTCAGCCGGATACAGGTTTTTCCTTGATGAAGCAGCGGAATTAAACGAACGACCGTTAAATCAGCTACTTTGGCCAGCGGCTCGGCAGCAGGAACAACTGCCAGAACAGTTGTTTCTTCGCTGGGCCGCAGGCGTTTAGGCCGGTAGAGGTAGCGGGTACTCACGGTTGCTACCCCGGCAAAATGGCTATACGTCTGCGCAATGGCCGTAGGAGTGTGCGGCATAACGAAGCACTTATACGTCTGACTGTATTTAATCCAGGGCGCGGCTTGTAAGCGCTGGCGCACGGCAGGCTGGGGTTTATGCCAGAACTTAATAAAGGTTTTCCCCTGATGTTCCAGAGGATTTAAATACAAAGTAGGAAAAAGAGCCACCTTCAGGACTTATTCAGCTATAAATGACAAAAGTAGCCTCTCTTTTTACCTTAACCGATTAATAAACGTTTATATCCGTTTCTAAACGTTTATTAATCGGTTAAAAGATAATGGAACCAAAAGCGGCCGCTTGTCTGGTATGTGGGCAAGCTATCAAAGGAAGAAGTGATAAGAAGTACTGCTCGGACCAGTGCCGTTCGCAAGACAATAACCAAAAGCGGAGAAAGAATGGAGCCGAGCAGCTACTCCAGGAAATAAACCGCGCGTTGCGCCAGAACCGCAACATTCTCAAGAAAGCAAGTCCCTGGGGAAAGACAACGACCCGGGTAGACTTTCTGGTACAGCAAGGATTTGATATGCGGTACTTCACCCATCAGTACCGGACCCAGAAGGGGCATACTTACCTGTTCTGTTATGATTACGGTTATTTGCTGCTGCCCGAGGAGAAAATACTTATTGTGAATGGGCAACCATACATGCAACCGCCCGGAGGCTGAGAGCTTCTATTACTTTCCCAAATTCTTTCCGAAAAACTTATCTTGCCTATTCCGATTAAGACAAGAGAAAAAATAAATGCTATTTAATCCCGATCTACTAAAACGCGGCAAGTTTTAGTAGATCGTATTTTAGTTGCCTTTTTTACAAAAGAAAATTACTAGAGGTATTATACCCAATCGTTTCAAGTAGCTGCTATAACGCAGGATATGAAACCCACCGGGTTTTGAAAAACCGCTGTTGAAGCAATTTTTTAAATCAACCTGATGGAAGGCAATTAATACTATGGGGTATTATTGCCCTGCTTTTGCCATTTTAACATTATTGAGCACCGAACCATCGCGGATTTCGTCGCTTGCCACGGCTACTAACTGATCGCCCGTATTTAATTTACCGTAAATCTCCACTATTTCCTCGGCGGCGCGACCTTTTTGTACTTCTACCCACCGCGCTTTGTTGTGCTCTACTTTAATAACAAATATTTTCTCGGTAGAAGAAACCACGGCGCTGGCAGGTACCACAAAAGTGCTGTCTTTGGCGGGTAAAGGTATATTCACCTCCGCGTACATACCGGGTAAAAGTTTACGCTTATTATTTACCACATCCATTTCCAGGCGTTCCGCCCGTAACCTAGAATCCAGGGCGCCGGCCATGCGTTTTACCTTCGCTTTAAATTCTTCGTTGGGCAGCGATTTTACGGTGAAAGTTACTTCGTCCTGGGGGTTTAACAAGCCGGTATACATTTCCGGTACCGCTACTACTAAGCGCAGCTTTTTCTCTTCCTGCAAAACCAGCAACGGAAACTCAGAACCTTTACCCGACGGCCCAACGTAAGCCCCGGGACTCACGTTGCGCTCGGTAATTACCCCGTTAAATGGCGCTCTTATTTCTAAATAATTGCGGGTAGCTACCACGGACTGGTAAGCCGCCCGGGCTGCTTCCAGTTGGGCTAAATCGGAATTTTTTCGGGCGAGGGCTTGGTCCAGATCGTTTGGCGAAATAGTACCGGGCGTTTTACTGGTTTCCAATAAGCGGTCATAGTTAGCTTTACTGGCGGTATACAAAGCTTCCTGCGATTGTAACCTCGATTGCGTTTCGGTTAGGCGGGAATTTAATTCGGGAGCTTCCAGGCTTACGAGCAACTGCCCTTGCTTTACTTCCGAACCCACGTCTACCAAAATTTTGCGCACGTAACTATTCTCCTTGGCATATAAATCTACCTGCTGGTAGGGCACTAATTCGCCGGGTATTTGCATCGCCGAAGCAATTTTTCCTTTTTTTAGCGGGATGGTCTCGATGGCGGGCGTGGCTACAACTTCCGGCTTTTCTTCGGCCTTACTGTTCGTGGAATGACACGCAAATAAATGCGACATCAGAACTACTCCACCGCCTAAAAGTAACTTACCAGTTATATGGCTATTCTTTAAAAAATTAACTCTCATGCAAGGAAGGAATATAATATTTACTCTCTTTATCTTCCGGATCTAAGGATACCGATTGGGTGCTGGAATTCCCTTGAATCCAGGCAAAAACCAGGGGTAAAATAAGCAAGGCCGCCAAGGTGGAGGCAATTAACCCGCCAATTACCGCCCGCCCCAAAGGAGAAGCCTGATCCCCACCTTCGCCTAAACCCGAAGCCATCGGAATCATACCCGCTACCATAGCCAAACTGGTCATTAGAATTGGACGTAGCCGCAGAGCCGCCGCTTCTTTCGCCGACTCTACCGCATCGCCGTTATGACGCCGTAAATGTTCGGCATTGGTTACGAGCAGCACCGCGTTAGACACCGATACTCCCACCGACATAATCATGCCCATGTACGATTGTAAGTTAAGCGTAGAGCCGGTTAAGAGCAGCAACAGCAAAGAACCTAAAATTACCGCCGGCACCGTAGATAAAACCACTAACGAAACTTTAAACGATTGAAAATTAGCCGCCAACATCAGGAAAATAACGATAATAGCCACTAATAAACCAGACTGCAGGCTATCCAGTGTTTCGTTTAAAGTTTGGCTTAAACCTTTTAATTCAATGGTTAAGCCCCGGGGTAATTCGCCCAATGTTTGAATGGCCGCTGCCACATCCGAGGAAGCAGTACCCAGATCGGTTTGATTTAAATTAGCCGTTACCGAAATTACCGGCAAAGCTCCCAAATTATCGTTTTCGCCGTAAGAGGTAGCCGGTTCAATATCGGCGACATCACTTAAAACCGGGCGGGACCGGTTACTCATGAGCGGAATTTCCCGGATATCATTGATACTGGCCATGTTGTATTCCGGCACTTCTACCTGCACGCTGTACGTCTGGTTTGCTTTTTCATCCACCCACACATTTTTCTCAATAAACCGGGAAGACGACGTAGATGCGACCAGGGAACGGGAAATATCCGAAATACTCAACCCTAAAGCTGAGGCCCGGTTCCGGTCGATGTTAATATTTAAAGTTGGATACTTAATGGCTTGCCCAATTTGCACGTCGCGTAAATAAGCTATTCCCTTTAGTTTACGCGTTATTTTGAGCGCGTATTCTTCATTTAACTTTTTATTCTTACCCGAAATCCTGACTTCAATAGGTGTCGGGGAACCCTGACTTAAAATTTTATCCGTTAATTCAATGGGTTCAAAAGATAATTGCATTTCCGGCATGGTAGCTTTTATTTGCCGCCGGAATCTTTCTTTCAGCTCATCCATATCTACGTGGTAGTCTTCGCTTAGATTTACCTGTAATACCGCTTCCTGGGGCCCGCTCATAAACAAATAAATGGGAGCGGTAGAATATTGTCCGGGGTGCTGCCCCACAAAAGCTGAGGTAATATCAATATTTTCTTTGCCCACCAGGTTTTCGAGTACGCCTAAGGTTTTTACTAATTTAGCTTCGGTGCGCTCAATGCGGGTGCCATCGGGGGCTCGCAACCGTACCTGGAACTGCCCGCTGTTAACCTTCGGTAAAATATCCCGGCCAATAATAGTTAGTAAGAAAGCCGAGATGCCAATGGCTAGGAAAACGTAGGCCAGCACAATTACTTTCCGGTAGGGCAACATACGTTCTATCCAGTGCAGAAAATGTAACCGAAATTTTTCAAATCGATCCAGTTTACCGTCTTTACTAGGTTCTAACAAAACTTTTTTCTGATCCCAGGTATCTTCCTCTCCCCCCGGAACGGATTTACTACTTCCGGCCACTGTGGTTAAAGCATGATTGGTTTTATGCGGATCTTTCATCAGCCAGTTAGCCATAATGGGCACAAAGGTTTGCGCCAACAGGTACGAGGTAATCATGGAAAAACCAATAGCTAAGGCCAGCGGCAAAAATAAAGCGCCGGGTATGCCTTTCATGGTGAATGCCGGGGCAAATACCGCGAGAATGCAAAACAGAATCAATAATTTAGGAAACGCAATCTCCTGGCAGGCATCCCAGATTGCCAAGGCTTTCGGTTTTCCCATGTCCAGGTGCTGGTGGATATTTTCAATGGTAACCGTCGATTCATCTACCAGAATACCAATGGCTAGCGACAAGCCGCTCAGAGTCATGATATTAATGGTTTGATGGAAAAGATGCAGAAACAATACCCCGGCAATAATGGAAGTAGGTATAGTAAGGATTACAATCAAGGCTCCTCTCCTATCGCCCAGGAAAAGTAATACCATGAGTCCGGTTAACACCGCGCCAATAGCTCCTTCGGTAATTAAACTCTTCACCGAATTAATCACGTAAACCGATTGATCGAACTCATAAGAAAGTTTTACGTCGGGTGGCAATTGGTTCTGGAAGCGGGGTAAAGCTTTTTTCAGATTTTGCACGACCTCCCAGGTAGAGGCATCCGCCGACTTGGTGATAGCCAGGTAAACCGAACGTTTTCCATTTACCAAGGCATAACTAGTGGTAACATCCGCGGCATCTTCTATGGTAGCCACATCGCGCAAAAATACGTTATGGATAGCGCCTTTATAAATGGGTATATTTTCGAAATCCTGCACCCGTTTAATGGAAGTATTGGTAGGAGTTAAATAATTATAATTCCCAATCCGAACATTTCCCGCCGGCGAGTTCTGGTTATTTTCGCGCATCGCTAACACTACCTGGTCGGCGGTTAAATTATGAGAGCGAAGAAGTTGGGGGTCTACTTTAATCACAATAGAACGTACGTTTCCCCCGAACGGCGCGGGCGTTACCAAACCCGGGATAGAGGTAAACGAGGCGCGTATATACGTATTGGCCATATCCTGCAGCTCGTTGTTCGAGCGGATGGGGCTGCTTAAAACCAGTTGCCCCACCGGCAAAGTAGAGGCATCGAAACGCATAATAAACGGCGGTTGCGACCCGGGCGGGAAAAGAGCTTGTCCCCGGTTGGTGAAAGCAGTAACTTCTGCGGCTGCCTGAGCCATGTTCGTGCCCTCGTAAAAGGTCAGTTTCATGAGCGTTAAGCCTTGAATATTACGGGTTTCGATACTTTTTACCCCGGCTACATACAACATTAAATTTACATACTGTTTACCGAAGTAAGCTTCCATCTGGGTCGGGGTATAACCTCCAAAAGGGTGCGAAATATAAATTACCGGCAGATTCAGGTCCGGAAAAATATCTATTTTAATGTTGCGGATAGCATTAATACCAAAGAAAAACAGCCCGGCCACCATTACCATTACAGTAATGGGTTTTCTCAGCGCACTCCTAATTAAATCCATATTTGGTATCCTGAAAAAAGTAAAGTAATCAATAATTCATTATCAGATAAGTAGGTGATAGGTTTTAAGTTGTACGTTTTCAAAATACTCTGTATTAATATTTACGCGACACGTAATTTATATCTATTTTTTAGTCGGTTACTTAGTTGATTATCAAACCCTTAGAAAACGTACAACGTATAACTTAAAACCTATTACTTACCTAAAACTCGCTCGTGAATATCCCTAAGTCGCCGGTGGCAGCGGCTTTTAACAAGAGCGCTTGCCAAACGTTACTGTTGGCAATATCCCGGTCTATTTCGGCCCGATTTAAACTGTACAAGGTTTGGGTAATATCTACTATGGTGGCTAAACCGTTGGTGTACAAGACGTTTTTCTGCTGGTAAGCCGTTGAGGCCGCCTGAATTTGAACCGGCGCTTCGCGGTAGTTACTCAAGGCATTCTGAATTTTGGATTCGGCTAAGGCTAATTGCGCCTGTAAGCGTTGGTTGACCAAAGTATATTCGTCCTGTAAAGCCTGGGAGGTAAATTGCTGGCTCTGCACTTGTTGCTGCACCCGTAACGAACTGATTAAATTCCAGACCATCCCTACGCCTACCAGGTAATTGCCCCGGGTGGGCACCACCCCTTCCCGAAAGCTTTTAGAATAAGCCTCCGCATTAGTACCATTATAATCGTAACGAAACCCGGAACCGCGCCCTTGCAGCACACTAAAAAAGAAAAAGTAGGATACTGAAACGTGCGAAAATATCTTTCGCGTTGGTGGCTCAAATTAACCCGGTTGCGGTAAAAAGATAATACCGGATGGTTGTCGGATTGTAAGGAAGCATTTTGGCCAAAGGCAACCGGAATTTTAGTTATAAAAATACTATCCAAAAGAAAGTTTTGCCCCGGCACTCCTAAAAGCTGGGCTAATTGATTTCCTTGCTCCTGCTCGGTATCTCTGGCCCGGGTAAGGGCTATTCTAGCGTTAGATACTTCGGCATTGGCCAAGGAGGAATCGACGCCCGGATTTAAACCGTTCTTCGCCCGGGCCACTACCACCCGTTTTAAAGCCAAAGTTCGCTCCAGGTTCCTCTCCTGCGACCGGGTAAGCCGTTGGGCGGCCTGTAAGTTTAAATAAGCACTAGCTACCCGCACCTGGTGCTGAAATTGTTCCTGCCCTAAATCCGATTCGTCTTGTTCCCGGGAAGCCTTCGCTACTGCTATTTTTTCGTGTGCTTTGCCAAAAGAAAAGAAATCCCAGCTAATGTTGGCCAGGTACAAAGAGCCAAAGGCCGCATTCCAGTTTTGCGTTTGCAAAGGGGGGCCCGAAGAAGAAGAATTTAAACCCCGAAATCCGTAAAATGCGCCGTTTTGGCCGTTGATAGTACCATAATCATGTTGTCCAGAAATACTTACATCCGGCAGGTACTCTCTTTGGCTTTGTCTCACGACCGCTTCGGCGGCATGAACGTAATTTGTTTTGGCTTTTAGCGTACCATAATTCGCTAAACCAATTTCCAGAGCCTCTTTTAAGGATAATACTTTGTTTTGACTATTGGCCTTACCACTCCCAAAAAACAGAACCAACAAAATGCACGCAGACCGAAAACTACTTTTTAATAACATGCGGGTAACAAATTAGCTGTATTATCAGCAGAAACATCAATACTACAAAAACATGCTAAATATTGCAGGTATTTGCCAGAATCTTTTTTGAATTTCTTAATGGCTGGTTTCAAATTTTCAGGCTTGTTTTACCACTTCTGCTTACCAGTTTCAAAATTAAATACCTTCATAAATAAACTCTTTTGCGGCTAGTAGAATAGATAAGTTTAAATTAACGGAAGCAGGCTAGTAAAAAATAAATTTTTTAAGTAATTACTGACTTTTATTTACCGAAGAACCGATTCAGTCTAAATTTTACAGGTAGATTATTTTAATTCTGGATAGTTTAATACTTAAATTCTTAAACCCGCAAGCCGATGCGTAGCAACTACTTTTTACCTTTTTTTATGGGTAGTATCTTCTGGTTTTCTTCTTGTCAGCCGAAAGAAATTAAACAAACCGAAAAAACTCCGGCAGCTTACCAGCCTGGTTCTTTTGGCTACGATTTAAATTTCCTGCAAAACCACGACAGGGTGCTGGTTTTAAAAAATGAGAGCGGCCAGGCCCAAGTATTAGTATCGGCCAAATACCAGGGCAAGGTTTTTACTTCTACGGCGAACGGTTTAAACGGTAAAAGTTTTGGCTGGATTAACTACAAAGCATTTACTGCTCCTAAAGATCCGCACATGAGCGCCTACGGCGGCGAGAACCGGCTTTGGCTAGGTCCGGAAGGCAATAAATTCTCTTTGTATTTTAAACCCGGCGTACCCATGGAATTTGCTAATTGGGTTACTCCTCCGGCCATTGATACCGAAAGTTGGAACATTATTTCTCAGAATAAGCGCTCGGCTTCAATGCAGAAAGAAGCCACGTTTTTAAACTACGCCGGCACTGAATTAAAAACCCGTTTAACCCGGCGAATTCAAATCTTGGAAAATGCCGACATTGAAGAAATGCTCCCGGTAAAAGTAACCGGTAATTTGCAAACGGTGGGTTTTACTTCCAATAACGCTATTACCAATACAGGTGAGCAAGCTTGGACGAAAATAACCGGCGCTCCTTGTTTGTGGCTGTTGGATATGTTTAATCCTTCGCCGCAAACTACCATTATTATTCCGCACGAAACAAAAGGTACTACTAAAATTGCTACTACCGATTACTTTGGCGAGATTCCTGCCGATCGGATTAAATTTAAGAAGGACGTATTGTTATTTAAAGCCGATGGAAAAACCCGCGGCAAATTAGGTTTGGGACCGGAAAGAGCGAAACCTATTGCGGGTAGTTACGATGCCCAGAATAATGTATTAACAATTATTCAATTTGAAGTTATTAAAACCGCTACTTACCTGAACCAAGCGTGGAACACGCAGCAAAATCCCTTTCACGGCGATGCCGTGAACGCTTATAACGACGGACCACTAACCGACGGCAGCCAAATGGGCCCCTTTTACGAACTCGAAAGTGTATCGCCGGCCGCTTTTTTATCACCTGGCCAAACGCTCCACCACCAGCACAGCGTCTTCCATTTTACCGGCGATACAACCGCTTTAAACCAGATTGCCGAAGAATTACTCGGCATTTCTCTGGAGCAAACACAAGCCGCATTTAAATAATATAGGTTAGTCTCATTTAAGTATGGTTAGAAAGGTAGGAGAAATTACCCTTTGCTTAAAGCCCATTTTTAGAGCCTGAATTAATAAGTTAAACGATACCATTTAGATATCTCCACAGACATAAAATGACAGTTTCCTGTTGATTTTTATATTCTATTAAGTAAAAACAAGCCACATAAGGTGGCAAACCCAGAAGCTACTCACATCTGACACCCGTTTGGCTATGGAGGGCCTTCTAAGGCTGTGGTGCGGCAGCATTCCGACGCAAGAAGGAAAACAAGCTTAGACCGCCCGAGAGAGCCAAACGAGGCCCGCCGGCCATGAGGCAAACAGGATACTGTTCTTCCGCATAAGGTTCAGTAAAGGAAGGATTTAAAAGCTTTCACGCCAGAAACTGAAACTTCCCGATTATAAAATCTATACCAAAGATTAAGCAAATCAAAGTCTAATCAAACCAGTTAAAACCGAAACAAAACAAGTAATCCTACCTAGTCTCAGGTTCATTTATTAATTTCACGTTTCAGAAAATAGCTGGTTTTGCTTTTACCCCAAGCCAGCCAGATGATTTTACTTAATACTTTTAAAATATGTCATTTTATTCTTCGGAACCTTCTGATTTGCTTTTTGATGCGGCCCGGCGCGGCGATATCGCTTTTATTCAGGAAATACTTGACCAGAAAACCGTGGATGTGGACGTACAGAACGGCCGGGGTTTTACTCCTTTAATTTTAGCTACCTACGAAGAGCATCTGGAAGCCGCCAAAATTTTTATTGCGGCGGGTGCCGACGTAAACAAACAGGATTTTGCCGGCAATACTGCTTTAATGGGCGTAAGTTTTAAAGGCTACGCCGATATTGCCCATTTGCTCATCCAACACGGTGCCGATTTAAATATCCAGAATGGCAGCGGGGGAACCGCCTTAATGTTTGCGACCATGTTCGGCCGGAACAAACTGGTTAAAATACTAACGGAAGCCGGTGCCGACCTTA
Organism: Adhaeribacter arboris; assembly: GCF_003023845.1. Classification (NCBI taxonomy): domain Bacteria; kingdom Pseudomonadati; phylum Bacteroidota; class Cytophagia; order Cytophagales; family Hymenobacteraceae; genus Adhaeribacter; species Adhaeribacter arboris. The sequence goes on along the minus strand of NZ_PYFT01000001.1, from coordinate 6,666,851 downwards.
CCATTCGCGATAGCCGGGGACTTACCGCCTTAGACATGGCCATTGGTCAGGGCAACGAGGAAGCTATTCCTTTTCTGCAAAAATAATTTTTTCAAAAGTGCCGATTCTAACCAACTTTATTTTTCTGAAACTAGCTTAAAAGAAAAAGCGGTAAAACTTACTTCACCGCTTTTTCCGCTTAGCCTATCCGAAATTTTAAAATTTAAATTCCAGTTCCCGGCTCTCGATTTTCAGAATCGATTAAAATATTTAATTCTTTTTTCACTTTCTTCGGCAGTTTCGCTGCTACTAATTCGTAAGATTGCCGGATAAAGTGTTGCCATTCATTTTTGGATAACCGGTTCAAATCATTCAGGTGTACCCAATGGTAGCGGGCCAAATGCGAATGCTTTTGAAAACCCGGTTGAGCTAATAATGCTTCATATTCCTCGGGAGTAACTTTAAAGGAAGCCGTAGAAGGTACCTGGTCGGGCGAAGTTACTAAATACATTTTACCCCCAATAGTAAAACACAAATGGTCTTCCCATTTTATATCTTCGGTGGATCCTTTTAGGTTTAAGGCAATATTTCTTAGGTCTTCAATTTGCATGGCTTTATTTAATGGCGGGTAAAAATAACTACTTCTATTCATTTTTTCCATTCATCCGCATTTACAGCTTTTTCTTTCCGCAGCAAATACCTTAAAAGCTAGTACAAATGAATGTTGAATACCAGCCTAGCTTGTTCTGTGCTTTCTGGCCTAGAGAAAATTCGGCAATCGCAAACATCTAATTTTTTTTTCAGACGGAGTAAAAACCCGTCGCTAGCTTTTGGGTAGTGTACGAAAATATTACACAACTGCCCGAAATCGTACAGCCGAACGCACCCTTTAAATTTATCATCTCATTGACTATCAACAAGTTATAATATAAATTTAAGATTGGTACAATAGTAGAAGCTGGCGCTTTGTGGGTAACCATCCCTTTCCAAACTAAACCACTATGAAGAAATTGTACTGCATTTTAGGAATTGTTTTTCTGTTGTTTTTTTCTCAAATAACGCAAGCCCAAACCAATGGCCAGTTAACCGGCAGCGTGAAAGACGCGAAAGGGGGCGCTGTACCTTTTGCCAGCGTGGCCGTAGTGCAAACCACCACGAGCAAAGTAGTTACCGGTGTTACCACCAACGACCAAGGCGCTTTCGTGATTAAAACCCCAGCGGCGGGCACGTACCTGTTGCGCATTACCGCCATTGGTTTTACTAACTTCGACTCTAGTCCGTTTGAAGTAACCAGCGCCGAATTTGCCAAGGATTTTGGCACTATAACCGTGCAGGAAGATGCCAAGCTTCTGAAAGAAGTTACGGTACAATCGATGCGGCCCAAAGTAGTAGCCCAGGCCGATAAAATGGTGGTAAGCGTAGAAGGTACCGCTCTGGCTGCCGGCAGCACCGCTTACGATGTACTGGCCAAATCGCCGGGAGTGTTTATTGACCAGGACGGTAACATTCAGTTAAATGGCAAAGGCGGCATTCAGATTATGATTGATGGTAAACTTACTTATCTCTCCGGGAAAGAACTGCAAACCATGTTGCAAGGTATGTCGGCGGAAAATTTAAAAGACATTGAAATTATTACCAATCCCTCTGCTAAGTACGATGCCGAAGGCAATGCCGGTATTTTAAACATTAATCTGAAAAAAAATAATCTAACCGGGGTGAATGGCAGCGTGTACGTAGGCAATTTCTACAACGGCATGTCGGGCTATAGTACCGGTGGTACCCTGAATTATAAAAAAGGAAAATGGAACACCTCGGCAAACTTTGACGCGGCGCGCCGGGTATTTTACCGGAATGCCATTTTTAACCGGGAATTTAATACCAGTACCAGTAGCAGCCGGCAGTATTCTAACGCCCGGCAAGAAGATGTGCGCCAGGTGCCTTCACTGCGGTTAAGCACCGATTACGATATTACCGATAAGCACAGCGTAGGCGTAACGACAAACCTGTATTACCAAGATTTTAACAGCGAATTTAAAACGCGGACGTTCACCTCCAATGGCAATCCCGAAACAGATTCGCTCATTAATGCTACTAATTTAATTAATGGTCAGTTTTCTAATTACAAGTTTAACGGCCATTATATGGGTAAACTTGATACGGCTGGTACTACCTTATCGGCCGATGTGGATTACGTCATGATCAATAATAATGGAAAGTCGCGGTTTACTAATTTATACCAGCAGCTAAATAACGATAATTCCCGGTTGGTTTTACCGGGCAGCGATAACCCTTCCGACTATAATATCTTTTCGGCTAAAATTGATTTTACCAAACCTTTTTCAAAGGATACCAAGATGGAACTGGGCGCGAAAGCCAGCCGGGTAGTTTCCGATAACGATTTAAGGTTCTTTTATAAGGTAGATAATGTAAATGTACCGGATGTTTTAAAGAGCAACCATTTTATTTACAAAGAAAAAATATTTGCGGCTTACGCGAACTTTAATACCAAACTAAGCGAGAAATGGAGCTTGCAAAGTGGTTTACGCGCCGAACAAACCCTGGGCGATGGCAACCTGCTTACCACCAATACCACCTTTAAACGCCATTACCTGAATCTTTTCCCCAGTATTTTCCTGATGCACAACATCAGCAAAGATTACCAGATATCGTACAACTACAGCCGCCGCATTAACCGGCCGCGCTACGAAAGTTTGAACCCGTTTGTGTTCTACATCGACCCCTATACTTACGCCCAGGGGAACCCCAGTTTGCGGCCCGCCTATACCAATTCATTTGAAGTGACGCAAACTTTAAAATCGAAGTATATTTTTAAAATCGGCTACGCCGTAACTACCGACTTTATTGCCGAGGTGCCGGAACAATTTCCGGAACTAAACCGCACGGTGTTTATGAATACCAACGTAAAACGTTACGAGAACGTGAACAGTAATTTGGTATTACCCATTAAAATCTCGAAAAACTGGGACATGAACAATACTTTTAACGTGGCTTACCAGGATTATACCATTGAACAAAAAGAACGGTCGCTGCGGAATAAGCAATTAAGTTACTACGGGCAATCCACGCAGAATATTCAATTACCGAAAAAAGTGCGGCTAGAGTTAAACGCCTTCTACCAAGGGCCTGGAGCCTATGCCTTGTACCGGATTTCGGCCCTCTGGGGATTGGATGTGGGTCTAAAACGCTCGTTCCTGAACGAAAAATTAGAATTCTCGGTGAATGTAAATGATATTTTCCGGGGCCAACAAATTATTGGTAAGGCTAATTACAACGGCAACATCAACGAGTTCGACCAATACTTTGGCTCCCGCAGCTTACGGGTAAACTTACGTTATCGGTTTAACAAAGGAGCTAAATTCGAAGAAAAGAAACGCAACACCAACCTGGAAGAATTAAACCGGGCTGGTGGCGGTAACAATTAATCGCATCTACCTCTTCCCTTTAGTGGTAGAGGTAGATAGAAAAATTTTGTAGTCAATTTTCTCATTATAAGAATCCGGTTTTTGACCGGATTTTTTATTTCTTTTAAATCGATTGGTTACATAATTAAACCCTAACGCCCGCCGTTTACAGGAATTTAGGACAAGCTTAAATCAAGCTATTTACGTATATTGGATATCTTCGGGCCGGAGCATGGGTAAACTTTTGAACCGCAGTAATAATTGGGCTACGGTAACCACGTCCTGCTCACAATACCGGCTGATCCGGTTTAAGTCGCCTTCTTCGTAAAATACCCGGCCTACCTCCGCACCGTTTATATCGTTTTTAGGACTGGGAATGTTAAAAAGAGCGGCCAGCAAATCTAAGGATACAAAGCTGCGGCTATCGCCGAAGCGCCAAAGATGCATGGTATCCAGGTGCGAAATTTCCCAGGGTTTTAGGCCCGTACAGTCTACCAGTTTGGGGATGCAAATATCGTTTACCAACATGCGGCGGCACAAGTACGGAATATCAAATTCGCGGATGTTATGGCCGCACAAACAATGGCTCTTACCGGTAAATTTGGTATTAAGTAACGCGCATAAGTCTTCGAGTAATTCTTTTTCGTTGGCATTACTAAACGACTTCAGGCGCATAGTATAGCGGCCATCGTTGGTTTCCCGCAAAATGCCCATGGAAATGCACACAATTTTCCCGAACTCTGCATACAGGCCCGCTCGTTCGTAGATATCTGCCGGATCGGGTTCGATTTTAGCTAATTGCCGGGATTTAATGGCCCACAATTCCTGGAAACGTTCATCGAGATCGGCATAGCTGGGTTGCCCGGGAACCGTTTCAATGTCAATAAAAAGCAGGTCTTCCAGTTTAAGCTGTGCGAACATGTAATTTCTGAGTTCTTAAAAAACCGGGTATTCCTTCCATTTCACCAGACTTTCTAATTCTAAGATGAAAAATACTTCTTTAGGAAGCTAGCCATCGCCAAAGTTAAATTTTCCACAGGTTGTTGATTAGTATTCAAACCGCACCCAATCAATTAGTTACTAGCTATAAACGCTTAGAGACAGAATCAGCCTGCCAAAATGAAAAAAGCCTGCCATAATGGAAAGTTTTTCCTAAGTTTTAATTTATCAAACAACCTTATTTTAAATCATAATTGACTGTCTACGAGAAGTATAGCACCATTCATTCGTAATTACGGTTAACCGGCATAGTACTGGCCAATAAGAATAGAGATAGCCCTTTATGCATTTTTTAGCTTTAAAAACCCGGCGTAAATAATGTCACTTTTAGAAGAAGAATTAACTTTTTTTCAAAAAAATCAGTACCGGTTAGCGAAGCTGTATCCCAATAGCTTCTTAGTTATAAAAGGCCAGCGGGTTTATGGAGACTTCCCTAGCATACTAGAAGCCTATACTTCTGCTTTAAATACCTTTGAAATAGGCACTTTTTTAGTTATTAAAATAATACCGCAAATACGAACTGGTTATAAGCAAAGCTTACCGGCAAAAGCTTTTCAGAGCAGTTTAAGTTGGTGGATGCATAAATTATATCCGTTGCGCCGCAGCTTCTAATCGGAGCCTTGTTCAAAAAAAATAGTCAGGTAAAATCCCGGATTAAGCAACGGATTTTTCGCTTCAGCTTTTCCGGCTAGCCATACCTCCAACTACCGCAAAAAGTTTTTTCCACACGTAAAGTAGCTCCGTTAGGTTGTTTACTGCTGTTTGTATCTTTCGTGGTGTTTTACCCGGAAGTAAAGTATAATTCCCCTAGTTTTTAACTTTGCTTACGGCTCCATAAAAGAAAAGGCTGTTCAGCCGTAATCGGTCCGAATATAGTTTTAGTTAAATTTTAGAGGCCTGTAGTCTACTTAGTGGCTTAGTGTCCTTCCACACAAACTAGTGTTTCACCCGCCTTAGCGGTTTAAATACAGCTAAATTACTGCCAAACAAATAGTTATACAATCCGAATCATGTATTTACTACAGATTTTTAACCGGTACCCAATACTTATAAGTAGGTTAAAATGAAAATAAAAATATTAGTTAAAATTTAAAGTAGAGTTCTTACTATTATTAAGATTATTATTTATATTAAACAATAATTTAGGACATTGTATAACTAATTTAAGAATATTCTGGCTCCTGATAATAGCACGCATAAAGTTGTGTGTAACTATTTAGAAAAATAGACGCTCATTTAATTTGTTCTGAATTAAATCTGTTTTTATAAAAATTTTACAACTACATCCGTAATCTAATACTTTTATTCGCAGGGAACCAGTAAACCATACGAGTGATTTACTATCTCCTTTTCTTCTCGTTGATTAAGTCAGTATTAATTACTTAATTGGCTGATTTAGTTCTTCCTTTCTGGCCCGTGTTGCTCTTATTTCCCTAATAGATGAAGGAACACTTTTTCGCACGGCTAATCCGCCGATTGTTTTATAATATCTGCCTAACTCCACCCCAACTAAATCATACTGTTATGTTAACATCTTATCACTTCTTCCTTATTTCCAGCTTCACCAATCTCCAAAAAAAAGTATACCCAAAAAAAAGAACTTTGCGAATAGGTCAACAATACCCCAAAAAATCGGAAGCATATAAAAGGTCCCAATTGCTACATCTGGCGGTAAAGTCGACGCCACTTATTTTACTTTTTTCCTTACTCATTGTAATAGCTCGCTCCTCTGTTTTTGCCCAAACACCGCCGGGTGGTTTTACTTCCCGAACTATTTCGTCGCAGTGGAACCAGGCCGTGGGACTCTGCTTTAATTCGGATGGCAGCCAAATGTTTGTGTGGGAACGCACCGGCAAAGTGTATGTAGTAGAAAACAACCAGAAAAAAATATTTGTTGACATAAGCGAAGAAGTAGGCTCGTACGGTGATTTAGGTTTACTAGGTTTTGCCCTACACCCGAACTTTGAATCTAATGGCTACTTTTATTTACTATATAACGTCGACCGCCACTATCTTACCAAGTTCGGCACCAGCGCTTACAGTTCTACCACCAACGAAAATAATGCTACTATTGGCCGTTTAACCCGCTATACTGCTTCCCGCTCCGAAAGTGGTTACCAGGTAAATGTAAGCAGCCGGAAAATTTTAATTGGGGCAACTAAAACTACAGGTATTCCTTCTGTTCAAAATATTCATGGGGTGGGCAGCCTGGTATTTGGCCGCGACGGAACCTTACTTATTTCGGCCGGCGATGCTGCTTCCAATAACCCCGGAATTAACAACGAAACTTACATCGCGCTTGCGAAATCAGATGGCATTATTACGCCAGAAGAAAATGTGGGCGCTTTCCGGGCCCAGTTACTGGAAAGTTACAACGGTAAAATCCTGCGGGTTGATCCTGAAACCGGGAACGGAATCTCCAGCAATCCTTTTTTTGAACCCGGAAACCCTTACTCTATTCGCTCTAAAGTTTATGCTTTGGGGTTACGCAACCCTTTTCGCCTGGTTCTAAAACCCGGCACCGGCAGTACCAATCCTACTGATGGCAATCCGGGCATTCTTTACGCAGGCGATGTGGGGCACCAGACTTACGAAGAAGTAGATATAATTACGCGACCCGGAATGAACTTTGGCTGGCCCATTTACGAAGGTTTAACCCTACACCCTTCTTACCCGGACATTAAAATACCTAACTACCATGCTCCTAATCCTTTGTACGGCATTAATGGGTGTAACCAGCCGTATTTTAATTTTCAGGATTTAATAAAACAGGAAAATGCAAGCGGCTCAGCTAGTTTTACTAACCCCTGTAATACCAGCCAGGCAATTCCAAGTTCTATTAAAACCTTCGTGCACAGCCGGCCAATTATTGATTGGAAACACGATAATGCCGGTCCATCCCGAACCGGTACTTTTAACGGGCAAACGGCTACCGTTACCGACATTGGCGCTGCGGACTCACCGGTTTCCGGCTCGCAGTTTGGGGGCAACTCTTCTACTGCCGGACTATTTTACACGCACGATGATTTTCCGGATATTTACAAAGATAAATTCTTTTTCGGCGATTACGTGGGAGGCTGGATTCGGTCGATAACGGTAAATAGCAGCGAAAAACCAGTGGCCGTTACAAATTTTATTAACAGCGGCGCCATAGTGGTATGCATGGCAATTAACCCCACGCAAAACGGCATTTATTACGTAAACTATCCTTCCGAAATCCGCCGCGTAACTTATAACAGTGTAAACAATGAGCCGAATGCAGTAGCTTCCGCCGATAAATTAAATGGCACGAGTCCGCTCACGGTACAATTTACCGGTAATAAGTCAACGGATCCCGAAGGGCAAACCTTAACCTACGCTTGGAATTTTGGCGATGGAACTACCAGTACCGAAGCGAATCCTTCGCATACTTTTACCAGTGATACTCCCATTAAATATACGGTAACCCTTACCGTTACCGATACCCAGGGGGCTACAGACAATGCCACCCTCACCATTTCTATAAATAACAACACTCCCCCTCAGGTTACCATTACCAGCCCGGTGAATAATACTCAATACCCTTTAACCGGTGAAACTACATATAATTTACGGGCAACGGTAACTGATCTGGAACAAAGCAGTACTTCGCTCGCGTATAGGTGGCAAACTATTTTGCACCACGGCGACCACGAACATGCGGAGCCCTTTGATACTAATCCCGAAACCACTACCACTTTAGATCCGGTTGGTTGCGACGGTGATACGTACTACTACCGCGTTATTTTAACGGTAACCGATGATGATGGCTTAACGGGTCAGGATGAAGTAAGATTATACCCCAACTGCAACACCGCCGGGCAACGGGTAACAAGTTATGAATTAATTAATGCCGATACGGATGCGGAAATTGAATCTTTACACGATGGTTCAATCGTTGATTTGGCCGAGTTGGGCACTAAAAACATAAATATTCGGGCGGTAACTTTTCCAGCTACGGTAGGAAGTGTGATACTAAATTTAACCGGAAAGCAAAGCCATAACCAAACCGAAAGTTCCGCCCCTTATGCCCTGTTCGGGAGAAATGGTAATGATTATAATGCCTGGGCTCCGGCTACGGGCAATTACAATTTAACCGCTAAACCCTACTCCGGCGAAAACGGAAGTGGAACAGTAGGTACGGAACTAAGTATTAATTTTAGCATTGTAAACGGTACCTCTTCCCAAACATTAGTGGAGTATTACCTGGTAAATGCTGATACCGAAAGGGATATTCAACTAGTAACCAACGGAGCCACCATAAACTTAGCCGCTCTACCCACTAAAAACCTGAATGTCCGGGCTACGACCAACCCATCGGTGGTGGGCAGTGTGGTTTTTAAAGTTAGTGGTCAACAAACCCTTACCCGGACCGAAAACACGGCACCTTACGCAGTTTTTGGGGAAAGCAACGGTAACTATACGGCTTGGGTTCCGGCAGTAGGAAATTACACTATTTTGGGTACTCCCTATTCCGGGTCTAATAGTAGCGGCACGGTGGGTTCTCCGTTATCCGTAAGTTTCTCTGTTATCAATCAGCCCTCCTCCACCTCTTACAGTTTAACGGTTAACGCAAGCAACGGTACCGTAACCAAAAACCCGAACCAGACGAGCTATGACAATGGTACCAATGTAACGCTTACAGCGACTCCGGCAGTTGGGTACCAGTTTAGTGGTTGGAGCGGCAATGCCACCGGTACTACTAATCCATTAATCGTAAACATGAACAGTAACAAAAACATTACGGCTAATTTCACTCCGGCCAGCACCTTCTATACCCTAACGGTAAATACTTCTGGCAATGGAACCGTAAGCAAAAGTCCAAACCAAACCAGTTACGCCAGCGGCAGCACGGTTACGCTCACGGCTACACCAGCCTCCGGTTACCAGTTTAGTGGTTGGAGCGGAGCCGCCACCGGTTCTACTAACCCGTTGGTGGTAACCATGAACGGTAATAAAAACGTAACCGCTACCTTTACTCAATCATCGGGCGGCCAACAAGTAGTAAGCTTTACTTTAATAAATGCCTCCAATGAACAACCTATCCGCAACTTGGTAAACAACGATGTTATCAATATTGCTACTTTAAAAACCCTGAACATCCGAGCCAATACCAATCCGGCTAAGGTGGGTAGCGTGAAAATGGCATTAACCGGCCCCCAAACTAAAAATACTACCGAAACAGGGGCGCCCTATGCTCTGTTTGGCGATGTAAGCGGAAACTACAACAGCTGGACGCCCGCCGTAGGCAGCTATACCTTAACTGCTACCCCTTCTTCAGCGGGAGGAAGTGGAACAGTAGGCGCCGCCCTTGTTATAACTTTTTCAGTAGTTAATCAATCCTTTGCCCTTGCATCGGCCAGTAATTTAACCGAAGCAGAATTGGCAAACGATGGTTTACGGGTAAATTACTTTCCTAACCCCTTTACCCAAGAACTAACCCTGCAACTACAAAACAACAAACAAGCTTTTCTGCCTATCAAACTAGTAGATTTGTATGGCAGAGTACTATTGATTAATGAAGCTACCAAGGTTAAACAAACCATAACTATAGGGAAAGAAGTTTGCCCGGGAGTATATATTTTAATTATTGGCAACGGCCGCAAAGCCAAGCGATATAAGGTAATAAAAACAAGTTAAAAAAAGAGGCTAGTAGTAAACAGAACACTACTAGCCTTTTTTTAGTACAACAATGAAAGAAAGAGTTATTAAATTAAGTTTTATCAGGGTAGATACATTACGCCAAGATTTTACAAATTCAGTTATTGTTTTCGGTTTTGAGTATGTAAAAGCTTAACGCTTTCTATTTAGATTGCAATAGTTGTTACTATTATTACTTTCCGCCTTAATTTCTATTTCCCGCAACCTTCAGGTGAATAGCTACTTCCGGGTAAATATGACGGTTTTTAAGCTCCGGATCGGCGGCGTGGTTCATGCCCCACTGGGTACGATCCAGCATAAAAGTAGCTTCTACCGCCAGGTTGTTTTCCAGTAAATCAATTTTAGCCGGAAAGGTTATCGAGTTGGTTTTACCTAAGAGCGTAAAATCGCCGGTAACCTGGGCTTTGGCGCCGGTTACGGCTCCTTCCGGAACACTATTTAACGGCATTACTTCCGTGATACTAAACTTTGCTTCGGGATATAAAGCCAGGTTAAAGAAATCCTCGCTTTTTAAATGCTTCAATAAAACCGGCTTAAGTGCTTTGGGTAAGTCAAAGTTTTTAATGGAAGCAATCGGAATTACAAAAGTACCGCTTTTCACCTGGCCGTCCACCACTTCTATTCCTTCGCAGGTTACCTCGAAAGAGCCCTGGTGGGTAACTTTGGGACTTGCGCCGGACCATTCTACGATTGATTTATCTGTATTCAGCGTATAATTGTACTTTACCGGATCTTTCGTAAAGCTTGAAATAAGTAAACTATAAAATGCCAGTAAACTTAAAATAATGGTTTTCATGGGGCTTCGTAGTAACAGAATTTTAGGTAAAAGCCTATCCGGTAAAGCTTTAAATCCAGATTGGTATTTCTGAATTATACCGGATAGGCTGGCAAATTTAAAAAATGGGATGGATTGGATTGTTAAATGTATGAAGAAGTTTATTTTACAGTATATACTTTATTTTTTTATCCTTCCGGGAGAAAAGACTTAAATAGCATAGGGGAAATTACGGGAGACTTTGCGCATCATGCGTTCAACTAAGTCATCGGTAGCAGAGGTAAAATCATCGTCCATGGTCTTGAAAAAGCGCCACAACAGCTCTCCATCCTGTCCGTTGTGGAGGGTCATGGTTAAAGAACCCGAACCGGTCTTCCCCGCATAGCCCCCGAATACCACGGCCGTGGCGAAAGCCGCCCCGTCCGAACGGGTCTGCTCCATGTCGAACTTCCCGCTGATTACCGCATCCACGCCCAAGGCTTTGGCGATCTCCTCTCTCGTAAACTCCTCTAACTTGCCGTACATGCCCGCTTTTTTGAGTAAGCTGTTGGTTTTCTCCACCTCCTGGAACGTAACCGAGTACGACTTGGCTTTGCGCAGCAGGTAGGTATACAGGCTACTCTGAATATTTTGGGCTAAAGTAGTTTCTTGTTCCTGGTGGGCTTGGGGGTTGAAGTTCTTGGGTGGTTTGCGGTAGGTGATCTTGGCGGTAAAGGGCAGAATAGCCACGGTTTGGTGTTGCTGAATGGCCGAGGCAAGTTGGGGACTGGCAAAGATTTGTTTAGAACCTTCCCCGAGCAGCACCTGGGCTGGGCTCATCAGGGTAGTAGCAAAGAAGAATAACAGGAGCGTACAAAAGGTTTTCATCGGAGGGAAGAAGTAAAAGTTTAGAGTTAGAAGTTGAGAGTTAGAAGTAAGAAAAAAGACTAGCACGAAGAAAGAAAAAGGGAGCCAACTTACGGGTGTGCTCCCCTGGAAAGATGTTAGTTGCTGGCTTTCGCGTTAGTAGTAGAGTTAGAACCAGTGTTCGCGTTAGAATTAGTGTTGGTGGCAGTACTGGTTTTCGCTTGGGGCTTGTAGATGGCGCCAGTAGCAAAGTCAATGGCTAAGCCGGGCCAGAAAAGCAGCACGTCGGCCACTAAAGCCCCGACCCGGATTTCGCGTTGGGGCTGACCATCGGCCGGGCGGGTTTTCTGGTACTGGGTTACTTTGCCACCAAATACGGTAGCACAGCTCGACATCGATACAGTTAATAAGACAACAGCGGCTACTTGGGTAATCTTTTTCATTTTCAGTTGAGAGTTAAGGATGGATGAATTGTTTTCTAAGTTATTTGGATGATTAAGTTGTTTTCTATGTTCGGTAAGTGCTTTGTTTTAAGAACATGACAAAGGTACTACCACGAACTACCCTAAGGAAATAAGCTGCACTGCTCATTTTTATGGGTAGTACTGCTTAGTTGCGTTCTATACTTTACTTGAATGTTTATAAAGCAAAATACTGACGCCTGTATAAGTACTTGCCCTAATTGGTGGGTATGCATTAAGTATTCCTTCATTTACTTTTATAATAAAGTTTTTTCCTGGTTTCGTTCTAATTTTTACAACCTGTATGCCAAACTTGAAAAATAGTCTGATTGGCGCCAGAAGCAATATTGGGAATTAACTCTTGGGCAAAAAGTGTCCGGTTTTGAGAACAATTGTTCATTTTTAGAACAACTTCTGTTAAAACTGCCCGGAAAAATGACCGTTAAGAATAGAAAGGATAGATGCAAAAAATAATTTTAATTTAAACTGCTTGGTATTTTTTTGTAAGCATTAATTTGGTTTGGTGCTCCGGTTTAGTAGTAAGGATCATAACAGCCAACAGCGGCCAGGCAATAATAGAATAAACTCCTCCAATCATAAATCCAAGAAAGGTCTGACCAAATAGAAAAACCGCCGGTACGGATACGGGAAACCAAAAACCAACTAGCAAGGGGACAAAACGCTTCCACCCCTTTAAACGCTTGCTCCCGAAAGCGGTAATACCAATTACCAGCATCATTAAATTACTCATGGGCCAGAAAGCATCTAAAAATATAAAGTAGCGAAATAAATGCGTGGGAAGCACTAGTTGAGCTAAGTTGTACATATTAGCCAGCGTTAAAGTCCCTAACACAACCCACAATATTCCTCTACCAAACCTAGTATTTCCGGTAACTTTCAAGCGTTGCAAGGCGACAATGCTACACATCCAGCCGAGCATATACGTAAGAGCCCAGGCTCCGGTAAACCAGGTTTCGTTTAAGTTTGGGTACAAGCCATGTTCTGTGTACATCCCAATAAAATAGAACGGGGCACCCACTAGAGCTAATATTCCGAGTGTTTTGTTGTTCATAGTAATTTTAGTTTTATAGTTTTCCTGACTTGAAGCGTTATTTGATTACAAAGAAATAAGTAAAGAATGGGCAAGTAAACACCAGGTAGCCTCACCCGTTTACTATTCCGGTTCACTCGTAGAAAAAACTGTCTCAACCGTATGGGTAGAAGTAACTTGACCAGAAATTTTTAATCACAGACATACTTCCTATACAAGCCTATCAACTAATAAAAGCGGCTAAAAGGAAATTTACTCTAAACTAGGCCACTCTCCGAATAAACGCTTCAGATAAAATATGTACTTTCGTCTATCTAACCATATTCTATAAGAACATGACGCCCGTTATTCACCCATCGGAATTAATTTTACTACAGCAAAACCCGGAATTGGTGCTGATAGATGCCCGGACCGGGCCGGAAGTAAAAGCAAAATACCAGGCCCGGCATTTGCAAGGTGCCCGCTTGGTAGACCTAGAGCAAGAGCTTTCGCAGAAAAAGGCCGTTGCGGCCGAAGGTGGCCGCCATCCTCTACCCGACGTAAGTTTTTTTGCCGAAGTTTTGGGCCGGTTAGGAATTGGGCCGGAAAGCTACGTGGTGGTGTACGACGATAAAAATGGCGCCAATGCCGCCGCGCGGTTCTGGTGGATGCTAAAAGCCGCGGGTCACGAAAAAGTACAAGTTTTAAATGGCGGCTTTGAAGCAGCCATTGCGGCTGGCTATCCTACTAGTAGTGCACCGGAAGATACAGCCTTTGCCCGGGAAGCTTATCCCGTTAAAACCTGGCAATTACCAACGGCTACTTTAAGCGACGTAGAAAAAGCGACTCAAAGTTCGGATTATCTGGTAATAGATGTGCGGGAATCGGAGCGCTACCGCGGCGAAAGAGAACCGATTGATTTAGTGGCGGGCCATATTCCGGGGGCCGTAAATATTCCGTTTAGTACCAATTTAGACCAAAACGGCTTTTATTTGCCCGCTGAAGAACTCAAAGCAAAGTATTCGGAAGCACTCGCCCATAAAAATGCTAACCAGGTAATTGTACACTGCGGTTCCGGAGTTACGGCTTGTCATACTCTAGTTGCCATGGCGCAGGCCGGCTTAGAAATACCTCAATTATACGTTGGCTCCTGGAGTGAGTGGTCAAGGAATGATAAACCCATTGCCACCGAAGTTTAAAGTTACTATCCGGTTATTTTTACTACCAGGATGTAGATTTTCTATTATTTATTTTACAAAAAAGGAAAAGGCAAAAAATTATACCCTAGCTCTTTTAAATAATTTTTTATGCGCCCGCGTCTGGAAGAGAAACTTACTCTTTCATAAATTTACTCTTTATACTTCAGTTGATTAATCTGTACCAAACATTCCGGAAGTTTACGGGTTAAATTATAACGGTAACGATTGTCAACGGCTATGCCTTCATTAAAACCGGAAGCAAGCGGCTGTCGTATTTTTTTATTCATTCAGGTATCTTACGTATCTTAAGCTATTGATTTATCCATCCTAATTGAATGCTTGATTCCACCGCCCAGCCCAATGCATCTTATCAAAGTTTAGGAGCTGTCTTTCCGCTCGAAGAATTACTTCCTACCTTATTAGAGGTATCTTTAACCGGAGTCATTTTCTTTAAACCAGTTTATAACGCAGATGCTTCTGAAATTATCGATCTGGCGTACGTGATGCTAAACAAGGCAGCTCAGCGCATGCTGCAATTACCCGAACGTCCTAGCCAAACTTTTCTTCAATTATACCCCCATGCGCAAAACACCGGCATTTTTGCTTTTTACCGGGATACTTACTTAGCCGGTAAACTAGATCGCTACGATGTAAATTACCAGTACGACGGGCTCGACAATTTTTTTCAACTAGTAGCACAACGCAGCGGGGAAGGCTTGGTGGTGAGTTTTTCCGATACTTCTGACCATGACCGCACGGCCGTGGAACAAGCCTTGCGCGAAAGTCAGGCGCGCGAAAAAGCGGCCTATGCCGAAGCCGATTTGCAACGGGAACAACTGCATAATACTTTTATGCAAGCCCCGGCCATGATTTGCATTTTTGAAGGTCCCCGGCACGTATTTAAACTGGTAAATCCGGCTTATCAGCAACTCGTGGGTAATCGGCCATTACTGGGCAAACCCATTGCGGAAGCCATGCCGGAACTGGTAGGACAACCTATTTTCGGGCTATTAGATAAAGTGTACCAAACCGGCGAGACCTTCCAAGCCCACGAAATGCTGGTTCAGCTCGACCACAACAATTCGGGCGGCGACTTGGGTCAGAATTATTACAATTTTATTTACCAACCCACACGCAACTTAGCAGGGGCTATTGATGGTATTCTGGTGTTTGCCTACGAAGTAACCGCCCAGGTTCGGGCCCGGCGGCAGGTAGAGTATAGCCACCAGCATGTGCAGGAATTAAACGAAGAATTACAGGCCGTTAACGAAGAACTGCAAACCACCAACGAAGAATTAGTTGCTACCAACGAAGAATATTATAATAATTACGCCGAATTACTCGATACGCAGGAAGCGCTGCAACAATTAAATCAGAAATTAGAGCACCGGGTAAATCAACGCACCCGCGCTTTGCAACTTGCCCAGGCCGAAACCGAAGAACAAAAACAGCGGTTGGAACGGTTATTTATGCAGGCTCCGGCCGCTATTTGCATTTTAAACGGTCCGGACTTGGTGTATGAGTTGGTGAACCCAAGCTATCAGAAGATGTTTCCCGGCCGCCAATTATTAGGCAAGCCGCTCCTGAAAGCCTTGCCGGAGCTTGCCAACCAACCTGCGTGGCATAGCTTGCAACAGGTATATAATACCGGCGAAACGCACGAAGAATACAGCATACTAATACCGGTTGCTCTCTACGAAAATGGTCCGCTGGAGGATCGTTATTTCAACTACATTCAACAAGCCCGTTTCGATGAACAAGGTCGGGTGGATGGTATTTTGGTGTTTGCCTTTGAAATAACCGACCAAGTAAAAGCCCGTCAACAAGCGGATGCTTTACAAGCTGAGGTTTTGGCTCGCACCCTGCAACTCGCTCGGGAACGGGAAACTTTCTACCAGGTATTTGAGCAAACTCCCGCCTGCATTGCCTTGTTGCGCGGGCCAGAACACCGGGTAGAGTATTACAACCAAGCTTATCAGCAGCTTTTTCCGGGTCGCTCCATGCGTGGCCGCACCATTGCCGAAATGCAGCCGGAGTCCGTTGAGCAAGGCTTCGTAGCTTTGCTGGATAGCGTTTATCAAACCGGGGAAACTTTTTATGGTAACGAACTATTGCTCGCCATTGAGCAGGAAGCAGGGATGCCGCCCCAAGACATCTATTTTAACTTTACTTACCAAGCTTACCGGGAGAATGAACAAATTGTAGGTATATCTGTCTTTGCCTACGATGTAACAGAACAGGTACTTGCCCGCCGGGAAGCCGACCAGCAACGCGAACTATTGCACACTTTATTTATGGAGGCACCGGCCCCTATTGTTATTCTGGACGGGCCGGAACTGGTTTTTCAATTAGTGAATCCGGCTTATCAGCAGATATTTCCGGGCAGAACGCTATTGGGTAAATCTTTAATAGAGGCACTTCCCGAGTTAGAGAGCACACCCATTGTCAATATTTTAAACAATATTTACCAAACCGGGGAAACTTTTGTAGCCCGGGAACTACCGCTCCGGTTGGCTCGTCACCAAGGAGGCCCCTTAGAAGATATTTATTTTACGTTTACGTACCAGGCTCGCCGCAACGCAGCTGGAGCGGTGGATGGAGTTATTGCTTTTGCTTACGAAGTAACGGACCAGGTAAAAGCCCGCCAAGCCATTGAAGCCAACGCGCAGCAACTACGCCTGATTACCGATGCTTTGCCGGTGTTAATTAGTTACTTGGACCGGGAAGAAAAATATCGTTTTGTTAACCTGGCCTATGAAGCCTGGTTTCACCAGAAGCCAGAAAATTTAATCGGCCGCTCCGCGAAGGAAGTAGTTGGCGAAGAAGCTTATTTGAATATAAAAAAGTACATAGAGCGGGCTTTAGCCGGAGAACGCTTAGACTTTGAAGCCCGTATGCCATACCGGGAGAATTTTACCAAATACATACATACCAGTTATGTGCCGGATGTTCGGGATGGTGAAGTTTTAGGATTTTATACCATGGTTTCGGATGTTACCACTCAGGTTGAAGCTCAAAAAGTAATCCAGGAAAGCGAGCAGCAAGCCAAAGCCTTGGCCGAAGATTTAGCCCGCGCCAACGAAGAACTACGGCAAGCCAACCACCTGCTCACACGAACAAACATAGATTTAGACAATTTTATTTACACCGCCTCGCACGACTTAAAAGCGCCTATCCTTAACATTGAAGGCTTAATGGAAGCCTTGCTGGACCACTTACCACCCGCCAGTTTGCAGGAACCTACTATCCAGCGCACTATGGACTTAATTTTAGATTCGGTTCAGCGGTTTAAACGTACCATTGATCATTTAACCGAAATCACCAAACTACAAAAAGAAAACAATCCAGAAGCTTTGCCGGTAAACGTGGTAGATTTATTAAAAGCAGTACAGTTAGACTTAGCCCCGGTTATTCAGGCAACAAAGGCGCAAATTGACATTAGCGTAAATCTTTGCCCTACTATTCGTTTCTCCGAAAAAAATCTGCGCAGTATTGTTTACAATTTACTTTCGAACGCTATTAAATACCACTCGCCCAACCGGTTGCCAAAAGTTCGGGTATTTTGTACCCGCACCGAAAGCTTTCAAATATTGTCGGTACAGGATAACGGTTTAGGAATAGATTTAGCTCAGGAACACAAGCTATTTGCCATGTTTAAGCGGCTGCACAACCACGTAGAAGGCACCGGCATTGGGTTATACATGGTAAAGAAAATTATTGAAAATGCCGGGGGTAAAATAACGGTGGAAAGTAAAATAGACGAAGGGGCAACTTTTCACGTACATTTTCCGCTTAATTGTTAATTTTAACAGATTACAAAGTATTGCTTGCTATGAATAAAATTGCCTGCACGTTACTGGTAGATGACGATGAAACGGCCAACTACCTGAATGAATTGCTTTTTAAAAGATTAGCGGTAACCGAAAAATTGTTGGTAGCTCGTAACGGTTTAGAAGCGCTCACGGTAATTTCACAGAACTGCCCGAGTAAAAGTTGTCCCGCCCTTATTCTTTTAGATATCAATATGCCCATCATGGATGGGTTTGAGTTTCTCAGCGCTTACCAACAACTAGATCTTGACCAAAAACAGTCTATTGTCATTATTATGTTAACTACTTCGCTTAACCCGCGCGACCTGGAAAAAGTGCAGCAAGCCAACATTGCGGGAATAATAAATAAACCGCTTACTAAAAAAGCTTTACTCGACATCATGGACCAACATTTTAGTTAGAACTATGAATTTAAATTGGCGCTTACCGGAAACAAGCTGGTTTTATTAGTTCCTACCTTTTTTAAAAATCCATTTTCAGTTTGCTACTGTTCTTTTGATTATTTATTCAATAATAACCGCAGTACTAAATTCGAGTTATTCCTCCATTTTAAGTATAGCAAACGTCTTTAATTAACTACTTCTTCTAGGGGCCAGGTAAAATGAAAAATAGTACCGTTTGTTCCGTTTGATTCTACCCAAAAAGCTTTTTGCTTTGATTCAATGATTTTACTCACAATTGATAGGCCCAAACCCGTACTGGTATTGCGGTGTTTACTTCCGGTTTGATAAGGTTTAAAAATATTCTCCTGATCATGCAAGGGGATTCCCGGACCATTATCCGTAACAGAAAAGTGCAAACTCCCATCTTCCGGATGGCAGCTTATTTGTATGCGGCCTTTTGGTTTGTCGTTATACTTAATAGCATTGCTAATAAGATTACTAAATACCTGTTGCAAGTAAATTTCTTCGGTGAGTAGCGTGGGAAGATCGGAGGCTACTTCCACTTCAAAATGGGTGGGAACCGCTAAAAAAAGTAAAATTTTGTTTATTAATGCATTTAAGTTCACCTTACTTTGGGCAACATTATAACGGCCGGCCGTTGAGTATTCTAATACATCAGAAATAAACTTTTCCATTACCTGTGCTTGCTCCTTCAGCATACTAACGGGCGTAGCTAAATCCGAAAGGTTGTTGGCTTGCACCTCTTCTTCCAGAACACTAGCTAACGAAAAAATATTGAACAAAGGAGATTTTAAATCATGCGAAACAGTATACGCAAATTTGTCTAACTCCTGATTAATGGTGGTGAGTTTTTCGTTGACTTTATTTCGCTCTTGTAACAAAAGATGAATCTCCTGGTTGGAAGCTTCTAGTTGAATATTTAAATTTTTAATTTCTTGTAATTGCTCTTCTACTTCCAGATTCTTTTGTCGTAATTGGTCCAGCAACTCCAATAATTGCATGTTTTGGTGTTTGATTTCGGCGTAAGGCGAAATGCTCGTATCATGGGTAAAATAGTCTATCCAACCTTGAATAACGGCCTTACTAATGGGCGGTTGATTAGGCGGGATCGCTTTGTGTAACTTTACCTGCGTTCCTTTTTCACCGGTGCTTTCGATAAATAACTGTACCAGCTTCTTAGAATTATAAATTCCCCAACCTTTATTGGATAATGGCTGATAATTTTGATCCAGTAATTGTTCTAAGTTAGTAATTCCCCGACCGCGATCGCTAACTAAGGCTTCCAGACAAGAACTATTATCTTTTTCCACGATATTAAAAGCAATTTGCCCGTGCCCCACGTGTTCCAGCACATTGCGGCAAATTTCGGAAACGGCGGTAGCAAACTTTGTTTGACTGGCCAAGGGCAAGCCACAGAATTGCGCCAATTGCAACGACCGTTTATAGGACAATACTACGTCTAACTCGTTTTCAATTTTTATTTTAATAATGTCCTTTTTCATAAACCTTAACTTCGGGTTTTGCCAACAATTACTAAAGTATCATCGGTTTTACGGGTTCCTTCTTTATAAAGCACCGCTGCAATTACACTAGGGTCATGTTTCAGTAAGTCCGGATGCCGGGCAAGCTCCCAACGACTCTTTAATCCATCCGAATGAAGAACAAATACGTACGAATTATTCCAGGGCAAATGGTGATCGTGGAGGGTATTCGGAATATTATGACCAACAATTCCGTTATACGAAATGATGCTCTTGCTGCCCTCCGCGGAAATAAGACGGCCGGCTATATTGCCGATGCCGCAGTAGGTAAAAGCGTTTTCGGCGGGGTTAATCACGGCCAAGTTCATGACCCCCCCGCGGGTTCTCGTAATATCCGCGTGAATCTGGCGCAAACCGTGGGCCGGTGAAGCACAAACTTGATTTTGAAAGGCCGCTATGGCTTCTTTAGTTGCTTGATGGGCATTTTCGCCGTGCCCTAAGCCGTCCACAATTAATAAGCAGCAACAATCATTTTGCTCTATTTTCATCCAGCCGTCGCCGCACACGGTTTCCCCGGGCTTCGCTACCATTACCGCCGAAATCTGAAACTTACTGCGTTGGCTAATTTTAGGCTTATAATTCTTTTTGTACAAACGCGTTAGTAAAACCGTACCGGACTCTTTCGTAGAATACAAATCAAACTCATCGGATAAACGTTTAATGGCGCCTAATCCTTCGCCGCTGGAACCGTGCGTAGAAACGCCATCTTCCAGCATTTGCTGCGGGTGGCTCATGCCGGGCCCATTATCCAGGCTTAAAATTTCGATACCGGTAATCTGGTTTTCTTTGGCCAGCGGCTTTACCAGAATTTCACCGCCGGAGGGAGTATGTTTTAGCAGATTAGAAGCCATTTCGGCCACGATGATGTTTATTTTACCAATTTCCGTTTCGGAATGACCGTAATTCTCGGCGAGTTTGGCAATATCCCGTTTAACAATATTCAAAAAACTGCGGTCTACAAGTTCGAACCGCAAATGCTGGTTATAGTCCATCTTTCCAGCGTATAATGGTTACGGTGGTACCTTTGCCCGGCTCGCTTTGGATGTTAAATTCGTTCGAAAGCCGTTTGGCCCCCGGTAAACCTAAACCCAAACTTTTACCCGTAGAAAAGCCATCTTGTAGCGCCAGTTTTACATCTTTAATGCCCGGTCCTGTATCAGCAAACGTCAGCCGGATTCCTTTTTTATTATTATTCATTACTACTTCAATAATACCCGTGCCCCCATTGGCATAGCGCAGCATGTTGCGCACGAGTTCGCTGGCGGCAGTAATCAATTTAGTTTGCCCTACCAGACTCATTCCTATTTTTGCGGCTGATTCTTTAGCCCGATTGCGAAACAAAATAACGTCTGGTTCCCGTTTAATCTCAAAATTTTCCTTAGATAATATCATCATATAGATCTTCCTCGTTATCTGGTATCGGCCCAATTTTTTTACGAAGAAGTTCCATTCCCATCTCTACATTTAAGGCGGTGTGTACCCCCGCCAAGGTGAGGCCTAACTCCACCAGCGTAATGGCTACCGCCGGCTGCATACCCACGACAACGGTTTCCGCGTCCATAATTCGGGACATGGAAGCAATATTGCCCAGGATGCGGCCCATAAAAGAATCAACAATACTCACCGCCGAAATATCAATTAACACGCCGCGGGCTTCCATCTTGCTCACCATTGCCATTAAATCATTTTCTAAGGTAAGCGCTAAACGGTCATATAAATCTACCTGAATGGTAACGAGCAAAAACCCACCCATGCGCAGAATTGGTATTCTATCCATCTTTCAGCTTTAAAACTTATTATTGGTGCGGCGTACTTCGATGTTGAGCATACTAAAGGCTAATTTAAGCGCACTGGCTAAAGAAGCTTTAGTGGAAATGTTAGAAAGATCAATGCCCAAATGAACAATTGTTTGAGCAATTTCGGCGCGAATGCCACTAATAATACATTCGGCCCCCATCAGGCGAGTTGCACTCACGGTTTTAATTAGATGTTGCGCTACTAAAGAATCCACGGCGGGCACTCCCGAAATATCTAAAATAGCAATGCGGCTACCCGTTTCTACAATTTTCTCGAGTAAATTTTCCATTACTACCTGCGTACGGGCGCTATCTAAGGTACCAATAATGGGCAAAGCCAAAATACCTTCCCATACCCGAATGACCGGAGTTGATATTTCACTTATCTCATCGGTTTGCCGTAAAATAACCTCTTCCCGACCTTTTATAAAGGTTTCCATGGTGATGATACTTAAACCATCCAGCAAATTATTTATCTCAACCGATTCCTGGTAAAGCAACTTCGGATTATCCCGTAACTCTTTTTCCAGAATTTCATAAAATGCTTTTTTCAGGCTAAGCACAAACATACTGGTTTCCCGCGGCGAGAAACCTTGGCGGGCGCGCGTAATCGAAAGTTCACTTAAAATATCCGTAACCGGCTGAAACTGCTCGGACTCAATTTCTAAGGATCCTGTGCCTAATGCCTTTAATAAAGCCGTTAGTAAATTTTCGGATTGTGCATTCAGATCTTCATTCGAGATAAGATCATCGCGCAACGTGTTATCTGCTAGCTGGTTTTGCATCCAGGTTTCCAATAGTTGCTTTTTATTCTTTTTAAGAGAGGCAGCCGTTTGGGATTCCATATTAATTTTCAACTATTTGGAGTTAGTATGTAGAAGATGTTTTTGAATTTTTTGGTGTAAATAACGGAAGGCTTCATTTCCGGAATGGTCAATTCGGCATTCGTTTAGATTTAAGTCTTAAGGTATACAATAAGTTCAATTAAATATCAACCTCTCAAGATAATTATTTTCCGGAAGCACTAATAAGGAATAAGCATAAGATGCTAAGCCTAAACAGATAAAGATTAGCAACAAAATTTATTTTTTGTAGCTTCTATCACTGAGTTTAGTAAATAAATAGCGAAAACGGGTAGAAATTTTACGGTAAAGTTTATTCATTGCGGCTTTGCCAAATCCAGTACTTGCAGAGTGGTAGCTTTTATACAGCTATCGTGTATAGTACAGTAAAACTTTTCATGGGTAAAAAGAATAGCTTAAATACTTAAAATCTTACTAATGTAAATTATAATACTGCGCTTAAGCAGGTAAGAACTAGTTTAATTTGGTAGTATAAAACCGGTAATGCAACTAGCTATTTAACCTAAACAAAAATTTATTTTGTAAGTTTTACTTATCGAAGGGTGATATTTTACTAAAATCCGGATAAACCATAAAAAGCGTATGCAGACGATACTTCATCCCCACCCGGTTACCAATTGGCGACAATCTTTAATCGCTGACCGGGAAAAAACGCTCGAAAAGATTTACGCCCGGGCTTACCCCATGGTACTGCATTATGTAAAACAACACGGCGGTTACCCCGAAGATGCCCAGGATTTAGTGCAGGAAGCGCTAATAATTTTCTACGAGAAAATAATGCTGGAAGAGCTTACGCTCACGGCTTCGGTAACTACCTACTTAATGGGAATTTGCAAAAACCTGTGGCGCCGCGAACTGGAAAAACGCCAACGTCGGGAGGAATGGAATATAGAAAAAACGGACGTAGCCGAAGAAGTTAACTCCCCTGAGCCAGACTCTCCCACCCTGGAATTAATTTATTTTGTGGAGCAACTCGGGAATAAATGCCGGGATATTTTAGTGGCTTTTTATTATTTTGGGCAACCTATGCCGGCTATTGCGCAACAGCACGAATACCGCAGCGTACACAGCGCCAGCGTGCAAAAATTTAAATGCCTGGAACGCCTGCGGAAATCACTGGCTGCTTTAACGGTTCATCATTTTAGATAAGATTCGATTATCCGGGTTTTTAAATTGAAATAGAACCATCCACTTTAGCCCGGAATTTGAAACGTATTACGTAACACCTACAACTTATACCAAGTATGCGGCCAGAACTGGAAGAGATAAAACAACTGGAAAATTATCTAAAAAATAACCTTCCGGAAGAGCAAACCTTAGAACTAGAAATCCGGCTGCTCTGGGACCTAGATTGGCAACGAGCGCTGGCGCAACAAAAGCTGGCCTACCAAGCTTTGCGGGTTGCTGGTCGGGAACAATTACGGAAAGAGTTAAAGGCTATCCACCAACGCTTATATTCATAAAATAATAAGTTATTGAAACATATTGTTAAAATTAGTAACCTAAAAAAAGTAATTCACCATTCTTGCCGCTCTATCATCGATATAAATTTAGATAAATCAATAATTTAACTTATTAAAACAGCTACTATCCTGGCCCGAATAACACCTTACTTACTCTGCCAAAATTATTTAAATACCAAGTAGTTGCCTCAGTTTCTAGTATCCTTCATTCTTTAAAGATTACCAAATAACACTTTTGATGTAAGCTGCTACAAGTCAATTTTTGACTAGTACCGAATTTTCATGTCCTATTCATTCACTTTTAAAACAATAAACTTATGTATCCCGCAGATTATAACAAGAAAGAATTCCGTCGGTTTGCCGTGCGGGGTTTAAATGTAAATGGTTTAGCATTTGATCAATACGTTCCTACCATCGAGAACATGACTCGTTCGGTAATCGAGGAAAGGCCGGTAAATTTCCGGGAAGTAGACGTTTTTTCGCGGCTCATGGCCGATAGAATCGTGTTTTTAGGTACGGCGGTAGATGATAATATTGCGAACATTATTGTGGCCCAATTGCTTTTCCTGGAATCGGTTGACGCTAAAAAAGATATCTTACTCTACATTAACAGCCCGGGTGGCTCGGTTTATGCCGGTTTAGGTATTTACGACACCATGCAGTATATCCGGCCCGATGTGGCTACCATTTGCACGGGTTTAGCGGCTTCAATGGGCTCGGTATTATTGTGCGGCGGCGCGAAAAACAAACGCTCCGCTTTGCCCCACGCCCGGATTATGATGCACCAACCTTCGAGCGGCGCGCAAGGTCCCGCTTCGGATATTGAAATCTCGGCCCGCCAAATTTTAAAAATGCGGCAGGAATTATACGAGATTATAGCCGCGCACAGCGGCAAATCTTACCAGGAAATCCATGATGCCTCCGACCGCGATTACTGGTTAAAAGCCGATGAAGCCAAAGAGTACGGCCTCATTGATGAAATATTAGTAAGAGAGAAGTATCAGTAAGAAATAAGCGAAAGTATTATTAACATTTCTTCGCCCAACCTTTCAATCTTTGTAAAGCAGGGAGGTTGGGCGAAACTTTTATACCTGGCACTAGCGACAATTCATTTACGACAACCTACTTTTCTAAAATTCTTTTTTACTAAAAACTCCTATCTTAGCGGCACAATTCTTTCTGTTTGAAAAAGTTTTTTTCATTTCTGTTCGAGAACCTGCTGCAATTCATTTACTTTATTGCCTTTGAAAGTGCTTTGTACTTTGGCTTGCAATATCTTTTGTTTGACCAAACTTTCACCCAGGATACCAAAGATCCGACAATTGTGCCCCGCTGGGTTTCGGTAGTTTATTTTATTTTACTTTACCTGGCCGTTATAATTGGCGCCATGCTGGTACTTAACAATTTTGTACCGCGTAAATACAAGCACCACATTACGCGGTGGTTTTGGTTTGCTTTGGCCTTAATTTTACCTTTCCTGGTACTGCTGGTAAATTCGTAAATTTCTTCCGCAGATTAATACTGTTTATTTAAAAAGCCTTTTTTCCTTTCTCCGGCAAAACTTTTTAATTTAAAGTGGGTACTAACTTAACAGTTATTTTACTATCCTAACCATGACGAACATCTCTGTAAAACATAACACCGAAGATCAGGAATTTACCGTTGATATTAACGGGCAAGGCGGCGAACTCGCGTATTCGACCCCGCGCGAAAACGTAATTGATTTTGCCCATACCTACGTCGACGAAGAACTACGTAACCAAGGAATTGCGAATGAGTTGATTCAAGCAGGTTTACAATACGCCCAAGATAATAATTTTAAAGTTATTGCTTCTTGTCCGGCGGTAGCGGCGTATGTTCGTCGGCATGCCGAGTGGCAGAAATTACTGCTTTAATCTCCCGCAGATAAATGAAATAGTTTAATGATTGCAAGCAGCCCCAATAGGTTAGTGGACACACATTCATTCACCCTGAAATGCTTACAACCGTGAATGAAAAGGTAAAGGTGAATTCTTTTGGCAAAAAAGATAAATTCTTACGCATTACCGGCACTACTATTCAATTCAAGAATAAGCAAATCCAAAGAGAAGAAATAACGGAAATAATATACGACGTTCACATTATTGTTTTCTATAGATTTTCTGTTGGCCGTAGGTATTATATCGGCTTAAGAACCCCGACTCAACAACTAGATCTTGTTTTCAAGAGTTTCTTCGGCCTTAGCCTAGATTACTTTACGGAATTATGTAACCGGATTACAGAAGAAATCTGGGAAAAGACAACGGATAAAATTTGGGCGGAAAACAAGAAATTACTTTTAGCCGGCAAAGCGGTGCACGTAGGAAATTGCCAGATTAGTAAAAAGGGCATGGTACTTACCAAACAACAAAAACACATTGGTTGGGAAAATCTGCATTACGAAGTATTACACGATCGTCTGGTTATCAATCATAGCGCCGATTCTAGCATTTGGACGAATCTTTATTTTGAAAATACCTGGAACATTGATATTCTAATTGCGCTGCTGGACTGGATTACAAAAGATAATGGTTTAGCCGAAATGCCCTAATCTAAAATAATAAAACTTTTCAGCGCACAATTGTAAAATATTTTGGCAAAAAATGGGAGTTAACGTTTAAACCTGCCTATAAAAAACAAGCTCATAAGAACAATCAGAAAGCTTACTACCCCGTAAGTCAGCATTGTCTTTATTTTATTTTTTAGCTGCTTTTTTTCTGCCACTTCCGGCAAAACGGTTGGTAAAATTAGGTTGTGGTTGTGCGTTCCTTTATAAATTAATTTCAGTCCCCAATCCGTATCTTCCGGGAATTCGGGCAATAGAATAACCCCGATGTTGTTGGACGCTAATTTTCCGTCGGCGATATTTATCCAGGTTCCGTTCCGGGGATTAAACCATTGTGCCTGATACCAACTATTAAGCCGTGCTCCCCTTATTTGGGATGCGGGGCAACCTTTTTCAAAGTAAGCCAGAAATATATTTTTGTCCGGCGTGCGGGCACAATAGGCCCAGCCTTCATATCCTTCTATATTATAATTTTTGTTGGGCGAAACCAGGTCGGCTAAGGGCACAAGGTCTTGGTAGCGTTTGCCAATAGAGAAAGCAAAAGTTTTTAAATAAGTCATCTCGGCTCCCGATTTCCATTGAAATGCTTCCCACAGGTGAATAGGAGCGGCCGGCTCAATGTCCGCGCCCCATATTCCTTCGGCCCCGTACACATGCCCGGCAAGTCCACCCGATAAAAAGCTACCGTACATTCCGGAGCGGACAAAAGCATTATCCCGTTCCGTGCCACCTTCGGCGCCGTTGCTGTAATCTCTGCCCCCTCCTCCCCTGGCATCCTTGTAACCAGCGTAATAAGGCTCCCCGTTTAAGGCCGGTTTAGGCGTTTTTGCGTGGTAAATTTCCGTTAAGAACCAGTAATTATTATGCTCTCTTTTATTGCCAATCTGGTGCAGCGTTACCCAGGAATCTTCGCCCCAGTTCTCGAGGGTGGAAGGGTTTGCATTTGCCGAAAGTAAATTCCCAAAGGGAGGAGGGCCGTATTCTTTTTCCATAGCGGTAATGGCCGCCATATAATCTTCCGGGCGGATGGTTTCCCGGATAATATCTAAATGAATGGGGCTGAGGACGGTATTATAAGCTTGATAACGAGCGTAGACATATAGTATAAATCGCGAATAAGAATCTGGCCAACGATGGTATTTATACCACAGCGGGCCGGCATCCCGCCGGGAAACCTCCATAAAAGGAATAAACCCGTGCGCATTGAGATAGGCTATTTTCCGATCGATGTATTTGAAGTACTCCGGGTTAATCCGGTCCATATCCGGGAAATAATTTTCATAGCCCGGCACTTTCCCCGGAAAGAAAAAGGGCCGGCCACCTTCATTGTCCATATTTTTGGCACTGCCCGTTCCATACTCCACCCACGCCGAGCGTAAAGTAGTTCTGGCCGAATCATGCAGCACGATATGCCAGGAACTATCATCCGTCTTCCAGTTAGGATACGCCACAATCATGTTCACCCAATTGTAGCCTTGTGCTTTCCGGAAACGAACATAATCTTTGAAGCCGGCCTGGGGACCGATGGGTCTTTTAACCTCATCGTTGTACCACTTAAACCGGTTGGATCCTAAAGAGAACCAGGTATCTCCGATAGCAAAATAAGGCGTACCATCGGCATAATTTAAAGCGTGATTGTTAGCAGAAGGTTTTAAAAAGCCTCGCCGTAATGGATTTTCATTCTTCTCTTTTTCACTCCAGGTAATAGCGGTAAAGGAGCCGGTCTTACCCGTGAGCCCGGGATCGTTCGAGCTGGAACCGCTTATCCACTTCCAGGCGCCCGGCTGGGTAGCGATTAAACGCACTCGAAAAGTAGTAGCCCCATCCCAAAAACCATATACTCTTTTGTTAAAGCCGGGTCCGGCTAAATCGATCCAAACGGTAACCTCGGTATAAGCATTTTTATAAGAATTTTTTGCTTCGAAAGTTAACTCCTGGGTTTCCCAGATATGAATTACCGGTAAAGCAGCTTTTGCCTGAAAGACCGTGAACACAGAAGCTAATAACAAGTGTCTTAGAAATTTCATTTAGTCTGTAAATAGTTATGGAAAAGCAAATGATTCTTTAAATTCTACCGGAAAAAAGTTTTTTTAGGGTTATTGTTTGGTTTATTAATCTCCTGCTCCTGTTTTTTTCAAGAGTGGAATACCTGATTGATAAAATAAACAATTATTATTGCCGCCAAGTACCAGGAACATTACTTTATTAATCCCTGCATGAAAATAACCATATTCTTGATTTTTATAAATCTGCTTTTGCTTGCGGCTTGTAGCCCTAAAATAGTTACTACCGCCAAGCAGCAGTACCGTCCGCTAAACTTACCGGCAGAAGCCCAGATTCAACGCATAGTTTGTTTTAAATTTAAAGCCGGCACTACTCCGGCAGAAATTCAACAACATATGCGCGGGTTCGCTAATTTAAAAGATAGCATCTCCTACCTTCTGTCGTATCAGGCGGGTCCTACGGTTTACGGCGATCTCACTGAAAAACCAGAGTATGATGTGATGCATTACTGTACCTACCGCAACGAAGAAGAAATCAAGCTTTATTCGGTTCATCCGGTGCACTTGCGTTTTATAAAACAAAATAAAGCTATCTGGGAAAAGGTGCTGGTTATCAATTCGCGGATGAAGCCTTAAGTAATTTTAATGTAAAGTGCTCTTTTGGTTTAGAAATGCGGAAAGCTTTACTATTCGTATAAAGTAGAGGTGGTGGACTTTTCTCCTTAAAACCAAAAGCGAAAGGATTCTTTTTATACTATACAGCCTTGTATACCAAGCAATAGTTTTTTAATCATTCTTCAGCCAGTTGAATCCAAACGGGGGCATGATCACTGGTTTTCTCCCATCCTCGTACCGCATGATCCACTCCCGCCGCAATAAGACGGCCGTCGAGTTGGGGACTCAGCAGGAAATGATCAATGCGTAAACCGGCATTCCGCTCATA
Source organism: Adhaeribacter arboris (assembly GCF_003023845.1). Taxonomy (NCBI): domain Bacteria; kingdom Pseudomonadati; phylum Bacteroidota; class Cytophagia; order Cytophagales; family Hymenobacteraceae; genus Adhaeribacter; species Adhaeribacter arboris. Next base: position 6,637,034 of record NZ_PYFT01000001.1, on the reverse strand, counting down.
GGCATTCCTAAAATAATCCCAGAAGGTATAAATTGTCTGGTCTGGATAAAGTTTCCGGAGGGCATCCGTCCATCCTTGCCCGACAAGCGCCTGAAAAGCGGACCGGCTTTCCGGCCGGAAAAGGGCATCTTCCACCCAACGCTCCGGCTTGTAAGCATCCAGTTCGGTTGGAATAACATTAAAGTCGCCGGTTAATACTACGGGTTTATCTAAGGCCAAAAGCGTGGCGGCATGGGCATTTAGCCGCTCAAACCAGCGCAGCTTATAATCAAATTTTGGTCCGGGAGCAGGGTTGCCATTGGGCAAGTAGAGGCAGCCAATATGAATATTGTTTACTATTGCTTCTAAATAACGACTTTGCTCATCTTCTTCATCACCAGGCAGTGCTCGTCGAACTTCCTCTATTTCCAGGTTTCGTGTCAGGATAGCCACTCCGTTCCAGCTTTTTTGTCCATGCCAAATACCATGGTAGCCTACATCGGCAATCGCCTGCGCGGGAAATTTTTCCTGCGGCGCTTTTAATTCCTGCAAACAAACTACATCCGGCGTAGTAGCTTCGAGCCAGCGAAGCAGCACCGGAAGTCGGGCATTTATTCCATTAACGTTATAAGTGGCTATTTTCATTTTTTAAATTAGAGAAAGATCCGTATTAGCTTTCAATTTTAAAATCCTTCTTCCCGATTAAACATAATTGTTTCAAATGATACCCCTTCAAACTTACTTAATTACCGGCTCTTTATAAATTTGTTAATCAGTAACAATTATGCTCGAGTAAAGTAGTATAAACAGCTGTATATTGCCGGGTAGCATAGTTGGCAATAATCTTAGTTGGTTACTAAGGCAAGTTTCTGATCAAGATAGTCTAAAATAGCTCCGCAATTTTCTAAGTCAAATTTTCTGGCGTAAAATTTATCCGATGCTATTAGTTGGTTTTTATCTTTTAAGGTAAAAGTTTTGGGGCTTGCTTTTCCTTCCGACCAATCGATGTAGCGTAAATTATCATTAACCATAACTTTCCTGTATTCCGAATTATAAAGAATAGTTTGAAATATAAATTCATCGGGCGCCCAAGTAAGCTTAGTAAAGCGTCTTAAAGCCGGGTGAGCGGCCCAATATTCTAAAATATACTGCACACAATTCGTGGAGATGGTAAACCATTGGGAACGCCCCACGGGTATTAGGCCATTGGGCATGGTTCTTTTCGCCAATACTTTATTCATTATTTTTTGTAGCAAGTACTTTCCCGGAAACCGATAATTATTAAAGTGGTACTCCGTTATTCTGGGTATGGCTTCCGGCCATTCCTCATTTATTAATTGATAACTCATAAAAGCTTTGCCCGGATGAGCTTCTAAAAATTGATGAATAGTTCCGGCAGTTTGTAAAGCATAATCAGCACCGCTTACCAAATTAAAATATTGGTATTGGCCGCTGGCGTGAAGCATTTCCTGAAAACTATTCAAAGTAGCCTCCACAACATTATAAGAACCCCAGTCAACGGCTACCCGGTTGTTAATAAAAAATACATTTCTATAACTCTTTAAACTATGATAAGAAGAAAGATCGGCTTTTTTGTCCACGTGAATAAAGATAGCATCATCGGCGTACAGGAGTTGTTTAATCAGGCGCTCTACGTGTCTGGGTTGATTATGAGTAAGAATAAGGTGCGCAACTTTCATGGGTTTAGTTGGGTATGAAAATTCAGTGGATCAGTTTTTTAAGGAGGAACAGGCTTGTTTCGCTTTTAAGAAAGTAGTTCGGAAATGCAGAATTTTAATAAGCAAGATGCCTCTCGTTCAAAGAAGTAAATACTTTAAACGCCTGCCTTCATCATTGTTGGTTTACTTAAAGAATTAGCTAAAGTTAATGCTATTTAATAAATAAATATTAATATATAAGTATAAATTATAGAAATAATTCGTTAATTCTTAAAAATATTTTTAGATAAAGTAATATGCAGCCGAAATTACCCAATCTATTCATGACGCGATTTTAAACCTGAAGTGTTGTATAAAACTAATCTGAGATTACTTACTTGGATATTCGTTGCCTTTGATACAGGTAAAAGAACTATGAACCTAAATATTTTTCAGAAGAAATTTGCTTTGCTAAAAATTTACCACCGGTAGCTCCTCTAATGGTTAGAGCAAATTCTGCCTAAACTTCATTTTTCACGGAATATTAAGCTTTTATAAAGCCGGCCTTCAACCATGTACTTATATCTGCGAAATCAAGGTTTTTGAACGGGTATATTCCCGCATTACCACTTCATTTTCAAATAATTACCAAAGTTTGGGCTGCCATCAACCAGGTTTGTAGCTATTAAGTCAGGTTTATAGAAATATAGAAAGAGAGGACCTTGTTTTGAAAGCTACTTTTTACTTCCTGAATGGTACGCTTTTAGTATATATATTGCTTCGCTTCTACTGCCTTTAAAATTCAATTTTCAGGAAGCCACTAGTAAGAAATGCTGCTATATAATCTCCTGACTTAAGCGTTACTAGCTTAACTGTTTATTATTTAACCGCTCCTAATTCCGCCAGTAACCACAAGGTATGAGCCACCATGGGCGTCCAGTATTCAGAAATCTGCCAATCGCCTTTACCAATTACAGGCATATCGGTTGGGTCGCCACCTAAACCGTTCAGTACGGCTCCGGGCAATACGGGCGTGTTAGGCAGAAAAGAGGAACCCCCGAAATGCGGCGGATGGTTATAGCCTGCTCCTACCAAGGTAGAACTGTTGAACGGATTGGCGCCCAAGATCCAGTCCAGTTGCTTTTGGGCGACGGCCTTCATTTGGTCGTTTTTTAGAATAGTACCCGCTTTTAAAAGTCCAATGCCCGCCGAAGCTACATTAGAATTAATACCCACCCACCACTCCAGTTGCGGCTCCATAAAGTAGCGGTACCAATACTCCCCGACTTTTCGGCTTCCGCCGGGATCTTTCTTTTCGTATAAACCCCAGGGCACAATGCCGAAACTGTTTTTCTGAGCGAGCAGCAAAAGATAATTTTCCGCATAATTTTTTATCAAGGTTTTCCATAGAGGCGCGTCTTTGTCCTTTGGGAATAACTGCACTAAATCGCTTAAACCAATAAAAGCCTGGCAGCCAGTCCAAATATTTTTGTCGGGTTCCTGGCTGGATAAGGAAGTGTAGAAAAAGCCCGCCACACCTTTAGCAAGATTGGTGGCTTGTATTTTTTTTAATAGCTGCGCAAGTTCCGTTGCCCGTTTTTGATAAATTACCTGGTTAGTGGTTTTGTACATTTCAAGAGCTGCCTGCAGGGCCGCACCGATATTGGCAGCAGTCGTATCACGGTTAGATTTCAGGCACCACGCGTAACACTTTTGCGCTGCTGCCAAGCATTTTTTGGCATAAGCCGGGTCGGTTTTTTGAGTAATGCGCGCTACCATGGCCTCGGCAGTAATAAAGTTATACTGCGCCGATATTTCTACGGCTTGGGTTTGAATAATCCGGTCGTCTTGGTTTCCGGCCACCAGCATAAGCTGCTTCGAAGTACCGGCATTGGGTTCTACCAGCTTAATAGCCGCGGTTCCGTTGGCTAATTTATTATCGGTCCAACGGTTGTTATCAGAATGCTTTTTTAAATCGCCGCCAATAAAATCCATGACGTAGCCTTGCGGCTCCTGCATTTTTAAAAAATACTGATTCCCCCACCGCAACTCCTCTAAAATAGCTTTCTGGTTTTGGGGTTCTTGCAATTGGTAAGCTCGGGCTAAACCCATCACGCCGTAAATAGTAGCTGAAACCCATTTTCGTAAATCACTCGCGTCGTGCCACCCACCGGTAACGTCCTGGTGCTGGCCATTATCAAAACGAATTCCATCATCTATGTGGCAGGGAGATAAGTAACCCGTGGTACTAGCTCCGCAACGCTGCAAAGAAAAATAACGAACGATCTTATCTATTTCGGGCTGATACACCTGGCGGGAAATACTAAAAGGATAAGACCGGAGCGTATCGGACCGCAAATAATATTGCCCTTCCTTTACCAACTTGCTGAAGTCAGCGGTAAGATAGTCGCCAAAATCACCCTGCCGCGGAATCAGCGTAGCTTGATAGGCAACCTGACCAGTGGTAACTTCTATTACTTCAAAACTTCTTTTTTCCGTTCCTTTAGTCTGGACCGTCTTGGTAGAGGAAGGCTGGTACCCTACTTGGTTGGTTAATAAATTAACTGCCTGGTCGCGGGATAATCGTTGCGCTTGTAGAGGAAAATAATGACTTAAAGAACTTAGAAAAAATAAAACCAAGAGTATTTTTTGCCTGCTAGTAGGGTTTAGTAATTGACGCCAGCAATTAGATAAAAGATTTTTTCTGGTTAACTTTTGTAAAGTATTTAAAAGGATATTTCCGCTTCTCATAATACAATCAGATGTAGTCAGGCTCTACATAGGTCTTTTAAATGTGGGACTATTTCTTCTCTAAAAAAATTACAACAAATAAAATATACAATAAATCATTCCCAAGTTAAAGGCGGCATGACACAAAATAGCCCCTAAAATAGAACCGGAATTTCTTCTACACGCGAAAAATAATACACTTACCAGGAACATACTTATTACCCAAAGCAACGCCGGAACCCATAAGAATTTCCATTGCTGGTGGAGGTATACTAATCCGAAGTGAGAAATATGCACTACGGCAAAGGCCGCACTATCTACCACCGAAGCATTTTTATCACCAATCGATTCGGCAAAACTGGAGTGAACAATTCCCCGGAAGAATAATTCTTCGCCAATGGGGCTAAAAGTCATACCCGTTAAGGCAACAATAGTAAATAAAATGGCTTTATCCGAAGAGGGCATGTTGCTCGGAATATTATACGATTTACCGATGTAGGCATACCAATTTTCCACAGTGTTGCAAAACAAACTTTCCCCTAAAAAGTAAAGCAGGAAACTAAAAACTAAGCCCGCTATGAAAGCAATTACTAGCCAGGAATATTTTTGGGGTTTGGTGATGCCAATTTTTAGGCGTCCGGATTTCGTTAAAAAAATAAATGGCGCCAGTGCCGATAGCAACATAACCAAACCTATTACCCCGTAATTACCCGAAACGTTAGCATTAAGCACCAAAATAAATCGCGGAACACAAACAATTAGAATTAGAAAAAGACCGAATTTCCAGTTAAATTCAAAAGTTTTTTTCCAGGTAGACCGAAGTTCGTATTCCATTCTGTTGGATTATTTGGAACCTATAAAAATCTCTTTAAAAGCACACTTGCTCCTATGGGTAATTTACTAGAGAAATAACGAACAGCCGTTTAAATTAATCGGCTGCTTAATTTAAAAGTGAAACCGTAAAATTTAAGGCGCTACATCTTTATAGCTGGATTTTGAGTTACCGTGCCGGATGTTAGAAATATACACCACGCGGGGTAATTGTACTTTACGGTTGTAAATACCCGCTTTAAAGTAAGGGTACTTGCGAAGATCATTAAAACTAGTACCGCCTTTATAATCCATTACTTTTTTACCGTTGATAAACAACCGGGCGTACCCGTCCGGATCGTAAGAATGTTTTATTTCCAGAACCATTTCCAAATATTTATCTTTGGGTAGAGGTCCCAGATCAAACTTTTCATCCATATCGTTTTTATTTGTGTTTACCGGTAAATCGGAGTGGTGAATGGTAACTTTTAAATGGTCTTTATGCACGTGCAAAGCAAACTGCGGATTACGGGCTTTTTCGCCTAAAATTTTATCGTCGTAGCCGTGTAACTGCATTACAATATCAAATTCATCCGAAGGCTCCCAGTATTCTTTCGGAAAATACATTACCCAGCCGTACTTTACTTCTGCTTCGTTATCAGGCTTTAATAAAATTTCGGAACGCACTACTCCTTGCTGCACATCTTCGGGGGTGAGCTCAAACCGGGCGAGCGGCTGGCCTTTCCAGGTTTTTTGCTTATCTAAAGTTAGTCCGTGCGCGGTAGTAACTTGTTTTTTTAAATCTTCCGGAATGCCTTCCGCAAAACTTACTTCCGATCTCAGATTCATGCGTTTAACGGGTAGTTGCGGCCGTACGAGTACCGGCTTTTTGGGTTTAACGGGAGAATCGTTTTTTTTCCGGAGAGGCTTAGCTTTCTTTAAGGTTGTTTCCTGGGCCGCTAACTTAGCGGATGGGGCCGAAACTTTCGCCGGAACTACCTCGGCTGTTTTTACTGAATCCGGAATAGCCGGAATTGAATCAATCGCCGATTGAATCTGGGTTTGTTTTGCTTCTACTTTTTCGGTAGTGGCCACTTCCGTTTTTTCTTCCTGTTTGCCCGATGATTGGCAACTCGTTAAAAAACCAAATGCCGTACTAAACGCTAGCCAAACAAATAGGCTGGTTATTTTTTTCATTTATCTAAATTTTTGCGCTGTTTGTAGTATGGTTGTACGTACGCAATAGCGGAACAGAATTTTTTAACTTATAACTTTCAGAAATAAAATACCTGATTTTCTTTACTTAAAAAGAAAGCACTTTTTAAACGCCTTTACTTACCAATATTACCTTTTACGAACGCTTTAAACCTCGAAAAATTAAAAATCTACTCCGAATACTTTTGCGTTCGCGAAGGCTACCCTTCCTACTTAGATGATGATTTTTGATTAATACCTTTTGCCAAGATTTTCAGTAAAGCTACACCAGTTGTTCTAAGTTAACCTAGTAGCTACTACCTGAATAATATAAATAAAATTAATTAGTTTACTTTTTTACTAATCTTATGGACACCATCTGCTGAGCTGCCGGATCGGAGGCGGTTTTAAGATAAGGCAGTTTCAATAATTTACCCTGGCGCCAGGTTTCAATTAAATTGTCGTAGTAAAAACTGCCCGGGTTACCGGACTGGCCGCCGGGGTAAACGCCGTACCCTTGCACCTCTGGCCCCAGAGCTACTACCATGCGCCACGAAGGACCCCGCCGGGCGCCCGTAGCGTTTACAATACCAGCCCCACCACCAATAATTAAATCCGTTTTGCCGAAGCCGGGCAATTTAGCCATGTGTAAAATATCGGTACTTTTTACCTGAGCCCATTGCCATTTCGGACCCAAGGAGCCATAATGCTGTTGCAAAGAATCTACGGCAGCCTGAAAAGTAGTAGTAATTAATTGCCCCAAAGTTTCTTTAGCCGGGGTGTTTTGGTTATCGAACCAGCGGGCTTGCGGTTCCGTTAAAATAAGTTGCATGGTGCGATCCGCGCTCGGATAGCGGAGTTCCCTATTTTTTGTACTGCCAAATTCATCGTCCCAAATAGCCTTATTCAGAACAGGCAACCATTCCTGAAAAATACTGGGCGCGATTTGAGGAGCATCGTTAAAGTAATTCCAGGAAGATAGTACCGCCAAAGCTTGTTGTTGGGTTGTCGAGAGTTTTTCTTTTTGTACGGCGGTGAGTAAAGCGGGCAGAATGGTTTGCGCCTGCAGGTTCAGGTTATCATTTTGCAACTGGCGCATGCTATCTACAGTAACCTTTTGCATCTCCGCGAGGCGTTGATTAATCCGGATGCCGCGTTGCGCCGCCGCAAATTGCCAATTCAGGTAGTAAGGATATTGCTTCGGATCGGCCGAAAATTGGTTAGCCGAACTTACAAAACCACGGGCCGGATTTTCTACGTGCGGGTTATGACTTTGCGGAATCCAGCCTTGCCAATCGTACGCCGGATCGGTACCATCCAAAATAAACTTGCCTTGCTCCGGCCACTTCAGTGGGAATTTACCGTTAGGCCAGATAGCAATATTTTTGGCATCATCGGCGTAAATAAAATTTTGGGCAGGGGCCGAATAATAGGTAAGCGCCTGGCGGTAATCGTTGTAATTGTGCGCCCGATTTAAGAGGTAAAACGCTAAAAGTTCGTTCGAAGAGTCATGCGCCATCCAGCGCATGGCGTGTTTTACCGGCGTTTGGTGGTTAAATACTTTTTCCGCCGCGTCGTAAACAATGGGACCATGATGGGTATAAGAAACCGTATCGAACACCGTAGGCGCTCCTTTAATTTTAATTTCTTCTATAACTTTCCGGACGGGTTTCCATTGGTGGGCATGCCAGTATTGTTGCTGGGTTTTATCTTTAAATTTTATCTGGTACCAGTCCATTACATCGGCATCCACGTTGGTTACTCCCCAGCCAATGTGCTCGTTAAAACCAATTATTACGTTGGGTGCTCCCGGCAACGACACGCCATACACGTTCATGTCGGGGGTTATTAGTTGCACCTGGTACCAAATGGATGGTAAATTTAATTCCAGGTGCGGATCGTTCGCCAGAATGGGATATCCCGTGGCGGATTTTTCTGCCGAAACGGCCCAATTATTACTACCTAACTCCGGATCTGGTTCTTGCGGACGTTTAATCTCGGCTAATTGAGCGGTAAATGACGCGGGTGCAGACGGAATAGGTAGTGGTTTAAAATCCAAGGGGGTATTCGCCGGAATAATGGGATCTTCCCGGAAAGGGTAATCCGGAAATAAATTTTTAGTAACCTCCGGCCCGTATTTCCGCAGGATATTCGTCATACGCAAGTCATCGCTGCGGCCGGATAGGTCGTAAGCCATTAGTTTGAGTAACAAAGTGCATTTTAAAGGTGTCCAGGGTTCCGGAGCGTAGTTTAGTAATTTATATTCCAGGGGATAATTTTTGGGTCGTAGCTGTTCGATATAGGCGTTAACTCCGGCGGTAAAAGCTTCGAGCATTTGCCGGGAGCGAGGCTCAGCGAGCATGGCTTTTAACGATTGCTGCGCCCCGTACACCATCCCCATCCGCCGCTGATACCGATCAAATTCAATGGCTTTAGAACCAATAATCTCGGAAACTCGGCCGGCTGCCGCATGGGTTTGAAATTCCATTTGCCAAAGGCGGTCTTTTGTTGTTACGTAACCCTGCGCAAAATAAATATCGTAATTATTCTGGGCGAAAATATGAGGTATGCGGTTTTCGTCATATAAAATCTGCACTGGGGCTTGCAAGCCAGTTATGGGCAGCTCAGTGGCCTTTAGATTATCGCGCGTTTCCGCATTTTGCCAGAATCCCACAAACGGACTCAGGAATTTACCTATGGGCGGCACCACTCCCAAGGACGTATTTAAAGCAATAATTAGGGCCAAAGCAAGACCTACGCTTAAAACGGCTCGTATTACTTTCATGCGAAACAGCTTATATATGGGTTACCGGAAGTTAAAGGGATTACAAAAAATAAAAAAATTTAGAACAAATCAGTCAAAGTACAAAAGCAAATTAGCCCTGGAATTTAAATATAAAACCTCAGAAACATGCTTATATTTCGACGAAGAAAAGTTAAGAAGAATAAATCTTAGATAAGCGGTAATAGCTTAATTTGAAACTTAGCGAAGAATAAATTGTTATGGTCGATATAAGCTCTACTTTTACTTTAACAACTTATGCTAAAGTTTCTGTACTTTTGCACGTATATTAATTTTTTAACTGTATAAATAATTTTTATTATGGGAATGTATCCTGAATATATGGTGGCTCCAATCCGCGAAGATTTAACTTCGGCTGGTTTTGAGCAATTAATGACTCCGGAAGAAGTAGACCAGGTACTTTCGGAAAAAGAAGGTACTGTGTTGGTAGCAGTAAATTCGGTTTGCGGTTGTGCCGCGGCAAAAGCCCGTCCGGCACTAAAAATGGCCGTTTCTTCCAGCGATAAGCGTCCGGATAAACTGGTTACCGTTTTTGCCGGCATGGAAGGCGAAGCCGTAGCTAAAGCCCGTGAACACATGTTGCCCTATCCTCCTTCTTCTCCTTCTATTGCTTTATTTAAAAATGGCGAGTTGGTGCACATGATTGAGCGTTACCACATCGAAGGCAACGACTTAATCCGGATCGTGGATAATTTAAAAGGCGCTTTCGAAGATTACTGCTAATATCAGAATTGCGGGTTTTCGCAGATTACGCGGATTTAAAAAGATAGTCCTATCCTGTTTAACAAGGAAACTACAAAAGAAAAGAGGCTAACCCGAATGGTTAGCCTCTTTTCTTTTACAAAAACTCTCCAATTCTAAAATAATCTGCGCAATCTTTTAATCCGCGTGAATCTGCGATTCAGATTCTAACTACTGCAAATCAAAGCCGATATCGCGGCGGTAATTTCTACCAAACCAGGTAATTTTTTCGGCGGTTTGGCGAGCCTGTTGTAGCGCTTCCGGAATAGTATTTCCTAAACCGGTTACCGCCAAAACCCGGCCCCCATTGGTTAAGATTTTTTTATCTTCGGTTAAAGTAGTGCCTGCCTGAAATAATAAGGCTTCAATGGGCTGATCTAAACCAGAAATTTCATCGCCTTTCCGGTAATTGCCCGGATAACCTTCCGCTACTAGCATAATAGTAGCGGCGGTGCGTGGGTCAACTTCCAACCGGAAATTTTGCAAGTCATGGTCGTGCAGGGCTTTAAACAGTTCAAATAAATCGGATTGAATACGGGGCAGAATGGCTTCCGTTTCCGGATCGCCGAGTCGCACATTGTACTCGATCACGTAAGGTTCGCCGTTTACATTTATCAACCCAATAAAAATAAACCCACTGTACGGAATATTTTCGGATTGCAAACCTTGTAAGGTGGGTTGAATAATGCGGGTGCGCACTTTTTCCATAAAGACCTCATCAGCGAAAGGCACCGGCGAAATCGCACCCATCCCTCCGGTATTTAAGCCGGTATCGCCTTCGCCGATGCGTTTGTAATCTTTCGCTTCGGGCAACAGCACGTACTCCTTGCCATCGGTTAAAATAAATACTGAAACTTCAATACCCTGCAAAAATTCTTCAATAACTACTTTACTACTGGCAGCGCCAAATTTTTGCCCTTGTAACATGGCTTGCAGTTCGGCAGCCGCTTCTTCGTAAGAATTTGGGATGACTACTCCTTTGCCGGCAGCTAAACCATCTGCTTTGAGTACAACCGGATACGAATGGCTTTGTAAATAAGTTAGGCCTTGCTCAAAAGAATCAGCGGTGAAAGTCTGGTACCGCGCCGTGGGAATGTTGTATTGCTGCATAAAGCGCTTTGAGAAGTCTTTACTCCCCTCTAACTGCGCTCCTGCTTTACACGGCCCAATTACCAGTATATGCTTTAAATAGTCTAAGCCTTGAAAATAATCATGAATACCATTCACTAAAGCAGCTTCCTGCCCTACTACTACCATCATAATACTAAAATCATCGGCAAATTTGGCTAGTTCCTCGAAGTTAGTAATAGAAATATCTACGTTAGTAGCAATTTGGGCGGTACCGGCATTTCCTGGCGCCACAAAAATGCGTTCACAGTATTCGCTTTGTTTCAGCTTCCAGGCCAGCGCGTGTTCTCTGCCGCCCGAACCAATGATGAGTATGTTCATGATGTACTATTGAATAGTTGAGCTGTTCGATTAAAGAATAAAACCTCTCCCACTTTTTACCTCTTCCGTATCCTAACCGAAGTTGCGAAGATATTAAAATTCAATCACGGATTTTCGCGGATGACCCGGATTACGCGGATTATTTTTGAATTGCAGATTTTCACGGATTACCGGATTCACGCGGATTATCTTTTCTGCATCGCGGATTACTCAAATTCCGCGGCTTGATTCTAGAATAAGGCTGTATTTGCGTAAACAAAAAAGAGAGGCTAACCGGTTAAGTTAGTTAGCCTCTCTTACTATATCCTAAATAGATCCCAGAATATACGCACCTTATTTAATAACCCGTACTAGCATAATCTGTAAAATCCTTTAATCTGCGTGAATCCGCGATTTTTAATTAGCGTATTCGCTCAAAAATTTAATGCGCATCAGACGAATATCTTCTTCGGTGTAATCGTCGGTGCCGAGTTCTTTTAAAGCTACGCCAATATTATCAGTATTAGCCTGCATAAAATAATCGTACACTTCTTCTTGGCGTTCTTTATCCAGCACGCCATCGATGTAGTAATTTAAATTAAGCTTGGTGCCGGAGTAGCAGATATGTTCAATTTCCTCGATGAGTTCCTGCATGGTAATATCCTTCGACGAAGCAATTTCCTCCAGGTCCATTTTTTTATCAATCTGCTGAATAATGTAAATCTTAATCTTGGATTTATTAACCGTTGTTTTTACTACTACATCGGCGGCGGTTACAATGTCGTTATCCTCTACGTATTTACTGATTAAATCCAAGAACTGTTTCCCGAATTTCTGCACTTTTCCCATCCCCACGCCGGAAATATGCGCCAAATCTTCTTTGGTAGTAGGGTAGGTAGTAGCCATTTCTTTCAGCGAAGGATCCTGGAAGAGTACGTAAGGCGGCAAATCTAACTCTTTAGCCATTTTTTTCCGGAGCGCTTTGAGTAAATCAAACAATACCGTATCGTGGCCGGCCGAAGACTGGGTTTCTTCTTTTTCTTCTTCCTGCTGAACTTCCTGTTCGAAGTCGTGGTCTTTGGTAAGCTTAATGGGGTAAGGATTTTGAATAAAGTTGAGGCCTTTGGCCGTAATTTTTACCACGCCAAAATTATCAATATCTTTTTCCAGGTAACCCGAAAGTAATACCTGGCGCAATAAGGAACTCCAGAACTGCACATCGCGCTCGGCGCCTTTGCCGTATTGCGGCAACTGGTCGTGGCCGTAGCTTTCCACGTATTGGTTGCTGGTTCCCCGTAAAACATCCACAATGTGGTCCATACCGAAACGTTGTTCGGTGCTTACCACGGCTTGCAAAGCTACTAAAACTTCGTCCTGCGCTTCGAAACGTTCTTTCGGGTGCAAACAGTTATCGCAGAACTGGCAATCTTTTTCGTAGATTTCGCCAAAGTAATGGAGCAATTGCTTGCGCCGGCAAACCGCCGAATCGGCGTAAGCCGCCATTTCCTGCAGCAATAATTTAGAATTATCGCGTTCGGTAACGGGCTTGTCTTTGTTAAATTTTTCGAGCTTAAGAATATCGTCGTAAGAATAAAACATGAGGCAATTGCCTTCCAGACCATCGCGGCCACCCCGACCGGTTTCCTGGTAATACCCCTCAATGGATTTGGGCGTATCGTAATGCACTACAAAACGAACATCCGGCTTATCAATTCCCATCCCGAAGGCAATGGTAGCTACAATTACGTCGGCATCTTCGTTCAGGAAGGCATCTTGGTTGGCCATGCGCACGCTGGAATCTAAACCGGCGTGGTACGGCAAGGCTTTTACATCGTTTACCCGCAGCAACTCGGCAATTTCTTCCACTTTTTTCCGGCTTAAACAGTACACTATACCACTTTTGCCTTTGTGTTTCTTAACGTACTGAATAAGTTGCTTTTTGGTATTATGCTTGGGGCGAACTTCGTAATATAAATTAGTGCGGTTGAACGACGATTTAAACACCGAAGCATCGTCCATCTGCAAGTTTTTCTGAATATCTAATTGTACTTTGGGCGTGGCGGTGGCGGTAAGCGCAATAATGGGCAAATTGCCGATATTATCGATTATGCCCCGGATTTTGCGGTATTCCGGCCGGAAATCGTGCCCCCATTCCGAAATACAATGGGCCTCATCGATAGCCACAAACGAAATTTTGGCTTTTTGCAGAAAATCTAAAGTTTCTTCTTTGGTGAGTGATTCGGGGGCTACGTATAATAATTTTACCTGACCGCTAATCGTTTCCTTTTTCACCTTGTTCATTTCCGCCTTCGACAAAGTCGAGTTCAGAAACTGGGCATTTACCCCGAAAGCGTTCAGCTGATCAACCTGATTTTTCATCAGGGCAATTAAAGGGGAAATAACAATGGCGGTTCCGTCCAGTACAAGCGCCGGTAGTTGGTAGCAGAGCGATTTTCCGGCTCCCGTAGGCATAATCACGAAGGTATTATTACCCCGAATGATATTATTAATAATAGCCTCCTGGTTACCTCTGAATTGGCTAAACCCAAAAACTTCCTTTAATTTGCTTTTCAAACTGACCTCTTGCGTGACTGACATGGTTTAATGTATCGTATATTTTCTTGTAACGGTATATAAATTTAAATCCTCTTACTATTTAACACAAATCTAAATTGAATATAGTTAAAAATATTAAACTTATCGCAAAAAAAGTCTTAGACGACGAGGCAAATGCTATTCAAAGTCTAAAAAAATTGGTAAATTCTGATTTTGAAAATTGCGTTAATGCCATATTAAATATAAAAGGCCGGGTAGTGGTAACCGGAATTGGTAAAAGCGCCAACATCGCGGCCAAAATAGTAGCCACTTTAAATTCAACGGGAACGCCCGCCTTATTTATGCACGCCGCCGATGCTATTCACGGGGACTTAGGTATGATTCAGCGCGATGACTTTGTTATCTGTTTATCTAAAAGCGGGAATACGCCCGAAATTAAAGTACTTACTCCCTTGTTAAAACGCAAAGAAGTAAAAATAGCCGCTTTGGTGGGTAACATCAATTCTTACTTAGCCCAGAATGCCGATTTTGTTTTAAACGCTACGGTCGAAAAAGAAGCTTGCCCGCATAATTTGGCCCCTACTTCCAGTACAACCGCCGCTTTGGCGCTCGGCGATGCGCTGGCCGTGTGCTTGTTGGAAGTACGAAATTTCGGCACCCGCGATTTTGCCGAACTGCATCCGGGCGGCTCGTTGGGCAAGCAATTATATTTAAAAGTATGCGATATTTACCAACAGCACGCAGTACCTCAAGTAAGCGAAAATGCTTCTTTAAAAGAAATTATCATTCAAATTTCGTCGAAGCGTTTAGGAGCTACAGCAGTACTAGCGCCGGAAACCAATAATTTAACCGGCATTATTACCGACGGCGATTTACGGCGCATGCTCACCAATTATGAATCGTTGCAAAACATTAAGGCAGTGGATATTATGACCCGTAACCCATTAACTATCGACGAAGAGGAATACGCCACGGCGGCCTTGGCCTTGATGCAGAAAAAAAACATTACGCAGCTAATTGTCACAAAATCCAGTATTTTTGCTGGATTCATTCACTTACACGACCTCTTGAAAGAAGGTTTAGTTTAATTTATGATGCAGTCGACCTATGTTATTATAATGGCTGGTGGAATTGGAACCCGATTCTGGCCATTCAGCCGAGTAAGTAATCCAAAGCAATTTCATGATGTGTTAGGGGTGGGTGAATCCATGCTGCAGACCACAGTTAAACGATTTGAAGAAATTTGTCCGCCGGAAAATATTTTTATTGTTACTAACGCCGACTACCGCGGGTTGGTGAAACAACAAATTTCTTTTTTAAGAGACGACCAGATTTTGTGCGAACCAATTGGCCGTAATACCGCTCCGGCCATTGCTTACGCCACCTATAAAATAAAACAACTTAACTACAAGGCGAATATTGTAGTGGCTCCCGCCGACCACGTTATTTTAAACCAAGTAGCCTTTGTAAACACCATTAAGTATGCTTTAGACGAAGCAGCAAAATCGGATATTCTGATTACCTTAGGCATAACCCCTAGCCGGCCCGATACCAATTACGGTTATATTCAATACCTGGAAGACGGGAATGAATTGAAAAAAGTAAAAACCTTTACCGAAAAGCCTAACCTGGAAATTGCGAAGGTTTTTCTGGAAAGTGGGGATTTTGTGTGGAATGCCGGCATTTTTATCTGGAACGTGCAAAGCATTATGCGGGCTTTCCACGAATTTTTACCGGAAATAACCGAAATCTTCGATGAAGGTATTCCGGTGTTTAATACCCCGGAAGAAAATGCTTTTATCAACCGGGCTTATTCGCATTGCCGCAATATTTCGATTGACTACGGCATTATGGAAAAAGCAAGTAACGTGTACATGCTCCCCAGTAATTTTGGCTGGTCGGATTTAGGCACCTGGAACTCGCTGTACGCCATTGGCGATAAGGACTCGCAGGGTAATGTAATTGACGGGGAAGTAATGCTCTACGATACGACCAATTGCATTGTTAAAACCCCTCAGGAACGCCTGGTAGTAGTAGATGGTTTACACGATTTTATTATTGCCGAATACGATAACGTACTCATGATTTGTCCGAAGAAAGATGAGCAACGGGTAAAAGATTTTCTGGCCGATGCCAAGAATAAAAAAGGGCAGAATTTTATTTAAATCCCTGAAGATTACTTTTAATTCAGAAAACTACTTATCCAACAATAAAAAACAAAAAGGCGGTTGGAGACTTACTCTCCAACCGCCTTTTTGTTTTACTCCTATAGCACGGAAGTAACTTCCGCGCCATAAGGTTATTCTTCAACCGTCTTTTTGTTTTAAACTATTTTAATCTTAAAAATTAGTTAATGTGGCATTTAAAGTAGCACTAGGGCGCATGGCTTCTTCTACTTTTTCTGCATCCGGATGGTAGTAGCCGCCTAAATCAACTGGTTTACCTTGCGCGGCAATCTGCTCTTCTACAATTTTAGCTTCGTTTTCGGTTAGTTCTTTAGCCAAAGACGAGAATTTAGCTTGCAATTCCTGGTCTTTGGTTTGTTCGGCCATGGCTTGGGCCCAGTATAAAGCCAGGTAAAAATGACTGCCCCGGTTATCTATTCCCCCAACTTTACGCGCCGGTGATTTATCGTTTTCCAGAAATTTGCCATTCGCCTGGTTCAGAGCTTCGGCTAATACCTGCGCTTTGGCATTATTCGTTTTATAGGCCAGGTCTTCCAAAGAAACACCCAAAGCTAAAAACTCCCCTAAAGAATCCCATCTCAAGTAATTTTCTTCCGTAAACTGCTGCACGTGTTTCGGGGCCGATCCCCCGGCGCCCGTTTCGAACAATCCGCCTCCATCTAAAAGCGGTACAATCGACAGCATTTTAGCACTGGTGCCCAGTTCCAGAATCGGAAATAAATCGGTTAAGTAGTCGCGCAGCACATTACCTGTTACCGAAATGGTATCCTGACCCGCTTTGGCCCGCTCGCAGGTATAACGCATGGCCTCTACCGGCGTCATAATTTTAACTTCTAAACCGGCCGTATCGTGATCCTGCAAGTAACGCTCTACTTTTTTAATCAGGTTGGCGTCATGGGGCCGGTTTTTATCTAACCAGAATATGGCTGGGGTGTTGGTAATTTTGGCCCGGGTTACGGCTAGTTTCACCCAATCCTGAATCGGTAAATCTTTGGTTTGGCACATTCTCCAGATATCGCCTTCTTCTACCTTATGTTCCATTAAAGTATTACCCGAAGCATCCACCACCCGAACCGTACCACTTTCCGCAATCTGGAAGGTTTTGTCGTGAGAGCCGTATTCTTCGGCTTTCTGGGCCATTAAACCAATATTCGGTACGGTACCCATGGTGCTGGGATCAAAAGCTCCGTTCTTTTTACAGAAATCAATTACTTCCTGATAAATACCGGCGTAGCTACGGTCCGGAATCATGTATTTGGTATCGTGTAATTGGCCATCTGGTCCCCACATTTTACCGGAAGTACGAATAGCGGCCGGCATGGAAGCATCAATAATTACATCATTCGGCACGTTTAAATTAGTAATTCCTTTAGCCGAATCTACCATGGCTAATTGCGGTTGAGCTTGGTAAACTGCTTTGATATCAGCCTCAATCTGGGTTCTTTGTTCCTCAGGTAAACTTTGGATTTTAGCTAAAACATCACCAAAACC
The DNA here is from genome assembly GCF_003023845.1 of Adhaeribacter arboris. Classification (NCBI taxonomy): domain Bacteria; kingdom Pseudomonadati; phylum Bacteroidota; class Cytophagia; order Cytophagales; family Hymenobacteraceae; genus Adhaeribacter; species Adhaeribacter arboris. The sequence continues at coordinate 6,619,458 of NZ_PYFT01000001.1, read as the reverse complement.
ATTATTCGGATCAACCCCAATTTGCTCAAAAGCGACGGCGTGTTTCTCGAATAAATCTTTAAAGAAAATGGAAACCGCGTGCCCAAACATAATCGGGTCCGATACTTTCATCATGGTAGCTTTCAGGTGCAAAGACAAAAGTACCCCTTGCGCTTTAGCATCGGCAATTTGTTTTTCAAAAAAATCGCGGAGCGCTTTCTTGCTCATAACCGAAGCATCAATTACTTCGCCTTCTTTCAGCTTTACATTTTCTTTAAGGGTAGTAGTTGCCCCGTTTGTTCCCGCAAATTCAATCTTTACTTCACCGGCCTGCTCCAGAGTTACCGATTGCTCGCTGCCGTAAAAATCACCACCGTCCATGTGCGCTACATGCGATTTGGTGTCCGGGGACCAGGAACCCATCGAATGTGGGTGTTTTTTAGCGTATTGTTTTACGGGATCAGCCACGCGGCGGTCAGAGTTACCCTCTCTTAAAACCGGATTTACGGCACTACCCAAGATTTTAGCATACCGGCTTTTTATTTCTTTTTCGGCATCCGTTTGCGCTTCAGCCGGGTAGTCAGGTATATGGTAGCCTTGTGATTGTAATTCTTGAATGGCGGCCGTTAACTGCGGAACGGAAGCGCTGATATTGGGCAGTTTGATAATGTTGGCTTCGGGGGTTTTCGCTAAATCGCCTAAATAAGCCAAGTCGTCGTTTTGTTTTTGTTCTTCCGTTAAATTATCCGGGAAAGTGGCCAGAATGCGGCCAGCAAGCGAAATGTCCCTGGTTTCAATAGCAATGTCGGCAGCTTTTGTAAAAGCTTGTACAATGGGCAAAAAAGAATAAGTTGCTAAAGCCGGGGCTTCATCCGTTATGGTGTAAACAATCTTCGCTGTTTTTGTTGTCATTCTTTCTTATGGTTTAATTGATAGTACCACTCAACAAGGTGAATACGGATTATACGTGCTACTTAAAAATTTAAATGGAATCGTTTCTGAAATCTTAAAGCTTGTTTTTTGCTTTAATCCGCAAATATAATAGTCTTTTTGATATAGGCGAAGTCAGATTATATAGCTTTACTCTGTCTACTCGCCTATCCATAAAAACGCAGAAGAAAAAATGGTCTAAATCACAGAAAACTGCTTGATTCACTAAATTATTATTTTATTGAAGCCTGTTATAAACTTCAATTGGGTATTAATACCGGTTAATAAATAGAAGGTGCCATACAGAGTCTTATCGCGATTACGACGGCTTTTCTTTGGAGCCTTTTTAAGTCTTCAAAGAGAGGCTGAGAAAGCAGTAACTGCTCTTTCTAGGGCAGCTACTTTTTACTATTTGGTATAACCTATTGAAGTTTATATTCTCCTCTCGGAAGTTTTTCAATTATTCCCATCAACAAAAAGCCTCTACGGTTGGGTAGAGGCTGCTGATTTTACCAACAGAATTTATTTTTACAAGTACTTGTATTCATTTACAACTTCTAGAGTAGTGGTATCGCTCTTGCGAGTGTCTTTCACCGGCAAGCCAAGTTCGTTGTAGGTATAAGTATGCGTAGTAATTTTAGTTTGGCCCGATAAAGGATAACTTTCTTTTTGCTGAAGAATATTATTATTTGAAAGTATTTCGGCCCCAATACCTATTTGTATTGCGTTCTGGTAAGGATTATATTTAGTATCGTAGGTATACTCCACGGTATAATCGTTAACAGGACCGGATTCGCTGTTTACGTAATCCATTAATTTAATTACGTTACCAGTAGCGTCGTAGGTGTACTCCGTGTACCGATGAACGGTAATAGGTAATTCGGGATGATAGGTTATTAATTTGGTTATCCGGTTTTGATTGTTGTATTCTAGCACATTATCGTATTCGTGTTTGAACTCCTCTTGTGGTTGGGGCCGGTTGTAATAGGAAATTTTAGTGAGCCGGTCGTTGGTATAGGTGTAAGTAAGATAGCTCAACTCGTTCCCGTTTATTAACTTAAAATGGCTTTTCGTTAAGCGACCAATACCGTCGTACGCATACTCTCGGTAGTACCGGTTAGCTGTTGGGGTACGTTCGGCGGAGTAACGCGCTTTTACCAAAAGTTTTTGCGCATTGTATTGGTACCTAATAGTATCAGACCCGGCAAAAATAACTTTTGATAATACCACAACAAAGGTATCCGGAGCCGGAGCTGGAGCTGGATCAACACCATTGTCGGTGTTACAGGCAGAGAAAAAAAGTAAACTTAAAAAAATGGATAGGGTTAATTGGGTGATAGTGATAGTACGGCGCATCGTTCAAGGAATTTATGTTTCATAGTTCACCAGGGAGATTCTTTGCGTTCGCAAAAGGTTGCACACGCGCATATAGATTATAAAATTTAATAGTAAGCTTACTTGGCTAATTTTACTTTGCCGGTTTCTTTAAGGAATTAGAGCAGCAAGTGGTTTGGGTATTCGTTTCGTTTATGCGTAATTTGAGGCCCATTAATTTTACTTCGTGACTTATTTATACGTTAAATCGCTGCACATCATTTTTGTGGTTACCTGGTTCGCCGGTTTGTTTTACATTGTGCGTTTGTTTATTTATTTCGCCGAAGCTGCTGAAAAACTTGAACCGGAAAAAACTATTCTGCAAAACCAATTAAAGCTCATGCAAAAGCGGCTTTGGTACGGTATTACTTGGCCCTCGGCAATTCTCACTCTTATTTTTGGTTCTTGGATGCTTTACTTATACGGGAGTCTGCCCAACTGGCTAGTGGTAAAATTAGGCTTTGTGCTAGGCTTATTTCTGTACCATTTAAGCTGCCATAAGATATTTAAACAACACCAAAGCGGCCTGGTAAAACAAAGCTCCACCCAGCTCCGCATTTGGAACGAAGTAGCCACTCTTTTCCTGGTAAGTATTGTATTTTTGGTAGTAGTAAAAAACAGCCTTCGCTTTTTGTGGGGCGTGGCCGGATTAGTTCTTTTTGCTGTTATTCTGATGTTGGCTATTCGCATTTACAAAAAAATCCGGACGAGGTAAATTACGTAAAGCAGGTAAAACAATTACCTATGGCTTACTACAACCATCCACCCGTTGATTCGGAATTAATTAAATCGTTAACTGCTCGCCAGAACGAATTACAAAAGCAGGTCGTGCTGCAAAAGCCAGACTTTACTTTAAAAGTTATTGCGGGCTGCGATTCCTCTTTTATAGGGGAAAATATTTTGTCGGTTTTTGTATTATTGAGTTATCCAGACCTGGAAATTTTAGAAAAAGTGTGGCATTACGGAACAATAGAATTGCCGTATGTGCCAGGTTTTTTAGCTTTCCGGGAAGCACCTAACTTACTCGAAGCTTACAAAAAGCTAACGCAAAAACCTGATTTAATTATGGTAGATGGACACGGTATTTCGCACCCGCGGCGAATGGGTATTGCCAGCCATTTGGGTGTTCATCTACAAAAGCCAACTATGGGTTTAGCTAAAGAAATTTTAGTAGGTAAGTTCGAGATGCCCGGTCCGGAGCAAGGTTCCATAAGTCCAGTCCTGCACCGGAACGAGCACATTGCTAATGCCATCCGGACCAAGGAAAAAGTAAAACCAGTTTTTGCCTCTCCGGGCCATTTACTCGATCTGGAAACGGCTACAAAAATTGCCCTGGCAACCACCCGAAAACATAAACTTCCGGAACCTACCCGCCTCGCCGACCATTACGCCGAAGTATTTAAAGCGCAGGTTCGGTAAACGCTGCTCGTACTTCTTTTACGTTTAAAGTTAATTTAAAACTCAGATCGGAATTCAGTTGCTCGGTTACTCTAAAAATTAAAAATAATTTTAATAAGTGAATCGTGCTTTTTTAGCGGGGTTTGGCACGTTCGTATTGTACCGGCCAGGTTATTGGCTGATGTAATTCTGAAGAAGCCGTTAAACCAAAATAAGGATCGCGTAAGAATTCCCGCGCCATAAAAATCATATCGGCCTGACCCGTTCGGATAATATGATCGGCTTGCCAGGAGGAAGTAATTAAACCTACCGCGCCGGTCAAAATTCCCGTTTGTTCCCGAATAGCCTGGGAGAAGGGCGTTTGATAACCCGGGCCAGGTTTTATTTGCTGCACCGGCACATTGCCGCCCGAGGAACAATCAATTAAATCAACTTTTAAAGCTTTTAATTGCCGGGACAGTTCTACGGAATCTTCCAGTTTCCAGGAGTTCTCGTCGGGTACCCAATCGGTAGTGGAAAGCCGCACAAACAACGGCAAATCGGCGGGCCAGACTTCTTGCACCGCTTGTACTACTTCCCGCATAAGCCGGGTTCGATTCTCGAAGGAGCCGCCGTATTTATCGGTGCGTTGGTTGGTCAGCGGCGAAACAAATTCGTGCAATAAATAACCGTGCGCCCCGTGAATTTCCATTACTTTAAAACCGGCCGTTAAAGCCCGGCTGGCGGCGGCCTTAAAATCTGCGATAACTTTCCGAATCTGGTCTAAAGTAAGTTCCACCGGCGCCGGAGTTTCCGGATTTATCGGTACCGGACTGGGTGCCATTACGTTTTCCCAACCACCTTCGGCCGGTAGTAAGTGTTTATTGCCCGTCCAGGGAGAACTTTTACTCGCTTTCCGGCCAGCGTGCGCTAACTGAATACCGGGTACTGCTCCCTGTTGGTGGATAAAGGAAGTAATGCGCTGCAGAAATTTAATGTGTTCTTCTTTCCAAATTCCGAGATCATGCGGAGTTATGCGTCCTTCCGGGTTAACCGCGGTGGCTTCGGCCATTACTAAGGCGGCACCGCCCACCGCCCGGCTTCCTAAATGTACCAAATGCCAATCGTTGGCAAATCCATCCACGCTGGAATATTGGCACATGGGAGATACCACGATCCGGTTTTTAAAAGAAAGTGATTTTATCTGGAGCGGACTAAATAAATGATTCATGGCGTTGCGCTTTTACAATGGCTTTCGAAGCTTTTAGCCGGTTTCCGGGAGAAAGGTTGTGCGTTAATGAAAATATTTTGTCTGGCAAGCTATCAACAGCCACTTTCTTCTATGTTACCAATTATTTTCTGTTGTTTCAAAGGATTTACGTTCGAAAAATACAGATAGCTAGTTGGGCAGCTTAATTCTCGGCAATTAATCTTTCTTAATTTTAGCTAATATATCCTGGAGATGAGAGATATTCTCTTTTACTAACCTTACACTCTCCGACTCTAAGCAGTTATTAATAGAAACATTTGAGGAGAGTTGCTCCGCTGCTTTTTGCAGGTCGTGAATCGATTCCGGTAACTGTTTATTTACAAAAGTCATTAACGCATCCAGCTTTTGATTAACCACCTTTAGCTGTTGTTTTTCTTGCTCCACTTCTTGCTGTTTGCGTCTTAATTCTAAATGAGCCACTACCTGCTCCGATAAAGTTGCCAGAGCCATTTTCTGAGCTTCGGATAATTCGCGGGGTTCGGTGTCGATAACGCACAAAGTGCCTAATCTATACCCATTACTGGTAACTAAGGGAGCCCCCGCATAAAAGCGAATTTTTGGATTGCCGGTAACATACGGGTTACTATAAAACCGGATATCGCCTAAGGTATCGGGTATTTCCAGGATATCGTCGCTTTGAATAACGTATTGGCAAAAGGATAGTTCACGGGGAGTTTCGGTTTCTTTAATTCCCATTTTGGCCTTAAACCATTGCCGGTTATGCGTGATCAGGCTAATCAGCGAAATAGGAGTACCACATATAAAAGAAGCTAAAGTTACTAGATGATCAAACTTTTCTTCTTCCGGGGTATCCAGGATATTATACTTATTTAACTCTTGTACTCGTAAGTTTTCTTCAATTTCCAATAAGTGGGTAGGGTTGTTGGGGAGTGCCGTCATGTATAAATGTAACCTTATTCGAATATACTAAACCTAATAAAATTGTGAATTACTAATTTATAAATAGTGGATTAAATTAACAACTAGGTTCTAAAAAAATTAGAATAAAGAAGAATTAACAGGATTTAATTATTTAGAAATTTAACTTTACCAAGAATCAATATTTAAAGCACATCTTCTATTGCTAACTTTTTTATACAACAGCTTTACTATCAGCTTTGTTTAGGGTTAGTTCTGTTTTAACTCCTACTCCACCATTCTTTAAAAATTGAGTACCTAATGCTATTATTATAGCCGCCGCCACCCTCTTATTTTTGCCAGTATTCTTATTTATTTCTACTGAATGATTGATCAATTAAAAAAATTTTGAAAGAAAAACCTCGAAAGGAATCTGTTAAGCCACTTTACAAAAGTATATAATACTATTTCTTACTTAGTACCTTGCTTTACATAGTACCTTATGTTATATTTGTGCTGTTCTTCCACCTGGGTTTCCCGAATGAAAGGCCACCCTAATCAGAAAATGAAGCTGAAGCGATAAATTTTTAACTACCTTATTTACTAAAACCATGAAAGAAGTATTCAAACTGTTATTACTAACAATAGGAATAATAATTATTGGCCGTCCACCGGTAATAGCGCAAACTACTAACCAGCTAACCGGCTCTTTAAAAGATGAAAAGGGCATTGCTATCGGTTACGCGACAGTAGCTGTGGTGCAAGTAGCTAATAAGGCAGTAATTACGGGTGGAATTTCGGAAGCGGACGGCATCTTTAAAATTAAAGCTCCTGTAGCCGGACAATATTTATTACGAATAAGCGCCATAGGGTACACGCTCCCCGAAACGCCTTTTGAACTTTCCAACGGGGCTCCCGCCAAAGACTTTGGTGTACTTGTTTTGAAAGAAGATACAAAAATTTTAAAAGAAGTAAAGATCCAAGCGTTACGGCCTACCATTACGAATCACCCGGATAAAATGGTAGTAAGCGTAGAAGGAACTGCTCTTTCTTCGGGCAACACGGCCTACGAAGTATTGTTAAAATCCCCGGGCGTATTTGTGGACCAGGACGGCAACATTCAGTTAAATGGCAAATCTGGGGTCCGGATAATGATTGACGGAAAACTAACGTATTTATCGGGGAAAGAGCTGCAAACCCTGTTGCAAGGCATGGCCGCGGAAAACTTAAAAGACTTGGAATTGATTACTAATCCATCGGCCAAGTACGATGCCGAAGGTACGGCCGGAATTATCAACATAAATTTAAAAAAGAATACCTTGAGCGGCATAAACGGCAGTATTTACGGGGGATATCAATACAATAATTGGCACGCTTACTCCATGGGGGGTAACCTGAACGCGAAAAAAGGCAAATGGAACTCGTTTGTAAATGCCGATTTTGCCCGTCGCATCTTTATCCGGGATGCCCATCTGTACCGGGAATTTAATACCCCTGAAAGTAGCACTCAATTTAAACAAACCGCTAAAGAAAAAGGCATTCGGCAGGCACCTTCTATGCGCCTGGGTACCGATTACGACTTAAATGAAAAACACAGCATCGGCGTGATGGCAAACATTTATTACCAGGATATGAATACCAATTTCCACTCCGATTTGAGCGAGTTCCATCCGCTGGCGCAGGATAATAAGCGGGTATTCACGAATAATTTGGTTCAGGGCAAGTTTGCAAACGGCACGATTAACGCGCATTATCTCGGCAAATTAGATACCTTGGGCACCACCTTAGCCGCCGATTTAGATTTCGTCCGGATATACGCCCACGACGAAGCTACTTACGCGAACCAATTTAACTATTTAAATGAGCCCCGGCCGGATAGCCTCGTAGATTTAGCCAACGATAATCCCAGTAGTTTTAACATTTATTCCGCTAAAGTAGATTATACCAAACCTTTTACTAAAAAAACCAAAATAGAAGTTGGAGCAAAGGCCAGCCACGTAGTATCTGATAATGATTTACGCTTTATCCAAGTGGTTGACCAGCAAGAAATAAAAGATTATACCCGGAGTAACCAATTCATTTATCAGGAAAATATTTACGCGGCCTACGCCAATATTAGCACCAGTTTAGGCGAAAAGTGGAAAGTACAAGGTGGTTTACGCGCCGAAAAAACAATTTCCGAAGGTAAATCCATTACAAAAGACTCCGTAAACAGCCGCAATTACCTCAATTTGTTCCCGAGCGTATTTCTGATGCAGCAGGTAAATAAAAATTACAAAGTAACGTATAATTACAGTCGCCGCATTAACCGGCCTTACTACGGCAATCTAAACCCCTTTGTGTTTTATATCGATCCTTATACATCGGCTCAAGGCAACCCGTATTTACGGCCCCAGTATACGCACTCGTTTCAGGTTACACAATCGTTAAAAGACACCTACTCGCTTAGCATTGGCTACGCGGTTACGCAAGATTTTATGGCCGAAGTACCCGTACAAAACAATCAAAACAATACCATGGTATTTCAGCAACGCAACGGTGACCAGTTTAAAGATATAAATGCAGCTTTGGTAGCTCCCATTAAAATTACGCCCAAGTGGGATATGAATAATAACATAACCGTAGGCTATCAGAGTTACGCACTGGCCATTCCAGAACAAGGCCCCCTTATCCGGAACGAACAGTTTTTCTTATATGGGCAGTCCTCGAATAATATTCAGTTGCCCCAGGATTGGCGCTTAGAAGTAAACTTAGATTACCGCGGTCCCCGGGTTTATGCGGCATACCAAATTAAACAAAGCTGGGCCGTAGATGCCGGTTTAAAACGGTCTTTCCTGGATAAAAAATTAGAAGTATCTGCCAACGTAACCGATATTTTCCGGACCCGCCGTTTTACCGGAGCAGCCAATGTAAACGGTAATGTAAACGAGATTGACCAGTATTTTGCGCAACGCAGCCTGCGCCTGAACCTTCGTTATAATTTTAACAAAGGTGAAAAGTTTGAAGCCAAAAAACGTAATACCAACCTGGAAGAATTAAACCGAGCCGGTGGAAATTAAGTGAAAAGACACTAGTATCAAGATAGTAGACATTAGAATAAAACTATGAAAAACAAAGCCCTTCTGGTGTAACAGAAGGGCTTTCTGTTGTAGGTTAGAGCATATAAGTAGTTGTTCGTTGTTCAACTAATAAAATGGTGACAATCCGTAGACTAGTATAATCCCTAGTTTAAACTAAATCGTCAAAGTGCTTATTAAATAAATAAGACGTAATTACTAATTTATTACCTTAAATCTATAGAATTAGGTAGCCAAGAATAATGGACAGCAGTTTGGCTGTGGAGGACCTTTCAGCGTTCCGGTGCTGCGGAGCAGCATGGCGCAACGGCGTGAGCCAAGGTTCGCTAAACCGTCCGGAAGAGCCAATCGAGGCCCGCCGGCCAGGAGGCAAACAGGCTACTACTCAATCCGCATCCGCACTTTCGCCTGAAGATGGGAACCGGCTTCACGGAAGCAATTAATAATTACTTAAGCTCTATTTTAGTAAATTCAACTTAGTAGTATTAGCTCAGCTAAAGCTTACCTAGCTATTACATAAAGAATACAATTACTTAGCAGGTGAAAATTTAAATTTTTCCGTAACATTAATTTTCTGAAAGAATAAATAAAAAACACATGGCTAATTACTACCGGTGGCTCCTGGTCATTCCCGTTCTCCTTTTAATCTTAGGAACGTCAATGTTAATCTCCAATGAAGTTCTTATAAAGGATAACTATGCCCAGGAAAATAGTACTGTTTCCCAAGCACCAACGCCTAATCAGAATACACTCCGGCCCATTCCTAAACGAAGTGTTAGTTACGCTCAGGATCTTAAAAACAACCGCGAATCTATTTATCCTTATTTTTTGCTGAGTACCGGGCTTTTAGTATTTCTTCTGGTTTTACCTAAACTAAGCGAATTATCGTTTTCGCCGACTAGTGGATTTACCTTAAAAGTACTGCAGGATGTCCAGGAAGTTCTGGCAGAAGCAAAGACTGCTGCCTTGGCTCTGGAAGCTAAATCAAAACAAACCCTCCTACCACCTACTACCGCTGAAGCGCTCCCAACCACGAGCCAGCCGAACATAAAAGAAGAACTAAAAAAATTGGAAGAAAGCCTAATAAAACTAGAAACCTACTCCCGATTATTAGAAAATAAGATCAGCAAAAGTAAAAACCCTTCATAATAACTAAAATAATTAGTTATTTACTCTAAATTTTTTAGTAAAATTACCTCCCTAACTCAAACATTTCGTTAAATAATTAGTATGAGGCTACTTGATAATATCTGAAAGCAACATAGTCTTACCTTAGTTTGCGTTATCCAATAGTTTAAACAGTTTAAAACTTGAATAATGGGGAAGTTTCAACAACAACATCGGCATTCTATTTTCTGTATTTTACCGCCTTACATTTTACGAGCTATTGCCCAAAACGGGAACGATCAGCAGCGCTCCGTAGCCTTACAAGCTTTGAGCGATGATATGACCTTTCGTAATCTTCGTACGGGCACCCGAGTAACAGCGGGTTTACGCCGGAAAAGACCTTCGGCTTTTTTAGTAGCCGGCGAAAAACAGCGAACTATTTTTTCGGCAAATCAAACACAAACCTTACCGGGAGTTATTGTACGGGCGGAAGGCAGTAAGCCTTCCGGTGATCTGGCCGCCGACGAAGCTTACGATGGTTTAGGCGTTACCTACGATTTTTTCTGGGAACAATTTAAGCGTAATTCCATTGATGATGAAGGCATGCCCTTGAACGGAACAGTTCATTTCGGAGTAGATTACGCGAATGCTTTCTGGGATGGGCAACGCATGGTTTTCGGTGACGGCGATAACGAATTATTTAACCGGTTTACGCTTTCTCTGGATGTAATTGCGCACGAACTAACCCATGGCGTTACTGAAGACGAAGCCCAGCTTTTATATTCCGGACAATCGGGGGCTTTAAACGAGTCGGTATCCGATGTATTTGGCTCCTTGGTAAAACAATACACCCTGAAACAAACCGCCAAAGAAGCCGATTGGTTAATAGGCGCGGAATTATTCACTGACAAAGTAAAAGGCAGCAAGGGTAAGCCCGCGGCAATCCGGTCGATGAAAGATCCGGGTACGGCTTACGATGATCCGGTTTTGGGCAAAGATCCGCAGCCCAAGCACATGAAAGATTTTGTAACCACTTTCGAGGATAATGGCGGGGTACACATTAATTCGGGAATCCCTAATCACGCTTTTTACCTGGTGGCCACCGCCATTGGGGGCAACGCCTGGGAAAAATCCGGCCGAATTTGGTACGAAACCTTACTTGATACCCGCTTAAAACCTAATGCTACTTTCCAACGGTTCGCGGAATTAACCATCGAGAACGCCAAACGCTTTAAAGCCGAAGCTGCCGTAACTAAAGCCTGGGACCAAGTGGGCATTTCTTCCGTGGTGTAAGCCGCCATAAGATTTTACAATCCGTGCTTTTAAACTATAAGTAGTTACGTGTGTTAAAGCTTAACTTGTTGGGGTTCAAATGTATTTTATTGTACCCGGTAGTGCCCGCTGGTAAAATTACAGCGGGCACTACCGGGTATTATCGTCAATTTTGCCCGGGTTTTTGGTGATAAGGCGGCCGTAAAAACGTACCTTTAAGAAAAGCAAAAAGCTGCCCTAACTACATCTACTATGAAAGTATATTTTAAACCCGAAGGTGGATTTGGTTTTTTTCCGGGATTAAATAAGCCGCTGGAATTAAACAGCGAAGTGCTGTCACCCGACGAAGCCAACCATCTGCACCAACTAATCCACGAAGCCCAATTTTTTGATTTACCCAACCTGGAGCCGGAAGTTAACCACGGTGCCGACCAGAAAAAATATACTATTCGGGTAGAAGACCAAAATCAGCAGCACTGGATTCAATTTCACGATGCGTCCGGCAATCCTCAACTCCATAATTTATTAAACTACTTAAACCAAAAGCAAAAAGAAACGCGCTCTTAAGGTTAAAAAGATAATCTTCGGGCAGAGCGAAAGCATATTTTATGGCAAATTTCAAAAACTACGGAGGTTATTCAACGTCTTTTATTCATTCGGCCTTACCCGTTTCGTTGCCCTTGTTACAAGCCGAGCAACAAGCCGATTTAGCTCCCGTAGAAGGCAGCCCGAATAACCTGGCGCACTATATCAATTACAGTCTGGCATTAAGTCAATCGCGGGGCTTCCCGTATTTTGTGGCCGCGAACATTGATGGTCGCTTGTTTAAAAAAGTTTCCCGTACCGATAATTGGCGCAAAGACAGTCGGATTAGTGCTGTACACCAATGGGGCGAGGAATTGTACAAAGCCCGCAAAAGTGATTTTGATAAAGGCCACATGGCCAAACGCGAAGATGTACAATGGGGTCAAACAGTTTTAGAGGCTCGGGCCGCCGCTGATACTACTTTCTATTTTACCAACGCCGTACCGCAACGCGCCGAACTGAACCAACAAATTTGGGCCGATCTAGAAAATTACATTCTGCACACCGAAAGTGTACCGAATAATTTACGGATTTCGGTTTTTACCGGGCCGGTACTTTGCCCTTCTGATCCCGTATTTGTAACCAAAGTACTGGGCAAAGCTCTACAATTGCCGACTTTGTTCTGGAAAGTAGTGGTGTTTACCAAAGACGAAGAAAAATTATACCGCGTAGGCTTTTTAATGGGACAAGAACAATTACTCCGGAAAGCTAAAATTGTAAAACCAAAAACTGTAAAAATAAAGGTTTTAGCTACGGAACGGTTTATGGAATTTGAAGATGCCGAAACTTACCAGGTAAATATTGGCACTATTGAGGAGCTAACAAAATTAATCCTACCCGCCGCGCAGGACATTTACCAGGATGACCGGCCTACTAAATTAGTGCTGGAAGAAGTAGACCTAAATGCCCGCCTCGCTACTCCTGAAGCAATTGCCGAATTAGGTTACCGCATTCCGAACTTAGTCATTTAAATTTTGAAATGGACTATTTCGGATGGATTTAGAGAAGCAATAAGAAACGATAAACCCCGTTAAACAATGGCCAAAACGTATAAAGTAGCCGTAGAATTAAGTACCGAAGCCACCCTGCAGTTATTTAAACTAGAAGGTTACGTAATTGCCCTCACCCGCACTTTGGATAACGTGTACCGCATTGCTATTAATGATTTCCCCATTGATGGCGAACTGGATTATTACGTGCATTGTACCGGTTGGAATAAAACTACCTGGAGTTTAAAAATTTCGCTCGACGATAAAGACATTACCCCAGAACCCATCCGTGGAATGATTGAAAAAGGCTATTCGGCAGTTAGAGGATCGATAAAATTTTAAATTTTATGATAAAAAAATTTTACCCTAGTTGTTTAGGTGCTTTGCTAGTCACCGTCTTTATCCCTTTTACGAGCCAGGCTCAGATATTTAAGCCTATTTTTGAAGATGGGGAAGGTAGAACTTCCATACTGGCGCCCTTAGGTTATTTTGGGGTGAATACCGAGAACAGCAGTATTCGCTTTCAGTATTTTTATTCTCGTTCGGCTTCGCAGGAGAATTTTACCGCTCCCCTTAAGCGTAATCGTTTTTTTTGGGGTATTTCGGTGGCTGGTTCGGCGGCCGGTGGTTTAAGTAATTTATTTAGTTACGGTAGTTTTACTCCCGGTACCTCGGCTAGTTTATTCGCCGGTCAACGCTCGCTGCTTTTTCCAGCCATTGGTAAAACCGGTGAACCCGTATTGCACGGCGTCCGGCAAATAGCCATCGAAGATTGGCTAACCCTAAGGGTAGGTGGGCAAGTAGCCAATTATACTTTGTTCGATGCTTCCCGGGTCTTTGATGAGCAATTATTTCAGGAAAAATTCAGGGACTATTCTACCCAGCTGGCTTATACCGTGCTCATTGGTGGAGCTACTTCTTTGGGTGCTTCCTGGGATGTGGGCCGGGTAAATAATATCGATGAACTTACTCCAATAAAATTTAAACAACAAACCATTATAACTGATCCAAGAACCGGCCAAACTACCCGTATTTTTGAAGAAGAAGTAGATGCTTTTTCGGGTAGCTACCTTACCAAAATGGTGCATACCTACAGCTTAGATGCCGTACATTACATTACCCCGGCTTCCGAAATTAACTTTGCCTTACACGGGTACGGCCGGCTGAAACGAATGAATAAATATTCCGTTTACAAAGCCGGTCTGGGTTTTTATTTATTTCCGAAGAGCAAAGTAGCCGGGGGGTTATTTATTGAGTCCAGTGATTTGACCAATAAAATTTCGGCAACCAAAGATTTTGCGAAAAGAATTGATGTAGGTCTCACCGTAAAATACGTGCTGCCTAGTCTAGGCATACCCAACCCCTGATCACAGAATATTAAGTGAGGTTCTTTCAACTAAGGGTTTGTGTCGGAATGCAGAAATCTGGCAAGTGGTAAAAGAATGGATTCTTAAAGATTATAATACCAAATAGAAACAAACAGAAAATTTAAACTAATTAGAATTAGTAGCTAAGAAAAGTTGACACCAGTTTGGCGGTGGAGGGCCTTCTAAGGTTCTGGTGCTTTAGCATTCCGACGTGTAGGAGCGTGCTGCGCACGTTCCCGCCCGGAAGAGCCAAACGAGGCCCGCCGGCCACGAGGCATACAGGGTACGGTTCCATCGCATTAGCACCGTTAAATGGAGGCTTTTCAAGCCTTCACGCAATAAGCTATTAATTGTTTCAGTTACGATTTCTTAATTTCTAAGTAGTATTGCTTATTCTACTTTAAAAATGCTGTGTTTAATCGCGTAAAGTACCAATCCTACCCTGGATTCTACTTGCAGTTTTTTAAATAATCCTTCCCGAATTCCTTCTACTACTCTTGGATGCACTTTTAAAATGGGAGCAAAAGCTTTATAGCACAGTTCGGTACAAGCTAGTTTCAAAAATTCAGTTTCCCGTTCGGTGAGTTCTACTTTAACTTTTTTGGGTTTATGCAAGTCTTCAATTAAAATAGAGGCCACGCGGGTAGAATAGTAAGAGCCTTCTTCTTCCAAGGTTTGCAGCGCTAGTCGAAGTTCGGCCGGATCAGCATTTTTCAGAACGTACCCGTTTACGCCCGACTTAAGCATTTTCTTGATGGTTTCGTTATCGTTGTGCATGGATAAAGCTAGCAGTTTTACTTCCGGGTAGCGCTGCTCCATCCATTGCGCGGTTTCGAAACCATCCATTACCGGCATGCTAATATCTAATAGTACCACATCGGGCAGATCCTGGGGCACCAATTTCTGAATAAAATCTCGCCCATTCTCTGCTTCCCACACTACCGAGTAGCCCGTAAATCCATTCACTAATTCTACCATTCCTTTCCGGAACAGTTTATGATCATCTACCAAAACAACTTTTTTGTCTTTGCTGGTTTGCATACAAGTGGGTTTAAGAGGTGGCAGGTAAAACCAGATGCGCCAAAGTGCCTTCGCCGGGTTGGCTTTGCAAACTGAACTCCGCCCCTATCAGGCGCGCCCGATAATACATGTTATACGTGCCGATACCCTTCACCGGAACTTGAGCATCTACCTTATCCGCGACTTCAAAACCGTGGCCATCGTCTTTAATGCTCAGAATAGTTTTATCCGGCAGGTAAACTAATACTACCGAAATATGTTTGGCCTCGGCATGTTTCAGAATATTATTAAAGGTTTCTTGCGCAATCCGGAAAATAATTAATTTTTTTTCGGGGTCTAAGGTAACTTCTTCTTCGCCGTGTACCTCCAGCGTGGTGGTATGATAACCGGCTTTCTGAATTAAATTTAATTGAAACTGCAACGAAGCCGATAAACTCTGTTGCGTAACAAATTGCGTATTTAATCTTTTAGACAGATCGCGCAGGTCTTCAATGGCCTGATCTAAGAGCTCTTTACTGGTAATAATTTTATGTTCGGTTGCCGCGTAATCATCCGGTTTAATCGTACTGATGTTAAGCCGGGTAAGAGAAAGTATCTGGCCGATATTGTCGTGAATTTCCTGGGAAATACTAAGAAAGGTTTGTTCCTGCATTTCCAGTTGGGCTTTGAGTTTTTCATTCTGAAAAATAATTTTAAGTTCTTCTTTCTCTCTCAAGTAAGCAACTAGCCGTTGCTTGTACGAATAAAATAAAGATATAATAAAACCTGCTGTCAGCAGAAAAATGATAGTACCACATATAACAATTATAGATACTTCGTCCATGGTTATAAGCTCATATTGGGCTTTTTAAAAAGATCGCGGCACACAAACGAAATAATAAAAGTGATATACAGGGTACAGAGTAAGGGTAAATAAATGTAATAATAATTCCAGCGCGCCATCCATAACGATTGATCTAAGAGGGCTTTCATCAGTCCTTCCACAAAAAAATCGCCCAATGAGAAAAATAATAAGCCGTTACTAATCCAAAATAAAGGCTCGCTTTTTAAATCGGTTATTTTTAGCTGCACAAAAAGTTGCCGGTAGTAAATTAACACCCAAATACTTATAAAAAAATTACTAAGAATAATTACGTAGGAGTTATAGGTATCGGGCGGCTGAATAGTGAAGGCCAAAGCAACGGCGGCTACCATCACCAGCGCAATGGAAACCAGAATCAACTTTTTAATTATTTTAGATTCTAAGTAGCAGTAGTAGATGTAGGCATAAAAGCTATACTGAATGGGAATTAATAGATGATAAACAAACAAATTGTTAATGGTAAACGACTGTAAATACCCGGCGTAAAGTTCAAAAGGTAGAGTTACCAATACAATAAAGCCAATAATTTTTTGTTCCCGGGTAAGCTGTCTGGCTTTTACAAAAAACAGCCCCAGAATTATAATCAAAAAAGAGATATTTAAATAAACATCAATCATAGTACTGCCAACAGCATCGTAAAAACTTCGGGAGATAGAGGGAAGGAATATTATCTGAGCCGTTTAAGTGCCCAGATAGCAAGAGTGTAGCTGTTATTTTCTCCGGAAAAAGGTAAAATTTTATACCAGCGGTTAATAAAATAGCCGCTTAAAATAATGTTTCCCGGAGTAAAAAATTAAGAAAATATGCCATTTAGTAAACGATCGCTGCTGGTGCCGCCAGGTGGGCATTTTCTTTCGAGGGTTGGCACACTTGCCACAACAAAACTTACATTACCGGGATCAGTTAATTGAGGCTTAACTTGTTTTGAATGGCTGTGTTCACTGGAGTCCACGATAACTTCCCGATTAGCATCCAACAAAGCCATATACAGTTGATGATTTTTACCGTTTTCGTCGCAGCCATAATAAAGCCGCAGCGAAACCGGCTCTTTACCCATTGCTCTGGCTTTATCTTGTAAATTCTCTATTTCCTCAATGGGGAAAGTATAAGAAAAAATAAAATCATTAAAGTTTTCGAGTTCTAGTTTATCTCGTAAATGGTTGCGGAAGTTGGTACAACCTTGGGTAATAGCGGAAAGATTTGCGTTTTGCTCGGCCATGACATTTAAAATATTAAGGTGAAACTGCTTTTACTTACATAAACAACAAGTACCGGAAAGACAGGTACTTAACCCGCCGCTAATTTAAACTAATCTTTTACTTAAAAATAGGTGATTTTTCCCATTAAACTTCCTGATAATCATCCTCTTTAACCCGTAAACTAGCTAAATATTATTAAAAATCACGGGTTTGGCATGTTAACCTTCCCCTTGTTCGGTCATCAATAAAAAAAGAGCTTTGTTCTGTCCGGCGAAACAGTACCAAACAGTCAGGTTTGTTCTTTTAAATGATTTTATGACATGAAAAAATCAGAAACCTCCATGAGCCGTCGCTCTCCGGGTAAGTCCTACGGAGAATTAGTGCAATTATGGCAAAACCAGCCTTACTCCCCCGATCTGGATGAAACCAGCTTTCAGCATCTGGTTCCCAATACCCCGACTCTGACTATTAGCCCGTGTATTACCTGGGTTTTTGATTTACGCACGAAAAAGTATGTTTTCGTGAGCAGTAATATTCAAAGGCTGCTTGGTTATGAGCCCAAAGAATGGATGCAGGGAGGAATGAAGTTTGCCAAAGACCGGGTTCATCCGGAAGATGCGACTCATTTATGGAAGCTCATGCGCCAAGTCTGGGAATTTTTACTCGCTCTACCTACCAATGATCGCCAGGAATATCGCTTTAACTGCGATTACCGGCTACAAAAAGCCAATGGAACGTACGCCCGCCTGCTGGAACAAAACACTATTTTGCAAACCGACAACCAAGGCAGTGTCAGATATTTGCTGGGTGTTTGCACCGACATTACCGACTGGAAAAAAACCGAAGGCTTAACTGCTTCCGTAATATCGCCGCAAAACGAAACTTGCCTGGTGTGTACTTCTACCTCCACCGAAGAATCATCACCGTTCGAAGCTTTACTAAGCAAGCGCGAAAAAGAGGTACTCAAGTTAATTGCCGATGGCTACAGCAGCAAAATTATTGCGGATATGCTCAGCATCAGTTTTCATACGGTTAATACGCACCGCCAGAAAATAATTGAAAAAACCAATGTACCAAACACAGGCAGCCTCATCCAATTCGCCTTCAACCATAAACTCATCTGAATCGCAGATGAGTTAATTACCATATCAAATAACTCTAGATAACCTGTTTTCCCTCTCAGCAGGTAAACTCTCTCCTGCTCCTTTTCCTTCCCAATGGCCGGCCCGGAAGCCGCAACCTCTTTCGGGCCGTAGCCTCCCACCTTTTGGTTTGCTTTGCGGTGGCATGAGAACGTCGGCAACTTATTTATTCGTAACGGTTTAGTAGGTTACTTTCGTAATTTTGGCAGTTTCCAGTTGTTCTGTTACCTCTTTAAGTTTATTTCAAGCCATTCAGAAAATTTTCTAACAAAGCCTTCGGAATGGTAATGGGTTGATCTGCTTTTTCGCTGGCTCTCAGGTTCATCAAGTGGGAAGTAGAATTTAAAATTTGAGGATTAATGAGGGAGCTAATGTCAAATTTAGGGTTGGGGTCTTCTTTACCAGCTTCTCCGGCCTCCCACATTTCGGTCATTCTTTTTTTATCTAGTAATAACTCTTTCTGATTGAGTTTAGTAAATAATTCCGGTGGAAAATAATACAAATGAATGTTTATACTATCTGGCTTAGATAATGAAATAGTTTCCCCGTTAGTTTTATGTACGGCAGCTACCAGTTGCCTGGTCAGTTGATTATTTACCGCCAAAGCTACTAGCTGCGGAATGAGCGTGTCATCGTCCCGAATCTCGATCGACCATAAGTCAATCAATCGGGTTAAGCCTTGCAAAATGCCGCGTTTCCGAAAAGTAGTATCTACTAAAGGATGAATTGGTTTATTAATAATAACGTCAATATCCTGAATATTAGCATTTTTTATAGCGAATCGTAGGGCTTCTTTCAATGGCACATTCTCTAATACTCCGCCATCCACATAGGCTTGAGGTCCCTTTTTGGGGTAGTAAGACATAAATAAAGGTTCGTTGCCGGAAGCCCACATCCAGTTTTTCATTTGCTCAAAATCGGCAATTTTATTTGATGATTTATAGTCCGGCTTTCCCGTTTTTAGATCCACTACAGTAACTGTAAAGTGCAAGCTGTCCGGTGAGTTTCTAATTTGTTGGTACTGTGGCAGGCTTACAAACTGGTCTATTAATTTTCGCAGGTTTTTACTCTCGCCAAACGTTTTTTTGCCTATTAACAAGCGAAAAAAAGCCGGTACTTTTTTTAGTTCGCCGGTTTTTCGATTAAAGGGATTTACGTTAAAAATAGAGCGTTGCGTAACTGAAGTATAAGCGGTTTTTAAGGTCACAAAGTCATTTAAAACAATTAAAGGCGCCATTAAACTGCCCGTACTGGTACCATAAACCGTTTTGTAGGAACCTTTGTATTTCTCCGTAAGATGTTTTGCAAAACCTGCTCCCCAAGCGCCCCGAGCCCCGCCACCTCCTACTACCAGAATGCGGTTATTATAAACCGGGCTCTGGGCCAAAAGTATATTTTGGCAGAATAGCAGAATAATAAGTATACCTATAAAGTAGAAGTTTTTCATAACATTAACGTTTACAGAGATAGCCTAATTTACTATTTTAAACTGGTTTAGAAGCTACGTTTGCCAGTAGTTTGCTTTAAAAACAAAAAAGCCTCCCTGAAAAATCAGGAAGGCTTTATATTTATATGGGTAAGATTCAATTACTTGTTCCCATCCACTTCTTCGTAGTCCACGTCGGTTACATGGTCGGCGGCGCCGTTACCGTTTTGCGATGGACCACCTTGGCCTTGACCACCGAAACCAGCACTTGGGTCAGCCCCCGCACCTGGGTTCGCGCCAGAAGCCGCGTACATTTCCTGCGAAGCAGCCTGCCAAGCGTTGTTCAGGTTGTTAATGGCGGTATCAATACCAGCAATATCTTTGCTGCCGTGGGCGGTACGCAACTCGCTTAAAGCACTTTCAATCGCGGATTTATTACCAGCCGATAACTTATCACCGTATTCTTTCAACTGTTTCTCCGTCTGGAAGATCATCGAGTCGGCAGTATTTAATTTTTCTACCTGCTCCTTAGCGGCACGGTCCGCATCGGCGTTAGCGGCCGCTTCCTGACGCATGCGTTCGATTTCGGCTTCGGATAAACCAGAAGAAGCTTCGATCCGGATTTTCTGCTCTTTACCAGTACCTTTATCACGGGCCGATACGTGCAAAATACCGTTCGCATCAATATCGAAAGTTACTTCAATTTGCGGCACCCCCCGTGGCGCTGGCGGAATATCGGCTAAGTGGAACCGGCCAATAGTACGGTTATCGCGGGCCATTGGACGCTCACCTTGCAACACGTGAATTTCTACGCTGGGCTGATTATCCGAAGCAGTTGAGAAAGTCTCGGACTTCTTGGTTGGAATAGTAGTGTTCGATTCAATGAGTTTGGTCATAACGCCACCCATCGTTTCGATTCCTAATGAAAGCGGCGTTACGTCTAACAACAACACATCTTTCACTTCACCGGTTAATACCCCACCTTGAATGGCCGCACCAATTGCCACTACTTCGTCCGGGTTAACGCCTTTCGAAGGTTTCTTACCAAAGTATTTTTCTACTTCTTCCTGAATACGCGGAATCCGGGTAGAACCACCTACCAAGATTACTTCATCAATATCCGTAGTACTTACGCCGGCATCTTTCAAAGCTTGGCGAACCGGATCCATCGAGCGACGAACCAAGCTATCGGCTAAAGCTTCGAATTTAGCGCGGCTTAATTTACGTACTAAGTGTTTCGGACCCGTTTGCGTAGCCGTGATGTACGGCAAGTTGATTTCCGTTTCCTGCGAGCTGGATAATTCTACTTTTGCTTTTTCCGCGGCTTCTTTCAAACGCTGTAAAGCCATAGGGTCTTGGCGCAGGTCCATGTTTTCTTCCGATTTAAATTCATCGGCTAACCAGTTAATAATTACCTGGTCAAAGTCGTCACCACCTAAGTGCGTATCACCGTTGGTAGAAAGTACTTCGAAAACGCCATCGCCTAATTCCAGGATAGAGATATCAAAGGTACCCCCGCCTAAGTCATAAACAGCAATTTTTTGATCTTTATGTTTTTTATCGAGACCGTAAGCCAACGCCGCGGCAGTAGGCTCGTTGATAATCCGTTTAACATCTAAGCCTGCAATAGCCCCGGCTTCTTTGGTAGCCTGACGCTGGGCATCGTTAAAGTAAGCCGGTACGGTAATAACGGCTTCGCTCACGCTGGTGCCCAAATAATCTTCGGCAGTCTGCTTCATTTTTTGCAGCACCATTGCCGAAATTTCTTGTGGCGTATACTGGCGATCGCCAATTTTAACGCGCACGGTATTATTGCTGCCTTGTACTACCTCGTACGATACGTTCTTTAATTCAGAAGTAACTTCGGAATAGCCCCGGCCCATGAAACGCTTAATAGAAGCAATGGTATTTTTAGGGTTGGTAATTGCCTGGCGTTTCGCCGGATCTCCCACTTTCCGTTCACCGTTACCATTATCCAGGAAAGCCACGATAGAAGGAGTTGTTCTCCGGCCTTCGCTGTTCGGAATTACTACCGGCTCATTACCCTCCATTACAGCCACGCACGAGTTGGTAGTTCCTAAGTCAATGCCTATTATTTTTCCCATTTTATATATAGTTTTATTTTATGTAATCCTGTTCAGTAAATGTTACTGCACTAGTATCAAGGGATATGCCAAGCGGTAATTTGGGTGTCTTTCGTGACATATTGTCATTTTACCATTTTACTTATTTTATAATAGTTTTTAACCCGGAAAAATCTGCCAGATTAATCTATTATTTCTCCATAGATTTATGCTTAAACGGGCAAAATAATCTGTGGTTGGTTATTCAGGCAGGAAAACCAATAGCATGTATGAGGATAAAGTCAAATTGGCTATATGCTGGTGCGTGGTTCCCGCTTACATCTACTATTTGGGCAGGCTCCAATCAAACATAGGAATTCCCGTAAATAGCTGTATTTCGTTTTTTAAACTAACTTTAACTGGGAATTGGCTCCCTAACTATGCACTACGCTGAAAGAGACGATTATAGACACTAACGGCATTTGCTATTACTTGTAATTAGCTCGCTACTTTATGCATTACTTAGCGAGCACTTTGTTTTAAAGCTTTTACTTCTTCTGTAGTCAAATATCGCCACTCTCCCGGAGCTAAATTGCTAATTTTCAACGGACCAATACTCACCCGGATAAGCCGTAAGGTGGGAAAACCTACTGCAGCTGTCATTTTGCGTACCTGGCGGTTCATACCTTGCGTGAGGGAAATCTGCACCCAACTTGTCGGAATGTTTTGCCGGAACCGAATGGGTTTGCTACGTTCCCATAATATAGGTTCGGATGGCAGTAACGCGGCTTTAGCGGGCGATGTTTTAACATTTTTAAGCAAGACTCCATCGCGCAAATTTTGCAAAGCTTTTTCGTCCGGAATATTTTCAACCTGCGTCCAGTACGTTTTTTCAATTTTAAATTTGGGATCAGAAAGGCGATGCTGCAATGCTTTATCGTCGGTTAATAATACCAAACCCTCACTATCATAATCTAGCCGACCCACTGGGTAAATATTAGGTATTGGTACAAAATCCTTTAGTGTAGTGCGTCCGTTCTCGTCGGTAAATTGAGTAAGGACTTTAAAGGGTTTATTTAGAATAATGTAGTTAAACAAAGCAATGTGTTAAAATTTATAAAAGCTTTATCTTCAAATAATAAATAAGTTTCCTTAAAATAAGCTATTCGGCTAATTCCATTGATTTTACAACAGCTTATAAAGTTAATGAAACACCTGAATCATCCGACTTTGCCGAACGTGTTTGGCCGGCGTTATACTAGCAGGAGATTGCCAGTATTGCTTCTATTATGGTTATAGCTTGATTTGTGTGACTGTATCGAGCTTTAAAAATAAGCCAGTTTCAAAAGATTGGTTAACAAAGTAACTCTAGGTTATGCCTGCGCCAGAAATAAACTTAACACGCTGAAGCTACATTATATTTAATTAAATGTAATAACAAGAATAGAGCAAACTAACTCAGCGGTAACAAAGTTTTTGGTCTGCAAGAAAAATCACTTTTACTAGTTGAAGGCTTACTTACTGCTTTTTACGGCTATTTCGGTACCAAAGAAAACCTACTGTACCTACCAGCACATAAGGCACCGTCATTAAAAATAAAATACCTTTATTTAAGCCATTACCAAACCTGCTTAACTTATTATCGGCCCGATTCGATTCTACAGACGAACGGCATAAAGCACATTGAGCGGAAGCTGGAACGTTCGCCAATGTTACCAAAACAAATAATGAAAATGTAATTAGAAATACTTTTGAAAACCTCTTCATTTTAACAGTACAATTAAGTATTTAACTTGGGTAATAAGGCGCAATCATAAAATAAACAACTACTCCCGTAATAGCTACATACAACCAAATCGGGAAGGTCCAGCGGGCAATTTTCCGGTGCCGGTTTATCTGGTTACTCACCGCAAAATAAACCGACAATAACACCAACGGAACAATAACTGCAGCTAAAACAATATGCGTTAGTAGGATAACGTAATAAATCATTTTAAGGGTTCCTTCGCCACCATAACGCGTAGGGGCAGCCTGATAATGATACGTTACATACGAAATTAAGAAAAAAGCAGATAAAGTAAAGGCAGTAACCATAGTAAAGCGATGCCCCCTAATATTTTTGTTTTTAACAAAAAAATATCCTGTTAGCAAAGCAATAGCCGTTAAAGAATTAAGTAAGGCATGCAGTTTGGGCAAAAAAGTAACATCTACGTCACCTAACTTACCCGTTTGCGGTATAAAAAGTAATAAGGCTACTAATAAAGGAACTGCCACCGAGAGAATGGCAATTAAAACCAAGTATTTACGATCGTTATTTTTCATCTTGCTGATAACTGTGTAATAACACAGTTATTTCGGTAATTAAACGGTCCACCTCTTGTGGATCAGTCCCATCATAAATACCGCGCACGTGTTTTTCTTTATCTACTAAAATTAATTTTTCCGAATGAATGAAGTTCGGAATGGTTCCAGGCGCTTGCATGGCCGAGACCTTATATCCATTTTGAGCTAAAGTGTACAATTGTTTTTTGGGGCCGGTTACAAAAAGCCATTTGGCCGGGTCTGCCTGGTACATTTCGGCATAACGCTTCAAAACTGATACCGAATCTCTTTCCGGGTCAACGGTATAAGAAATGAGTTTCACTTGCGGCGTATTGCGAAAAGCTTCATTTACCCGAACCATCTGCGCGGACATTTTTTTACAAACATCCTGACAAGAGGCAAAAAAGAAATTTGCAACGTAAACACCGCCATTCAAATTAGTTTGAGTTACTGTTTTCCCTTCTTGCGAAACAAAACGGAAATCTGGTATTTTTTGAAATACAGTATCCCCATTCCGTATTATTGGCGATTCCGTGGCTTCGTTGATAGCAGGATAGTAAGTAGGCAAGGAATAATGATTGGTTCCAAAGCCTTTCAAAAACAAAAACAAAAAAATAGGTACTAATAGTAGTATACCTAGCATTAGTACCTTTTTAGGAGACATTATGAATACTTTATTTAAAATAGTTATAGACATTATCACCAAAATAAGTACCCTCGGTTATTAACGCAATTAATAACCATACAAGCAAAGCCGAAGGAATCAAAATACTCCAGATAAGTGATTTCGTTTCGTGTTTCAAGTGCATAAATTCACCCACGATAAAGAAAGCTTTAAATAGAGTAAGTACAATATATATACTATTCCGCAGTGTACTAGGGTCCATAAAGAAAGCAAAACAGAATTCTATTGCCGTTAATCCGCATAGAATTAAAAACACCCGCCAAATTGCTTTAGTTTGAGGTGCTGGAATATCACCTATATATTCTTCCTCGTTGGAATTATGTGAGTGTGAAGCCATATTTTTAAATTTAATATTGTTAAAAATCAGATTTCCCTTAATGTTAATTGTATAAGCAATCAAGATTTAAAGTCTAGTTTACTACCAGTAATTAGCCTAAACCAAATAAAAGAAGGTAAATACAAATACCCACACCAAATCTACAAAGTGCCAGTATAAGCCTACTTTTTCCACCATTTCGTAGTGACCCCGCTTATGAAAAGCTCCGTTCACTGCCATGATAAACATGATAATGAGCAAAACAATACCACTAAATACGTGAGTACCGTGGAAACCGGTTATAAAGAAAAACAAATCAGCGAATAAGGGTGGGCCGTACTGGTTCATGGTAAGATTAGCACCGAACACTTTGGAACCATCAGCTAAAGTCAATCCGCCTTCCGTACCGGTAATAAAGTGGGTCCACTCCCAGGCTTGACAGCCCAGAAATGTAGAACCAAACAAAATCGTCCAAAGCAACCATTTTTCCACATCTTTCTTATCCATCCGATGACCGGCTTCTACGGCTAATACCATGGTTACCGAAGAAAGAATTAAGATCATGGTCATTAAGGCCACGAAAGCTAAGGGCAAATCTACCCCATGGAAAAAAGGAAAAGCATTGAAAACTTTATCGGGTATGGGCCAGTAGCTTTGAGAGAATACAAATTTATCGTGCTCGCCTATATAAGCAAGATGGCGGTGACGAATTAACCCGTACGTAGTTAAAAAAGCTGCAAAGGTAAACGTATCTGACAGCAGGAAAAACCACATCATGAGTTTTCCATAACTGGCTTTCATCGGCTCATTCCCGCCATCCCAGGTACCCGTTTTTGGCCGCTCCAGAGTTGTTGTACTAGATGTTGTGCTAGACATAGTTTGGTAGTTAGATTTTATTATTTGCGTATTGTTTATCTATCAGGTGTTCTTTTCCTGAAAATTCTCTTTAATGGTATACTGCTAAAAATACGTAAAGATACACCCAAAGGGCACCTAAAAAATGCCAATAAGTGGTACACAATTCCATTTGCAATAAATTTTTAGCATGAACCCGGTATCGTAGAGCTGCTAGTATTACAATTAATAAAAATATTAACCCGGTAATTAAGTGAAAGCCATGTACTCCGGTTAATACATACATAAAGGAGCCCGAAGGATTAGCCGTAGGACCTCCGAAGAATATTTTATTGGTTACCAACTCTCCCCAAACGTTCCACTGACCAATTAAAAAAGCTACTCCTAAACTAAAGGTAAGCAATAAAGCTACTTTTAATGCATTTAAATTATCTTTTTTCGCCGATATATAAGCCCATTGCATGGCAATACTACTTACCGCAATAAGAATAGAATTGATTAATAAACCATTAGGCAAATTGAACTCTAACCAATTTCCTTCCTCCCGCCGTACAATGTACGCACTGGTAAAAGCGGCAAACATCATGATAATACTCATTATCAACAACCACAAAGTAAATTTTAAAGGATGAATTCCCGTTGTGGATTTATTTAAGTTTAATGCTCTTGCATTCATTTTTTATAAGTTAAATTTTATCCAATACTAACGCAATTTGTACAATTGGCAAGTACAGAAAAGACCCGAACATAATACTCATAGCTGCTTTTTTGGAGCAGGTTTGCATTAAGTATAAGGTTTGAGCTAAAAACAACACGCCACACATTACAGCAATAATTGCTGATGTTTTACCAGCCATTCCAAATTGCAAAGGCAGCATACTCAACGGAATTAACAACAGCGTGTAAGTCATTATTTGAAAAGCCGTCTTCAGGTTCTTGCCACCTTCCATGGGCAACATCTTAAATCCTGCCAGCTTATAATCATCATCTAACACCCACGCTATTGCCCAAAAATGAGGAAATTGCCAAACAAACTGAATTCCAAATAGTATCCAAGCCTCTACACTTACCACTCCGGTTGCCGCTACCCAACCTAATAAGGGAGGTAAACCACCCGGAATGGCTCCTACTAACACACAAATAGGAGAAATCCGCTTTAATGGCGTATATACAAATCCGTACAATATTAAAGACATGAGCGCCAAAACAGCGGTTAGCAGGTTAAAGTATAATGCCAGAATACTTAAACCAGCTATGCCAATTATACCACCAAATACAGCAGCTTCAGTTATAGATAAAGCACCTGTTGGCAACGGCCGTTTAGCGGTTCGCTTCATCAGTTTATCTAAATCTTTTTCCAGAATTTGGTTAATAATGTTAGCCGCCCCGGTTACCAGAAGTCCTCCCAACATTATTACTAAGATTTTCTGCATTTCCAGGTGGCCCGACCCTAGCATATACCCAATGGCACTTGAAAAAGCCACGGTACTGGATAACCGGAACTTTAACAACTGGAAGTAATGCTTTACTTTCGTCATGGCTAAAAAGGTAGGCAGATCATTCTCTATATTATCTACTAGCATTATCGAACAGCCAACTTTAATACCCGAATATGGGTAGCATAATAACAAACTATAAAAACAAAAAATTGTAGCCCAAATAATAAAGTTGCCAATACTAAATGAACCGGTTGTAAAACGGCCGGTATAGCAAAATAAGCTAAAATAACTCCGACCAAAATCTCCAACCCTACAAAAACCAGGATACCATTAACTAATTTATTAAAACGCTTATCGTTTAGAGCATATAATTGCCAGCACAAATATACATTCACAATAAATACCACGGCCGAAAAAGACCGATGAATGTAAAACGATGAACCAATATTTGAAATCCATTGCCCCCTATTGTTGTAACCGAATTCAGATGCAATAATATCAACCATTTCCCGCACCTGAGTTCCTAATAGTATTTGCACAAATGATAAAGCAATTGCTAGAATGATGAGTACGTAAGTTTTAGTGGCGATAGGTTGAGTTATTAGCTTAAATTGATCTTTTTGCGAGCGGGCAACTGCATATATTAATAGCGCAACTAACACTAGAGCCAAAGCCATGTGCACGGTTACCATAATGGGCAATAAATTGGTTGAAACAACTAAAGAGCCTAACCACCCCTGAATACCAACTAAAATAAAGCTAATGAAGGCTAAATAGAATATAACCGGATCTTTCTTAAGGTATGATAATGAGAAAACCAGGGTAAAGAAAATGAATATACCTATTAATACTCCTACTAACCGATTCAGGTATTCAATCCAGGTTTTTGTTACATTAAACTCCGTTTCTATATATTGAGATGAATGGGAAAAAATATCGGATGCTAATTGATTAAAACCTAAGGTTTTTAAGTAATTGGCTAGCTTTTGATTTTTCTCAATGCGTTTATTTTTATAAACCGAAAGATAGTCATCAGGCAATTGGTTACTATTAGTAGGAGGAATCCAGGTTCCGAAACACTTCGGCCAGTCCGGACAACCCATTCCAGATCCCGTGCTTCTTACGACTCCTCCTACTAAGATTAAAAAATATACAGAAGCAATGGTAATAACTCCTATATTTCTAAATCTTTTAGAACTAAAAGATTCATTACTCATTATAATATATTATTCAAGTTCTTTCTCACTCGAAAGGTTAGATGATTTAGTTTCTGAATGAGGAATATTTTGCGGAATATAATCTTCTTCTGCTCCTGGCTTAGAATAATCATAAGGCCATCTGTATACAGCAGGAATAGCTCCTGGCCAGTTACCATGGCCCGGGTGAATAGGAGTAGTCCATTCTAATGTATTCGAGCGCCATGGGTTCGCATCGGCACGACGGCCCCGGAAAATACTATACACAAAATTGAAGAGGAAGATAAACTGAGCAAACCAAGCTATAATCGCCGCGGCACTAATAAACATATTTAAGTCCGCGAATTGGCTAAAGGTTTCGAAAGCCGTCCAAGAGTAATATCTTCTTGGGAAACCAGCAATACCCACGTAGTGCATAGGCAAAAACACTAAGTATACTCCCAAAAATGTTAACCAAAAATGAATATACCCAAGTTTTTCGTCCATCATGCGGCCAAACATTTTAGGGAACCAATGATATACCCCGGCAAACATTCCAAAGAAGGCGGATGATCCCATTACCAAGTGGAAGTGTGCTACTACAAAATACGTATTATGCAGTTGTATATCCAGGGCCGAATTTCCTAAAATAATACCCGTTAATCCGCCGGAAATAAACAACGAAACAAATCCAATTGAAAACAGCATGGCTGGTGTAAAAATAATGTTTCCCCGCCATAGGGTAGCCAACCAGTTAAATACCTTAACCGCCGATGGTACCGCAATTATCAAGGTTAAAAACATAAACACCGATCCTAAGAACGGATTCATACCGGATACGAACATATGGTGCGCCCATACCACAAACGATAATATCGAAATACCAAGCATGGAGCCAATCATAGCACGGTAGCCGAAAATGGGTTTACGAGCATTCGTTGCTATAACTTCTGATACAATACCAAATCCTGGTAAAATAACAATGTACACTTCTGGGTGACCTAAGAACCAAAATAAGTGCTGGAATAAAATAGGACTACCACCCGTATTACTTAGTGCTTGCCCCGCTACATAAATATCTGATAAGTAAAAACTCGTACCAAAAGAACGGTCAAATACTAACAACAAAGCAGCTGAAAATAATACAGGAAAGGAGAGAACACCTAATACTGCCGTTAAGAAGAAGGCCCAAATAGTTAAGGGCAACTTCGTCATGGACATACCAGCGGTACGCAAATTGATAATAGTAGAGATATAGTTGATACTACCAAGAAGCGACGAAACAATAAAGAACACCATCGCTACCAGCCACATCGTCATACCCGTACCCGAACCCGGAATTGCTTGCGGTAATGCACTTAATGGTGGGTAAATTGTCCAACCAGCCGAAGCAGGTCCTGTTTCCAGGAAAAGAGAGGTAAACATAATAACACTGGATAAAAAGAAAAACCAGTACGATAACATGTTCAAAAAACCGGAAGCCATATCACGGGCGCCAATTTGTAAGGGAATCAAAAAGTTACTGAAGGTACCACTCAGTCCCGCCGTTAACACGAAAAATACCATGATGGTACCATGCATGGTTACCAAGGCTAAATAAAATTCCTGATTTAATTTACCTCCTTCAATCCATTTACCTAAAATTGGCTCCAGAAACGGCATAGTCTCGTTTGGCCAGCCGAGTTGTAGCCGGAACAAGCTAGATAAAGCTCCGCCTATAAAAGCCCAAATTATACCAGAGATCAAAAATTGTTTTGCAATTACTTTATGATCTTGGCTAAAAATATATTTAAATATAAACGGTTGATCATGATGGTCGTGCTCATGATCATGTTCATCGTGTGCTATTGGCACATTATTGTGTAAAGAAATATCTGTGCTTGCCATATTAAATTATTATTCGTTTACTGTTTGTTTCGCTAATCAGGCTCGACATATTCTTCCATCTTAGCATTGATATTCCGGGAACTTCGACCTAAAGTGCGGCCTTATTTGTTCCTTCTTTTTTTGTATCCAATACAATTCCCTGCGGATTTTTCAGATTTTTCAATAATTCCGGCTTATCCGCGACAAAGGCTTTTTGAGTGGACATCCATTTTTGAAATTCTTCCGGTTCATCTACAATTACCACGGCGCGCATGGCAAAGTGATTCGCTCCACAAATCTGATTACAAACCAATTCATACTTAAAATCTGGATTACCGGTTTCTGTAGCCATATCCGCAGTAGTTTTGGTCGGTACAAACCAGAACTTGGTAGGCATACCTGGTACAGCGTGCATCTGAGCTCTAAAATGAGGCAAATAAAAGCTGTGAATTACATCCCGGGACCGTATTTTAAATAGTATCGGCCGTCCTTTGGGAATATGAATTTCGCTGGGTAGAATATCGTCTACACTTCTTTGATCAGAAAAATCTATTCCAAGCTCATTTGTAGCATCTATTAAATTAGTTCTT
This sequence comes from Adhaeribacter arboris, assembly GCF_003023845.1. Lineage (NCBI taxonomy): Bacteria > Pseudomonadati > Bacteroidota > Cytophagia > Cytophagales > Hymenobacteraceae > Adhaeribacter > Adhaeribacter arboris. The sequence goes on along the minus strand of NZ_PYFT01000001.1, from coordinate 6,588,313 downwards.
ACATTCCCTAAAGCATTATCGGTACCCGGATACCGGGCAATCCAGTTAAACTGTTTGCCAACAATTTCTACCACCATAGCTTCTTTGGGAGCTGGGTCAGTAATTTTTGTCCATGTTTTCCAACCTTTAAATACCAACAAAGCCATAACAACAGCCGGAATCATAGTCCAGATAATTTCCAATTTATTATTATGCGGAAAGAAATAAGCTCTTTTTTCTTCTTTGTATTGGTAGCGGTAAGAATAATAAAACAATAATATTTGGGTGATAACAAACACAATTCCGATTACCACCATGGTTAACCAGAACATGTCATCAATCCATACTCCATGCACCGAACCTACCGGAATATGTATCCGTTCTTCCGCATTTTGAAAAGACCAGATAAAAGCTGCTCCTCCTATAACAAGAAACAACATTAAAAGAACTGCATTAATTTTATTACTCTTACTTACTCGTTTCTGGAAACTTCCACTAAATATGGAAGATAGGATTTGTATCCTAAAGAGTAAGGCTAATATTACCCCAATTAGAATTAATGATAAAACTATAGCGAATGTAATCATTACAGAATGTTTTTAATAGTAGTAATTTATACGGTATGGTGAATACTTTCTTCTAAGAACGGATGATTGACCGGTACCAGCGAAGCCTTGGATAAGCCGCGGGTAAGAGTTATCAAAAATATACCCAGGAAAGTAAGAGCTGTACCTAACTCTATCAAGCCAAAACCGCTCTCACCACGCATTGTTCCCGGCATAATCATCAAGTAAAAATCTAACCAATGACCGACCAGGATGGCAATACAAACAAGTTTTAACATGATCATCTGACGTTTAGCGTCTCGGGTCATTAATACCAGAAAAGGAAACACGAAGTTCACAATTAAGTTTACAAAGAAGATCCAGGTATAATGATCTTGGTAACCACTTAGCCGCTCCATAAAGTAGATAGACTCTTCTGGCAGGTTTGCGTACCAAATAAGCATGAATTGCGAAAACCACACGTATGTCCAGAAAATACTGAAAGCAAATACAAATTTCCCGAGGTCATGCAAGTGGTTCGCATTAACCATTTGCAAATAACCGTTTTGTTTTAAGATGATAACAATTAGGGTAGTAGCCGCTAAACCAGAAACAAACCAGCTTGCAAACACGTACCAGCCAAACATCGTACTAAACCAATGGGTATCAATGGATAATACCCAATCCCAAGCAGAAAGAGAAGAAGTTACTCCAAAAATTACTAGGAACATGGCTCCTATTCGAATACTTTTATTATAGTATACAATGCCACCTTCTAAATCCTCTGCTATGGATTGCTTTCTCATCCATAGAAAGAAAATTATCCATAAGGCGAAGTACCCTACCATCCGGATTAGGTAAAAAGGAATATTTAAAAAACCAGCCTTGCCTGCAATAATAGGATCATAATTAGGATTACCTTCTTCGTATAAAGTATGGTCTGTCCAGTGAAATAATTGGTGTTGACCTATTAGAAACACAGCTAGCATGACTACTGCTCCTACTGGTAAATAATAACTAAGTGCTTCTAAAACCCTTTTTATCAGAACCGACCACCCTGCGTAAGCTACGTATTGCACCGCTGTAAAAAACAAACCAATAACGGCTATTCCAGTAAAATAAACATTATTCAGCCAAAGGTTGGCGAATAAACGATTTTTCCAGTCAATAACGTGGTGACCACCTGCCGCGGCTGCTTCGTGTTCACCTGTTCCGCCATGGTGGGAACCGCCCCCATTCATAGTTAAAAATATTCCTAAAATTAATAATACCAAACCTAGTCCAATCATCATGTAGAACCGGTTGTTTGTTCTTCCAGAAATACTTAGTCTTTCTTCTAACATTTATGTAAAATTTTACGCTTGTAATTAACTATCAGAACCAGGTTAGTTATTGAGAATTAGGAGTTCCAGTAGATTGTTGTACATTGTCTCCGTCGCTGGAAGAAGCTTCCGTGGCTGCTTCGCTATTTACTTCCGTCGCTTGCTCACCCGCTCCTTGTAAGGTATTTTTAACATACAAAGCAATTTTCCAGCGTTCCTCCGGATTTACTTGTGAGCCATGCGGCATCATGCGTCCTTTACCATTGGTTATTACATGATAAATATGGCCCATACTCGCCGCTTTTATTGCATCGGATTGCAAGTTAGCTACCCCTTTAAACACAACTCCTACTTTGCCATCGCCTTTTCCCTCAGCACCGTGGCAATGTTGGCAAAACCGTTCGTATAATACTTGCCCTTCTTCCAGTACTTGCGCGTTGGCAACAAAAGGGTTTTTAAGGGCATCCGCTTGATTTAAGCTGTCATTCTTAGGAATATGATTGAAGTATGCTAATTTGCCCCGTGGTATAGTATTTTTTGCCGGCACCCGCATATTCATGCGGCCCGGATTAACTTTGTTATAATCTGCTTGCTTTAATGCTTCGTAAGAAGGGTCATCGTACATTTGCGGAGCATACTGAGTTCCCGTATCATTAGGACCTTTACTGCAAGAAAACATAGATACCATTGTAAAAGTCAACAAGGATATTTTAAGACTGGCTTTTAACTTATTTCTCATTTGTTTATTACCTCCTTCTCGTTTACTTCAACGGCTCCATTTGAGCGAAGCAGGTCATTTACTTTGTTTACATCAGTTACACCATCTTTTACTTCAATGGCCATAACAAACTTATCGTCGGTGGAACGTACATCCAGAACTGGTACTTTAAGCCTTGGGTATAAGCCGCACACAATCAAGAAGGTAATTACCATACCATGAGCGGTACAAAAAACAGTTAATTCGAAACTTACCGGAATAAAAGCCGGCAAAGCAATATGCGGTTTACCACCTATTATCATAGGCCAATCAAAGCCAAGCATATAAATTTGCATCCAGAGCGCAAACGCTAAACCCGCACAACCATATAAAAAGGCCGCAATGGGTAATCGTGAGCGTTTAATACCCAATACATCATCAATACCATGAATGGGGAATGGGGTAAATACTTCATAAATTTTTGTACCAGCTGCCCTTATATTTTCAATAGCATGAAGAAGAACTTCTTCTTCCTCGAAAACACCGAGGATAAACTTTTTATTAGTCATGATGTTTGTTATGGTGAGTTACAGGTGTAGTGGCATGCATAGATTCTTCAGGCTCTAAAGAGTGCGGTACACCCGATGATGATTTTAAAATGGTTTTTACTTCGAACATGTTTATTACCGGGAAGTACTTAGCAAATAATAAAAACAAGGTAAAAAACAGCCCTAAAGTACCCACGTATATACCAATATCAATTTTTGTGGGAGAAAACATTACCCAGCTTGACGGTAAATAATCGCGGTGCAGAGAAGTTACAATAATAACAAAACGCTCAAACCACATACCTATATTCACAAAAATGGTAATGATAAACGTTGCTACAATACTTCTTCTGATTTTGCGAATCCAGAAAAGCTGGGGCGTAATTACGTTACAAGTCATCATCGACCAATAAGCCCACCAATAAGGTCCAGTTGCTCGGTTTATGAAGGCATATTGTTCATATTCTACCCCGGAATACCAAGCGATAAAAAATTCGGTTATATAAGCTACCCCTACAATAGAACCGGTTAGAATAATTACTTTATTCATGGATTCAATGTGCTCCAGGGTAATGTAATCTTTTAACCGGAATACATCACGCGTAATAATCATTAAGGTTAATACCATGGCAAACCCAGAGAAAATAGCACCTGCTACGAAGTATGGAGGGAAAATAGTAGTGTGCCAGCCCGGAATTACCGCCGTTGCAAAGTCCATAGATACAATGGTGTGTACCGAAAGTACCAGTGGCGTAGAAACCCCAGCCAAAATTAATGATACAGTTTCGTACCGTGACCAATGTTTAGCAGAACCAGTCCAGCCCAAGCTTAGTAAAGCATATGCCCGACGCGCAATTGGACCAGTAGCCCTGTCCCGGATAGTGGCAAAATCCGGCACTAAACCTAAATACCAGAAAACTAAGGATACCGTAAAGTAAGTGGAAATGGCAAATACGTCCCAAAGTAATGGGGAGTTAAAGTTTACCCACAAAGAACCAAATGTATTGGGCAATGGTAAAACCCAATAGGCTAACCATGGTCGGCCCATGTGTAAAACCGGAAACATCGCCGCACAAATTACCGCAAAAATGGTCATGGCTTCCGCCGCTCTGTTAATAGAACTTCTCCATTTCTGGCGGAACAACAAAAGAATAGCTGAAATAAGAGTACCAGCGTGCCCGATACCTACCCACCACACGAAGTTAGTAATATCCCAAGCCCAACCTACTGTTTTATTTAAGCCCCACTCTCCTATACCATACCATAAAGTGCGGTAAACAGAGTATATAAAAATGCCTAAGAAAAATAAGGCTACGGCCAACGCAAGTGCCCAGCGAATATTTGGTTTCGCTTCTACCTGCCGGCTGACATCTTCGGTGATGTCATGGTATGTTTTCCCCCCTGTTACAAGAGGTTCCCTTATCGGAGATACATGCTGCATATGTTTATCTAATTGTTTCTGGTCAATATATATTCGGCTCTACTAATCACTATGGAAACTAACAACCCTGCTTATAACAGGAGTACTCTTCCGAATTAAACTATGTTTCTAATTTTAGTTAAATAGGTAACATTAGGCTGCGTATTAATCTCTTCTAATACGTGGAAAGCTCTTTCGCCTTGTTGCTCACGTAATATTTGCGAAACTTGGCTGTTCGGATCTTTCATATCTCCAAAGACAATAGCATTCGTTGGGCAAGACTGGGCACATGCGGTTACTATTTCTCCATCTTTCGGACGACGATTTTGTTTTTTCGCCTCCAATTTACCTAATTGAACACGTTGCACGCAGAAAGTACATTTCTCCATTACCCCACGGGCCCGTACCGTTACATCCGGATTCAAAACCATCCGACCTAGATCCGTATTCATTTGCGGGTTCTGTACTGTAAATTTCTCATTGTCGTAATAAGCAAACCAGTTAAACCGACGCACTTTATACGGACAGTTATTAGCGCAGTACCGAGTACCTACACAACGGTTATAAACCATTTGGTTGATACCTTCGGTACTGTGCGTTGTAGCCGCTACTGGGCATACTGTTTCGCAAGGAGCGTGGTTACAATGCTGGCATAGCATCGGTTGAAAAATTACTTGCGGATTTTCAGAAGGATCTTCCATTGCCTGGTAACGGTCAATAGTTCCTTTATCTTTATCCGTTCTGTGGGCATCGCTGCTATAATAACGGTCAATCCGTAACCAATGCATTTCGCGACGGTTTAAAACTTCTTGCTTTCCTACTACCGCTACGTTATTTTCTACGTTACAGCCAACCACACACGAACCGCAGCCAATACAAGAGTTTAAGTCAATCACCATTCCCCAATGGTGATTATTATATTCGTAATCCTGCCATAAAGATACTTTTGCTGGAGTTTGTAGTCCTTCGGGGGTAGCTATTTTTACATACTCGGTTACATTCCTATCTTTTTGGTATTTGCTTAAGGTAGATTCTTGCACAACCAACCGATCCATTATGGTATGGTGCGTTTGGGTTTGAGCAATTTCTTTTTGAGCCCGGGTTTTTTCTATTGTTACCGGAGTATGGTAAACTAAGCTGTTATTTGCTAAAGAAACTAGTTTAAAGGCATTAGTACCCACTCCATTTGCGACCGGACCAGCGTTAGAACGGCCATAGCCTAAAGCAATACCCACACTTCCTTTTGCCTGTCCCGGCTGAATTAAAGCAGGTAATTCTATACTCGCGCCATTGGCGGTAACTTTCAAGATATCGCCTTGTTCTATTTTTTCTTTTACAGCGTAATCGCGCGGAAGTGTAACGTAATTATCCCAGGTCGCTTTAGTAATAGGGTCCGGCAGTTCTTGCAACCATGGATTGTTGGCTTCCCGGCCCGTGCCTAAAGCTACTGTTTCGTAGATAACGGCTTCCATTCCTCCACTTTGCTTTCCGGAAGTTACCTGAGATAATGCTGCAGCTGGTGTCAGAGCGGCAGTAGTCGCAGTAGTTGCGGTGGTAGTAACAGAACCTGTAAATACGCCATCATGAACAGCTTTATCCCAAGCTGCCTGTGAGCCTAAAGTACCCCGCCAGTTTGCTTGCAGGTAATCATAGTAGGCTGTATTATTTCCTACCCACCTTAAGAGTGATTCCTGCGCTTGGCGCGTGGAGAAGATTGGAGTAATAGCCGGTTGTGCTAACGAAAACTGGCCTCGTTTCGGCTCATAATCATTCCACGATTCCAGATAATTACTGTCCGGACAAACGTAATTTACTAAGTTAGCTGTCTCGTCTAAACGATCGGCAAACGAAATTTTAACGCCAACTTTTTCTAAACCACTAGCTAATTTAGCAGAAAGCGGATGATCATAAATTGGGTTAGCATTATAAAATAGCACTGCACCAACCGAACCATTGCTAATTTCGTTTACCAAACGAATCATGGCAGCATCATCGCCTTGACGAATAAGAGAAGGAGTGTTTGAAATAGTTGTTCCTTGCGCCCCTAAAATACGGTTAATTTCAGCTACTAAGGTTTGTATAGCCACATCGTTTGAGCCAGCTACAACTAAGGCGGCACCCTTATTGGCTAATAATTCTTTTGCTGCGGCATCTAATCTGGCATTGCTATAACCCCCACCTGCACTTCCACCCGTTACTCTATTATACAGCGCCGCTACTAATGGACCTTCCTCAGATGGTTTTACCGGAATCCGTACGTCGGCATTGGCACCCGTTAAAGTAAACGTAGACTCGAACTGGTAATGACGCGACATGGTAGGATTTTCTTTACCTACTTTGCGTTTGGTGATGTATTGTTTAGCGTACTCAACCGGAGAAAGCCAGGTTCCCAGAAAATCAGCCCCAACACTAACAATTACATTAGCTTTGCTAAAGTCAAAACCAGGTACTACTCCGCCATTCGCTTTTAATAAACCATTCGCTGAATTAGCATCGTACATAACGTGCTCGAACGACGTAAATTTAGACCCAAACTCCGCAATGGCTTTTTTAGTAGTTGGACTGATAATGGTTGAAGAAATGATGGCCACTTTGCCCCGCACCCCTCTTAGTTTACCGGCAATTTCTTGGTCAATTGCTTCCCAAGTTGTCTCTTTTTTGTTGGCTAATGGTTGGCGCAACCGGGTAGTATCGTATAAGCTTAACACCGATGCTTGGGCCCGGGCACTTAACCCACCTTTGGTAACCGGCGACAAAGGATTCCCTTCCAGCTTTATCGGCCGCCCTTCACGGGTTTTTACCAGAATACTGTTATAATCACTCCCAACAAAGTAAGTAGAGGCATACCAGTTAGCAATACCCGGATCTACTTCTTCTGGTTTATTTAAATAAGGAATAGCTTTTCTTACGGGTGCCTCACAGGAAGCTAAAGTAGCCGCAGCAAAACCAAACCCAAGTAATTTTAAGAAATCGCGACGGGGAGCAACCTCTTTATCTTTTGTACCATAAGTTTCTTTTACCGGAAGAAACGCATCAAATTCATTATGCTTATTTTTATTGAATTCAGGAGTGTTTTCGAGCTCTTCCAGCCCTTTCCAGTACTTAATTGTTTCTTGCATATATATAAATGAGAAAACTCAGAATCTAACTCAAACTTAAAACAGGATTAATAATGACATTTAGAACACTCGGTACCTCCGTTGGAAGATACAGTAAATGCCATTCCTTTATTAGCCTCATCGTGCAGTTTTACCAGATTATCGTAGTATTTATTACCTTGAGTATTCAGTGGCGTTTCGCGGTGACAGTTAATACACCAACCCATGGTTAGCGGCGAATATTGGTAGACTACATCCATATTCTGTATTTGGCCATGGCAAGTTTGGCATTCAATTTTACCAACTTGCGTATGCTGCGAGTGGTTGAAATAGGCTAAATCCGGCAAATTGTGAATTCTTACCCATTCAATAGGTTTGTTGTATTCAATAGCTCGGTAAATCTTTTGAATTTCCGGTGATTCCTTTTTAATCTGGCTATGGCAGTTCATACAAATATTTGCCGACGGGATATTAGCATTTTTGCTCTTATAAACCGAAGTATGGCAATAATTACAGTTTATTTCGTGCTGACCTGCGTGCAGTTTATGGGAGAAAGCAATAGGCTGAGTAGGTTGATATCCTTGCTGGATACCTACGCCATACGTTTCTTCAATTAAGGCATCCAGAATGACAACCGTGAAAATCAAACCTACAATTATCTGTACTGCTCTGGATTTATAGATTTTTGAGAAATCAAATCGCTGATTTACTAACTCCAGATCTCGGCCATCTAAATCTTTTTTACCTCTTAAGTAATCGCCTAAAATATTAGCGATAATCAACAAGGTAATAACCATTACAATTAAAACGATTATTAGAGCTATCAGCACATAATCCAGGTATTTTCCAGCAACTCCTGCACCAGCAGCGGCCGCATCACCACCACCTGGGCCGCTGGTACCTCCTTGGGCAACACCAGAACCACCCGTAGCCGGATCAGCCGGCAAAGCCGCAGGTGCCGCACTTGCCTTTTCTATGTATTTAAGAATAGAAGTAAGCTGATCGTCAGAAAAAGCGAAACTAGGCATTTGCTGCTTATCGTACTCATTAAATAAGGCAACCGCTTCTTTATCGCCACTCTGTACCATTTGGCTGGAATTACGAATCCAGCTTTTAAGCCAAGGCAATTTATGTCTTTTGTACACATCTCTTAAAGCCGGACCCACAACTTTTTCGCCGATAGCATGGCATGAGGCACAGTTATTTTTAAAAAGTGTTTCACCGGCAGCTGCCACAGCATCATCGCCGGAGGCTGTACCAGCCGTTAAGCCGTCTTGAGTCACAGAAGCCTGTTCACCCTGAGCAAAAGAAGTAAGAACGGTAAATAGAAGAAATAAAAGAGGTAAAAAGAACGAATATGTTGATTTGATTTTACAGCTAATCATAGCCAGGATCGCTTTTTTAGTAAGGTGAAACTACATTACGGGCACAAATCTACTATGCGAATTCTATTATTCAAACATAATAATCTAGATTTTTGGACCTTGTACACCCCGCTTTATTTGTAGTTATTTAATCAATTGAATACCAATAGGTAAAGGCTAATTTACTTCTTAATTTAGAATATTTTTAAATTATAAAATATGCAGGAATTAAACATTTTATTTTAAAAATATTTAGCCATTTGCAGGAGAGTCAAGTAAAATAAAAACAGCATTTGTAACTACACATTCTGTTTCCATTTCACGTTTATAATCATTTTTGTTATGTATTTGCCATAATTTTTAGTATATAAACCTATTATTTTAACCTAACCCTAGCATTTTTTGTTCATCTTATTAGCAAAAATTATTATTTTTTAGCAAATTAACTAAATCAATTGTATTAGATCCGGGATACTAAATATGTCGAACTTGCACTTATATAGATAATACTGTTTTTTTATCGGAGGGTTTATTTTATTAGCAATGATAGCCTCTATTACTAAATAATTTACGTTGCATAAAAACCATTCTGCATTTCTTCTGCCATAAACAAATAAAATAAGTAAGACTATTTACCCTAACATATATTCTAAGTTTGCTTAAACAAGTTAAGCAAGTAGATACATGTACTAAGATGCTAGACACGGCTTTGCTGTTTTATCTCAGTAAACTCAATATCAATATTGTTAAATAAATATTATAATGTTATTTAAAACTTTATGCCTCCCTACATTGGCCAATAATTGCTTTCTTCCCTCCTATTGTTTCATACAAGTCAGTAAATTTTAGAGAAGTTATCTACTTGTTAATAAAAGATTTATTCTTATATTTGCGCCCTTAAACAAAATTTAAAAATTTTAAGCCAAATGGTATTAAAAAATTACGAAACGGTCTTTATCCTGACTCCGTTGCTCAACGAAGCGCAGGTGCAAGAAACGGTCGAGAAGTTCAGACAGGTGCTTAAGGAAAATAGCGCCGACATTATTCATGAAGAAAACTGGGGGCTACGCAAATTGGCTTATCCGATTCAGAAAAAATCAACTGGTTTTTATATCCTGATTGAGTTCCAAGGACCTTCTGCAATTGTAGATCAGTTGGAAATTGCTTACCGGCGGGATGAAAAAGTAGTTCGGTTTTTAACTACGGTTTTAGACAAACACGCTGTCTCGTACAACGAGCGTCGGCGTAACGGAGAAATGAATCAGCAGAAAGCTGCTAAAAGAGAGAAGGAGGCCCAAGCATCATGAGTTTAGTTAACGAAAAAATCCACAAGCAGGATACCCGCAAAAAATACTGCCGGTTTAAGAAAAACGGTATTCAGTATATTGATTACAAAGACGGCAACTTTTTATTAAAATTTGTAAACGAGCAAGGTAAAGTGTTACCGCGTCGTATTACCGGTACTAGCCTTAAATTTCAGCGTCGGGTAGCCCAAGCGGTTGCCCGTGCCCGTCATTTGGCTATTTTACCTTACGTAACTGATTCGTTAAAATAAGGAGGCCTGAGAGAAATGGAAGTTATATTAAAAGACGACGTAAAAGGCTTAGGCTTTAAGAACGATATTGTAGAAGTAAAACCTGGTTACGGCCGCAATTACCTGATTCCGCAAGGAATTGCAGTAATGGCTGATAAAACCAACAAAAAGATTGTAGCGGAAAATATCCGTCAAGCATCACATAAAGCTGAAAAAATTAAATTAGATGCTCAGTCAATTGCCGATCAAATCGGTGATCAGGTTTTTGATTTACGCGCGAAGGTGGGTGAAAGCGGTAAAATTTTTGGTGCGGTTACTACTACTCAATTATCAGAAGCTTTACGGGCGAAAGGAATTGAAGTAGATCGTAAGAAAATTTCTTTTGATCAGGAAGTAAAAGCAGCTGGTGAGTACACCGCTTCTATTGCTTTGCACAAAGAAGTAAAACATACCGTACGTTTTAACGTGGTAGCTGAATAAGCGAAACTATTATCCTATAAAAAAGTCCTGCGGAAAAATTCGGCAGGACTTTTTTTATGCATTAAATCTATACTAAGCTTTATCTAAAAAACATTGTAAAAGAAATTTTACAACAATAATCTGCTACTGACGAAATAGACAGGAGTTCTTATATCTTCATCCACTATCTCATATTAGAACTTCTATTTATTTTTACATGCATTAATCAAATATATTCAACTTACTTATTTTACCCAGATGCCTACTGCTTTCCGCACGGAACTTTCTGTTTCCCTTCAAAGCCGACAGCTTTCGTTACAAACGCACGTTTTCACGGCGGGTTCTTGTTTTGCCGAAGTAATGGGTCAGAAATTACAGCAGTATAAAGTGCCTTCATTAGTTAATCCTTTTGGTACCATTTTCAATCCGGTTTCTCTTTTTAACTTATTACAAGCTTCGTTACAGCCACAACCGGAATTTACCGGCGAATTAGTGCAACGCGAAGATTTGTGGTTGGCGTATGATTTTCATTCTACTTTTGCTTCGCACTCGCGCGCTGAACTTTTAACCCGGCTTCAGGAAACCCTAAGTCAAAGTCAGGCTTTCTTACAAAATACAGATACTATTATTTTAACTTTTGGTACAGCCATAGGTTATATTCATCGGGCCAGCAACAAACTGGTAGCTAATTGTCATAAAATACCGCAAGTTCAATTCCAGAAGCATTTGCTAACCATTCCAGAAATTTTATCCGCTTTTAATACTTTTTACAAAAGTTTGCAACAAACAAATCCAAACGCCCGGGTAATTTTGACCGTCAGCCCGGTACGTCACCTGAAAGAAACTTTAGAAGGAAACAGCGTTAGTAAATCTATTCTAAGGGTGGTTTGCCAGGAATTAAAAACGCAATATGCGGCAGTAGCTTATTTTCCAGCTTACGAATTACTTTTAGATGATTTACGGGATTACCGATTTTATAAACCGGATATGATTCACCCCTCGGAAGTAGCGGAAGATTACATCTGGGAAAAGTTTAAATCAGCATATTTCAACGAAGATTTTCAGCACTTTACAGAAAAATGGGATAAAATCCGGCAAGCCTTGGCCCATAAACCATTTCATTCAGAATCTATTTCTCATCAGCAATTCTTAAAAAAAGTATTAAGTCAATTAGAAGAACTACAAGCTAAAGTTGATTGCCAATCGGAAATTTCAGCTTTAAAAAAGCAATTAATTACGGGTTAAAAGCAAGATTTTACGTATGCTTAGCACAGGTAAAATCTTACTTTTAACTTGAGTAAAGTTTTTAGATTATGAAAAAAGCTAACCGGCTGCTGAATGAGTCCAGCCCCTATTTGCTCCAGCACGCTTATAATCCGGTGAATTGGCATCCGTGGGGCGAAGAAGCTTTGCGAAAAGCCCGGGAGGAGCAAAAGCCTATTATCGTGAGTATTGGTTATGCCGCTTGTCATTGGTGCCACGTTATGGAACATCAATCATTTGAGAACGAAAGCATTGCGCAGCTCATGAACAAGCATTTTGTTTGCATAAAAGTAGACCGGGAAGAACGCCCGGATGTAGACCAGATTTACATGGATGCCGTGCATGCTATGGGTGTACAAGGGGGCTGGCCGTTAAATGTATTCTTAAATTCAGAAGCAAAACCGTTTTATGGGGGCACTTATTTCCCCCCCAGCACTGGGCTCAATTATTACAAAATATCGGCAAAGCTTACAACGAAAACCGGGAAGAACTAAATCAATCGGCCGAACAGTTTGCGCAGCACCTCAACATATCCGATTTACAAAAATACGGCATTCAAGAAGTAAATGCTGAGTTTACTGATCAAGATTTTCGGTTGCTCTATCACAATTTTAGTCTTCGTTTCGAGAAAGAACGGGGTGGCATGGGTCAGGCGCCTAAATTTCCAATGCCGGTGAATTATTTGTTCTTATTACGGTATTACCAATACGCCAATCAAACCGCCGCCCTGGAGCACGTAAATCTAACACTTCGCGAAATGGCTTTCGGCGGAATTTACGACCAGGCTGGGGGTGGTTTTGCTCGTTACTCCGTGGATAACGAATGGTTGGTTCCGCACTTCGAAAAAATGTTGTACGACAATGGCCAACTAATTAGCTTATATGCCGAAGCGTACCAGATAACCAAAAATTCTTTGTACAAAGAAGTAGTGTACGAAACCATTTCTTTCGTAGAACGCGAACTTATAAGTCCGGAAGGCGGTTTTTTCTCTTCCCTGGATGCCGATAGCGAAGGCGAAGAAGGTAAGTTTTACGTATTTACGAAAGAAGAACTCCAAGAGATTATTGGAGCCGAAGAACCTTTATTTTCTACTTACTACAACGTACACGCCGAAGGTAATTGGGAACATAACCAAAACATTTTGCACCGCCGGCAAACGGATGAAGCGTTTGCGGCAGAACACCAGTTAGAAATTCCTATTTTAAAAGAATTAGTTAAGGGCTGGAAGGCAAAGGTAATGCGGGCTCGCTCCCAAAGAGTTCGTCCCGGCCTCGACGACAAAATTCTAACCGCTTGGAACGCTTTAATGCTGAAAGGTTTAGCGGATGCGTATTATGTTTTTCAAGAAGAAAAATTCCGGGAACTAGCTTTGAAAAACGCGAATTTCCTGCGCCAAAGGGTAAAAAACGGACCAAAGCTGTTTCGTAATTATAAAAACGGGAAAGCCAGCATTAATGCTTTTTTAGAAGATTACGCTTTGCTCATTCAAGCTTTTATCCGGCTATACGAAATTACCTTCGACGAAAATTGGCTAAATGAAGCCCATCAATTGACTAAATACACGCTTGGCAACTTTTTCGACGAAAACGAAAATTTATTTTTCTATACCGATAAAGAAGGCGAAAAATTAATTGCCCGCAAAAAAGAAATCCTGGACAATGTTATTCCGGCTTCCAACTCCGTAATGGCCAGTAACCTGCATTTTTTAAGCCTGTATTTCGATCAGCCCAAATACTTCGAAATATCGGAAGCGATGTTAAGCCAAATAAAACAGTTATTGGTAAAACAACCAAGTCATTTAGCTAATTGGGCAAATGTGTATTATGCCAAACTAAAACCTACCGCCGAAATAGCAATTGTGGGACCGGAAGCACAAAGTTTCCGCAATTCTTTCGCCGATTTTTACTTTCCCAATGCCATTTTCGCGGGCACGGAAATTGAAAGCGATTTACCCTTACTCTCCGACCGAATAGCCATTGGCGAGGAAACCACCATCTACGTTTGCTTTAATAAAACTTGCCAATTACCGGTACATACGGTAACCGAAGCGCTGGAACAATTAGATAAGATTAATGAAGTTTAGTTGAAAGGTTGAAAAGTTAGAAGGTTGAAAAGTTGAAATATATAGAAATAGTTGGCGTCAGCGTCCTCGCTTGTTCCAACTATCTGGGAGGCCTTTGGCCGGGCAAACTGATGTACCTTAAAAAGATTCCTAATTATTTATATACTAGCAAATTAGTATAACGAGCGGGAACGTTCTGATTATAAAAGCCCCTCTGAAATAATGAATAAGTTAATTTACGCTAAAAGTCGAACTTATGGCAAATAGCAATGTTTAACCAATAGCCTGCAAATCAACTTTCCAACTTTTCCACTTCCCAACTTTTAAACCTTCTTTCCAACCTCTCAACTATTTGGGAAAGATTCGGGTTCTTGCGACCTTTGCGATAGCTGAAAACTCTTCAGCGATTAAAAACGGGAGTACTGTTGAGCCAACCATTATTATTTCAATCGTCGGAACAAGCTACGGAGCGAATAACTTTATTTGCCGACGTAATTTTGCCTTTGCCTTTACCCAAACTATATACCTACCGGGTGCCCTACGACATGAACGATGATATCTTCGTGGGAACTCGCGTGATTGTGCAGTTTGGAGCCAAGAAGATTTTGAGTTGCATTGTAGCCGATGTACACGAGAATCCCCCGTCTGGCTACCAGGCCAAATACATTCTGGAAATTATCGACGAAACTCCGGTGGTAACTACGCCTCAGCTTAAAATATTTAATTGGATTGCCGAGTATTACATGTGCACTATTGGCGAAGTAATAAACGCAGCTTTGCCTTCAGCCTTAAAACTAAGCAGTGAGTCCCGGATACAATTGCACCCGCAGTTTAATCCGGAATACCCGGTATACCCCTTATCTACCGCCGAAGAAAAAATAGTCTTTGCCTTAGGCCAGAATAAAACCCTCACTTTTACCGAAGTGGGAAATTTATTGCAGATCAACCATTTTCATAAAATAATAAAATCACTAATCCAAAAAGAGGTTATTATTATTTTTGAAGAAATAGCCGATAAATACACCCCGAAGGTAGTTAAGAAACTGCGCTTATCGCCGCATTTCATCCACGAAGCCGAATTACTGGAAGAACTCATGAGCCAACTGGCAATCCGGCCGAAACAACTCGATGTGGTTCTGCAGTATTTGCAGAAGGTACCCGTCCACCAGAATGTGCACCTGAACGAAAAAGGCATCGAAAAAAATACTCTTACTTCTAATCCGCATTTATCGCTTTCATCTATTAATGCTTTAATCAAAAAAGGCATTATGGAACAGTTCGAAACTATTGTTTCCCGGTTTCCGGTGGATGATAATAAACCATTACCCGCCTTTAACTTATCCGCCCATCAAATAGCTGCCCGCGACGAAATATTAGATTTATTTGACAGTAAGGATATTGTTTTATTGCACGGCATTACGGGTAGTGGTAAAACCGAAGTTTACATTGATTTGATAAAAAAAGCGTTGGAAGGTGGCGGCCAAGTTTTGTATTTACTACCTGAAATTGCCCTTACCGCCCAAATTGTAACGCGCCTCATCAAAGTTTTTGGTAATCGTTTAGGAGTGTATCATTCTAAATTTTCCGATAACGAACGGGTAGAAGTTTGGAACGGTATTTTGTCGGGCCGTTTTTCAGTGGTAATTGGCGTGCGCTCGGCTATATTTCTACCTTTTCATAACTTGTCGCTGATTATTGTGGACGAAGAACACGAATCGTCATACAAGCAATACGAACCGGCTCCTCGCTACAATGCCCGCGAAGTAGCGCTCATGCTGGCTACCTACCACAGGTGCAAAACTTTATTAGGATCGGCTACACCCGCCGTAGAGACCTATTATAACGCTAAAACAGGTCGTTGGGGCTTAGTAACCATGAACAAACGTTTTGGCGAAGCGGGTTTACCCGAAATAGAATTGGTAGACACTCGTCGGGAAAGCCAGAAGAAAAACATGCACAGCCATTTTTCGCAGAAGTTGTTACATGAAATTGAGCAAAAATTAAAAAAGCAGGAACAAGTAATTTTATTTCAGAACCGGCGGGGTTACGCCCCTTACATTAACTGCCACGACTGCGACTGGATTCCGAAGTGTAAAAACTGCGCGGTAAGCCTCTCCTATCATAAATACAATCGCGAATTGCGCTGCCATTACTGCGGTTACCACGAATCCATGCCCCATGATTGCCCGGCCTGCGGCTCCACCATGATTAAAACCGTAGGATTTGGGACCGAAAAAATTGAAGACGAGCTAAAGCTGCTATTACCCGAAGCCAATATCCAGCGGATGGATTTAGATACTACGCGCAGTAAAAACAGCTACCAACAAATCATTGCCGATTTCGAGGCCAATAATACGAATGTACTGGTAGGCACGCAAATGGTAACCAAAGGCCTGGACTTCGAAAATGTAAGTTTAGTGGGGATTATCAACGCGGACAGTATCATTAATTATCCGGATTACCGGGCGCACGAGCGGGCTTACCAAATGTTTGTGCAGGTAAGTGGCCGGGCGGGCCGCAAAGGCAAAAAAGGCTTAGTAATTATTCAGACGGGCAACCCTTCGCAGGCCATATTTCAGAAAGTAATCGAGAACGATTACCAGGCTTTATACGAATTTGAAATTCAGGAACGCCGCAAATTTAATTTCCCGCCCTTTATGCGCGTAATTAAAATTACCGTGAAACACATCGATGAAAAGATTAATGAGCAAGCAGCAGCCGTACTTACCAAAGAATTCATCGATCGTTTGCCTAAAAACCAAGTACTTGGTCCGGAAGTACCTTATATTTTCAAAATTCGCAATTACTATTTAAGCGAAATTCATATAAAATTAGACCGGGAACACACCAGCCTGAAAGCTGCCAAGCTACTCATCGCCGAAGCTATCAACCAGGTTAAAATAAACAAAGACTTCCGCAATATCCGGGTAGTAGTAGATGTAGATCCGGTGTAAAGATTATAATGAATATTCTGTTTTCTTTTGAATTAGTTTAAAGCAGAAAACTCTTTCTTCAAATCCTTTTAGGAGGAAACTATTAGGCTACGTTGTTCAATAGTTTCCTCCTAAAAGGACAAAATTCTTTAATTTATTTCTATTCTTTTTCTTATTTGATATCGATTATTTTCGATTAGAAAAACATAGTTTTATTCAGCGCTACTACTGCGGCTTTAAAATCTTCACGGGCTACTACAAATTGCACGTTTACTTTCCGGAGGGAGAAGCCGGCGCTTTTAATATTTATATTGTGCTCCGCGAGAGATCCGGCGGCCTTCGCCAGAACACCCGGTTGGTCGATATTAGAACCAATCATGCACACAATGGCTACTTTCTCAACGGTTACCTCCTGAAACTGTGCTTCCAGCGCTTGCACCAATTCTGGTTTATAATCTTTTTCCCAGATAACCATGGAAATACTGTTGGCGCTGGTAGCCTTAAAAATGTAGCTGATATTAAATTTGTGGAACTCCTGCATAACAGCAAAGTCCGAACCTACCGTACCTACCATTAACGGGTCGTAGATATCCAGAATAATTACTTTGTTCGTGCCGGTAATTACTTCTACGCGCTTGTTTGGCCACACATAATCGCGGGTAATTAAAGTACCAGGATGGTCTGGCTCAAAGGTATTTTTAATGCGCAAATTAATGCCATTTATTTCCAAAGGTTTGCTGGCTTTCGGGTGAATGGCTTCCATGCCTACGTCTGCTAGTTGGTCGGCTACGTCGTAATTGGTATTTACTACGGGTACGCAATTTTCCAGGCCTACCAAAGCAGGATCGGCAGAAGAGAGGTGATATTCTTTGTGAATAATAGCTTCCTTTGGCTTTAAAGCAACGGCTACTTTGCAAAAAGTTACTTCGGAATAACCCCTATCAAACTCCCGCATAATGCCTTCGGTGCCTTTGGTGTAGCCGGTAACTACGGTAATAGTTTTTTCAAAGTCAATGCCTTTTAAAGAATGCGCGATGCGCTGGTCAATGGTGTACGGTTCGTGGTCGTGGAAACCGCTTAAATCTACTAAGGTGGCATTTAAACCCTGGTTTTGCAGAATATTGACAAAATTAAAGGCGGCATGCGCTTCGCCGATAGAAGCTAAAATTTCGCGGGCGGCTTGTAAAATGCTTTCGGAGCTTACGTAGCCGGAGGCCAAAACATTTACCAGATTTTCGAGAAATAGCTGAGCCTCGTGCAACCGTTGCCGGACGAATTTATTAGCTGCTTCTACATCTAAGCCTAAATACTCGTAGCTTTTATTAATTTGCTGCAACTCTTCGGTTACCTGGTATAACGATTGGTGAAAATCTTTGTGACCTACAATGTGGTGGTAAACGCCTGGTGCACCGGTTTTTTTGTTTTCGAGGAGCAAATTAGTAACCCCGGCAAAGGCCGAAACCACAAATACCCGGTTATATAATTGGTCACCGGTGCGGCCATGGTATATGATATTTTCTAAAACTTTATCCAGCGCACTCATACTAGTGCCGCCAATTTTTTCTACTGTTAACATGTGTTTCCGAAAAGCGAATTATATTTTAGTAATCTGATTCTGTTCCTGTATGAACTTCAAAAATACTAGTTCATAAGCAATGATTACTATATTTCCGGAAGTCATTTATCAGATTTATAAAAATTGGGGATATTTAATGTAAAGTTTTCAGCGCCGAGGGCGTACAATATGTCCTTCCTGTTGCGTAAAAACTCCTGCTTGTAAAAGTTCTTCAACCATTAAATCTATTTGCTCCCGGATATCGTCCGTAACCCGCGAAAAGCCCATTAATTTTGCGGTGGCAGGAGCTACTTCATCGGAAGTAAGACCGTAAGATTCCGTTACTGTTTTTTGGATAAACAATTTAATTTCTGCTGGTGATATTAAATCGATATCTCTCACGGAGGCAGGTAATTGGCTCCTATCGCGTAAAGGAGGCTGCGCCATGTTGGGTAACCAAAGAAAATCTTTTTCCCGCCGCATTACACCTTGCTGAATGCCGTAATCAATGGCTCGTTCTATAGCAGTTTTTACGCGGGGTCCAACTTTTGTAAGATTCACTGCTTCGGCAATACGACGGGTAACTTCAGTAATATGTACGGGACTTTCCACCTGGACTACTTGCCAAACCCAATCGGCCAGCTTCGTTACCGAAACCTCTGCCAGCTCCTGAATACCTAATTTTATGGTAAGGTTGGCAACCTGGTAAGGCGGCAATCCAGTGTTTGGTTCCTGTGTAGTTGCCGTGTGCCGGGTAATAACGGGTTCTTCTGATTTCCTTTTAACTACCGCTCCATTTGATTTAGGTATAGAATCGTTACCTAGAGCTTGTTCTATTGCTGAAACCAATCTTTTTAGTTCGGCTTCGGGGTTCCGGAACCAATCCGTACTCCAGACGTGGTATAAATTCCAGCCTAAACTTTGCAGCACCGATTGGCGCAATCTATCCCGGTCTCGGGCGGAACGGGCACTGTAGTACGTAGCGCCATCGCATTCAATCCCTAATGCATAATGGCCAGGTTGCTGCGGGTCTACCACGGCAAAATCTACGTGAAATCCCGCGGAACCTACTTTTGGCTTTAATTGATACCCTAAGTTGGTAAGAGCTTGGTAAACGACTTCTTCAAAAGGTGCCGCCTGAACTTCTGGATTAATGGTTGTTTCCCCGGTGGATAAATGCCCATTCTTCGCGTAAGTTAAAAAAGTTTTGAAGGCTTGCACCCCGCGCGAAGAGGTACGGCTTAAATCAATATCGTCGGGCGATAAGTTCGTAAATATTTCGCAGCGCAGCCGAGCCCGGGTAATGAGTACGTTTAAGCGCCGTTCGCCGCCCGTACCGTTTAACGGACCAAAGTTCATGGCTAAATTACCCTCGGCGGTTCGGCCGTAACCAGTACTAACAAAAATAACATCGCGCTCATCTCCTTGTACGTTTTCGAGATTTTTTACAAAAAAAGGTTCGTTAGGATGCGCTTGAAAAAATGGCTCGGCTCCTGGGTCAGCTTTGCGTAAAATTTCCAGTTGATTAATGATAGCCTGCATTTGCGCCATACTAAAGGCAGCCACACCCAAAGTTAATTCGGGTTGGGTACGGGCGTGCTGCATAATAGCTTGCGCTACTGTTTCGGCTTCCTGCGGATTGGTGCGGGTTTTGCCGCGGTCATAAAAGGTTTGTGGCAGATGGCGGTAGATTAATCCAATTTCTTTTCGGCCGGCATCCGGGCTTGGGAAAATAACCAATCGATTTTCGTAAAATTCTTGGTTGGATACCGCAATCAGTGATTCGTGGCGGCTGCGGTAATGCCAGCGTAACATGCGTTGCGGCGCACCCTGGGCGGCAAATAATCCCAGAATACTTTCAACATCCGTCGTGATATTTTCTTCGTCGGCTTCTTCTTCGTTTACCAGCGAATCGAAAAAGCTGGTGGGCGGCATTTGTTTACTATCGCCTACTACCACTACTTGTTTGGCGCGCAAGATGGCTCCAAAGGCATCTACCGGTTTCACCTGGCTGGCTTCGTCAAAAATTACCAAATCAAAATTCAGGCATTCGGGCGGCAGAAAATTGGCGATGGAAAGCGGCCCCATCATAAATACCGGTTTTATTGCTTGAATAGCATTACCGGCTTTGGCCATTAATTGCCGAATGGGTAAATGGCGGGCTTTCTTTTCGAACTCCCGACGCAGAATTCCTAACTGGCCGCCTGCTTGGTGCAAAGGTAAATTTTGCCAGTGCGCCAGGGCAAGTTTCGCTCGGTTGTACGCCAGCATTAAAGAATCTAATTCGTTAAACTTCTGAATAACATCTTCGTGACCGGCCCGTTGGAATTGTTGTAGAGCCGGACGTTCGGTGTACGCTTGTTCCAGGAGTGCTTCCAGCCAGGTTTGACGGAAGGCCGGGTACAGGTAAGCACCGGCTTCCGGCCAGGTAATTGCCCGGTTTATGATTTCCTGCAAACCTTCTTGTTGTAACCGGAGAGTCAGATTATTCCAGCCTACTATTTGGTGGAGTTCGGGTAAATGCGTTTGCCATTTTTGCAACAGCAATAATTGTTCTGTAAAAGGCTGTTCTTCTAAGTAATTTTCCCGCCCAAAACGGAGAACTTCATCCAGCAAGAGCAACTGCTTTACCTCGGTTAAATGAGTGCGGTGATTCAGGAGATGTTGCTCTAGTTGCTGTAAGTTTGGTTGTAAAGAAGTTAAGTTTGGTTCACCGGCCAGAAAATCGAGAACTGCTTTGGGAATGATTTGGCTGGCAATATCCTGATATATTTCGGTAAGCCACTTTTGGATAGTAATGAAATGCGGCCAATCTGAGCGTTCGCTGCGCCATTGTTTCCCGAAAGTTGCCTGCCCTAATTCCTGGTGCTGATGAATAATTTTTAACTGGCGATTCGCTTCCAGTATTGCATCTATTAGTTTTAGTTGCTCATTGGTGGTATCCGGTAGAACTGTTTTGCTTAATCCGGCCAACTTTTTTTTACTCTTTCGGTAAGCACCCGATAAGAATTTCCACCATTTCTCACCGTAAGCCATTAAATTTTCCCGGATTTCTAAAGCTTCGGTTGTAGCCGCCCAAGCCTCCGGCAGCAGCTTATCCTGGAATTGGGCCTGGATGGTAGCGTAGGATTTACCTGCGGTAAGCAGTTGCTCCAGCTCAGTTTGTTGTATCAACCAGTTGCTTGATTTTACCGGAACGCCCGCATAATTAGGACTACGGAGCAAGCGATGTACTAACGCACTCAACGCAGCCGTTTCAGTATAGTTGGTTGGCAGGGGTACCATTACAATTATGGATAATTGCTGGGCATTCGGTTGTAGGGCAGTTATGGATTGGCGAGTACCTTCTAAGGCTTGCGTTATCTGGTTTTCCTCGGCAGGTAGTAACTGCTTGCGTTGGCTGCCCCAGAAAATTAATTTTTTAGGCTCCCCCAGTTGTTTTAAACGGGCTTGTAATTCCTGAATTAGCGCATCGCGCCGGCGAAACTCATCACGCGACCAGGTTAGCAGGGCAGGTAAGGCAAATCGGGGTAAGTCTGCCTGTGGATATTGCTTTCGTAGTTGTAAAAGCTGGCCATATACGTCGTAAGTAGTTAAATCACTTTGGCCGATAGGCTTGTTTACTGCTTCGCAGTAGCTGTTCAAGCGTTCGCGTAACTGCACCAATAAGTTCAGTTCACTTTCCTGTTCTTTCACCTTCGGCTTTCCTAAATCCAAGGTGCGGGCGAGTTCTTTGGTTACTTCTTTTTTATTGGTTTTATGGCTGTGCAATTCCAGGCAAGCTTCGCCTAAACCTACTTTATCTAAACGCCTTTTTACTACCTCCAAAGCGGCCATTTTTTCGGCGACAAACAATACCGTCTTGCCTTTCCCAATAGCTTCTGCAATAAGATTGGTAATGGTTTGAGATTTACCGGTACCGGGCGGACCTTGAATAACTAAATTCCGACCTTGGTTTACATCCAGAATGGCTAAGGTTTGCGACGAATCAGCATCTACTACCTGGCGAACCTCAGCAAGATTCAAATGCGGGTCGAGGGGATCTTCGTCGGAAATAAGTGGGGCGGGTTCCTGAAAGCCGTCTTCGTGCAGCAAAGCTTGCAGCAACGGGTGATTGGCAGGGGAAGTTTCATCAGACCAGTTAGCGGTATCTAGGTCGTTGTACATCATAAACTTCCCGAAAGAGAAAAAGCCCAGTGCAATAGCCGTAGAATTAATTAGCCAGCCTTGGCGACCCACAATTTCTTTCCAGACTTCGTCAAAATAGCCGGTTACATCTACTTCGTCGGTGTCCGGCAGTTCAGGAATCTGTAAACCAAAATCAGCCTTCATTTTAGCAATCAAGGATAAATTTTCGCCCACTTCGCCGCCGGTATAACGCAATTGAAACCGCTCTCGTGCCGAAGAACGAGTCAAATCTACGGGTATCAGCAGCAACGGTGCTTGCCGGGCATCGTCATTATTGCCGGCTTCGTACCAGGTAAGCGCACCTAATGTCAGGTACAAAATATTGACGCCTTGTTCTTCTACAAACAGGCGCGCCGCATGATACGTCTGCAATAAACGGTTTTCCAGTTTAGGCGTGGTTTCCCGGGTTTGCAGTTTGTTATCGGTTTGGGCCGGGGTAAGGGTTAATGGCTCAACAGCACTCTTTCCATTTTCCGGTGAGCTCGGCATCTTATCCAATAAGCTATTGGCCGTTTTACTATCAATTGGCAGAAAGGTCATGGCTTTACCTTCCAACACGAGCAAGCGGTACACTTCGGCGGGTATTTCGTTTACAATTTCTACGCCTTTGGCTTGCAGAGGCCGGTAATTCAGGAGCGGATTGCGTAAACTTAAATCGAGTAAATCGCGTCGGGAAGCCTCTAAACGGGCACTTACTTGGGATACGGCAGTCATGAGCAAAATTTCAGGTTCTATGCGAATCTAAACGTTTTCTGGCAACAAAACCGGTATTTTCTTTTGAACGGTATCTGAATAATCTTAAAATTAAGGGCAGAAGGTTCCGTAGGCTAAACTCGTTAAAATGATGTCCTCGGAAGATAATATAAAAAGCCAAAATTTTTATCTATAATTCTATAGGATAGTGCTAGTAGGTTTCAAATAATTAGAATTTAAAAAAATCCCACTACCAGGCTGAGATTTTACCTGATAGCGGGATTAAAATAAATTTATGAAACAGTTAAGCCAGTGTAAAATCCGGCAAGCGCATAATTTCGCCGCCTTTCATAGCTGATTCGTGGGCCAGAATACCTACGCAGGTAATATTAGCGGATTGCTGAGCATTTGGGTAAGGCTCGCGACCTTCAACTAAAGCCGTTAAAAACTCGTGGACCAGGTGCGGGTGCGAACCACCGTGGCCGGAACCCTGAATAAAAGATAAATGCTGGTGCTCGTCAGAGTCGTAAACGCCTTGCTGGGTGAACGATTGGATTTCCTGAGGTAATAAATGCGCGTAGTCTGGTGTTTTTACTTTCTTCGGGGTTTCGCCGGTATGAATCACATTGTCTTCGTGCTCAATTAAAGTCCATTCAAACGATTTTTTAGACCCGTACACATCAAAGCTTTCGCGGTACTGCCGCGCCGTATTAAACAAAGAACGGGTTACTTCCGCGGATAAATCAGAATCCTTTAGTTTAATGTGGCAAGATTCAATGGCAAATGGCGAACCGTATTTTGAAATTAAATTTTCGTCGATGCGGCCAGAACCAAAACACGATACATATTCGGCTTGCGCTTTAGGTAAAGCTAACACTGGACCGACGCAATGGGTAGCGTAATGCATGGGAGGCAGCCCTTCCCAATAACCCGGCCAGCCGGCCATTTCCTGTTGGTGCGAAGCGCGAATAAATTGCAACTTGCCCAGCTCACCTTTCTCGTATAGCTCTTTTACGAACAAAAATTCGCGGCTATAGATAACCGTTTCCATCATCATGTAGGTTTTACCGGTTTCTTTTACAGCTTCTACAATCTGGCGACATTCCTCTACGGTTGTAGCCATAGGCACGGTACAGGCCACGTGCTTACCCGCTCGCAAAGCGGCTAACGATTGCTCGGCATGGCTTTGAATAGGCGTGTTAATGTGAACAGCATCTACTTCCGAGTCTTTTAACAACTCGGCGTAATCGGTGTAGCGTTTTTCTATGCCGAAAGCGTTTCCTATTTCATGCAGTTTTTCCTCATTCCGCTGACAAATAGCATACATAATGGCGTTTGGATGCTTCTGATAAATAGGAATAAATTCGGCTCCGAAACCAAGGCCGACAATGGCTACTTTGATTTTTTGTTGGGTCATAGTTTTTATAATTTTTGAAATCAGTTCGTTTTCGGTTTTCTAAGTTGTTCTTTGGAGCCGGTTCCCGTCTCCATGCTGGAGTGCTATCTAGTTTGATAAGTAACCAGTTCGCCTCGTGGCCGGCGGGCCTCGTTTGGCTCTTCCGGGCTGGTCTAAGCTTCCTTTCCTCGTTCCTCGGAATGCTGCGCACCGGAAGCTTAGAAGGCCCTCCACAGCCAAACTGATGTCGTTTATGCTTAGCTGCGGCTTATCTCATTCATTTAGAATAGAAGAATGCTTAATTTAATCAGTGTAGATAGATAAAACTTTTACTTTATAACTCAATTAAGCCTCTTTATTTATTAGTGTCATTCAGGAGGAACCTATTTGGCTACGTAGCTAAATAGGTTCCTCCTGAATGACACCGAAATTTTAAAATTTTCCAGCTTGCTATGCAACAGATAGCTTCAGCCCGGTGCAAAGAATGACGCTAAACTGTTCGAGCGTTCAGCGAGTTTTTAGCGTCTTGACTTTTTTGGTTCTTTTTGTGTCAAGACAAAAAGAACAAATACCTGAGCGATGAAACAACTGCACTAAGCAATAAAGCTACTTATCTAGCTATGCGAACAATATTCAGCTATAGCCAGCTAAAGCAATGGCCGCTACTATGCAAACAAAACTTTATCTCCCAACCAAAGCACTAGCAATACCATCTTCCTGCTTAACCTTTTCTTCCCCTCTGGCCCATTTTTTTAAAAATTGAATACCTTCCGAAGCAAAACCATCCTGGCTTTCGGCGAGAGGGCGCCAGATACAGACGGCTCCGGCCAGTTCTTTTACGTTGGGGGTAAAACTTTCAATAGCCACGGTGCCCTGGTAATTAATGGCAGACAATCCGCGGTAGAAAGCATCCCAGCGGGTTTGACCGGTTCCTGGCGTACCGCGGTAATTTTCCGATACCTGTACGTGCCGTAATTTATCGCCCGTTAAAAGAATGGCTTTCTCGATATCCGGTTCTTCGATGTTCATGTGGAAACCATCCAGGGAAACCTGGGCGGCAGGATGGTTGATGTCGTGGATTAACTGCATCACGTCTTCGGCATTATTTATTAAGTCGGTTTCGAAACGGTTGATGGGTTCCAGGGCGATGGCCTGGCCGTATTGTTCGGCTATTTCGCACACTTTCTGCAGATTGGTTACGGCCCGTTCCCATTCTATTTTCTTTTGTTCCGGCGAAACTAATCTAGCTTTACCTACCGCCGAATACATGGGCCCAGATACAAACGAACAACCAATGACTTGGGAAATCTGAAAACATTGGGTAATGTACTCGATGCTGTTGCGTTGGTAAAGTTCGTCTTCGTGGGTTAAATCCCGGGTAGAACCAAAAGCACCGCAAATAAGACCTTCCAAGCCATTTGCTTCCAGTGCTGCTTTTAACTTGGCAGCATCTATCAGGCTCGTATCTTCTACGGGTATCTCCACGACATCGTAACCCATAGATTTAATTTTGGGAAATAAAGCCAGCGTTTCTGAATCAAAAGGTGACGTCCAGAGCCAAGTGCTTACACCGAATTTTACATTTAATGACATACAGAAATTTTTAAGCAGGAGAGGTAAACCCGGTAAGTTTTTAAACTTACCGGGTTATTTTAGATTGAATCAAATGTATTAAATTACTTTCATGACACCATTCATGATGCGCCAATGGCCTGGGAAGGTACAGACATACGGATAATCGCCTTTTTTCTCAGGTACCTTAAACCGTATGACAGTACGGCCTTCGGGGTTTACCAAGTCGGTAGCAGCAATAACTTCGGTCATTTTAGGAACGTAATTCTTCTCGGCTCCTTTCGGGTCAGCCGCTAATTTATCGGCAGCGGCACCTACTTTATCGGTCATACCGGTCATTACCAGAACCCAATTGTGTTGCATAAAGTCAGGGTTTTCCAGCACCAGTTCTACTACCTGACCAGCTTTTACCGTGAACGATTTTTTATCGAACTGCATTTGGTCTTTCACCACTTTCAGGTTAATGGTAACATCCGCTTTTTCGGTAGTGGGAACGGCGGTAACTACAATCGAACCAACTTCCAGGAAGGTATTAGATAAATTGCCGTCGAAATTAAAATCGTCTTTATAAGGGCCAAACTTCTTTTCGTCTTTACCTCCCATCCCGATTACTAAATCGGAAGTAAGCGGTTGCTTAAACAAACCAGGAACTTTGCCTTCCGCCATAGTTTTACCATCGAGTTGCAAAGCCAACTTGCCGTTTTGGGCTAACTGGGCCACTACTTCGAAGCGGTTTTCCTGGGGAACCGGTGCCGAAACGGAATAAGCTTTGCCGTTTTGTTTCACCAAAAGATTTACCTTATCCTCGTCTATGTACAATCCGTAGCCCTGATTGGTGTCGCCGTGAGTCATAATGACGCCGCTTGGTTTACCGCTTCTTGGTTTTATTACCGTTGATTTAATGGTTATTTCCTTACCGGCCACATTCGGAGCTTCGGCGGCCGGCATCCGGGACCATCTTTCCAGTAAACGTACATCTTTATCTAAGCTTTGAGTAATACGAGGTACTAAACCAGCCGAAGCTGATTCAGCAGCTTTACCGTCTTTTTGCATCGCTTCTTTAAAGCCAGCCTGGTGTTTAGCGGTAGCTACAAATAACGCCTGAGCAATGGCGGGCTCCTGATCGTTTTCGAGTAACAAACTAGCTGCATAAATAGCCTGACCAATATCGGCGGCAGCCGGCATTTCGGCCAAAGCCAGAATAGCCGTTAAGCGGGTGGGCTGGGCAGGGTCATTAATCAGGTTGGATTTTAATAAAACTTGCTTTACTTCCGGAGTTTTAGGCAGAACCTGAATAGCTGTTTTACGAACGCCGGCCGCCGGGTGCGATAAGGCTTTAATTGCAACCTGTAAGGCTTCCTGGTTAGAACCCGATAAAGCGCCTAAACCATGCATGGTCCAGAGAGCGTGTACCGCCGGGGCATTTACGCCAATTTCATCTACACTTTGATTAGCGGCTATTTTGTACAGTTCGGGTAATACGGATTGGTGTTTACCTTCTACGATTAAGCGCTGGGCCGTAGTACGCCAAAACATATTATCGTTGTTTAAAGCAGCTACTAAGGTTTCGGGTTTGGTTTTGTCTAATTTAACCGGATCGTAGGGTTTGGCGTTTTTGTAAACTACACGGTAAATTCGGCCTTTGTCGTGGTCGCGTAACGGGTTAATGTACGCGTTGCCTTTACCGTTTTCGGCTTGGTAACCACCGCGCTCCGGGGTTGGGGTAGGGTTGTGCTGAATAATGAAATCGTACCAGTCGGCTACCCAAACGGCGCCATCCGGACCAACTTCGGCGTGTACCGGACCCATCCACTCATCGGAAGAAGCCATAAAGTTCCAGCCGTCTTTTTCTACGTAACCGGCACCACTTGGCTCCATAATGGCGTTATGTACCACCCGGCCGGTTGGTTCGCATACAAATGCAATGCGGTTCCAGTATTCTTTCGGGAAGTTACGGGCCGTGTAT
Organism: Adhaeribacter arboris; assembly: GCF_003023845.1. NCBI lineage: Bacteria > Pseudomonadati > Bacteroidota > Cytophagia > Cytophagales > Hymenobacteraceae > Adhaeribacter > Adhaeribacter arboris. Next base: position 6,559,719 of record NZ_PYFT01000001.1, on the reverse strand, counting down.
AAGTTATGACCAGCGGCCGCGGTAAAGCCGCCGTGAACATCTACCTGGCGCAAATTAGGCGTCATGGTATGCATATCGTAGTGGCCGTCAATTTTTTTAATGCCTTGCGCGCCGCTGCCGCCTACCAGCACTCTTTTTAAATTTTTATCGGGCATGTAATAATAAGCGCTGTGCGTATTATTGGCCGTGGATAAAAACACATCAAAGTTTTCGTTGAAGCCTAAGCCCCAGGTGTTGTTGCTGGTTTTCGCTAAAAATTCTAAATTTTTACCATCGGGGTTAAAGCGATACAAGCCTTGGCTGAAAGCAAGATTCTGATTTTTGCCGGTGCCTTTAAAAGCCGAGTAACCTACCGTGCCCCAGATTTTGTTATCCAGGCCGTATTTTAAGTTAGATGGTCCGGCGTGCGTATCTGATTTTCCCCAACCTTCCAGAATTACTTCGCGCACATCGGCTTTGTCGTCGCCATTGGTATCTTTTAAGAACAGGAATACCGGCGCCTGCGAAATTATTATGCCGCCGTTGGCAAAAACAATGCTGGTAGGAATATTTAACTTATCCGCGAAAATGGTAAACTTATCGGCTTTGCCGTCGTTGTTGGTATCTTCACAAATTTTAATGCGGTCGTCGCCAACGCCATCTTCTTCGCGTACTTCGTTGGGATAATCTACGGTTTCAATTACCCACAAACGGCCGCGTTCGTCCCAGGCCATGGAAATAGGATTGATAATATCCGGCTCGGCGGCAAATAACTGCAAATCGAAATCAACGGGTACCTGAATGAGTTTCTGCGACTCCGAAGGGCTTAACGGATTTTGAAATTTAGGCGCCGGATCGCGTTTTTCATAGTTTGGTACGGCGGCATCTACGTAAGTTAAAGTGGGTAAAGCGAGCTTCTCTACTTGTTTACTTACCTTATCGCCCACGGCCCATAAAACGCCGTTACCAATTAATTTCTGAAAGCCGGGGTTGTTCCAGGTGCGCTCGTCGTGGCCGTAGGCGGTATAAAACACGCGGCCTTTGCCTTGCTCCCGTACCCACGTCCAGGGCTCCGGTCGGCCTCCTTCGTCGCGGGTCATCAGTATTTTATTATCGGGATTTAATTTATCGTGTACGTAGGTTTCGTCCCAGGTAGAGAACTCCGTAATGCCTTGCATAGTCGGGTGCTTGGCATCCGTAATCTTCGCGGTAAAGTCGCCGGTTTTATGCGTTTTAAATTGGCCGCCTACCATTTTAATGTAGTTCTCGGAGTTTTGGAAACAAAACGAAGCACAATGGATGGGAATAAATCCTTTGCCGCTCTCCACAAACTCCGTTAAAGCTTTATCCTGTTCTGGCGCAATGGTTTCGTGGTTGGCGTAAATGATTAAACCATCGTATTTTTTTAAATTTTCCGGGTTCAGATCAGCGGGGTTGGTGGTATAGGTGATATTAATGCCGCGACTAAACAAGGCAGTAGCCAAGGTGGGGGCATATTTATCGGAGTTGTGGTGCTCGCTTTTATGCCCTAAAAACAAAACCTCTACCCGCCGGAGAGCCTGACTACTGCTTTGGCTGGTATTGGGGTTTTTCATACAACTACCCACCACCAGTGCAATTAAGAGAACTAGATTAATACTACGTTTCATGTGCATATTTTGCTTTCCTACCTACAAAAATTTATAATATTACTAAATTAAGCCACTAAAACTAAGACGCTTTTACAAGTTTACTAATTTATTAGCTGCCATACTGCCTGTTTTTTAACCGAAATTGACTGTATCTTGACTAGTTTCTTAGGCTTTCGGAAACATCCGGTATAATATACAGGAAATGTTTTTAAGTTTTATGATTAGATTGTTGTAAAGTCTGGCTGTTTGTTACCCCGAAGCTACTTTGCCAACAGCTTTAATTAATTTTAAAATTTAGTTTAGGTACATAAAAAGCCAGGGCATTAAATATTTAGTGCCCTGGCTTTTTCCGGTTCCGGTAAAGAATATTTTAATTGGCTTGCCTTATGGTAGAGATCTACTTTTACAGCACCAACGGATTTAGCGGACTAGCAGCTAATTCGCCGGGTTTTACGCCGGGTAACCAGCGTTCCAGGTCGGCTTGGCGGTTTTTGTTATCGGGTTCGATGGCTTTTGCTCCATCGGCAAAGTAAATAATAGTCATTACTTCGCGCATGGTACCGGAGTTATTGCCCGGCGCACCGTGCAAAGTCCAGCCAGAGTGGAAAGTAGCATCGCCGGCTTGCATGTAAGAAGTGGTGCTAATCGGGAAGTTATTCTTTTGAATGTACTCTTCCAGAAAGTTCTGGGAAGCGTCCGAAATACCTAATTTATCAATGTATCCTTCGGTATGCGAACCCGAAGCAAATTTTATAATTCCCATGTCTTCGGTTATATCTACCAGCGGCATCCAAAGGGTAATGGTTTTATCGGTATCGAGCGGCCAATAATACTGGTCCTGGTGCCAGGGCGTAAAACCGCCGCCTGGTTCTTTAAACAAAGCTTGGTCGTGGTAAATGCGCACGTTTGCGCAGCCCATTAAATCGGCGGCAATCTGGGCAAAGCGTTTAGCCAACACAAACCGGCGTACCGCTTCGTCTTGTTCCCACAAGTTCATAATCTGCAAAAAGGCTTTCCCGTAGGTATCGCGTTCCGCTAAAGCGCGGGTCTCGGTGTTGTATTTCGCGACCGCCTCGTCAATAGCGGCACGGTAACTCTTCACCTCCTCCGGGCTGGCTACTTCGCGCAGTAGAATATGACCATTTTGCTGATACGAATCAATATCCAAGGAGCTAAGCGGGTACGTTTGGGTTTGGGGAGAAGCAAGTGTTTCGTTCATCTTAGTAAGATTAAAAAGTAAGAGCTATTTTCTTAACAAAGAAATCTAAATTATTAGCCAGGTTCCACCCTTCCATTTACAAATACTGATACTTTATTAAAGTAAGTATCGTATTAATTTATGAATTCATATAAATTAGTACGGATGAAAGCTTTATTAGAGAAAATACCCGCAACGGAGCAAGGGTCTTTTACTATTCGCGAATTTAAATTGCCGGCTTTCGATGCGCCTTTGCATTTTCATCCGGAATTGGAGCTTACTTTAATAATAGCCGGGCAAGGCAAACGCATTGTAGGAGATTCTATTGCTGATTTTGAACCCGGCGACTTAGCCTTGCTCGGCTCTAATTTACCTCATTACTGGCACAGTGATAAACAATACCAAAGGAAGGGATTCGTTTCCCAGTCAATCGTCATCCAGTTTCATCCTCAATTCTTAGGACAAAATTTCTTTCTGGTGCCGGAAATGACGAACATCCGGAAGCTACTCGATAAAGCCCAACAGGGAATTACTTTTGATAAAAACACCCGCGCTGAGACAGCCTGCCGCATGCAGCGTCTGTTGCAACTAAATGGAGCCAAACGGTTATTTGAACTATTAGCTTTACTAGATTTTCTGGCGAGTTCACCGGATCAGCAACAAATAGCCAGTGCGGGCTTTAGCCAGTATGCGGATACTTTCGACTGCGAGCGGATTAACAGCGTTTGCCAATACGTGTTTAATTCTTTTACCGAAGACCTATCAATAGCTCACGCAGCTTCGCTGGCGCACCTGAGCGTACCGGCTTTCTGCTATTACTTTAGAAAACGGACTCGCCGTAATTTTTCGCAGTTCGTAAACGAAATCCGGATTGGTCATGCTTGTAAGCTGCTCATTGAAACCAACCGCAGTATTGCCGAAATATGCTACGCCAGCGGCTTCCGCAACCTGTCCAACTTTAACCGACGTTTTAAAGAAATCCAGCACAAATCACCGCAAGAATACCGGCGTCAGTTTTAAAGAAGCAGGAGTAAATTCTTATTTTAAGAAGCTCATTCCTTAAAATATAGTTTTTTAAAGTCTTTTTTCTTTCTTACTTAGAAAAGTCATTGTCAATTTTAACTAAATATAAAAAAGTACTTGTTTCCTATCTAAATGCTTTAAAAAAGAAGGACAGAAGCTAAGTGTAAACAACAGCAGTTTGGCGGTGGAGGGCCTTCTCAGGTTCTGGTGCCGAGGAACAAGGCATTGTGAGGGACGAACAAAAGAAGCTTAGACCAGCCCGAAAGAGCCAAATGAAGCCCGCCGGCCAGGAGGAAAACTTGAAATATCAAACTAGATAGCACCGCAGCCTGGAGACTTGAAAAGGCTCCAAGTAAGTAATTTTGCACCATCACGTAACCTATTTTATTTCAGCCATTCTAATTTTAAATTCATCTAAACTTTCCTAAATTTAAAAATATACAACCATAACTACCTCCATGAAACCTGTTATCCGGAAGTCACCCAATCAAACTACAGGTTCCTTTACCGTAAAGGAGTTGCATGACCCGTACTTTGACCCGAACTGGCATTTTCATCCGGAATATCAATTATTTTTAGTTTTGGAGGGCACCGGTACGCGCTTTATTGGGGACTCTATTAAACATTTTGAAGCCGGCGATTTAGTTTTTACTGGTCCTAACCTGCCTCACCTATGGCGGAGCGACGCGGTTTATTTTGAAAGTAATCCCGATTGCCAAGTACAAGGCATTGTAGTTTACTTTGACGCCAACTTTTTAGGGGCTGACTTTTTTAATAAACCGGAGATGTTTAATTTAAAAAACCTGCTGCAGCAATCGGAACGAGGCTTAGAGGTTACCGGCTATACCCGCGAAATTCTCACGCATCATATAAAAGCATTAGGGCAACTAAACGGCTTCGACCGGATTCTGGTATTGCTGGAAATACTACATACTTTAGCTAGGGCTACCGATTGCAACTTACTTTCCAGCATTGGCTTTACGAACTCGTTTAAATCATCTGACACGCCCCGGATGCAGCAGGTACACGATTATGTTCTAACTAATTTTAAAAATACTATCTCACTGGAAACAGTAGCTGCCGTAGCTAACATGAGCCCATCGGCTTTTTGCCGGTATTTTAAAGCCCGCGCGAATAAAACATTTTATGATTTTGTCAGCGAGATTCGGATTGGACATGCTTGTAAATTACTCATTGAAGAAAAATTAGCGGTTACCCAAATCTGTTACGAATGCGGCTATAAAACCTTATCCAACTTTAATCACCAATTTAAGGCTATAACCGGATTGAGTCCTTTACATTACCAAAAACAATACACCAAGAGCAACCATTCTTAAAATAAAAAAGCCGGATTAAAATCCAGCTTTTCTATTACCAACGGCGGTTATCTTCGTCGTAATTGCGGTTAGAGCGGCGCTCGTTGTTTCGGCGCTGGGAATCATCTTCGTCCGCCCAACGTGGACCTGATTCGTATCCCCGATTAAAATTACGGGGTTCGCTCCGCCAATTCTGATTATTTTGATTATTCTGATTTTGGCCATCATCAGGATGCGTAAAAGTACGCCAGTCTTCGCGCACCTGGTCGGCTATCCGGCCGAAAAAGCCCCGGTTGTCCTGTTGATCATTGTGGCGGCGACGGTTTTTATTACGATCATTGTCGGCATCGTAATCCTCATCGTGTCCGGGTGCTTCCCAATGCCGGTTACCACTGCCGTAGCGATAATCTTCGGCTTGGAATTGTTTGCGGTCGTCAAACAGGCGCGGTTCTTCGCCGGCGTAAAAACGGTTATCGCTTTCGGTATACCTATTTACATCATAACGTTCGCCTTGATCCGGGCGATTAGCTTGATAACGATCGTTTAAATAACGATTGCCTGGATTAAAGTTATTCCGGTTCCGATTATCCTGATTAAATTGATTATCACGAACGCGCTCTTCGTGGCGGTAATTATCCTGCCCTCTGTCTACCGGCCAATGTTGTTGATTGTTTTGCTGAAAATTCTGCTGACGATTATAATTATCGCGGTTATCCCGGTTATCTCCAAAATTAATATTTGCATTCCGGTAAGCACTATTAGGATCGGCACCATAGTGCTGTTGGCCTCCGTTGTTCGACTCAGGTGAATTATGATAATCGCGACCACTCCGGTATTGCTCGTTCCAATTTTGATTGCGGTTTTCCTCGGCTATCCGCTTACCTATCCGTTGGTTTTCTGCCAGATGATCGTCCCGATCATTCCGGTTTCTATTTTGATATTCGTGCATGTTTTTCGATTTAAATGAATAATCTCTCTTTTAGTAAAGCTAGATTCTATTTTTTACGAAGACTTTATTCCAGGGTTAAGTTTTCTATAACAATACCGGTAAAGAATTTTAAAAACTACCAACCAAACTTTTGCGCAGAGTTAAAAATCTTTAATTATAGTAATATTATTTAAACCTATTAACACAATAAATATATTTATATCTTTATTAATAAATACTAAATAGTTGCTTGTAGTAAGTATCAGTAAAACAATCAACAATGACTATATTCAGATAACAAGTTTATTTTGGGTATTTAAAAGAAACAAAAAAATTATAAAGTAGATTTTTTGATTTTTATTAGATACCTGTAAATTACGAGTATAATCCGTTTAAATTTTTTAAGTACATGACCATTCAAGAGAGCAAGCAATTCTTTGAAGACAAAGGATACTTAGTAGGCGACGTAGTACAGATGTACCGCACGGAAGACGATAAATTATTATTTGCCCGGATGCGTTTTTTGCATTTAATTTTTGAAAACGGCATCCAGAATAATTACAACGATCAATACCTGGAAAAGCTGTGTTTGCACTTAGATACCATGTGCCGGCTGGTATTTAATTATAATTTGCTGCAAACCTGTGAACAAAAATCTTATTCGGCTATTAACCATTTGGTATTTTTTGCTTTGCAGAAGGATTTGCACGAGATTTTACTCAATCTGCGTTTTCAGGAATTAATTTTTTCGGAGTTAGAGGAATATGAAATTTGCGCGAATATTTCGTTTGCGCAAAAATGTGTTCTAAACGAGATTGCCCGTAAAGCAGAGTAGAAAAATTTTTAGTTTACTAAATAAAAAGGCTGCTTTTAAACGAGCAGCCTTTTCCGTTATACTATCCTGTTTCACTAATTACCTTTTTCTGGGTTGCTGACCACCTTCGCCTTCTTCTTTTAAACCTGCCTGGTTATCAAGGCTACCGGTATTTAATTCTTCCTTCCGGTTCTTACCGGGTGTATTCCGTCCCGGACTTTGCGTATCTTCTCCCTGGTGGTTTCCTTTTTGGCCACTGTGGCCAGGGCCTGTGCCGCCCCGGTGGGTGCCGTGGCCGGTATCTTTATCGCTTATAGTATGAGGTTGTTTTCCGTGTGGGGTTGGTTCCTTACCCAAACCGCTTTTTTCAGCGGGACCGCCGCCACGCCGGCCTAACACGTCGCCACCGCCATTAAAATCATCATGGGCCTGACCGTCGTCAATGCGGCCACCAGTATCATTTACATCGTCTAAATTGCGATTGTTTTCATCTACGTTGGTTACCTCATCAATATTATCTATCTGAGGTGCATTCGGTGTGTTCTGTCTCTGACTATTTCCACTATCTTTTGTTGCCATCATTTTAAAGGTTTACAGTTAAAACTCTTGCCATGCATTCACATGTGCTAAAAGTTTACGCGCTAACTGCCCCACAAGTTGAGTTAGGGTTAAAGTAAAAAAGAATTTGGAGGCTTTAAAAGCCCAATATTTCCTTCAATTTTAAGACTTTCCTGCCTAAGCTAATTATGCATTTACTAACCGCTACTGTTTTCTGAAACTTAAATGATTAAAAAAGAGGTAGTAGATTAGCTACTTTGCCTCACCAGCGATACTCTATATTCAGTCGAGTAGGCTGCTTGGCATGGATTAACTCAACTTAAATTCAGTCTTTGCTGCAGGTAAAAAGTTAAATTTTTTTAATCTTATTTCATAAACAAGTAACCATAAGAGGTTAAACCAAGAAAAAAGCCCTGGCAGTTTAGACATCCAAGGCTTTTCTTATACTACTTATTCTGGCTGCAGAAACGGGTAGCGGTAATCTACCGGGGGAACAAAGGTTTCCTTGATGGTGCGGGTAGAAGTCCAGCGGATAAGATTAAATACCGAACCAGCTTTATCGTTGGTACCAGAAGACCGGGCGCCGCCAAAAGGTTGCTGGCCGACTACGGCGCCGGTAGGTTTATCATTTATATAAAAGTTACCGGCAGCGTGCAGTAATTTACCGGTGGCTACATCAATGGCATAACGATCGCGGGAAAAAATCGAACCCGTTAAAGCATAAGGCGAAGTGGTATTAATTACTTCCAGTATTTCTTCAAATTCTGCTTCCTGGTACACGTAAATAGTTATTACTGGGCCGAATATTTCCTCACACATGGTTACATACGCCGGATCTTGCACTAATAAAACGGTTGGTTCAATAAAGTAACCCACGGATTTATCAAAATTGCCGCCGGCAATAACTTCTACTTCCGGGTCATTTTTAGCCGCTTCAATGTATTGGGTAATTTTATTAAATGATTTTTCGTCGATAACCGCGTTTATATAATTACCAAAATCTTCCGGCGAACCCATTTTAAACGATTTCAAATCTTCGACAATCGAGCTTTTTACGTCCTCCCATAGATTAGCCGGAATATAGGCCCGCGAAGCAGCCGAACATTTCTGACCCTGGTATTCAAAAGCCCCGCGGGTAATCCCGGTTGCTACTTCTTTAGCGTTGGCGGATGGGTGCGCCACAATGAAATCTTTTCCCCCTGTCTCGCCCACAATGCGCGGGTAGCCGCGGTACAAATGCAAGTTGTTGCCAATAGTTTTCCAGATATTATTAAAAACTCCGGTAGAACCCGTAAAATGGATACCCGCAAACTGCCGGTGACTAAAAATAACCTCACCGGCTACCGGACCATCTACATAAATTAAATTAATAACGCCATCGGGCAAACCGGCCGTCCGGAATAACTGCATTAAAAACTGAGCGGCGTAAACCTGGGTATAAGCGGGTTTCCAAACGACTACGTTACCCATCATGGCGGGGGCAGCGGGTAAATTGCCGGCAATGGCGGTAAAGTTAAATGGGGTTAAGGCAAACACGAAACCTTCCAGCGGTCGATGCTCCAAACGGTTCCAAACGCCCGGACTTGATTCGGGTTGCTGGGCGTAAATCTCCGTCATGAACTTAGCATTAAAACGCAAAAAATCAATCATTTCGCAGGCTGAATCAATTTCGGCTTGGTAGGCATTTTTAGATTGCCCCAGCATGGTAGCGGCATTTAAACGCGCCCGCCACGGTCCGGCAAGTAACTCAGCGGCTTTTAAAAATATGGCCGCCCGACTTTGCCAAGGGGTACTAGCCCATTGTTCCCGGGCCGCTAAAGCGGCCTCAATGGCTTGGTTAACGTGGCTGGCATCGCCTTCGTGGAAATAACCTAAAACGTGCTGGTGATCATGGGGCAGGGTAAGCGGCAGCTTGTTTCCGCTCCGTACCTCCTGATTACCAATGTACATGGGTATATCTAATTGCTGTGATTTAAGTTCTTTATAAGTTTGTTGTAATTCTTTTCTTTCCGGCGAACCCGGGGCGTAGTTTTTTACCGGCTCGTTTACCGGCAGAGGTACCTTAAAAAATCCAGACATGGTATTGCTATTTTTTAGTTGTAAGTTACAGGTTGAAAAGTTAAAAAGTTGGAAGGTTTAAAGGTTGTAAAGTTAAATTGCTGACTGATTACATTGTTGTTTTAATACATAGATAATGTACTAACGCGAAGTGCTGGCCTAGTGTTTATTAGTAAGTAGGTTCTGGTTAAAGTAAATGATTTACTTAAATGCAGAAATAGCTGCTCTGATATTCTACCAACCTAAGGTCAAATGTGGCTGACACAAATGAAGTACTCGCGCCAGAATACTTTTCAACTTTCAAACCATTCAACTTTCAAACTTTACAACCATTCAACTTTATAATTCGCCAACTTAAAGCACCCGCATCAGTTCGCTTAGGCAGCTAATTTCGTAAGTTACTTTTTGGTGATGCCGTTTTTTACCCGGATTAAAGTAAATCTGGTCCATCCCGGCATTTTTGGCGCCCAGGATATCCGCTTCCAGGCTATCGCCAATCATCAGACTTTCGGCGGCTTTTACATTAGCCCGGCTAAGAGCGTATTCAAATATTTTGCGGTCGGGCTTACTGCAATTCACGCACTCCGAGGTAATAACTTCCTGAAAATACTCGTGCAGGTTCGAGGAAGTCATTTTAATTTCCTGAACATCTTTAAAACCATTGGTAATAATATGCAGCGTGTATTTTTTTTGCAGATAACGCAATACCTCGTAGGTATACGGAAAAACCGCCGTTTTCGTCGGACAAAGCGTAGTGAAAGCTTCGGGTAAACCCGTTGGTATTTGCGCGGGAGTTAACCCGAGTTTTAGTAGAGTTTGCTCAAAACGATTCGTGCGCAACTGCTGCTGGGTAATTTTGCCTTCGTGGTAAAGGCGCCACATCCGGTGATTAACGTAGCTGTACTTTTTATAAAAATCGGTAGAAGAAAACTTACCAAACTTGGCTAAATCAAACTGATTATATAGTACCACAATGGTTTCTTCCGCATTTTTTTCAAAATCCCAAAGCGTATGATCTAAATCGAAGAAAAGATGTTTGTAAGTTTTTAAGGGAAATAGTTTCACAAAGAAGTTTGGTTAAGTTGGTAGGCAACCCTCTAGCTCGCATTTGCATCTGCTTACTGGGGCATCCATTTACGGTTGTGTAGTTTATTTACGGCTAATTCGCGGTTAGAATACAAAACGCGATAAGTTTCCTGATCTTTTAGTAACAATTCGTCTTTTTCCAGGTAAGTAAAAATAGTATGCAGTAAATCCGCAGTTTCGTCGCGCAAATAATAATATACCCAGTTGTCGATTCGCTTAAAGGCTACTAAACCCGAAAGTTTCAAATAAGACAAATGCCGCGAAGTTTTGGTTTGCGTAAAATCTAAAACCTGTTCGATATCCGAAATGCACATCTCGGAGTTTTTTATGATCAAATTTAAAATGCGTAACCGTGATTCGTCGCCCAGTGCTTTAAATACCTGTTCGCCGAAGGTTACGTTAAAATGTTTCAGCCGCATTTGCGTTAGATAAAAATTACAGATAGTATAAATAGGTATAAAAAATATCAAACCAATGAAGTAATATCTCTTTTGATATACAACATAATGAAAGGGCAGAATGATTTTTTATACTCAATAACCAGCGCGATTAATTTAAAATTTACCAGTTATAAAATGCCAAGTCTTATCTGATTAAATTCAGAAAAATAGTATACTTGTAAAGAATGAACGCAAATATGTTACCTTATTACTTCTTTCGAGCTCGATTTATTAGTAGCTCTATAAAATTTACTTTTTGCTGCCTGTTAAGCCTCATCGGATTTTTAACTCCGGAAAAGGCGTCGGCCCAGGGCAAAGCGGCCGTGGTGCAATTATCGGGTATTGTTGCCAGCGGCGATAGTTTGTATGGCGTACCAGGAGTTACCGTTTATGTACCTAAAGCGGGCCGCGGTACCGTTACTAACGATTACGGCTATTTCTCTATGCCGGTATTAGCCGGCGATAGTGTGGTAGTACGAGCCCTTGGTTACAAACACTTAACCGTTTTGATTCCCCGCAATTACAATAAGCAAAGTTACTCGGTGGTACTGGAATTAAAAGAAGATGCCACGCTATTACCCGAAGTACGGGTTTTTCCTTATCCTACCGAAGAATTATTTAAGAAAGCTTTTCTGGCCTTGCGCGTACCCGACGAACAAAAATCGGCGGCTGAGAAAAACCTAAATGAACAATTAATGGCCCGCATATTTGATAATACTGCCATTGGACCGTCCGCTAATTTCCGCCATACCATGGATATGCAGAACATGTATTTAAACAAGCAAACCATGCCCAATCAATACAATAATAACCCTCTTCTTAACCCGTTCGCCTGGGGGCAGCTGATTCAACAAATTAAAAACGGCGACTTAAAACGCAAGTATAAGGATGAGTAAAATTACAGGTTGCAGGTTTATAAAAATTGAAAATATTAAGGGTTTAAAATATGACATTCTGCTTTTTTAACCTTTAGCTGAGGGTCACTTTTCTTTATCACAATAAAATTTCATTTTAAGCGGAATCAAGCTAATTTACCGCCTCGCCAAGAAAATACTTATGTCGGCTAACGAACACGCTCCCATCAAACCCAAAATAACCCCAATTTACCAGACTTCCGTTTTTACTTTCAACGATTTAAATGAGCTGGAAGCTTATTTCGATGAGCCGGGGCAACATTATATGTACAGCCGGTTTGGGAATCCTAATTCGGATGAACTGGCAGCGGAGGTAAATAAACTGGAAAAAGGCGATGGCGCGGTAGTAACTTCTTCGGGGATGTCGGCTATTTTAACGGCTATTTTAACTTTTTGCCAGGCCGGTGACCACGTATTATGTGCCGAAGAAATTTACGGCGGCTCGGCCACCTTACTGGCGCAGGAATTAAAAAGATTAGGTATTACCGTAACCTTTGTTCCCACGGAACAGACCTACGAATTAAGTTCCTACGTGCAGGAAAACACGAAAGCCTTACTCGCGGAAACTATCAGCAACCCACTTTTAACGGTGTTAGATATTGCCCGTATAGCGGCTCTTTGCCGGGAATTTCAGTTAAAGTTAATTATGGATAATACGTTTGCCTCGCCGGTTATAACTCGTCCATTGGAGCTAGGAGCCGATTTGGTGATGCACAGCGTTACGAAGTACTTAGCGGGCCACAGCGATGTAACAGCCGGCGTAATAGTTGCCAAAGGCGAAGAAACCGCGAAACGAATCCGTCAAATTGTGATGTATTACGGCTTAAACCTTAGTCCGTTTGATTCTTGGTTAGCGGCCCGAGGTTTAAAAACTTTACGCTTACGCATCAAGCAACACAGCGCCAATGCCTTAGAAATTGCCCAATTTTTAAATCAGCACCCAAAGGTTCGGCGCGTCTATTATCCTGGTCTCGAAAATCATCCGCAAAATGAGCTGGCACGGCAGCAAGGTAATGGTTTATTCGGGGGGATGCTGTCTTTTCAGATAAGCGATGAGATGGAGAAAGTAAATGCTTTTATGCGGGCATTGCCTCATATTCCGTTTGCACCTTCGCTTGCTGGCGTAACTACGTCTATTTCACATCCCCTTAAAACATCACACCGCTCGTTTAGTCCGGAGCAACAGGAAAAGCTAGGCATTACTCTTGGTCTTATTCGTTTATCGGTGGGGATAGAAGAAGCCCAGGATTTGATTCAGGAATTAGATGCAGCTTTAGCCGCTATTTAAGATAGCCGTATTCGAATTAATAAAATCAGGTAACAACACAACAGTAATCTTCTAAACTAAAATTATTCTATTTCAAATTTTCGTCGTTCAGCGGCTATTTCGGCGTTTAAACGTTGCAGGATAAAGGCATCCGGCTTACGTAAAATACTCACATGAGCGCCATTTTCGCGAATAAGCGGGTTCTTTAGTTGGCCGATGATTTGAGCCGATTGAAAATGCGGCAGTAAGTCCGTAGGGGCTTCCTCACTGACTAATATCACAACGTTAGAATCAACTACCGCCGGACACCAAAGCGCATAACTGGCATTGGTGCTGTGGGCCCGCGGCAAGTTATAAGCTGCATTATAAAAGTTTACGGCCCCGGCTTCGCCGTAATTATCGCACCAAATAATAGCCTCGGTCCGTTCCTTATCCGAAAGTGTTGCATAAGCCTGGCGCACTAAGCCGGCCATTTCTGCCCAGCCTAACATATCGGCATAATCCTGAGGCAGTAAGTGGTCTTGACCATCTTCCCAACGTAAAACCCCGGTAGCCTTAAACTTTTGGCAATATTGCGACGTAGCTTCCGGGGATAAAACCGGCAGAAGTAACGGCACTAAAGGAGCCATTACTGCCAGGGATAATACCAACAAAATCGGCCTTAGATAAAACTGATGCTTTTTATTTAGTAAATGTTCCCAGGTAACTCCGCCAAAGGCAAGTAGTACCGGATATAAGCCCAAAGCATAGTAACTTTTACCGTGTAAAAGTAAAAAAATTGCTATTACCGCCACGTAAATCCACCCGATAAGGCGATAAGGACGCGCCCAATTAGCCAGGAATAAAGCTAGTAAACCTGCTAACCAAATAAACAAAGCCGGTAAATTCATCAACAATTGGTCTAACAAAAAATCTTTGGGTTTTACCAAATCTAATTGATTGCGCTTTAATTCTTGCATGTGCTGCCAAAACGGAATATTATGCTGCACTTGCCAGATGATATTGGGTAAAAAAATAAGCAATGCTATAATGATTGCTCCGTAAAAATGCCGCTGAAGCAACAAAGTACGTTGGGGCGAAAGCAATAACGCCGGAAATGTGCCCGCTAAAAAGAATATAATAGAATATTTATTGAGTAAACCCAACCCGATGGTTATACCCAAAGCATATAAGTAATAAGCTTTTGGTTGCTGGATATAACAGATTAGAAAGTAAAGGTAAACCGACCAAAACAAGAACTCGAGCGCATTCGGCTGAAACAAAATATTCACTCGTAAATAAGCGGAAGCTAGAAAACCAATACCCGCCAGGGCTAACGCAAACCAGCCGCCATTTAACCGTTTTACCATAAAACCAATAACTAACATAGTTAAAGCACCAAATAGAGCCGGCCAGAATCGCACCATATACCACGAATTGCCAAATGCTTTGGTAATCCAGGCTTGAACCGCTAAAGCAGGCGGTACTTCCAGGAAACCCCAAGCCAGGTGATTTGCTTCGTCTAAGTACAAATACTCGTCGCGCTGTAATTGGTAAGCTGGGTGTACGGACAAGAAGGATAAAGCAAATTTAAAAATTACCAGAAACAAAAGAAGTGGCCGGAAAAAATGGCTGGTTATCGGATTCATGTAAAAGGCCGTAGGTTTGTTACCAATATCTACAATTTACTTTAGATAATAGCAGAGAAGATACAGCCAAAATAAAACTGGAAGAACCCGGTATGATTTTTTTGTAACTTGGTCGCCAAAATTTAGGCAGATGATAATTTTCCCGAACGCTAAAATAAATATTGGTTTGCACGTGGTAAATCGGCGGCCCGATGGCTTCCGGAACCTGGAATCGTGCTTTTATCCGGTAAACTGGTGCGATGCATTGGAAATAATTCGGGCGGAAGAAACTCGCTTTACTTCTTCCGGATTAACCATTCCGGGTGAAACAGATATGAATCTTTGCTTGAAAGCATATAAATTATTGCAGCAGGATTTTGCCTTGCCACCGGTGCATATTCATCTGCACAAAAACATTCCCATTGGGGCTGGTTTGGGAGGCGGCTCAGCCGATGCTGCTTTTACGTTAAAATTATTAAATAACTTATTCGAGCTAAATTTATTAGTACCTGATTTAGAAAATTACGCGCGTCGTTTAGGGAGCGATTGCGCATTTTTTATTCAGAACAAACCAGTATTTGCCGTGGAAAAAGGCGATGTATTTGAACCTATTGATTTACATTTAAGTGGCTACCAAGCAGTAATTATTTATCCGGATTTACATATTACCACCGCCGAAGCTTACCAAAAAGTAGTACCTAAAAATCCTAACGAAAACTTAAAAAATTTACTGCAACAACCCCTTACAACTTGGAAAGACGGGGTACAGAACGATTTTGAGGAAGCTTTGTTTCCGAGTTACCCGGTATTACCCCAACTAAAAGCTTATTTAGACGAGGCAGGTGCTCTTTATGCTTCCATGACCGGTTCCGGTTCCGCGGTATTTGGTATTTTCCCGAAGGATTTTTCTCAAAAGTTAACTGTGACCGGCACCACCTATTCCGTTTGGCAGGGTGCTCTGTAGTTGCCGATTTTCGTACCGCCGGTCGAGAATGGGATGAATAAAAACGCTGAACAAAATAATAAGCGCCCCGGCGTAAAACCCGCCTGACATGTGTTCGCTTTCGCCAAAAATAAAATAAGCAAATACAATTCCGTAAACCGGTTCTAGGTTAATGCTCAGGTTCATGTTAAATATCGGTATCCGCTGCATTAGTCGCACGGAACCCGTAAACGGATACACGGTACAAACCAGAGCCAGAGTTAAAATATAAACCCAATCCAGCGGGGTTAAAGTAAAATGGACAGCGTGGTCCGGACTTAAAAACAGTTGGTAAATAGGCATAAACAGTGCAGTACCCAGGCAAGCGCCGGCCATTTCGTAGCAGGTAATATTAAGCGGGGAATATTTGCGGGTTAAACGGCTGTTAATAATAGAAAAAGTTGCACCTAGCATAGCGGAGCCTACGCCCATTAAAATGCCCAAAGCGTGACTAAACTCAAACTGAAAAATTAGGTACAAGCCCAGAAATATCAGCAAGGCTAACCCAATTTCGTGCGGTTTAATTTTTTTCTGATAAAATATAGGTTCCAGAATTGCTGTCCAGAGACTACTGGTAGCCATCCCCGCTAAACAAATTGAAACAGAAGCAACCCGCGCCGACGCAAAAAAAAGCATCCAATGCGCAGAAATCAGCATACCTACCCCAATAATTTTAATGATAGGACCCCGGCCAATTCGGAACGATTTACCGGTGAATTTTATGATTAAAGCTAAAGTGGCAGCCGCAATCAGAGTCCGGAGAAATACCAGTTCTACCGCGGGAATAGAAATTAATTTACCTAAAATTGCCGTAAATCCCCACACAAAAACAATAAAGTGCAGTTCTAAATAATGCTTAAACGAAGCCATAGATTAGTCCATAGTCCATGGTCCACAGACGATAGACCACAGGTAAAATTGTTGGATTGCTAAATTGCTTTTTAGTCCTCAGTCCACGGACGAAAGATCACAGATGAATATTGTCTCATTGCTGAATGGTTGAATGGTTACAATTACGGAACATACAACGTTAAACTTTAACTTGCCAACTTGTAACCTGCAACTTTCAACCACTACCGCGGTACTGTTTTATATAAGATAATACCGATGAAGGTAAAAATAATCGAGGGAATCCAGGAAGCTAACATGGGGCTTACATCACCGACTTGGGCTAAACTACGGCTCATAATAACAAAGATGATAAAGATAAAGGCCAGCGTAAACCCAAGCGCTACTTGCAAGCCTATGCCTCCTCGCCGTTTTTTAGAACTGAGAATAACTCCAATAACCGTTAATATAATTATAGCAAATGGGTAACTGAACCGTTCGTATTTTTCAATCAGGTAAATCTCGGTATCATCGGCTCCCCGCATTTTCTTCTGCTTGATAAATTTATTTAATTCAGGCAGCGTTAAGGTTTCGGCCAAGCGGTAAGTACTGGCAAAATCTTTTGGTAACAGGTTCAGGGTGGTATCTAAAGGTCCGTATTGCTTGGTAATTTCTTTGTCCCCCACAAATTTACGCAGTACGTAATTATCCAGGTGCCACTTGCTTTTCTTCTCGTCCCAAGTAATAGCATCAGAAGTTAATTTAGCCAGTAACTCGTTGCCTTTAATGGTTTCCAGCGTAAATTTATAACCAATGTTGGCGGTATTATTGTAACTTTCAATGTACGCGTACGATTCGGGATTAAGCTTGAAATGAATATTCCGGCCTTCAAAAGTATAGGGTTTTTTAATGTACTTTACTTCAAAAGCTACCCGCGTTTTATTAGAATTAGGAATAACCCAACCAATCATGGCAAACGTAAAAACCCCAATTACAATAGCTCCCAGAATGTAAGGCCACAACATGCGCCGAAAACTTACCCCACTACTCAAAATAGCCACGATTTCCGTACGACCCGCCAGCTTAGCCGTAACAAAAACGGTGGCAATAAACACCGTAATGGGGCTAAGCATATTCGAATAGAACGGAATCAGGTTCAGGTAGTAATCGAAGATAATGGATTTAAACGGGGGATTGGTTTCTAAGAAATCATCATTTTTTTCCGTAAAGTCAATCACACAAATAATAACTACCAAAATTAAAACGACGAACACGAAGGTGCTCAGGTATTTCTTCAGGATATAGGTATCTAATAATTTCATTTGTTAGTTGCAAGTTACAAGTTGCAAGTTGGTTAGAAAGTTGGAAGGTTAGAAGGTTAGAAAGTTGTAAAGTTACAAGTTTTGCTTACTATGTTTACTATCAGACTTTTATAGACTAATCTAACAATCTAACAATTCAACAGTTCAACAATTTTACCTGTGGTCTATCGTCCGTGGACTGTGACCATGGTCTATCGACTAATTTATAACCGCACCATTAGATCTTTCACCATTTTGTCTTTCCAGGCCCGGAAAGTGCCGGCCAGAATTTGCTCGCGGGCTTGTTTCACCAACCACAGGTAAAAAGTTAAGTTATGCACACTGGAAATCTGGGCACCCAGCATCTCGCCGCTATGCACCAAATGTCGTAAATACGCTTTGGTGTAAAACGTGCTGGCATAGCCGCCAAGTGTTTCATCAATCGGAGAAAAATCATTTTTCCATTTTTCGTTACGGATATTGATAATACCTTGCGTGGTAAACAACATGCCGTTACGAGCATTGCGGGTAGGTAATACGCAATCGAACATATCTATTCCTAATGCAATATTTTCCAGAATATTGGCCGGCGTACCTACGCCCATCAGGTAACGGGGTTTATCCGCGGGTAAAATATCGCAGACTAACTCCGTCATTTCGTACATCATATCGGCCGGTTCTCCCACCGATAAACCCCCAATAGCATTACCGGCCCGATTAAAGGAAGCAATGGTTTCTGCCGATTTCTGGCGCAAATCTTTAAAAGTGCTGCCTTGTACAATTGGGAAGAGGTTTTGCTCGTAACCGTATTTGCTTTCCATATTATCGAATCGTTCGCAGCATCGCTGCAGCCAACGGTGGGTCATGTCCATGGATTTGCGGGCATAGTTGTATTCGCAGGGGTAAGGCGTGCATTCATCAAAAGCCATAATAATATCAGCCCCAATCGTACGCTGAATATCCATTACGTTTTCCGGCGAAAAGAAATGCGTAGAACCATCAATGTGGGATTTAAATTTTACCCCTTCTTCTACAATTTTGCGCGTACCCGAAAGCGAATAAACCTGGTAACCGCCGCTATCGGTTAAAATAGGTTGGTCCCAGCCGTTAAATTTATGTAGACCACCCGCTTGTTCCAAGGTGTTTAAGCCCGGGCGTAAATACAAATGATACGTGTTTCCTAAAATTATCTGGGCTTGAATATCCTCTTTTATTTCGCGTTGGTGTACTGCTTTAACGGTACCAGCCGTACCTACCGGCATAAAAATGGGCGTTTGAATAATGCCGTGAGCGGTGGTAAGGGTGCCTGCCCGGGCTTTTGATTCTTTATCGTGAGCGGTTAAAGTAAAAGTCATTATTTTTTAGTCCATAGTCGATGGTCCACGGACCACGGCTTTTCTTGTTGAATAGTTGTTTTTAGTTTACCGTCCATAGACCATAGTCGATAGTCCATAGAATGGATAACTGCTGAATTGCTGAATTGATAAATTGTTAAATTGTTAAAGTATTAGATTGTTTTTAATGCTAAATAGCTGGATTGTTACAGTTACGGAACATACAAAGTTAAACCTTTAACTTTCCAACTTTTTAACCTTCCAACTGGTAACCTTCCAACCTTTCAACTTTAAAACCAACCTGCAACTTTAAGGTCTTTCACTTAATGGTTTAGGTTCGGTTAAGGCGACGTTTAAGTATTCGGCGAGTTGTTGTACGGCCCGGCCCCGGTGACTTATGCGGTTTTTCTCGGCGGAATTCATTTCGGCAAAAGTTTGAAAATGGCCTTCCGGAATAAATACCGGGTCGTAACCAAAGCCTTGATTTCCGCTGGCCTCTTCCGCTATTTTACCTTGTACCACGCCATCAAATTGAAACAAATTATTATCTAAAATCAGAGTAATAGAAGTCCGGAATTGGGCTGCCCGGTTTTCTTTACCCGCCAAATTCTGTAAGAGTAATTGAATATTATCCTGGCTACTACGCTGCGGACCTGCGTAGCGGGCCGAATATACACCTGGCTCCATGTTCAGCGCTAATACTTCCAGGCCAGTATCATCGGCGAAACAATTCACTCCGTATTTTTGCCATACATATTCCGCTTTTTGCCGTGAATTACCTTCTAAAGTGGTTTGTTCCTCGGGCAGTTCTTCGTGGCAGCCAATATCGGCTAAACTTTTAACGTCAAACCGGTCGCCCAGAATTTCCCGGATTTCGGACAATTTATGCGCGTTGTTGCTGGCAAAACAGATGGTAAGCATAGATTTTATTTGTATTAATGAATGTCCTGGTAAAATATACGGTTTGCTTCCTGATTAATAAGCAAACTTAGTTTATCTGCTTGACTTAGAATAATTAAATGGCCACCCTCATAAACTACTGGCTTATCAAGGTAAGATACCGGAAATAGTTTATCCTGATTACCGTGTAAATGAATAAGATTGGGAATATGGTCGCGGCTTTGCCAGTTTACAATAGCGGTTAAAGCCCACTTCGCGTATGGAATATCCGTTGCCTGAATAATTTGATGGAGAAGCTTTTTTTCAAGTAACGTGTTGGCTCCAAATACCCAATTATATAACCACGGTAGCTTTTTAGCCCACTGCAACGGTAAATACTTGTGAATTCCTATCTTGCCGAAAAAACGCAGATAACCAGGTAATTCAGCGCTAGTTTTAATACTGGAAATCAATATAATTTGTGCTGATGGTAGTATTTTACTTATTTCTACCGCTACCATGCCGCCAAAAGAAACTCCTACCAGTAATACGGGTTGATTGTTTATCAAAATCTGATTTGCCATGCGTTGCGCATAACTCACCAAAGATTCATTTTTATGGGATAGCAACCACTTCAGAACTACTACTTCAAACCGACTAGCATCCAGTTGCAGTAACTGAAACATCCGGGCATCGGCCCCTAAACCCGGTATACAGTAAATTTTCGGGAGTTCTTTTTGCAATGGACCAGATTAAATCAAATAAGCACCATATAATTCCTCTTCCGTTAGCACTACCCGGATGTGCTCGAGCAAGGTGGTAGCCAATGACAAACCGGTATAAGTAACCATTATCGGATACAAAGTATTATGCCGGTTAATAAGCGTAGCCGTTTCAATCTTTTTTACCTCGGCTTTTAAAAATAATGCTAAGCTGTAGGCCATGGTTTTACCCGAGTTTAGCACATCATCTACCAGAATAATAACTTTTCCTTCCAAATTAAGATTAGCTGGCTCTAAATCAATAACTTGATTTAAAGGATGAATTTTATCTAAGGTAATTCCTAATAGATGAACAAAAAGCGGTGAAATCTGACGCAATTCATCGGCTAAAAGCTCCGCTAGTTTATAGCCATTTTCGTGAATACCCGCCAAATAAAGCTCCGACTCCTCGAAGTTTTTTTCGTAAATCTCAAACGCCATGCGCTTAATTTTCTGCATAATATCCTGACGCGTTAAAATGCGGGAACTAGGGCTAAAACTTTGAGTTTCGGTAAGCATGACCAGATTAAGTGACAATTATTAAGACAAAAGTACGCAAGGAAATAATCCTGAACGCTATTTTTTAGTATTTTAAAATATAATGAGATTTTTCTGCTTACTACGAAGTTATTTCATTAGCATTTGCGTTCGATTTAGAAGTATTTCAAATTATTCAAGCGATTTACTCCCGGAAAAATTCTATAATCTTTCGTATTATACGAAAAAAACATTTATCTTTGCGTCCTGATTTTTGAAAGAAGCTAGTTTATAAATATATAAGTACCAATGAAAAAAGATATTCATCCCACATACAGAGAGGTAGTATTTCAGGATACATCCAGCGATTTTAAATTTATTACCCGCTCTACCATGACTTCCAACGAAACTATTACCATGGAAGACGGTAAAACCTACCCGGTAATTAAAGTAGAAGTATCTTCGGCGTCGCACCCGTTTTATACGGGTAAAAACATTTTCGTGGATACTGCCGGTCGGGTGGAGAAATTCCAGAAACGTTACGCCAAGAAATAAGGAATTTTTGGCTTTTAATTTGATAAAGTCTTCCTGAAAAGTCAGGAGGACTTTTTTTATTTTTGCCCTATGAACATTATTCTTTTTGACGATAAAAATATTCGTCCGAACTTATTGCCCCTTACCTTTACCCGGCCGGTAGCGGAAATACGGGTGGGAATTTTAACCATTGCGGAAAAATGGCAAAAGTTTACCGGACAGCCTGTTTCGTACTTAACGCAACCGTATTTACAAAAAAAATACTCGTGTAGCGCCGAGTTAACGGCCAATATTTACATTAACGGTGCCGTTTGCCCTAATGCCGATTTGCTCAAAAGTTTAAAAAAACTAAAGGCGGACAAAGCTTTGTTTAAAAACAATGTTTTACTCGCTTTCCACGGCAACGAGCAGGTATTCGAAACCTTATCCGATTTTTATAACTACAGCAATGCCATTCCTAAAAATTTCGACGGTGAGGTAACCATTATTCAGGAGGTTTGGGAAATATTTACCCGGAATGGCCAGCAGATTAAAGCTGATTTTGATTTAATTACCAAAGGCCGGAAAAGTTGCCCCGTAACAGATCCCCATTCAGTGGTATACGCCCCCGAAAATGTTTTTTTAGAGGAAGGCGTAAAGCTGCGCGCCGTAGTACTAAATGCCGAAAGTGGCCCTATTTATCTGGGTAAAAATTGCGAAGTGCAGGAGGGTGCTGTTATAAGAGGAGCGTTTGCTTTAGGTGAAGGCAGCATTTTAAACATGGGCGCTAAAATGCGCGGCGATATTACTATTGGGCCTTTTTGTAAAGTAGGCGGCGAAATTAGCAATTCGGTTATTTTTGGCTACTCCAATAAAAGTCACGATGGATTTTTAGGAAATTCGGTCCTGGGCGAGTGGGTTAATTTAGGAGCCGATACGAATACCTCTAACATGAAAAATAACTATGCCGATGTAAAGCTTTGGAATTACGCCAAAGGCGGCATGAAAAATACAGGCTTGCAGTTCTGCGGTTCCATTATGGGCGACCATACCAAATGCGGGATTAATACCATGCTGAATACCGGTACAGTAACCGGCGTAAGTGCGAATGTTTTTGGAGCCGGCTACCCCCGTAATTTTATTCCATCCTTTACCTGGGGAGGTTCGCCTAGTTTGGAAACCTACCAATTACCAAAGTTTTTCGAATCGGCAAGCAGAGCTATGGAGCGTCGCTTCCTGGTACTCGATGAAATTGAAAAAAGCATTTTAAGCAACGTTTATGAACAAACCAAAGAATATCGTACTTGGGAAAAAATTTAAGTTTGTAATCCTTACTTATAATTAGGAAAATTTGGGGGAAGATTATCTGCACTTTAACGCGCCATAGTATAACCGTTTAAGGAAGAAAATAGGCCATGCAAACGCATCTTATTCGTTCATTAATACTTATTTCACCTTTTATAAGTAGGTTTACTATTTTAAGAATTATACTAGCATGCAAGATAATAGTATCATCTTATTGATAATATTTAGTTTTTGCGGCCTCCTGCTGTGGCTAGTGGGAAATCATATTAAAAAGAAAGAAGCACTAAAATCTATATCCTTGCCAGGCTTGGTTCTAAAAAATGTGAAAGATAAAAAAGGCATGGCTACTTTCGTGGGAAATAACTTAAGGAGCATGGGCTTTATTAGCTTACTAATTGCGGGTAGCATTTTTCTGCTGCCAACGGTTAAAATGTTGGTATTGCTAATGTTTTTGGTGGCTTTAATTGCTATTTGTTTGCGGTTAATTATGGGGCTGAAAAAGTTTAATAAATAAGTCGATAGTTCACAGAAAAATTATTATTTATAGAAAATATATTTCATTAATTCACTTTCAACTATAGACCGTGGACTATCGTCTAGGATCTATGGACTAACAACGAAACCGCATGTTTTTTTCTGAAATAGAAGGGCACGCCGAAACAAAAAAACTACTGGTAAACTCGGTGCAGAACCAACACGTAGCGCACGCCCAATTGTTTTTAGGAACCGAAGGAAGCGCTAACCTGGCATTAGCTTTAGCGTACGCCACCTATTTAAATTGCGAAAATAAACAACCTGCCGAGGCGTGCGGCACCTGCGCGAGCTGCGTGAAAATCAATAAACTTATACATCCGGACGTTAATTTTGTCATGCCGGTAACTACTACTAAAGCCCAACCCAAAGATGCTTTGAGTCAGAAGTTTTTAGCAGAATGGCGGGAGTTTGTTTTAACGAACCCGTACCAAACGTTAAATGATTGGATGCAGTTTATTGGGGCCGAGAACAAACAGGGAAATATTTCGAAAGATGAAAGCCGGCAATTAGTAAAATTTTCCTCTTTGAAAGCCTTTGAAGCTACTTTTAAAATTATTTTAATCTGGTTACCCGAATTAATGCACCCGGCGGCGGCAAATGCTTTGCTCAAACTTCTGGAAGAACCGCCTGCGAATACTATATTCTTGCTGGTAGCCAATAGCGCTGATAAACTTCTCGCTACCATTCTATCGCGAACCCAAATGGTAAAGGTACGCTCCTTTACCGAAGAAGAAATTATCAACTATCTTACCCGAAAAGGTTTAACCAACGAAATGGGGGCGCAGCAAATTGCTTTACTAGCCGAAGGTAACTTACAGGCCGCTATGCAACTTAGCGCCGAAATGACGAATGATTATTTCGACTTTTTTATAAAATGGATGCGTCACTGTTACGCGAATAAGTTTGGCGAGGTAGTAGAGTTAAGCGAAGATTTTCAGAAGATGGGCCGCGAGAACCAGAAAAACTTTTTGCATTATGCTTTAAGTAGCCTGCGTAAGGTATTGTTGTACGGCATTGACCCAGGATTAATTTCTTTTATTCCACCGGCCGAAGGAGATTTTATTCAAAGATTTTCAAAAATAGTGCGCGAAGTAAACGCACCACTTTTAACAGAAGAATTAAACCAGGCGCATTATCACATCGAGCGGAATGCTAATCCTAAAATGGTTTTTATTGATTCTTCTATCCAGATTGCCCGTTATTTAAAATTACAGAATTAAAACCTTTTATATAATGCCCGAACCGGCTGAAAATACCATTCGTATTGCTACCCGCGGTAGTCGCTTAGCGCTTTGGCAAACCCACCACGTGGCCGAATTGCTCCGGGCGGCTAATTTTGCGGTAGAAATAGAAGTTATTCAAACGAAGGGGGATTTAGTGCTTGATCGCTCTTTAGATAAAATTGGGGCGAAAGGAGTTTTTACCGAAGAATTAGAAGAAAGCCTACGCAACGGAACCGTTGATATTGCGGTGCATAGCGCAAAGGATTTACAATCTACTTTACCCGATGATTTAGAGATATTGGCTTTTATGGAGCGCGAGAAGGTAAATGATGTGGTTATATCTTTTGATTCCAGCTTTACTTTAGACCGGGAACAAATTGTAATTGGCACTTCGTCTACGCGCCGGCGGGCCTTGTTAAAACGTTATTATCCGGATGTGATTACAGCCGAGTGCCGGGGCAACCTGCAAACGCGCTTGCAAAAATTAAAAGATAAGCAGTACGATGCTATTCTACTGGCTTACGCCGGAGTATATCGGATGCAATACAGTCATTTGATTACCGAAATTTTACCCGCAGATAAATTTGTGCCGGCGGCCGGACAAGGCAGCATTGCCATTGAATGTGCCAAAAATTTACCTTTAACTAAAAAACTGGCTCTCCGCAATTGCCTGGATCACGAACCCACGCACATTTGTTTAACTGCGGAGCGGGCTTTCCTGCGGACCATGGAGGGCGGCTGCAGCATTCCGTCGTTTGCACTGGCTACTTTGCATGTCGCGCATATCGAAATTACCGGTGGAATTGTGAGTTTAGACGGCCAGCAAATGATAACGGATACCTTGCAGGCGCCACCACACGAAGCTGATGCTTTAGGAACACATTTGGCTCAAAATATTTTAGCAATGGGCGGTGACGAAATTTTAACTTCCATCAAGAAAGAACGGTTTTAAATTTTCCTATTTTTTATTTACATGACTATCCAAACAACTCATTTTATTAAAAATACTCTAGTTAATAAGTGTCTCTTAGTACTTTTGCTGGTAGGCGTAAGTTTTACGGAAAGTTTAGCAAAAGGCAAATCTAAGAAAGATACAATTGTTACTATTTCTACCCAGTTCGGTGATATGGTTGTGGTACTCTTCGACGAAACGCCCCAACACAAGACGAATTTCTTAAAACTGGCAAAAGAAGGATTTTATAATAATACCACTTTCCATCGCATTATTGATGATTTTATGATTCAAGGGGGAGATAAGAACTCCAAAGATGACGATAAAACCAATGACGGCGCCGGCGATATTGGTTACCAGATTCCGGCTGAGTTTAACCCGAAGTTTAAACACGTGCGAGGCGCCTTAGCCGCCGCCCGCCAGGGCGACTTCGTTAACCCTAAACGGGAGTCGAGTGGCTCGCAATTTTACCTTGTCGAGAACCACGCCGGTACGCCGCATCTGGATAATCAATATACCGTTTTTGGCCAGGTTATTAGTGGTTTAGATGTAATTGATAAAATTGCCGAACAACCAAAAGGCCCTCGTGATCGCCCTCTAGCGGATATCCGGATGACGATGAAAGTGGAAAAGTTAAAAAAGAAGAAAATTACAAAACGTTACGGCTACTCTTATCCCGCTTAAAGAAGATAATTATTCTAACCTAAAGTCGTTGGTAAAAACACAATTGGAAGCACGATAATCAAAGGAAAAAATTCGCTGTAATAAGGCCGTAGTCAGTGTTCGCCCTTTCTACGGCCTTGGTATTTATGGCTAATTATTTTTAAATTACAACTGCAGATAAATTCCATCGGGTTGTACCTTCACCGGAAAGGTCTTCAGATTGGATGTTCGATTAGTGCATTCCTGGCCGTTGAGCAAAGAAAAACGATAACTGTGCCAGGGACATACTACTTCGTTTAGGTAATTAGTAGTGCCTTTGCTTAACGACTCGCCAAGGTGCGGGCAAACATCCGAAACCGCAAAAATACCTTTACGCGTTCTGACCAAACAAATAGCTTCTGCCCGGCCTGTTACCCATAATTTTTGAGGTTTGCCTAAGGGTAAAGATTGTTCTGCCGCAGCTATAGAATCAAACAATTTATGTTGCCGGGTAGGGGAGAATTCAGGCATAAATAAAATAAATCAGCTAAAACAAATTGCAGAGAATGGTTGATTTAATTACGGGCTGGGCGAAACCATTTATTTACTAACGTTAAATAAACAGGAATCAGAACAGGGCACAATCGGCCTAATGCAGGGAAAGTAAGCAAGCCAACTATTAAACCTATAATAAATATAATGGGCATCATAAGGGCCCGGGCATAAGCTGCTTTTACCAAGTTAGGTTCTTCGTATTCTTCTTTTAATTGGTTCTTTGGATTGTTAATGTGTTTTACTATGGTATAGTTTAGTACTCCGATTAAAGAAATATTAACGGTGTAAAATAAATACGGTACAATTAAGTGCGGCATGTAAAATTCACTGTACAGAGCCGTGCTGAATGGCATTAAAGCAATACTCAACAAGAATAACAAGTTAAGCCAAAGTAATTTTGCATTGTAGTTAATAACAGTGCCGAAAATACGATGATGGACCGTCCAATAGATTCCGATTACAAAAAAGCTGGTAATAAAACCCAATATTTTTGGTAATAAATGAAGCAACTCCTGAATTACGGCTTGGTCGGATTGCACTTCCAGGTGGGGTACTTTAATCTCGATCACTAATAAGGTAATAGCAATAGCAAATACCGCATCACTAAAAAGAATCATTCTTTCTAACTGAAATTCTCTTTTTGATTTATCTGAAAAAGTATCCATTTACTGAAGCCGTTTGATGTTTAAAAATTGAAGCAATTTTAAATTTATTAATCCGGTAAAACCAACCCAATAGAAGTAAATGGTTTTAAACAGATTAGATTCTTAAATGATTTTGACCGCTTTTTAAAGTATTAATTAAGAAATAATATCGCTAATTTAAATTTCATCATAAAATTATTCTTTCTTATTAATACCCAAAGGATAAAGAATATATAAAAAAGCCTTTCCAGTACATCAGAAAGGCTTTTTTATAAAAGTACAGATTTGATTTTTTCTTTAACGAATTAACAAGACACGTACCATTAGGCAAGACAATCGAAAAAATTCCCGAAGAAAATATTAGCAAAAAGCAGCGCTTATTTTGTAGTCTTTTCAAAAACGAGGATGTGCTGAAGGGGCAAAATACCTTGGTTCTCCACGAATTTCAGGCCAACACCGGTAACTTCTTTTACAGCCTGTTTCTGTGACATCCGGTGTAAGGCTTTAATGGGTACGTAAGGATCTTCGGCTTTATATTCTACTAACACGAGCCGGCCGTGCGTTTTTAAAGATTTTTTAATGGCCAACAGCATTTCGTGCGGATAAGAAAACTCGTGGTACGAATCTACCAGCAAAGCAACATCTACGCTTTGATTCGGCAAATTAGGATTGCGTAACGAGCCCAGAATAGGTTCCACGTTAAAAGCATTGTTTAAAATACGGTTATCTAACAACATATTTAAAAATTCCTGTTGCACCTCAACCGCCAGTACTTTACCTTTCGGCACCAAAGGACTAATGCGAAAGGTCATGTAGCCGCTTCCGGCTCCAATATCCGCTACAACATCAGTAGGTCGAAGATTTAACGCCTGCAATAATAAATCGGTACGTTCTTCTTTTTCCCGTTCGGTACGCTCGAGCCAACTAGCTTCGGAATGACCCATTGTATAGGCAATTTGACGGCCCCGGTAGTACTTGCCAATTCCATTGGGATCTACTGGCGGTTTGTATACGTACAGCGAATCGGCAGGCAGGTTAGAGGTAGTGGCTTGGCTATCATAATTACAACCCAAAGGCCGGCTAATAACTACCAGAATTAAAATAAACCCGCTGAATTTTAAAAATAATGGCATTCGTTTCTCCTAAGCAAACTTTGCTTTTATTTACAACGCAGCAAAATCCCGGAAATATATAAGCAGTTATTATTGATTTGAAAATTCAAGCATTTTGCTTCGAATTACAAGAAAGAATAGCGGGTAACAAACCACAGCTATTTAGTTATAACCTAAACCTATACCAGCCGAAACAGTAGGGTATTTTGCTAAAGTTCCTTCGGCATTAATACTCAAAACCGATAATTTTAAACGGAAGCCACCCATTAATCCCAGTTGGTTGTATTCGGTTGGAATATTTACCGGATTAATTATATTTTGGATTTCCCGGGTGTAAGAAGGCTGTTCGCGTAGAACCGTAACGGGATAATTGCCTAACATCGCAGTAGTAGTATTACTCTTGCCATAACTTACTCCCGCATACCCCGTAATCACCGAAATAGTTTTAGAGGCTATCACTTGGGCAGCAAAAGCTTTGGTATTAAAAACAACTTTCTGGTTCGTATAATCTAACGGGTTAGGATTCGCAACGTTGTTTTGGGGCCTTAATTGTAAGCCATAACTCGATCTAAAAGCCGAATAAGCTGCGGCCACTGCAATATCAAAAGATAATCTATTTAAACCAGGAAGCCATTTCGCCACATTATTTTTCAGGCCAACACCCCATAAATCTGCTTCAAAATCACCAATGGTACTTTTAGGAATAAACCGCACCATCAACTCCGTTTCTTTTACCAGCCCAATCGTTACCTGAGCCATTGGAATAGGCGCTACCTGGGTGCCAATGCCTTCGGGAGTGTTAAAAGAAGCTACTTGTTCTTCTTGCTTGGTGTCGGGGCGAATGGCGTAAACGTTTAATAATGGACCGGGAGTATCATCGCCAAAAACGGTTGGAGCTACGGTTCCGCTACCCGGAGCTACCCGAACGTTTGAATTTAAACCAATGGTACTTACATCAAATGTCCGATCTTTTTGGGGTACAAATGAAGCATTGGCAAATACCCGAATTTCGAAACGTCCTGGTTTAAAAGCCTGGCCAGTGGTTATCCAGCCGGTATTTATATCGGTACCGAAAGCCTTACTTAAAGGAGTACCATACGCTTTTGCTAATAGTTCGGCATTTATAATTCCACTTTTTATTAACTCAGCCGTTTCGGATTGAGCTAAAACAGAATTTTTTATTAAGAATAAACCAATAGTTAAAATAAGAAGATACGTTTTTCTCATTTTTAGTAAATAAGTAAAGTGCAAAAAAGATTTTTAAAAAAGAAGTAAAAAGGCCGTCTGTTACAACTGTAGCAGTTATTTTGGCTAAGTCATAATAACTAGCTTAAGTTCCAAAATTAAAATAATTTAAAGGCCTGTTTGAAAATAAAGGGGAGCAACTCGTTCTCTAATTTATTAGGACGGAATATATCTTGCTAAATAGAAATTAGAAAAAACAGGTTTTCTTCTATCAGCTTGATCCAGGTATTAAGGAAAAACTAACACTAATTTGGCTACGGTAGACTATAAGAATTCCTCCTGCCATCGAGGATTTGACGACAGGAGGAAAAGACTTAGAATAGTCTGGATACATTTTTTAAGGTACAGCGGCTATGAAACAAACAAGAACAATTCAAACTACTTTAGCAACTCTCTCCAGAGACTGGAACAAGTCCTATCTGCTTTACAGCTATAAATACGCCTAACCAAACTCGAAATTATTTATTTCGAGTTTTTGTAAATACTTACTTTTTAATAAATCGTAAAATCTGCTGATTACCAGTAGAATTCACCAGTAAAGTGTACAAACCTGGCGGCAGTTGGTCAACCATAAATTCTAATTTACCGGCATCTACCTGGGGTTGAATATTGGTTTTTACTGGAATACCCGAAGCATCTATAATAGAAATTCTAATTTGCTCGGCGGGTACTTTTAAATCTACGGTAAACTTATTCGTAACTGGGTTCGGATACAGGCGCGTTACCAATTCCCTCTCCCCTCTTGCAGGAATATCGGAGGTTACTTGTTCTATTCCGGCCGCCGGCAGCACTTCAATCGCCGACACACAAGCTTTATCCACGGTAGACACAAAATTTAGGTCCAGGGTGCCATCCGTTACAGTTATGTTTTTGGTAACTACAATTGCTTTTAATGCTCCTCCCGCCGCTTGGTAAATGTCGTAGTTATTCAACCAACTGGTTCCTTCTGCGGTCACGTTAAACTTGCGTTGACCAGCGGTCTTATAATAAATTTCGGCAAAATGCAGCCTTACTAGGTAGGTACCTTTATTCACCGGAATAACGTATTGGAAACTACCTCCGGCAGCGCTGGTGCGGCGATTCTCCTGGTACAATCCATCGTCAGTAGTATTGGTTATAGCGGTGGTGGTACTCGACACGCTGGTAGCGCCGCTAAAGTACATATCCGCAATAAAACTACCCTGCGACGTACTGAGCGCCCCTCCCCCACTGTTTATCCGTATGGTATTAACCACAGAAGTACCCACTTGAATGGTAACGGTTTTTGTAGTAGAACTCTGGCAGCCCCAACTAACCCGGTAGCTAAACGAATCGGTACCGCTAAAACCTGTATTAGGGGTGTAGGTGCGTTTGGCCCCTGAGCCACTTAGCGTTCCATTCTTTGGTTGGGAGATAATCTCGTACACCAGCGGACTGCCACCCGTGCCTTTTAAGGTTATGCCTTTGGCCGTATTCACCGCTGTAGTAACAGTCTGCGCGTAGGCTACTGGATTAGCTTTCCGGAAAATCAGACTACCAAAAGGGCTTCTGCCTTCGGTAGGCCCATCCAGGTGGTGCAGAACGGTATAATTGCCTTCCGGCGTAATTTTAAAAACGATACCGCTAAAGTTATGCCCGCCGCCCCAGGTTAAACCGTAAAAGTTGCCCTCCTTATCCATTATCAAACTACCGTGCGGGTTAGCGCCATCCGAGATCTCATCCGTCATGAATTTCAGAACGGTTATTTTGCCGGCGGGGGTAAATTTAAAAATTGTACCATGTCCGTTTTTACCACCCCGGGCAGCCATCCCGTAAAAATTACCGTCTTTGCCTTGCACCAGGCTACCGGATGGCTTGTCACCATCTTCGTATTGGTAGAAAGAATGCAGTTTGGTAACGGTACCATTAGGAGCCATTTTAAAAAAAGTGCCCGTATTATAATCTCCGCCTACGTTGGTTAAACCGTAGAAATTACCGTCTTTACCTTTAATTAAATTGCCTTGGGGTGAGGAACCATCCTCGTAATTATCAAAACTGTGCAATACGGTATAATCGCCATTTGACGTAACCCGGAAAATAACCCCGGCTAAAAAATCACCTCCGGCATTGGTCATGCCGTAATAATAGCCATCGTTGCCATCCAATAAAGTACCCCAGGGCGAATAACCGGTATCGTCGTTCTGGAAGGAATACAACACGGTAAAATCACCTTTAGGCGTCATCCGGAAATAAGTACCGCTGCCATTAACCCCGCCGTGGCTAGTTAAACCGTAAAAATTGCCGTCTTTCCCCAGTAGCAAGTCTCCCCGCGGGTATCCTCCATCGTTTACATCATCCAATGACCGCAATATTTTATAGGAGCCATCGGAGCACAACCGGAAAATAGTACCGTGATTAAATTCCCCGCCCCATTCGGTCATGCCGTAGAAAAAGCCGTCGCGGCCTTGTGTTAAACCACCCCGGGGAGCTACCCCGCCAAAAGAACCGGGCAAGTCTACTAATTTTTTAAAATTACTGCCATTGGGTAAAATACGATAGATAACACCATCCCCTTGAGGTCCACCGATTTCGTTCATGCCGTACAAATAGCCATCCGAAGCTTGCATCAGACCGCTTGCCCGCCCGCCGTCTTCGGTTGGAGAAAAAGCGTGTAAAGCACTTACGGTACCATTAGGTGTTACTTTATAAATCGTTCCGTTAAACCAATCGCCGCCGTTCATGGTGGTTCCGTACAAGTTGCCATCTTTTCCCAGTATCAAACTTCTTTTAGGAGTATCCCCTATGGCATCGAAGCCGTAATGGTGGAGTACTTTATAAATGCCTTTGGCCGTTATCCGGAAGATAGTACCGCTATAGTTATCGCCGCCGGCCGTGGTAACGCCGTAGAAGTTGCCGTCTTTCCCTTTCACCAAGCTACCGACAGGAGTACCCCCGGTAGCTAATTCAAAGGTATGCAGCAAAGTAAAGGCACCGGTAGGAGTTATTTTAAAAACGGTACCCAACTGGTTAGCACCAGCGCTCGTGGTAAGGCCATAGTAATTGCCATCGTTGCCGAGCACTAAATTACCGGTTGGCCAGCCGCCCCGGGAAGTACCGTTAAAATTATGCAGGACGGTATGTGTACCCGTTGGCGTTAACTTAAAAACAGTACCCTTATCAAAAGTACCGCCGTAATAGGTCATGCCATAAAAGTTGCCATCCGGGCCTTGCAGTAAATCGCCGTAAGGCCGGTACCCTTCGTTACGGGTGAAGTTATAAATTACCTTATACTCCCCGCCGGGAGTTATTTTAAAGGCCACGCCGGGTTCTGCTCCGTTATTATTCATCCCCCCGGAGGAGGTCATCCCATAAAAGTTACCGTCTTTGGCTTGTATAAGATTATTACTAACCGGTGCATTGCCATCATAGCCGGCAAAATGAAACATAATAGTAACTTTGCCCGCGGGCGTCATTTTAAAAATAGTTCCGTAATTACTGGCGCCTCCGCGAGCAGTCATCCCATAAAAGTTGCCATCCTTGCTTTGCAGCAACTCCCCGCCAGGGTTAGAACCCAGCTTAGTAAAAGTTTTATGCACCGCAAAGCTAGTACCATCTGTTTTAACGGAAAAAGCAGTACCACCGCCTTGTAAACCGTAATCAGAGGTTAGACCCATTAATACCTCCTGGGCTTGAACTTGCCGGCACGTAAGCAAAATAAGCAGTACCACAACTATTTTGGCGGGTACTAACCGGGGCGAAAAGAAGAGTATAAGCGGGTTGCAAACCAACCATGGAAGAAGATGGCTTCCCCCGAAAAGGGAAGGTAAAAATTGTTTCATAGTTAAATTAAATAGGGTTAAGTGGATTATTAAATGTTTAAAGGGTTAGGTTATTCAATTTTAGTAAGTGCGATTTTCGTAATTGCTATTAATTTTTTGATAGACTATTTAAAGAACTTTGCCGGAAAAACTTAGTACTGCTACACCATATAAACAATTGATTAATAAGCTAATCAGAATAATAATTAAGAGTAGAGAGTAGATTTTAGAAAGAATGGTTGCAAGCCGGTAAATAAAAATTGTTTAGCTTATTCACCCGTAAATGCAACCAAACCAATCTAAAATTTAAAACTTTTAGAATTTAAAACTTTTAAACTGTATTTATTTCCAAATGCAAGGGCATTTTCTCATATAGATGCCAAGCTGTTTTTTTAACAATTCAGACCGGCACTCTGGCAGATAGTTAAACGGATTGCAACTGCTTTTTCAGAAACACCTGGCTAATGGTAGCGTAAGTGAAACTGGCCGGAATACTGATAAAGATCCAAAGAAGTATATCTGCCCCCATCCCCTTCATATCTTTTATAAAACCAAAATAAGCCCCAAAGCCACAAGCTACCCCCACGGCAGCTCCGAGAGCCAGAGATAGTATTATTTGCCAGGCCCATCTGTTTGCATCCGCAAAATACTTTCTTAACCGCCAAGCATTGAGGATACCAATAGTTAAATACATGAAAATAATATCAAACGGAATGTACAACGTGTAGTAGCCCAGCCAGAAAAACAGCGGCATTAGCACCCCAAAATAACCCGCATCGGCAAAGGTTTGCCGGGTAAATTTATGCTGTAAAGCCTTGTTTTGCAGCCCATTGAGCAGTAAAGCAAAAAAGATAATAGAAACCGTGTGCCATACGAATTGGGTAACGGTTAAGGAAACTGCGTGCGGTCCGGCTATGCCGTGCGCAATAAGAGTATGCAATAAACCTAATCCCAGCGCATTAGCCAAAATGTGGTTCATTTTCCAGGCTTTTAGAAAAGCTTGATTGTTGTCGGTTGTTACCGCGGTTGACGGAATGGTTAAGGTTTGTTCCATGGTTTTTTAGCTTAGAAAGGTTTTATGATTTTTTACTCCTGACGGAGCTAACCGAAAATATTACTAGTATTTAGCTGGTTGTCATCAGGTTATTACCTTACAAAACTAAGGGCGAGGAGCCCGGAATATTCTTGACTTAAGTTAAGATTTTAGCCGGTGATAAAATTCTTTTGCGAATGCGGCTCAAACTTTCGGGGCTGATACCCAGCATACTGGCAATATACTTTTGTGGCACCCGCCGGAATAATTGCGGGTTTTGAGCCATCAAAGAAAGATAACGTTCTTCCGGAGTATCGCAAGAGAGGGAGGCAGCCCGTTCCGAGGCGGTTTGCACAGCTTTTTCGGCCATCATTCGCCCAAAAGATTCAAACCGCGGACTTTGCTGGTAAAGCAACTGCAAGTTGGGCCGGGTAATGGTGAGCACTACGGAATCTTCAATAGCTTGTGAATTAGTAGGCGTGGGCACATGGTTATACAAACTATCATAATCGGTAAAAAACATGTTTTCTATGGAAATACCGCAGGTTTTTTCTTCTCCCTCTTTATAAAAATAATGCCGGATGGCCCCCTGGCTCACAAACCCGATTAGGCTGCATATCTCGCCGGTACGCCATAAAAAAGCTTTTTTCCGGAGTGTAATGGGGTGGAAATAAACATCTATTAAGGCCAAGTCCTCTTCCGGCAGACCAGCAGTTTGTCTACAATAGTGTTTTAGCTTTTCGGTCATAGCCGGTAGAATTTAAATCTTCTAAACTTAAAAACTAAGAATCAGGCAGAACTAAAAGATTCAGGTAACAGCGACTAATTTATAAAAATTATTAAATTAATCAAATTCAAATTTTCTGTTTATTTCTGTGTATAAACA
This sequence comes from Adhaeribacter arboris, assembly GCF_003023845.1. Classification (NCBI taxonomy): domain Bacteria; kingdom Pseudomonadati; phylum Bacteroidota; class Cytophagia; order Cytophagales; family Hymenobacteraceae; genus Adhaeribacter; species Adhaeribacter arboris. Next base: position 6,523,918 of record NZ_PYFT01000001.1, on the reverse strand, counting down.
TTGTTCTCGTTAAACTCCGAACAACAGGTAGCACCCGAGGGCGAGTATAAGCCAGACGTTAAATGGGCAATATTTTCTTTAAAAAAGTGCCTATGAATAGAATTAATACCCAAAGATGAATAAAAAAATTTATTGCAAATTTTGCAAAACGAGTGAGTAAAGAACAGTAGAGAAATAAAATTTTATAACGGAGTCATCTTTCCGGTAGATGAGTAGAAAGAAAAAATTTAATCTTGTAGAATAACCTTTCCTTTCTGGTAGTAATGCCCTAATGAGCAGCGTAGTAGTTTTAAGTTAGGTTTTATACCTTTCACCGGAACGATCGTAACACTTTAAGAAATCGAGTAAAGTTATTTATTCTAGCAATAGTAAGTTAAAGTAGTTCCGGTTCAGAAAGATTAAAATGAAGACACGCACCATGAAGGTATTTTTATATTACTCTCTCAGCTTATGGGTATTATTCTTTTACGCTTTTCCTTCCTTTTCGCAAAGTGGCCGTATTCCAGCGCCTGCCCAAAACGGAATGGTGGTCAGTAGCCATTATTTAGCTTCGCAGGCAGGAGATGAAATTCTTAAAAAAGGAGGAAACGCCGTAGATGCCGCGGTGGCCACTGCTCTTGCTTTAGCCGTTACCCTTCCTTCCGCGGGCAATATTGGCGGCGGTGGTTTTTTGGTGTACCACGGCCACAATGGTTACCAGACCACTTTCAATTTCCGGGAAAAAGCGCCTTTGGCCGCTACCGCTACCATGTATTTAGACGAAAACGGAAAAATTAAAAATAATTCGAACCACGAAGGACTCTTGTCGGTAGGGGTACCCGGCACGGTGGCGGGCTTGTACCTGGCGCATCAAAAATTAGGTAAATTAAAATGGGCGGAATTGGTGCGCCCGGCTATTAAACTGGCTAAAAAAGGATTCGTTTCTACCTGGGCCATGCAAGATTTTTTAGACTACATCGAAGCGAATAAAGCCAAATATCCTACTACCGCCGCTACTTTCTTAAAAAATGGCGCAACCAAGTACCAACCCGGCGAAATTTGGAAACAAAAAGACTTAGCCAACAGCTTAAAACGCATAAAAAAGCACGGCGCCGCTGGTTTCTATAAAGGCAAAACCGCTCAACTTCTGGTTGACTTTATGAAGGCCAATGGCGGCATTATAACCCCAAAAGATTTAGAAAAATACCAGGCCGAAGAATTAAAGCCCATCCATGGTACGTACCGCGGTTATGATATTTATTCCATGCCGCCTCCCAGCTCCGGCGGGGTGGCTTTAGTAGAAATGTTAAATATTCTGGAAGGATTTAACCTGACCGAAATGGGTCCAAATTCCGGCTCGTACTTACACGTTCTGACCGAGGCCATGCGCCGGGCGTATGCCGATAGAGCCCAGTACATCGGTGATCCTAATTTTAACGCGAATATGCCTTTACCGCAATTACTTTCTAAACCGTACGCCGAAAAGCTCCGAACAACTATTAACCTAGCCAAAGCTTCGGTGAGTGATTCGGCTCGGTTTACCGCGGCTTACCTGCGTCCGGAAAGCCCGGAAACAACGCATTTATCGGTAGTGGATAAAGAAGGCAATGCCGTATCGCTCACGTACACTCTCGAGAATTCCTATGGTTGCAGAATAGTAGTACCGGGCGCTGGGTTTCTGCTCAACAACGAAATGGGTGATTTTAATCCGGTACCGGGCATAACCAACAATAAAGGCCAAATTGGAACGCCTGCGAACCTGGTAGCTCCGGAAAAAAGAATGTTATCCAGCATGACGCCTACTATTGTGGCTAAAGACGGTAAACCCGTATTGGTTATCGGTAGCCCGGGTGGCCGGACTATTATTAATACTACCATGCAGGTTATTTTAAACGTGTTGGATCATAAAATGAACGTAGCCGAAGCCATTGAATCTCCCCGTATCCACCACCAATGGTTACCCAATGTTACTTCGTTTGAAAAATTAGGTTTTTCGCCGGATACACAAAAATTATACGAATCAATGGGCCATCCACTAATTAAAGTGGGAGGCATTGGCTCGGCTATGGGTATATTCATCGACCACAACAAGAAATTACTATACGGCGGCGCCGATTCCCGTAGTTTCGATGGCAAAGCAGTAGGTCATTAGCATTTACCAATTACCAATCACCATCTGCTATATTTATTATCACAATTACTGTAAAATCAACTAGTAAGTTAATGGTAAATGATAAATCTTAATTGGTAAATGGTACCTGGTAAATGGTACCTGGTAAAAGATATCTGGTAAATGTAAACATGAAATACTTTATTCTGCTTTTTGTAGGGTTAGTTACGGTTATTTCGGGCTGCGCTCAGAGCTACATAAAACGGCACGAAAAAGCGATTGTGGTGGATACGCATAACGATGTGCTGTATGCGGCTATAATGGAAGGAATGCCCATTGAAAAGAATTTAACCGGTAAAGCGCATACTGATTTTAAACGGTTGAAAAAAGGCGGAGTGGATGCCCAGATTTTTGCCGTTTGGTGCGACGAAACGTACGGCAATAACACCGCTTTTAAATACGCCAATACCGAAATAGATTCGTTGTACGCTATTGCCAACCGTAATCCGGACAAAATGGTACTGGTAAAAACTCCCTCGGAGTTAAAGAAAGTGGTAAAGCATAATAAATTGGCTGCGATGATTGGCGTTGAAGGCGGCCACATGCTAGAAGATAATATGCTTTACCTGGATAGTTTATTTACCCGCGGTGTTCGCTACTTAACCTTAACCTGGAATAATTCCACTGCTTGGGCTACCTCTTCGCTGGATGAATCGACTAATAAAATCCCGAACCCACAGAAAGGCTTAAACGACTTTGGCCGCAAGGTAGTAAAACGCATGAACGACTTGGGCATGTTGGTGGATATAAGTCACGTGGGGGAACAAACCTTTTACGATGTTATTCAAACTACTTCTAAGCCCGTTATTGCTTCGCACAGCTCGGTTTATGCCATTTGCCCGCACCACCGCAATTTAAAAGACGCTCAAATTAAAGCAATTGCCAAAAACAAAGGGGTTATTCAGATAAACTTTGCCTCTAATTTTATAGATTCTGCTTATACTAAGCGCAGCAAAGCTTTTCTGGACGCCCACAAACCGGAACTGGACTCATTGGTAAAAATAAAAGGAGTAGATATAGGCGCTTACTTTACCCAAAAATACCCGCAAGAAACCGATGCTCTCCGTCCCCCTTTATCTTTGCTGCTGGATCATATTGATTATATTATAAAATTAGTAGGCGCGGATTACGTAGGATTGGGTTCTGATTTCGATGGAATTTCATCTTCGCCGAAAGACATGGAAGATGTTTCGAAGTTTCCGAACATTACCAAAGGATTAGTGGAAAGAGGATATAGTAAACGGGACATCCAGAAAATTTTAGGTGGTAATTTTATCCGGGTGTGGGAAGCCAACCAACCTTAAAACTTGATCGGGAAAACAGGTAGTATTACCCCAATTATTCTCTTTCTGAATTTTAACAATCTACTTAAATTCAAAAAAACAGAATTATTTAAGTGTGTAGGTAATTTAGCTGTTCTTCTTGAGTAAAATAAATAGTATTAAGTTAATCCAAATGAAATCCGGATAAGGAAACTAAATAAATTGGTTTATATTCATCTTGTTTTAGCTACTTTTTAAAATTCTAACCTAAAAAGCTGATGGAATGGCAAAATGAGTTAACCCGCTTATTAAAAATTTCTTATCCGATTGTGCAGGCGCCCATGTTGGGCGTTACTACTCCGGCCATGGTAGCAGCTATTTCTAATGCCGGTGGCTTAGGCTCTTTACCCGTAGGCGGCCTATCTCCCGATCAAACAATTTCGCTCATTCGCCAAACAAAATCTTTAACCAGTAAGCCCTTTGCCGTAAATCTTTTTGCTAATCAAATCCCCCCGGTAAATCCAGCGCAAATGGAACCGATGTCACATTTTCTGGAAAAGTTTTGTGCTAAGTACCATATAGAATATACCCAACCCAACCTAGACTCCATTACTTTATATTCTTATCAGGAACAAATTGCCATTCTTTTAGAAGAGAAGATACCCGTGGTTAGTTTTACCTTCGGCATTTTAACTGATGATATTATTCAGGAGTTAAAAGAAAAGGAAACTGTATTAATTGGTACGGCCACTTCCTTACCGGAAGCAACCTTATTAGAACAAAAAGGAATAAATATTATTGCAGCTCAGGGAATGGAAGCCGGCGGTCATCGGGGTACTTTTCTGGACAATTCTCCTTTGCCTTTAATTGGCTCTTTCTCCTTAACACCTTTATTAGCAGAAAACTGCAAGAATCCTATCCTGGCCGCTGGTGGCATTTATGACGGTAAAACCATTAAGGCTGCTTTTACCTTAGGCGCGCAAGGAGTGCAAATTGGTTCGGCCTTTATTGCTAGTAACGAAAGTGCCGCCACCACATCTTACAAACAAGCCATTCAAAATGCTTCTGTAACGGATAGTGTTTTAACCAAAACGTTTTCGGGACGTTGGGCGCGTGGTATCCGGAATACGTTTATCACGGAAGTAGAAAATTCAAATTTACCTGTTCCGGATTATCCCTGGCAAATTACTCTTACAAGTGCTATTCGGGCCTTTGCCCAGAAACAAGATAATAAGGAGTTCAATGCACTCTGGGCCGGACAATCTGCCTCAAAAGCCCAAAGTAAACCCGCCGGCGAAATATTTACTCATCTTATTAAAGAAATGGAAGCACTACCTTAACAAATTGCTTACTAAGCTTCTCTGGTACTTAAATTAGTTTATGGAAAAAATAAAAATAGCCACGGCTCAGTTCGAAAATAAAAGCGGCGACAAAATCTATAATTTAAACGTAATTGAAAGTTTAAGTAACCTAGCGGCCAGCCAAGGTGCTCAGGTAGCTGCTTTTCACGAATGTTCCATTACCGGGTATACTTTTGCCCGAAATCTGACGAAAGAACAAATGCTGGAGGTAGCTGAATTTATTCCGGCTGGCCCCAGTATAAAACGATTAACTGAAATTGCTCAAAATTTAAATATAGCTATTCTGGCCGGACTGTTTGAGAAAGATGCCGAAGATAAAATTTACAAAGCTTATGTTTGCGTGGATAAAAATGGCTTGGTGGCTAAATACCGGAAATTACATCCTTTTATCAATCCGCATATTACTCCTGGCAATAGCTATTGCGTTTTTGATTTACTGGGTTGGAAATGCGGCATTTTAATTTGCTACGATAACAACATTATTGAAAATGTAAGAGCTACTAATTTATTAGGCGCCGACATTATTTTTATGCCCCACGTTACCATGTGTACTCCTTCTACCCGCCCTGGCGCCGGGTTTGTGGATGTTAAATTATGGGAAAACCGGGAAGCCGACCCTACCTCGTTGCGGTTAGAATTTAACGGAATGAAAGGCCGCGATTGGCTGATAAAGTGGTTACCGGCCCGCGCGTACGACAATGCCGTTTACGTTATTTTCTCGAACCCCATTGGCATAGACGATGACCAGCTAAAAAATGGTTGCTCGATGATAATTGATCCTTTCGGCGATGTAATTGCCGAATGCCACTTGCTGGGCAACGATATTCAAACGGCTACGCTCACGCCGGATAAACTGAAAAATGCGGGTGGCTATCGCTACAAAAAAGCCCGCCGCCCCGATTTGTACCGCGATATTATTGGGCAACCGCATACGCCCGATCAAAAAGTAGTTTGGCTAAATCCGGGCGAAAACTAGTATTCTGTGGCCGAAAATGGAAAGATAATTTTCTTATTTAATAATATTCCGCCGGTACAAAAACAAAAGTTTAAATGGCAGAATAAGGTTAATTTAACGGGAAGGAAGTAACAGATGACAGTATTTACCTTTGTGTTCAGTTATTTCCTGAAAACTTACGGCTGTTGAAAATAAACTTACTATTACAATACTCTTAAAACGAGCCAGTGCTTTTAAGTTTAAACATCCAGAAAAGGTTGAACTTCCAGGTGGTCAATGTAAGGTTCTAAAATCGCTAGGTGGCTGGCCGATTTTTTAAAGGTACCCATAATTTCTAAGCCACTTTTTTCCCAACGTTCTACAAAATAGTTGTTTAGTTCGTATAAAGTAATGTTCCAGCCTTTATGGTTCCGTTGCGCCAAGGCCGTACCTTGCCGGGTTACTAGCTCCACTTGGTTGCTCAACGGAAGGTGCTGGAACAAGGTATATTCTAACATATTTTTAAGTTCTGGTTTTAATTATTCCCTATTATTTAAACCCTTGCCAGAGGCATCTAGTTCTACTTATACCAGGTGCAGGGAAAATTTCCGAAATTAACACTACTTTAAAGCACCCGCTTAAACAAAAACACAAAAGAAGGAAGGTAAATGACTTGGCTAAGGTGTAAAAAAGCAAAATCCCGTACATTTTTAATCTAGCAATCCTATGAATCAACTAACAATTGGCTCTTACGAAGAATTTCAAAAATACGAAGGGGCCGACCTCGGCGTATCGCCGTACCATACCATTACGCAGGAGCAAATCACTAAATTCGCGGAGGCCACCCTCGATTACCAATGGATTCATTTGGATGCCGAAAGAGCCCGTACGGATTCACCTTTCGGCAAAACCATTGCCCACGGTTATCTTACGGTATCGTTACTCCCCTATTTGTGGGACCAAATTGTTATAATTCAAAATTTAAAAATGCAGGTAAACTACGAAATAGAAAATCTGCGCTTTAACCAGGCCGTAGTCGTAAATAGCCAGGTTCGCTTACGGGCCAAATTACTTTCGTTAAAAAATTTACGCGGAATTGCCAAGGCGCAAATTGAAGTAACCCTGGAAATTAAAGATAGCCCCAAACCGGCTTATTCGGGCATTATAACCTTCCTGTACCATTTTAATAAATAAGCTACTTGTCTTATGCGACCACAGAATCGCAAATGATTGACTCTATTTATAGAAGTTTTTTAAGGTAGGAGTAATTTTTTTTAAACCATAGACCTTGTAATTCGTTTTTAGGCTTGTAACTCAACTTTAACCTATAAAACTATGGACACACAAGATTTAAAAAACAAAGCAGCCGATTTAAAAAATAAAGCAGATAACATTAATCCGGAACATAAAGAAGGACCGATAGCCGCTGCTATCGAGAATTATACTTCTAAATTACCTTCCGATTTATTTTTATGGGCAGCCTTAGGCTCTATGGCCGTTTCTGCTACCTTAAAAATCATGAAAAAAGATGAGGAAGCCTTATTTGTTGGTCAGTGGGCGCCATCCTTTTTACTTTTAGGTAATTACAATAAGATGATAAAATTAGCCGGCTACGAAAAAGATAAATAAGCTGGTGAAAATTTAATATCTATAATGAAAAAGAGGAAGCTAATGCTTCCTCTTTTTCATTATAGGCGCATTTGCTTTCATCAAAAGAAATTAACTAAAGAATACTTCTGGCATTAAAATTAAAAATCTCTGTAAGTTCTTACCTCTATTTTACTTATTTACTTCATCGGGAGTAAAATTCACATCAGCTTCTGAATGAAATGGTACGTACGCTCTTATCCAGGGATCCTCTCCAATTAGCTGCCATCTGTGACCCGTACCCGTGGTATCCATGGCTAATAACACTTCGCCCGGCTTTAATAAAAAAGTTTCTCCGGTAAAAGTCTCGAATTCTAGGGTGCCCGACATGGTAAGAACGTACTGGGTAGTAGGCGCCGGGTGCCAGTCGTAAGTGGCCGGAGCGGGTGTTTCTTTAAAGCGAATTGCCCCCGCTTCGTTAAAATTATTCTCGGCAACAACACCTGTTTCTACGTGGGTATGGCCATCCGGACCGGTATAAATTCTATATGCTTTTATCATGCAACTACCTTTCAAAAATGCTTACATATAACTTTTGTTTACGAATAAAGACAGCTCTACTTTCACAATTATAAGTAGTTGTTCGTTAGTAGTTGCTCGTTGTTTGCTTAGTTAATCTCTAAAAACCAGCAATTTAGCTTACATGGTAGTCTAAACTAATTTCGTCAAAGTACTTACTAGTTCCAAAATTAATGGTTCTAAACTCCTCTATTCTTCCCAATACCAGATTACGGAGTTACTTGTAGCACTCTATCTTAAATTTTAAGTAACACCAACAAGCAACTAACAACGAACAACTGCTTACTATTTTATACCTGCCTTCTTTTAAATTAGTTAACATAAAATTTTGTATATAGCGACCGGTTATCTTAATTTATCTGAGCCCCGAAACTACATGCGTTTACTTTTCTTACTCCTGTTAATGGTTTTATTAACGTCGGCCTGCGACAATTTTCCCAGAGATCCGGATGAAACGTTAACGAAAATAAAAAACAACACTTTACTAGTTGGATACACCGAAAATCCGCCTTGGGTTGTAAAAACAAAAGCCGAACCTACGGGCCTGGAAGTGGAACTGATTAAAAATTTTGCTAAAACCCAGGGAGCAAAAATTAGCTGGGTGAATGATACCGAACAAGATTTATTTCAAAAACTGGAAAAGCGCGAACTGTACTTGGTAATAGGAGGTTTCACCGATAAAAATACCTGGAAAACTAAAATAAGTTTCACGCGCCCGTACGTAAAGCATCAAAAAGAAAAACACGTAATGGCGGTACTCAAAGGTGAAAATGCTTTTATTGTAGCTCTGGAAACTTTTTTACACCAGCAGACCTCCCACTTAAACGCGCTTCCCGCCTCGTATGAAGCCAATTAAAAAATTTGAATTTCCGGCTGAGTTAAGGCCTTTATTTGAAAAAGCCAAACGTTTGGAATGGCTCACTCTTATTTATCTGGCCATTACCGTGGTAATCATGTACCTCACCATGGGAAACTCCCAAGCTATGAAAACCGCTTGGTACGAGGATTTGCTTAGTATGACTCCTTCGGTAGCTTTTCTGATTTCTTCCCGGATAGTTGCTAAACCCGCCAATGGCGAGTTTCCGTACGGTTACCATAAAGCTGTATCCATTGCTTATTTATGTAGCTCGCTGGCGCTTTTTGCGGTAGGTAGTTTTCTGGTAATTGATTCCGGCATAACGCTTATTAAAGGTGATCGGCCCACTATTGGAACCGTCATTATTTTTGGGCACCAAATATGGCTGGGTTACTTAATGATGATTGCCTTAATCTGGGGTTCGGTGCCCGCTGTTTTTCTGGGCCGGGCAAAATTGCCAATAGCTAAAAAACTGCATTCCAAAAATCTTTACACCGATGCCGAAATGCAAAAAGCCGACTGGATGACGGGCTTTGCGGCTATTCTAGGGATTACCGGTATTGGTTTTGGTTGGTGGTGGGCGGATGCGGCGGCAGCTTCTATCATTTCGTTAGACGTTATTCATGATGGTTTTAAAAACTTAAAACAAGCTCTTTATGATCTTATTGATCAGATTCCGAAAACGGTAGACAATCAGAAAACCGACCCGATTATTAAGCATATTGAAGATTACCTGCAACAAAAAACCTGGGTAAAAACCGCAGAAATACGATTACGCGAAGATGGTCATATTTACTTCGGCGAGGCTTTTGTGGTGCCCGTATCGTCTGTCAACCTGATTCAAGCTATGGAAGATACGCGCCAAGAAATTGAAAATATGCACTGGCATCTCCACGAATTTATTATTACATTGGTGAGTGATCTGCCACAGCAGGAAGCTTAAAAGTATTGGTACCGTTCTTCCATTTTTAGAACTTGTAGCGGAAAGAAAATTTAAAAATCTGCTTTCTTTTCAACCATAATAAATAATTTTGAAATCTTAAAAATTGTGAATCTGGCTACGACAACTTACTACTTAAATTTAAAAAAACATGAAAAAATTATTGAATTTATGGGTGCTAATTTTTTTACTTTTTAGCTGCTCCCGGGCCAATACCACTGCAAATAAAGGAAGTAAAGGTGAAAAAGACGGATGGGTAAGCCTGTTCGACGGCTCTACCCTTAACGGTTGGCGAGCCAGCGAAAACCCCAGTACTTTTAGCGTCGAAAACGGTAGTATTGTGGTACACGGTCCCCGGGCGCATTTATTCTACGAAGGTCCGGCGCAAAACCACGATTTCAAAAATTTTATCTTTAAAGCTCAGGTAATGACTACCCCCGGCTCTAATTCCGGCATGTTTATTCATACGGCTTACCAGGATACCGGCTGGCCCTCTAAAGGGTACGAAATACAAGTAAATAACTCCCATACCGACTGGCGCCGTACCGGCAGTTTGTACGCGGTGCAAGATGTGAAAGAACAAATTGTAAAAGACAATGAGTGGTACACCGAGCAAATTGAGGTGCAAGGAAAAAGAATTACCATTAAAATAAACGACCGTACCGTAGTAGATTATACCGAACCCGATAGCGTAGCCGTGAAGAACGCCGGCGGCAAAATGCTTTCCAGCGGTACTGTCGCCTTGCAAGGTCATGACCCGAACAGTAAAGTTTATTTTAAAGATGTCATGATTAAGCCTTTGCCTGAATAAACTTGTTTACCAAAATAAAATTTTTACTACTTACCTAACTTTGTTGCCTCGGTAAAAATTTAAAACCAGAATAAACCAAAAGAGCGGACTTTTACCGCTCTTTTGGTTTCTAATAAACGCTATTAGCTGACTAAAAAGCTACTATTTAAATTTTCATGCATCATACTTTTTACCAGGCTTAGCTTTCTATGTTTCCAAATATTTATACCAAACGGCTGGTGCTCCGGCAAATACTTCAGGACGATATTGAACAAGTATTTAATGGTTTATCCGATGAGCGGGTTGTAAAACATTACGGCGTTTCTTACGACACTTTAGCGGCCACTCAGGCGCAGATTAATTGGTATTATGCCTTATACGCGCAGCAAACGGGTATTTGGTGGGGCCTTTGCACGGCTAATAACCCGGAGTTAATAGGCGCCTGCGGCATTAACAATATTTCGCGCCAGCACGGAAAAGCCGAGCTTGGTTTTTGGCTCCTGCCCGCTTACTGGAATCAAGGATTAATGTACGAAGCCACGGATGCTTGTCTTGATTTTGTTTTTAACGAATTGCGCCTGCACCGCTTAGAAGCTTACGTAGAAACCTTAAATTATGCTTCGGCCGCTTTACTGCAAAAACTACGTTTTCAGCAAGAAGGTATCTTTCGGGATTATGAATTTAAAAACGGGAAGTATATAAACATAGCCCTTTATTCGCGGTTATGTACGGAGTAATTTACAGTAATAACGAGGCAAACTATAGTTAATCTACCCCGTTATTGTTTTCAGATGCGCTACTTTAGGTGTATGATAAAAAATTTATTTGGATAATCTTTTGGTTGGTACCGGTCGAAATATTCGCGCAAGCTTATTGGCAACAAGAAGTAAACTACAAAATTAACGTTACCCTCAACGATCAGTTACATACCTTATCGGCTACCGAAGAACTAGAATACAGTAACCATTCCCCGGATGCCTTACCCTTTATCTACTTTCATTTATGGCCGAATGCTTACCAAAACAACCAAACGGCGCTGGCCCGGCAACTTCTTCAACTAAAAAAATCGGATTTTTACTTTGCTGCCCCAAATGAGCGAGGATACATTACCGATTTAGATTTTAAAGTGAATGGCCAACCGGTTAAACTAGAGTACGATGAACAAAATCCGGATATTGGTAAGCTTATTTTAAACACTCCCCTACCTGCGGGCGAACGCCTTACTATCACCACGCCTTTTACCGTAAAAATTCCGGGTTCTTTCTCGCGCTTCGGGCACCTGGGGCAATCTTACCAAATAACGCAGTGGTTTCCTAAGCCGGCGGTATACGACAAAAAAGGGTGGCACCCGATGCCTTACTTAGATCAGGGTGAATTTTATAGTGAATTTGGCAAATTTGACGTATCTATTACCTTACCGGCCAATTACATTGTGGGAGCAACCGGTGTGTTGCAAAACCCCGAAGAACAAGCCCGAATGAACGCCTTAGCCGCCGAAACAGCAACTAAAACTACTTTTACCCAAGATTTATCTTTTCCTGCTTCCGCTTCCGAAACTAAAACCTTGCGGTATGTACAAGATAACATTCATGATTTTGCCTGGTTCGCCGATAAGCGTTTTAACGTCTTAAAAAACCAAGTAAGCCTACCAAACTCAAACCGTACAGTTACTACCTGGCTCTTGTTTTTAAATAGAAATGCTGCTACCTGGGTGAACGGGGTAAAAGACATTAACCAAGCGGTAAAAAATTATTCGGAGTGGATAGGCGAATACCCGTACGAGCACGTCACCGCCGTAGACGGAGCATTAAGCGCGGGATCGGGCATGGAATACCCCATGGTAACTGTTACCGATCCGGAAGCTATTGTGCACGAAATAGGGCATAACTGGTTTTATGGTATTTTGGCTACCAACGAACGAAATCACGCCTGGATGGACGAAGGCATTAATTCGTATTACGAGTTCCGGGTAGCCGAACAAGCAGATCCTAACTATAGCCAACTAGCATTTTTAGTAAACAATAAAAAACTCCGAAAACTATTCGGTTTGGAAAACGTGCATGCCAATGCTTTAAATTTATTATTGTATCAAATGGTAGCTAGCCGGGGCTTGGATCAACCGGTGCAGTATCCATCGGAAAAATTTACCTCTACCAATTACGGGGCGATTGTGTACTTAAAAACAGGTATTTTATTTAAATACCTGGCGGCTTACCTGGGTCAGGAACGATTTGATAAAGCCATACAAGCGTATTTTCAAAAATGGCAATTCCGGCATCCTTACCCCGAAGATTTACAAGCCATAATGGAGCAGGAAACCGGCGAAAAATTGGATTGGTTTTTTTACAATTTAATTCAAACTACTTCACCGGTAGATGCAGCCGTAACCAAGGTTTCTACTTCCGGGTCTAACTTACAAGTTACCGTTCAAAACCGTTCGGCTTTTCCCGTTCCGGTACCGGTTGCCGCAATAAGTGCGGATAACAAAATCCTGGAACTGCACTGGACCGGGCTTATGGTACACGACGAACAACTAATTTTTGAAAATGCCGCTGGAGCGAGCAAAATAATAATTGACCCGGAACACGTGGTTCCCGAAATCAACCGGACCAATAACCAGTACCAGTTAACCCGTTCGTTTCCCTTACAAGAGAAACGGAAACTCCAATTTTTGGCCGGAATAGAACAACCAGATCGCAAGCAATTATACTACGTGCCCGTAATTGGCGCGAATACTTACGATAAATTTATGCTGGGCCTGGGCGTTTACAACAGTTCGCTTATTCAGAAAAAGGTAAATTACGCCGTTTTCCCCATGTATAGTTTCGGGCAAAATAAATTAAACGGTATAGGTAACATCAACTTGAACGTATTATCCCGGAAGAAAAGCGGCAGTACTATATTGGGCTTTCAGGTTTCCCGGTTCGAGCGCTTTACCAAGTACGAGCCTTTTTTAACCATTAATCTGCCAAAAAGCAGCGGCTATGCTCCGGAAAATCAATTACGCTTTAGTTCCACTCACGTGAGCACCCTGCAGCATGTGGAATTAGACAGGCCGGAAAATTATTTTGAGTATACCTTTGCCTATACCATTCCATCGGTGCAATACAGTATAAGCAGTAAAAACGCGGTAACCCGAATAGCAGCGCGGGCGGAAGCTGATTTATTTATTATAAACCGAAACGTTTCTACCGAAAATAAACCCGTTTTAGGCAAAATTACCTTAGAATACGACCGCGAGTACCGCAAAGGCAAAAAACTACAAACCCGGTTTTTTGCGGGCAAGTTTTTCGGTAATAAACCCCAAGGTATCGGCTACGAACAATTCTGGTTAGGTTTGAGCGGTAGTCAGGATTATAAAAAGGAAACCGTTTTCCTGGATCGGTCCCAACGCAGCCACGCCCTTGCGGCTTTTGAGCACCAAACGGATGACCAAGAAGGAGCCTTTAAAAATTACTTGCCGGTATATGCTAACCGTTGGTTAACTACTTTAAACCTGGCCGCTGATTTACCGGTTACTCCTTTTCGTTTATATGCCGATGTTGGACTGGCCTCTTTTACAAATTCGTCCGTTCCAGGAGTAGTAAGCTCGGAAACCAATTTTTATTATGGCAGTGGTTTTAGTTTGCGCGGCAGCAAGATTTTACAGTTTTACTTTCCGGTAATAGGCAGCAATTATACCCATAATTTCCCGGCCAGTTTTAAAGATTTTACTCGTAACATCCGTTTTTCTTTAAATTTAGCGGGGTATAATCCTTTTCAATTTATTACCAATACCTTAAAACAATGATCCGATTTCGGTTTGGTTTTACTTGCTGGGTAATTCTCTCTTTCGGAGTAGTTGCTTGTAAAACAGATTATGAAAATCTACCCGCTTTTACCGATAAGAAACTCCTGCAAGCTGTCATTGAAATACCTGCCGGCACGAATCAATTAATAAAATACGATCCCAAAACCCAAGAATTTAGCAATACCACCGACCGATTTGTTCATTATTTGCCTTATCCCGGCAACTACGGTTTTGTTCCCTCTACCCAAACGGCCGGCAATGGAGCCGGCGATGAACAACCTTTGGATATTCTGGTACTTTCTGAAAGTCAACCCAGTGGAACGGTAATGGAAGTGCTACCGCTGGGTATTTTATTGCTGGAGCGCGACGGATTGCCTGACCCCAAGGTAATTGCCGTACCCGCTAAACCCACCCAGCAAATTATGGATGCTACGGATTACGCCACCTTTAACCGAAAATATCCGGAGATTAAAGAAATAATTACCCAATGGTTTGCCCATTCTAATCCCAGCCAGAAAGCACGTATTCTTGGTTGGAAAAACGAACACTACGCCGAAGACCTAATCAGGCGAAGAATGCGGTAAAGAATTTTTACTAATCCAGCTGCGCGAGTTATTTTTAACGTTAAGCCTTCTAGGGATAGCTATTAACAAGGAAGGAGAGAATCCACTTCTTTTTCGCAGGCTTCTTTCAACAACATAAGGGATTTAGCCATATCTCGCTCCAGGGTTTTATTAAACCAATTCTGTAGTAGACTCGCTAACAGGCCTTCCATGCTTTCGCTTACTTCTACTTGGGTGTGCTCGCCTACCGCCTTAAAAGTCCAGTTATGAATGGCAAAAATGCCGTAAACCTTTCCGGTCCAGCCAAATTGTTGATTAGGATTTACCGTATGCAAGGTAGAATGAATTTTCATACCGCCTGTTTTCCAGTCAAAAGTAGTATTCGGCTCCAATGGCCCATTCAGTTGGGCGGTACTAACGGTTGTTAACCAGGTGCTCCAATTAGCAATGTCAGCTAACCGGGACCAAACCTGCCCGGGATGAGCTTCCACTATTATTTTTTTACTACATACTACCGGAGCTTTCCAATTGATTGCTGTCATTTTGTTAGTCTTTTAAGTAATTGTTTCTAAATAATTTACTTAAACAAACATCATTAAAAAACCAATCTTTCCACTTGACAAAAATCAAGAATTCAAAAAACTATTCTCTTTCTCAACCTGCTTAAGGTCTCGGGCATCATCCCCATCATCGAAGCTAAATATTGCAATGGCACCTGGTTAAACAATTCCGGACTTTGTTTAAATAAATGCCGGTAACGTTCTTCTGCGGTCATAGAAAGTAAGGCAAATATTCTATCTTCCAGAAAGGTAAAACAACGCGCAATAAATAATTTTTCTAAGTGGTGCCATTCAGGGATTAGTTGGCCTAAATTATTGTAGTCCGTTTTTTGGATAGTATACAGTTCGCAATTTGTGAGCGCTTGAATATTCCACCGGGTAGGCTGATGGAATATAATTCCGGCTAGGTCCGTTACAAAATAACCTTTCGTCGAAATCCACTGCGTAACTTCTTTCTCGGGGGTGGCCACGTAAACCCGGATGTACCCGGATTTATGGAAGCCTAATTGATTACAAACTTGACCGGTCTTTAAAAAAAGTCACCTTTCTTTATAGTAGTCAGCTGAAAGGAGAGGCTAATCTTTTCTAAATCTTGATGGTTTAAGCCAAAGTAAGAAGTAATATATTGCTCCAGTTCCGTCATAAATTTGCTGTGATTAATGAAAGTTATTTGTACTCTTGAGCCTTACCTTTGTCATGCTGATAGTAGATGAATAAAACCCTTCGTACTTTTTTAACGCCGAACGCCCTGCCTTTTTTAAGTTTTCTCTATTCGCTCCAGGGAGAATGTAAAATAGAGTCGCAGAAATCTTTTCTGTGAAAATGCGGAATCATAAATGCACATATATCGGCATTAATACTGCCATAGGTGGTATCCGTTTTATGTTTAAAGCCTTCAAAAAAAGTAGGTATCACCTTTTTCTTGAAATCAGTCCGGGGAAATTGTTGGATAATAGCCTCCCGGTGCTTTTCCGATACATGCTCATAACCTCTACCAACCACATCCAATGCTACTCCAAAATTTAATAAAGCCACTTCCGCTTCTTTAAATTCAGCAATGCCCGGCGTGGTATGTAAGGCAACCGAGTCCCAGACCAACTGAAGCGCCGGTTGTGAAAGTCCATGACTCTTCAAGAAATCGCGGGCGGCATTGGCTCCGTCTACTTCAAACCTCTTATCCGGACTGCTGTAATGCGGTGTGAGTCCCAGGTCATGAAAAACTGCGCTTACAAACAGGAGTTCAGGATCGTAGAGAATTTTATTTTGCTGCCCCTGCAAAGAAGCGAATAAAAAAGCGCGTAAGGAATGATTATAAAGAAATTCCTTACCATGTTCGAACAATAATTCGGTAGCCTGAGTGGCTATCGTGCTGTCAGGAATTTGTATACCAGCAACAACCTTCGGATTTTTTACTACCATAATCTTTCATTTTTAAAGGAAAAAAGCTGGGCAGATAAATACCAGGAATCTGGATTCAGCTACCCACAATATCACCTCTATTTTAATATGATGCAGGAGCAGGAGTCATGTGCGTGCTGATGGCAATTCGGTTCCAGGCATTTATAACTGCTACGGCCATTATCATTTGGGCAATATAGTTTGGCTCGAAAGCTTGTTCTGCCTTTTTGTACGTTTCCTCGGATAATCCGTGGTTGTGTATTAATGTAACTTCTTCTGTAATGGCTAAAATTACTTTTTCTTCCTCCGTAAATAAATCCGTTTCTCGCCAGGCATTCAGTAAAAAAATACGTTGCGGGGTTTCGCCGTTTTTAAGGGCATCTTTGGTGTGGAGATCAATACAATAAGCGCAGCCATTCATTTGAGAAGCACGAATTTTTATCAAATCTTTGTGCGTTTTGGTTAATTGGGTGGTCGCTAAATAAGCTTCCAAAGCGTACATGGCTTTATAGGCTTGCGGTTCGGTTTGGTTAATATTTACTCTTTTCATTTTTGATAGAATTAAATTTTGATACTACAAAGGTCAAAAACGAAAAGTAAATAAATCTTAAACTAGTTTAAGAACGGCTTTTACTTTTGGGTATACTTAGTTCATTCTTCTAATCCATTTAAAATGGATAAGTATTCTTACGGTAAATTGTACCCCGTTGGTACACCCTATTACTAAGAGGATTTAACCCCTTAGTTTATGTTCTCCCCTTTGTAAGTTCAAGTGCGTGAGCATTACCTACAAATAGAACAGTAAACAAAAAGCTCTGGCTAGGGTCAGAACTTTTTGTTTACTGTTCTATTTGTTACTCCCCGTTAAAATTCCTTTCACAGTTTGCTCATTTTACGTTTAGTAAAGGCTCCTTTAATTCAGGTAAATCAAACTTATACTTGCTGGTTATCAGCAACAGGAAGGCAAACCGGCCGATTTAAAGGCTTTTTATAGAAATAAACCGCCGCTACTACGATATAAGTAATGCCAAAAACCGTGGGTAGAATTTGACTATAGGGTTGATATTGGGGTAAAACCGTTCCGGTAAAGGCGGAAGTAATTGCAATGAAAGAGCTAACCAGCTTATAGATATGCTCCGTTATATACAGCTTTTGCCGCGTGACCCGGGAAAGAAAAAATCTACTTAAGTCATAGAGAGTTACCCAAAAGAGTGCTCCCAGAGTTGAATAGATGATAACAGGCGCCCAAAACATACCAATAGATTGAATGTAATAGAGGTAATAGCCGGCGGCACTCATTATCCCTACCGGTACTAACCCATCCAGTAATTGTGGCCTCCGGCCTTTTAAGCGCAGCGTTCTCACGCCACTAAAAGCTGTATAGCCACTTAAAAGCGTAATAATTAGTAAAAAAGTATTCCTTCTAAAAACAATAACGCCAAATAAACCCGTGAGAATAACGACACTTAAAGTCCAAAGAAAATAACGCCCGTACCGAATGTGCTTCTGATTTCCCTTGGCCAGAAAGAGTACCACGAACCCCGTAATTAAGGCCAAGGTTCCCGCTAGGATGTGTAAGCTAATGTTGAGGCGGTGTAAAGTTTCCATATTTTAACTTTTTCCCCGTAAGTAAAGCTAAAAGAGGCGCCTTCATCCAGTTTAATCAGATGAACGCTGGGTTTAAGAGGATGAACTACTAAATAAAAGGGACAGGTTCCGGGAATTAATACAAAGAACTATCTCTTAAATTTCGAACAGCCGCTTTAATTCCCCTTGGTAGGTACTGCCACTTTTAATGGTAGTTGCCGCGGCATCGGCCATGGTAAAGACGAAGCCCCCGTTGAAGTATTTGCGTATTTCCTGGATGTGATTTTGATTGATAAGGTAAGCGCGTTGAACCCGGATAAAATCCGCGGGTAGGCGTTCTTCTAAATACGAAAGCGGCTGGTCCAGCAAATACTTTTTCTTTACTAAATGCACGGTTACATACTTATCTTTCGCTTCTAAAAAAACAATTTCTTTTACTGGCACCAGGATAATTTGCTCCCCCGTTTTTACCGGAATTACTTTCAATTCCTTAACTGGCTGTAATTGCTCCAAGAGTGCCTGTAGCTGAGCCGGCGAGAGCGGATTTGGTTGCTGCCGCTCGAACAACCGTTGAATGGTCCGGGCTAGTCGCTCTGGTTCTACGGGTTTGAGCAAGTAATCCAGAGAATTTTCTTCGAAGGCTTTTATGGCATATTGTTCATACGCCGTTACGAATATGATTAAAGGTTGGAATTGCAATTCTTTCACTACCTGCAAGCCACTTTTACCCGGCATTTCAATATCCAAAAACACGACATCAGGCCGCCACCGTTCTATTTGTTGCTGGGCCTCATCGCCGTTACTCGCTTCGCCAATTATTTCTATTTGGGCATGGTAAGGTTGCAAGAGTTGCCGTAACCGGTGTCGCGCAATCGCCTCATCGTCTACCAGCAGAACGCTTCTTTTAAGTGACCGGGGAGTAAAGTCGGATTTGGACATACTTATCGGGATGATTATGAAGGGTAAAAGTATACTTATCAGGGTAAAGCAGGTTAAGCTTATCCAGGATACTTTGTAAACCAAAACCATATGGGAGGGGTTCTTTATAAGCGGGTCCTTCATCAGCCACCCGCAACACCAGCCATTCATTATCCTTAAAAACCTGTACGTCAATTTTACCGGGACCGGGCACTTGTTCAATACTATACTTAACGGCATTTTCCACGAGGGGCTGCAGCATAAAGGAGGGCACTTGTTCGTTCGTACAATTTTGGGCAATATCCCAGCGCGTTTGCAGCCGTTCTCCAAAACGAATTTGCTGCAGTTTTAAATAGGTCTGGCTAATCTCTACTTCTTCCTGCACCGTATGAAAGGTGTTGCTGGTTTTGTTCAGCGTAAAGCGGAAGAACTTCGATAAAAGCAGCACCATTTGTTCGGCCTGTCCGGGAGCAGAATAGATGAGTCCGGCAATCGTGTTGTGAACGTTGTAAAGAAAATGCGGATTAATTTTCGCTCGCAGCATTTCCAGTTCGGTTTGCGTTTGGAGTTGCTTTAACTGCAGGAGCTCAAATTGCTGTTTTTGAATTCTAGCATTCGTATGTTCTTTCCAAACTTCCTGCTGATAAATGGGAATGCCCGTAACAAATACAATGATAATGTTTAGAAAGTAAATGTTCTGGTTTTGGGTAAAGTGAAATTCCCGATGAAACAGCACCACTTCCCGCAACCAATGCGCTAACTCGGTACCTAAAATAGCGGCTAGTACCAGCAACAGCATCATCCCCAATAGCCGGAGCGATTCCAGTCGGATACCTCGCAAAACTACCTGCCGTTGGTAGATAAACAACATCATCAGGGAACCGATAGAGACACTGGAAAAGATAGAATTTAAAATAATAACGCTACTCTTATTTGGATTAGTCCAATAGAAATAGAGCCCGAAAACGGTTCCAATGATTAAAGATATTCCTACTACCTGGATGATACGATTCATGTGCTACCGGCTAAACTGCTTTGTCATTATTTCTCTTCTGTAGCCGTACAATCTAGGTAACGAAAACAAGTAGCCCAGGAAATACCCTGAATCTTCGCTTTTTCTTCCGGCCTTTTACTTGATCCCAAAAGTACTCTTGCCAACTTCGCTTTTTTCTTGGGCGAAATGCGTTAAAAAACCGGGTTTCCTTCCTGCCAGCTCACGTGCTTTGGCCTCTACTAAGCCAGCTTTGATCCTTTTTTAATGATCTCCTATAGAAACTCGGCTAAAGAAGCAGCATGTTAAAGGTAAAATATTCGGTGGAAGTAGCGGTATTAGTCCCGTCTTGTAGATTCACAAGGCCCACTCCTCTTTTATAAAAATCAGCTACCAGCAATTAAATCTTGGAGCGAATACCGGAGATACTCTAACTTTTTCTCCAAATCAAGCCGCTTCTTTAACCATATCCCTTGTTATTCAGTCTTACTTTTTTATTTAAACAAAAGCGGGGCAAAATTATAAAGGTTATTCCGCCATACGGGCCAGGTATGCCCACCCGGATATTCGGTATAGGTGTATTTTACTTTCATTTGATCAAACTTAGCGAGCATTTCTTTGCAATTTTGGTAAGCAATATCTTCTTTGCCGCCCATGGCTACCCACAGCAGTTTCAGGTTGTTGTTGATAGTGGCCATGTTATTCTGAATAAATTCGTATTGTGGATTAGATAAAGCGGGTTGGTTACTAAACCAGCCGGAGCTGAATACGCCCAAATAGTTAAATAATTGGGTATTGCGCATGCCGGCGTGTAAGGTTTGCAGACCACCCATGGATAAGCCCGCTAAGGCGCGATTTTTACCATCCGGTAAAGCCCGGTAATTTTTCTCCACGAAAGGAATAACGGCCTGCTTTAACTCGTTTTCAAAAACTTTAAAAGCATTTTCATTAAACCCGGACATGCCCATGTTACCATCGAGCATGACTACCAGCATGGGTTTGGCTTTTTTATCGGCAATTAAATTATCCAGGATTAAGTCGGTTTTACCTTGGGTGGCCCAGCCACGTTCGTCTTCGCCGCCGCCGTGCAAGAGGTACAGTACCGGATATTTTTCGGCAGTATTTTGGTCGTAGCCCGCTGGCGTATACACGTAAAACCGCCGCCAAGAATTGGTAACCGGCGAAAAGTAGCGTTTTATCCGCACCTCGCCGTGGGGCACCTCTTTTTCGGCATAATACGCACCACCCCGGAAAGGGATTTCAATGCCGCTGGCCTGCCGACCCATACCGTAAAACGTTTCGCTGGCGGGGTCAGCCAGGGCCACGTCATCTACTAGTAAAGAGTAATAATGAAAACCTTCGCCGATAGAATCGGTGGTTACTTCCCAGAAACCATCGGTTTGCTTTACCATATCGTACTTTTTACCCAGATCAATCTGCACTTTTTGCGCTTCGGGCGCTTTCGTCCGGAAAACTACCCGATTGTCGGGCAGAATTTGCGGGTACTTCGCCGACCGGATGTTGGTGGCCGCCGGGGTACCTAAAACCGTGTACTTGTTCAAAGCGGCCGTATTCACCGGTTTGAACAAGAACTGCGAGAACATATACAATCCGTTTTTCCAGACTTTAAAATCGTGCCCGCCCGGCTCTACGTAATACACGTGCGGTACATTGTTGGTAAATAAATAATCGTGGGTGCGCTTGCTGAAGGTAATCAGGCCATCCTGGTCGCCGCAGGAAATCCAGAGTAGTTTTAATTTCTTTTTCGCCTCGGCGGGGCTCGGCATTAGTTCTTCCGGTTTTTTGGTGTTAGGCGCCGAAGAGAACCCACCAACCCAGGCAAATTTATCTAAGTTACCCAAACCAAAATTTAAAGATTGTCCGCCGCCCATCGATAAGCCGGCAATGGCCCGATTTTCCCGTTCTTTCCGCACCGGATACTTTTTCTCGATGTACGGAATTAAGTCGTTGAGTAAATCTTTATCGAAAGTAGCAAAGGCTTGCACTTTATCGGGATCGAAAACATTGCCTACGGCCCGGTCGTCTTTCATGGCCCGGCCGTTCGGCAGCACCACTATCATGGGTTGTACTTTTTTCTGGGCGTACAGATTATCCAGAATTACCTGGGGCTGCCCGCCTTTCAACCATTCTTTCTCGTCGCCGCCAATGCCGTGTAATAAATACAGCACCGGGTATTTTTTACTTTTGGAATATCCGGGTGGCGTGTATACTAAAGCCCGGCGTTTGGTACCCACCGTTTTAGAATCGTAGGTAATGGTGTCTATTTTCCCGTGAGCTATAGAGGGTTGTACCACGTCGAAATCCGGGGGAGCTTCTTTTTCGATGTTCTGGGATTTGGCGGCTCCACTCAACAGCAGAAAAACAACAAGTAGGGTATAAAAATGCTTCATGTTGATTGATTAGTTTTTAGCAGACTTTTAAAAAACATCCCGGTAATACTGGCCTCAGCGGTACCCGAAAGACTTTAGCGATTTAATTCTTAAATAATTGCGGTAAAGAACTAGCCAGGAACAATTTACAATTCATCCAAGTATGGCCGCCTTCCGAAATAAATGTTTCGTGTTTGATTTTCTTTTCATCCAGCACTTTCAGGTAATCTGTAACTACCGGGTACAACATATCTTCTTTCCCTACTCCAATCCAAAATAATTTTAACTGTTGGTTGGTTTGCGCTGGATTAGCAAAGGCCACGGCATTGTTGCGGTCGAATTCTTCTTTGAGCATGCCCGGTGCAAAACCGCAAACCCAGCCAAACATTTCCGGATTGTTCAGGCCCAAATACAAGGTTTCGCCGCCACCGCCCGAAAAGCCGGCAATGGCCCGACTGTTCTTGTCTTTCTTCACGCGATAATTTTGCTCCACAAAAGGCAGCAGGTTATTCTGGAAGTCTTTTTTAAATTCTTGTAGATTTTCCCAATTCCGGAGGCTACCAGACGATTTACTGATTACCGGATACGCCCGACCGTAAGGCATCACAATAATCATGGGCTGCGCCTTACTTTGGGCAATCAGGTTATCCAGGTTCAGGTTAGCGCGACCTACTTTGGTCCAGGTTTCTTCGGTGTCGGTGGTGCCGTGCAAGAGGGAAAAAACTGGGTATTTCATAACTTGTTCTTTCTCGTAACCCGGCGGCGTATAAATCACGACCGGTCGGGTACCTAATTCCTTGGAATTACAATAGCGGTATGCCAGGGTACCGTGCGGCACATTTCGCAGCGTATGTACCAAAGGCGTTTTACCGGTAATCTCCACGACACTGTTCTGAAAACCTTCGTTGGGGAAAATGGCGGAGTTTTTAGGGTCGGCCACTGTAGTACCATCTACCACAAAGCTGTACGGGTACATATCGGGTTTAACGGTACCAACTGTTACGCTCCAGATTCCGGCCGCGTCTTTGGTCATTGATACAGGTTTTTTTCAAACTGGGCGTTTAATTTTACTTCTTTGGCTGCGGGCGCCAGATACCGGAAGGTAACCGTATTGTCCGGGTGCACTTCGGGCGAAACTACAACGGGCGTATTAATACCTTGACCCAAAACCAGGCTGGGTATAGCCCATAGGGCTACCCGACACAGTAATTTTACGAGAAGCTTTTTATGCATGATGTTACAAGGTAGTAAACACAAAAATTTAAAAGAGCCAAAATGGTGACAGGTATTGTCATTGAAAATATAATAGACAAAGCACTTGCTTGATGAAGGTTGGCTTCAGGTTTAATTATTTGTTAAATAGCAGCGGAGCCATTTGGTAAAGGCTACGGCGCCAGGTTTGAAACTCGTGCGCGGTTCCCGGAGAAACATAAGTGCTTACTTTGTAGCTGGCCGCTTTTAAATCCGCTTCCACTTGGGGCAGTGCTTCGGCTCCGCGGGTTTCTTTGCTACCGTAAGTAATAAACAAAAGCTTCGGTTTCATTTTGCCTTGTAGCTCATCCGGCTTATAGTTACCCCCACTCATTAATCCCCAGTAACCAAAAACTTCTGGTTTATTTAAAGTGATTGTGTGGGTTTCGAACCCGCCCATGGAAAGACCAGCCATGGCCCGATTGTCGCGGTTCGCGATAGTGCGGAAATGAGAATCCACGTAAGGTATTAACTCATCTAGTAAAACTGTCTGAAAAGCGGCCACACCCGTAGGTTCGCCGGCTGTTACGCCATTGGGCACTACACCAGGTGCGCCCATACCAGGACGTGGAGCCGGAGCAGCACCAGCTGCCGGCGGAGTGGTACCCGCCGCCGTGGCATTGGCCGCCGGACGTGGTGGTCCTGGTCTACCACCGGTATTCGTCATGCCATAGGTCATCACCACGATAAATGGTTTTATGCGGCCTTCGGCAATCATGTTGTCCATAATCAGATTCGTCTTGCCTTGAATCGCCCAGGATGTTTCATTTTCACCCCACCCGTGTTGCAGGTATAATACCGGATATTTGGTATTGCCTTTTTCGTACCCCGGCGGCGTATACACATTAGCAACCCGGGAAGTTTTCGTGCTTTTGGAAGGAAATAGTACTTGGTGCACATGGCCGTGTGGCACATCTTTCAAGGCATAAAAGTCCTGATCTTTGGCTGGTATTTCCACACCGCTTTCCCAACGTTGCGAGCCATAAAAGTTGCCGGTGCCAGGATCATTATAAATGCCGCCATCCACGACTAAGTGGTAGTAGTGAAAGCCTTCATCCATCGGACCGGCGGTGGTTCCGGTAAAGGCCCCATCCGCGCCTTTGGTTAATCGGGTCCCGCCCCGACCGCCCAAGCCCAGGGTTACACGCACGCTGTCGGCCTGGGGCGCTACTATCCGGAAACGGACATACCCCTGGGAGTTTACCTGGGGATATTCCTGAAAGGGCTGGTTAAAAGCAGACGGTTTAAAATCGTCTTTTACGGCGGCCTGGTCTTGCGCCAGCGCCAAACTACTGGTGAAGGCAGCAACCGCTAAGCTTGCTAAAATTTTAATTTTCATGGGTTATAGTTTAGGAGTGGATGATGTATTATGGCTGAATATCGTTAGCAGAGGTGGCGTACAAACCAATCAATGACCCGGTAAACCCACCGGCTACATTGGTGGAAAGAATATCCCCGGAAACGGTACCGCCGATATTTTTAAAAGTTTGGCTATCCGTGCTGTAACCAAACTGATAATCATCGCCCTGCGCCAATACCTGTAACTGAATGGGTTTCCGAACATCCACTTTTTCGCTGGCCAGCATGGTGGTGTTGCCTTTTTCGGTGCGGGCCAGCACCAGGTAGTTTTCGTTGCCCTTTTTAGTAAGACCTAACACGTAATTAAATTTTTCGCTTTGGTAACAAGCCAGTCCGGCCAAATCTTTTTCGGATTTGGGCGCGTATTTTAAAGTTACCGTGGTTTCGAAATTGTTATGTTGCTGCCGGTACCACAACGCCGAAATAGGGGCTACTTCTTTAACGCTTTTAGCAAAAGGCGTGATTTGCAAGCCGGTTTGGCCGGTGCTAATAAACTCTTCGCGCGGGCCGCGCATGCCAATCCAGCGGTAATCCAGGGTTTTAGCGGTAAAGTTGTCGGTGAAGGTAAAGTTACCGTTCGGGAAGAAA
The DNA here is from genome assembly GCF_003023845.1 of Adhaeribacter arboris. NCBI lineage: Bacteria > Pseudomonadati > Bacteroidota > Cytophagia > Cytophagales > Hymenobacteraceae > Adhaeribacter > Adhaeribacter arboris. Next base: position 6,498,065 of record NZ_PYFT01000001.1, on the reverse strand, counting down.
CCGTTTTGCCCGGTTTGGTTTTTTATCCCGGCCGGTACTTTTAATTTCGGTTTTAAAGGCACCAAACCGTTTTCGAATACCGGAAACTCGCCGCTCCAGTCTACGGGCAGTATAAAGGTTTCTCGGCCGGCGTTTACGCGGTCTTTTTCGTTAGGCCGGATACCTAAAAATACGGCGTAATACTTCCCGTCTGGACCTTCCGTTAAATCGGCGTGGCCGGTCCAGTCCATTTTGTTCGGCCGGTTCTTCGGAAAATACCGTTGGGTGAGAATCGGGTTGTTTTTAGCGGGTATATAAGGCCCCATTACGTTGTCACTGGAAAAAATTACTTCGGTGTGGTTATCGCCGGTACCGCCCTGGGCGCACATTAAATAGTAGCGGTTGTTCTTTTTGTAAATATGCGGCGCTTCAATCCAGATGGGTTTTTGGGTAATATCGGTACCGCCATTCACAATAATTCTGTCGGTGCCGGCTACTACCTGGTCTTTTTGCACATCGTACTCCCAGATTTTAATTACCCGGTGGCCCTCGTACTGTTCGGTACCTTTGGGCGGCGCATCGTTGTGTACCACGTAGGCTTTTCCGTTATCCTCGAAAAACAGCGAGGGGTCAATGCCGTTAAATTGCTGTTTCACCGGGTCGCTCCAGCCTTTTGCCGGGTCTTTAGTTTTTACCACGATGTTCCCCATCCCTCCGGAAAACTGGGTAGTGATCATGTAAAAAGTATCGTTGTTCTTGTTGTATTTGATATCAGGCGCGTACACGCCGGCCGAAATACCCGAGGTTTCTACTTTTAACTGCGTAGTCCGGTCTAGGACATGGCCAATTTGTTTCCAGTTTACCAGGTCTTGGGAATGGAAAATGGGCACGCCCGGAAACATGGCGAAAGAAGAATTTACCAGGTAATAATCTTTTCCTTTCCGCACAATGCTGGGATCGGGATAACAGCCTTGCAGAATAGGAGTATAAAACTCGTCGGGCTGCAGCGGATTGTTCTGGTAAATAGCGTCGGCGCCTTTATAAGAAAACTGCGAGAAAACCGGAGCATCTTTGGCGCTCTTTTTGGTGCCTTGCGCGAAAGCGGAAGAAGCGTAGCAAATAGTAACCAGAAATACGCCTAAATAGGGCTTGAGCAAAAAAGCAAAATTAAACCTGTGATTTTTCATTATTTACATGAAGCTATCAAGCAATGTAAAGAGTAATTGTAAAAAATACAATAAAGTACTCCATAATTAATTGTCATAATGGCAATTAATTATGGGGGCACCGGAAAGCCAGTATCTTTTTTTAAAAAAAAAGGCTTTATTGCGCGGTTAACGTGTAAGTTTTACCGGCCTGTGTGGGCACATCGTACAGCAACGTTTCTTTTAAATTCACCGGAGTGATGGTGGCTTGGGTAGCTAGTAAGGCGGCAGGTGTTTCCTCCACGGAGTAAAAAGAATTAGGATTGGTACCAGTAGCTTTTTTCAAGGTGCCACCGGCTAATGCAAGCGCATTGGGCACCCGCAACCGCAGATTTCCGCCCAGTTTAGATTTAACCACTGCTTTTACCACTTGGCCATTTTTCCATTGCAGGCTTTCAATTTCGAAACCGCCAATGGCCCGCAAACCGCTGATGCTGCCACTAGCCTGCCATACATCCGGTAGGGCCGGAATTAAGTGCACTTCGCCGTTGGCACTTTGCAGCAGCATTTCGGTAATGCCGGAAGTACAGCCAAAATTGCCGTCGATCTGGAAGGGCGGGTGAGCGTCAAATAAATTATTATAAGTACCGCCACCTTCTCCAAACTGTCTTTCACTTATTTTTACCGGTGATAGCTGCGCCTGAATTAATTTATACGCGTGGTTCCCATCCAGTAATCGGGCCCACCAGTTTACTTTCCAGCCCATACTCCAGCCCGTAGACACATCGCCGCGGTGCGTTAATGTGGTTTTAGCGGCACTGTATAACTGAGGGGTACGGTACGGCGAAATCTGGTTAGAAGGGTATAAACCGTAAAGGTGCGAAATATGCCGGTGCTTATCCTGCGGGTCATCAATATCGTCGAGCCATTCCTGTAACTGGCCGTGCTTCCCAACTTGCATCGGGGGCAAACGTTTCCGCATTTGTTTTAAGGTATCGGCGAAAGCAACATCTTTTTTTAAAATTTCGGCCGCTTTTATAGTGGTGCTGAATATGTCAAACACAATCTGGTTGGTCATGGTAGTACCCGCGTCCAGGGAGGAGTTCTGGTGGGCCGCTGGGGCATTTTCCGGCGACATATCGGGGTTGATAACCAGCCACTTTTTAGTAGGATGCTCGACTAAGAAATCCACGTAAAAAGTAGAAGCTTCTTTTAAAACCGGGTACACCGAGGCCAGAAAAGCTTTATCGCCGCTGTATAAATAATGTTCCCACAAATGCTGGCTGGTCCAGCCGCCGGCGCCGTTCCAGATGCCCCAGGTAGCGCCGTCAATGGCTCCGGTAAACCGCCAGATATCGGTGTTGTGGTGCGCGGCCCAGCCGCGGGCCCCGTACATTTCTTTGGCCGTTTGCCGGCCCGTAACGGCTAAATCTTTTACCAATTGCAGAAAGGGTTCGTGCAACTCCGCCAAGTTGGTTTTTTCGGCGGGCCAGTAATTCATTTGGGCGTTAATGTTAATGGTGTATTTACTATCCCAAGGAGGCCGCACTTTATTGTTCCAGATGCCCTGCAGGTTAGCCGCCTGCCCACCCGGCTGCGACGAAGAAATTAACAAGTACCGGCCAAACTGATAATATAAGGTTACCATCTGCGGGTCATTCACGGTAGCAAATTGTTTTAACCGTTCGTCGGTGGGCAAATTGGCGGATTCGGTACTACCCAGGTCCAGCTTTACCCGGTTAAAGTATTTCTGGTAGGCGGCAACGTGCGCCGGTAAAATAGCCGCGTAAGATTTCGGGTAAGCTTTATTTAAATAATCGGCTGCCCGTTTGTTAGCGTCGCCGCTGATATCGTGGTAATTGTTAAAGTTGGTGGCAATGGAAATGTATATGGTAGCGGTGTTGGCATTTTTAATAATCAGCGAAGTATCGTTGGTGGTAAGGGCGCCCCCATCCAGTTTAATCCGGGCAATGCCTTTAAAATTTACCATTCCTTTTACCCCGTCCTGGTCCGAGGTGGTACCGGCAGTGGTTAGCTCCTTGGCAGCGGTGGTCTGTACGACGGTTTTGGGTAAGGGCTTGGTAAAGGATGTGTTAAAAGAAAGACTACCTGGTTTACTGGCCGTTAAGCGCATCACCACTACCCGGTCCGGGAAAGAAGCTAAGGCTTCGCGGGTATAGGTTACGCCATTGGCCGTGTAGCTAGTTTTCGTAACCGCTTTTTCAATATCCAGTTCCCGGTAATAATTAGAATAGTTCTCGTGACCGCTGAAGGTAAGCTGCAGATTACCCACCGGCTGAAACATTTGCCCGTGCGACTTTTTGGTGATAATAGCCTGGTTGGCTATTTTTTCGGCTTCTTTTTGTTTGCCGGCAAAAATTAATTGGCGAATTCTGGCTAAAGAATCCAGCGGCATCGGGTTATCGTTCCGGTTGGGACTGCCGCTCCAAACGGTATGCTCGTTTAGCTGAATAATTTCTTGCTCTACATTCCCGTAAACCATGGCGCCCAGCCGGCCATTGCCAATGGGTAAGGCATTTTCCCAGGTAGTGCCCGACGGGGTTTTGTACCACAGCTTTAAACCGGTTTTAGTTTGGGAAAAGCCGACGAAGGTACTTAAAAGTAAAAAAAACAATAGTATGCTTCTCATAGGAATACACGTAAAGTATTTAGGTAGCGATCAATTTTAAAATTTAGTTTACCCCGATATTTTTTCAATATTTCATTTACACCATCGAAGGAATTTATCAGTTTTCCTGTTCTCTTTCTTCTAAAAACAGATGCTATCTATCCTATTAGGAATTGTACATGTGAAACCTCTAATTTTAAATCCTAGACCATTTTCATTATTAAACTACCCTTATCCTACATCTCTGCATTGTTTAAGAACATGGATGGGAACATGATTTAAAGGATTACATTTGTTTGTACAAACTTTAAAAAGAAACCACTTTATTTAAAGTGTAAAAACAACAATTATAAAAAAAGCAAAAAATTTTAGTTCTACCGAATAAAATTTTAACAAGTGTGTAAAGTACAGTTAATATTGAGAAAACAAAAAAATTTTAGATATTTAAATTTTTTGGCCACTTGAAGGTAATTGTCTGACTTTAAAACCAACGTTGCGTTTACAAGTATTAAAGCTCTTAATTGCCATTTACCCTTATAAAAACTGGCTTAAATATCGCCCAAGTTTATTTCGGAAAAGGTAGAATTATATGTTTTATGGAGTTTTAATTGGGCATGCTTGAGGTAAAAGTTGACGCACTAATTGCTCATTCCAAAGTATTATTCAGGAACAGATTACCAGTTTTATTTTGCTTCCTTTAAACGAGTAGTTAATTTTTGGTGGAAATTTTTTCCTCAATATGGAAGAAATCGAAATCAGCGTATCCGCCCGTAACTTTGGTAGCATAGGTAAACAACCCAAACCGGTAACCCATAAAGTGGGGAATAGTATAAGCCATTTTTAGTTGGGTTCCGATAGATTTCCACGTTTTACCATCGAGGCTGTAAAAGAAATTAGCTACGTCTTTTTTGTCGGTGAAATTGCATTCCGCCTTGAAGTAAATTATTTTTTGCGTAAGTGGAATGCTTTGTGCTTCTACGGGTTTACCGGTGCTAGCATTAATCATTACAATAGCTTTGCTGGTACCATTTACTTTAACCCCCACTAATCCATAATTTTTCTGCAATAAGGCCAAGCCGGCAAAGTCACCATCCTTCAGGTTCGAAACATCCAATGCGGTACTGCCCGAAGATACCGGACCGATGGTGCGTTGGGTTAAGGTATTTTTTGCAAATACAAAGGAAGTATCTATTCTTCCAGTTTTCAGACGCAGGTAACCTGGTCTTTCCTTAACCGACCAAAGTTTATTATTGGGGTTATGATTCCACTGCCACACCAACGGCAAAGCTGGTTCGCCCGCTTTCCGGGTAAATTCATCGGAGGCCACAATGCCCGGAATTAATCCTTTACTGGCTGGCAGGTTAAGCGCTTCCGGTACCTTGCCATTAATCCCAATTATCGGCCAACCGTCTTCCCATTTCACCGGCACTAAGTACGGAATACGCCCTACCGCCCCGTAATCGCGGAACAAATAAGCGTACCAGTTACCTTTGGCATCATCTATTAAGCCGCCTTGCGCTACTCCTATATCCTGCAAACCAATGTGGCCTTCGTAGGGTCCGGTAATTTTATCTGCCCGATGAATGACCACCGTGCGCATGCCGCCTTGGGGCCAGGTAATGTTAAACAGGTAGTATTTGCCTTTAACTTTAAACAACTGAGAACCTTCAGCCGGGAGGCCGCCGTTACCCGAAGGAGCACTGGCATTTTCTATAATCACTTGTTCCGTTGTGCCTGGTTTTACACCGGAAACATCAGCCGTTAATTCTACCATTTTAAGCTTACCACCGCCATATATCAGGTATACCCGGTCGTCATCATCGAAGAATAAAGAATTATCGTGGTAGGAGGGCGGAAAAGAAACTGCTTTCCAAGGGCCTTTTTGCAAATTTTTGGTGGAGTAAATATGCGTTTTGCCCGTAGTTTGGGCAAATGTAGACACATAGTAAGTGCCGTTATGAAAGCGTAAACTACTGGCCCAGGAACCTTTACCGTACGTACTTTTTCCGTTTTCCAAATTCAGCTCATCCTTGCTCGCCAATGTATCGTATGCGTAATTCACCAGCCCCCAGTTTACCAGATCAGTTGATTTCATGATGGGTATCCCCGGACTCAGGTGCATGGTGGTACTGCTCATGTAATACACACTTCCTACCCGAATAATCGAAATATCGGGCACATCGGCAAAAATAATCGGGTTCCAAGCGCTTTGTCCTTGAGTGGCAAATGTCAGATAGAGGTAAATAAGGGTAAGAAAACCAAGTCGTAATGATTTCTGGTTCATGCGTATAGGAAAGGCCACGTCCAAATAAATTAATACTGAGAAGTTATATTTTATATTCGATTACAGTGGCTAAATAACCCTATAACCACTTTTTTACTCCATTGGTCCTATTAACTCAATGAATGTTCCATCGGGATCTTGCACCAGAACAAAGTGCGATTTCTGGTCTAATAGGATGGGTGTACTTCCCAGGAACTTTACCTGCTTGGCTTTTAATCTTTCTATTACCGGTTTTAAGGCTTTCACATTAATGGTAATGTATTGTACCCCAGTGTCATCTTGAATAAAGTTTTGTTTGGGATGGCTGCCCTTTTTGCCGAAGCTCATTAGTTTCCACTCGTTAGCCTCCGGGCTATTCTCCAATTTTAACACGGTTACTTCCGTAGCAACCCCGTTCGAAAGGCCGGAACGTTTCCCAAAATCAGCATTAATGGTAAAGTTAAAGGCTTTTACCATGCCTATACCGTTTACATAAAAGTCTAAAGACTTATCTATATCCGACACCACTACGCCGGAACCGATCAACTTACTGCTGAAATCTGATTGGGCCAAGGCAGAAAAGCTCATTAGCCAAGCCGCTACCAGTAAGGAAATATTTACTAAAGATTTTTTCATGTAGTTTAATGGGTATTAAAGTTCGGAAACCAATTTTTTGGTAAAAATTTTAAATTCAGGAACGCGTATTAAATAAGATGTGGTTGAAGGATTATTAAACCCATCCCCTTATTTAATACCCACTTTTTTATGACCCAATAATGCCAGCATTTTCTCCCCGTAGCGTGTTCCTAGTTTTCGGTAACCTTCGGCGGTAAAATGCAGATGATCGGGTACGGCAGTGCAACCTGCCGAAGAAATAACGTGGGCGTTCGGGATGGTTTGGGGTAAAGTGGCAATAATCTCGTTCATGCTGGCGCAAGCCCCTCCTGCCTCTTTGCTTACGAGTTCGCCGGCTAACAACGGCACTGATTTAGCTTTTAGTCCCAAGTCCTTTATCAGGTTATCGTAAACTCCTTTTACTTTTAAAGTCCATTCTTTATCACCGGTGTTCGACTCTCCTTGGTGCAGCAGTATTCCTTTAATTACTCCTTTTTTCTGGGCTAGCTTCGCCATTTCTACCAAACGTCCATACGGGTTTTTATCATAAGGTTCCAGGGCTCCCATCATCCAGTCTGGGGCAGTAGAAACATATGACGAGTAATTATTTTTATCGAATAATTCTATTTTGCAGCCACCCACCGAAACATTAATTACCACTACCTTAATTTTTTCGGGCAGATTAGCGGTTAAGGTTCGGCCAAAATAATCGGCGGGAGTTAAGCCGGTTTTACACCTGGCTAAAGGCGGAACGGCCGGGTACATCTCGCCTTTTTTCCGGCCCAACTCGGGGCAATCCACTGCTTCTAAAACCTTGAACCTATTATCGGCGGTAGTGTCTTGAGGTTCAAACTTAGCATGACCTTCCATATTCGACTGGCCAAAGCACAGGAATACATACAGGTTCTTGTCCTGCGAAAAGGCTTTAGTATGTATTAAAAGTAATAAAGCAATCAATAAAAAATTCTTATAAACTTTCATATCATCAAAAAGTTAAATGTGCCTCTTATAAATTATCGAAAAAAGTTTAAAGCTCAACCATCCATATACTTCCTGATTTAATACCGGATGAATGGCTGAAAGTCTTATTAGATCTTATAAAAAATGGTAAATATATGAATTTACTACGTGAAATTATTGCCCGAAATATTTTCAAATAAAACAAAAAAGCCCCTCAGCATGCTGCTAAGGGGCTTTCAAGTGGTCGCGTAGGAACTTTTCCGGGAATACCAGTTACTAGCAGTTACTAGCAAAAACAGTGTTTAAAGTTTATAGTAGCAATTTATGAGAGAAACAGATAGTAACCAAAGGTTACTGTTACTATAACTTCTGCACCCAAAACCTGCACCCATTTCTACGAGGCTCTTTGGGATTGCTGTTTAAATATACTAATTAATTCTTGTTCATCTATCCCGATGTACCGGTTAAAGGAAGCCTCGGTTTTATGACCTGTAGCCTGCATGACTAGATGGCGAGGTACTCCTTGGTATACTTTGGTAGTGGCGAAAGTTTTCCGGCCTACCTTCGTGCTCAATACAATCCGATCAATGCCGGCTAACTTTTGAATTAGCTTTAGATGATGATTGATCTTCGGGCATTTAGGAAAAACCAACCGGTCCGAGCTGCGGTATCTATGTACCATGGCAACCGGTTTAAAAATAGCATCATCGAAGAATGGGATATAACAGTATTCGCCGGTTTTTTGGGTGTCAATAATAATTAATTCTTTTTTGATATCACTATGTGCCAGGCGCTGGGCATCGCTTATCCGCAATCCCGTATAGCAGCACATTAAGAAAATATCTCTAGCTAACTCCAACTGAAAAGTATATAGTTCAAAAGCAGCTTGCTCTAATTCTTCGTTTAATTTGTTGGAGTAAGAAAAGTATAACTTGCTGCGGAGCGATTCTGAATTAAAATCAAGTTTCTCAATGGCGATTAATTCATCCAACAGCAAAAAATCAACTCCTCGATAGCGTGATGGCGCCGAAAAACGCACGTACTTGGGATTAATCTTTAATTCTTCATCGTGATCCTCACACCAGCTAAGAAACTGTTTCAGCCGGCGCACATGCTTGCCAAAATTGTTTACTCCTTGCTTTAATTCCTTTAACATGTATTCCCGGAAGGCCGCGTAGAAGTGTTTATCCATTCCCTCCAGGGTAAGCGGTTCGCTTCGGAATTGTTCAAAGGCAATAAACCTTTTAACTGTAGAATTTAACCCTTTAATAGTATTGGGAGACATCACCCGACCGGTCGCCTCTACTATGCGCTCTTTTTCTTCGTTTACCCATAGGTGCATTAACGCAATTAGGGTGGGTTTCGGGTCTGGCTCTGGCTTCACAACCAGCATTGCCCCCTGTAAACTTAACTGGTAGGATTCATAAGCTTGCTGCAACTGCAAGTTGGTAAAATCGTCTTGGATTTCTGAAGTGCCACTAGCCAGTATTTCGGCATAGACTTTTTCATACAACAACTTAAAATTTGCATTAGTGAGTTCAATTCTACAATCGTTACTAACCTTAAAAACAAACTGTATAGTTTTCTCAATGTTAGCGAGCTTTTGATTAATTACTGAGGCAAAAGGCTGGCGGTGCTTTACTTTCTGCTTTTCTTCATCCCAGCCATCCGGATAAAGTACTTTTTCACCGGTTGGAATAGGTAGCCTTTTATTATAATAATGCACCATTATGCGGATCGGTGCTTTTCCTTCTTTATCTATCCTGTCTTTACGTGGGTAACGATTTATTTCCATGTTAACTTAGGAGGTCTAGCCTCCCTTCTCCCTACTCTAATTGATTTTTAACCACAGTCTATTTTTTAAGTTGCTGAATCAGTTCATCCTTCATTGCCAATAATTGGTCTTTGAGTTTTAATTGCTCCAGTAAGCCCGCCTTTTCTGATTCACAGATCAAAAGTTTAGTAGTTAATTCTTCCATACTAACTGATCCTGGAGTAGTAGTATCTTGATTACCAGTATGCGTAATTTTTTGATTATAGCTATTACTACCCGCGTTGCCGATGCCATTTTGCCTGATATTATAAATAGCTTTTTCTTCCGCAACCTGGTCATAAAGAAAATGCTCTACTGGTAAATGGAGGGCTTCAGCTATCTTAATGAGATATCTACTCTCCACCGAATCCCGCTTATAGATCTTGTACAAATTAGCGACACTCATTTCGGCGTGTGCGGCCACTTGATCTGCGGATAAGCTGGAAGCTTCAATGGCTTTCTTAATCGTTTGCCCAATCATCTGATAAAATTTTGTGGCTGATAGTCAAGAGTATAAAATATGTTACTATAATATATTATAGTATTACTTGACAATATTACTTAACAATAGTATACTTGTCTACTATTAACAATCTAATGTACAATAAAACTGATACAAATGGCAAAAGTAGCTCGCAAAAAAGCACTCCGGGATACCCCTAAATTCAATATTAGACTTCGGTACGAAAAGCTGAATGACGATCAAAAAATGCTGCTTCGCGCTGAACACGAAAAAACTTTTGGTTTAGGCGATCGCGCTTTTTATCGAGATCTCAACAAAGACCTTCTCAGTGACGAGATTCTCCAATTTTTCGCCGATATGTTTGGTTGTAACTTGGCTGATTTATTCTGCCACAAACCCCCAATAAGGCCAACGGTGTACGAATTAGAGCGAAAGTATGATAAACACCAAAAGCGGCTGGGAAAGCAAACAAACGCTAGCATCTGAGGTAAATATATATAATTTCAATTATATATACAAATAACATTTATAATAAATTAAGTATTAATTTGAATTAAAAGTTGAGCCCGCATGACTGCAAACGACCTATTAACCGTGGGACACCTGAATGATTTTAAGTTAGAAATAAAAGGGATGTTAGATGGACTAAAGCCAGTTCTGGCTAATAGCCAAGATCGGTATTTAACCATTCAGGAAATAATAGATTTTACCGGCCATAGTGATAAGACCGTGCGCAGTTGGATTAAAGAAGGGAAGAAAGATCGTTTCGGGAAGGTTTATAAACTGGAAGCGGAACAATTTTCCCCTAGTAATTACCGGGTATTGCGCAGCACCCTCATTGCCTTTGGCAAAATCAAAGGTTGTATCCCAGCCGGTCCAAAAAAAACTATAAATAAAAGTGGGTGAAGGTAATAATAGAGCCCAGCATACGCTGAAGCGAAACCAGCATTTTCTAGTCTCTTCAAACTATAATTTAAATTTTCATACAAGATGATAAAGCTTGATCACAGAATAAAAAACCTGGAGCAAGATATTGCTTTTTTGCAGACGGAGTTACTCGATCTCGAACTTAGAAAAGAAGCGGCCGAGTTATTTGGGGATAAAACCACCGCTGGTAATTACGAAAAAGATATGGCTGAGATTACAGCTACCCTACAGCGGATGCAACACGACTTAGCTGCCCTTGATCCAGCGCTTTCTTTTGCTACCCTGATCCGTTAAAAGTCTTATGCCCATTGATCGTAGTCGCTACCCCAAAAACTGGAATTTAATCAGCTACTTTGTTCGGTTTACGCGGGCGAAAGGCAAGTGTGAGTTCTGCGGGGCTGAGCACGGAAAACCACACCCCACTACTGGTTCGATGGTCTATCTGCAAGCGATCCACGTCAAGCATACCTTAGAAGCTAATTCTTGGGAAGACTATAAAGCCGCTTGTCAGAAATGCCATTTTACTTACGATCGGAGGGCTAGTCAAATGGCCCGCCGCTACGGTAAATGCTATCGAGATACCCAGTTAGACTTATTTACTTAACTAGAATTTCCTATTTAAATCAATGATGCCCAATCAAAAACCAATTCTTCACTCATAAAATTCTCTTAGGTAAGCCCACATGAGTTACAATAAACGGATCAGTAATGATAGTATTCAAAAAGTAAAACAAGTAGATATTGTTTCGGTGGTGGGGGCTTACTTACCCCTCAAAACCAAAGGAACCCGGCACCAAGCCTGCTGCCCTTTTCACGCCGAAAAGACCCCTTCCTTTTCAGTCAATGCTTCAAAGCAAATCTTTAAATGTTTCGGTTGTGGTGCCGTCGGTGACGGCATTGCTTTCGTGCAGAAAAAAGAAAATCTTGGCTTTTATGAGGCGGTGCAGGAAATAGCGCAAAAAAATGGTATTTCCCTAGAGTACGAAGATTTTTCGGCAGAACAGCAGCAAGAAGCCCAGCAAGCCTACCAAGAACGTAAATCCCGCCAATTATTACTCGAGTACGCCTTAGCTTACTACCAGGCCCACGATATTCCTCCGACCTGGATGAAACAAAGACGCTTACAAGAAACGACTTTATTGGACTTTAAAGTTGCTTACGCCTTGGCCGGGAAAAATCAATTTTACCAAGATGCTATTGCCGCCGGCTACCCTCCGGATCAACTTATACCGGCCGGGCTTGCCCGGGAAGTAAACCTGGAAAATACAACAGTTGCTTACGATTACTTTCAGGATCGTATTCTTTTTCCCATCCATAATTACCGCGGCCAGTTAGTAGCCTTCACAGGTCGGCTAGTGACTGAGCCAGCACCGGATGCTACCTATAAACCACCCAAGTACTTGAATTCGCCGGATAGTGTCTGGACCAAGGGCGATCACCTGTACGGGCTCCACCTAGCCACCAAAGCGATCCAGGAAAAACAATTCGCTTACCTAGTGGAAGGCAACGTGGACGTGCTGAGCTTTTATCAGGCGGATCTCCGGAATACTGTCGCTCCCTGTGGCACCGCCTTCACCTTAAACCAGTGTCAGCTTTTAAAAAAATACACAGATACGGTGGTGATGGTACCGGATCACGATATGGCTGGCTTAAAAGCCTTGCACAAGAATGCGCAGCTGCTAATCGAACAAGGCTTTATCGTGCGGGTCCTTTTGCCCGGGAAAGAACGGGATCCGGATGAGCAGATTAGAAAATTAATAACCCCCGAGAAAATAGGGAAGTGGCTTAGGGAAACCAAGGAATACATTTCCGGCTACTTGCTGGAAGAATGCCAAGCGCAAGGCTGCTTATCCCCGCACGAGAAAGCAGAACAAATCACGCGGATGGGCGAAGTATTGGAGCTCATCGAGAAAGACATCCTCCGGAACACCTATTTTGATGAAGTTTGTGAGCGCTGGCCAGATTTCAAAAAGAACTACAAGCTGCAAAAGCGAAAGTCCGACACCGATACGCAGGAACTGGCCAAGCTGGAATCGACCACGCGGGCGGCTTATTTTGATTTTGGCTACTACGAAAAAGACGGCTGCTATTATACCTACGAGAAAAAGCAGGAAGTAATGATCTGTAACTTTACTATCGAGATCCTCTACTTTGTGCTTTCGGAAAATGAGCCTAAGTACGTGTGTATCTTCCGCAATATGTTTGGCAAGGTCCGCACCACGGCCGTATCCACCGATGATTTTACGGGCGTGGGCACTTTCAAGCGGGCCATTGGTAAACTCGGCGCCTTTATCTTTGACGGGACGGAAACCCACCTGAATAAGATCAAAATGAAGCTCTTTGACGGGGTGATTGAAGCGGTGCAGCCGCGCTATATGGGTTATAACTCCCATGGAGATTTTTACACCTGGGCCAACGGCTTGTTCTACAACGGTCATTTCATCAAGTCTGATAAGTACGGCATCGTACCCTTAAAAATACCAGTTAAAACGTTGGAAGAACTATCCCAATTAAGCTCCGATAGTCAAGTGGAAGTTAATGGCCAATTGTTTTTCTTCCGGACCTACAATGAATTCCTTGCTCAATTTAAGGTGGAAAAATTACAGGAGTATTTACCGGCTGGTAGGGTGTACCAGCTCTCGTACTATTACCTGCCTTTTTCAACTACGCTTAAGTTAAACCCGGAGGAAGATGATACTTACGAACTGGAACGAATGTTCCGGCACTTTGAGAAACCAGGCCTTACTTTCGAGCGTTGGTCAAGGCTCCTGGTAGAAGCTTACGGTAACAACGGGAAAGTCATGGTGTGCTTTTTTCTGGCGGCCTTGTACCGGGACATCATCTTTAAAGAAAACAGTAACTACTTTCCCTTGCTAGACCACTTTGGTCCTCGGGGAGCCGGTAAGAGTAAGGGCGCCGAATCTTTAGCCGCTATGTTCGGCGAATACCCCGAAGATGGGGTGAACCTGGAAGGGGGCAGCACCGCCACGGGGATCCGGCGCTACCTGGCCTCGGTGCGCAACGGCTTGATTTGGCTGAACGAGTACAAGAATACGGCTTCCGATCATCTGATCGGCATGCTGAAAGGCATTGCCGACGGGAGCGGCAAGATGACCGGCCGGGCCACTGGGGGCAACGAAACCAAGAACTATAAACCGCAATCCGCCGCCTTGCTCTGTGGTCAGGATCTACCCACCAAGGATCCGGCTTTATTATCCCGGACCATTATATCGGAGTTCAATGAGCAATCCAAGCAGACTAGCGGGGAGGCTTACCAGGAGTTAAAACAACTGGAGAAAGACGGTTATACCACTAGTGTCACCTGCCAGATGCTCCAATACCGCAGCTACATGAAACACTATCGTCAGGTGGAACCATCGGTGAGCCAGCAGATTCGAGCGAAGTGCCGGGAAGTGCTCGAGTTCCCCCCGGATGACCGGGCCGTTTTAAACATCAGCACCCTGCTGACTACTTATCAAATCTTATCCGAGCAGGGCCAGGTAAAGTTTCCGTTTACCTACGAAGATATCCAACAGGAACTCATTTCCCGGGTAAAATTGCAAGTTGAAATACAAACCGTTTCGGATGATGTGGAACAGTATTTATTTGTATTACAATCTATCCGGGAAGTGCGGGAGGGAGAACATTATAAAATACAAAGGGAGGCCGATGGGGTGACCAAACTTTTCTTGCGTACCAAAGCGGTTCATAACTTTTACCTAGCCACGGCCCGAACGCAAAACATTACGCCTTTAGGCATCAGTACCATCCGGGTTTATTTGGAAAAGCACCGGTCCTTTTTGGAAGCCCGAGAAAGAGGCGTGCATTTTCCGGAGCTGGCCAACACTACCAGCGCCATCGTGCTCAACTACGATCTGCTGCGCCGGCAAGGCATCGAATTCCAAACCAAAGCCAATCTGCAGCAATTAACCTCGGAAGATGATCCGAGTGCGAAGCTTTCCCGGCTCATCAAACTAAATGGCAATGCACCGGAGTTGATAACGGAGTTCGTGCAAGCGCAGCCACTTGATCAATGGCTGAGCACCGAGGAGTTGCTAGCCGACTTTAATTATAATAAAAGTCCGAAGATGGCTAAAGACAAGTTTATGGAAGCCATTAATCAAAATGCCCAAATGGCACCTGGCCGGCAATATGACTTTTCGGATAAATCGGGTACCATGGTACGATTTAAGCAATATTTTTAGAAATTTTGACCCCCTCTAAACACGTATTTGAGTTTCCCACTTTCCCCTTTCTATTAAAACAATGATTATATATTTAATTATCAAACAGTTATATAATATTACAGAAAGAATAGTTCTATTTTCTTCGGGGAAACAGGTGGGAAACTAGGGGAAACTCGGGGAAACTGACTCCGAAAAAAGGGGAAAGTGGGCCTGGAGTTTCCCCCAGTTTCCCCCAGTTTCCCCTTTTTTCCCACCTAATATTTTGTAACTAACTGATAATCAAAGACGGGGAAACTGGGAAACTGGGAAACACGAAAATCAACTATTCTGATATTTACACTTTTTTCAAAAAGTACTCAATCAATCAAGCAAGCCCTGCTTTGACTAAACCATAAACAAAATTGAATTATTTGTGGGTAGATACCCTTATGCTAGCCAGATGTATATTATAATTGGTGACGATCCCGAAAAATCAATCGAAGCATTACAAACAGTTGATAAATAAAAAAAGTGTTTAATAATAAACAGTAGCTTTTCGCATCACATTCGCCGGAAGATTAGCAATTGGAAAATAGGCTAGAAACCCACCTTTTAAGCTTAGAAATTCACTACACTTATTTTGATACACTTCTCTCCTTTTGGAAGCCTTATTTAAGCCAAGTCGATCCCAAAAAGGTTTGCTTTTTCTAAACTAATTGCTTTGGAATTTTTCTGAGGCAAATGTCCTTCTGAGTGCAGCGGAAAGATGCTACTTTTAGTATATTCCCGACCAGAATAGATGCAGATCACGCTCAAAGTTCCCGTTAAACCTTACGTTCAGAAATACTTGATTGCCCGTTACGGTACTATCTACCAAATCAGTAAACGCGACGCGATTGGCATTGTCTTGTACCAGATGTTACGCCGGCCTGCTACCGAGCGCCGGGCATCCAAACGCATGGAACAATACTCAGCTATTTATCCCATTATTGTTTCCTCCAAAGACTTTTGGAAACGTGGGTGCCGCAACCTGGACGACTACACCAGCATTCAGTTGAACAACCTGGTCGAAGACCTGTTCCAGCAGGAGTTTTGCGCTTACATCGAAAATCTGGAAGCACACGCCATCGAGCAGCGCTATGCCATCGAAGCTTTTATGGCCAAGTATAATTTGGATGAGTGCGATATCAAGTTTGAAACGATCAAGAAGGCTTACCAGCGTTACCGCATCCAGCAAGAAAAGCTGGGGATCTTGCCCCTTAAAATAGCTCATCTGCTCCCCTACTTGTGCCTGCTGAAGGTGCTGACTTCCCGTAAAAAACTCAAAAAGGTTGTCCAGCTACCCGCTTAAAGGTTCCGCGTTTGTCCCCTACTCCGCCAGTCAGATAAATTAAGGAGGAAAAGCCTGTTTTTGCTGTTTTTTTTTCCGGAAATAGACTTAAGAGGCGGAAATAATGGTACTGCTTCCCTCGTTTTACCCCTTCCCAAAATCGTTTAGTGCCGGATAATTCGTATATTAAAAACAAATTATACGACTATCTCTTCCTTAACTACACCTTTGCTCCCCGTGGCCATCTTCGTGCGGGTTTCTACGCGCCGGCAGGATAATCAGCGCCAAATCAACGACCTGCAAGCCTACGCCAAAAGAAATAATTACCAGGTGGTGGAGGTGATCCAGGAAGTCGGTAGCGCTACCCGGCGTAAGCGGTTGCAGAGGCCGGAGCTGGAGCAGCTCCTGCAGCTAGCCCGCTTGGGTAAGATCACCAAGCTGCTCGTGACGGAAGTTTCCCGCCTGGGGAGAAGGCCGGCCGAAACCCTGGAGTTGATTGAGCAGCTTACCGAATTAAACGTATCCATCTACTCCCAGAACTTTGGCCTGGAAACGCTCTTGCCCAATGGCAAGCGTAATCCAGCCGCTTCCCTGATTTTTCTAGTGTTTGCCGAGCTGGCCCGGGTGGAAGCCGAAGGCTTAGCGGACCGCATCCGCTCGGGTCAGCAGCAAGCCCGTTCTCTGGGCAAGAACATTGGCCGGCCGACGGGTACCACCAAGAACGCCGGCCAGGTGCTGCAAGAATACCCACAGGTAGTTAAGCTACTCAAGAGTAACTACAGCATCCGCCAAGTAGCTAAGCTGAGTGAGGTGTCTACCGTCACCGTACAGAAGGTGAAGAAAGCTTTAGCTCCTGCGACTGGAAAGTAAGCAGAGGCAACCTGGTCCAGCCGGAGTAAACGTTAAGCGGTTGACAGGCAAAGGCGAGCCAGCTAGCCTGGAAATTGCCGGGTCATTCCTCGGCCAGTTTGCTCTATTCGGCCTTTTTGCTCCTTAGCTCTGGTCATATATCGTAAAAATTGCCGGGTGAAAATTGCCGGGCCGGGATAGTGCAGCAACGGGAGAACTCACGGAATTTGAGACTGTGAGATATATTTTTGAAGGCAAAAACGCAGCTCAGTGGCTGGAAACGCTATTTTTGCAAAATATTTTTGAGACTGGCTTTTTTCCGGTTATTGCCAGTAGGAAAGTGGGCCTTTAGGTGGCAATAATTTAGAAAACGGGAGTAATTAAAAGAGCAAAAACCAACTCTTACTTGAGGAACCTCGGCTATGGATTGGAGGTTTCTGTTTCCGTTTTTAAACCTAGTACCTGACTCAAATTTGACCTATTTTAAGCGGCAATAAAACTGGGATTAGGTCCTACCCACCCGAGTAGCTAAAATAAGAACCTTAACCTTCGTATTTAAATTATGAGAGAACAAGCACCAATCGAAAAGTTAGAATTTGAGGATAAGATTATCGGCATTATCACTTTAGACCATCAGAACTTAATCCCGGTGAAAGTAATATGTGAGCTGCTGGAACTCGAGTATAGATGGCAAGCAAAGACCCTGCAAGAAAGTCCTTTTTTTTCGAGCCTACTTAAAACCACCAGGGCGCGTACTGGGGAGGGCGACCAGCGAAAAATGTTGTGTTTGCCGGCCGAAGAAGTAGAGCCCTGGATCCACGGCGTACCCGACCAAGACAGAACCCAGCAGCAGCGCCAGAAGAAACAGGCTTTTCTTTTGTGGTGGCGGCAGCAGCGCCGCTTTTTCTTTCCAAATCAGAGAAATAATGGGCAGTTGAACCAGCAGGAATTATTGCTGGAGCAGTTAATCGAGCAATCCCAAAGAAACCTGGTTCAGGAAAGAAGTAACCTCCAGAAATATAAAGTAGCCTTGGCTCAGGTTCACCAAGAAAAGTACGGTAAGAGCCCGGGCAGAGACACGGTCAACAATGATTTGGAAAAAGCCGCTATCAACCAGATTCCGGAAAGGGAGGCGGACATGCTCCGGCTCCTGCTCAACAACCGAGCTTACATTTCTAAATCCAGAAAAATACCTTCTCGCCACTTAGAGGTACAGGTAAGAGAAGTCCAGAATCAGGAAATTGAAAAAAGAATGCAGCTAAATGCTTAAAAGAAAAAAATGGAAAGTTACGGGCCTGAAGCCCGCAACTGGAATGGATGGAAAGAACTATTAAATAACGTATCTTCCAATAAAATATGTCTTTAGCTGGCTGTTTGGCATTAATCCCAAGAATGTAAAGTCTTAAGTGCAGGAAGCTATGAGCTGCTATCGCTTCTAGTGTTATGAAGTGCTTTTCCGTCTTTATTATAGATTTATCCCCGGCTATTTGCTGGGATTTTCTTTTTCCGGCTCTATACCTAAAGCCTTATAAATCAAATCTCTCACAATTAGCAAAGATTCATGAGGTGTGAATATCTTAAAGGATGAAATCTTAAAATCAACTGCGGTGCTCAGCACTGCAGTTACAATGCTCAGCATGGCAACTGGAGCAGATAATAAGAACTATGAAATGACCTGTATTCCATACAACTTTGTCGTTAGCTGGCTGTTTGCCATCAACCCCAAGAATGTAAAGCTTGAAACGCAGGAAGCTGTGAGCCGCTGCCACTCCCCGTATTGCGAAGTGCTTTTTCGCAGATTTAAACCCCGGCTATTTGCTGGGGTTTTCTTTTTGGTAAACTACTAATCCTTTTTCGATAAGCATTATATACAAGTCTTCAAGATTAATCTTTTTTCCCTCGAGCTCTAAATCTAATTGCAACCTTCTGATTTTTAGATGCAAGTCGTCCGGGAGTTTTCTTAGGGTTACTGCTGCCATAGTTTTGTGTGTACATTAATGTATGTAACAAATGTAAAAATAATTTTTACTGTAAGTGTTGTTTTTGTTGTAAACATTTATAACATTTGTTGCATAAACATTTTAATAAACAAATGATGTAAATAATGTATATACTTCATGAAAACACAAACCACAACAATCGCTACAGTTAATAATATTCCCATTTTAATAATTGAGAATGGAGAGAAATTAATACCAATCCGCCCGATCTGCGACGCTTTAGGAATTGACTCAAAAAGTCAGCGGGAGAAGATAGAAAGTGATGAATTTTTAAACTCAGTTGCGGTGCTGAGCCCCTCAACTGGAGCAGATAATAAGATCTATGAAATGACCTGTATTCCCTACAAATATGTCTTTGGCTGGCTGTTTACCATCAACCCCAAGAACGTAAAGCCCGAAGCGCAAGAAGCCGTAAGCCGCTACCGGACCCAGTGCTACGAAGTGCTCTTCCGCCACTTCTCCGATCAGAGCGATTTTCTGGAACAAAAGCAAAAAGCCTTGGAGCTGCAGTTGGAAAAAGAACAGGAAGTACGCTCCGATTTTCGCAACACGCAGAAAACCTTAAAAGAAGCTACCACTCGGCTCAATGTTATCAAAGACACCACTTTCGAGTACTGGCTGGCCAATCATCGCCAATTCTGAATAAATACAAATAACATAAAATGGAATTTGGAATTCAGATTTTCAGGTATGATGGTCAAGAGATAGCGTTCGACATGACCACCAAGAATCTTATGGTAAATGCCACGGAAATGGCTAAAGCTTTCCATAAACTACCCGCTGACTTTCTAAGGCTAGACCAGACGAAAACCTTTATTGAGATTTGTTTAAAATATGGGAATTCCCCTAATATAATGGTCGCGAAAGAGGAAGATATGGTCATTTCTAAACAGAAATCAGGTACCTGGATGCACCGTATCTTAGCTCTAAAATTTGCGGCTTGGTTAAATCCCGAGTTTGAACTGTGGGTGTATTCTACCATTGATGAAATCCTGTTTGGAAGTTATCGGCAAATAGAGGAGAGCTTAAAGGAAAGTGCTCAAAGAAAGAACCGAATAGAAGAAATTAGAAAGTCTTTGCAAAGTAGTCCAGAATATCAAGAGTTAGAACGGTTGGAATTGGAAGAGCGACAAGCAAATTATCGAAGGAGTAAAGGCCATAAAAACCAATTGGAATTATTTAGAATAAATACTTTATAAATAAAAAAGCCCGATGCGGGAACATCGGGCCAGTTCAACAAATTCATGTCAAACCATTTTACAGTTCAAATGTATGCAAATTAATAAACAAACCAAGGTTCCGGCCGGGATTAACGCGGAGAAAACTGCGTCTTTTCCTCCCCTTACTCGCCGTATTTACTCCCTCCACCGGCATTGCTTAGAGATTGATTTCTCTTCTAATTACCTGCTCTACAATGCCACCGCCATGGCGCGTCTATTCGGACAGGATCCGGCGCTTTTCTTACGGACTCCCCAAATCCAAGAAGTCATTGCCGCGCACCTGGCTTACCCCAAAACCTACCAGGTACTCTGCCTGAACTCTAACCTACCTTGGACCGGTCTACCCGAAAATAAAATTGATCTGGTGCTGCAAATAAGCGAGGGCTTGGTTTGGGTAAACGCCTTTTTAGCCCTGCGCCTGGCTACTTTTCTCGGCAGCACGCTCTTAGAATGCTGGGTACTGGAAACCAGAAATGCCATTCGAGCCGAGGTTAGAAGAAGTAAAAGGAGAAGGACTGCTAACTAAAAAGCAAGCAGTTTACTTCGGGGTGCTATCCCTTTAAACCAGCTGCTACCAGAAAAGAGTATATGAAACAGAAATTGCTAACTAAAGTGCTGGCGCCGGTAGGTCACTGGCACTTACTACCCGGCCAGAAATTCACCGCTAACTCCTCCCAATCATGAAAGATACTACCTGTAAAGGCCAACCCCTGCTGGTACTTAACCCCGAGACGAATCGTTACCTGAACATCCAGCCGCTTACCCATTACTTAAAAGAAAGATGCGCCAACAATCCCGCTTACCTGGCCGAACGGTTTGAAAACACGATCCGCTTTGTCAGCCAATCTTTTGACCGGGATACCGAGCCCTTGGACCTGAAGAATACGCTGGGGTTCCTGTTCGAGATGAAAGATGTCTTTAGTAATCTGGCAGAATATAAATCTACCGGCCATGAGCATCACCCGTAAAGAAGAAAATGGCCAAACCCTCCTGACCATTGTTAATCAACCCCAGCTAACCGAGGACACACTCGCTGCTTTCATCGAGTTGCTGGATGGGATCAAGGACCAGGTACACTTACTCCAGCAATATCTAGACAACCTGGAAGCCACCGCTTTGATTAGCGGCACCGATCGAGACGCCTGGGAGAAAGAGTTTGACCTCATGCAGTTCCTCCGCGTTTTTCTCTTACGTATTCGCCGACACCAGAATCCCCATCAATCTTTATAAAACAAAAGCCGCTCTGCATTTACCAGAGCGGCTTTTGTTTTATAAAAAATATTTCCTTCATTCCCAGTAATGACTTTTCAAGTTCCTAATCCGAGCAAATCTTTTTCGGACTCATTGTACCATCTCCTTTGTATCACTTTCGAACAAAAACTGTTCGGAAGTGATACAATCCTTTACCCTATATGCAATATAAACCAATGACAATCAATTAGTTTTATTTGGCATAAATTATGGGCTTCCTATTTGGCATATCCATCCAATCAGCTTGTTGGCATCCGATAGTATATTCATTCATTTAAAGATAAGTATATGAAAATCTTCTTTATGGGACTTATTACTTTTCTTCTGACCCACTCTGATGCCATTAGCCAAGATTTGAGCCCCAAAGAAAAAGCGGCCTTCTTTGCCAGTAATACCTTTAGCAAATCTAAATACAAGAGGGAAGAAAAATATGGCATTGTCAAAGAAAAAAGCAGGGTCATTCAATCGACTCCCGTTATCAGTAACGACCTCTCCGTTTATCTAGGCCATTACGTCGATGAAAATCGAGGAACGCGACTAGAATTAATAAGGGATATGGGAGATAATTTCCGAGCCATTCTCAGCTATCCTGATTCCAGGAAGGTCACTTCCGATTTGGTTCAAATACAAGACGCTTACTTCAACGCCACCCTGAAAAAGCACAATGGCCAAGAGGAAGTTTGGGAAGGCGCTTTTATCCATAAGAAGGATAATGGAACCACTGTTTTTGGGTTGGGCATCGTCCTTCCCAACTCTATTAAAATTGGAGACTTGACCACGGACCAATTCTTTTTTAAGAAAATAGTACCCTAAATTATTTACTTATAATTGCTTTAAGTATGTGGAAAAACTATTTACTAATCGCTAGTCGTACCCTGTGGAAAAACAAGGTTTTTTCCCTGATTAATATACTAGGCCTATCGGTTGGTCTGGCGTGCTGTATCCTCATGTTTCTTTTTATTCAACACGAGCGGAGCTATGATCGCTTTAACCATCACGCCAAGGATATTTACCGAATAACATCAGTTATGGCCGGGAGTAATGGTAGTACCCATTTAGCCGTTACTCCCGCTCCTTGGGCACCCCTAATGAAAAAGGATTACCCGGAAATTAAAAGTTACACCCGACTTTTAAAAGACGAAAAAGCATTGATCGGACCGCCTGGCGAACAACAATTTTTTGAAACCAATTTGCTTTATGCCGATTCCACCCTTTTCGATGTTTTTACTATTAGTTTGGAGAAGGGAGATGTAAAACAGGCACTGGAACGTCCTAATAGCATCATCTTAACTAGTGAGACCGCTAAAAAGTATTTTGGCCATACGAATCCCATTGGAAAAACCCTTAGCATCAACTCTTTTGGCAGAAACCTTACGGTAGAAGTAACTGCTCTAGCCAGGCCAATGCCGGCTAATTCCCATTTTGCGTTCAGTTCTCTGGTATCCCTGGCAACGCTGGGAGACCTAAGCGGATTATGGTCCTTTCACATGTTTCAGAGTTATGTAGTACTAAATAGTAACACAGCCGCTAACAGCTTAGAAAACAAATTTCCTGCTTTTGTGAAGCGGTACATTTTGAACAATCCTAGTGCCGATGGCAAACAGGACATCCATTTACAGCCTTTGACCGATATTCATTTACGCTCCAACCTGGTCGGGGAAATAGGAACGAATGGAAATATAACCTATGTCTATGCGTTTGCTTGTGTTGCCTTGTTTGTCTTACTTCTAGCCTGTTTTAACTTTACCAATTTGTCTACGGCCCGCTCCCTGACCCGAGCCAAAGAAGTGGGGCTCCGAAAAGTAGTGGGAGCGGAGAAAAGGCAACTGCTACAACAGTTTTTAACGGAGACTACCCTCTTTGCCCTATTAGCTTTGATTATAGCTATTGCTATGGCTTATTTGGCCTTGCCCTTATTCAACCGCGTGGCGGAGCGCAGCTTAACGATCGATTTTGTCCATAATCCCTTACTTACCTTCGTATTGATTGGCCTAGTCATAGCCGTAGGTGTTTTGGCCGGCCTTTATCCGGCGGTAATACTCTCCGCTTTTAAACCCACGGAAGTACTCAAAGGCAAGTTTAGTAATTCTAGGAAAGGACTATCGCTTCGGTTTTTACTCGTTACAGTTCAATTTGTAGTGTCCATGGGGCTTATTGCCGGTACCTTTTTAGTCAATCATCAGCTTAATTTTTTGAAGAGTAAAAACCTGGGATTCGATAGGGAAAATGTAGTTATTCTAACGCTACCCAAGGATATGGATTCCACCCGCTTGGCTACTTTCAAAAACTCGTTACTAGCAGATGGCTCAGTTTATTCCGTAAGTGCCTCCTCCTCTATTCCAAGTGCCAATATTCCGATTAACCAGGTGAACGATGGTAGTTCTAATCTAAGCCAAGCCCAATCGATGCAAATGCTCTTTACTGACCTGGACTTTATCCGCACCATGAAAATGAAAATTGTGGCAGGCAGGGATTTTAGTGAGAAAATGGCATTAGATAAAACGGAAGGTTTCCTCATCAATGAAGAAGCCGTAAAAAAGCTAGGGTATCAAAAATCAGAAGCAGCCATTGGTACCACTATTCAATGGGTACAGCCTAATACCGTATTGAAAAAGGGAAAGGTAGTGGGCGTGGTCCAAAACTTTAATATAACCCCGCTAAAAACTGCTGTTCAGCCCTTAGTCATGCACTATGCCGCCGATAGGTTGCAATATTTATACTTGCGTTTTAACCAAAAAAATGCCGATCAGGTCCTAAAAGAAGTAGCTAAAAAATTTACCAGCTTTGCCCCAAAGCAATCACTGGAATATACGTTTTTGGATGATACCTTAAACGCCATGTATACCAGTGAAACAAAATTAGGGGTCATATTCAGCTATTTTTCATTCTTAGCTATCTTTATTGCTTGCTTGGGCATTCTAGGCCTTTCCTTGTATACCATTCAGCTAAGGATTAAAGAAATTGCCATTAGAAAGGTATTAGGCGCCACTGTACTGAGTATTACGGCCGAATTACTAAAGCAATTTATCAAGCCCGTGCTATTGGCTTCACTAATAGCAACCCCCATTACCTGGTATGTGATGAGCAAATGGTTAGAAGAGTTTGCGTATAGAACGCCCATTCTACCTTCGGTATTTCTAGTAACAACTGCATTCGTATTAGCTTTAGCCGTTTTAACGATGACCATCCAATCCGTAAAAGCCGCGTTAAGCAACCCCGTACAAAATTTGAGGTCGGAGTGAATGAACTTACCGGTTGAATTAAATTAAGCAAAAATTAATTTGGAGCAACCTTTTAAACTTGACCCTACTTAGGGTCAGTTATCCCGCTACCCGTGCGGCCAAAATGAACCCGGGGACTTCTTTGCAAACTTAGAGCTAGAATTTAATTAAGGATGTAGCAGGTTTAAAGCCTTTTCGAGCGGAATGTCTTTCCCGGAGAGCACCTCTGCAATCGTGGGCTCTACTGGGTAATCGGGCAAGGTTCCCCGGCCTTTTGGCTGGTGCTCGTAATCTTCTGCCACAGCCATAAAAATCCGGATAGTGGGAATTCTTACTTCTAAGCCACTATGCGGCAGCTTTAAGGTGAGATAAGATCCTCCCGTGGCGCCGTAGTAACCACCACCGGTTTCTTCTCCTACGATGGTGGCTCGTTTTAGATAATGAGCTAAAGCGGCAAACTCCGCCGCTGCGGAGGTAGTCTGGCCGAAAATTAACAAAACTACGTCGCCCCTAAACCCTGTCTGATCCGCTGGCTTCTTCCAACTTGTTCCGGCATACTGGTCATTGACCAGGTATTTCCCCTCGCTTACCGGGATATCCGTTCTCTTTCTAAAACTTTCTGCATTCGCTATAAATTGCCGGTAGGTGAGCTCGGTAGCATTCCTTTCCGCTTTCCTTAAGTGCCGAAAGGGCGCCGCTGCAATATACGAGTATAAGGTGGAGACATTGTCGTTAGCCCCGCCTCCATTTTGGCGCAGGTCCATAATCAAATGTTTGGCTCCTTTTGCTTGTATTTTCTGAAAGAGGGTGGCGACACTATCCTGAAACTGCGCCGTGTTACCTTCAAAGGTATTGACGGCAAGAACCGCCGTGTTTTGCCGGAAATGCAAAAGGAAAGGCGAGGGATAAGTTTGGTTAGCTACCAGCCTTTTCGGAGATAGGGCTTGGACTGGAAAAGAATAAGCTTGCGGCTGGGTACTATCCCTAACTTGAATCGTAAAATGTTCCGGCTGACCGTAAAATAAAGCATACCCCTCCCGAAAAGCGCCTTGACTTAACCGCTGAAATTTAAAGGTTTCATTGTCGCCATCGGCAGGTATGCTGCCCAGGAGTGTTCGCAGAATGTGCTTCGTTTCAACGTGGTTGATCGCCAGCACTTCTGCTCCCACATAGGCTTCCCCGTTCCAATTTCTACGAATAAACAAGCGCCCGTTCTGGCAAAGAAAGTCAAAGGGGAGTAAAGAGGTGAACGGATTCGTAATTAGGTTAGCGGGTAATTGCAGGCGGGTGTGCACGCATTTTACCTGAGCAATAAGAGGGAGCAGTAATTTAAAGAACTCCAGTCGAGTCATGTCCTGATTAATGAAGGTTCTCTGATGGTCCCAAAAGCGATCGAGAGAATCTTTCCGGGAGTACCAATAAAATCCTGGATGAGCTTCTTGTAAGGTTTGGCGCAAAATGTCAAAATCGTGCCGCAGGGCCGCTCGCGGTAAAAGCGGTAGAGCCGGATTACTACTCTGAGAAAAGCAACCAAGCTGCCAAAAAAATAAACCGAACAAGAGTAATTTTCTATAGGGTAGCTGAGGGAGCATCATCACCCAAATTACAGAAAGTACTGCTGCCAGCAAAGAATTTAAACCAGCATTTTACCGGTTTTTAATATCCGGGCAGCTCGATTGTTTAATAATTATAGTAGCTTAGCTAGAAGTAAAAATTGCACGAATTATTAAACCAGTCAGGTATCCTGGCTGGTTTTTATTTCCCCTTCAAGTATTTTCCTTTCAAGCTTAATTTACGTATAGAGAGGTGCACCTGGTATAATGGTGTTTTCATTAAAAGTAATTAAACCGGCAGGGCTACTCTGCCGGTTTTTTTAGTTGAACATGCTCTCAAGAAAGAACCAAAAAGGTTATTTCTTCAGTCGCTCCACTTTTCCTAAAAGGATAAATCTAAGAAGTACCAAGCTTAAAGCTACAAGAAATTTGCTGTTAGTCCGGAAATGCGTTGACCATCCGTCTCGTAAAAGGACCAAAAAAGAGATGAAATCTAAGCCGTTTTACATAGTCTTGGTTATAAGAATTGGTAATGCCATTGAACTTAGCTAGAAGTAACCCCCAATAATTAATTACCTAATAATGGTTTAATGTGGTAACCGCATTAACCGTGTTGGTGTACCGAAAAGCATCGGGATTCTTACCGAATCCGTTTTACCTGATGGGCTACCTGCTTCAACTCCTGGTTCAGAGTGGAACGGTCATACCACTTGCCATTGACCATAACTGCTTCAATAAGATGTAGATTTTGAATGCTTATAGTAGGATCCGCATTGAGGATGACCAAATCAGCTAGTTTTCCTTTCTCCACACTACCTAATTTGCCCTGTTTCCCCAGGAAGGTAGCCGGGTTAATGGTAGCGGTTTGCAGGGCTTCTAAGGGCGTAAGGCCGGCCTCGACTAAGTACTGCAACTCTTCATGCAAACCAAAGCCGGGCAACACAAAGGGGAACCCGGTATCGGTGCCCGCCAGCAAAGGAATGCCGGCATCGTGCAACGAGGGAATCATATTCTTTCGGGCGGTCAGCAACCAGTTCATAAATGCTTTATTGCGATTCGGCCAGTCCTGGATTTGACTTTTCCAAAAAGCTTGGAGTTCCGGGGCAACATACTTTAACAACGAATCCTGTTTGAGAGATAGGGCTTGGTAATCAGCCGGGATCTGGTAAACGGAAAGCGTAGGCGTGACATAGGTGTGGTTCTGGACAAGAACGCTAAAAAGCTGGTGCAGACTTTCCGGGGTCGGATACATGTGCTGGAAGGCTTTGATCGTGTCCCGGGCAAAAGGAATGCCCAACATATGCTCCAGGGAGCGCTGCCCCGCTTGGGCCGCTTCTTCCCCCGTGACGGTAATACTACTATTGGAGATCGGCACATGGCCCGCAAAAGGGAGATGCCGCCGGGTTGCTTCCTGAGCAATGGCATAATAAGTTTCCCGGGTCAGGCCACCATGCACTTTAATAAAATCCACGCCCAATCCAGCTAGAGAATCCACCATCCGTCTGGCCTCGGCTACCGTATTTACGCCAATTTGATACTCCTGCTCGGGGTGGCCGCCGTTCAAAATGGGGCCGGGAGAAACAATCCTGGGTCCGGTCAACTGGCCAGAACGGATCTGCTTGCGCCAGATTTGGATGGAATCAAAACTCTTCGAACCCATATCTCTGACGCCGGTTATGCCATTGGCCACAAAGAGCGGTAAAGCTGTACGAGTGGCATTCCCCAGATGCACGTGCATGTCCCAGAGTCCGGGCAGCAGGAATTTCCCTTGACAATTAATTATTTGGGCTTGCCGGGGAATAAAAATCTCCTCGGCTGCCCCAAGGGCGGTGATCATACTATCCGTGATAGCTACTGTTCTATCGGGTAAGGAATTCCCCTGAATAACATCAATAACGGTAATATGGGTTAAGTAATAGGTCTTAGGAGACGGAGGGGAAGGCACACAACCAAATAAGAGGATGAGTACCATCAGCAGAAATAATAGAGGGCAAAGTTTCATCTTATTCTTTTCAGAGGGTAACCGGCCGATAAGTTATAGGTTACATCTATTAATAAAATTTAAACCAAACGAAGCTGCCGTAGCTCATTTTGGCACTTAATAAATAATTATTGCTAATAGCAGAGCTATTTGTTCTACCAGCGTCTATTGAATATATATTCACTTATTGGACTACTATTTTAAGAACCTACCGCATGGAAGACTTGGTTAGCGGAGAAGGAGAGAAGAACCTAAGGAAATACGTTTATGCCAAGTTGTTTAGACTTGTCCGCCAGATATTAATCTGGGAGAGTTCTTTGCGGAAGGATTCTGCCAGACAGCTAGCAACCAAGGGAAACTGAAAATGGGTTTTAAATTCTAGAACTATAGCCCCATACCGTGTACAGCTCCTTTAGTTAGCGGGAGTGTATGACTTTGTCATAGAGCCTTTTTAATTGCGTGTCTCCAAAGCCATAAATGCTTTCTCGGTTCCAAAATTCTTGGAACACTTTCGGAAAGTCAGTGGAAATACTTTTTAGGATGTCTTCCATAACCCTTTCCGGTCTGCCTTTGGTACCATCTTGCGGAAAACGATCCACCTGCGCCTCTACTACCTCTTGTAAGTACGGAAAAGCGAAAGATTGCTTCTTGGAAAGATTGGTCAATTCTTCCAGATTACCCTTTTTGTAAGCTTCCCACAATTCCTGCCCGAAAGGGAGGTCCGTTTCAGTTAAAGAAATTCTATTGGCGTAACAAACCTGTAACTCAGCGGAATTGGCGGGTCCAAAGCCATTCCAAAAATGTTTACTGGTTTCGTTTAAATAAGAAGTATAAACCGCAAAAACTTTTTTCTGGATGGGCAAACGATGGATAAGGGAAAGAACAAACCACATATTCACTTGACAAAACAAGTCATACTCAAACCAAAGGTTGAATTCAGAATCATCCGGCGCCTGCATGATTTTTTCAAATTCTTTTACCACTTGGCTCTGGTATTCCGTTGCGGTTAATGCCATGTATTTTGCTCTTACTTGCCAGAAGTCTGGCAAATGGTTACCGGATAGATTTCCATCTATTAAAGCTTCCCGAACAACAATAATAGCTCCTGGAATTTTAGCGTCCGGAAAACTGTAAGCCAGCGCGTCTCCGTTTAAAATATGATAAATCATAATCGAACTGATTTTAATTTCCCGCTAACTAAAAGCAAGGCTGTTAGCCGAAGGCTGATGTTTATGTCTGATTAAGGATGGGTTGTTTTTCCTGGTCCTGTACATATTCCAAAATGTCACTTGGTTGGCAGTCTAATGCTTTACAAATAGCCGCTAAGGTACTAAAACGAATGGCTTTCGCCTTCCCCGTCTTCAAAATTGACAGGTTCGATAAGGTCAAATCCACTCTTTGAGAAAGTTCATTGAGCGACATCTTTCGCTTAGCCATCATTACGTCTAAGTTTACAATAATGGGCATCGCTTAAATGGTTAAGTCATTTTCCGATTTCATATCCACGGCATTTTGCAGGATCTTTTCCAGCACGGCCACACCCGTTGCCCCAGCACTGCATATAAAAGTTACGACGATACACATAGCCAGAAAACCCGCTGGGTCCTCCTCTTCCGGATGAAATAGCAGGATGTAGCATCCGGCCAGCGCAATAGAAAGGCATAATAGGATGGTGCAGTATTTTATGCTTCTGACCGTTCTTACCGCATTTAGGGAAAACAAGATATTTTGGCGGATGTAACTCAATAATTGGACTCCCTTATACAACGCCACAAAAAAAGCGCTGGAGACGGCGTATCCATACAAGATGAATGGGTCGGAGTAAATGCGGAACCAGTCTAGATTGGCGGCTCTCCCTTCGATTAAAGGAAACCGAATCAAAATGGCCAGCGCTACCAGGCCAATCAGCACGAGGACGGCTTGCAGAAATAAGATGGAGATTTTTTTCATAAGGAGGTAATGAGTTTAGATAGCAAGACAAATATAACAAATATTTGTTGATTATCAATAAGCATTTGTTATATTAATAAAATATCCATTATCTCACTTTGATATATAAGGACTTTGAAAATTTTTGATTTAGCTTTTTGTTTTGAAGTTTAAATTTGAATTATTCGAGATGGTCCGGGTCGCCTGGTGATCCTACCATGGTCGTAAAAGTTTAGGTAGAGGACGTTGTAGAGAAGAATGAAAAAGCCTTATTATCATAATGTATACTTATAAGACGTGCTTGACGGAGTAGGAGCATTTGCTACAGAAGCGAACAATTTATTGTACTATAATCGGACATATTTCTATAAAATTTATTAATTAAATTGTTTATAGACAATTAGTTATGGCCGTGGCATTATTCTTACTACTACTTTTCTTATTAGACCAGAATTTGGTAAACTTTTTCCTTTTACAACGGAAGGTCCATAACATTATAAAGAAGTTAGAAGGATGTGGTACAACTACTTTAAAATTGCCTTACGCAATTTGTTTCGGCAAAAAGCCTTTTCCTTTATTAATATCTTTGGCCTAGCCATCGGCATGGCTTGTAGCATCCTTATTCTGTTTTGGGTGCAAGATGAGCTAAGTTACGACCGCTTTCATGCTCATGCGGACCAGCTGTACCGCATTACCGTCAGCATGCCGGATATTAAAGCGGCGGTGAGCGCCGCGCCCATGGGAGCTGCCCTCCGGGCCGGAATACCCGAGGTGAAGAATACCGCGCGATTATGGCGTTCTACAAATATATTTAGCGTCGGGGAGCGCAAATTCGAAGAAAAACGGGTGTTTTTTGCCGATGCTTCTTTCCTGTCTCTGTTTTCTTTTCCGCTGCAACAAGGTGACCCGAAGACTGCCCTCCAACGGCCCGATGGTATACTTATCACCAAGGCTATGGCGGAGAAATATTTTGGTCAGCAGCAAGCCCTCGGGCAGCTTATCCGGTTAGACAACCGGGCTAATTTTGTAGTTACCGGGGTATTAGTCAATTTACCAACTAACTCGCACCTCCAGTTTGATTTTATCTTACCTATTTCGTTTATCGGCCAAACGAACCAAGATTTAAAAGACAACAGCTGGGGTAACTTTAACTTTTACACCTACGTGCAACTGCACGAAAACGCCATTATTTCACCCCTATCTTTCCAAAAGCTAAACCAACAGGTCAATAGATTTTTACGAAAGCATTACGACAAGCTCCAGATTAACTTCCAGTTGCAACCGGTTACCAGCATCCATTTACATTCCAACTTACGCAGCGATTTGCCCGGTCAGGGCAGCATCCAGTACGTACGCATCTTTTCGGTAGTAGCCGTCTTTATTCTGGCCGTGGCTTGTATTAACTTTATGAACCTGGCCACGGCGCGCTCCACCCGTCGGGCCAAAGAAGTAGGATTGCGCAAAGTAATCGGGGCGCAACGCCATCAACTTATCGGGCAGTTCCTGGGCGAATCCCTTATTATTTCCTTTTTAGCCTTATTGTTGGCGCTAATTCTCGTGTGGGCCTTACTACCCTCTTTTAATCACTTAGCTAATAAAGATCTAACTATTAATTTCCAGGACGGGAAATTAATAGTTAGGTTGTTGGGTATCGCGCTGATCACCGGTTTATTATCGGGTAGCTATCCCGCTATTTTTCTCTCTGGTTTTCAACCGGTGAAAGTGCTAAAAGGAGCTTTTAAAATGGGAATCGGCAGTATTTTTTTCCGCCATAGCTTAGTAGTCACGCAGTTTGTGGTGTCGATTGTGTTGCTAATAGGTACCGCTGTGGTATATCAACAACTAGACTACCTTCAAAACAAGCATTTGGGCTTCGAAAAAGAAAATCTGGTGCACTTGCCCTTGACCGGCGAACTCCAGGAGAAGCCGCAAATTTTACGGTTTGTTTTAAAACAAAACCCGCTTACCAGCCACTTTACTACGATTTCGGATTTACCCACTAACCTGACGAGTGGCAGCATTGATGTGTATTGGGAAGGAAAAGCGCCGGCCTGGCAACCTACTTTTTCGGAAATAGCGGTTGATGCTGATTTTATATCGGTTTTTAAAATGAAGTTGCTCGGCGGGCGAAACTTTTCCAAAAGCTTGCAATCGGACACGGCCAATTACCTGGTGAATGAAACGGCCCTGCGCCTGATGGGCATGGACCTTACGACCGCCATCGGAAAATCACTTACTTTTAGTGGGGTAAAGGGGACAATCATTGGTGTCGTGCAGGACTTTAACTTTCGGCCCATGCAGCAGGCCATCGAACCTTTGGTGTTGTACTACCGTCCCCAGAATGAAATCATCGTGGTGCGCACGCCGCCCGGCAGTACCGCAGCTACTATTCAAGCTTTAGCGAAAATACACCAGCAACTTAATCCCGCTTTTCCCTTTACCTATAACTTCCTCGACCAGGACCTTGCTAACCTTTATCAAAGTGAGCAACGCTTGGGTCGTCTCTTTAACGGATTTGCTTTGCTAGCCATATTTATTTCGTGCTTGGGACTGTACGGTTTATCGGCTTTTATGGCCGAACAGCGCACCAAAGAAATTGGGGTACGCAAAGTTTTAGGAGCTTCCGTGTTCGATATCGTGTACTTACTGTCTAAAAATTTTACGAAGCTGCTGGTGATTGCTATTTTGATTGCTGTTCCGCTTTCCTGGTGGGCGATGCACAGCTGGCTCGAGAATTACGCTTACCGCGTGGGGGTGAGCGGGATAGTTCTCGTGGCCGCCTGTCTCACGGCGCTTGTAATCGCCGGCTTGACGGTCAGCTATGAGTCTATCAAAGCGGCTATGGTTAATCCCGTGAAAAGCTTAAAGAATGAATAAAAGCAGAATCAAAGATTTAAAAAGCTCGCAAAACGACAGAGTTCTACGAATGAACCGGCTTTATTTTGTATAACCAGACTTATCGTAGCTGACTGGTCATGCTTATGGTTTCACGATGATTCGTCCGCCATGGGAAGGAGAGAGATAAAATTTCATCTTTAATTCTTTTTCCAGGTCCAGTAATTTATTGTTTAAAGCAATGCTGCGCAGCCCAATAGAGCTTCTTAAAGAATCCGCGTGAGCAGCTTCTTCTTGGCTAACTTCCTGCTCCCAAATCACAAAAGCTTTTTCTTGCCCGTTGGTGTCCACTACTCGGCGCCAGGACTCCACGATCGCCAGCTCAATGGCAGAGATCTCCCCACGCTTCAGGGCCGCGTAGAGCTTGGGTCGTAACTGCTGGTAAATGTAATCATGCTCATTGTGGCTGATCAGCACCGTCGCCCAGGAGTGATCCCCAATGATCTTTTCGCCCGGGTAGCCTACCTGATCCATGATTTGATTAATCCGTCTCACTTGCACGCGGTTTTGGGGCACAAACTTTTTCATCGTGTACTGCTGCCGCCACTTCTTTCCGGGTGTCAGGGCCACGCGGAGCGCTCGTTTCTGGTCCGCGGCCAGCATTTGCTTGATCTCCTTTCGGAGAGTTAAATTAATCTTATTTTCGAATGTTTTATGGAATTGATCCTCGCCGGCCAGTAGCTTTTGGAATCGATCATCGGATTTAAACGGCTGGAGATTTTCTCTTTTTAGGATCTGTTTCGCAGTCCAACCCTTTTGCATGGCTTTTTCTAAAAAGAAGTATAGATTGGCGGTATCTTTGGTGTAAGCGGCCAGTTGAGCGGCCACCTTCATATCCCGTAAGAAAACGTGCGGATAGGTAGCGGTTAGCTGGCGATAGATTTTTAAGCTTTCCGGAAATTGCCTCGCTACTAGGTACTCTTCAGCTTGAATGATTTGGTGATGATAGTTTAAATAGTTGGGAGTCTGGGCGGAACAGAAAACAGGCAGAAAGAGTAGTAGCAGAAAGAGGTTTTTCATAAGGAGGGTTTTCCTTAAGATGCCTTTTACTCCGTACAAGTTGCCTGGTATCAATCCTGGTAAGGAATGCA
This sequence comes from Adhaeribacter arboris, assembly GCF_003023845.1. Lineage (NCBI taxonomy): Bacteria > Pseudomonadati > Bacteroidota > Cytophagia > Cytophagales > Hymenobacteraceae > Adhaeribacter > Adhaeribacter arboris. The sequence goes on along the minus strand of NZ_PYFT01000001.1, from coordinate 6,463,785 downwards.
CGAACTCTTTCTTACCAGAATCATTAAAAGCCAAGGGTAGTATCCAGTAAAAGTACCACACAAAGCTCTCGAATAATATGCGCTTAGCAGTATTATAAGCGTGTTTTTCCGATACTAATATATTAAATAAAGGTTGACTTCTGGGTTTAATACAATAGAAAATGACAACGGTTGTAGTATTTAGGAAGAGCGAGAAGAGAATAGCTGTTGCTCCGTTTGGCACTATTGTTTCTGTCTATTGTGTTAATTGCGCTCGCTTTTCCTAAGGCGGCAGTTACACTATCTTACAAGACTACTATTCATGACTATTTCTCTTATCTTTATTTCAAAATAGTAATGCAGGCTACTATCCTCACTATACTGATTTTCTAATACAATCATATCGACATCTTTTTCCGGAAAATAAAGTTTAATGGAGGCGGAGCCTAACCCCTTTCCGGAATGCCCGATGTGTTTAATGGATGTTTTGTCACTAATGCGAACGCCATAACCATAGCCAATCTTTTCCGGGCCATGCGCTTCATGCTGCGCCATAATTGTATAAGTGGTCATTAGTTGGTAGTTTTCCGGTTTTAAAATTTGCCCATGATGCAGTTTGGTGTCCCATTTGTGCAGGTCTTCTACATTGGAGATAATGCCTCCGGCAGGAATAAAGTCCAGCCTTTCTTTCTCGGTCATGGGAACGTTAGATATCTTGAATCCACTTTTCGAGCTAGTATATCCTCTGACTACCCTATTGTGATTTTTAGCTTCTTCGTAGCAAAAAGTATTATGCATTTTCAGTTCTTTAAACAAGTTATTGGCGGCTTGGATATAGGTTTTTCCGGTTACTTTTTCGAGGATGTTACCCAGCATCGTGTAAGCGATGACACTGTATAAAAAATCCGTTCCGGGTCTAAAAACTAATGGTTGGTCAATTTCTGCTATGCCGGCCGAAAAGTTGAGTAATTGATGCACGGTTACCGTGTCGGCCCAAGTCTGTTGTATCTCGGGGAAATATTTTCTAATGGGGCTATGAAGGTCTATTTTCCCTTTCTCCACTTCTTTTAATATTAACACCGCGGTCACCTGTTTACTATTCGACTGAATCCGGAAATTGTCTTTGATGGTTAAGGGTATTTTCTGCTCAAAATCAGCATAGCCATAAGCCTTGGCGTATTTGGTTTTCCCCTTTTGGGTGATCAAGATAACGCCATTAAAACTTCTGGGACTAGTGGTTTGGATTAAACTGTCAATTTTGGCCGCATAGTCGTCGGTTGGTTGGGCGAATAAAGGACTACCAACCAAAAATGCTGATAAAAGAAATGGCAGAAGTTTAACTAATTGTTTCATGAAAAAGGGGCGTTATGGTTATTTATCTTTGTCCATGTAGTTAGCTTTGGGTAGTTGCCGTTAACTAAGCTGTAAGCGTTCTTATGACGTTTAGCTGACATCCGTGTGTTATATATAGGTAACTAGGTCGCTCGGCAAACGAATATATTATATAATGATAACAATATAAGTGAACGATAACAATATAAGTGAACTTGTAATGGATTTTATTCCCGGATTCGCCCCTGAAGAAAGTGCCCTTTTAATTGCTGTTAAAGCGAGCGCTTTTTTAATCTACTTTTTTGTTCCCAGTAGATACAAGATGACGCTCGGTCCGGATTTTAGCTTATTGATTTCCCAATCATAATTCTCCTTTCCTTTTACATTTGCCACCAGCTGTTTCATTTCGGCCAAAGAATACGTGCGCAAGGCGGATACTACACCGTCCCATAAAACAAACAAAGGAACTAGAGGAATCAGGTAGGTGAAAATAAGGCGGCCGATGTTGAACGGGCGAATGAACGGAGTAGTTAGCCAGACACTCATGGGCGATAACAGCATGGCTACAATGCTAATTATACTACGTTCTTGCGCTTCGAACACGGCGATAGACCGATTAGCATCCACCGCATTTTGCAAGATCTGAAGGGCATCGCCCGGTTTAAAATGGTGCAGAGACAAAAACTGGGTGCGCAGCCCGGGCAAATCAGCTGGCACTTTTCGAGCATCAACGGCTTGTTCGATAAACGCAAAATTAGCTGCTTGCCGCTGCGTGCGTTCAAAGGCGGGTAAGTTAGGATAAAAGTCGGTCAGCGTAATTTGGAGGTCCGGAACCTGCTTTTTTAATTCGCTGTTTAACCAAATCAGGCCACCGCCTCCACCGGATCCCAGGTCCAATATTTGGTTGGTTTTACTTTTGGTTAATCCTCGGGCGAGAATAGGTAAGATAGGTTGATACATTCTGGTTTTGTTGGCCAGAAATTGTAAAAAATCCGTGCCATAATTCCTCAAAAAAGCGGGAAACCAGGGTTGGTCTTCCCATTCAAATAGATGAATTCGTCCCATTCTGTTTTGCTTAATTGTGTAAAAGCTTTTATCAAAGCTTCGTTTGTTTTAATGACCGAAAAGACTTGAATTTGGGCAATATCCGTGAATAAGTACCAGAAACTCGCTTTACTTTTCTTTTTCTGCCCCAATAAATGTAAAAGCCAGTTATGGGCAAGGAAGCCGTAATAAGACAAGCTAAGAAGGCGGCTATTTTAGAAGGCCAGCCAAATATCCAGCCATAATGAATATCTCCGCTGAGCTGATCATATTTTTCTGCGGCGGATAAATCAGCATACATTTTTTTAGCAAGTAATAAACCCGTCACCGGGTTAAAATAATAATTGTTACCAGGAGCCCAATTGTTAGTTTGTTTGGCATAGACATTAAAAGGCTCATTATCTTTCGTAGCGAAGTTAAGGTGGTAACAATAAGCTTGAGTATCGGTTTTTCTTACAAAAGTATAGGTCTTATCAATAATAAAAGTAGAACTATGCGCAGAAGGAACAAGAGTTGCTAATTGAAAGTTATTTTCTACCGGAGCTTTACTATTCAACGCCAAATACACCATATTTTTAAACCACTCAAACGACCAGGCTAAGCCCGTAATAACCATAAACAACGTTATCCAGGAAGCATAAAAACCCAAAATGTTATGCAGATCATAGTTTTTTCTTTTCCATTTTAATCCTTTTTTCCAGCGAAAATAGAAGCGTTGTTTGGCTGCCGCTTTGTTTTTAGGCCACCACAGAATAATGCCAGAAAGAAGCATGACTAAAAATAGCAGGGTACTATACCTAACAACATAGGAGCCCACCTCACCCAGCATTAAAGAAACATGTAGTTCCGCCACGATGTCCCAAAAAGGATGAGCGTAAGTATCCCGGGTATGTAGCACTTTACCGGAATATGGATTAATAAAAATATCAACTAACTGATTCGGGTTTTCGTAATGCCGGGAGGAGAAACGAACCGCTTTATTGGCTTCTCTAAAAATATATAGGGTAGCCCAATCCCACGTTGGCACTTTTTTAGGCCCTAGGAAACGTTGCCGCTCTTTTAAGGCAATAGCCGTAAGTTGCGAAGGAAGTAAAGGCTGGGTCTTTTCTACGGAGACTTGGGTAAAGCGACTCTCCGTAATAGTGATAATGTCATCGCTAAATACGTATATCGCGCCGGTAATGGCAACAATAAAGATAATTAACCCAGACGCCAGTCCAAGCCCAAGATGAATTTTACCAATTACTTTTTTAAAGGTTATTCTCACTTGCTCGTAATTTAGAAAGTATAACCTACCCCCAGCATATAATTACGGGGAGCCCCGGGGAACGTGCGGTAATAGTTAAATCCTCCGATTAGGTATCTCGCGTTGGTAAGATTATTAAGATTAGCAGAGATTTGAAATCGATCTACCTTGTAATACACCGCGCTATTAAAAATAAGGTAGCCGGGAATTTGGAGCGCCCGGTCGTACGTTTCTTTTTTTGTTACCTGCGAATGCCCAGCGCCAAAACCTAATCCTTTTAAAATTCCTTTGCTAATAGAATATTTGATCCAACTCCCGCTCACATTCTTAGGTGCCCCTTCTTTCGTTAGTCCGACCTGTTGATCAGGATCGCCCTCGGTACTTTCGGTAATAATGGCCTGGTTATAAGCGTAACTTACTTGTAAGCTCAGATTAGGGGTGATATAGCCCCCAGCTTCCACCTCAACTCCTCTAGCCCGTTCTTGTCCACGCTGGATAAGCAAGTTAGGTTGCGTCGGAATATTAGCGCTGACTAGCACATTGTTCTGCGTTAAGTCATAGATAGCCCAACCGGCAAATAAACGCTTTTGAAAAAATTCACCTTTGGCCCCTGCCTCGTACAAAGTACTGGTTAACGGATTAAAAGGGCCTCCGGCTCCTGGGGCGCTAATGGAGTAAGAATCCTGCGCTTCAAAGCCGGCATTATAAGTAGCATAAACGTTGATGTTGTTAGTAATGCCGTAAGTAATACCTATTCGGGGTAATAAAGCTTTCTGGGAAAGTTTTCGGCTTAAAGTACCTTGTACGGAGAGGTCGGTAGATTGAGGATAAGTATAAAATTCTTGACGCAGGCTTAATAATACACTTAATCTTTGGTATTTAATCAGGTCTTGCAGGTATACCCCATTAGTATAATAATCAGAGCCGTAGGTAGCAATATTAGCGGCTTGGTAAGTATAATTTTCTACGGGTCTTAAAGTGTACGAGGGGCGCAGGATACTAAAGTCTTCCACCCCGTCGGCGAGGCCAGCGGCAGTTTTATAAAACTGCACGTAACCGCCATTAATATAATCGTACCCCCCCATGATGGTGTGGACTACCACACCAGTTGTTGCGTTGAAAGTAATATAAGCGGTTAGGTTATTGCCGTATTGATTTAGGTCCGATACGCCGTAAGCTAAAGAAACACTATCTGGCGTAATGTATTCGTTCACACCGTGTCCCCCGAAGGTCTCCTTAGTTTTTACTTTTAAATAAGAGATGTTTAAATCAAGTCCTTTGGCTAAGGCTTGGCTGAAGGATAAGGTAAGCGCGAAGTTCTGCTGGTGCAAGTAATCTTGTGGCTGACCTATATTAAGATCCATGGGGAGTGCCAAAACATCCTTCGTGCCATCTACAATCGTCCGGCCATTGTCAAACTGAGTACTTAGTTTAGTATACAAAAAGTCAGCATTAAAACGCGTTCCTGCGCGGGGAAGAAAAGAAAGGGAAGGAGCTACTGCCACGGAGTTATTAATAATGTTTTTTCGGTAGGTATCCGCATTTTCTAACCCCATATTCAGGCGATAGAGGAGTGTCTTATCGTCATTTAACGGGCCGGTAAAATCTGCCTGGGTGCGCAAGGTATTGAAGCTACCGGTACCGAATTGAATGGACTGCCGGGCTTCGTCCAATGGTTTTTTAGTAATCATATTAACCGTGCCGCCGGGATTGGTATTGGAGAAAACGGCGGAAGCGGGCCCTTTGATAAACTCTACCTTTTCCATGTTTACCAACAGAGGACTGGTGCTGTAAGTATTAATAGTGCGCAGACCATTAATGAGCCGGCCGTTGCTACCGGAATTTCGAAAGCCACGCATGGTAATATCATCATAGTTAGAAAATTGATTCACCCCGGCTACATTTTGTACGACTTCATTCAGTCTGACGGCTTGCTTATCCTGGATAAATTCTTTGGTAACGGAAGAAATTGACTGAGGAATGTCGGCTATCCGCATCTCGATTTTAGCCGCCGAAAAGGAATTATCGTTTTTGTAAGAAGTTTGCTTTCTTCCCGTTACTTCCACCGTTTGTAATTCATTCACGTTTTCGATAAGCACGAAATCCAGAATAGCCATATTTGTTTCTGAAATAGACACCTGTTTTTCTTGCGTTAGAAAGCCAACTAAGGAAACTTGCACGGTGTAGCTACCCAGCGCAAGATTCTGAATGGTATAAATACCGGATTCGTTAGACACAACTCCGTTATTTGTTCCCTTGATTCGGATAGTAGCAAAGGGAACAGATTGGTTTTCGGAAGAAGTGATTTTGCCGGTTATGCTGCCGGTTTGAGCGTTGGCTACCCAGGAAAGTAATAGTAAAACAATGGATAAATATGCAAGTTTCTTGATCATAGTTATTTTAACATGTTGATTTCAAAAGCAAACATAATTATTTAGATTTATTCTTAATACTTTTATTTAGATTTATTCTAAATAAAAGTATTAAGAATAAATCAGCTAGCGTAGGATGAGTAGAAATTAGCTTACATAATTAAACTAACTTAATATATAAATAATAAAATGATTTTATTTAGTTCTAGAAAGCTATGCTTAGTCCTAAAATACATTGACCGAACTCGTCTCAAAAAACGGTCGTGGCTGTTGCACAACTTTGTTTTAAGCCTGACTGATTTCACGGTCTGAACTTATTGCCACCCCGGGAGTACTTTCCTGGTTGTAAAGAGGGTAGTAAAAGCGATAAAATAGCGAGCAAAGACATTTTGCTGCTCTTTAACCAGTGCAAGGGCTTGGCTTACTACTTTCACTGGCTTGAACTTCATGTATTTTTTCAGGTTGAAGGCAGTAGCGGCCAGTAACATCACCTTGTGCGCCCCGGCTTTGCCCCGCACCCCTATTTGCCGTAGCCCATAATAATGAATTAAGCTGCCGAAGACGGGCTCCACGGTGCTTTGCCGAAGCCGCTTCATTCGCTTCCCCTTTCTGCTTTGCTGCCTTTCTAGCGCCCGCCGATACTCTGGGTCGTAAGCGGTGCGGGTAATTTGTCGGCATGGGCTTTTAGGAACACAAGAGGATTTCAAAGGACACTGTTTGCAGTCCTGGTAGGTAGCCCGGTAGATTTTTAGTAATCCTCCCTCCGCATTGGTGTCAAAGGTTTTAAAGGAGAGTATTTTACCGGCCGGACAGGTGAACTGGTCCTGCTGTTGATTGTAAGGGAAGCCTTCAATTTCCGGTTTGTACTGGCCAAACACGGGTATCCAGCCGATTATCTTTCTTTGCTCTAAAAAGGAGTAGTTGCTTCCATTAGAATACCCACTATCGGCCAACAACTCCTGTAGAAGCAGCTCATTGTCTAGTAACCGCCGCTGCAATTTCAAGGTAATAGCGGGCAGATACTGGCTATCTCTACCATCCGCCAAGTCGGCCTGCACATGGCTGATGACGCCTTTGGCTGTATCTACCGCCAGACTGCAATGATAATTGAGTTTTTTAGCCTTACCTGGTTTGATCGATATACGGGCATCCCCATCAGTAGGACCATAGTGAGTTTTATTACTTACCAGCCGGGCCTTCTCGTGATTGCCTCCCAAACCTTTAGGAGATTCTTTTAGATTATCTTGGTGCTTTTCCAGCTTTCTTAATTGATGCTCGGGAGCAGAAATAAATTGCTCTGGTTTGCTGTTTTTATTTCTATTTGACTCTTCGGCGGCTGAACTATTCTCTATAGTTATCTGATTCACATACATTTTCACAGACCCAGCCGGTTGCTTTAGAAGCAGGCTGTCCATGGAAGCATTAGCCTTGACCGGTGCCGAGTCGATGGCCTGCCTACGACCGACTACCATGCCTTTCTCGACACACAAGCGAAAAACTTGATCAAACAACGATTCAAACAGGGCCTCGGGATAGAGCTGACGGGTACGACTCACCGGGGAGTGCCAGGGCTCGTCTAACTGATAGTCCAGAAAGTAAAGCAGGTCCAGTCGCAGGCTGCAATGTTCGATAAGCTGGCGGTCCGAGACAATATTCTCCAGGTAACCCACTAAGCAGAGCTTAAAGAAAACTACCGGGTCAATCGACTGTTGGCCACAACGCCCGTAATAGGGCTGGGTAAGTTCGTAGAGAAAATCCAGATCCACCTCTTGTTTCAACCGTCGGTAAAAGTTGTGTTCCGGCACGTGCGCCGAGAGGGAGAAGAGCAGCACCTTCTCCTCGGCAAATACCTTCTTGCCTTGCATAACATCAAAGATTAATTGGTAACCTTCTTTAACGGCTACCATTAATCAGGTAGTTGTGCAACAGCCACGACCGTTTCACGAGACGAGTTCAGAGCCTCTGAAAAGACGCTTTTTTCCGCTAAAAACCATCTCAAATGACCATCTCACCAATCAAAAAGAATTTTGTATATTTGAGATGGTATTCGTGAGACAAAGATGAAAATCGGTTACGCTCGGGTGAGCACCCAGGACCAAAAATTAGAATTGCAATTAGATGCTCTCACCAACCAAGGATGTGAGCTGGTCTTCCAGGAAAAGAAATCCGGTAAAAACAAAGAACGGCCGGAACTGGAGAAACTGCTGAGTCAACTCCGGTCCGGAGATACCGTGGTAGTATGGAAGCTGGATCGGCTAGGTAGATCCTTGCGGGACTTGATTGACCTGGTCGCCGAGTTTCAAAAAAGGGGAATAGACTTTGTGAGTTTACAGGATGGGATTAATACGGCTACTTCCACCGGTCGATTTACCTTTAACATCTTTGCTTCCCTAGCGGAGTTTGAGCGGGAGATTATTAAGGAAAGAACCAAAGCTGGCTTAGTGGCTGCTAGGGCACGCGGCCGGAAAGGGGGGAGATCCGCTGGTTTAACGCATGAAGCGATGGAAAAAGCTAAATCAGCAACAGTGCTTGTGGCATCAGGTAAGCGGGTCGAAGAAATTGCCAGAATCTTGGGTATTTCCCGAGCGACCTGCTATCGCTATCTGCAACTGACCATTTCTGAAGGAACTGACCATTTCTGAAGGAAAGTAACAGGTATATTTCTTTTAAATAAAGCATAAACAATTATCAACATAGTATTAAATATAACCTAGAACAACTTGTAAAAGGGAAAAATTAAACAATGAACTTGGCTGTATTTAGCATCTGAACAGAAAAGCTTTATATATATTTATCTTATCGCATATTCTAACTGTAGTTTAATATGACCTAATAAGCCTTTGAACCAGTTTACAATTGTTGCTTCATCATTAATTCTATGAACATGACTACCATTTGTAGCCCAATGTCCATTCATTGAAAAATGAATTTTTTTTATATCAATACCCTTTAACTTTTCTTCCTTTATTTCAGCTCCAAAACTGTCCTCTTTGTCAAGATCAAATAAATCAATAAGTTCATCAAATGACCTTTCAAGTCTCTGGTTTGATAAAATATGCCAGTGTGGCTGTGGATGATTCTCTTCGTTTTCGTAATTATCCCATTCTGCTCTAAATAGCTGAACTTTGTAATCATCATTTTCTTCTCCTTGGAAGACAGAAATTGTGATAAATGTATTATATTCTTTAAAAGGTTTTTCAAATCTAATATGTATATAGAGCCAAAAATCTCCAAACCATTTAATAACATCAATCTGTTCTTGTACACCATTGTAGTTATTTATAGCTTTTGAAATCCTATTACCAGTAATATAATATCTAAAATAATTATTGTGGTGAAAATAAAATGTAGATTCTAGAAAATAGTGCCTGCATGATTTAGCAATTTCCTCTATAACTTTTTTAGGGTTAATCATAGATTAAATCTATATTTCAGGATATATATACTTGAGTAATATACTATCAGTTGTCGCCCTTAAATAGTACTCTCCTTCTGAAAGTTCTTTCCCTATATCAACCAGTTGTTCATAGGCTTGGGAATACCTGATTTCTTTCGAATGAGCATTAGGAATGGGTATTTCTTTTGTATACTTTTTCCCTAAATCCCAGCCTGATAAAAGTTGTTTAGAATATATTGATAATAACTTATCAAAAAAGGGACTTGAAAAAAAAGCAAGATAAAAGTAATATGTATCAAGTTGTTTAAAATCTTTTTTTGGAAGCCAAGCATTGCCTCTTTCAATAGCAAAGTGTCCATCTTTATCAAAAGCGAAGGAATCAGATTTCCCAAATTCTGTTGAAACCAATCTCGGTTGTTTCTTACGTAACCATGCCCTGTGTTCACTTAAGTGCCACCATGTAGATTCATCTTTCCGAGCTCGATTAGTTAAACTAATTTTAAAATCTCTAAGCATTTTTTCATAAAAGATAGGCACCTTATTAATTAAATCTTCTTCACTATCAATTATAATCCCTTCTTCATTATATGGATACCATACATAATTTACACTTTGGATCTGCCCACGTTTAATTGAATCATTATCTATAGCTGGTCTAAAAAATGCTTGTTCTAGATTTGGAAGGTTATTGTACTCGGCTTCTGAAATTTTAAAAGCTGCATTATTACCTGTTCTTATTCCTTGTTGGACATTGAAAATCTCTTGGACTCTTACTAGCTGTTGCTCAATTACAAACCTTTCAATTCTTTTAAATAATTCATTTTCCTGAAATGAAATCGGCTTCCAGTTTTCTTTTGTTATGGGAAATGATAACGGAGTGTATACGCTATAATCTTTTTCAACTATTTTAAATTCTTCAGAATAACTCATTTTTCTTAGATCACGTAAGGCATTCTGAGGAATTCCCTTTTCATTTCTTGTCCATAAAATAAGGGGAATAATGTTGGTCTTAGGTTTGTGTCCTATGATGAAACTTACATCAGTTAAAGCGTCTTCAAAAACAAAATTACCTAATTTCCCAATTAATGTAATTTCTAATTGATCAGATACTTCATTCCTTAAATTTTGATATGCATCTAAAGTCAGTAAGGATGATGGGATAACACATCCAATTACGCCCACACTATTTAAAGATTGTACTGATTTATAAAAAAATGCACTTGCTTGGTTGGGCCTACCTTCTAATTTAGTTTTAAAAATGCCTCTAACTGCTTCTCTAGAATCTTTATCCATTTGTTCCCAAGAGACAAAAGGAGGATTCATTAAAAGTAAATCGTAATCATTGCTCCATTCTTCTTTCAAAGAATCTGTGACAAGCTTGATTTCAAAATTTAATTTTTCTTTCCAAACGGTTCTTTTCTCATAACTCAGTAAAAAATTTGAAGTATCTATAGCAGTTTGAGATACATCCCAACCAATAATTATAACATTGCCCAAGTACCTTTTCTCATGCAGTTGCTTTAAAGCTTCTATCAAAAATTCAGAAGAGCCACAAGCGGGATCAAATATTTTGAGGAATGATTGACTTAAATCTATTTGCTTTAATGCATTTTCAACTATAGTTCGGGATAAATAAGGTGGAGTGTAATGAATACTTGAGTAAAGTACATATTTAGAAGTCATTTTACTTGAAAATGTACCCCATAAATCAATTTGCCTATCAAAAAATAGTACTTCTTTTTGTGCTTCTTGAAAAAGAGCTCCAGCTGAATGCCTTATAATTAAATCTAATTCTGGTTTGATACCTGAAATCCCATTTTTCAATCTTTCGGTATATAAATCAAAATTTGATGGAATTTCAACTTCTGATAACCCCCAACTACTAAAATCAAAGTTGGAAATATCCTCTTTAAGACTTGTTAAAAGAATAAATAATAGATTTAATGCTTCTACAGCATTATTCTTCTCTTGGGTTAAATTCCTAAATTGCTTAAATATATCTATCACAAAAGGCACAACATCTTTACTTGACTTAAAACTTTTGTCAACTAAATATTTGTAAAATTTTTCAAAATTCTTTTCTACCCTATTTTTTGCTATGATTTCTGGATTGTCAGTTTGCCAGTTATAAATATTTACGTTTTCATCTCCTATTACAATAAAATTTTTAGTATTGCTAGACCAGGATAATGAATTAAAATCAATTGAGCTATTGTCTGATCCTTCTGTTTTAAGGCAAAAATCTCCATACCCTCCATTAAGCATAATGAAGCAATTGTTTTCAATTTGATTCGGGTAAAGATGAATTGGGAGAAGTCCAAAATCTTGCTTCCAGGTTAAGATATTTCTTAAGTCCTTCATTTATAAATTATAAACGTAAATAATTATATAATAATATATACTTATGTATATATATTGAAAGTTAAGTGCAAAACAGCAATATCAAATCATTGTAAAATATGCAAATTAAACTTAATAGCATTTAGTAGGTGACAATTATTGACTATTTAGCAAAGTAATAAAATACTATTGAAATATTTATTATTTAATATTATTAGAATCTATTAGTATTGTCGAATAGCTTATAAAAGAAGAGAAATATTAAATAAAAGAAGGAATGCTAATTATTCAATCTAGTTTGCACTAGTTTCGGCAACTAGCAGTATTGAGGTTGAAGTTTAAAAGAAAGTATCACCTTTCGTTTAATACGAAAATAATTACGGCCATTTCGTTTTTAAGAAAGTATGGGTATTTATATAAAATTAAAGTATAGATCTGCACCCATTACTGCACCCGGTAAAATGAAAAAGCCCTTAGAAAAATTTCTAAGGGCTTTTCAGTGGTCGCGTAGGGAGTCGAACCCCAAACCTTCTGATTCGTAGTCAGATGCTCTATCCAGTTGAGCTACGTGACCATTTTCTCGTTTTGAGTGGGCAAAGATACATAAACCGTCTGTTCAAACGCAAGCTATCTGCCATATTTTTATTAAATTTTTCCGGCTACCCTTTTGGTAAGCGCTTTTTTAAGTGCTCGGTTAAATAGAACATATAAACCCAATAAAGAAACCAAAATCAACGTAATTATTAGAATCTGACCGCTTTTACCGGTATTGGGGTTCTGTAGTAAGGCAATGATATCCTGAGCTTGGGTGCCTAACCAAAAAAAGAATAAAGTTCGCGGCAGCATACCCACAATACTAGCCAGAAAGAATTTACGCTTTTCTACTTTCATCATCGCCAATACAAATGTCATCAAGGCAAAAGGCAGAACCGGAGAAATACGGGTTAAAATAATTAAGCTCCAGCTTTGGTGCTTTAATTCTTCCATCACAGCGGCCGCTTTTTCGAAATGACTGATAAATCGGAGAAGTTTGCCGTGGTCGATAACCTGGGCTAGGCCGTACCCGATTAAGGAAGCTACCCCGTACGAAATAACTACTCCCGGGAAACCATGCCAACCTAAATAAAAACCCGTTACTAGGGCTACAAAGGTGGTAGGAGTTAAGGCAAAAGCCATGGTAAACGATACCACCATAAAATACAGCACCATCTGCCCCAGAGTTAATTGCTGTAAAATAGCCTGGTATTGGTAGAGCAGTACGGCTACGGTAGAGCTAATTAACACGGGCCCCACAGCAAGTAAAGCCATGGCGATTAATGTGCCCAGATTTTTTTGAAAAAGTTGCTTTAACATTAGAAAGTGGCAGGTTGCAGGTTGCAAGTTACTAGTTGCGGGTAAATAATGTTTGATTCGTGCATAAAACTTGACCGGATGCTCTTAAATGAACTTCGGAATCAATATCTTTTAAAGATGATAAAGGAAGTAGGCAAACGAGCGTCCGGCATTCTGTTTTAACTTGTTCCCTGAATCTGGCAACTTGCAACTTCTTGCAACTTTTAAAGAGCAAAACCTGTAACTTGCAACCCGTAACTTGCAACTCACTTATGAAATTCGGCACTAAAACCATACACGCGGGAGTATTTCCCGACCCCAGTACCGGCGCTATCATGACGCCCATTTATCAAACTTCTACCTACGTGCAGAAATCGCCCGGCGACCACAAGGGTTATGAATATTCGCGCACGCATAATCCTACCCGCACTCAGTTACAAAATGCCCTAGCCGCTTTAGAAAATGGGAAGCACGGCTTGTGCTTTGCCTCTGGTATGGCGGCCATTGATGCTCTGATTAAACTATTGAGCCCTGGCGACGAAGTAATTGCTACCAACGATTTGTACGGCGGCAGCTACCGGATATTTACCAAGATATTTCAAAATTACGGCATCAAGTTTCATTTTATTTCCATGAGTGAGGCCGCTAATATTGAAAAGTATATAACGGAAAAAACAAAGTTAATTTGGGTAGAAACCCCCACGAATCCGCTTTTAAATATTATTGATATTGCCGCGACAGCTCAAATTGCTAAAAAATACAATGTTTTACTGGGGGTAGATAATACTTTTGCTACTCCTTACCTGCAAACGCCCCTGGATTTAGGCGCTGACTTAGTAATGCATTCCCTAACTAAATACATGGGGGGCACTCGGATGTGGTAATGGGCGCTTTAATTGTAAAGGACGATGAATTGGCCCAACGTCTCACCTTTATGCAGAATGCTTCGGGTGGTACACCCGGGCCGCAAGATTGCTTTTTATTGCTGCGGGGATTAAAAACCTTGCACGTGCGCATGCAGCGCCATTGCGAAAACGGCCGGGCAGTAGCAGAATTTCTAAAGAATCATCCCAAAGTAGAAAAAGTATTCTGGCCGGGATTGGAAGATCATAATAACTACTCCGTAGCCCGGGAACAGATGCGCGATTTTGGCGGCATGATTTCTTTTGTGCTAAAAGGCAATAATATGCAGGATGCTATCCGAACCTTAGAAAAATTCCACTATTTTGCTTTAGCCGAATCTTTAGGCGGCGTCGAATCCCTCTGCGGCCATCCGGCTAGTATGACGCACGCCAGCATTCCACGCGAAGAACGTTTAAAAGCGGGTCTAAGCGATTCTCTTATTCGCTTGAGCGTGGGTATTGAAGATATTGAAGATTTACTCGCCGATTTAGAGCAGGCTTTAGCATAAAAAATTTCTTTAACCAAATAAAACTCCATTAAAACCATCAGAGCCGACTATTGTAGTCGGCTCTGATGGTTTTAATCATAAAACCCACTTAAGCTAATTTATCAAAATTTATAAATTAGCGCCGAAGGGGGCATTAATTGAAATAGTAAAACCAGAAATACCAATACCCAATCTAGCTATCCATCCTAATCCCTTATAACAAATCAGGAATGTTTTTAACCCGTAAAATTAACTGCTATATTTGCACACTAATTTTCTGGTTTTCAGAATATATAATTATTCTAATACTACCCCAGAAACTATAAATTTATTGCAACATTCGGTACAGATAAAAAGATTGCATACGTTTGTAAAGAGCGCATCAGCGCCGTTAATCTAAAAATATGGCTTGGTTTAAAAGAGTAGAGAAGGGAATAGTAACCCCTACCGAAGAGAAAAAAGAAACACCCGATGGCCTTTGGTATAAATGTCCGGAATGTAAACGTGTTACCAACACCACCGAGCATAAGGCCAATTTATACACGTGTAATAACTGTGGTTACCACGATCGAATTAACTCAGAGGAATATTTTGAAATATTATTTGATGAAAATAAATTTAAAGAACTCGATGCGAATTTAACTTCTTCCGATCCGCTGGAGTTTGTGGATACACAGGCTTATCCTAACCGCATTGCTGCTTCACAAAAAAAGACCCATTTAAAAGATGCTGTCCGGACGGCTCACGGCAAACTACATGACCTGGAACTGGTAATAGCTTGTATGGATTTTAGTTTTATTGGCGGCTCCATGGGCTCGGTAGTCGGCGAAAAAATCTCCCGGGCAATCGACTATGCCCGTCAGCACCAAATACCGTTTTTAATGATTTCTAAATCGGGTGGCGCCCGCATGATGGAAGCTGGTTATTCTTTAATGCAAATGGCTAAAACTTCGGCTAAGTTAGCTTTACTCTCCGAAGCTAAGATTCCGTACATTTCCCTTTTAACGGACCCTACCACGGGTGGGGTTACGGCTTCTTTTGCGATGCTCGGCGATTTTAACATAGCGGAACCGGGTGCCTTAATTGGATTTGCCGGTCCAAGGGTAATTAAAGAAACCATTGGCAAAGATTTACCTAAAGATTTTCAGCGGGCAGAGTTTGTGCTGGATCATGGTTTCCTCGATTTTATCGTGCATCGCAAAGAGCTGAAACAGAAATTAACGGATTTGCTGCTTTTGCTTCGCCCGGAAAAAGTAAATGCTGCTTTTGCTGAAACATCTGAATCGTTAAATGTAAATGGAGAAAAAGTAACCAATCAAGTAAAAATAAGTCCTGAAAAAACTTACTGATAGTCTGTTACTTTCCGTTTCTAGCTTTAATTTAACTACGTTTTCCCACCTGCATTTTCGCTTATTTATAATAGGTTGGCCTGACTTTTGCAACTAATTACATATATAAAATTTTATATATTTTTAAACTATTTTGTGTAAAACAAGTAAAAAGGGCGTATTAACGTATTAGAAAGTGCAAAATCTAAAATTTAATTCTATGAAAATTTCAAAGTTATTTTTATCCGTTTTCTTATCGGTATTGATTCTTTTTTCTTCTTGTAAAACCTCCGAAACAGGACGTACTTCAGGCGCTCCGGATAGCGGTGGACCAAGTCGGACAGCTGGTTCAAACAGAAAAATGAATAAAACAGCAAAAGGCGGTATTATTGGCGCGGGAGCCGGTGCGGTAGTAGGTGGTGTAATAGGTAAATTAACCGGTAATACGGCTGCTGGTGCTATTATTGGGGCAGCAGTAGGTGGTTCTACCGGCGCCGTGATTGGCCGACGCATGGATAAACAAGCCGAAGAACTACGTCGTGACATGGAGAACGCTAAAATTGAGCGAGTAGGCGAAGGAATTAAAATTACTTTTAACTCTGGAATTTTATTTGCTACTAACTCCGCGGAGTTGCAGCCCACTTCTAAAACCGATATTGAAAAGTTAGCGGCTACTCTAAAAAAATACGGGGATACCAACGTGCTTATTCAAGGCCATACCGATAACACCGGTTCTGATGCTATTAATCAGCCCTTATCCGAGCGCCGGGCCCAAGCTGTTCAAGATTATATTACTTCGTTGGGGGTAGAGCCAAGCCGTCTTACGGCCGAAGGTTATGGTTCTAGCCAACCGGTTGCGGATAATACTACCGCTGCCGGTAAACAAGCTAACCGGCGAGTAGAAGTTGCGATTTTTGCGAACGAAAAACTAAAAAAAGCGGCTGAACGCGGCGATATTAAATAATTGAAACAAACAATTATGAAAAGAAAGCCACACCTTTAGTGTGGCTTTTTTATTATCCGGTTTTCTTTAAATACAAGCTTTCCGGTGTAAAGGCCCCTACTTAAATAATATAGGTATAAAAGAATTTAGAAACCTTGGATTATATAGTAAAAATTTAATAAATAAGAGCAATTAATAAAAATTGGCAAGAGAGTTGTCTATAGCAGATTCTGTTCCTACTTACAAATTAAACGGTTGCTCTTTGGGCAGCCGTTTTTTTATGGGATTATAAACCAAACGAAAAAATAGTAAGCACCTTTACTATACCTAAAATTAACTTTGCTTTTAATGCCCGCTTTTTTTGGTACTGAACCAAATCCATAACACGGCCAGTAATGCTCCGCCAAAAGCCACTATTACATCTTTTTGGGCGTCCCAAATATCGCCTTGCATGCCAAGGTAGACCGATGCTTTCTCCTGCACAAACATAGTAGCAAAAACCCATTCTACTAACTCAAAAAATACACTCATCGATAAAGTAAGTTCCAAAGGTATCAGGTAAGGTAACCACCTCGCTGATTTTAAGTGGTACCGGCAGATTTCGTATATAGGTAAAGCCATTAATAAACCAAAGCTAAAATGGACTACCCGGTCGTAGTGATTACGCTCTAAAGCAAGAGTTTCCTGTAGCCACCGACCCACGGGGTTTTCCTGATAAGTATATTGGCTACCGTATAAATGCAGTAATAAAAATAAAAAAACACAAATAACACTCTTGTCGGATAAAGAATAACGAACATAGAAGAATCCAAAAGCAACTATTCCGGGTAAAGTGAGCGTGTTTTCGAGTAACCAGTTAAGCAAATTGGTAGTGGCAATGCCGCTGTATACCCAAGCTAAAACAAATACCAATATACTTCCGGCTAGTACAGGATTGCGAAGAACATGAAGCAATTTATGCGAATCACGGGCTTTAACGAGCGACATAAAAAAGCAAATATTTTGCTTTTAAACTAGGATAAGTAGCCGGATGTTTCAAACTTTTAAAACAATACTTTTAAACAATTGGTCAAGTACGGCTTAATAAAGTAGCTAAAATTTAAAAAATTCTTATTTTCGCCTCCACATTACCTCTTCCATCCGTCTTATTCTACCCGATTATTTTATAATTTATGCGTGCAAGACTACTGTATAACTTGGTATTACTACTTTGTATTATCGGGATGCGCCCCCTTCATGCGCAAACCAATATGTTGCAAGCCGGACCTATGGTAGGTTACGCCGATATGAAAGAAGTAATGCTCTGGGTACAGACCCGCACCGAAGCGGAGGTAAAAATAATGTACTGGGATAAAACAGCTCCAAAAATTAAATACAACACTACCTCGGTGAAAACAAGCAAGAGCCTGGCCTTTACCGCTCATTTACTAGCCGACAAAGTGCAACCCGGCCGGCAATATGGCTATGAATTATACATTAATAATAAAAAAGTAAGCCGACCTTATACGCTCCAATTTCAGACGCAAGAATTATGGCAGTTCCGCAAAGATGCGCCCAATTTCCGGTTTGTTATTGGCTCCTGCAATTACATCAACGAACCAGAAGCAGACCGGCCCGGCGAAGCTTACGGCGGCGATTACCAGATTTTTTCCTCTATTTTAACTCAGAAACCGGATTTTATGCTTTGGCTCGGCGATAATACCTATTTGCGGGAGCCCGATTGGAATACCCGCACCGGCATTTTTCACCGGTATACCCATACGCGTTCCGTACCAGAAATGCAGCCGCTGCTGGGTTCGGTACACCAGTATGCTATCTGGGATGACCACGATTATGGATCTAACGACGCTGATCGTAGCTTTTCCAACAAAGATATTACCACCGAAACCTTTAAACTTTTTTGGGCCAATCCTAATTACAACCTTACCGGTCAGGGTGGGATAACCGGCACCTTTACCTGGAACGATGCCCAATTTTTCCTCCTAGATGATCGGTATTTCCGGAGCCCCAACAACAGCACCAAAAACAAGGTGTTATTAGGTAAAACTCAACTGGATTGGTTACTAGATGCTTTAACTTCCAGTAAAGCAAATTTTAAATTTGTCTGTATAGGAGGCCAGGTATTAAATACCGTGAATGCTTTTGAAAATTACAGCACTTTTCCGGCAGAAAAACAGCAATTGTTAACTAAAATAACCGCTGCTAAAATTCCTGGGGTAATATTTCTGGATGGCGATCGGCACCATACCGAATTAAGCCGAATAACCCGGCGGGGCACTTATCCGCTTTACGATTTAACCGTATCTCCGCTAACTGCCAGCCCGGCTAAAGGCGATGGCAAGGCTAATAAAAACCAATTGCCGGGTACTTTTTACAACCAGCGCAACTTTGCGGTTTTAAATGTATCCGGTTCTACAGCCGAGCGGCTTTTAACTATTACGGTTTATAGCTCCGATGCTGAGCCAATCTGGCAGCAGCAAATTAGAGCGAATGATTTAAAATAACATTTCGTTGCTTGGCTAGGCAGCAATAAATTAGTTGATTTTGCTCTTTTAACCCTACTTTACTTTTTTCATCCTGTAACCTCTTCCCAGGTTTAACTGTTATTCGTTCTGACTAATTATTAGCAAGCTTTACTTTTTAAGTATTCAATTAGGTTATCAGGTAAATGCACGTTGGGTTATATTATGTGCCGGCAATTACGTTATTTTGTAGTACTTACTTTGTACCAAACATTAATGATACTTCTAAAGCGCTCTATATTCTTATTTACTTTATTACTTGTAGTAACCAACTCTTTGTTTGCGCAAGTTTTAAAACCGGCTAAATGGTCGTATTCTTTTTCTAAAAAAGAAGCAAAAACCGGCGACGAAATAGAGGTGGTGTTCGACATAAAAATAGATCCGGATTGGTATTTGTACTCCAGTGATTTCGACCCCAATGTAGGGCCAACCGTAACTACGTTTACTTTTACTCCTCACCCCTCCTACCAACTGGTAGGCAAAATTAAACCGGTTAATCCAAAGAAAAAGTTCGACAAAATTTTTGGGGGCGATGTAACCTACTTTACTAAAACGGCCCAGTTTCGTCAGCGGATTAAAGTTTTGCAAAAGGATTTGCGCCTGGCCGGGTCGGTGGAGTACCAGGTTTGTACCGAAGTGGATGGGCGGTGCATTCCTTTCGATGATTCGTTTACGTTGGAACCTATTCCGGTGGCGGGCGAGGACCTGGGAGCCGTTAACGTTACTCCCGCCCAAAAACCCGTTATTGGTCAGGCAACTACCCCAATTAGTAAACCTACGGTTCCGACCGAAGAACCCGAAACTTTATTAGCCGATAATCCGGATTTTCAAAATGTTATTACCAGAGTTGATTCTGCTCAGGCTGACTCGGCTCGAAAGGCAAATAAACTGGCCAAGGCTACCGATAGCGCTGTTTCTAATTCCATGGCGGCTTACCTGCCTTCAGAACCCGTAAGAACGCCCGAGACCGGGTTATCTGACCTCTGGAAATTTATTTTACTCGCTTTCGGCTCCGGTTTAATTGCTTTATTAACTCCCTGTGTATTCCCGATGGTACCCATGACGGTAACTTTCTTTACGGGTAACAGCAACGGACGCGGCGAATCTATTCTGAAAGCCTTGGCTTACGGTATTTCCATTATTGTCATTTATTCTTTTATCGGGGTAGTTTTTTCTAAGCTAGCCGGGCCCGATGCGGCTAATTTTATCAGTACCCATTGGCTCCCCAACAGTATTTTCTTTTTAATTTTTCTGCTTTTCGGCTTATCTTTTTTGGGTTTATTCGAAATCACGTTACCGAGTGGGTTGGTTAATAAGGCGGATAGCCAAAGCGACAAAGGCGGTTGGTACGGAATATTTTTCATGGCTTTTACGCTGGTACTGGTATCTTTTTCCTGCACCGGTCCTATTGTGGGTAGTATTTTGGTAGCCTCGGCCGGTGGCGAAACGTTAAAACCTATTGCCGGTATGTTTGCTTATTCTTTGGCTTTTGCCTTGCCCTTTACTTTATTTGCAGCTTTCCCTTCGTGGCTGCGCAATTTACCAAAATCGGGTGGCTGGCTTAATTCGGTAAAAGTTTGTTTAGGGTTTATTGAACTGGCTTTAGCCCTTAAATTTTTAAGCGTGGCCGACCAGGCTTACCATTGGGGCATTCTGGATCGTGAAATTTACCTGGCTATTTGGGTAGTACTTTTTACTTTGCTGGGTTTTTATTTACTCGGTAAACTTAAGTTTGCGCACGACAGCGATCTGCCTTTTGTTAGTGTACCGCGCCTGTTTTTAGCGGTAGTAGCATTTAGTTTTGTCGTGTACTTAATTCCGGGCATGTTTGGTGCTCCATTAAAAGCGTTGGCCGGTTACCTGCCCCCGCAAAGTACGCACGACTTTGATTTATCGCGGTTATTCACTTCGGGCATCGCTAATACTAATACAAGTGCCAGTACTTTGTGCGAAAAGCCTAAATACGCCGATTTTTTGCATTTACCGCACGGGTTACAAGGTTATTTTGACTTAGAGCAGGCCAAGCGCTGTGCCGCGCAACAGAATAAACCTATTTTTATTGATTTTACCGGTCATGGTTGCGTAAACTGCCGCGAGATGGAAGCTAACGTTTGGTCGGATCCGGAAGTACTGCGTCGACTGAAAAATGATTATGTGGTAGTGGCTCTCTACGTAGATGATAAAACCGAATTGCCCCAATCCGAATGGTATACTTCTACCTACGATCAAAAACAAAAAACAACAATTGGAAAAAAATACGCTGATTTTCAAATTACCGCTTTTCAGAACAATGCCCAACCTTTCTATGTGCTTTTAGGCCGGGAGGGAAAACCTTTGATAAAACCAACCGCTTATAACTTAAACGTAGCTGATTTTGTAAATTTTCTGGATGCGGGTCTTGCTGCGTATAAAAGTTCAGTAAAGTAGATGTACCCTATTTCTTCAAAAATAAACTTATTTTAGGTTGTTGTAAAAAGCTAAAAATACCTCGTTTTTTCCGCAGGTTTATATTAGATACTAAAAATTAAACGGTATACATTTTTAATTTTTAAAGCATTTTAGTGTTCTAAAAAACTTACCTCTCTTCTATGACATAGGCTTGGTTAAGTATCTAACGGGCAAAAAAATCGCGCTAAATCAACTTTTTTCCGGAGTAATCCAAATTGATTTACCGCAGCAAAACAGCTCTTCCATCTATAAAATATACACACTTTACAATCTCCTACTCTCCCTTCCCGGGTTCCACCAAGAGCGATTCAATCCAGAATCATCTGGTATTTGCCAGAACCAATTCCTGCGGTTAGATGAACTTTTTAAGATTCCAGGCAGAACCAGGTAACAATTTATCTATTCAGCGGATGTACAAGAGAATAGTATTGATACCTCTAAATCACTTAATCTGCTAAATAATGGATAAACTATTTTCAATCAAAAATTAATTACTCCCGGAAGCTTATAATACCAGGGAGCAATTGGACACCCTGCACCCATGATTCGCGCTTATTGCCCTTGTTCACTTTAATACATAAAGCTTATTGCAGTAGCTTTATACCTGCCCCAGTGGCCTGGTTTATTCCTTTTCTAGGTATCGCCGGGTTTTCATTCTGATGTTCATCTACTAGCTGTACTTCTTCTTAAACATTTTCCAAAATGAAAACACCCGTATCACTTTTATCGAAAAGAGGGTATCTTTTTACTTTTTCTTCTTTTTACTGCCAACTAGCCATAACGTTATTACTAGGGCTTTTAACTACCCTTTCTTCCCAGGCTCAAATTAAACTTTGGGAAAAAACCTTTGGCGGAAACCACAGCGATCAATTAACTATAGTGGAGCAAACCAGCGATGGCGGCTATATAGCGGGTGGGTCTTCCTCCTCGGGCATCGGTGCCGATAAATCTGAACCCAACCGGGGAGAATGTAATACGGATAAGTGCACCACGGATTATTGGGTAATTAAAATAAAACCGGACGGCAGCAAAGCCTGGAATACCACTGTTGGTGGAAATGACGCGGATTATTTAACCGCCATAAAACAAACCAGTGACGGAGGCTATATTCTGGCTGGATACTCTTCCTCCGAGAAATCCGGCGATAAATCCGAAAATAATAAAGGCTCCTATTTTAACCGTGATTACTGGATCGTTAAGTTAAATGCCAGCGGCAAAAAAGTATGGGATAAAACCTTGGGTGGATATGAGAATGATTATTTATATGCTCTCCAACTAACAAATGATGGTGGCTATATTTTGGGAGGTTTTTCTTATTCCGGAAAATCGGGGGATAAAACGCAAGACAACAAGGGCAGCTATGATTATTGGGTGATTAAATTAAAAGCGGATGGCAGCAAGGTGTGGGACAAAACTTTTGGCGGCGGCGAAGCAGATAATCTTTCTTCCTTAATTACTACTCCGGATGGAGGCTATTTACTCGGCGGTCGTTCTAACTCGGATAAAAGTGGGGATAAGAGCGAACCTCGAAAAAGTGATTGTACCGATGGTTTTGGTACTCCCTGCGATGATTATTGGGTAGTTAAAATTTCGGGCCTGGGTACCAAACAATGGGATAAAACTTTCGGTGGAAACCGGGATGATGTTTTGAATGCCTTGGCAGTGGCCCCGGATGGCGGCTACCTGCTGGGAGGACGTTCAGAATCTTCTAAGGGTTTAGATAAAAGCGAACCTAGCCGGGATGCTACCGATGATGATCTTTTAGGCGATTATTGGGTAATTAAAATTGGCACCTCCGGCAACAAAGTATGGGACAAAACTTTTGGTGGGAATGAAAGAGATAACCTGACCTCTATTTTACCAATAAAAGGTGGGGGTTACCTGTTGAGTGGCAATTCCGATTCGGACCGTGGAGGAGACGTGGGTCCACGAAGAGGTATAGGCGATACTTGGCTTATAAGAATAGATGCCCAAGGAAAAAAACTTTGGGATACAAGCGTGGCCAGTGGTTCCCAAATTACTTCTGCTTCCGACGGCAATATCCTGTTGGGTGGTACCTCCGGTTTCTATCCGGCTAATGATTATTGGTTAGTGAAACTTCAGATACCAAATAAAAAAGTACAAACTATTGCCTTTTACCCCCCCGATAAGGCCCTCACCAGTTCCCCGTTTACTCTTTCGGCTAAAGCAAGTTCCGGTTTGCCCGTTACTTTCAAACTTATTTCCGGACCGGCTACCCAAAAAGGAAATCAATTGCACTTTACCGGTTACGGCATAGTGGTGGTAAAAGCTTCTCAGGCGGGTAATACTACTTATAGCCCCGTTGAATTTACCGCTAGTTTTCGGGTACAACGTCTCACTCCCCAAAATGATAAAACCATTGGCGGAAATAGCATCGATAACTTAGCCGATATGGTAGCTACGCCGGATGGCGGTTATTTAATAGGCGGCACCTCTTTTTCGGGTATTTCCGGCGATAAAAGCACCGCTAATAAAGGACTTTCCGATTACTGGCTGGTAAAAACCGATACGAACAAAAAGAAAATTTGGGATAAATCTTTCGGCGGCAAAGGTACTGAAAAACTAGCTACTATTATTTCTACTTCGGACGGCGGTTATTTGCTGGGTGGTACTTCCAGTTCGGGTATAAACGGCGATAAAAGTGAGGCTAGTAAAGGAAATAATGATTATTGGCTGGTAAAAGTAGATGCCTATGGCAATAAACTGTGGAACAAAACCATTGGCGGTAATTTAGATGACAATCTTTCAACTTTAGTGGCCACCACGGATGGCGGTTATGTACTGGGAGGTACTTCTAAATCAGGGAAGAGCGGCGATAAAAGCGAAGAAAATCAAGGTAAAACCGATGAATTTGGCCAAACTCCTACTGACTTCTGGGTAGTAAAGGTAGATAGCAAAGGCAATAAAGTTTGGGATAAAACCCTGGGTAAAGCAACCGATGAAATTCTTACTTCCCTCATTGCTACGCCCGATGGAAATTACCTGGTAGGCGGGCAAAATACAAATAATGAAGGTGGCAATGACTTTTGGTTGGTAAAAATAAACGGTAATGGCAATCAGCTCTGGGATAAAAACTACAACCGGGATTTTTATAATAAACTTACCTCAATGGTTGCTACGCCCGATGGCGGTTATGTACTGGTAGGAATTTCTGGTTTTGAAACCTATGGCTATTGGGCCCTTAAAGTCGACGCTAAAGGAAATTCTGTTTGGAGTAATTTTTTCTTAGGAAATTCTATTTATTGTTTTGCCTGTGAAACAAACTATTCTATTCCGATCGATATTCTGCCTACCTCCAATGATCATTATTTAATAGCGGGTTATTCCTGGTCAAACATTGGATTTGACCGGACCGAAGAAAATAGAGGCAATCAAGATTACTGGCTCGTAGAAATAGATGGAGATGGTAAAAAGATAGCGGATAAAAGTTTCGGTTCCAGCGAATCCGACCAATTAGCGGCCATTATGGCTACTCCCAACGGCGGATATTTACTCGGGGGCCATTCTAATTCTAATATCGGCTACGAAAAAACGGAAAATAGTAAAGGCGATTACGATTTCTGGTTAGTAGAAACCAAAATCAGCGCCTTTCCACCTGCTTCTCTCGCGGCCTGGAACCTGCGTTACGGAGGGAATCAATCCGATTACTTAACCACGGTTCTTCCCACTAACGACGGCGGATATTTGCTCGGCGGTTACTCCAATTCTGGTCAATCAGGCGATAAAAGCCAGAGCAGTTACGGGAAGAGCGACTATTGGGTCGTGAAAACGGATGCAGCAGGTGCCAAACTTTGGGATAGACGATACGGTGGCTCAGGGGAAGATTACCTGAAAAGTATTATCTCCACTAAAGATGGCGGCTTTTTACTGGGCGGAAGTTCCGAATCGGGAATCAACGGCAATAAAACGGCGCCCAATAAAGGAGGCCGGGATATTTGGGTAGTAAAAATAAGCAGCAGCGGGGAAAAAGAATGGGATCGAAGCTATGGCGGTAGCAACACCGAAGATCTTCAGAAAATTATATTATTACCCGATGCCTATTCCGATACTTATTTACTAGCCGGATACAGTGATTCGCCGGTGAGCGGGGATAAAACTCAAGACAGCCAAGGAGGTAAAGATTACTGGTTAGTAAAAATTTATAGTTTTAACGGTGCCATAGGCTGGGATAACCGCTACGGGGGAGCAGACGATGAATATATGGGAGATGTATTAGCCTTGGCCAACGGAGATTTACTGGTGGGCGGCACTTCCTTCTCATCGGCTTCCGGCGATAAAACTCAGGGCAACCAGGGCGGAAGTGATTATTGGCTGCTACGCACGGATAACCAAGGTAAAAAACTCTGGGACAAACGTTACGGCGGTAATAACCAAGATCAGCTTTTAGCAATAGTTAACCCTAGTTTCAACACTATCCTTTTAGCCGGCCATAGTGCTTCCGGAGTAAGCGGGGATAAGAGCCAGGCTAGCCAAGGGAGTAAAGATTACTGGCTGCTGCAAGTGAATAACTTAGGAGAAAAACAATGGGATAAAACTTACGGTGGCGCGGGAGAAGAAACCTTACGTTCGTTGATTACCGATAAAGATGGTGGTTATGTACTTGGGGGAACTTCTTTCTCCGGCAAAAGTGGGGATAAAAGTCAGGCCAGCCAGGGCGCGAGTGATTACTGGATTGTTAAAACTGATGCGGCGGGTAATAAGCTCTGGGACAAACGCTATGGCGGCAGCCAGGAAGAAGAGCTCCGGGCCGTGTGGCCGACCAGTGATGGCGGATATTTGCTGGGCGGGCGGTCAAGTTCGGGCGTAAGCGGCGACCGAGCCCAGCCCAGCCAAGGAGAAAATGATTTCTGGTTAGTGAAAGTAGCTCCGGTAAAAACTATTACGCCGCTGGTAGCTGCCAGGCAGCCGGCCGTTAATCAGGAAGTTACGAACCCCGCTTCACTCCTACCCTTCTCAGCCTATCCGAATCCGTTTGTGCAAGAAGTAACCGTCCGTTTTAGGGTGCCGCAAACGCAAAAAGTTAGTTTAAAGGTGTACGATAGCCAAGGCCGGGAAGTAACCACTTTATTTCAAGGAGAAGCCCTCGCTAATCAAACTTATATGCGTCAATGGCAGGGCAATCATGCATCAGCTGGTATTTACATTCTGCGCCTGCAAACCAAGGATATCCAAAGTAATCAGAAAGTAATACTCACCCGTTAATACGGCTATTGTTTTTAAAAATTAGAGTAAACAAAACCCGGCCAGGTAATTTCTGGCGCTAAAAAGCAGGAAATTACCTGGCCGGATTTTATTTGGATGCTTGGGGCTTAAACCAGCCGGCGTACATCACATAATTATTCGCCGTACGGGCCATATTAGCTATTTGCTCTTCACTAACCAGTTTTACTTTACGGGCGGGAGTGCCTGCGTAAATATACCCGGCTTCGCAAATGGTGTTTTCGAGCACGGTTGCTCCGGCGGCTATAATACAATTTTGTTGTACAACTGCTTTATCCATTACAATGGCCCCCATGCCAATTAATACGTTGTCTTCAATAGTACAGCCGTGCACAATGGCATTATGCCCCACTGATACATTATTGCCAATTACGGTTGCCGCTCGTTCGTAAGTACAATGAATAATGGCTCCATCCTGGATATTCGTTTTATTTCCGATCCGGATGCTGTTTACATCGCCCCTTATAACCGCATTAAACCAAATAGTACAATCTGCCCCAAAAACTACATCACCCACAATGGTAGCATTTTCGGCAATAAAACAATTCTCGCCAAAAGCAGGGAATTTATCTTTAACGGGTAAAAGAAGTGGCACGCTTACTTACGCTTAAATCGTTCAAAATTTATTTAAAGCGAAGCTACAATTATTTGCGCTTATTCTTACGTGCTGACTCCTATTTTGCCTGTATCCTTATTTATAATCTATTTTTTCAATCTCTTCTCAGGCTATACACTTCAATTAAATCAGCAGGAAAGAAGCACTTTTTATTAATATTTTAGGCTAAATACCTGCATTCATGTAAAACTTTCAATCAAGTTTCCTTTTCATAAAAGGTTTTCTAAATTTTTCAAAATAACTTTTTGATAACCAGTCCATTTAAAAATTAATCTTAGCTTTAATACAGTACTAACCTTTAACAATCCATTATGAAAAAACCCTTTACCCCTGACTGGCAAAAGCAGGTTTGCAGTTTAATCCTGGTCTGCGCCTTAAGCGGCAGTGTCGGTAATACCGCCAAAGCTGCTTCCATTTTCTCTCCTACCTCGGGGCTAACCTCAGCCAACAGTAACGGTATCAAAAAAGCAGTTACTTGGACTATTTCGGGTCGGGTTTCCTCCGCTACCGGCGATCCGCTACCCGGCGTAACCGTACTATTAAAAGGAACTTCTACCGGGGCCACTACTGCTCCCAATGGTGAGTATACCTTAACCGTTCCGGAAACAGCCGGTACCATAGTATTTTCTTTTATCGGGTTTGCTACCCAGGAAAAAGCCTTTACCGGGCCAGGTTCCGTTAATGTTACCCTCCTCGAAGACACCAAAGCCCTGCAGGAAGTAGTAGTTACCGGCTATACCGCCCAATCCAAAAAAGACATTACCGGGGCCGTTGCAACCATCGATGCCAAACAATTATTAGCTACTCCTTCTACTAACCTGGGGCAAGCCATGCAAGGCAAAGTGGCCGGAGTAACGGTCGGTAACGAAAATAGTCCGGGTGGGGGCGTAATGGTGCGTATCCGGGGTTTTGGTACCATCAACGATAACTCGCCGCTTTACGTTATCGACGGGGTTCCTACCAAGGGAAATTTAAATACCTTGAACCTAAACGATATTGAGTCGATGCAGATTTTGAAAGATGCTTCGGCGGCTTCGATCTACGGTTCCCGGGCCGGTAACGGGGTAGTAATTGTAACTACTAAAAAAGGGAAAGCCGGTAAGCCCGTGTTTACTTACGATACTTACGTGGGTACGCAACGCCCCGGTAAGTTTTTGGATTTGCTAAATACCCAGGAATACGCGCAACTGGTGTGGGAATCTCGAATAAACGTATTGAGAGCTAACGGTAATAATGGTAATCCAACTCATGCCCAATTTGGGAACGGAGCAGAGCCGGTAATTCCCGACTATATTTTTCCAGCC
Source organism: Adhaeribacter arboris (assembly GCF_003023845.1). NCBI lineage: Bacteria > Pseudomonadati > Bacteroidota > Cytophagia > Cytophagales > Hymenobacteraceae > Adhaeribacter > Adhaeribacter arboris. Next base: position 6,434,951 of record NZ_PYFT01000001.1, on the reverse strand, counting down.
GGCGCCATGGAAGGTGATCCTAGGGTAGCCCAAGATGCCAGCGGCAAATACATTAACTACAGCAACAACATCGACGATCCTAATTTTAACAAAACCAAATGGCTAATTACCAAAGCCAATAAAACCGGTACTAATTGGATGGACGAAATTTTCGATCCGGCTCCCATTCAGAACCACCAGTTAGGCGTTTCCGGCGGCAATGAAAGCGGCCGGTATGCCATGTCGGTGAATTATTTTAACCAGGAAGGTATTATGCTTTATACTGGTTTTAAACGCTATTCTTTGCGGGCCAATACCGAGTTTAACGTGAACAAACGCATTCGCGTAGGCGAAAACTTCCAGGTAGCCGTTGGCGACCGCATCGTGCAGCCTGGTTCTAATGGTTTCGAAAATAATCCTACTTCTTTTGCTTATCGCATTCAACCGCTTATACCCGTTTACGATGTAGCCGGCAACTTTGCCGGAACCCGTGGTACCGACCTGGATAACTCCAACAACCCGGTAAGTATGTTGTACCGCAATAAAGACAATCACCAAAAAGAAATTCGCCTATTCGGAAATGCTTACGCCGAGGTGGATATCTTAAAAAACTTAACGGCTAAAACCAGTTTTGGGATAGACTACAACTTGTACAATTACCGGAATTATACTTTCCGGGATTATGAATCAGCCGAAGCCAGAGGTTCTAACAGCTTACAAACCACTAACAACTACGAATGGACCTGGACCTGGTTTAACACCTTGGCTTATAACACTACCTTGGGCGAAAATCACCGGTTAAACTTTTTAGTTGGTACCGAAGCCATTAAAGATTATTACGAATTTTTTGATGCATCCCGCACCAACTTTGCTTCCGATGAATTAGATAACCGTTATTTGAGCGGCGGTACCGGGGTACAAACCAACAACGGAGGTGGTTATAACTGGTCCTTAGCCTCGGAGTTTGCCAAAGCCAATTACGCCTTTGCCGATAAATATTTACTCGAAGCCACCATTCGCCGGGACCGTTCTTCCCGCTTTGCTCCGCAATTCCGGACCGCTTATTTTCCGGCGGCCAGCGCGGGTTGGGTGTTCTCCGAAGAAAATTTTGCGGAAAACTGGGGTTCTTGGTTAAGCCGGGCGAAACTACGGGTAGGTTGGGGCCAAACCGGTAACCAGGAAATTGGTAATTACAACTCTATTACCCAGTACGCCACTAACCCTATTACTTCTTTTTACGATTTAGGCGGTACCCGCACTACGGCTATACCCGGTTATGAATTAACGCAATTTGGTAACCCCAACGCCAAATGGGAAACCACCACGGCTACGAACGTGGGCGTAGACCTTTCTTTATTAAACGATAAAATTGATGCTTCCTTTGATTGGTACACCCGTACTACCTCCGACATGCTCTTTCCGGTGCAAGCGCCGCTTACTTCGGGCGTAGCGGTAACTCCGTTCCAAAATATTGGTTCTATGCGCAACCGCGGGGTAGATGCGGCTTTAACTTACAACGGCCAGGCCGCGGAAGGAAAATTAACTTACAGCATTGGCGGTAACCTGAGTACCTACCGGAACGAGGTAATTAAAACCACCGGCGACCCGAATACGCAGTACTTTGGCCTGAATGATGAACGGATCCAGAACATTGTGGTAACCCAGCAAGGTTTTCCTATATCTTCCTTCTTTGGCTATACCATCGATGGTATTTTCCAGAGCGATGACGAAGCAGCGGCGGCTCCTAAAAATAACCTCGGCGTAAATCAAAATAAAGCTGGTCGGTTCCATTACCGCGATGTAAACGGCGATGGCGTAATTGATTCTAAAGATTTATCTATTATCGGCAGTCCGCACCCTGATTTTACCTATGGTATTAACCTGAATGTAAATTATAAAAACTTTGGTTTAAGCGTTTTTGGCCAGGGAGTACAAGGCAACCAGATCTTTAATATGGTGAAATACTTCACCGATTTCCCAACTTTTGGGGGTAACCGCAGCAAGCGCATGTTATACGATTCTTGGCGCCCCGGCAAAACCGATGCTGTGCTGCCGCAGTTAACCTCCAGCGACCAGGTAAGTATTTTGCCTTCCACTTATTACCTCGAAAACGGTTCTTACTTCCGCTTTAAGAACATTCAGCTTACCTATACTTTACCGGGTCCGCTTGTTTCTAAAATCGGTTTAGGTTCGGTGCGGGTGTACGTGCAAGGTCAGAACGTATTTACCTTCACTAAATATTCCGGTATGGATCCCGAAGTGAACCTGCGGAATTATACCTCCGGCAACGACCGCCAAATTGGCGTGGATGGCGGTAATTACCCGATTGCTAAGCAATACCTGGTGGGTTTAAATGTAAGTTTTTAAGGATACTTGATTTAATTTTTGTATAAATCAAACAAGTTTAAAAAAATGAAAAGAAGTATAATTATAGGCAGCGGCATTTTACTCAGTATATTAAGCTCCTGCTCCGATTCGTTTCTGGACGTAAAACCGAAAGCCGCTCTCACGATCGACGCTTTAACCACCAATAAAGGAGTTAATTCCTTATTAGTTAGCGCTTATTCTTTGCTGGATGGCTGGGCTACGCCCGAAGGAGCGTATCGTTCTTACCAGGTAGGGGCCGATAACTGGGTATATGGCAGTGTGGCTTCGGATGATGCGTATAAAGGAACAATAGCCGGCGATCAACCTCCTATTTCTTTAATTGAGCAAGGGAATATCTCTTCGGATAATATTTATTTCCGGGGCAAGTGGCGGGGAATGTACGACGGGATTGCCCGCACCAACGATGTTTTACAAACTTTAGCGAAAGTTACCGATGTTACCGATGCCGAACGTTTGCAAATTACGGCTGAAGCCCGGTTTTTACGGGGACATTACCACTTCGAACTGAAGAAAATGTTTAACATGGTGCCGTACATCGACGAAACCATCTACAACCCCAACGATCTGGAAAGCACCAAAAAACCCAATACCGAAGATATTTGGCCTAAAATTATGGCCGATTTAACTTTTGCGTACGAGAACCTGCCGGTAAAGCAAACGCAAGTGGGTAGAGCAAGTAAATGGGCCGCGGGTGCCACCATGGCCAAAGCCTATTTATTCCAGAAAAAATACGCCGAAGCAAAGACTTTGCTCGATGCTATTGTCGCCAGCAACCAATTCCGGTTAATGGACCGTTACCACGATAATTTCCGGGCGGTAACCAACAACAACGCCGAGTCTATTTTTGAAGTGCAATACTCCGTGAACGATGGGGCTTCCGGCGGCGAAAACGGCAATATTGGTTCTACCTTAAATTATCCGTACGGCGGTGGTGGCGTTACCACTTGCTGCGGTTTCTTCCAGCCTTCACAAAACCTGGTGAATGCCTTTAAAACCGGAGCCGATGGCTTACCCCTACTGGATACCTTTAACAACGAAGACGTAACCAGCGACCAGGGCATTGAAGCTACGCAACCTTTTACGCCTTATAACGGCACCGTAGACCCCCGCCTCGATTGGACGGTTGGCCGCCGGGGCATTCCGTTCCTGGACTGGGGCGTGCATCCGGGCAAAACCTACGTGCGCGACCAAGCCTACGGTGGTCCTTACTCGCCGAAAAAACACGTTATGTACCGTTCCGATGTGGGCACCAATACCTTTGCCGGCAACCCGCGCTTAAACGCGAATAATTACCGCCTGATCCGGTATTCGCACGTATTATTGTGGTTAGCCGAAGTGGAAACAGAGTTGGGCAATCTGGAAGCCGCCCGTGGCTACGTCAACCAAATCAGAAGAAGAGCCGCTAACCCCGACGGTTATGTAAAAAATGCGGATGGTACACCAGCCGCCCAATACGTTATCAACGAGTATAGTGCTCCCTGGACCGATCAGGCCGTAGCCCGGAAAGCCGTGCAGTTTGAAGAGCGCCTGGAATTTGGGATGGAAGGCCACCGCCGGTTTGATTTAGTCCGTTGGGGCATTGCCGCCGTAACCCTGAACAACTACTACGCCACCGAATCGAAGAAGCGATCTTACCTGGCCGGCGTGCAGTTTGTGCCGGGTAAACACGAATACTTCCCCATTCCGCTGCAGGAAATATTTAACAGCAAGGTAAACGGACAAAATACTTTAACCCAAAACCCCGGCTATTAAAAATTTCCCACTTTCACAAAAAAGGCTCGTTACTTAAACGAGCCTTTTTTATTAATGCTAATCACCAAAAAAGTTTTCCAAAATAAATCTAATTTCAACATCCGCCTGAGCGTACTATATTATACCGACCAGAAACAAAATAGATTCTATTATAAATGCAACTACCGTTATTTAGCAGAAACAGTAGCTAAGTAAAACTGACACCAGTTTGGCGGTGGAGGGCCTTCTAAGGTTCCGGTGCTTTAGCATTCCGACGTGTAGGGGCGTGCTGCGCACGTTCCCGCCCGGAAGAGCCAAACGAGGCCCGCCGGCCACGAGGCAAACGGGTTACCGTTCCATCGCATCAGCGCCAATGAATGGAGACTTGAAAAGGCTCCAAGTAAAAGCAGTTAACGATTTCTTTCCCCTTTTTACAAATTTCTATCTAGTAATAAATATGATAGCTTGTAAAAGCCCAATTCAGCCACTGCCACATTCTAAAAAACCTCTCTCACCAAAAAACTCTAAAATAAGGCCGGTGTACTAACGGCGAAAATGCCCAGGGTATAGACGAAAAAATAAGAATCAGCCCAATGGTAAACCAAATCGCCATAGTTTTAAATTTTTCTTTGTCGGTAGTTAAGCGTTTCACTTTACTCGAACCTATGGTAATTAAAACAAGAGCTAGAAACATGACGGAACTGTGCTCCATACCAAAAAACCGGAATTCTCGCTGATGAACGGCATCTTTAAAATAATGCAAAAAATAAGTGGTTAACGGACTCAGGTAATACAAAAAAAGCCCGAGTAGTATTTGAATATGCGCCAAGCTGGTGGCGATGTTCCGGATAGAATTATCGGTTCGGGTAAATGTTTTATTCGTGAACCAACCTTTATACGCCGTAAAAATCGCTAAAAGCAAACTTGCTAAAACCAACCACCGCACCCAGGAGTGCAAAGCTAACAAAGTAGGATACATGCCCGAATTGATTAAGATTTTTTAAGTACCCCTAGATACGTATTGTAAACTAGAAAGCCAAAGAAAAAGCTTAGCGGTACTGCTATTGACAAATGAACCTTAATCAAGTAAATTTTTCCGAAGTATTATACCTGTATATCACCTGAATTTCAATAATACCGCCTTTGCTGCCTCTTTTACTTTGAAATCATTTACCTTTAGTATTCAGCCCCTGGAGGTTTTAACCCAACCAAGTACCACTTAACAGCAATCATAATGACAACCTTAAAGTTAAAACTAACAGATACGAACTTAGACCAACTGGTAAATTACTTAATTAAGGATGGAAAATTTGATTACGAAAACCACGGCGAAGATATGTCCATTCTTATAAGTAACAATCTTCTTCTGATAGACCTGACCGCTCACCTGAACATAGTCATTTTAAAAAAAGCAGCTTCATTCATTTACATTGATATTATAAGCGGGGGTGGGGAAGATAGTCTGTTGAGTCTGGCGGAGAAAGGATATGCGCAATCAAATGCCAGATTAATCCATGATTACGCCGAATTGTACGAATTGCCAGTGGAGCCAATATAAAATTCTAACCGTTTTTATGCCGTTGTCCTAAGTATTTTGGTAACGAGATATGTTAAGAAAAGAGCCATCCTGAAAAGGCCCCTTCGGAGGTACGACTGTTAAGTAATTGCTGGGCTTAACAATCAACCACCCCCAACCCCTCCTTATCCAAGGCGGGGAGCTTTTGTTTACAAACTTTGGCTTAAAATTTAATTTTAAGAAGGTTTTGCGTTCTAAAGAAATTACCAAAGAGAAATTACCAAAGAGAAATAACAAACCAGATCTGGCACATGGAAATTGGTAAATGTAAAAAAGCTCCTCACCTTGGATAAGGAGAGGTTGAGGGTAGTGGATTGTCCAGTTAAGAAGATAGTCCCCCTTCGAAGGAGGTTAGGGATGATTACATTATCCTGCCAAAAACAACAACCTACATAAGTATTAAGCTAACTGACTTCCCTGTTTTACCTGAGGCATTAAAAAGTAATTTGAATAATCCGTATAATCGGCGAAAATCCGCGATTCAGGTAATTGCCTGTTTTAGCAACCGCTTCCAGGTGCCTTTTTGCCAATTGTATTTAAGTGTGCTGGGCAAGGCTTTCCAGAAATAAGAATTTAACTCAACGGCAAAACTAGGCTGCATGTAACAATTAATGGTGCAACCTTCACAAGCCGGCAAACGCCCCTCTAATGCAATTAGCTGCCGTACCTCCTCGGATTGGTATAATTTTTTTAAATTCCCGTCAATCGGAAAATTCTGCTGGCCCAAATGGTAGCAAGGTAAAATTAATTCATTTTCCGGCGAAATAACCAGCGTAGTGCTGGCGGCTTTGCAAACCGGAGCGGTAATATGATTGCCACCCTCCCGCCGCAACTGCATAAAAGCTTCGTTTAGATATACGTTCCGACGCTTGCCAAATGTCGAAAGATAATTTAGTTCATTGAGAGTTAAAGGTGCGCCGGTTTCAACGGTATTGTACGAAAAGGCCGGATTCAGGAGCAGCATTAAATGGTTAGGCAAAGCTATCTCAGTATACACCCGTTCTACCTGGTCGATATTTTCGCTGAAAACGGTGAACAAAATATCGGGCCGTTCGCCTAAAGCTTTCGCTATTTGAATTGACTCTTGCACAAAATCAAAACAAGCTACTCCCCTGCCCTGGTCGTGTAAGTCTTTATCGGCCGCATCCAGCGAAAAATGCAGCATATCTACTTTCCCTCGTAAGCGCTCCGCCCATTTAGGATATAACAGGCAATTAGTAGTAAGCGTGGTAATAAAACCCAGGTCGTGTGCCAGCCCTAAAAACTGATCTATTTGCTGGTGCAGCAAAGGTTCGCCGCCGGTAAAATCTACTACCCGCACGCCGAGTTCCCGTAAATCCCGCAGGTTTTGCTCTACATCGGCTAATTTAATGTACGGCGATGGCTTTTCCCAGATATCACAGAACGAACACCGGGCATTACAGCGGTACGTCACGTAATAATTGCACAAAACCGGATGATGAACAAGGCGCATGTTAGGGGCTGCAGGTTGCAAGTTACAGGTTGCAAGTTACAGGTTAAATTGAGTTTAAAGGTTGAAAAGTAGGAAGGTTATAAAGTTGAAAAAAATTTAGCGAAATCGCGGATTTCTGAGCAAGCAGGCCGTAACCTATAACTTCGGGGAACAAGGTGAATTTTTATTATTTTAGGAATAAAAATCTATTGCGTATTCCCGAAAGTTTATCTAAGTTTGCAACCCAATCGTAAAACAATGGCCGCGGATTTACTGCCGTTTAACCCAGCCTGGCTTACGAAAGGAAGCTACAAATTGCCCAGATGGCGGAATTGGTAGACGCGTTGGTCTCAAACACCAATAACTTCACGGTTGTGCCGGTTCGACCCCGGCTCTGGGTACTTATAACAAAAAAGCCTTGTAAATAATTGATTTGCAAGGCTTTTTGTTTGTAAAAATTGACTCAAAAATAACTTTCCTATAAATAAAAATACCATCCTAAAAACTTCAGATAGTTTTAAAGTGGCATCTGGTCCACTGATTTATCTAGCGATACAAAGATAATAATTCGGGGATATATTCCGGAAATTTCGAACTATTTCCTATAGTTAACTTAAGATTATCTTAAATTAACTATAGAAACTTTTAGCTTAATTGAAGAAATGCTTATATTTAGAAGGGGTACATAGTCTATCTTTCAATTATTGTAAAATCTAATTAATGTCATTTGAACTTAAAGGGTATAAAATTTTCATTGCTTCTCCTGGAAATCTTAAAAAAGAACGCGATAGTTTTAAAAAGGCAATTGAAAATTATAATACCAAGGAAGCTAAACGCAGAGGAGTAATATTTGAAGCAATACGTTACGAAGAAATGCCTGCTGGTATGGGAAGAGCTCAGGCTCGCATTAATGAGGAAATAAGAAAGTGTGATTATTTTATAATGGTATTACATGATCGATGGGGTTCTAATCCCGGTAAAAATGCATATAATGCAACCTCCGGAACTGAGGAAGAATTTAATGTGGCAAGGGAATGCTATGATAGTAAAGAATTCCCAATGAGAGATATTATTGTATTGTTTAAGTCCATTAGTAACGCTAATCAGTTAAGTGATGCGGGTCCCCAGTTAAAAAAAGTATTAGCTTTTAGAAAGAAATTTGAGACTACTGAGAAAATACTTGGCTATGGTACCTTTACTACTACACGTGAATTCAATAATATACTTGAAAATCATTTAGCAATATGGATAAATGATTTAACTGATCTACCAAAGAGTGACAAAATAATTAGCACGCCTACTACTTCAAAAATCATAGACGCCAGTTATGTACCCAATGTTACTACACCTGAAGAAAAAATTTCTAGTTATAGGTTAAATGTAACCACTGAGATAGTTGAAGGAATAACAAATGCTTGGCAACTTGCTGACAATGGGCAATTAGTACAAGCTGAAATTGAATTTTCTAAAGCATTAGTTAATGAGCCTGGTGTATTCCAGCTACTAAATTATGCTAATTTTTTAACTAGGATTGGCCGTATTGATCAAGCGCTGCACATGGTACAAAAAGTACTAAAGTTAACTCGTGATTCAAAAGACAATTTAAACGAAGCATATGCATTGAAAACTTTAGGAAATCTTCTTCAAGACAGAGGAGATTGGCAAGAATCCGAACAGATGTATAACAAGGCATTAGAAATCTATGAAAAGTTAAATAATTATGAAGGTACTGCTTCTAGTCTCAATAGTTTAGGTATAGTTCATCTAGCCAAAGGGGATTGGTCCATTGCTGAACAAATGTATAGGAAGGCATTAAAATTTTACGAAACGATTGAGAACCAGGAAGGGATTGCAGCTTGTCTTGGCAACTTAGCGAATCTTCTTACAAATCAAGGTAAAATTCTAGAAGCCATTGAACTGTATTCTCAAAGTTTAGAAATCTACCATCAACTCGGAAATCTAACAGGAATGGCTTCAACCTATGGAAGTTTAGGAAACCTTTATATCGATGGTATTGACTTGTCCAAAGCCGAGCAGATTTTTAAAAATAGCTTAGAGATTGAAGAAAAACTTGGAAGACAAGAAGGCATAGCTGCGAATTATGGTAGTTTGGCAAAAATTTTAGTATACAAAGAAGATTTTGTGGGAGCTGAAGAGATGCTTAACAAATCTTTGATTATTCACCAACAACTCGGAGATTCTGAAAGCCTTGGTTTAGATTATGTAAATCTAGCAATGACACTCCAAGCTAAAGATGACTTTCGTCAAACCAAGGTTAATTTAAATAGAATAGAAGAGCTGCTTAATAAGGCTTTAGTTTTAAACCAAAAGCTTGGAAGCCGTGAAGGCTTAGCACTTGTTTATGGGAATTTCGGAATAATCTTTCAGAAAAAGGAGGAATTTGATAAAGCCAAAGAAATGATTAAAAAAAGTCTGCAAATTGAAAAAGAACTTGGAAGAAAAAGCGGTATAGCAAGTGATTATGGAAATTTAGGAAATATACTACGAAAACAAGAAGAGTATGCGGATGCAGAAGAGATGTTCACAAAAGCTATCGAAATCAACATAGAAATAGAAAATTATGAAAGCCTAATTAAGAACTATATTGGTTTAAAAGATGCTCTCTACGAGCAAAAAAAATTTATAGAGGCTCAAGAGACACATATAAAGATTTTAGAGCTTATTAAAAAGCTCAGAGGGTAAATAAGCTTGATGGGTCATACTATTTTAATAAAGCTATTATGCGCAAAATATTAGAAGATTTTATGGCCATGCTCGTATCCTCGGAAGAGGAAGGCTCCAAGTTCACCAATAAGTAACTGCTGTTTTATGGGGTAATTGGCTTTAAGATTGTGTTTCAATAAGGGTTTTTCTTTTCTCTTTCTGCTATAGCCTTTCTTTCTTGATTCACCTGGGTGTAGATTTGTTGTAATCTGTCCATTGAAACACCTTGGTTTTCTAGCTGCATCGAGCCATAAACGGATTTAATCACCATTGACCGTACAAATTCCTCATCTTGCAATTGGCTATACTTCTCTCTTAATTTCACGATTTTGATTTACAATTAACCTATTTAAACAAATACTGAATAAGGCTGCTTTTATAAAAAGATTATAATCAGATTCTTTCGTTCAGTATATGTATGAATTTTCATACATATATAGACTTATATACTACAAGATGTACACTTATTGTTTCAGTATTTTGTAAAATTAAGATGCTATTTTGTTGATCTTAAATAAATAGAATCAGATGACAATTTCCCCCATTAGAACCGAGCATGATTACCAAGAAGCCATTAAGCACTTGGATAAGTTGCTTGACATGGACCCCGAACCAGGCTCCGAGTTAGATGATGCGCTGGAAGTACTTACTACTTTAGTGCATGCTTATGAACAAAAGCATTACTCCATTGAACTACCCGATCCGATTGATGCTATTAAATATATTATGGAAGAAAAGGGTTGGAGCAATAAAGATTTAGAGCCATTTATTGGGCCTAAATCCCGCGTATCGGAAATATTAAACCGAAAGAGATACTTTACCATTCAACAGATTTACCGCCTGCACAAGCATTTAGGTTTGCCCTTGGAAGTATTTATAAACGAGCAAGTTTTAGCAGCGGCGTAAAAAAAACTCCAGCAATATCTGCTGGGATTTTCTTTTATACTCTGAGTACTAGTCTTACATTCTAAGGTTTATTTACGGCATATTAATTTGCTAATGGCACTCTAGCGACCATTAAAAAGCTAGGGCAAGTAGTTTACAGATGATAAAAATATAAAAATTATGATGAATGTTAACCTTTTAACCCGGCGAGTAGCTTTAAGTATTCTGTTTTGTTTCGCGCTGGCTTTTTCGGCTAACGCTCAAAAACAAACCTTAATCGGTTTGAATGTAAACGGTGAGCTTTACCCAGGCTCCTTCCGGCCAACATTTGGTTAACAGCAGAAAAACAACGCACGAAACACAGCGGTGGAGAAACCGGCCTGTTTTATCGTACAGAACTCACCATTGGTAACATAACTCAAACAGGCCCTAGTGGTTCGCAATCTTATCATTTTATTGTTTCGCAACGGCGCCTGGTTTTGCCTCTTTTATATAAGTACTATTCCAGAATACTTAATTTTTCAGTTGGTCCCACCTTTGATTACTACCTAGGATGGCGGCAAAAAGAATCGGGCTCGCTAGTTGAGGTGGAGAATTTTAAAGTAAACCCGAAGGTTAGAATTGGTTTCTTAGCCAAAGTGAGCCGCGTTATTCCTTTAAACCAGCAATTTATTCTGGAACCCGAAATTCGCTTTGGCTCTGTTCAGACCTTAGAAGAAGCGGGCTTAGGAATTGGTATTGCTGGAAAATACCGGTTTTAGATTAAAATTCTTCCTTCTATTATTGCTTTTCTTTCCTGACAAGTTAGCCTTCATTAAGTTCGAGTTCTTGGCGTTTATCTGCTTCACCTTAAAAGCAGTTAATAAGAATCGTTCTCAACGTAGCATTCCTTCAATAGCTTGATTATATTTAAGCCTGGGGAAGAATATTTAAGATTATTTACCTGGCTAAAAATTGCTGCAAAAATTGGCTCTACGCTAATGGATTAATCATGAAAAAATTTATCTTATTCGTTAGTTTGTGGCTGTTGGGCAGCTATACTTTGTTGGGGCAAAATTCTAAATTCACGAAGATTACTACGGGCGATAATTTGGCAAAAAAAATTCCGAATAACCAAAAATACCAGTACCCCGCGTTTAATGCCGGCACCATTACTTACAACAATGGCACTCAGGCGGCGGGTAAATTAAATTATAACTTTTTGCTCGATGAAATTCATTTTATTAGTCCGCAAAACGATACCCTTTCTTTATCCGATGAATATTTAATTAAAATGGTGGTTATCGCGCCGGATACTTTTTATTACCAGGCCAAAATCGGGTACCTGCGAGTAATAGATTACTTTAAACCCATCAACCTGGCCGTGAAGCAAAGTATTCAAGTGCTGCGAAACGGGAAACAAGCCGGCTACGATCAAAATTCGGCGGTTTCTGCCATTCGCCAGTACAGCTATTATACCGATGCAAACGGACAACTAAAGAAACTGGAGCCGAAAGGCAATTTGCTGCTGGTAAAAGAGAATAGCTACTTTATCATCGATAAAAACCGTCTGGTTCATCCGGTTAGCAAGGCTACTCTGTTAAACGCTTTTCCTCTCTATAAAAACGAAATAACGGCGTATATCAAAACGAATAAAATTAACGTGAACCACGAAAAAGCTCTTTTACAATTACTGCACTATTGCCGGAGTTTAACGAACTAGTATTTCGCCCAATTAGTATGATTTATTATACTCTACCGCCCGCGCCCGAATTAGCCCGGTACGTCCGTTTTTTTTGGGTGTTGGAGAGTGAGGCTTCGGTTAGCCAGCCTTACATTCACCGGTCGATGGCGGACGGCTGCGCCGAATTAATTTTTCATTATAAAGGGCAGTTTAACGAATTAGTAGCCGCTGACAAAACAGAAAAATCTTTTACCGCCGGCTTACACGGGCCATCGCAAACGTTCCGGCGGTTTGCTATTGAGCAAGGCTTTGGCATTTTCGGGGTTTATTTGTACCCTTTTGCTTTAACCCAGCTTTTTTCTATTCCGGCCGTGGAAGTTAAAAACCAAATGCCCGATATGGCTAGCTTGCTGGGCGCCGAAGGTAAAGACCTGGAAGATAAAATAATGACGGCGCCGGATAATAATACCCGTAGGCAGCTTCTTTCCGGATTTCTGCAAAAAAAGTTAAGTAAAAATTATATAAAGCAACCGCCGCCGGTTTTTGCGAGCATTCAAGCTATTATTCAGAACAAAGGCTTACTGTCCGTAAACCAGTTAGCCGAACAAGCCAGCCTTTCTCCCCGGCAATTTGAACGTACTTTTAAAACGCATTCCGGTTTTAGCCCGAAGTTATTTTCCCGGATAATTCGTTTTCAGGCGGCCTTAAACGAATACGGCAACCAACAAAAATCCTTGACTCAAATTAGTTACGCCTGTGGTTATTACGACCAATCGCATTTTATTCACGATTTTAAAGAATTTTCGGGTCATCATCCCCGCCTCTATTTTTCGGGTCAATCCGCCGAAAGTGCTTACAGAGATGGCTGAAAAATGTCGGATTTTTCCAATTCTGGAATAATAAAGTGCTTTACCTTGCGCCTAAACTAATTCAAACCCTATGAATATTCCGAACGGACACCAAACAGTCATGCCCTATTTAATGCTGAATAACGCCAGCGCTTTTATCAGCTTTGTGCAGCAAGTATTTAACGCCGAACTTACCCTGGAGCGGAAACGAAACGAGCACCAACTAATGCACGCCGAAGTTCAAATCAATAATTCTACTATTATGTTCTGCGATGCTACCGAGGAGTGGAAAGCCCATACGGCTAATTTGTTTGTGTACGTAGCCAACGCCGACGAAACCTACCAAAAAGCCGTAAACGCCGGGGCCGAAACCATTATGCCTTTATCGAACCAGGATTACGGCCGTACTTGCGGCATAACCGATCCTACCGGTAATGTCTGGTGGATTACTTCTATTCACTAATTTTAAATGGAAATTTTACAAGATAGAATCTTTTAAGATGTATTTGGAAAGATAACAGTAGCTGTTTGTCTTTGGAGCCGGTGCCCGTCTCCAGGTGACGGGGCTATCTTCATTGAGCAGTACCCGGTTTGCCTCGTGGCCGGCGGGTCCCGTTTGGCTCTTCCGGTCTCTAAGCTTCCTTTCCTCCTAATGTCGGAATGCTCAAGCACCGGAACCTTTAAAGGCCCTTCCTAGCCAAATGGCTGTCAGTTGCTAGTAGCTACGGTTTATTTAGCTTCTAATAAAAACATATGCTAAATACAGCTTATTCATTTCAAATAAGTATAAATGATATCTCTTTCAAGGCAGTTTTAAAGAGGAGCTGCCTTGACTTAAACCCCTGAAAAAGCGATGAGACTACGAATGTCCGAAAACACCCATAGTCTCTCTCGGGAATATTTTAAAATAATAAAGTTTTTACGTAATAAGTATTTAGTTGGCAGGTTACAAAACAAGCATCTTTACTGGCTAGTCACGATAAAACCTTTAACTAAAAAGCCGCCAAAATGTTTTTTTCTACTAACTGTTTCCTTAATAAATTACTTTATTGATTAAAATTTTATTGTTAATCAACCCGTTTGTTCTTCCAAAAAATTATTCCAATCACCTACCACTAAATACTATCTAAAGCTTATACGCTTAGCTAAATGTTATACTTTAACCATTTTGTTTTAGTATAGGCCTTACTAATATAGGTATTTTAAATAAAATAAACCAGCCTTCCGTCAAATTTACTTGTTCTTACCACCTTCTTACCCGAAAGTTTTTCCGGCATTTACCAAATTAATATAGATACATGCCAAATAATTTATCAATTTTGCAGCTTGTATACCTTTTAGGTAATTAAAATTTAAACGCATGCATTTAAGCGAACAAGAACTCCGCCGCCGCCACGAACGCGAAGAGCTGGAAAAATTGGGCATTAACCCCTACCCTTCCGAATTATTTGAGGTAAATGCCTGGGCCAAAGAAATAAAAGAAAATTATCACCCGGAACAAAATAATTACCAGCAGGTAGCCTTGGCTGGCCGCCTCATGAGCCGCCGCATCATGGGAAAAGCTTCCTTTGCCGAGCTCATGGATTCCACGGGCCGCATTCAGATTTACGTGTCGCGCGACGATATTGCTCCCGGCGAGAATAAGGATTTGTATAATACTGTATTTAAAAAAATGCTCGATATCGGCGACTTTATCGGCATAAAAGGGTATGTTTTTATCACGCAGGTAGGGGAAATTTCGGTGCACGTTACCGAGTTAAAATTGCTGAGCAAATCTTTAAAACCCTTACCCGTTGTAAAAGAAGTTGTGGATGAGCAAGGCAATAAAATAACCTACGATGCCTTCACTGATCCTGAATTGCGCTACCGCCAACGCTACGTGGACCTGGTGGTAAATCCGGAAGTGCGCAATACTTTTATTAAACGCACCCAGCTCACTAATTCTATGCGTTCTTATTTAAACAACCGCGGTTACTTGGAAGTAGAAACGCCCATTCTGCAGCCTTTATACGGCGGGGCTGCCGCGCGTCCGTTTAAAACCCACCACAATACCCTGGACATGACTTTGTACCTGCGAATAGCGAACGAACTGTATCTAAAGCGGCTAATTGTGGGTGGTTTTGATGGCGTGTACGAATTTTCGAAAGATTTTCGGAACGAAGGCATGAGCCGGTTCCATAATCCGGAATTTACCCAAATGGAGCTGTACGTTGCTTACAAAGATTATTACTGGATGATGGACCTGGTGGAAGAAATGGTGGAAAAAATTACGCTGGATTTGCACGGTACCACCCAAGTTAAAGTAGGCGAAAATATCATTGATTTTAAGCGGCCTTGGCAACGTTTCACCATGTTCGAGGCCATTGCGCATTTTACCAAAATCGATATTGCGGAGATGGAAGAGCCGCAGTTGCGGGAAACTGCCGCGAGCTTAAACATTCATTTAAACCCAAATCTAGGAAAAGGTAAAATCATTGATGAGATATTCGGCGAAATGTGCGAGCCGCACCTGATTCAGCCTACATTTATCACCGATTATCCCGTCGAGATGTCGCCGTTAGCCAAAAAGCACCGCAGTAAACCCGGCTTGGTAGAACGGTTCGAAGCTATTTGCAACGGTAAAGAAATTTGTAATGCTTTCTCGGAACTGAATGACCCCATCGACCAACGCTCTCGTTTTGAAGAACAATTAGAGCTCGGCAAGCGCGGCGACACCGAAGCCATGGTTCTGGATGAGGATTTTTTACGGGCATTGGAGTACGGCATGCCACCAACCGCTGGTTTAGGTATTGGTATTGACCGGTTGAGCATGATCATGACCAACTCTAAATCCATCCAGGATGTATTGTTCTTCCCGCAAATGAAACCCGAAAGAACAGAAGATCAATCAGAAGAATAAAGATTGGTAATGGATAATTAAAAACTTCGGTAAACTTTTGATTGACTCAAGGTTGCTTTACTGCTTTTAGAAGGACTTACTTAAGAGTAGAGCTGTTTTTTTAAAAAATAAAAATTAAGGCCAATAAAAAAGCCTTCCTTTTTGAAGGGAAGGCTTTTTTTGTTGATTAAATAATTTCTTTAGAGTTACTATTATGATAAAAAACGTTTTAAGTTTTCTTCTTTAGCGATTTAACTACATCATAAAATTTACATCCTATTTCTATATCTAATTTGCTAAGAATTCATCAATTTTACTTCACTCTTTACTATTTAATCAACCTTTCTTGTTTATACGGAAAATAAATTCTTAGGGTTTCATCTTTTTTAAGAATGGCCTTGCTCGCCGGCAGCTGATCCACCGGCGCCTTCAGCACCGGCATCGGCTACACCCGCACCACCCGCTTTTTTACCGGCACCACCTGTTGTTCCAGTGCCCGCTGCTGATCCGCCAGCATCACTGTTACCAGTATCGCCGCCTTTACCACCTAAGCCAATAGAACTTAAAATAGCATTGGTATCAATTTTAGAAAGGCTATCCTGGAAAGTTTTTTCCAGATCTTTACTTAGTTTACCGGCGTAGTTTTTCAGGTTTTCTCTGGATACAGTACCGCTATCCGGTGCCATTAATAAACCAGCTACTATTCCTGCACTTGCCCCTGCTAACAAGGCAAGGATAATTTTACCGCTATTGTCTTTCATAGTGTTGTAAGTTTTTAATTTTTTAGTTTTCAATTTCATCATAAATGGCGTTTTACCATTACTTAAAGGATTACTAACGATAATACGTCCAGAATGTTTTAATTATCCAAATGTAAGAACTTTGTAAAATATTCCTACTTCTGATAAATTCCAGATTAGATTTCTTCGATTATCCGGCGCAGCTCTTTTTTGCCTTTTCCTAATTTAAATTCCAGGTTACCCAAAAACTTATCTTCTTCTCCTTCTACGTACGCCAAGTCTTCATCGGTTAAATCGCCGTATTTGGTTTTCAAACGACCTTTAACCTCGTCCCAGACTCCCTGCATTTTCAAACTACTACCGGTATCAGTAATATTCTCGCCTTCTAACCGACGCATCAGTTTCCGGACGGCATCCTCTAACTGATCACCGTAATCTAAAGCTTTGTTTCTCAGAGCACTAATTGTATCTTTACCTGATTCAGGCGCCATTAATAAGCCGGCAATAAGTCCGGCGCTTAGTCCGGCAACGGCGGCTAATATTACTTTACCGCTTTTGTCTTTTACTCTCAACATCATAGTTTTATTAATTTTAGGTTTTAATTTTTAGAATAGACTAAAAAAATTATAACTAAAAAATAGCCGTTGCATGAACAACTATCGGGCAATGTATTAATTGCACTCTCTATACGCTACAATACTTTAATAGTTAAGCCACAAGTATATTAGTGAACAAAGAGAATATAAATTGGTAAATTATTTTTTTACCATAGAGCCTGGTTATCTGAAACAACTTGCTTTTTACTTGGTTAGATACTCTATGAGTCTGTAAAATTTTTAAAACATTTTTACTAATATTAATCGGCCCTAATACTGCTATACAATTACCTATAAATCTAATGCTATACTTCCGGTGAAATTCGCGGAATTAAAATATAACTTGGTTCAGAAAAATAGGTTTGTTCTTTAACTAACCAGAGCCAATTACAACTTCGGTGCTGAAAGATTATATAGGTTAGCTCCCAATATTTATAAATGCTGACGGGAACGCTAAAAATTATTGTACCTTAATGCTTATTTGCAAGTATACCCCTTATCTTTCCGCTTACTAAATACGATAAAATGGAGCAAAAATATTTTAAGCAGACTAAACCTTTCCGGGTACCCACTATTGATAATAAGTTAATTGAGGAACATTTTGGTCTTGCTTCTACCCGATCAGCTAAGTTTAGTATAGCCCATATGATTGCGCCGCCGCATTGGAGCGAGCCACACCAGGAACCGGAATTTGATGAAATTACCATTGTTATCCGCGGCCGTAAGCAGATTGAAGTAGACGGCGAAGTAATTGAATTAACCGCCGGCGAAACGCTCCTGGTAAAATCAGGGGCAAGAGTAAAGTATTCCAATCCTTTCGACGAAGAAACGGAATATTGGTCGGTGTGCGTACCCGCTTTTGATATAAGTACGGTACACCGGGAAGGAGAATAAATAGGTTGCAGGTTATACGTTGCAAATTGCAAGTTACAAATTAAGCGGTGGGTACACTATTAAAAGGTAATACCAATCTTCCCGTACAAGGGAAACTCGTTTTAACTTATAATTCCTTTTTGTAATTTAGGAGGTTCTGTCTGAGAATATCATTTGAAATAAATTAAATGCATTTACTAAATACTATTATGGTAGTAAGCTCCAACTACGAGCAATTGACACCCGCCCGGAAGAGTCAAACGAAGCCCGCCGGCCAGGAGGCAAACAGCCTACTTCTCAAACCGCATCCGCGCCGCAGAATGGAGCCTGAAAAAGGCTCCAAAGACAAAGAACAAATAAGCCTCTTTTATTCAATCCAGTATAAGAGATAATTTACAAAGATTGATATAGGTTAGTAGAAAAACCAAAGAAGCGGCAAATAGCTATTTGCCGCTTCTTTGGTGTAATTATGTAAGAGATCTATCTACTCATTTGAGCTACTACTTCTTCTGAAATACCTACGCTTGAAAATCCCCCGTCGTGCATTAAATTTTGCATGGTAACCATACGGGTTAAATCCGAGAACAAGGTAATGCAATAATTAGCGCAATCTTCGGCACTGGCATTGCCCAACGCCGACATTTTATCGGCGTATTCATAGAAAGCATCGAAACCTCCTACGCCGGTACCCGCCGTAGTTTTAGTCGGCGACTGAGAAATGGTGTTTACCCGTACTTTTTTAAGTTTAGCGAAACGATACCCGTATGAACGGGCAATAGATTCTAACATGGCTTTTGCCTGGGCCATGTCGGTATAATCCGGGAACACGCGTTGAGCCGCAATATACGACAGGGCTACAATAGAACCCCACTCATTCATGGCGTCTTGCTTTTCCGCCACATGCATTACTTTATGAAACGATAAAGCCGATACATCCAAAGTCTTCTGAAACCATTCGTAATTTAAGTCGCCGTAAGCTTTACTTTTCCGGATATTTGGGCTCATGCCAATAGAGTGCAACACAAAGTCAATTTTACCACCCAAAATTTCCTGAGCCTGGGTAAACAAATTTTGCAGGTCTTCCACGGAAGTTGCATCCGCCGGAATAATTTGCGCCTGGCATTCTTCGGCCAGTTTTTTTATTTCTCCCATCCGCATGGCCAAAGGAGCATTCGTTAAAACAAATTCTGCTCCTTCCTGGCGGGCACGCTGTGCTACTTTCCAAGCAATTGATTTTTCGTCGAGGGCACCAAATATAATCCCTTTTTTACCTTGCAGCAGGTTATACGCCATAGTGTGTATCGTTAGAAGTTTAATTTAGGTGAATTGGTTTCTTAAAGAACCATTCTGTGCCACAATATTACCAAATCTGCGCAAATGATATACTACCTTAGCAAATTTTTCGAGCTTTAAAGTCTGAATTGCGGATTTCCGCGGATTGCACGGATTCTTAATTGTATAGGTGGTGTGAAAATACATCCACATTCGCAGAGCAATTTTGGCATTACCTAACTCTATGTTTATTATTCTTACAAACTACCCAAAATAATCTGTGTAATCCGCGTAAATCTGCGATTCAGGCATCCTAAAGGGCTAATAACTCCCGGGCGCTTTGGAAGGCATGGTTACTCGGGTTAGCCCCGGCAATCATAATCGCAATTTCTTTTACCCGTTCTTCTTCACTTAATTCCCGGATGCGGCTAATAGTACGATCGGCCCGATCTTCTTTATACACAAAATAATGCGCATTACCTTGCGCCGCCATTTGCGGCAAATGCGATATCGCAATTAACTGGTGCTTTTTAGCCATTTGCTGCATCATCTTCCCTACTTTTACCGCAATTTCCCCGGAAATACCGGTATCTATTTCGTCGAAAATAATAGTGGGCAAAGCGGTTTTATCGGCCAGAAGATATTTTACACAAAGCATTAGCCGGGAGAATTCACCTCCCGATGCTGCTTTGCTTAAAGTTTGCGGTGCTGATCCTTTATTCGCACTAAATAAAATACTGATGACATCTATTCCGGTAGCCGTAGGTGAACCGGTTCCGTGCTGAAAAACAATCCGGGCATTAGGCATTCCCAGTTCGGCGAGTAAAGCGTGTATTTCTTCCTGAAACTTAGGAAAAACCAACTGCCGCGATTCAGAAAGCTGACCAGCTAACTGCGTTACTTGTTCGTAAGCAATATCCATTTGCTTTTTAGTGCGACTAATGGATTCATCGAGGTTTAATACGCTGCTTACTTTTTGCTGCAAATCCGCTTGAATTTGCAATAATTCAGCATTATCCCGGGCCTGGTGTTTGCGCTGTAAGTTGTAGATAAGCGTTAAGCGTTCCTGGGTTTGTTCTGCTTTTTCCGGATCGGCTTCGGTCCTCCGTTCGGCTGTTTCTACTTCTGCCGCAATATCATTTATTTCAATCAGGCAAGAATCTAAGCGTTCTTTTAATTCCTGGAAATGTTCGCCATAAGGTGTTACCTGGTTCAGCAAATAAGAAGCATCTTTCAACGAAACAGCTACATTGTATTCCGATTCCGACAGATATTGTAGAGCCTGGCTCAGCTTTAATTTAATTTCTTCGGCGTGCTCCAGTTGTTTTAGTTGCGTTTCGAGTTCTTCTTGTTCGTTCTCAACCAGTTTTGCTTCTTCCAGTTCGTTCAGCAGGAAAGTATTATAATCTAGTTCTTTTTGGGCTTGCGCTAGTTCGGCTTCCAGCTTCTTATAATCACTTTCCAGTTTTTTGTACTGCCGATAGGTGTTTTGATAGTGTTCTTTTATTCCATTATTTCCCGCGTACAGGTCCACTATATTTAATTGAAAAGCGGTATCACCCAGCAAAAGCGTATCGTGCTGCGAATGAATATCCATTAGGTTAGCGCCAATAGTACGTAGGGCATCCAGAGTTACCGGAGTATCATTGATAAAAGCCCGGGATTTTCCGGTGGGAGTAATTTCCCGACGCAAAATACACTGGCTATCGTAATCTACATCTTCCTTGTTAAACAATTCTTCGAGATTATACGACGAAATATCAAAAATTCCTTCTACCACACATTTTTCGGCGGTATTAAAGAGCACCTTGGTATCTGCCCGATTACCCAGCAACAAACCAATTGCTCCCAGCATAATCGACTTTCCGGCCCCCGTTTCCCCCGTAATTATATTCAGCAACGGCGAAGGTTGCAGCTCTAATTGCTCAATTAAAGCGTAATTCTTTATCCGTAAATTAACCAGCATTCTTTAGTATAATGTTTCTTGGTCGTATACCACCTCCCTTACGTCGTTTGGCGAAATACGGTGCAAATTAAAGCGGGCATCTTTCAGTAATAATTCCGAAGCCGATAAAACTTCCAGAGAGCCACTAAGTACCCGATTATTATTTAAAATTACTTGTATCTTCCGGCCCAATAAATCGTCTGATTTGTTTAGTAAATCTTTCTGACCGATTCGGAATTGCCGTTTACCCACGCTTTATTGAGTTAAAAGTTATGCGTTTAGAGTTATGAGTTAACGCTTAACTAAATATGTATATAAATATTTGTTAATTAAAAATAGAATATCAGGTCCGATTTGGAATACAGGCGTAGATTTTAAATAAAACAATGTCCGTTCTGTTGCCGCTAGATGCTTTTACAAACAACTTAACGGTAAAAGTATAGTAAGCTGGGTTAGATCTAAGTTATAGTCAAAAACATAACTTATAACTTTAAACTTATAACTCTTAACTTACTTACCTATTTTTGCAATAATACTTGGTATTTAGTAATATTAGTAGGATCTAATTCGGACAAAATAGCGTATACTGCTTGTTTATCGCCGGGAGCACCGCCTTTAAAAACAGAAACAATCTCGTCGGATTTAGCGTCGAAAAACGATCGGATAATAGCGGTACCCGGCCTACGCTGCGCTACCTGCTGAATACTTTTGATTGCCTTTAGTATATTCGTGCGGGCATCGGCCGGTTTCTGAATAAAAATATCCATTCCCTGCCGGAAGTAATTGTATACCGCCGTCCGGAAAGGTTCTATCTGTGGGTCCTGCAAATTAGTTAGCAACCAATACCGGTTACGCGTATCTTCAAAGGCTTTCCAGCCCGGTGCATTTAAATTTTGAGCCGCCACATTGTTTAGCACATTTGTTGCCCGGTCGTACATAGCCGAACCACCTAACCGCGAAAAACTATCGTTATCCAACCCAATCATCAGGTAAGAATAAAAAGTAAGCAATGAAGCCAATTGAGAGGTATACGAATTTTCCGAAAATTGCAGCGGCTGAGCATCGTTGTATTCAAAAGCCCAATCTTTATCGAAGAAAGAAAGTACCGTAGTTTCGTAACCCGTACCATAGACTGGCCGGGCAGAAAGTATTTGAACCGTAGCCGTATAGTTCCCTATCGTCGGAACACTGGTAATGGTTATCAGCATCCGGGCTTGAATGCGTTCTTCTGGTTTATATAAAGTAGAAGTCCAGCGCTGATTATTAATAAAATTAAAGATATCGCGCTGCATATCCCGGAAAACCCGTTTATCAGTTACCGTTACCTGGTCGTCGTTAATAATTACCTCGCATTGTAGTTCTTGCGCTGTAACACTATAAGCTAAAAAGAAGCTTAAGGCAAGAGCAAACACGTATTTAAGCATGTATTTTTTCACTTATAAATCGTACAATATCGCGGGCTACTTCGTTTTTCGGCTTTAACTCAAATTTAGTAATTTTATTTTTTTCGATGATCGAAATCTTATTCGTATCGTGCTGAAAGCCGGCGCCCGAATCGTTCAGAGAATTAAGAATAACTAAATCAAAATTTTTCTTTACCAGCTTGGCTCGGGCATTTTCTATTTCCTGGTCCGTTTCCAGGGCAAAACCCACCGAAAGCTGATTTGGTTTTTTGGTTTGACCCAAGGTAGCTGCTATATCAACGTTTTTTACCATCTCAATTGTTAAAATATCTTCGTTTTTTTTTATTTTACTAAGAGATGGTTTTTTCGGACGGTAATCGGCCACGGCGGCGGCAAATACCCAAATAGTTGCCTGTTCGGCCAATTGTCGGCATTGCTGGTACATTTGTTCGGCGGAGATTACCGGAAAAGTTTTTATAAGGGGATGATGTGCCTTTAAAGCAGTTGGACCAGATACTAAATACACTATTGCTCCTTCTTCCGCTAAACACTCGGCTAAAGCGTAGCCCATTTTACCCGTAGAATGATTGCTGATATAACGGACCGGATCGAGCGCTTCCTGGGTAGGACCGGCCGTAAGCAGAACAGTTTTACCTTTAAGCAATGGCACTGACTTCAAAATGTTTTTGGAGAACTTCGAGTATTTCTTCCGGCTCAGCTAGTCGTCCCTGCCCTTCTAATCCGCTGGCTAACTCGCCGTAACTGGCTTCAATTATGGTATTTCCATAGGAACGGAGCTTTGCAAAATTACTTTGTACTGCCGGATGGGCATACATATCTAAATCCATTGCCGGCGCCCAGAATACCGGACAGCGCGCGGAAAGATAAGTGGCGGTAAGTAAGTTGTCACAAAATCCGTTAGCTGCTTTGGCAATGGTATTGGCACTGGCTGGTGCTACCAGCAAGGCATCGGCCCACAAACCCAAAGCTACGTGGTTTGTCCATTGTCCGCTGGACTCGTCCTGCACAAAATTAGTAAGAACCGGGCGCTTCGAAAGCGTAGCTAAAGTTAAAGGCGTAATAAAAGCAGAAGCAGAAGCCGTAAGTATTATTTGTACTTCCGCTTCTGCTTTTACTAATAAACGCGTGAGTAGCGCTGCTTTGTAAGCCGCAATACTCCCGCATACTCCTAAAATAATTTTCTTATGCCGCAGCATGCAGCTTTTTATAAACCAGAAGTTTCTTCTTCCATATCTGGCCGACGGAAAAACACTTTACCTTCCAAGAATTCTTCGATGGCCAGGTTAGTAGGTTTTGGCATCCGCTCGTAGTACTTAGAAATTTCTATTTGCTCGCGGTTTTCAAAAATTTCTTCTAAGTTATCAACGGTAGTAGCAAATTCGGCTAATTTAGAGTTTAACTCTTCTTTAATTTTAACCGAAATCTGGTTTGCTCTTTTTGAGATAATTGCTACTGATTCGTATACGTTACCCGTTTCGTTGGCGAAATCGGCCATATTGCGGGTAATAATGGATGATGATACTGCCATATATTTAGTTTATTGTTGTAAGGTTAAAAGGTTGAAAAGTTGCAAGTTATAGGTTACAAGTTGGGTAAAAATCAATTAAAGCACCATTTGTATTATTACATTCTATCAACCTAGCTAACTCAATTATTATAAAATTTATTCTATTTACTTCTTAATTAACGGTTTATAAGCAGCTAACGTAAAACGTACTACTAAATAACATAAGACCTAATACCTATTTACTAGCTGTATTAGCTGCTTTAGCAGGAGATTCTTTTAGTCTTTCCAGTTGTTTAACGCTTTTATCATAGAAGTTTTCGGCGTCTTTCAGGTATTTGCTTTTGGGGTATTTATCTACTAAATCCTGATAAAAAGCTACTGCTTCGAAATAACGTTCGCGCTGTTTTTCTGTTACACTGCGCTCAGCCAAATTATATTGAGCTTCCAATTTCAGGAACAAAGCCTCTTCGTTATAATTAGAAGAAGGAAAACTTCGCTGAAAATTATTAAAGGCGGTAACGGCTGCCTGGTAGTAACGCATAGAGGCGTAAATCCGGGCACTTTCAAAAGCTTTCCGCTCTACTTTCGCCGAAAGTTCCTGGTACATTTTATCTGCTTCGTCTTTCATTTTACTGGCCGGATACCGATTCAGGAAATCCTGAATAGCTTCAATGGCCGTGTAAGTGCTGGTTTGGTCGAGATTAAAAGTCGGAGAATCGCGGTACAACGATTTAGCGTGCATAAAAAGCGCCTCCTCGGCATATTCGCTACGGGGGTACGTATCGTAAAAAGATTTAAAGTGAAACGCACTTAAAGGATAAGACCGCTGGTAAAATTGGGTGTAAGCAAAATAAAACTGGGCCTTCTCCGCCTCTGGTCTTCCTTTTAAAACCGGAATTAACTCTTCCAGCAAAGTACTGGCCCGGTAATAATCCTGCTTTTCATAATATTTTAAGGCAGCTTCGTATTTTTTTTCAGCACTGGTGCTTTTCAGGATTTTGTTGTAATCGCTGCAGGCACTTAATACCAGCGTAAAAAAGGCAAGTATAACTCCTATGTATGAGATTCTAGTCATGGATGGACAAAATTAGAAAAATTAGTTCCTATATGCAAGCTGTTTCAACTGGTAGTAGAACGGCTTACTTGCAAAATTCTATTGTAGGTTCGGCTTTTGGTTCTTTTTAAACAGCGATTTCTTACGGGTTGGTTCCGTTTTTATGGCAGATGCTTTTTCTGGCTTAGGGGTTGCCTGCTTGGGCGTTCTCTTGGCTAAAACCATTTCCTTGGTGGGCTGTTCTTCGATGCGCCAACTAAAACCTTTTAAGCGTTTATCTGGCTCTTTTAGCTCGTGGGGCGGAATAAAACTAGCTTCCGCATTTGTGAGTAAGGATACAGTATTTAGTTTACTATCTTTAAATCTTAAAACTAAATCACTGGAAATGCTGCGGTTCATTCCGGTAACTGCCGTATCTCCTTCTAAAGCAAAATAAATGCTCTCGCCGTTTCCGTTTACATTTACTTTAGCCAGCTTCCCTTCCTTAAAAAAAGCTTCCATATTCCGGCCTTTTACCTGGTTAAAATTTTGAAGCGTATCTTCCGATATAATAAACGCGTTACTATATAGGTTCATCCGGTCCAAAGTTTTACGGCGAATAAATATTTCCATACTATCGGCCACTAATTGACTTTTCTCGCTCCATACAATCGGGTTCCGGTTCAGGTACATAATAGAATCGTTCACGCTATACGTAAGCGAGTCACATTTTCCCTGTAAGTCAGATTTATAGATGCGCACATCGTAATACGCATAAATAAAATCTTTCAACTTAGGATCTTTTTGTTTCGCCACTTTATCATGATTGATAGCAATTAAGGTATCCCCGGACACATATAAAGTATCTTCTGAAACCAATGATCGCATTACCGGGCTTCCGTAAACCTTTGTTTTACCAATATTTTTCCAGCTTTGTAAAATTTGGCCGGTGATAACCGTTTTATTATCCGGGTCTTTCGAGGTTAATTTAACCTTGCCACTAGCGTATAAATATTGCGCCGCCCGATCATAAACGGAGTAATCCGCATCCACGAGGTAATCCGGAGTTTCCACCCGCGAACCCCTAAAAATGGATTCTTTCGTAACCGTATTGTACGTTCCGCCTTTAGCGGTTAGTAATCCATCTTCGTTTTTAATTTGCGTAGGCGCCACAAAAAAAACCAGCTTACTTTGCGTATTGTACTGCAGGGTATCGGAGGTTATATCGGCGTCGGGACTGATTAAATGTACATTTCCTTTAAAAGCCAGCAATTTGGTAATGGTATTGTAATAGCCAAACTGACTCGTAAGAGTGTTACTTTCTTCCAGAATAGTTCCTCCTTCAGTGTACCGCGACGTTTTAGCCACCATATCATAAAACAACGAAGGAGTAGTTAAGGTCATTTTTTCGTCGCGCAGGTTTACATTCCCCCGAAAAGTAGCATTTCGCTTATTCCCATCGTAAACGGCCGTGTTACTGGTTATTACTAAGGTGCCTTGGGTTACCCGAACGTTGCTGAAAACTTCTACAGTGTTGGTTTCGCGGTATAGATGCGCGGAATCGCAGTACAAATCGGTTTCTTTCTGTTTTAAGTGGACATTTGAAATTAACCGATTAAACCGTACGCCATTTTTCACTCCGCCCTGTAAAGAACCGGCACCCACTAATTGAATTTGTTCCTGCTGCGCGTAAACAGAAAAGGAAGTTAGTAAGAGAAAGATAAGAGAATAAAATATCTTTGTGTGTTTCATCCAAAATTATAATTGCCGCAAAATTAGTAAAATTACTTTTAGTCTTTTATGGTTCAGAAAGTTTTAGCCTTTGTGCAGCAACATCAGCTCTTTGCCTCCAACCAAAAAATTATAGCAGCGGTAAGCGGCGGAATAGACTCTGTAGTATTATGCGATATCTTATCTGAATTAAAAGTAAATTTTGCTATAGCGCATTGTAATTTTGGCTTACGGGCCGAAGAATCGGATGCCGATGAGCTTTTTGTAAGAAAACTGGCCAAAAAATATAATGTTCCTTTTTTCAGTGAACAGTTTAATACCAAAGCTTTTGCTACCCAAGAAAAAATTTCTACGCAAATGGCCGCTCGTACTTTACGGTACAACTGGTTCGAGAAATTGCGCCAACAACATAGTTACGACCTGATAGCCGTTGCTCATCACCAAAACGATTCCGTTGAAACTATTTTACTTAATCTTACTCGTGGTACGGGCTTACCCGGTTTACACGGCATTGCGCCTAAAAATGGCTCCCTCATCCGGCCCTTACTTTGCCTGCAAAAAGACGATATCTACGATTATGTAACCGCCCAGCAACTTATCTGGCGCGAAGATTCTTCGAACGAAACTACCTTATACCAGCGCAATAAAATCCGGCACGAAGTTATTCCGGTACTCAAGCAACTCAACCCTAACCTGGAACACACCATGCAACAAACCGCGGCAAAAATTAATGCAGCCGAAATAATTGTGCGTGACCATGTTCAGAAAATCAGGGAACAAGCTCTCCGCTCAGAAAACGGAATCTCTTACTTAAATATTGCTGCTTTGCCGGATACCGAAGCGCTGCCATTAATTTTATTTGAGTTGTTACAGCCCTACGCGTTTACTTTTGAGGTAACCCAAATGATTATACCGGCTTTAAATGGAGAATCCGGTAAAATCTTTTCATCCGCTACGCATACTCTGGTGAAAGACCGGGCCCAACTGGTAATTACTTCTAAAGATACGGAAGCTTTTGGCAGCTATGAATTAGGAGCCGGTCAAACGGAATGGATAATGCCCGAATTGCATCTAAGGCTTAACTCTGTACCTGCTCTTCATTATAAAATTAACTCTAATAAAAAATTAGCGGCTCTGGATGCCGGATTGTTGCAATTTCCGTTAAAAATCCGCCCCTGGAAAGAAGGTGATTGGTTTGTACCACTGGGAATGAATGGCAAAAAGAAAATCAGTGATTTTTTAATTGACGAGAAAATACCGGTAAATCTAAAATCTACCATCAAAGTGCTCTTATCGGCAAATTCCATTATGTGGGTAATCGGCCACCGGCTCGACAACCGGTTTAAAGTAACTCCTAAAACGGAACAAGTACTGGAAATTAAAATATTGTAAAGTTTAATCTGAGGATTAACAGAATGGTAATGTATAAGGATAAAGCCGAACATTTTGGTGACTCTTTTCTATTAAATTATTTCCCTTTCTTCTAAAAATAAAACTCGACAATCCAATTTTATAAAACAATACTATATTTTACCTAAACTTTCCCCGGAAATAAATCTAACAAAACATTTTCCGTTACGCTTTTTTTATAATTTTACGACCTCTAAAATCTAAACCGTTCCATCTTAATCTGTTTATACCATGAAAGTAACTGTTGTAGGAGCCGGAAATGTGGGTGCTACTTGTGCCGATGTGCTGGCTTACCGCGAAATTGCCAATGAAGTAGTGTTAGTAGATATTAAAGAAGGTTTTGCCGAAGGTAAAGCGCTGGACATTTGGCAAAAATCACCCATAAACCTGTACGATACCCGTACGGTGGGTGTCACGAATGATTACTCCCGCACTGCCGATTCGGATATTGTGGTAATTACTTCTGGCTTACCTCGTAAACCGGGCATGACCCGCGATGACTTAATTTCAACTAACGCCGGCATTGTACAATCAGTTACGGAAAATGTCATTCAGCACTCGCCGAATGCTATTATTATCGTGGTATCTAACCCATTAGACGTTATGACTTACGCGGCGCATTTAACCGCTAAGTTGCCTCGCACCAAAGTAATGGGAATGGCCGGTATTTTAGATACTGCCCGTTACCGGGCTTTCTTGGCCGAAGCTTTAAATGTATCTCCTAAAGATATTCAGGCAGTATTACTAGGTGGTCACGGCGATACCATGGTTCCCCTACCGCGCTATACAACCGTGGGCGGTATTCCGGTAACCGAATTAATTGAGGAAGCTACCTTAAACGCTATTATTGAACGTACTAAAAATGGGGGCGGCGAACTGGTAAAATTAATGGGTACCTCGGCCTGGTATGCACCTGGCTCCGCGGCAGCTCAAATGGTAGAAGCCATTGCCCGGGATCAAAAACGCATCTTCCCGGTTTGCATTAAGCTGGAAGGCGAATATGGTATTACGGGCACTTACCTGGGTGTACCGGTAGTATTAGGTAAAAAAGGCGTGGAAAAAGTAATTGAATTACAACTGAACGACGAAGAAATGACTTTACTGCGCAACTCTGAAAAGCACGTACGCGAGGTAATGGAAGTATTAGATAGTATGACGGCTTCTAAATCGTAATGCTATTTTCGCGTTATTGAAAACAAAAAGCATGACTTTAGTCGTGCTTTTTGTTTTAAATGCATGTCAGAGAAAAAAAATATTTTTAGATGTAGCTCCGAATTATACCTTTCGCTAAGTATCTTAAATTATTTTTCTGCTAATTTTCACTTGCTTAATTAATCTGCCGGCCTATTTTGCAGCTTTTTTGGCACGAAAACGTACAGTCACTATCTCCAAGAATATATAAATATATTTTGTAACGAATTTTAATCATAAAATAACCAGCACAACTAGATTGTGCCTTTACCTTTACCACAACGTATTTACTTGAATTAGCCGAAAAAAATAAATCATTAAATAGAATTAAGCCTAAGACCATAATTGGAATACTATTGATTGGAAGCTATTTCCCAGGTTTATTGCTTTATTCTATTGAACAAGTTAATTTTTCGGCTTAGTCTATAAAAGCTACACGATGACCCGGACAGTACTGAACTCGGTTTTGCTGATTGATGATGATGCTATAAGTAATTTCTTAAACACTCGTCTGTTAAAAGAAATGCAAGTTACCCGAAACATTAAAGTAACTTTAAATGGCGAAGAAGCTTTACAGTTTTTGCAGCAAGAAAAAGCCGCCAATCACCCTTTTCCGGAGTTAATTCTCTTAGATATAAATATGCCCGTAATGAACGGCTTTGAGTTTTTAGAAGCTTTCCGGGAAGTGGCAGATGAAAATAACCATTCCGTCATAATTATTTTAACTACTTCTACTAACACCCGTGATTTTGAGCAACTACAACGTTACGCTGAAGTGGAAATTTACCTGAGCAAACCTCTTACCGAAGAAAATTTACAATACATTTTATATAAGCACTTTCCGGAAGATTAAGTAATTTTCCTTAAGACGCGTAGGGTAATAGGGCTCCTTTTTGCAAGCAGAAAAAGGTGTTGGTAGAATATACTCCGTTTAAGTTGAGAGGTAAATTATATTTTCGTTGTATCTTCATTATCAGAAACGGTAGCTCCAGGGGCGCATGAAAATTTTACATACTTCTGATTGGCATTTAGGTAAACGGCTGGAACAATGCGAACGAACAGACGAACACCAGCATTTTCTAGATTGGCTCCTCGCCTTTATCCGCGACCAGCAAGTGAATGTATTACTTATTGCCGGCGATGTATTTGATACCGGCTCACCTTCTAATACAGCTTTAAAACAGTATTACGACTTTTTGTGGGCTTTACAGACGACTAATTGCCGCGAAGTAATTATAATTGGCGGTAATCACGATTCGGTTGCGACGCTAAATGCTCCCCAAGCTCTGTTAAAATATTTTCGGGTTCACGTGGTAGGTGGCGTTCCTGCTGAGTTTACCGAACAAATTATCCCTATAAAAAACGAAGCGGGTGAAACGGAATTAGTAGTATGTGCAGTTCCTTTTTTGCGGGATAAAGATGTGCGCCTTTCCGTACCCGGCGAAACCCATGCGGAGCGCGAAGCGCGCCTGAAAGAAGGAATTTGTGCCCATTACCAACAATTAGTGAGTCACATTGCTTCTTATAAAGCCCAGCAAATACCTGTTATAGCTATGGGTCATTTATTCGCGGCGGGCAGTAGTGCTTCGGATAGTGAAAAAGAAATACACGTAGGTAATTTGGGGCAGATTTGCGGCGACCAGTTTCCGGCTGAATTCGATTATATTGCTTTAGGGCACTTGCATCGGCCCCAAGTAGTAAATAATATGCCGCATATCCGGTACAGCGGCTCTCCTATTCCGCTTTCTTTCAGCGAAGTGGAAGATACTAAATTAGTGCTCCTGCTCGATTTTGCCGGGGGCCAATTAATGAACCTTACCGAAATAGAGGTACCTTGTTGCCGTAAGCTTATCCGCTTAAAAGGAGATTTAGAAGCTATAGTTCACCGCTTGACTACTTTAGGCAAGGACAATTCTTTGTACCCGGCTTGGGTAGAAGTACAAGTAGAAACAGAAAACTTTATTGCCGACTTAGATTATCAACTCACCCGAATTACAGAAAATTTACCGCACCTGGAACGTGTTTTTACCCGCCAAATTCGCCTGAAACTACCTATTGCCCTTCACGATGATTCGTTTGATCAATTAGTAAATCTACAGGAATTGGATCCCAAAGAAGTATTTCAAAAAAAATGTTCCTCAATTTACCCATATACCGATTTCTCGGACCTGCTCACTACATTCGACGAGCTGCTGGAAAAAATGGCCCAAGCAGATTAAATTTCTTTAAAATTTAGTCAAAAAGAGAAGCTGAAGATATTAAAATAAAAAGGTCTGACAAGTTATTCACCTGTCAGACCTTTTAGGTAGCGGGAACAGGACTCGAACCTGTGACCTTTGGGTTATGAGCCCAACGAGCTACCAACTGCTCCATCCCGCACTGTTTGTAATACAAAAGTAGTGGGTCTATTTCAAAAAACCAAATAATTCTTATTTTCTGCCAAAACTTAGCGCTAACTTATTTATCTTCAAGCACTTTATTTACTATTTTTTTAAAACTTACTGGTAAGGCCAAAATGAATACGTGAGTAGTTAAGGTTAATAGGCTGATTTAGGATCTTAGATTGCCCCACTGAATAGATAAACTGAAATATGCCAGCCCCGGTACTGAAACTAATGCCGGTGCCAAGTCCAAAAGGATATTCCTGTGCCTGATCTTTGCCAATGCTTCGGCGATAATACCCTTGATCGTAAAAAAGCAACACGTATGAATTAGGGCCAGTAAACAGCCGGTATTCTAAAGTACCTACGGCATAGCGCGAGGCATAAAAAGTATATTCCGGGAAACCTCGCAGAGTAGTAAGACCACCTAACCGAAATAAATCATTATAAAATAACTGCGGGTTAATCAGAACTTCGCCTTTAAAACGCGTTAATACTACACTCCGGCGGGTTAGTTTAATGTAGTACTCGCTGTGCAACCCCAATGATACTTGAGTAGTTTTCAAGCGAATAGTATCGTAATAACTGGCTTCCCGGTTGAGATTGCGCTTAATGTTTTTATTACCAATTGCCACTTGGCCGCTAATCTGGTAACCTTTCCGTGGGAAATAAAGATCATCGAGGGTTTGGCGCAGGTACTGCATGCCGTAAGCATGATAATTGAAATCAGCGAGCGGGACAGAATCGCGGCGCTCCTGCAAACCAACCGACGATAATAAAAGCCGCGAATTCTGTAGTTCGGTGAAGAAAGTAATTTTTCCGGCGCGCGGCGTGTTAAATCCAAATTGCAGCCGGGGTTTTAGCGTAATAAAAGCCGTATCCTGTTTATACAAGTTAAATGTAAATCCCAATTCAATGGGTGAGCCGAGCAAATTAGGATGAATATAACTGGCATTTAGCAACTGGGAACCTCGCTGCACCTTGCGCCAATGCAAACCTAGGGCTTTACCACTGCCTTTTAAATTGCGAATGTCTAAATTTACTTCGCCCGTAACTAATAATTTTTGCTCTTTTCCATTAGGGTCAGGCAGAAACCCAACAATTCCATCAAATTGATTTGCCTTTTTATCATTGAGAAATAAGTATAATCGCGCCCTTTCCCGACCAAACTGTAGCAAAGGCGGTTGAAATACTTCTAAGTAAGATAATTGCTTAAGTAAACGCGGCACATTATTTATCTTCTGTTGGTCATACAACTGGCCGGGGTAAATTTGTAAATAGCGGCTTAAAAAACGTTGCGTAATTTTGGTACTACCCGAAATCTGCAACGAATCAAACAATATGATTGGCCCTTTCTCCACCAAAATGGAGGCATTAATGTAATCATTGGCAATATCAATTGAATCCAGGCGGATAGTGGCAAATGGGTACCCGTTATTTTCAGCCTGGGTGAGAACAGCTTCCTGTAATTTCACCCATTCAGCCGGTATAAATGGTTTACCAGTGTATAATTTCTCTTTGTACCCGGCCTGTATTAATAAATTATCCTCTACATTTCCGTTTCGCAGTTGAGCCCATTGGTATTTTTCGCCAATAAAAAACTGGCTATACAAAACACCTTGTTGAAAGTAAAAAGTATCAATAGAGGCCGTTAAATAACCATCGTGCTGCAATTGCTGCATCAAACTAATAATGCCTTGGCGGGCCACCAGTGAATCAGGAAAACGGGACGGATACACGTACTTGCGTAAAATCTCCCGGTCCTTGCCGGAACATTTTATTCTTAAAGTAACTTCTTTCTGGGCCCAGGCGGTAAAGCTGAATAGTAAGAAGAATAAAAGGCCGGTTACATTTTTGTACATTTGCTTTATATAAAGCCAGTAGTATTACTAATTACCGGCGAGCATGTTGGGGTAACACTATAAATTTGAGCTATTGTTCCGAAAAAATCAAACCAATACCATCCTGGTGTTTGTTTTTAGTTTACAAAAGCAATGTTTCCTATTTTAAAAACACAATAAATTTACTATAAAATTGGCTGGTATTTACATTCATGTTCCTTTCTGCAAGCAGTCTTGTCATTACTGCGATTTTCATTTCAGCACTTCTTTACGCCGGAAAGAAGAAGTAGTACAAGCTATTTGTCAAGAAATTAAGCTACAGCAAAACTATTTATCTGGCCAGGAGCTGCAAACAATTTATTTGGGTGGCGGCACGCCGTCCTTGTTAACTAACCTTGAACTGGATGCCATTTTTAATACTCTACATCAATATTTTAAGATTGCTCCTAATGCTGAAATAACTTTAGAAGCCAACCCCGACGATTTAACCGCAGCTAAAATCAAAGAATTAAAACAATCGCCGGTAAATCGCTTGAGTATCGGACTGCAATCTTTTCACGAACCCCACTTGCGGCTCATGAACCGGGCCCACTCGGCTGCTGAATCTTTAGCTTCGGTACAATTAGCGCAAGATGCGGGTTTTTGTAATATTACCGTAGACTTAATCTATGGCATTCCGGCACCCAATCATCTTATCTGGGCAAAAGATTTAGACCAAGCTATTGCGCTGCAGGTTTCGCATATTTCGGCTTACGCGTTAACAATTGAGCCAAAAACAGCTTTAGGAACCTGGACGAAAAAAGGCAAATTTATTCCCAGCGAAGACGAATTTATAGCTACCGAATTTGAAATGCTACTGGCCCAGATGCAAACTTATGGCTACGAACAATACGAAATATCTAATTTTGCGAAGCTTGGCTGGGAATCCAGACATAATAGCAATTACTGGAAAGGGATTCCGTATCTGGGCATAGGACCGAGCGCCCACTCTTTTAACGGTACTTCGCGGCAATATAATGTGGCGAGTAATAGCCGGTATTTAACAGCCATTACCCAAAATACTATACCTGCCACCGCTGAGGTTTTAACCCCAGCTGACCAAGCTAATGAATATCTGATGACTACGCTCCGAACTATATGGGGCTGTGATTTAGATAAGTTAAAAGATAAATATGGCTTTGATTTGGAGTTATTACACGGCGATTACTTAGCCAAAGTTATTCAAAAAGGGTTGGGTCAAATTAAAAATCATACTCTTACTTTAACCAACCAAGGTAAATTATTAGCCGACCAAATTACTTTAGATTTATTTATTGCCGAGTAGCTACGCTGTTTAACTCTATTTCCTAAAATTATTTTTATTTAAACGGCTCAACTTGCGTTTAAATAAAATTTTTAAATAGTTAAGCAACTTCCTCCTGGCTTATAGCTCCTGCACTCAGTCATAAAAAGTATCTTCTTTATTTTTTAGTTTGTAACGTAAAACGCAGCATTTCCCGTAGCTACTTTGTTATGTTCATCGGTTAAATATATAAATAATCTATAAGGGCCTTCGTGCGAAGGAGAAGGGACCTCTAATTGATAATTTTGCCAAGTTGTGGAAGAGGTTTTTAGTCTATTCTCTTGTAATGTTTTATAGTTTAACCTGCCTTTAACAATTATTTCAGGTTTATTTTGTGCCAGAGTAGGATCAAAATAAATTTCTACGTTGTCTTTTTGTACTTCCCAATTAAGCTGTAGTTTATCATTTTCAAAATCTTTAGCTGTAATGATTGCTTTGAACTTCTTAAGAGTTCCTTGTAAATAAGTATTCTTGGAGTTTTTTTGGCGATTAATGATAAGAGAAGCAATACTAGGAGCACGGTTTACTGGCCATTCGTTCATCCAATTGTATTGCAAAGCATCTATCATTTCCGTTGGCTGGCCCGTTTGGGTAAATAAACTAAACCAAGTAGTTGTATATTCTTGTTTCTGACTCCATAAAAAAGCGTAAGACCCCAAACATTCACTTTTATTGGCAAACAGCTCTTGATATTGTTTTCGAATAATTTGCGATTTAGCATAACTGGTTAATTCTACTTTGGCATACCAATCAGTATGATCGGCAGTCCAGTAACCCGGAGGGCCGTATTCCGATGCCATATAAGGTCCTCGCCAAGCCCAATCTATCGTAAATTTTAATACTTCTGACATTTTATCGAATATGTTAATAGATAAAATATCAATTTCATCGCAGAGTAAGCTAATAAGCACTAAAGGTTTTGCATCAGAGGAAATCATAGTGGTAGTAGGATGGTCCGGGTCCAGTTCGTGAATCATTTTGGCAATGTCGTTCACTGCTGTCCACAAACGGTAATGTTCGGTGATGTGCTTAAATTCTAATTTAAAACTTAATTCATTACCAATACCCCACATAAGCAAGGCCGGATGATTTTTAAGTTTAAGTACATCTTGCCTGATTCTCTTTAACTGAGCGGCAACTGCTTTTTCATCACTGTAGTCTAAGGTTCCGGCAGGAGTGATATTTAAACCTACGGTAACCGTTAACCCTTCTTTTTGTGCCCGGTCCAAGATCATTAAAGCACTGTCGGGGTTAACGTTATACAGGCGAATGGAATTACCACCGCTTTCTTTTAGTAAAGGAAAGTCCTTGTACACACAAGCCCCTTTGATAAAATACGGAATACCATTGCGATACAATTGATAGTGAGCATTCTCTTGTCGTACTTCCACGTAGTGGAAATTAAGATGTTTCCGAAGGCGAGGTTTTCGACTACTACTAACCACCAGGACTAAGGCCAGCAAGGTTAAACAGGATAGAAGTAAAAGTAAAATGTTTTTAAGCTGCATGAAATAAGTTATTGAACAGTACTGTTATTTTAAAATGTACCTACCTTTTACATCACCAGGGATTTACTAGCCGTTAGCACGTTGCCTTTCCCATCTGATACATACACATACAAGCGGTATTTATTGCAATGGTACTCTCCAGTCGGCTCCGGAAGCGTAATCATTATTTTATTGGCTTGTTCTGTTTTTTCTATAACTTCCATTTTATCTAAATAATCGTCTTTATATAATTGCCATTCTATTTTGTGGTAAGTGGCTCCAGCTCCAATAACAGTAAATTCGAAAGAAGTTTTGGGCACCAGATAACCCGAAGGACCCACAATTGCTATTTTTGGTTGGGGAACAAAAACTTGCTTGGTCCACGTATTTTGCAGGGCATAATAAACAGGTTTTTTGCGGCCACGGAAATCCGTTAAGCCAAACCAGGTAGCGGAGCCCTCAAACCGGTCGCGCCAACAGAAAGCCACTCCGCCAATATTGTATCCTTGATGCTTAGAAATAAATTCTTTCCACTCTTGCGTGTATAAAGCGGTCTTCTGCGAGCTTGATTCTTCAATTAATAAACTGTTCTTATCGGTAGAAGTGTATTCTGGATCCCAATAACCACTCGGGCCAAACTCCGAAACCAAGTAAGGCCGATGCGGGTTAAACTGAGCAGCTATTTTTTGTAATTGCCCGATTTGCTGGATATAATACGAATTAATACCTACTACATCTACACCTGGAACCAGTTGATCAAACGCCAGCAACTCACCGGGCAGCTGGCGCGAATGTTCCAGCGAAGTGAAGACGGGCCGGGTAGGATCGAGTTGGTGAATACGTTCCGCCATGAGCTCAACCATGTGCATATAGGCCAGCCGGTTCAAACTTAGGTAAGGCTGACTGAAATGCTTTTTGAGCAAACTGCTGGTTTCATTGCCCACCGACCAGCCTAGTACCGCCGGCTCTCCCTTAAACTTACTTACCATTTCTTCTACCTTTTGCAGGTATTTTTTTACTTTTAGGGTATCTTTATAATAATCTACTTTTGGATCGAACCAGAAACCGTAGAGTACTTTTAACTCCTTCTCCTGAGCAATCGTCAGAATATTATCATCGTATAAACTAGGACTGTACCGGCGAATAGTGTTCGCTCCCATAGCTTTAATGGCAGAAAAATCTTGTTCGAGCTGATGGCGGGTAAGCGGATAATTGCCATCGCGCCAATCGTGTCCTGGGTTGTAAGCCACTCCTTTCACGTAAAAAGGTTGCCCTTTTACCAGCAGCGTATACTGGCCCGCTGTTCCCGTTAAGTAATGCTTTTGGTTCTTCCGGAAAGTTTTGAGCAAAGCCGGTTGGAGAGCCCGCTGTTCGAGCGTGGGCTTTTGCCAGATAAATGCTTCTTGGCTTATTCTTTTGTAATTTCTAGCTATCCGGGTGGAATTTTTAATGGTCCAATCTATTCCTTTAGCTTTGGATTCTGGTCGCCAGGTAGTGGGCCAGTTTTGATCCTGGTTGGTTTGGTAAAACACTAAAGAGCGGATTTCCCGGTAGTAATTGGGAATCAAAGGCAAGTAATATTCCAGCCATTCTTGTCCGTTGCCCCCGAAGTTAGTAGAACCAAACTCCGTCAGCATAACCGGCTTATTAAGTTTCAGAACCTCGTTGCGGTAAGGTTTATAAAGTTCTTCAAAGGTGCGCCATTTGCCATCTTTAGCGGCCTTGCCGTAGTTTAAACACGTTACTCCTATCCAATCTACATAATTCTCGCCTGGGTAATAAGAAGTAATATCTTCGGGTTGAGCCGGATGCCACACCCAGCTTACATTATTAACACCGGAGGTAGCAAAAGTAGCCACAACGTGCCGGTAAGCGGCTTTGAATACTTCTGGGTGAATCGTATTGTGTAGCTTTCCCGATTTATCCTCGTTATCTACTTGGGGAGCAAACTGAATGAAAACTGGATAATTATATTGCTGAATATAGCCTGCATAAGCTTTGATATAGGAATCGTATTTTCCGGCAGCAATAGCTTTTAAAATATTTGGTCCTGTTTTCTCTGCTCTTTCGGTTGCGCTACTAATAAGTGGGTTCCAAGTAATCAGGGGAATAGCGCCCCGTTGAGCAAGGCGGTTGAACAAAGAGTGCGGAAAAGCAGACAAGCTATCTGGTTTCCAGGATTGATGAACCGAAACAATATTTACGTCTGTTCCCAGATCTTTCTCCAAAGCATCAACGGAAGCTAAATTATTTCGCTGACTGGTTGGTAAATACATACCAGTATAGAAACCACCCGTGTCTTTGGTTTGTGGTCCGTAGAGTACTTCTAAGTCTTTGCTGGGATTGTAGTCAAAGAGAATAAAACTATTACACGTCAGGAAAAGAAGAATAGCTAAAACAGGTGCGCCCGTGCGCAATAGACGGTAAGTATCCGGCAAAATAACCTGACGCAGCATCTTAAAAGGCTGGTAAAGCAAATGAATAAAAGAAAAAGGTTGCAGCCACTTTTTCACCCGCTTGAGTAATACCGGCTGAGCGGCTGCAATAACTACCGTCAATAAAACAATATTTAGTCCGACATAACTGCCCATCATCCAACTATAAGGACTCCAATCGCGTGATAACCCATATACCAAGGCAGCTACGTTCAACCCACCTACAATTAAATTAGGCATACTTAAAGACCAGTTGTTGCGGTCTTCGTCGTTCTTTGGGGTGGCAATGTAGGGTACTTTAATGTTTAAAATGGTATAAATCAATCCTAAAGAAAATACCCACCAACTGGCAAACAACAATATTCCTCCCGTCAGGTGAAAGCCTTTTTCGTGGTCTTCCAGCAACCAGCGCTGGGCGTACTGCCGGATAAGGGTAGTTAGCCCTAAGTAAGGAAGCAGTACCCAAAGAAACTGGTGCCATTCAATATATAAAGGAGTCTGCCCCATTACTAAAGCCGCAGCAGGAATGAGCATATCTAATAACACAATTAAACCGAAGGCATAATGCAAGGGCAATAATAAGTAATGTAGCTTCTGGCGCCAGGTAAAATTCTTGAATAACCGGGGATATACATGAGCTAATAAATCAAAGGTGCCGCGCGACCACTTGATCTGTTGTTTAAAGTACGAAGCCAGCGTGTTAGGCACCAGGCCGCGGGTTAATATTTTCGGTGTATATACCGATTTCCAGCCTTTGGCGTGCAACTGCATGGCCGTATGCATATCTTCGGAGAGGCCAGGAGCATGCCCGCCAATAGAATCCAGAGCGGCCCGGCGGAAAGTACAATTCGCCCCAATAGCTTGCACGGTGCCGTAACCATTCATGCCCATCATCATCGGACCGTAAAACAAATACGTTTGTTGCGCCGCGCCGCGGGCAAAAAAGCTTTCTTCGGCATTGTAGTAAGCTTGTACCATTTGTACGTAACCTACTTGCGGATCTTCGAAGTAAGCTACCACTTCATCCAGATAAGAAGGCACCGGAATATGGTCGGGATCCATAATCACGCAAAGTTCTCCGGTAGCCTGCTGCAATGCGTTGTTGATATTGCCCGCTTTTGCATTTACTTTTACTGTCCGGGTTACATGTACCACATCCAGCTCTTGACAAAGCGCTATCAGCGCAGGATCGTTTCCTTCATCGCAGAGATACGTTGTATGCGGGTAGCGCACTGCTTTCATGGCTTCCAAGGTCTGCTTAATCATCTCGAAGGGCTCCCCCGGCACGGCCGTAGTCAGCATATCAACGGTCCAGATACGGGTAGGCTGAGGCCGCGGCGTAATTTTCAAGCCCCAGTAATGGTACCATTCGTGCAGTACTCGCAGCATTTTATAGCCTAAGGAAAGCAGCAATAAAAAATAAAGGGGAAAATATCCGCTATGCTCCTCCTGCAACAACCACCGCGCAAATACGACCAGGCTAATGAGGCCGGCAATAAGGAGAACTTTAAGAATGAACAACTCTTTGCGCTTAGGAGTTTTCACGCCCACAATGTTTGCGGCCTGGGTACGAGTGACACCTGGCTCTTGGGTATTAACCATTTTTTAATGAGTAAATAGTATATCCTATAATTTAGATTCTTATACAAATGAGATGGGGCAAAAATTAAAATCTATGATAACTAAGCGGCAAAATAAAAAGTAAGCATTTAAAGGTTTGTCCAATTAAAATAGTAGAACTAAGTTGCTTATATAAGTCTTTATCTTGTTTGGCTAAATATCATAATAGGTAATAATTAAGTACATTCTCTTTTATATTATTTAAATTTAATATTTGCATATTCAAATACTATTCCATTTATCTTAGCCACATATTAACTTACATTATTCTCCAATTTAATCTTGGAAATTATAACCTTAGTTCAAGGACACTGTAGGTCAAATAAAGCCTTAAATTTATTATAAGAATAATTCAAGAATATATCACCATTAAGTTTATTGCACTTAACCTCATCAAGAATGAAAATGTTCAATCTTACTGTTGTGTGATTTTCGTTCTCTCAACCAAAAAGATAAAATACACATTCGATCTTATCTTAATATACTTGCTAAAACTTCCCTAATTAGGTTTTACAAGATTATTAACCTATACTCCTATACTTATAACTAAATAGTTATATTATAAACAGAATATAAATTTATTTTTATTTCTTCAAAATTACTTCTTCCTGTACTTTTGCTAAAAAATTGCAAATTTACATTACTTTAAAAAGAGTGATTTAAATAGATTTAGCAGCAAGAATGTTTTACTTTCTCTTATTAACATTTTCTTAAATTCAAAATATTTCTTCTGCTAACTTTAATAAATGCCTTTAAAGAATATTTTTAAGAAGCTTAAACGAAAGCACTTTAAAAACAAACACAAAGCACAAACGTTAAGCTAATTTAAACAGCCAAGCCAATCTTTGCTTTAGGTAAGCTGGCTAGATTTTTCAAGACAGATACGGATGGAATTTATTCAGCAGCTAATCGAAATTAATCCTAATCCTATTTATGTGCGGAATGAGCAAGGTAAATTTGTATTTATGAACGAAGCCTTTGCTCAACTGTACGGACAAAGTGCATCGGCTTTATTAGATAAAGGTGGGCTGGATCCGGATTTGTATTATGATAAGGACCTGGAAATTATAAAATCACATTCTCAAGTTACTTTTGAGGAGTTCTATAAACAGCAGAATGGACAAGTAATTTGGTTTAATACCACCAAGAAAGCATTTACAGCGCTTAGTGGTACACGTTTTCTCTTATCTACTTCCAATGATATTACTAAGTTTAAAGAGATTATCCAAAAAAACCAGGAGCCTGCTAAATACACGCAATTGTTTTTAAGTACTTTAATTAAAGAATTTAAAGCAGATATAAATACAATATCCGGCATCACAAGTTTTTTAAAAAAAGGTAACATCCATAAAGAACAGGAAGGTTATCTAAACTTAATTCAAAAAGTTGCCGGTAATCTTTTAGAAACTCCTGCTCAAATATTAGAGTTTTCTAAGCTTCAAACAAGCAATGTTGAATTTAAAACTACTACGTTTGATATAACTTCTATCTTACAATACATTATCAGTGCTTTAGTAGCTCAAGCAGAAGATCATGATGTTTTATTGCAAATTGGTGAACTAGCTCCTAACCTTCCTTTAGTAAAAGGCGATCTATATCGTTTAAATCAAATAATTACTAATCTTATTTACTTCAGTATTAAACATACCTCTAATGGTAGGATTTTGGTAAGTTCCCGAATGAAAGAGAAAATAGAAGATGTAGTGTATGTGGAGTTTTCTATTCAAGCGAGTGATTGGAGTCATGAAATAGACAAATTGAAATTTTTTTTTAATAACCCTTCAAAGAACGAATCTAATGAAGAGTATGCATTTAACCATTCGGATATTGGACTTAAAATTTGTAAAAAAATAATTGAGCTTCAGGGTGGCCAAATATGGCTGGAAACCAAACTTAAAAAAGAAATTCAATTTTCGTTTGTTTTACCTTTTCCATTAAGTGAAAACCTAAATGCATCAAAAGACCTGAAGATACCCGAAAATTCAAATGATTTAAAAGGCTTACATATTTTATTAGCCGAAGACAATCCCGCTAATCAATTATTAGTTGTTTCTCAATTAAAATTTTGGGAAACGCAGGTAGAAGTAGCCCATGACGGAAAAGAAGCTTGGGAAAAAGCTAAAGCGAAGCCGTATGATCTTATATTAATGGATATAGACATGCCTCACATGAACGGTATTGAGGCAACAGCTATTATTCGAAAAGAGCCTAACCCTAATCAGAGCACACCTATAATTGCATTCACCGCTAATGCTTTAAAAATTGATGTAAATAAATATAAAGAATCTGGCTTTTCCGATTATTTATTCAAACCCTATCCCGAAGCAAACTTGTATCTTACTGTTACCCGCAACATTGCAGCTAAAGATCAATTAGATGAAATAGCTAATGAGAACGAATCCTCGTTTGTTATTGAAAATACCCAGGAGCAACTTACTGATTATCAGCCTAGTAAAGAGTCAGAATCAACAAAATATGAGCCTGCCTTGTACGATTTTTCGGGTTTAGGCAATTTGGCAGAAGACGCAGATTTTGTTAGAAAGATGCAGCAATTATTTATCGATTTAGTACCTGGCCAACTCGACAAGCTTTCCAGTGCCATCTCCCAGAAAGATTGGAACACTGTTGCCCAAATTGCGCATAGCCTTAAATCTACTTACGGAAATATAGGAATTGTAGAAGCTGCCCAAGCTGCTATGAAGATGGAAGAACTAAGTAGTAAGAAAACCAGCTTACCAGAGTT
Source organism: Adhaeribacter arboris (assembly GCF_003023845.1). NCBI lineage: Bacteria > Pseudomonadati > Bacteroidota > Cytophagia > Cytophagales > Hymenobacteraceae > Adhaeribacter > Adhaeribacter arboris. Next base: position 6,391,255 of record NZ_PYFT01000001.1, on the reverse strand, counting down.
AGATATCTTACTCCAAACAGTTTTGGATATAACGGAAAAGGTTATAGCTATATTCCAAGAACAACTACACGCAGAAGTTAAGTCTTAAATCCGTATACATATAAATAATTAAAGCAAATTAAACAACACTATTACTAATTCCCGCACTTTATCTTTTTATATTTTCTATTTACATAATCCCATATAAATATAAAATTATTAATATTTTAGCTTTTTACATAATTGAACTTAAGTCATAAATATTCGGTTTACAGCTTATAAAACGCATATTTTATTGATTAAAAGCAAGGAGATTAACAAAATAATATTTCTCTAAATATTATTTTGTTAATAAAAAGAAATATACATTTACTTCCTCTTACTCTTATGAAATTAATATAAGAAGTTTTGTTTCATAAAATTCTTTCAAGTAAAAAGCATTAATGCTTTACTGGCACGGAATTGGATTTTACAGACATAAGACAATGTGCATCTTTCAGAATATTTAAACAATACTTATCAATTTTTCCATCTATGAAGAAAAAACTACTAATCGTGGACGATGAGCCATCTATAGGGCTGATATTAGAACATTATTTTTCTAAAGAATACAGCGTACAGCTAAAGTCGAACGGTCAGGAAGCAATGGCCTGGCTTCAAGAAGGTCATCACATAGATGTTATTGTGGCTGACTTCGAAATGCCTTTCATGAATGGTCTTGATTTTATTAAACAATTACGAATCAGCACCCGGTTTTGTAACATTCCATTAATTATGTTGTCGGGCAAAGATGAGACTAGTAATAAGATAACCTGCTTAAGACAAGGTGCCGACGATTACATGGTAAAGCCTTTTAATCCGGAGGAATTAGATGTTCGGATTAAAAATATATTAAGAAGAATTAAAGTATAATAATTTTTACCATGAGAAAGAGAGTAGTCTGTCTCGCTTCTGACGAACAGGAAATTCAAAACTTCACTTCCGAATTCGCGGAAGATTTAGAGGTATGGTACTTTGATAATCCAACTAATTTCCTTTCCTGGTTAGCCAAAGGCGAATATTTTGATGCTATCTTTAATTCTGCCACTCTTACTTCACCGTTGGGCCTGAATCTGATTCGGACCCTTAAAAAAGATATAGGCATTAAAGAACCGGTTTTCTGGTTAACGAACGATGCTGTTTCTTCTAATTTAGAAACCCTGCTTGCAGAGGCTGGAGTTTCCGACATATTTTCGCAAAACCCAGAAAAAGAAAAACTACTAACCCGGCTTGATTATTTATCGCACTCAGGTAAAACTGCTGCTCTTCAATCCAAAAAAAATCCTTACGCTTACAAGAATCCAATTGGTAAGCGTATTTTTGATGTTTTAGTATCCGTCACTGCTTTATTATGTCTCTCCCCTTTGTTTCTGCTCCTCGCTCTATTAGTAAAGCTGGAATCTAAAGGACCTGCATTCTATTACTCCTACCGGGTAGGTACCGGATACCGCACCTTTCGATTTTGGAAATTTCGCTCTATGCGACCAAATGCCGATAAGATGCTGGCTTCCATGAAAAACTTAAACCAGTACCAGAAATCGTCCGTAGAGGAGCCGACTCAACAATTTACCTCTCTATGTACTGCCTGTGCGGCAGCTGGTACCATGTGTCAGAATCAGCTTATTGATGGCCACGGAAAACCAGTATGTGAAAAGCAATACAAAGTAGCAAAACGAGCCGAAAATGGCGCTGCTTTTATTAAAATCGCCAATGATCCTCGTATAACTAAAATAGGCATGTTCCTACGCAATACCAGTTTAGATGAACTTCCCCAGTTATATAATGTTTTGCGTGGCGACATGTCTATTGTTGGAAATCGTCCGCTGCCTTTATACGAAGCAGAAAAAATTACTACCGACCAATTTGCAGCCAGATTTATTGCTCCGGCCGGCATTACTGGTCTTTGGCAGGTTAGCAAACGGGGTAAAGGCGGAAATATGTCGGAAGAAGAACGCAAAGAGTTAGACATTGAGTACGCCAAAAGCTTCTCCCTTAAGAAGGACTTACAGATTATTCTAAAAACCTTTCCGGCTCTCTTTCAAAAAGAAAACGTTTAATGAAAAAATTTTTACTTTCTATTCTTTTATCCTGTAGCATTTTACTAGCATTCGGGCAAAGCAATTCCAAGCTAACGGCAGATTGGCAGGAAAGATTTTTTAAAGCTCCGGAAGTAACACTCCCCTTGTTAATAGACGCTGCTGTTAAATATTCTGCCCAAGTTGAAAAACTAGATGCGGCTAAACAAATCGCCTACGACAATATTCGCTTATCCCGAAAACAAGTATTAAATGGTTTAGCTGTAGGCACTGGTTATAGTTACGGCTCCATGTTGAATACTGTTAATGGCGACCAACAGGTAAGTCAAATTAATGCTTTTAATATGCCCGCCCGAGCCCAGTACAATGTGGGAGTAAATCTAAGCCTATCCTTAGGGCAACTTTTAAGCCGTCGGTACGAACTGCATCGCCAGGAATTAGTCTTAAAACAAGCTGAATCGGACCGTAAAACCCAGGAAAGAGAAATCAGGCAACTTATTATTAACACTTACCAGGAGCTAACCTTAGCAAAGGTTACTTGGGAACAAACGGTGGATGCGCTGCAATCGGCGAATGTAAATAAAAAAATAGCCGATAAAAAGTTTAAGCTTGGGCAGATCCAACTGGATGAATTAATGACTGTAAATGATTTATACACCAAAGCGGCTTTAGTTCAGGAGCAATTTAAAAACAAATACGAAACAACATTTCTGTTACTAGAAGAACTAATAGGAATGAACCTTAACGATTTAATGAACGGCAAATGACATTTAAGAGTTTTTACCGGTTAATACTGCGCAATTGGCTTATACTAATCAGTATACCTTTAATTACCGGAGCCACTATATTTTTCTTTGCCCGCAGAATGGATAAAGAGTATGCTTCGGATACTGTTATTTATACTGGTATAGCGTCTGGCGTAGGGATAAAAGCAGATAACAGCTCTGATTACTTTGCTACTACCCGCGCTTTTGCAAACCTTCTCAACCTTATTAACTCCCGAGAAACAAAGCAAGAAGTTGCCCTACGTTTATTAGCATCGCACCTTATGTTAAAGGAGTATGATCCATCGGTGCTTAGCTGGAAAACCTACACGGACTTAAAAGGGCTGATTTCAGAATCTTTAAAGAAAAAATTAGTGGGTGCAACCTTGGAAGAAACGGTTAAGAATCTGGAAAATTATTTAAAATCCGGCGAGCAAAACGAAATTTACACTATTCTAAACTCAGACGTAGCTGGGTATTCTCTGAAAGCACTTTCTAATATTTACGCTAGCCAATTACCTAACAGCAATTTATTAAGAGTCGATTATACGTCTAACGATGCCGCCATGTGCCGGCAAACTCTCGAAATTCTAAGCAGCGTTTTTATCCGGAAGCATACCGAATTAATGGAAGGCCAAAACGAATCGGTAATGAAATATTTCGAAACTGCTACCTCAAATTCATATAAGAGATTGGAGGCCGCGGAGGAAAGTTTCTTACAATTTCATAAAACCAATAGCCTTATTAATTACAGCGAACAAGCTTCGGCTATTGCGGCAGATAAACAGCACATGCTGGAAAATTATAACTCCTTAGAAATGCAATATGCCGGAGCATTTTCGGCGCTTAAAGTAGTGGAAAGAACTTTAAAAGAGCGTGGCGCGGTAACATTGTATAACCAGGAAATTATAGAGTTAAGAGATCAATTATCAAAATTAAATACTCAGATTGCGGAAATAGAAATAATTAACCGGAGTAGAACCAATCCTACTGCTACAAACCAATTAGCTAGCTTTAAACAGAAAGCCGATGTAATTGAAAACAAGATAAAAATTACTTTGGATAATGCTTATTCTAAAATTCAATCTGCTCAAGCCGTTGTGAGTAAAGATTTACTGGATGAATGGATAAAAAACACTGTTCTGGTGGAGGAGCTTAAAGGACAATTATTTGTAATCCGGAGACAATTAAAAGTATTTGGCGAAGAATATAATAAAGTAGCGCCTTTGGGAGCTGAATTACGAAAAATTGAGCGCGAAAAAGATCTGGCTGAAAAAGAGTATTTCTCTTTACTGAATGGCTTATCCGAAAGTAAACTTAATCAGCGTAATATCGAAATTACTTCGCAACTTACGGTAGTAGATCCACCTTATACTCCCATTAAACCCACAAAATCTAATTTATTACTGTTATTGTTGTTTGGCACCTTCGGAACCTTTTTTGTGGTTTCCGCTTACATGGTGGGTTCCGAATTATTAGATAACTCTCTAAGAAATATGCGGGAAGCTGCCCGCCAAACCGGTTTTCCGGTATTAGGTATTCTGCCTATATTATTTGGTAAAAGTAAACGCCAGGTTTTAATTAGTAAGAGGGCAGAAGATACTCTTACCCGGCAGCTTCTTTTAAAAATGCAACAGAAAAGAAATGCGCGTGAACCGTTCATCATTGGTGTTTTAAGCAGCTTAACCGAAGAAGGAAAAAGCACGGTTATCAGCATCCTGGCAAATCAACTAAATGCAAAAGGAATAAAAACCTTAGCTTTATTCCCGGATGATCATGCCAAGCAAGTAGCTTCTGGTACACACACCTGCTTTTACTCGCCTATCTACGGATTAAATAATCGAATAATTTTTGCAGATATTATTGGCGAAAATCATTCAAATTATTCTGTGGTTTTGGTGGAGTTTCCGGCCGTACTGGAAAGTACATATCCAACTTCTCTTTTAAAGTATCTTGATTTGATTGTGCTTACCGTAAGAGCAAACCGCTCTTGGCAGGAGACAGACCAAGCCGTTTTTGAGGACATTATGAAAGTAACTCAAGCTCCTATTGAAGTGTTATTAAATGGAGTTTTAGTCAAAAACGACGATACGCTCGCTTTAACCAAGCATAAATCATCTAAAAAGTCAAACAAAGCAAAATTACCTCAGCCAATCATTATTCAGCCGGATGAAGTACTCTTACCTGCTTAAATTCTTACATATCCTACGAGTAGATTTTTATACTTTATTTAAGTAAAAGGCGTGCAACAATTAAGCATTAAGGAGCCCAAAGCAAACTATTTTTTTTTGCCTCTAGCAATTATTGTTGCTATTATAACCGGCTGGTTAACGGTTAAAGTAGGTTTAGCTTTGCCTTTGGTTTTGGTCGGATTAGTTGTAGCTATTGCTTTTGCAACCACAGTTTTTGTTCGACCAAAAATTGGGTTTATGGCTTACATTGTTTACTGCTTTATCATAACCGTAATTTTAAGAAACGCTACTTCACCTCCTCCTATTGGTCCGTTAATGGATGGGTTATTGCTGCTTTCCTGCGTAGCTGTGGCTTTTAACCGTTACAAATATCAATGGAGCAACCTTCGGAACGATCATTTCCTGCTCGCTTTTGTTTGGTTCCTGATAAACTTAATAGAGGTAGTAAACCCAGCAGGAGCGAGTATAATAGGTTGGCTTCAGGAGATGCGGTTTACTTCGTTAAATTGGCTGTTAATTGCTTTACTTAGCTCTGTTTTGTTTACCCAAAAGAAAGACCTTGATCTTTTCTTAAAAATTGTATTAGGCTTATCGATAATAGCCACCTTTTATGGCATGAAACAGCTATACATTGGTTTAACAACCGGGGAGCAAAGATGGCTAGATGCAGGTGCCGACTTAACCCATATTGTATTTGGCAAGCTTCGGGTGTTTTCGATGTTTACCGATGCCGGTCAGTTTGGGGCTTCGCAGGCGCATCTTGGTTTAGTGGCTTTAATTTTAGCTTTAGGTCCTTTTAAATGGTGGAAAAAAGTAATATTAGGATTGGTCGCCGGCATATTACTATACGGCATGCTTATATCCGGAACCCGTGGGGCTTTATTTGCTCTGGTAGTAGGTGTTTTTGTAGCTTTATTTCTAAGTAAACAAACCAAAACTTTAATTGTAGGTTGTGTTTTAGCTCTCTCAGCCTTATATGTTTTAAAATACACTACTATTGGTAATTCCTATTCTTACCACATTGTAAGGCTCCGAACCGCTCTTGACCCGGAAGATATTTCCTTAAATGTTCGATTTAATAATCAACAAAAGCTAAAAAAATACTTGGCAGACCTGCCTTTTGGCGGGGGCGTGGGTGTAAGCGGCATGAATGGCAACCTCTACAATGCCGATAAATTTCTTTCTAAAATTCCCCCAGATAGTTATTGGGTTAAGGTTTGGGTAATGTACGGCGTAGTAGGTCTGGTTATCTGGTTTGGCATTATCATGTACATTCTGGGTAAGTGCAGTGGAATTGTCTGGAACATTAAAGACCCCAAATTAAGAGTAAAATTAATTGCCTTAACCGCAGGCACGGCAGGTGTTTTCGTTTGCAGTTACGGCAATGAAGTTATTAATGGCATACCCACCGCCATGATTGTATACATCTCCTGGGCTTTCGTATTCCTGGGACCTAAATTAGATTCTGAATCTTAATCCTGCATTTTATTGTATATGTCTACCCCTTTAGTTTCTATTATTTCGGTCAACTACAACCAGGCCCGAATAACTTGCGAAATGCTGGCTTCCTTAAGTAAGATAACGTATCCGAACATAGAAGTAATTGTAGTGGATAACGCCTCCCCTACCGATAATCCTGATATAATTAAAGAACAGTACCCCGACGTAAATCTCATTCGTTCGTCTGTTAATTTGGGCTATGCCGGAGGTAATAACTTAGGAATAGTTCAGGCGAAAGGCAAATACCTTTTTTTCCTGAATAATGACACGGAAGTAGATTCGGACTTTCTGGAACCTCTTGTTGCATTTTTTGAAGCAACCCCAAATGCTGGAATAGCTTCTCCAAAAATTAAATTTTTCGATAGCAATAACATTATTCAATATGCGGGCAGCACAGGCATTAACCCTTGGACCGGCCGCAGCAAAACTATTGGCAACCAGGAAGCTGATTTAGGCCAGCACAATCATTCTATTGCTACTAATTTGGCCGATGGTGCAGCCATGATGATTCCGATGGAAGTAGTGAAGAAAGTTGGTCTAATGCCGGAAATTTACTTCCTGTATTATGAGGAGCACGATTGGTGCGAGATGATTAAACGCGCTGGATATTCCTGCCATTACATAGCCGAATCTGCTATTTACCACAAAGAATCTATGTCGGTGGGTAAAATGTCGGTACTTAAAACGTATTACCTGAACCGCAATCGCTTACTATTTATCCGCCGGAATTTTAAAGGAAAGCAATTTTATATGAGTGCCGTTTTTTTCTTTTTACTTGCTTTACCTAAAAACTCGTTGGTGTTTGGTATAAACCGTCAATGGCAACATTTAAAAGCGCTCTGGACCGGATTGTTATGGCACATCCAGCCTAATAGAGTACATCAGAATATTGTTTTTACCAATATGAACAGCAATAATTTTAATTAAGCTGTTCCTTAAATCTACAAAATACTTACCCCAGACTTTCTAAATAAATTACCCTAATGAACCTCATTGAAGCTGTATTAAATATCCTACTATTTGCAATAGGCGGATACGCGCTGTTTAATGTAAGTTATCTTTTATTCTTCTCTTTGGCCGGCCACAAAAACATTCAACCAAATATTCGAACTACCTCCAGTTTTAGAAGAATGTGCGTGCTGTTTCCGGCTTATAAAGAAGATGCGGTAATTATTGAGTCAGCATTAAAGGCAATCACTCATCCTTATAATGGTCATTTTGATATATGCGTGATAGCAGATAAACTAAAACCTGAAACCATAGAAACCCTAATTAAATATGGAGTTAAAGTGATTGAGGTAAATTTCGAGAAAAGCACTAAGGGTAAAGCCTTACTAACTGCCTTAAACCAACTGCCCGAAAACAATTATGATATAGCGGTAGTACTGGATGCCGATAATCACATGGGTAAAGATTTTTTAAAAGAAATTAATCTGGCTTTCGAATCTGGGTTTAGGGCAGTGCAGGCACATCGTACCGCTAAAAATTTAGATACGGCCTTTGCCTTTTTAGATGCTTGCAACGAAGAAATTAATAATCATATTTTCCGGAAAGGGCATTATGCATTGGGTCTATCTTCCGCTTTAATTGGCTCAGGAATGGCTTTTGAATATTCTTATTTAAAAAATTTATTAACGGATATAGGCGAAACAGTAGGTGAGGATAAAGAAATAGATTTCCGGATTGCTAGAGACCAGATTAAAATTTGTTACCTGGATAAGGTTTACGTTTACGACGAAAAAATTGATAATGCGGCTGTCTTTACTCAACAAAGAACCCGTTGGATTGCTTCGCAGCTCGAATTTCTAAAAAAATATTTCTGGCAAGGTTTTGTACAACTTATTAAGTCTGGTAACGTCGAATTTTTCAATAAAATGGTGCAAGCATTATTAGTACCCCGAATATTACTACTTGGATTGTTAGGCTTCTTTTTTGTCTTGTCACTAGTACTTCCTTTTGGTCCTTCATTTGGTTTTTGGGCTATTTTATTAGCTATGATAAGCGCCGCTTTGCTTATTGGAGTACCGGCGCGTTTGTACAATATAAAGTTGGTACAAGCATTATTTAGAATCCCTTATGCTTTTTTCTGCATGTGCGTAGCCGTGTTAAATACAAAAAAAACAAAAACTTCCTTTTTAGCTACTCCGCATAAAACCAAAGTTGTTTCCACTGAACTAGATTAATAATCTAGGAAAGTAAGTTTAGAATTATTTTCAATTAGCCATTAGGCTGACTCATTTAAGAAGCAATTTATTGCAATATGATTTCATTCATTAAGTTAATCCCAAAAAAATTAACTCGCGTAACTTCCGGGAGAAAACTAATAAAGGAGATTGATGGTCTTCGTTTCCTGGCTATTTTACCGGTACTTATCCAACACATGGCCGAGCGTTTCGAGCGGAATACTTCTATTGCTTTCGCGACTCCTCCCCATGAAGATGGCATTGCCTTCTGGGCTTCCAGAGGATTCTTAGGAGTTTATATCTTTTTTGTAATAAGCGGATTTGTTCTGGCCCTTCCTTTTGCTTCCAATAAATTAAACAATACTAAAAAGATAAAATTAACCGATTATTATTGGCGCCGTGTTACCCGGTTGGAGCCTCCCTACGTTTTCTGGACAACTATTTTCTTTTTAGTTTTTATTTTTTACGGGCATAAAAGCTTTTTTGAGTATTTACCTCATTTTCTGGCTAATCTAACTTATACCCATGGACTTATCTATAAAGAATGGTCGCCTATTAACCCTCCCACTTGGACCTTAGAAATTGAGATTCAATTTTACATTCTCGCGCCATTTTTAACTTTCTTATTCTTTTCGATTAAAAACAAAACTCTTCGCCGGATTTGTAATCTATTTCTGATAATAGGTTTGATGGCGGGCCAGCAATATCTTAAATTTTATCAAAATCCGGCTAACTTAAGCATTCTTGGCCATTTACATTATTTCTTAATCGGATTTATGATAGCCGATATTTATTTATGTGACTGGAGTGCTAAAATTAAGAAGCAAATTATTTATGATTTTACTGCTATTATAGCTTTAGGAACCTTAATTTATATATGGAGTTGGGAGTATAATTTTACGAACCGGCTTCTAGTAGTTATTCTATTGTTTGTCTTCTTTTATTCGGTATTTAAAAGTAATTATGTAAATAAATTTGTATCAAACAGATGGATTATGGCTATGGGTGGTATGTGCTATACTATTTACCTAATCCATTTGCCTTTAGCTGAGCTTTTAGTTGTTTTTACCAAGAATATTCAAATAACTAACTACTATGGCATTAATTTACTCGTACAGCTATTCATATTCTTGCCAATTGTATTAGTACTAAGCGCTTTATTTTTCCTGTTCTTCGAAAAACCCTTCATGAATAAAGACTGGCCCAAAGCTATACTCTCTAACTTTTCAAAATCTGTTAATTATCAACTTCCTTTAAAATACGTGTTGGGTAAAAAAGCTAAATAACCCAATCAAATAGTTGCATTTTATCAATAAAGCAGTTTAACTCACAAAAGAACATTACCAATAAAGTATAATAAGAGAACTTAGCTATAAGCATTATTGTAGCTTTGGAGAATATAAATTAGTTTAGAAAATGCCTTGGGAGATTATTGCTGGTCCTGCTTTATTATGCCTTTTTATTGGTTTTAGAAGCGGCTTGAACGAATGTAAAAAAAGCAGTAGAAAAACAGAGAATAATTAACCACTAACGTGAGAAACAAAGACATTATAGTAATTGGACAACAAGGCTGGGATCTGAATATCGGTAGCAATGCCCATAATATTGCGACTGTTTTTGCTCAGAATAATCGAGTAATTTACGTTAATCCACCATTAGATATTAATTCTCTGCTTAGAACCAGACAGAAATCTCAGTTAAAAAAACACTTAAGTATTTTGCTGGGTAGAGCAGATAGCCTGGTAAAGGAAGCGGATAATTTATGGATTTATACACCTGGTATTCTTTGCTTATCTAATAATTGGCTGTCCTCGTCGCAAGTTTTCCGTTCACTAAATTATATAAATAATAAGCTCTTTGCTCAGAGCATTAGCCAAACCATCAAGAAATTAGATTTTAAAGAGTTCTTACTTTTTAATGATGGCTTAATGTTTTTGGGACTGGAATTAAAAGCGCTATTGCAGCCCGTTAAGTATATTTATTATGTACGCGACTACCTGATTGCAACGCCTTATTTTAAGAAACATGGCACTTGGGCAGAAGCAGAACTGATTACTAAAGCAGACTTAGTAGTAGCTAACTCTTTATTCTTAGCGGAATATGCTTCACAATACAATGCTAACAGCTATGATATAGGCCAGGGTTGTGAATTAAATTTTTTTAACCCGTCAGTGGAAACAAGTGTGCCTGCTGATATGGTCAACTTGCATAAACCTATTATAGGTTATGTTGGTAATATTACAACTAGTCGCTTAGATATAAATCTTCTGGAACAACTAGCTACTTCCCGGCCAAACTGGACTTTTGCTATGGTAGGCTTTGAGGATGATGATTTTAAGGCAAGCCGCTTGCACAAGAAAGCTAACGTTCATTTTTTAGGAACAAAAGCTCCGGAAGAATTACCTTCTTACATTCAACATTTTGATGTGTGCATAAACCCGCAATTAGTTAACGAAATTACAATTGGGAATTATCCGCGCAAAATAGACGAATACCTAGCTATGGGGAAACCAACTGTTGCTACTAAAACCAAAGCCATGCAACTATTTGAAAATTACACCTACTTAGGTTCTTCATCAGCCGAATACATTACTTTAATTCAAAGGGCTTTATCCGAAAATAGCAACAATAAAGCGGAGGAAAGAATTGCTTTTGCCAGAAGCCATACCTGGGAGGCTTCAGTACAAGCAATCTATGATTTAGTCCATCAGGTAGCGCCAACAGATAAAGCAGTATCAATCAAGGAAAATGCTAATTCTGTGCATTCCTATTAATCTGAGGAAAGCTTTATGTAAAATATTAAAGCACAAAATTTAAAAGTTATTTAAACAGATATTTCAAACTACTCATATGAGTTTTGTTCAAACAATAAAAGATAATCCAAAGCTTAAGAATTTGGCACTTTGGATGCTTATTTCTCAAAACCAGGCTCGGCCGCGCTTATGGGTAAAACTTTTCTTGAACCCACTTAAACATAAAAAAGGCATAAGGGCTACCATAAGAAAACGTACCCGGATGGATGTAATGCCATTTAACAATTTTTCAATCGGTCAAAATTCAACTATTGAAGATTTTGCTACGGTTAATAATGGCATGGGCGATGTACATATTGGAGATAATAGTCGGATTGGAATATCAAGCGTGGTGATAGGCCCGGTAAATATCGGCAACTATGTTATTTTGGCTCAGAACGTGGTAATGTCCGGGCTAAATCATGGTTACGAAGACATTCATATTCCGATTAACTTGCAGAAATGTACCACTAAAGAAATCAATATTGAAGATGAATGCTGGATTGGAGCTAACTCGGTAATTACGGCGGGGGTTAGAATAGGAAAGCATTCAGTAGTAGCGGCGGGCAGTGTGGTTACTAAAAATGTACCCCCTTACTCCGTCGTAGCTGGTAATCCGGCTAGGATTATAAAACAGTATAACAGCGAATCTAAGCGTTGGGAGAGAACAAACATATTAACTACCATATAAGAGCATTTCAATAGTTATTCTTTTATGAGAATTTTAAATAATCCGGGCTGGTTAAATCAATTTCAATATCCTTACGAGAAGTTTGAGGAAATTCCGGCAGCTGTTTTTGATAAAATAAACGCCGATTTAGACCAAGTACAAAGCCAGCAACCTTTGGTAAGTGTGGTTATTACCGCTTGGAATGAAGAAGTAAATATTCTGCGCTGTGTGGCGAGTTTGGCCAAAATGAAAACCAAACATCCTTTCGAAATTATTGTAGTTAACAATAATTCAACGGATAGAACGCAGGATACCATTGATAAGCTTAAGGTTAAGTCCTATATCGAAAAAATACAAGGCGCTGGTCCAGCCCGGCAACTCGGGCAGGAAAAGGCAACTGGTAAATTTATTTTAACTGCCGATGCAGATTGCTTTTATCCGGCCTGCTGGATAGATGAAATGATGCAGGTTTTACAAAAACCGAATGTGGTTTGCGTGTACGGCAGGTATTCTTTTATCAGCGAAATGGGCTTCCCGCGGTGGCAGCTTACCGTACTGGAATCCATGAAAGATATAATTGCGGAAATACGGCATATTAAGCGGCCATATTTTAATTCGTTTGGCATTAGCATGGGTTACATAAAAGAATATGGTTTGAAAATAGGCTTTATAAAAATAAACCGTCGTGGCGAAGATGGTCAGCTTTGCTTAAATTTAATGGCCTACGGTAAAGTAAAACAAGTACGCTCCAATGCCGCTCGGGCTTGGACCGGAACACGTACTTTGCAACGCGATGGCAACTTTTTTCAAATTATATATACTCGCATCTGGAATGAGACAAGCCGGTTCTTAAACTATTTTTATTCACGCTTACCGGAAGAAAAAGAAGTTTCTAAAAATATTTAATAATTAGATTAATGACGGGTTCTACTTATTTTTTTCCGGAAGTTACTTTATTGATAACGCACTATAACCGGAGCCATTCCCTCGAAAATTTACTTTTTAAATTTAAGGAGCAAAATATTCTATTTCACGAGATTATTGTTTCCGATGATGGCAGCAAACCCCAACATTTAAATAAGATAAAAGAGCTACAAACTCGTTTTAATTTTCGTTTAGTTACTACACCTCAAAACAAAGGCTTAGGTAATAATATTAATAAAGGGCAGGCTCAGGTAACTTCTCCGTATACTTTATACGTGCAGGAAGACTTTTTACCTAAAGCTACATTTGCGCAGCACTTCCGGGATGCCTTAAACTTTATGCAGACGGATGCCGAGTTAGATATTGTCCGGTTTTACGCTTACTTCCGTTATCCTACCCTTACACCTTACAAAAAAGGTTTTTCTAAAATGGTTTTGAGCCCGTGGTGTTTCAATCATTTAAAATTTTATTACTACAGCGACCATCCACATTTAAGAAGAACCACTTTTCCGGAGAAGTTTGGTCCTTACGCCGAAGGCGTAAACGGCGATCAAACCGAATACCGCATGTGTATTTCCTTTATTCAAAATAAAGGCAAAGGTCTTTTCTTCGATAATTTCACCGAATTATTTGATCAGGTAAACACCTCTCAGGAGCCCAGTACGGCCACGTTCCGTAGTGTCTGGAAACAAGGTAACCACAGCTTCATCCTTTTACTGCGGTTAGTTTACCTGCGGTATAAATTTTTAAAATTCAGGTGGGATGTAGCGTTTCTAAAGCTGCCTTCTTTTAGATAATTCCTCATCCTTCTACCACAATTAATTGAATTTGTCCAGTATGGCACCTACAACTTATTTTTTTGAAGGAATTACTTTACTGATTACTCATTATAACCGGAGCCACTCTCTCGAGAGATTACTGCGCACCTTTAAAGAACAAAACTGTTCTTTTCAGGACATTGTTGTTTCCGATGATGGCAGTAAGATTGAACATTTAACCAAGCTAAAAGATTTACAAGCTATTCTTCCTTTCCGGCTTATCACTACTGAAAAAAACCAAGGGTTAGGCCATAACATTAATAAGGGGCAAGATGCCGTTAACACTCCTTATACCTTGTACATACAAGAAGATTTCGTGCCTAAGCCCATTTTTAATCGTTCTCTCCAAAATGCTTTAAGCTTTATGGCAGAAAAAAAAGAACTGGATATGGTTCGCTTTTACGCTTATTTTAAATATCCTTTTCTGAAACCGTACAAGAATGGGTTTTCTGAAATGCTTTTCAGTCCTTGGCCTTGGTACTGGGGTTATCAGAAATTTTATTATTACAGCGACCATCCCCATCTACGCCGCAGCAATTTTCTGGAAAAGTTTGGCCGTTATCCTGAAGGTCTGAAAGGCGATGTAACCGAATACCGAATGATGATGTCTTTTATCCAGAAAAAAGGTCAAGGTTTGTTCTACGACAATTTTCAAAGTTTATTTGACCAGCAAAACTCATCAGCCGAACCTAGTACCATGAAAAGAAATTATTGGCGAGAGAGCGAACAACCATTGGTTACTGTTGCAAGACATTTTTACCGGCACCTCAAATTTAACGTGGATTTTCATTTTTCCCGGTATGCCTAAACAGGGTGCTCTATTACGCTAAAACCAGCCGCGAACATCTTTTAAATTAAACTAAAGGCCTAAAAACACACATTCACTTAAATAAGTTTTGGCCAGAGTAAATTAGATTTCCTGTCCACGAACTATACTTCCAAATAAATAATTTTTATGCAAGGTCTCCTGAAAAAACTCGGTAATATGCATTTCTTATCGTTACTGGGTAATGGAAGTATGTCCGTGATAAACATGGTTACGGTAGCCTTGCTCTATCGGTCTTTGCCCATTGCGGATAATGGAATTTGGATATTCTACCAAACAGCAACTTTATTTATCGATACTTTCCGGCACGGAATTTTAAATACTGCCTTTATAAAGTTCTATGCCGGTGCAACTAAAGCTCGGGCCGAAGAAGTAATTGGCTCCACCTGGTTTTTAGCAGTTTCTATCTCCGGCTTCTTTATTTTGTTGAATATCCCAATGCTTTTAGTTATTAGTTATGTTCAAGATAAGGCCATTGTACTTTTTATTAAATACCTAACCATAAATTTACTATTTAGTCTGCCCAGCTTAGTAGCTATATGTATTGCACAAGGCGAATTACGCTTCGACCGGCTCCTTTACCTGCGGGTTTCTAATAATGGTTTGTTTTTGTTTTTCTTGTTGGTTTTGTTTTTAATAAATCAAGCAACGTTGCAAAACATAGCTTATGCTAATTTATTAGCCATTCTATCTGCCAGTTTAATAGCCCTGTTTGCTGGTTGGACCAAAATTCAGTTCTTTCATAAAAGTAGTACTGCCTGTGTTAAAGAAATCGTTCACTTCGGCAAGTTCACGGTGGGTACTTTTATCAGTGCTAGTTTGTTTAGAATCACCGACACTTTTATAATTAACTTTATGCTGGGTCCAGCCGCTCTGGCAATTTATAGTCTAGGCCAGCGGTTAATGGAAATTGTGGAAATTCCTTTACGCAGCTTTATTGCTACAGCTATGCCATCTATGTCGTCAGCGTATAACCGGGGCGAAAAAACAGAAGTGATTTATACTATGCAAAAGTATATTGGCATGATTACTCTACCTCTGATTCCGGTATTATTAGGAGCTTTCGCTTTTTCTGATTTAGCTATAAGTTTAATTGGTGGCGGAAAATACGTTGGAACAGAAGCAAGCAATGTTTTTCGTTTATTTATGACCTTTGCATTACTTTTCCCAGCCGATAGATTCTTTGCTATAGGTCTTGACGTGATAAACAAGCCTGATATAAATTTTAGAAAAGTATTGATAATGTTGGTAATTAATCTGGTGGCAGACTATGTAGGAATTTTAATCTTTGGTAACGTATATGGCATTACCATTTCCACTTTATTTCCTACCCTCTTTGCCGTAATAATAGGCTATAATGCCATGCAAAAGCATTACATGCGTTTTAATTTCTGGGAAGCTTACTATATAGGATTGAATGAGCTAAAAGCCTTAATTAAGTTATCTATTTCCAAAAAACAAGAAACACTTCAGAATCATTAAGCTTAACCTCCTACAGCATTTAAATTTACTTAAAGTAAGCTTCTCCTTTAAATAAGCCTAAAAATATCTTATGTAGGTAATTGAGCGCATAGACTTCGGCAAGATTAGTGGTAAACACACCTTCGTGGTCATAAAAAGATAATCTTTTGATTTTACTTCTTTTTTCAAGTTTAAGCGTGACCTCCAAGTATTTTAAGTTAATCAGCAACCAACTATTTGATATTAAATGTTGCAAATGATCCTTTAATCAAGGCGAATAGTCCTGACTGGTTTCTTCAGCGTAAATAATAGATGTAAATCTTATTCTTTCCGCTGATTGAGCAAAACTTAAAAACTGGTTGGCAATAGTAAAAAGGTGAAAAAATATTTTCATGATTTAGGCACTGGAAGCAAATTAAAATTAACCGGCGCTTAGAGTAGTTACACTAGTAAATATTCTAAGTAATTAATTGTATTGTTTTCGAAAACCGCCCGGTGCTTAAAATAAAGACAACATCAATAAACATCTAAAGTAGGTATTGTTAAAATACTAAAATTAATGGATTAAACAAATGTATTATAATTAATTTAATATGACATTAACAAAATAGCATAGTATTTAAATGTTTGGAAAAGCAATTTTAATCCTACGTGCCTTAAACTAAAATTTACGACTTGAATCATTATTTTAAAGGTCAATTATTTTTTCTTAAAACCTTTTTGTCTTAATTAATAGGAATAGTTTTTTTGTAATCTTACAGGATTATCATATAACTTTTTTAAATAAAATAAGTCATATTGTTTAATATTAAAATTGATAAATTTTCTACTTCTATCTTTAGTTGAATATAACAAAAAGATTTAATTTTTCTAAGTTCATGCTAACCTTTTTCATTGCTTGCTTTTGGCTAAGTTTAGGTATTTTATTTTATTCTTATTTAGGATATGGTTTAGTTCTGTTTGGTTTAGTTAAAGCCAAAAGAGCATTTAAACCAGCTGCCCCTAAATTTTCGGACTCAGAAGAAATGCTGCCAGAAGTAACCGTGGTAGTAGCCGCTTATAACGAAGAAGATTATATAACTGAAAAAATTAACAATACCTTTTCCTTACAATACCCACCAGAAAAGCTTAAGCTGTTAGTAGTAACAGATGGCTCCTTTGACCAGACACCCGATTTAGTAAAAAGATACCCAAATGTTACTTTACTACATCAACCCGAAAGAAAAGGGAAAATTGCTGCCGTAGAAAGGGCAATACCTTTTGTTACTACCGACATTATTGTATTTACCGATGCTAATACCATGCTCAATACAGAAGCAATATTAAAATTGGTTAGACATTACCAGAATGAAAAAGTAGGAGCAGTTGCCGGCGAAAAAAGAATAGTAGCGAAGGAGAAAGATGCAGCCCATGGTGCCGGTGAGGGCATGTACTGGAAATACGAATCTGCTTTAAAAAAATGGGATTCCGAGCTTTATACGGTGGTGGGAGCTGCCGGTGAATTATTTTCAATCCGAAGAAAACTTTTTGAGCCAGTGCCGCACGATACGCTTATTGAAGATTTTTACATGACACTACGAATAGCTCAGAAAGGTTACCAAGTACGTTACGAGCCCGAAGCTTATGCATTAGAAGGGCCATCGGCCTCAGTAGGTGAAGAACTAAAAAGAAAAATACGAATTGCGGCGGGCGGCATTCAAGCGGTTGTACGACTAAGTTCTCTTTTAAATGTACCTAAATATGGGTTATTGAGTTTCCAGTACATTTCTCACCGGGTTTTGAGATGGACCCTGGCTCCGCTTGCTTTACTTTTACTCTTGGTTAGCAATATTAGTCTAGCCCTTTCAAGCAACACGGTATTTTTCCAATTAGGATTAGCTTTGCAAATATTCTTTTATACGGCGGCTATGATAGGTCGTATATGTGAAACCCGCCAGTTGAAAGTAAAAGCTTTCTTTGTGCCTTATTACTTTCTAGTTATGAATTATGCCGTTTACTTGGGATTTGCCCGATTTTTAAAAGGATCACAATCTGTGCTTTGGGAAAAAGCAAAAAGAGGTTAACTCATAAAGAAGTTTAATACTTAAATAGGAAATTAGGATATACTCTAAAATTAACAGGTTAAACGCACTTGCTAAGTTCCTTATTAAGAATTTGGAGTAAGTAGGCCCCGGTTCAGCCCGCCTTTTTTCGTCGTTCTTTGATGCTGTGTTTGTCTGGCATCTGCTGTCGTGTCAGCTTCCCCGCAAATAGAACTGTTTCGGAAGAGAAAATATCTTAACTTAGAACAGTATTTATGAAAAGGAAAACCTTCACTCCCCAACAAATTGCCAAAATCCTCAAGGAGTTTGAGGAAGGCAAAAGTGCCGCTGATATTAGCCGGGAGCATGGCGTGAGCCAGGCGGCTTTTTACAAATGGCGGCAACGCTACAACGGTATGGATGCGACCGAGCTGAAGCGGCTCAAAGACTTAGAAGAAGAGAATCGTCGTCTAAAAGCCATGTATGCCGAACTGGCTTTGGATTTAAAGCTGGCAAAAGAGATGGACCCGATGCTGAGGCACGTCTGCGGGTCTGAAAAAAGCTCTAAAGCCCTGCCAGAAGCGGCAGATCGTGCAGGAGGTATTTAAGTTGCCTCAAACCGGTATTAGCAGGGCGTGCCGGGTATTAAGTTTAAGCAAGTCGGTTTACTACTATCAGTCACATAAAGAGGACCAGCCGGTAGAGCGGGCTTTACGGGAAAAAGCCGAGCAGCACCCCCGAGAAGGATTCTGGAAAGCTTTTGGCCGGTTGCGCCAAGAAGGACAGCCGTGGAATCATAAACGGGTTCACCGCATCTACACCGCTCTGGGTTTAAACCTACGGCGCAAAGCGAAAAAACGTCTACCGGCCCGCATCCAGCAGCCATTACAGGTACCCGAGCAACTAAATCATACCTGGTCGATTGATTTTATGAGTGACGCGCTAATGAACGGGAGAAAGTTTCGCTCCTTCCACGTACTGGATGATTATAATCGGGAAGCGCTGCACATTGAAGTGGATTTCTCCTTGAAGAGCAACCGGGTAGTTTGGCTACTCAACCATTTAATAAAACGAAGGGAAAAACCAAAATGCATCCGGATGGAGAATGGGCCCGAGTTCGTAGCCACGCTCATGGCCGAATGGAGCCAAATGCAAGGAATAGAGTTTATCTTCATTCAACCCGGCAAGCCCACCCAAAACGCCTTTGTAGAACGCTTTAATGGTACCTTCCGCCGAAATATACTGGATGCTTATTTATTTGAAAGCCTAAACGAAGTGAGGGAAATTACTTCTCATTGGTTAGAGGACTACAACTATAAAAGACCGCATGATGCTTTAGGTGGACTCACTCCAATTAGGTTTGCTCAAAAAAACAACTGGAACAACTATTATCAATTTAAACAAAGTTTATACTTTTAACCAGTTCAAAAAACGGGAAGCCGACAGTAGAAGTTGTAGAGCTATTTTGCGCAAGGTGTTATGGTTTTTGGCGCTATTACCCGTTCTGGTCCTACTATTGTCTTCCTCAAAGTCTTACATCCAGATGCCTGTGTAATACGCCAATGTGCTCTGACGTGCGCATTAAAATAGGCGGGTGTCTCTTTTTTACTGCTTAGGTAAAAACGATATTCTTCTTGTATTATATAGGCAAACTCTCGCTTAGCATGAATCATTACTGCGGACTGGATGCCTTTCCAAGCTTGTAATTCCTCTAATAAAGTCAATTCCTGAAGCACATAGCAGGTACGGTTTCAATGCGCCCATTACCAAAAGTTAGATTCGTGTCGGAACATAATAAGCTGGTACGGGCTTTCATAGAATCAGCTACTTGCTCATAGACCTGCTTTTGGTTCTTTTTCAAGGACTGCAAATAGTCCCGTCCTTATCTATAATCTGCTCCGCTACTAGTGAATTATTAGCAATCGCATCGATGCAGACCAGCGTTTGACTTACTAGTAAGGCTGGTATCACTGTCTTCTCGTTGCTTTTAGCATCCGTTTTGATCTGCCTCAGTACTAAGCTTTATTCACAAGCCCAGGCGATAACTAGGCAGATGCCACTCTTTTTCTGGCCCCGCTTGGCCATCGCCCGGAGTACTTTGCCATCGATACTGAACTGGTTTCCCTGCTAGAAATCTAGTAGCTGGCTAGAATGGCAGTAGAGACAGACCGAAAACTGGTCCATGTACAAATAGCGAAACACTTGCGTAATGGTGTCGTGCGAAGGAATGCCGTGAGGCAAAAACAAAAAAGTACTTAAAAACTCCTTTTTCTGTTCCCCATAGGTAGCTATTATATCCTCCAACAAAGGTAATTTCAACGCGCACTCCCGGCGATAATCGACTAAGTTGCTAAATATATTTTTGATATCTTTATTCATCTATATTTTATAAACAGAAATAATAAATGATCAATTTAGCTCCCTCAAGTGCGTTTAACCTGTATAAAATTAATGTTGAACTACTATCTTTAGTTTATTTCTTCTTTAAAATATTTGTACCTCATAAGTCTACAATAATTTAAATATAACTACTTCATCCAACCTGGAGAGCAATTATTTAGTTATCGCTTGGTTTAAAAATTAGTAGTGCCGCTTTAAGGGGTATACCCACTAATCCTCTTTCGAGCGAGATTAACCTTTCTTCATTTAAGGAAATTTCTTCTTTTATGATGGCTAATCTTTTCTCTACAGAATCTATCTCTTCCATATTTTTCAATAGCAAAGCTCTCTCTTTTTGCAAAGATTTAAGTAGTCGCTTTGTTTTTATGTAAATACGTATATTAACAAAGGTGATTAATGGAACAAGAACAATAAGAGTTGTTATGCTAAAAATTATAAAATAAGAGTGCTGCATTCCTAATTAAAATATATAGAAAACCATATACAAATTAAGAACCAGAATATATATTATTATACATATATAAAGTTAAATTTTACTGAGATTTAAGTATTTTAAAATATATGACTTGTTTTGAAATTAAAAGTAGAGTTTGATTGATCGCAACTTGCTTAAAATGAAGAAGTCAGGCAAATAAATTCTTTAGACGGCGTTTTATGAATAATTTTTAACTCTCTCATAAAAACATGCAAGCATAAAAAAAGCCCCGGAAAAATCCGGGGCTTTTTCGTGGTGATGATTGGAACCGAACCAACGACACAAGGATTTTCAATCCTTAAGATATTGGTTTTATATGGTGCAATACACCTTTAAAGTGCTGAAAAACAGCATTTTTTATTTATTTGGATTCAACAAATATCAAATAAAATCGTAAATTGTTGTACCAATGTTGTACCAATTCTATGTCCACCGTAAAATTAGTTCTCCGTAAGAAGCCGAATAAGGAAGGCAAATTCCCGCTTTGTCTGCGCATTACCAAAGATAGAAAATCATCCTTTATCCATTTAGGCTACCATTTAAATGAAGATGATTGGGATGACGCAAAACAGCGGGTTAAAAAATCTCATCCAAATGCTACTCGTTTTAATAATCTTCTACTGAAAAAATTAGCGGAAGCCAATGACAAAACTCTTGAGCTTGAAACACTGAAAACCAATGTATCAAGCCAAGCTGTCAAGCAACGGGTAAAGCCAGCCCAAGGATTGACGTTTTTTGTCCAAGCGCAGGCTTATCTTGATAACCTGAAAGCTTCCGGGAAATATAATCAGTATACGGCGGATAAGCCGCGTATCAAGCACTTTAGAGAATTTGTTGGTAACCAAGACTTGGCGTTCTCAGATATAACCGTTGCCCTTCTGGAACGCTTTAAGGTGTATCTGCGGGGAAAATACCAGATAAGCGAACGAACAATTGTCAACCACCTAGCAGCGATCCGTTCTGTATTTAGTAAGGCTATCCGGGAGCAAATTGTCGAGCGTAAAAATTCCCCCTTCGGCTCAGAAAGAATTCAGATCAAGTTTCCAGATACGGTGAAAATCGGCTTATCATCAGATGAATTAAAACGGCTGGAGGAAGTTAAACTAGATAACCCACTTCATAACCATGCCCGTAATATGTGGCTGTTTTCTTATTACTTCGCTGGAATGCGCGTTTCAGACGTTCTACGGCTTAAATGGGCGGATTTCCAAAATGACCGCCTACACTACAGCATGGGTAAGAACACTAAAGCAGGATCATTGAAAACCCATGAAAGAGCCTTGGCAATAATGGCGCAGTATGCAGATGAAAAGCGGCATAAGGACGATTTTATCTTCCCTGAATTAAAGAAATTAGACAATCTGAATGACAAATTTGCCTTACAGCGCACAATTGCTTTCACAACAAGCCGTATTGATAAATTCCTGCGTAATCATGTTGCATCAGCCATTCAGACGGATAAGAAGCTGACGATGCACTTGGCGCGGCACACCTTTGCTCAGATTGCTGGAGATAAAATTAGCATTCAAATTTTGCAGAAGTTATATCGCCATTCATCTATAACAACGACGTTAGGGTATCAATCTAACTTTACGATAAAACATACCGATGATGCCTTGGATGCCGTTATCGGAACTTGAAAAATTATAACATTCGTTTAACGATTAAATTCTATTCGTTTACTTAACTATATAACACATCAAGGCACTCGGCGTATATACCTTACACCATATCATTGACAACCTAAGTGATATTGGAGCAGATTTACTATATGAAATCCAACTTTTATCCTATTACTTTTGACTTTGAAGAATTTGATGTTCAACGAATTCCCTTCCGAGAAGGTCTATTATCACAACTAAGACAGGCTCATAATGCTACTCACTCGTTTTTCCGACGTGGTGATTTTATCTATATCTCACCAGGTACGTCAAATGCAGAGACGCTAGGCCAGACTGTTCGTTTGCGTATTCAAGAGCATCCCCAAGTTGTAAGCTCATTAATTAAGCATGTATTTTTTCGCGCAGTGAAAGATGCGCAACCTACGTTACGTCCTGAATTCTATCCGTTTCGCTTTGCAGCCATGCGTTCAGAATTGGATTTGGCTTGGCGGCATGTTCCAAATAATCTACGTGGAGTTCTGACATTTAAACGAATCACGGAGGTGCAATTCCGCGATCACGTGGATTCAAATGAACGTTTAGTATTTGGAGCACTTATAAATCATAGATACAAATGGGATTTAAGCCGCAATTGTAAAGAGCTATTCGAAGTTAGTTTTGATTTAACTAATAGGGAAGTTACGGGAACGCTATCACCTGATTACGCTGATGGAGTAGTAGCACCCGAAATTTCTCTACTTGGCAGAATACATCAAGTAAAAGGTGAAGAAGCGTTAATTGATACTAATGATGGATTGAAGAATTATTCACTAAAGGAGTTACATCTTCATAATTCTAGAGAAAATATAAATGCATTCCTTACTTGGGTAATTGGTGAGTCTCAGGCAGAACGTGTAATAAGAAGCATCAAAGATCAGGAAACGCAGAAGCTGAAGCTTTCTGTAACAATGGCTGAAATTGAGACGATGGCTCAATGGCTCAGTAAGTTGAACTATCGTAATTACGATTCCTTCGGATTTCGTATTATCCAGGATAATTCTGTAAGTTCACCTGCTAGTTTTTCGTTACCAGAAACTAATCTAATATTCGATTTAAGTAAAACTAGAGTTCATTCGAAGCCTTCAATCGGCCTTAATATGTACGGACCTTATAGCCGCTCGGCCGGATTTGCAGAAAATTCTCCTCGTATTCTAGTCATTTTCCATCGTCAGAACGCAGGTGATTTTACCAAATTTCTAGCCGACTTGCGCGACGGTATCCCCGGACATCAATGGTTTCCTAGTGGCATGATCGGCAAATATCGTTTAACTAGCATGTCCTATCATATTGAGGAACTCACCAATTATTCTGTTGAAGAATACTTAAAAGCGATTGAACGAGGACTAGCTAGGCAAGATGCTGCTTTTGATTTAGCGATCATTGAAACGTCAGATAGTTTTCGGCGTTTGTCAAATATAGAAAATCCATACTTTAGAGCCAAAGCAATGCTTTATATGCAGGGTACTTCTGTACAATCTATTAAGCCCGAAACAGTAAGATCACCTACATATACAATTGACGGTATTGCGTTGCAAATATATGCTAAACTTGGTGGCACTCCCTGGACGATTCCTGGCGATCAAAGTGTAGATCGGGAATTAGTAATTGGAATAGGCAGTACAATATTACGAAAAAGTCAATATGCGGGTGCAACTCAGGCGCGTTACGTTGGAATTAGTACTTTTTTTTCAGCTGATGGAAAGTATCTCGCAAATAGTCGAACACAGAACGTAGCATACGAAGAATATTTTGATGAATTATTACGAAATCTCAAGTCGGCGTTAGATCGTCTTTCTAATGAATATAGTTGGAATGACGGTGATCGTATCCGACTCATATTCCATATTTTTAAGCCAATTAAAAATATGGAAGCGGACGTAGTTAGTCGCCTTGTTGCTGAATATCCGCAATATAACATTCGTTTTGCCTTTGTCACTTTAGTTGAACGCCATCCATATATATTATATGACGAGCACCAGCGCGGTAATAATGGAAAAGGGACTAATGTACCTAGCCGAGGTTATGCTTTGCCATTAGGAACGCGTGAATGCTTAGTCCATTTATTAGGTAGTCAGGAGGTACGTACGGCACGTCATGGTTCTCCTACACCCATATTAGTACGTATCCACGAACAGTCTACATTTTTGGACTTACAGTACATTGTACAACAAGTTTTCAAGTTTAGTC
Organism: Adhaeribacter arboris; assembly: GCF_003023845.1. NCBI lineage: Bacteria > Pseudomonadati > Bacteroidota > Cytophagia > Cytophagales > Hymenobacteraceae > Adhaeribacter > Adhaeribacter arboris. The sequence continues at coordinate 6,366,327 of NZ_PYFT01000001.1, read as the reverse complement.
GCTTATCTTTTCGGTCTTTCAATCCAAGCTATGCTCCAGCGACCATCCTATATGCTAACATGCTTACTAGGCAGCTGAAAGAACTACGAGCAATACCAGGTTGGAACTCAATAGTTGCTAGTACTCAATTAAGGCAAAAAAAATGGTTTCTCTAGATGCTTTGTCTACTTATTGGATACCATTACGGGCTAATCTGCTCACCAATTTTTTTATCAACTTTTTAAACGATATTCAAGGATTATCAGCTCCAACCCTTAATCCATCAGACACCGATAATGTTGTGTGTAATTTATTATTATATGTACGACAAAACGATGTTACCTCCGCAACGGCTTTGTATCACAGGCTTATTACCCGTCAATTTAGGCCTGAATCCGAATGGATACATAATGACTATTTGTTGTTTGCCTTAGTTTGTACAGCAAGTAAGTTCCAACTAGATAATAATTGGATAAGACAGGTTCTTCTTTGCCGTCCCAGTCTAGATGAATCCCAGCGATTAACAAATAAAACTTTCGAGAATTTATTGGCTGGCAACTACAATGCACGTGAGGATTATCATCAGATCTCTGTAGTATTTCAAATTGTGACTCAACAAATCCAGTTTGACGAGACTAGGCTAAATAAAATGTTCGCTTATCTTTGGCGTAACCCTTTCCCTTACTTTGAATCAGATTTCTTGAATATCGTTTCCTTAAGAGCAATTCGTGCTGCTTTTGAGGCAAAGGGATTGTTAAATCCTGAGCAACGATTTATAACTGAACAATTTGCATCGCGCTTCATAGCTCGAGTAAGGTTAATAACTAAAATAATTACTTATACAATTTTTGCTTTGACGATTGGGGGACTAGCATTCAGTGCGGCCTTCTTTGCTGAGAATATTTGGGTCAAGGCAGTATTAGCTGCACTATCAGCATTAGGCTTAGGAGCAAGTTTCTTTGCTGATATCCGCATTTGGCTTGCTTCACGAATCGAGAAGATGCTTAAAAGTTTTTGGGGTTATAAATAGTAAGGAACTTTGAATAAGCAACTATGGCTTAGTGATACGTACCTAATAATTATTATTCATCAACTAGAATAAGCTTAATTCTTTGCTTACTAACTACTTGGCAAGCTCATGGTTTGATAGAGGGTGTTAATAACGGTTGCCAATATTATTTACTACCATATCTTGTTAGCGCTGCTAATTTGGCATATTATAACTTTAAGTATGAGAAATCAAAAACGGTTCATGAGAAAGCGAAAATGGGTCTGGCGAATTGTTAGAAAATTAATGACTATTTATCGTAAAAAGGAACGAAGGGACATACATCTTGATGAGGTAGAATTTAGAAAATGGAATAGGGTTCTTGAAATTTTAAGTACTGACTCTATGAATTTCGGTTTGCCCGATAAATTTTTTACCAGTGAATCTTTCTATGACGAATTATCTGGAAGAGAATACCCGCTTGAGCTTCAATTTTTAGTGGATTATCAGGTCGAACAATTGAGCCACCTCAAGTTTATAGTAGACCTAATACACGAAAACCAGCCCAAGCGAATCAGGGAAATGGACTATGTGTGGACAGAGCGTAGTTTTGCGCTTTGCAGACATCATGTTTACCTTACAAAAAGCCTATACAAGTTAATGGAAAGAGCCGTGAAGGTACGCCGCAAAGAACAATTTGAAGATGAGTTTCAAGGAGATAGTTACTATTCCAAAACACCTGCCGGTGCGGCTACCCGCTGGCTTAAAGAGTTCTTAAAAAGAAAGTCCACTTGAACCGGATTTTTATATATTCCTGAATGGAATTAGACTTCAACGTCATGATTCAGGTCATGTCCGACACTTGAGCAAGTAGAAATCGTAAACCGGTATGAAGTCCAACAACCGCCGAAACCAAGGCTGATTTTAACCGTACTCGGGCGGTTTATTACGGTGAGTTATTAGTAAGCTGCTATGCTGATCCCGGCAAATATATCTAGATGCGGTCATTACCTTGCTCCAATATCTTGACAACAATTCAGATTAGCTATCTACGTCAGTTTTTACCGTTATTTGAACTTATCGTTTAAATACGAGGTAAAATGTTCAGTTGATTTTACTTCTTCATCATTATCGCTAAATATGCACATAATTTCGCCAGCGCCTCTAATATCTATATTATGCCGTTCGTAAATTTTACCCGGCGCTGGTTTTATGAAGACGAATTTTTCTTCTGGTTCTGAATAATGTAAAATAATCCATACATCTTCTTCAGGGTGATTTTCTGCATATTCAAGCTTATCTGGTCTAACCCAATAGCCTGTACCTCTTAGACGTTCCGTTCCGGTAACTTCTGCTCTCATAACGGCGTTCGTAACATTACTTTTATGGGCTATCCGTAAATCAGGTTTTCCTTTTTCTTCGGGATGTTCCCGAATAATTTCATTGCTGTCCGCACCAAATCCTACCACTTGAACATCTATCCTAGAGTTAATTCCCTCAATAAGCTGTTTCACTTTTTCTAATCTTACTTTTTCTCTATCCCAGGAAGCCGTGCCATATTTTTCTTTCCAAAAATGATTTTCCATTTCTTTAAGTCTTTCACAACTGATTTCGTCTCCTAGCTTGAGACCCATATCTTGGAAAGTCCTTTTTCTAATTCCTGTACAAAAGGTATTATCAATATAGACACTAATGCGCTCTTTATTACCTTGTTGTTCTGTAATACGAGTTATTTTTGGCATATGGCTCACTCTATGATTTCAAATTCTTCTTTTGATAACCCAAACAGCTCCGCTACAACTAAATTTATTTTATTTTCCAGATGTTCAACTTTTCCAATTAATAGATTTACTGTAGATGGAACCGTGCAAGTCTTTAATTTCTGTTTTAACTGTAAAATCTGATCTACACAATTTACTATTTCGTCATGCTTACACTTTTGTGTCTTGTTATTCAAATCAACATTAGGGAAAGGGATTTTCTCCGTTGTGCTACTATCAAAATGCATCGTGCGAATTGCGTTTGCAAAAACAAAACGGTACGTGTACCAACTAATCGGTTTTGAATTCAGGACGCCTAAAAGGTATTTGTTAGAGAGTGATGACTTGTTTACCAGTTGGTTGACGGTATCAAGTATTACGTGGCATTGAGATATTTCCGCATCGACAGTTGTAGCTGTGATCTGAATCCGTGGAAGAGGATTTTGTATATGAGAGACGATATTTTGAACCAGAATTGAATTTTCTTCTATATAACTGTTAGCCTCTATTAGTTTAGATTTTTTTATCCGGTTTTCTACCTTATCAGAAATAAAATAACGCTGTACCTGTTTTCCACCAATAACTTTAAGTTCTCCTTCTTCAGACAAATGCTTTTGAAGCATTCCACCTCTTCTATTAGATAAAAAGCTATTTAAACGTTCCGGTGAATGGAACATCTTGTTCCCGATTTCAATTTCAGAATCACTGACCCCATTCACAATAAAGTTAAATTGAGAGCATAGCTTTTTATCAATGCTACCAATCTCTATAATTTTTTGTCCGGCACGTATAGCAGATACAAAATCTTTTTGCTTTGTATCTTTCTGACTAATATAAATTGACATTTCTAGCTTTACTTCTTTCCATACCTTCGAACAATCAACGATGAGAGAAATATCGTCCAAAAGCTCGTTTCTAGTTTTTAGCCAGTTTGAAGCAAAGGTGAAAGATTTGGGAATAATGTATCCAGTAAAGCCTTTTGATTTTAACAGGTGCTTAGCCTGGATCATAAATAATGCTGCCGTATCAGTATTCCCAATAGGAAATTTATCTAAGCAATATTTTTGAACTTCCTTGCTTAGTTCTGCACCATAAGGAGGATTACCGATAACAGCATCAAAGCCGCCATTGGCAAAAACAGCCGGAAATACTCTTTTCCAATTGAATGGCTTAATCTGTTTTTCAAAGCCTAGATCAAGATCAAGATCATAAAAATCAGTATCAATCAAACTATTGCCACTTGTTATATTACTATCTAATGTAGGTAAAACTCTATCATTAAAAAGACTAAGCTGGGTAGCGATGCTAGCCTCAGTTTCCCCTTCCATGCATTTTAACAATAAGCTGAGCTTTGTAACTTCAACGGCGTTTACATCAAGGTCTACACCATAAATATTATTTATTAAAATTCGTTTCTTCTCTGAGGTAGTCAGATTGCCATCTAAAGTAAGGGAACTATTTTTTTTACCTTTTAAAGTTTTTCCGTTGCTGTTATAAAAATTCTTGTGCCAGTCGAGCAAATACTGGTAAGCCCCAATCAAAAAGCTTCCGCTTCCGCACGCTGGGTCTACTATTTTGATTTTACTTACTTCCGCGGGTTTTTTACCTTCTATTAGCCTACCGATAGTCCGCTGGACAATGTAATCAACAATATATTGAGGAGTATAATACACGCCACCAGCTTTCCTGACCTCTGGCTTCTCCTCAATTTTTACCTTTCGATTGGCATCAACCTTTATTTGTTTTCCAAGGAATTGTTCATAGGCACTACCTAGAATTTCGACAGGTAAAACGGAAAATTCGTAAGGGCATTCTGGATAATAAAGCTGATTAATAACTGATTTGATTACTTTATTATCAATTTTAATTGATTTGCTGAGCTGATCCTTACTTAAGTCGAATATTCCAGAGTTATATTTATCATCTGCAACTTGAAACAACCGAAACAGGTTATTGTAATATTCGCCGCTCTTTATGCTTAGTTTGAGGTTTCCGTATGGCTCTACACTTCGATCCTCTGCAATCCGCAAGAAAATTATTCTATCGATTGTTTGCTGGACAATGAAGTTGATTTCTTCTTCAGTTAAATTTCGATTATTCTTACATATATCGATTGCTATTCTTGTTCTCCAATCATCCAATGATTGGAGAAACTCCTTATCCACCGTAGAGGTACCCTTTTTGTTTGTATCGCTGCCGATAAATTGATCAAAACTACCTTTTAATACCCTTTCTTTAGAAAAAGTATTCCAGATAAAATCAAAGTTACTTGTATAGTCTTTGTAAGTAAGATACTTAATACGAGCTACAGAGGCTTTGTCATTTGGGTTAGGCTTTTTGCTGCAATCATATATAGCGAACTCTTCAAAATCCGTAATAATACTAATTGGCATCTTTGCACTCCAACCATAGCGCCTTACCTGATACGCTGGTTGCGTCTCATCTCTGACCAATACGCTTGGTTTCTTAGCCTCGACAAAGAAAAGCCGCTTACCGCCTGGTAACCGAAAGGAATAATCGGGTGCTTTGGTTGCAGTTCCTATCTTTATTCTATCCTCATGAATAACTTCACGGTAAGCCTCTGCATATCCATTTCTGTTATCAATATCCCATCCTAAAGCCCTAAAAAAAGGATCGATAAAATCTCGCCTTGTCAAAGTCTCATTATAGTCATTTTTCTTATAGGATGAGAATTGATCAGAGAACCGATCAATCAAATTTTCGATATCGTTTAAAGCTTCATCCTTAGTCATTTTTATCTATAAAAACCTGATTATTTTAAATTATGATTAGACACTATTAATGTTATCGCCATTGAATTGCCAAAAGAGTACTGCTATTCTAACGACATAGCTTATAAGGGTATCCATGTATATAGGCAAATATATAACTAAAAATGATAGACGCAACGAGCTCAGCTACCAGATGATACCAGACTTTAACTAGGGAAACACCTTTTTAAACTCTGCGAAATCGCATTATAAAGCTTCTTTAATTCATAGAGCAATATTACCCATTAGCTGGGCAATGCATTGTCTTGGTGAGTTAAAGCAGATTGAAGCTACTCAGACTATGATCTGTAAGTAATAGCGATTACGTGTAACTAATTATAAGGAATCCAGGTAGTCCGAATACTGTTGCATCATGGCTATGCGTTGCGTAAGGAATTTAGCCCGGTCATATGCCCGATCAGTCGAACTCTTCGGAGAATGCGCCAATTGTCTATCTGCGATTTCATGAGAATACCCTAATTTTTCTTTTAGGACGCCTAACGCTAATGACCGAAAGCCATGTCCAGTCATGCGCTTGCTATAACCCATGCGTTTTAAAGCCACTAGGATTGTTCCTTTGCTCATTGGTTTTCTTGGGCGAGGGATGCTCGGAAAAACGTGATCGCGCTTTCCATTCATTTCTTTAAGTTCTTCTAAAATGGCTAACGATTGGCGGGAAAGGGGCACAAGATGAGGCAGCCGCATTTTCATCCGCTCGGCTGGTATTGCCCATATTGCTTGTTCAAAGTTAATTTCTGACCATTTTGCCTCTATTAGTTCGCTTGTCCGGACGAATGTTAGAAGCATTAATTTAATTGCCAGATAGGTTTGGCGATAAAGCCTTGCCTTATGATTATGAAGCGTTCTTACAAGATCGGGCAATTCGTCAACCTCAATGGAGGCAAAGTGACCTTTCTTATACTTCTTTAAAGCGTTTTCTAAGCCATAAGTAACATCTGTTTCAATGCGGTTGGTAGCAATAGCATATTTAAAGACATGACTACAAAGCTGTTTGATACGTCTTGCCATTTCCGGCGCTGTTTTTTCTATTTTTTGTAGGCAAGCCAGAATAATGACTGGCTTTAATAAATGAATAGGATAACAGCCAATTTCCAAGAATGCATATTTCTCTAGCCGGTGCATAACCGTTTGGGCATAGCGAGGGTGCCATTGCGGAACGTTTTTGGCATGCCATTCCTTGGCGATCAGTTCAAATGTCTGATTATGGTTAAACGTAGCTGTTTGCTTTTTCTCCAAACGAACTAAGGCAGGGTTTAGCCCGTTCTTTAGCTCTTCTTTAATACTGTCCTTTTGCTTTCTGGCTTCTGCAAGGGATATTTTGGGATAAACACCTAATGATATAAGTTTCTCTTTACCGTGAATACGATACTTAAGTCGCCAGTACTTGGCGGATGAAGGCATAATTTGAAGGTATAAGCCTTCCATATCAGATAATTTGTAGGGTTTCTCTTTAGGTTTGGCCGTGCGGCATTGCATGTCTGAAAGCGGCATGCTTACTCTCCTTTTTTTAGTGGTAATTGAAGGGCTTTGCGGAAGGTGGGGGTACAGGAATATGTAACATTGAAAATATACCCCCAAGATACCCCCAACTTGCGTTTATGTGGGATAATCTGGGTATATATTCCTAAATGAAGAATACGCTGAAAGCCTTGTAAAATGTAGGTTTTTACAAGGTTATTAAGAACAAATAATGCTGGATAATGAGAGTTTTGGCTCCTCGAGCAGGATTCCATTTTATTACCTTAAGTATTGAAATTTCCTTAGATTATCAAGCTTTATGTTATAGTGGGTACCCCAACCATACCCCCATTAGATAATAGCGGGGATTAGATTAGTATATGTTGCCAAAGAAAGAATTGCTACTGATTTTTGTTGTAGAGCTTCGATATTGAACTGACACTAGCATGGAAATAAATAATAGGGAACTTGCGGGACTTATTTGGATCGGGATATTTATAGCTTTGGTTATGATGCGTCCGGAAACACGGAAAGATGTTCCTGGACTGTTTAAAGCGGCTTTCCAGCCTAAGCTTAGTATTATCTATGGAATTATGGCAGCGTACACCGCAATTGTTGTCTTTCTTTTATACCGCATAGAGTTGTGGGATAGCAGCCAAATTAAGAACACTATTCTGTGGTTTCTTACTGTTGGTTTGGTTTCGCTTAATGATATAACAAAACATAACCAAGTCAATTTTTTTAAGAAAACAGCATTAGATATCCTTAGCTTAACTGCAATACTCCAGTTCATAACCGGAGTTTATACTTTTAGCTTTATTGCTGAATTTATTTTAATACCTTCTGCGGTGCTGATTGGAGGCATGATTGCAATGGCAGAGAGAAAGCCAGAACACATTTCAGTAAAGAAACTGCTAAATTGGATTCTTATATTAGTAGGACTATATACCATTAGTTTCACGATCTACAGGATTACCACGGATTTCAAAACTTTTGCTAGCAAAGGAACACTGAACGATTTCTTTATACCTGGCGCTCTGTCTTTCTTATTTCTTCCCCTAGTGTATTTGTTATCTCTTTATGAAGCACGCGAAAGCGCGTTTATTGGCCTTAGCAACGTTTTAAATCCAAGTTTATTACGGTTAGCAAAATGGTATACCTTACGCCATTTCGCTTTTAATAAGGAAGATTTGCATCGCTGGAAAAGATACATTTTCTTAAAAAACATTGAAAGTAAAGAAGACTTGCGTTGTACAATTGAATTTTTTAAACAATTAAAGAAAACTGAGAAGAACCCACCTATCGTTCCTATTGAAATGGGGTGGTCTCCATACAAAGCAAAAGAGGTGCTTGTAACAGAAGGGATCAAAACAGGTCATTATCAACCGAGCTTCGACGACGAATGTGCGGCTAGCTCCACTTATTTTGAGATTGACGATGATCTATTGGCGAATAACATCGCTTACTACATAGAAGGTAATTCGCATGCTGCCGTGCGACTTAAACTTGTTTTAAATGTAAATGATCCAGCTAAAGCTGATAGCGCACATAACAAAATGGTTAGTTGTGCTAACTTGCTTTATCGATTTGCCATGAACCAAGACATACCAAAAACGATAGTGGATGCCCTCTATATGGGTAAGAGCAAAGAATTACAGATCGGCAATAAGCAAATTTTGTTTTATAAGGACAGTTGGCCGGATCATAGAATGAAGGGCTATAGTTTAAAACTAACAATTGGCGTCGGAAACACATCAGAAGTGGAACTCTAAATATTTAGAATATAATGAGTGCTACGACCGCCACCTTCTAGAATTAACACTTCCAATTCTAGAAGATGTTGCAAGTCCCTTGTAGCAGTTGCTTTGGAGGCTTTTGTTATGGACATGTATTTTTTGGCACTCATACCTCCTGCAAAACCTTCTACTCCCGCATCAAGCATCCGCCTTACAACCTTTATCTGCCGTTCGTTTAGGACACCTTTAAACCGGTCAAAGAACTTTGATTTTTTCAAAACGAAGTCGACCAGGCTGATTGCCTGTTCCTGAGACTTCAGAATGACGTCGACAAAATATTTAATCCAAAGCGTGATCTCGTTGCTTTTTTGTGCGCGTTCCAAAGCATTATAATAAGACTTCTTATCTGCCTCTATGGTTCTTGAAAGACTCAGCAATACAGGACGCCCAATGGTTTGTGACAAAGCTTTTTCGGCAATGGCACGTCCAATCCTGCCATTGCCATCTTCAAAGGGGTGGATCGTTTCAAAGTATAAATGCGCAATCGCAGACCTTACAGGAGCTTTCTTGATTTCTTTGATACCTCCCGGAGCAGTGTCATTGAACCATTGAATGAATTTTGTCATTTCGTCCGGTACACGAGAGGAGGGCGGAGCTTCAAAATGGATTTTTTCTTTGCCTAGCGCACCTGAAACAACTTGCATAGGGTCTTGATGGCTACGCCACACGCCGACATTAATTCGTCTGTTTTCTTTTAAAAGCATCTTGTGCCATTGGAAGAGCTTTTCTTCTGTCATGGCTTCAGCAAAGGTTCTACGGACATCTGCCATTAATTCACCAGCCCCTTGTGCCCTTTTATCTTTGACAGGGTCATGGGTCTGATTAAGTCCAAGATTATTACGAATGGATGAAACAACATCTTGACGACTCAGGTACTCGCCCTCAATTTCTGATGTTTTAATCACTTCAGCAACCATTATATCAATAACGGCTTCCATTTGGATATCATCCGGCATTGCTTTTAAGATGCCGCTGACATGGCCTATTTGCTCGGCAAAATTGAAGAGAGCATCTTCAATGTCAGCCAAGTCATACTTAAAATTAAGCCAATCCGGTTGTTGCCAATTATAGATCATGAGCCGAATATACTACTTATTCGGCTCAGAAGTAAGAAAAAAATGAGCTGAATATCAATATTTATTGGCTCAAAGATGATAAGAATGGAAGTTAGGCTATAAAATCTACTCAATCAACCCAGGTCATTGTACGTTAAAATGTTGATCTTATGGAAGTTTCCATTATTAAAACATACATAGACAGTGCTTGAATAAAGCGGTTTAAATATATGTTTAAACAACTTAAAATTTAAATTATATTTTGTTTTTATTATTAATTTTCGTATTAAGCTACAGTAGAGGAATTATCAAATATCAAGGTGAATTTAGCAGTATAAATTTGTACGAGTGAAATTATTTAATATTAAATTATGGAAAGCCGAGTGATGAAATTATTAGAACTAGTAAACGCGCATGGAGACGGAAAAGTAATGGAAGATGCGGGTGGTTATACAAAAAATTTTGTATGGGTTTTAGATGGTGCCACTGGACTTCAAAAGCATCAATATTTTAGTGCAACATCAGACGCATTCTGGGTAGTTAATAATTTAAACCAATTCATTGCACTTAACTCAACAAAATTTGAATCAATTATAGACCTGTTGAAGGCTGCAAGTAATTCATTAAAGTCGAAGGCATATAAAGATAAGATTCCACTTAATATATTAGATTATGAACGGCCAAGTTATGCGCTAGCTTTCGCTAAAGTAGAAAAAGAGAAGTTAAAATATGTTGTCTTAGGAGATTGTTATGTTATCATTAAAACAAAAAATAAGATAAGAGTTATTACGGACGAGAACTTCCTATCGAATAGTATAGAAAAAAGGATTTTTACCACTTCTAGTCAGATAAATCAATTAGACCTATTAAAAACACGACGTTCGACCATGAACAAAGTAGGAGGATACTTAATAGGAACAATTGAAGGAGAGGCATATGAACAAGTTTCGGAGGAAGAAATTCCAATCTTTGAAAATGCTGAGATTCTTTTATGTACCGATGGTTTTGCGCGAGCAGTAAATATGTATAATTTGTATAGTTGGAAAGGAATATTTAATACTCCTTTAAATAGAGTTGTAGAAGATATAAGAAATTTAGAAGATATGGATAACCATACGACGAAATTTAAAAAATCAGATGACATTTTCGCAATAAAAGTATTTGTATAATGTGTTCTCCAAAACATTCAGTAAGTGTTGCAGGCGTTGTAGTAAATAAGTTAGGTGAAATACTTGTTATTCAAAGAAGTGATAACGGACAATGGCAGATACCTGGAGGTATTCTAGAGATATCAGAGGCAATTGATGCGGGATTAAAAAGAGAAATAATCGAAGAGACTGGAATATTAGTACAAATTGATAAACTAACAGGGATTTATAAAAACATTACGCTTGGTATTGTTGCATTAGTTTTTAAGTGCAAATATATCTCCGGATTGCCAATACCTTCCAATGAAACGATGCAAGTCGCTTGGCTCCCGCAAAATGTAGCAACAAGTTTAATGAGTTCTGTTTTCGCTACCAGAGTAGAAGATGCATTAAATTTTAATGGAATTCCATCAATCAGAAACCATGACGGAATAAAGTTTATAAATCCCTAGAACCGATGAAGGTTAGCAAAAATGTAAAGGTAGATGAATTGATTCGATACTATAAAAGTATTCCAGGTGAAGAGGATATTTCCTTTCCATACAAAATACGCGAAATATCAAGGCAAACAAATAATGCTCAAAGTGTTTTCGAAGCTATTTATTCTGATAAATCTATTGATATTGAAGTCCGCTTTAAGGCATTTTATTCGCATCTTGTTATGCTTTGGAGACAAAAAGAATTTTTCCATTACAGAAATCTCGTTGATAAATTTAATTCTGATTTTCGTCAATATAAGTTGTTTAATACATTCCTCGCCCAATATTATCAATCAAAAGTAAGAACCAAAAGCAATTTAAATCTTGCTGTTGAATACGCTCAAAAGGCAGTTGAAGATCTACCTTCATCTCCTAACGTACTACATTTATTTGTTGAACTTGTCGCTGATTTTTCTGAATCCGGCGGAGAAGCTCAACAACAATTGTTGTTAAGAGCAGAACGAGAAATAGATAAAGCTATAGCAATTAATAACGGAAAATATGCAAAGTATTATAGCACTAAGTCTAGAATTTTAGCTTTATTAATGAGATTTGCAGACGCAAAGAATTTAATACAATTAGCTATCGAATTAGAACCTGCAAATAGCCCTGATTACGCCATTAGAATTGGAGAATATCAAGGGATTAAAACAAATATAAGTTATTTTGAATATTCAAAAAAAATGGAAGAGAAACAAGGGGAAGCACTTAAGAGTTTAGAAGAGGTTCGTAATAAAATAATAGAGCTTCTAGGCTTACTTTCTGCAATTATAGCCTTCATAATTTCTTCAGTTCAAATTTCCAAAGATTTGGAATTTGAAAATGCAGCAAAATTATTGATTATTCTTGGAGGAGTTTGTATTACAGTATTTTCAACTTTCTCTCTAACTTTTTTTAGAAGTAGGGTTACAAGAAACCAAATATTTGCTATTTTGCTGGGATTTATTTTGATATTTTTAGGTGTAAGTTTTGATTCTATAAGTACTTATTTAGGCGTTACACAAAAGCCGATAATAAAAAATCGAACGATAAAGCGATAGCCTAGGCTATCTTATTTTACCAACTTGCCGAAATCCTACTACTAAGGACTCTTTTAGCAATTGGGCTATTTCTCTATCATTTTCTCGTTTTAACATCTCCACAATCACTTTGTATTCAATTTACAAGGAAAAACTGCAAAACAATATTATTAACCCGATTTGCTGTCTCTTGTTTGTTATTAACAGGATATCATTCCTATTGACAGGATTATTGGGCTATTATAGGATTTAAAGCCTATAAGGTAAGTATCCGCCTCATACTTAAGCCGACTCCAACCTAATTTGATTAAGGAGACAATAGTGAAAGAGACTATACCCGAACCGCTGCTTGATCGCAAATCGGCAGCTAAATATCTAAGCGTCTCGCCCGGCACGCTGGCCGTTTGGGATTGCACAAAGCGCTACGATCTTAAACCCATCAAAGTAGGCCGTGCGGTTCGCTATCGCCGCACCGACCTGGACGACTTTTTAAATTCTCAACTTAAGCGCTAGGAGAATGATGGTGAATATTGAGCAGGCTAAAACAATACCGATCCCGCTTATCATGGAAAGAATTGGCGTTGCCCCATTCCGGCAAAATGAACGCGAGATTCGGTATCTTTCTCCTTTACGGCAGGAGCGCACTGCCAGCTTCCATGTCCATAAGGCCAGAAACGTCTGGTACGATTTCGGTGAAGGTAAAGGCGGTAATGGCATTGATCTGGTTTGTGCGTATTTGCAGGCATGCGGGGAAGATGCAACCGTAGCCGATGCACTGCGTTGGCTTCGTAACACTGCTGGTAATTTTACGCCCGTTACGTTGAACCAAAAAGCTTGTATTGCTGATGAGGATAAAGGCTGGCTACTGAAAGCAGCCAAGCCTATCTACCATTTAGCGCTAGTTCGGTATTTGGACAAACGTGGCATACCATTGCCACTAGCCAAAAGGTACTTAAAAGAAGTCCATGTACAAAGCCTGGAGAACGGCAAAGAAATGTTTGCTCTTGGTTTTCCGAATGAGGACGGCGGCTACGAGTTGCGTAACCCGTTCTTGAGAAGCTGTGTTGCGCCAAAGACGGTAACCTTTATTAGGGGTGCAATTCCAAAACCTGTCGAAATCCACTTATTTGAAGGCTTCATGGATTATCTTTCGGCTGTTGCCTCTTGCAAACAAGAGCAGTTGCATGGCGATAGCATCGTTTTGAATTCGCTTTCCTGCTTGCCGAGAGCATTTCCTTATATCAAAGGTTATGGTTACCGCATCCTCTATAGTTGGATGGATAATGATGCGCCTGGAAAGAAATTCACGCAAGCAATAACCGAATTTACCCGTACTGAAGAGAATCTCTTGCACAAACCTATGAACGCCACGTTCGCGCCGCACAAAGATGTGAACGCTTGGCACATGCATGTCCTCGGACTTTCAAGATAGACAGTAAGTTACCTCGGTAGATAAAGCGCGATTGAAAGATAAGCTCCTTGTCTTGATCTCGCTTTTCTTGAGCTAATGCTTCGGCACCAGCTAATCCAAAACACCTTAAATTATCCGCTTCGGAGGCATTTGCCAAAGAGAACTAGCTGGTGAAACGGCTGATCCTATTCCTGTCTGGATTGGGTTTCTGGTTTTAGGACAGGTGATTAACCGAAGTCGCTCCCGCCACCAACAATAATTTTCTCCAGCCCTGACGGGCTTTCCTCGCCTAACCAAAATTACAGCCGGTTTGGTCGCTCAAACTTCGGTTGTCTTATCCCCTGTAACCATCACCCAAACAGGAAAGGAACCTGCCATGTCCCACACAACAAACGCCCTAGCAAAAGGACAAACATCCCAGAGCCGGGATATCCATCAAGAAGTAACGGATACCATTATCAAGCAATTGGAAAAGGGCACCGTGCCGTGGCACAAACCCTGGCAAGGAGAAGAAACTAAAGCCTTCGGTCTTCCTTATAACGGCATCACCCAAAACCATTATCGCGGCATCAACATCATCCTGCTATGGAGTTCCGCCATTGAAAAACAATTTACTTCTGCCGAATGGGGAACATTCAAGCAGTGGGCAGACAAAAAGGAAATGATCCGTAAAGGCGAAAAGGGGTCAATGGTCGTCTATTACGATGTCCTAGAAAAAGAAGAGGACGACGAAATCCGCAAAATACCTTTCTTGAAAACTTCCTACGTCTTCAACCGATGCCAGTTAAACAGCTATCAACCGCCGGAAACAAATAGTGAGCAATTACCTAGGCAATCGCTTGTTGAAAGAATCCAGACTGTGGACAACTTTATCAGCAACACTCAAGCCATCATCGAGCATGGGTCAAAAGGAGCTTGTTTTAACCCTAAAGAAGATAAAATATATATGCCTGTCACTGAAGCTTTTATCGATACGAAAGCCTGTACTGCCACCGAAGGCTATTATTCCACCCTATTGCACGAATTGGTTCATTGGTCAGGAGCACCAAAACGACTTGATCGTACTAAAGGCAAAAAGTTCGGCGATCAGGACTATGCTACCGAAGAATTAACTGCCGAGCTTGGAGCTGCAATTCTCTGCACTGAATACGACATTGCAACGGTTGAGAAAGGCGATCACGCCAACTATATCGCCAGCTGGTTGAAAGCATTAAAAGACAACAAACATTGCATTATTACAGCTGCCAGCGAAGCATCGAAGGCAGTAAGTTATTTGAAAGGATTGCAGTCTCTCTAAATCTAAAGGAAAAGTAATAGCCCAATTTTGGTTGGGTTATTACTTGTTGTAAAATTGATTATCATATTAAGTATTCTAATGACTCTATAATCCCACATATGCCACTGAGAATTTTGAGATAAGTTGTTCATTAAATAACACTATTAACATCGGAGCATTTGTTGAATAAGCGCAAAATTATAATTTTATAACGCCTTTCAAATAATCCAAAAAAATGATTAAAGATATAGGTTACTTGATTAGAAGTCCTCTTTTCTTTGCTTGCATAGTAGCTTGTATATGGCATGGTACAAAGAGTGACTATTTTTCTGATTCTAATGTTTTAATTATACTAAGTCTATTCATCCTACCTTTTATCAGTCTATATATTATTTATATTATTGAAAAAATCACAAATAAAGTTTTTACTACTCCATCTTATGCAGGATTGCCAGGTGAAACCAAATATGGTGCTGTCTATTTATTTGTACTAACATGCAGTCTCTCTAAATCATTATTTTCCTTACAAAATCTTCTCATTATTGTTTGCCTTTTCTTTTGGACGAACCTGGGGTCTTCATTCTTATTTGGAGCATTGTCGAATTCTTTTGATAGATCACTAAAACTAAGAGAGGCTTCAGTAAGTTTAAGTATGCTAACTTGGTTTCTGATTTTAGCAACAATTTCATGGGTAGGATCGGGTGGGACAGGGATTATAATTGGGATCTTCGTTGGAATTTTTACGATATTTATTCTCCCCTTTTTGGTCGTAGGAATGAGCTTTCTAATACATAGGATTTTCTTAATGATGGGGATTCATTTGTTTCTTATTGATGAAAATTACAAAATTTTGGGATTTAATCCTGTAGAAGAAAAGTCCAATGAGGAACTAAGAAAATTATTTGGGCAAAACAATATAGAAATTAAAGCTAAGCATCGAGAACTGGCATTCAAGTTAATTGAATTGATTGATCGACTTAGCTTTTTAAGCAAAGAGATGAGCAAGCAGGATTTTGATAATAATAAAGCTGGGTTAAGGGAAACAATCGCAAATTTTAGGAGATGGAAGAATGAAACCGAGGAATTTATCAGAGATGAAATAAGCATAAAGGAAGCTGATTACCTAAATAGCCATTCGATTCCAGAAAGTTATGCTTTTAACTACATGGATTTCAAGATCGTGAACGAAGAAATAAACCAACATATATTACCACAATTAAAATCTTTAACAAAAGCACTCTCCAAAGAAAACTTTATCATTATGACCAAATCTGTGCAACATACAAGGTATCGCGTTCTAAAGGAGTTATATAATTTAGCTCCAAATGATGGAACTGACAGACTTCTTATTACTAATCTTTCGGATAGGTTGAAAGATCTTCCTTTTGAGGAAATAAATGAAATTTTAAAATATTGGAAAGATGAGAAGCTTTTAGAAATTGGTTCTGACTGGGTGAGGTTAACCCCATTCGGTGTAGATGAAATAAAGGACACAATTATTAAACCTCATGAACCAACTTCGCATTTTCCTGCAAATATTGTTTACGATTATAGTGTCCATTATGATATGACTGTTGGGAATGTTGGGCAAGGCGCAATCATCCAACAAGGTGTATCAAACAGTTCTGCAACCAGTACTGTCTATAATAACTCTTCCGTTAACGAGGCTAGTGCTGCTACGACAAAGCTTCTTGAATTGATAAAAAGCTCACCGCTTCCTGAATTGGACAAGGATGAAGCTACCATTAACCTGAAGCGACTTAATGAATTAAGTGAACAAGCCAAAACGCCTGAAGTAAAAGAAACTGCAAAAAAAAGGATAGAAATAGTTAAGGGGATTATCGAAGTAGCAAAAGAGGCTGGAGGAATAGCAGTTAAAGCTGCACCTTATATTGCTACACTATTTCAGTTTTTTCGCTGATAAGATTATTACTTCATTCACCAAAATTTTTTAATCTGCTTTTTTCTCTACTAGCATATCCAACACTAGCGCTTCTTTCAAACTATCGTTCAAAGCATATCTAGCATCCACTGCCATAATCATCCGTGGCAAATGGTCAAGCAGTGCCATAAACAACGGCTGAAGGCCAAAGCCTTTCAAAGTAATCGTATGCGAAGAAAAACTAAGAGTAATTACGTTCTTATCATCATCTAGCTTAAACTCACCGGAGACCAAATAGGAATAACTTATAAATACCCGCCGACCATTCGGCCAAACCAGGCATAAATTACGCGCATTACCCGTAGACTCATAATAGTCCTTATTACTTGTGGTTGAGACTGCATCCGCTTTGGTAGGATCATTCTCCCGCAATTGATCGTAGCGAAGTTTAAATCCTTGGCTCATAGTCCCGGTCTTTTTGCAGTGAGGAAGGTTCTTTGTCTCTGGATTTACCTATTTGCGAAGAACCTCGATCTATATCTTCTCTTATTCGCTGGTGCGTTATATCCTTGGTTTGGCTCCGCTTGCCGACAAGTTCTAAGGCGGATTGCCGCTCTCCTATCTCCGAGGCATGTTCCAGCAATTGCTCTTTGTCATCTGTATAAATGCGGGCACGTTCCCGCCCACGCGAGACAGAGACATAAAACTGTTTCGCATCGGTAGCGGGAAAGGTTGCCGCCGGTTGTGAGATAAAGACCTCATCAACGGTTTTGCCTTGGGAAGCATGGGAAGTAATGCAGTGCGCATGCGCCAGATGCCCGTAATCTTGTTTTAGTTCATAAGTGCCTTTGCTGGCGTTGTTACGAAGGAGTAAGCTGCCATTCTTGCGGACAGATACCACTTCTAGCGTTTGCCCATTATTCAGCCGTTTCTTTTCTTCATCAAAGCCGTTGCGGGTTATACGGATCGTATCGCCCTTCGCTAAGGCGATTTCATCTTTGCGGTAAAGGTCATAGTCACTGCTTTTCTGCGTAGGCAAGGGGAGTACTTTTCCCTCATGGTTTTTAATGGTAATGCCTTTTTCTGAGCTGTTGTCTACCGTCCATATACTACCTCGCTTAATGCCAGGCGCGTTTTGATTGAACTGGACGACGTGACCTTTTTGAAGATTTCGCCAATCACTTTTTTGCGCTTCTGTCAGGTTAATATTGGCAAGGCGGGTAGCTGAAATTTCTTTTTTGCCGATTATTCCGCTTGCCTTAAGTTTTTGGCGAATGTCTTTCGTGACTTGGTCGCCTTGCTCATGCGTCGGGGAAACCACCAAAGCCGATTTGCCTTTTTTAACTGCTTCCACGTAATCATCCACTAAGGCTTTATTGGGCTTTAACGGATCAATGCTTTGGATTGAGCCGATACTATCGAGTTTCTCGAAAGCGTCCTTTACTTCTCCTTTGGATAAATTTTGCACGGCAGCGCGGTAGTGTTCGTTTCTTTGCCGGTAAATTTTGCTTACCTCAGCCGTTTTGATCCCGCCAACTGTATTCAAAATGCGCAGGGCGTCGCCTCTAACCACACTGGCATGTTGCCGGGTATCTCCTCCTAAAATGAGCCGGGCATTTTGCTTAGTAGCCAAATCGAGCAGTGCCTTCATATCTTTCGTGCCCAGCAGCCCGGCTTCGTCTACCCAAAGAACTTGATTCTTTAATTGTTGCTGTAACTTTTCGTCGGTCAGTAACTTGGCAACGGTTTCCGCTTTGCTGAATCCTTCTTCCCGTAATACGCCGCGAGAAGCTTGCGCGGTAGGAGCTACAACGGTTACTTGCTTCCCGACCTTCTCCATGTGGGCAACGGCTTCTTTCATCAAGGTGGTTTTGCCCGTACCGGCAGCACCGCGGATGATCGAAACCCGGTGGGGGGTGGTAAGCACATGCTGAACAGCAGCGGCTTGCTGACCGTCCAGTTGCAGTTTAGGCGTATTGGTATAAAGAGGCTTGAGTTTACCTTGTCCTAGCCGGGCTAAATCAACCATTTCCTTTTCTTCGGATAAAACTTGGCGGGTAGTGCAAAATGTTCGTGACTTTTCCTTTACCTGAATAATGCGGTCATCTGCGTGAAAGCGTTCGGTAATGGCCTCAAGGGAAATTGTGGTGTTGCCTAAACTATGACGATAGGCGGTTTCCAGTAAACGGCGATCCGGCAGAACAGAAGCTCGCTCAAAGCCGTGCAATAAAGCATGATCAACGCATTGAGAAGGAGAAAGCGCAACTTTCTCTTTTCCCGGGGCAAAACGGATAATGCGCTCACCTTCGCCTTGCTCATTCGGAACTAGTTCTTTGATTTGCCGCCGCCATTCGGCTTTTAGCTCGGTCATGCTCCTACCCTTTTGCTTTTTTGCACGGGTACGGGCGCCTAATTCACTAAGCTCTTTGGCATCGGTAATACCTTTCTCCTTGGCAATGCGCCCGATTTCATCCGTTCGCTTGGAAAAAAGATCAATGGCTTTCTGAGGGACGCCTTCCACTTCAAATGATTTTTCAGTGCGGCGTACCTGGTAGCCTAATTTGATTAAACGGTCGGAAAGTTGCTTGTGAAAACGAGCTTGGTAATAAGGCATGTCGCGTTTAATATCGCGAAATTGTCCGGCTTTGATTTGCTTTTCCTGCTCATCCCAAGTGGCGTTGAAAACAAAACAATGAGCATGTAAATGGGGATCGGGGACAGAACCATCGACAGGCCGAGCGGTTTGATGAACGAACTCTGCCCACATTAATTCACCGGTGTTCCGATCATCGTACTTGCCTTCTTTCCGTACCCGCGTTTTACTATCCTGTTCCATGTCGCGCATCGTTGCCTGGACACTTTCTTCAAACGCTTTTAATAAATGATCGTCCTTGGAAAGGGCGTGTATAATGGAGACTGATTTTGGGCAATGAAAATTTATATCGTAGCCAATCGTGCGCTCTTCCTTGGTGCGGGGTGTAATCGGCTCTCCGGTGTTTGAGTTTACATTCTCACAAAGCGCAAAGAAAGATTCCTTAGTGGCCGAGCCGGAAAGATTTAAGCGCTCTGCTAATCGGCCATGCATGCTACCTTGGAGTTCCTGATCGTCCAGATAGTAATCTGAACGGGAGAGGGCATCAGAAAAATACGCCTTGGCGTGACCGGCTGAGTTGCTTTGAATCATACGAATCATAGCTGAAATATTACAGGCGTTTACAAGGTAATGGCGGCTGTTTGTGCTCTCGTTACTGTTAGTGCATAAGGGATAAACCGGTAGGAAAAAGGAAGCAGTGCAAAGGGATCAGATAGGCTGGTTAAAGAAAAATCATCAGACTTCTTCCCTAAGCACTGCTTAGGACAATTACTAGCGGGCTTCTACTAGATCGTCTTCTTCTATAAAGGCCTTGGCAAGCTGCCGCCGTGTTCCTGGATCGGCAGGTTTGTGACCGTAAAAATGAACTCCGCGCGTTTGACTGGCATCAAGCTCATCGACAAAGGCAGAAACCAACTCCTCATTACAAATCATCTCATCTATCTTATCCATTATAAAGTCGTCGCCTTTATGGTAAGCAGCTATGTAACTTAGAGAGTACACGATACTAGATGTTATTAGCAACATACCGACCCGTTGATCCATCCATAAGAGAAGCAAGCCAATTAAAAAGAAAGGGGCGGGTTCCAATATTATTTCAATGCCCCGTTTATCAACGGGTTTGCCGCCGATGCGTATCGCATAAAAGATCGGATGAATTCTGCCGGCAGAGAGACTATAGCGGGCAAAGTCAAAAACGGAAGGTAGACGGATAACTTCCTGCCAACGAAAAAAACAGCCAGCGGCATATGCGGCTAAAAATAAGTACCAGCTTACATTATCTTTTATAATCTCAGGTAACGTATCTCCATACGAGCCAAACATACCACCCATGGCGTAAGGGAAGAAAAAGAATACAACAAATACAAAGCTCGCTACAAAAGGAGAGAAATATCTCTCGCCCATATTTTTCCGGAGAAACACTTCCAGCAAAAGGCGTGGCATGGAGGCCACGGAGAGGAAAAAATCCAGCAGCAATTCTTTAATGTAGTTCCTGCGCCGGAAGACTTGACGGTAATACAGATTTTTTTTCATAAGTGATAAAAGGTTAAAGTGAAACAAATGGTTTAAATAATTAAGGTTGATAATTTTGGTTAAAAGCCATTTTTGTATGGTTGAGACCTTTGCGGATGGTATCGCCTTGCTGGTGGAAATAACCTTCCACGCGGTAGTTGTTTTTAGAACCACCCGTTTTAAGGCGAATAAATTCTTCGGGTCGCACCAATTTTTCTAGCCTAAGCGATTGGGTTCTACTTTGAGAGAAATTCTCCCCTACGTTAACCGTACCCGACTGATCTTCAAAGAAAGCCTCTCCAATGAGTTCCGAGGCATAACGGTTTGTTTCTATATCCGCGTTAGCATGAAAAATCTTGGTGCCCAAAGTGCCCAAAAAGCTTTTTACCCGGTAATCGGCCTTATGGCCGCCCATGTTGGCATAGTAATTTGGCAAGTTCTGCGATATATAGACAGTGGCAATGCGGCTGCTTCTAGCTGTAGCTTGATAATCCGCGTCATGCTCATGCAAAAAGTTCTGCGCTTCATCTGCCCACAAAAACATGGGACGCGAATTCTGAACCACGTTGCGTTTTTCCATCGCCCTTTGCCAGATGTATTTGAAGAGGATCTGACAATCCCGTCCTACCTTGTGGTAAAGCTTTACCGGTAGATTAACCAAGATAATCTTACCTTTCAGACTATCCTCCGGCGTGACGGTGGAGCTGTTCCGGCAAAACAGGGAATAAATCGGCTCACGTAGTAATCGGAACAGGAAACCCGAAAATGTAAAATCAATGATCGACCGTGTTTTATCACTTAAGGATATAAAGTTGTCTACAAAGAACTGATCTAAAAACTTGAACAGCCGTGCATCCGGGAGCGCTTCTAGCATGGCCGCTTCGTAAACGGCCTCATCCTCGAAATCTAGTTTTTCAATCTCAGGAAGATCTAATGTCCAAGCATCAACTTGTGACATCACTTTCTTCCGTGCCTCCTCAAAGGCTTGGTGAAAAGGCTTAGCATCCTCCGGTGAGTTGATTTTTAATCCCTCTTTATTTTTCGGTATTGTTTGGACAATGTCGAACATTAGCTGCACCGACACTGTGCCATAAGCCAACTTACACAGATCAATAACATTAAAGATGAGCATGTCCAAGGCGGTTTCCCAAAAAGCATCGTCGCTTTTTCCTTCCCCTTTTTCTTCACCGGCTCGTATAACAGTCTTGAGAACTTCAACAATGTTTTCGGTAATAGCTTCACTGCCATCCGCTTGAGTAGATTCATATTCAAGAAAATTGAAGCTATGAGCACCGCCTGGTTCAAGAATAATCAGATCGTTTTCACGATTGATAATTCGGCAGTATTCCTGCCAAGCTTGTTTTTCATCCGGCTTTACAGTGAGCACTAGGCCGCCAAAACCGGCAGCTAGATATTTCAAGGCTAACATGCGGCCTGAACCGGAAGTTTTACCGGAACCAATGCCACCGAAGATTTGTGTTCCTTCTACGGCATGACGTATCGTCCAATAGCTTCGCTTCGTTCCCGAAGCAAGCTCTATAATCGGCATCTCTAAATCAAACGAGTTCATAAAACAGCTATTTGCGTTGTGTGATACAAAGGAGCAAACAACTGATCGTGAGTGCAATAGACAACGATTATATTGCCATTAAAGCGATTTCCATTAGATTTACACAATTTCCACGTCAATTTGGAAATCAGGAAATTTGGAAAAAAGATAATCTAAACTTTACAAACTATGGAGTTGCTGGTTTCTGTAGCATTAAAGCTGTATGATCAAGTAAAAGCTAAATTTGAAAAGGATATCAAACAAAGGGCTAGCAAACTATCGAACAATAAACTACCGGATACAGAAGAAGCCATTTGGAACTTTCCTAATAACAGTCAATCTCTTTTTAGAGAATTAATCGGGGATTTTGAACCGCTGTATTTAAGGAATAAAGCCAAATATAAAACGGAGAGGCGTTACAAAAAATCAGGCGAAGCGTTGTTAAACTTCAGCAGACCAGATAAATTAACCGCTTTCCTTATTTATCTAGATTATCAAGGAGAAGACCTTAAAGATAAATTAAATGCATTTTTGGAAACGGTAGATTCCAAAGAACGATTGTTTCACCATACCCACCTGAACCAATCTCGTCCTACAATAAAAGCAGAGAAACCTCGGGAAGATGTTGAATTTTATCTCGAACAAACTGCCAAATTACTCTCTAAACGCTATACGCCCCGGCTATTAGGGAAGAGATTTTGGCTGTATTTTTATGGTTACGATAAATTCATTTATGGTAACGATGAGTTGCCAAATGCAGCAGAAGACAAATGGGCACTGGTAAAGGTCGTATTCGCCTTTACGGATATGTCCGGTTTTGATCTGAAAGTGACACTAACGAACACAGGCGGGATTGAGCATTACAACTATATCGGTAAAACAGATTTTTTAACTTCTTCAGAGCAAGTACTTGTTATTAATTGCCGCACCGAACCGGATTTAACCAGACAACTGAATATCAAACTACATATTGGTACGGGTAACGGAGATATAGTAATCGGGCAATATTTAAACTACGAAACAGAAGGCAGAATAATTAGCGGAAGCCTACTATTGCAAAAGATTCCAGATGACGAAACGGACATACAGCCTAAGATTCACCGGGTTCCAAATTTACCGCCGGGTATAAAATTTTATACAGAGGATTTTGAAGGTGTAGATAAAAATATTTTGCAATACCTCCACGACGAAAGGCTGAATTATAGGCGTACATCTATCAAAGCCGGTCATACTTTAAGAAGCCTTGAAAAATGGCTTAAAGAGTATGAAAAAATTCATCGAGAAAGTATTTAATGATATAGGTTGGATGCAACAATTCGGTTAATGCCTATTACTATACTACTTTATAATGGCAGGCTCGAAACCGTAAAGAGGCGAGGCGTCGGCAATATCCTTACCGTATTCCAGTAACGCTTCGCGGTATTTAATCACAGTGATAACTTTAAAATCAACCGGCGTTATGTAAGAGGGTAGCTGAAATGTATCTTTAGCCATAACCTTGCGCATCCAGATTTCCGCCAAAACCGAATGTTCTAACTTCGGTTCATATTTTAGAAAGGAGAAAATCCTAGCTTTTACATCGGCCTCGTAATGACTCAAATAAGTTTTATATTGTTCGTAAACGTATGGCTCATAAGTAAGGCAGGCATTTTCAGTCATTTGAAAATTACGTATCAACTTGACGTGCTCTTCCGCTTGTTTGGTAAAGGCCTCGTCGCTTAGCATGCCTCGCTCGTGGCTTTGAATAAGACCACGCAAGTATGGTTCGTATCCCAGCACAATGCAATCATGTGGAAGATAGCCTAAGAGGCGCTCAATTAAGTCCCTTCCTTTAACCGTATATTCAGGCAGCGTAGTTGCCGCGTCAGCCATATCTTGCCATTTAATAGTATAACGGCGGCCTTCAGCCAAAGCGAACGCATATGCTTCCTCGAATTGCTCCACATCACCGTTATATACTTCATCAATTGTTTTTTGTCGCCAATCCACTTTTGTGAGCTTCCTCTAGGTATCAATAACTTTGTTTCGTATATTATCATAATTATATTCAAAATTAAATAAAAAAGGAGATGCCAAATAACGACGAAAAAGATAGTTTGTTTCCACCTGAATATGCCCATTTAGATAAGATGGTGCGCGAGGCGCAAGAGCAGATCCGGCTGATAGATGAACAAATAAAAAATGTACCAAGTGATCGGGGAACGGCACCTCAATATAATCCGCCGGGATTTTTGCGATCTAGACAAATGGGCAGCCGTGATCAAAGGATAAACGATCTAGAAAAGCAGAAAGGTCAAGTAAGAGCTGAGGTTATGGATAAGGTTGAAAAAGAGACAATTAACGCAGATCCCAAGACAGCAAATACAGTGCGCGATAAGGCTCTTGCAGAAATGTACTCCAACCCATTTGAAGGTAAGAGTGCGGCAGAAATCAAAGCCGCAAGAGGAGAAATAAAAGATTTAGAAACCGCGCAAAACTTTGCTGCAACGCTACATAAAGGGGATTTTAGGATTAATCAACCTGATAGAGATGTGGCTGAGCCTACAAATGCACCAACAAACAACGAAGATAAGAAGAGCTCTCCTGGATCAAATCGTTTTTCAGAATCGTTGAGCTACACAAAGGCAATAGAAAAAAATGATACTGCTCCTGATAAATCACCAAACTTAGAAAAAGGCAAAGAGGAAATTGATAAGGATTGAATTTCTTTATTTCTGCTTGAATTTTTACCTGTACGAGGCCGCCTTTAACACCATGCATGCTAAAGGCGGCGCACTTACTTAACAGGCTTAGAACTTCATCCGCTGAATTCGGATAGCGTTCAAGATAGCGAGAAAAGCTACCCCTACATCGGCAAATACGGCTTCCCACATGGAGGCCACACCAAATGCTCCTAAAGCTAGTACAATTGCCTTTACGCCGAATGCCAGGCTAATATTTTGCCATACTACCCAATTGGTACTTTTACCGATCTTGATAGCTGTGCCGATCTTGGAAGGTTGGTCATTCTGGATTATGACGTCAGCAGTTTCTATGGCGGCATCGGAACCTAAACCACCCATTGCCAAACCTACGTCTGCTAGCGAGAGCACGGGAGCATCGTTGATGCCATCACCTACAAAAGCTACCGTTTTCCCTTTCTGCTTTAAAGCTTCGACCTTGTTGACTTTGTCTTCCGGCAACAGGCCTCCAAAAGCTTGATCAATTTGTAAAGACTTTGCCACTTTCTGAACAATAGAGTCTTTATCGCCCGACAACATAACTATGGATTGGATGCCTAGCTGATGTAATTGTTGCACAGCCGCCTTTGCGTCTTCTTTGATCTTATCGGCAATTGTAATATATCCGGCGTAATTGCCATTTATTGCAACCAACACGATAGTTTCAACTATCGAGTCGATTTCAGCCGGATAGGAAACTTGAAATTTCTTCAAAAGTTTGCCGTTTCCAGCGAGCAGCAATTTATCGTCGACCATTCCTTTTAAGCCGTGCCCGGAGACTTCTTCTACATTGGCAACATTTTTTTGTTTGTAGCTGTTACCGGCATAGGCTACAACTGCCAGGGCAATTGGATGCGTGGACTTACTCTCTAAAGCCGCTGTTAGCGCGAGAAATTCCGTTTGCTCCAATCCAGTCACTTTAATTTCTTGAACCTCAAAAACACCTTCGGTTAATGTGCCAGTTTTATCCATTACGACTGTGTCTATCTTGGTCATTAAATCTAAATAATTAGATCCTTTAAACAGGATGCCGTTCTTGGATGCCGCGCCAATACCGCCGAAATATCCTAAAGGAATGGAAATAACC
Organism: Adhaeribacter arboris; assembly: GCF_003023845.1. NCBI lineage: Bacteria > Pseudomonadati > Bacteroidota > Cytophagia > Cytophagales > Hymenobacteraceae > Adhaeribacter > Adhaeribacter arboris. The sequence continues at coordinate 6,339,823 of NZ_PYFT01000001.1, read as the reverse complement.
AACGCACACGGACAAGAAATGACTAAAAATATCAAAGCACGGTAAAGCCATTCGTTGAAAACGTAATTATCTACCAAAAAATAAGGCGCAATAGTCAAGGCTATCGCTAAGAAAACAACCACTGGCGTATAGATTTTGGCGAAACGAGTAATAAATTGCTGAGTCTTCGCTTTTCGGCTACTGGCTTGTTCTACCAATTGTAAGATTTTTGATAGCGCACTGTCCTCGTAGGCCGAAGTCACCTTCAATTGAATGACCTGATCTAGGTTAATCATGCCTGCCAACACTTTTTCGCCCTTTAATTTAGTATCTGGTTTGGATTCGCCTGTTAGAGCAGCAGTGTTAAAAGAAGACCGTTCTACTAAAAGATCGCCATCTAAAGCGACTTTTTCACCAGGCTTTACTTGGATTATATCGCCGATTTTAACGTGCTGCGGGCTAATAGAGGTTATCTGACCATTTCGCACCAGATCAATGATTTCTGGCCGATTATCAATTAAAGCTTTAATTGATCTGCGGGAACGCATTACCGCTAATTCCTGGAAATGTTCTCCAATGACATAGAACAGCATCACAGTTACCCCTTCGGCATATTCTCCAATGTAAAAAGCGCCGAGGGTGGCAATGCCCATTAACAGGAACTCGTTAAAGACGCTGCCGTTGGCGATATTTTTAGCGGCATGCAGTAATACTTTGCCCCCTACCAGGAAGTAGGCAATACTATAGGCAGCCAACCGGACATACCCGTTAAACCAATCTACCTTAAAATAATCTAATAAGATTCCGGCTACTAAAATAACCAGACTTATGATTGTAGGCAGATAGGACGTTTTTTCATTTTCTTCGTTCTGTCCCGCCCTTGCAGCAGGCGTCGCCGGTTTGACGTCGCAACAGCCATCTTCATTCGTTTTTGTGGGGCTTGGATGTTCCGCTGTGCGGGGTGAGGTAATCTCCATTGGCTTTAATGGTGCGCTAGGATTTATATTTTCGTTCATTCTTTTTTCCTCCATTTATAATTTTGCATGTGCCTGCCGGATAATTGCCTGCAAGTCTTTCGGAATCGGCATTGGTCTCCATGCGGGAACATTTGCTCGGCCTGTATTACCAACTGGAATCGTGCCTGCCCATGATTTTATTCCACCGACTAATAATCGGGGTATTTGTCCCAAAATCTCTTTTATATTACGATTGGCAATCCCGAATGCTAACATTTTTGCGTGTATCGCTGTATGCTCAATCGAATAAGGTTGACCTATAATATGAGCGCGTTCTAAATGCCGCCAGGCTTCTAAAGTGCATCCTGCGATAAAGCAACTTTTGTAGTCTTCTATCTCCTTTTGATAAAATGGTTGGAGGGATTTTGGCATAGTCCAATTAAATTTCATGGCTTATCATTCTATAACAGGACAAAGATATTGGAGAACCTCCTGCAACTGCATTGCAATGTTAAGGGCGACATGTTGCACAAACCCCTTTGACAATTAAGCTTATTTCTTGCGTTTGAAATTTCTCCGGTAAGGAAATTTCCGGGATATGCGATCTAGGTAAGCAAAATGTCTCCCGACATTGGGTACAATAAAAATGCACATGTAGGTCGTGATGCTCTTGCGTCGAACAGTCTTCCGGACAAAGGGCATATTTTACCGATCCGCTGCCATCCTCAATGCGATGCACTAATCCTTTTTCCTCAAAAGTTTTTAGCGTGCGGTAAAGAGTAACCCGGTCGGAACGCAAGAAATAAGTTTCCAGGTTGTTTAAAGAAACTGCCGCCGTTTGCTGCAATAGGTAATCTAACACTAGTAAGCGCATTGCCGTTGGACGGATTCCTTTTCTTTGCAATGTTTTATCTAAATCTTGTAACATAATTGTCGAAATTAATGTCCGTGGCCTTCACCTTCTTCTTCCGTATTTTTGATTTTGGCTAATAAAGAATAAGCCCCTTTTACCGCGATTAGATTGTTTGTATCGACCGGCTCTATAATCTCTGTAAATCCGCTTTCTGTAACGCCTTTGCGGATTTCCACCATTTCAAAATCACGGATTTCCTTACTTGCTTCTTCACGCGTCCCCTTAAACACAAAAACATAATCCTTGCCTTCTGACTGCACCACCGCCTCTTGCGGCAATGCAGGGACAGTATTGTTATTCAATTCAATAAAAGCTTTCACGTACATACCGGGGATCAATTGCGTTTCTTCCTTATCCAAATGGGCATGTACGCGGACAGTCCGTTCCGGGCTGATTTCCCGGCCTATTAGGTGTAATGTAGCCGTTCGCTCCGCGCCTGATTCATTGGGCAGGGTAAAGCGGATTTTCTGACCTACCTTTAACTTGGTAATATCTTTTTCGAATACCGTTAATTCGACGTGCAGGTGTTCGGTATCGACTATTTTAAACATTACATCGGTAGGCGTTACATAGCTTCCCCGATTGGTATTTACCACGGTTACATAACCATTGATGGGAGAAAATATAGGCAGAGTACGGGTGATATTACCAGGTTGTACCTGATTAGAAGAAATCCCAATGTGCGCTAATTGCTGCTTGAGGCCGTTCACCCGGCTTTGCATGGCTTTATACTGCGCCGTTATTTGTTGAAAATTCTTAAGAGGACTAACTTGCTCTGCGGCCAGTTCCTTTTGGCGCTGGTATTCTAGGGTTAGATACTCCAGTTGACTTCGGCTTTCCAGATAATCTTGTTGAATAGTGATGAATTCTGGATTTTCAATCCTTGCAATTAACTGGCCTTTTTTAACCCGCATCCCTTGGAGAAGATTAGTACCTTGTACAAAACCGCCCAAAGGCGCACTTACCGATACCAGGTTTTGCGGGGGAACATCTAATAGGCCATTTACTGCGATAATGTTACTTAAATTTTTAGGCGTTATCTTTCCTAATTCAATTTTTCCAATAAGGAATTGTTCGGGAGTAAGCGCAACAATAGTTTCGCTTTCTTCATGTCCGGCTTCTTCATGTGCCGTTTCTTTTGCAGTGTGTTCAACACCCGCAGTTTCTTGTTGCTTCTCCTCGGTAACTTTATCGTTACAGGAAGAGATCAAGAATAGACTCAAAAGAATGATATATATTTTAGATTTCATTTTCTTAACTTCTTAAATAAGAGGGTTTGCTTACTGACCTGAGATGAACTCCAAGGCAATGGCCGCAGTATTGAACTGGTGCAAGGCTTCTAAATGATTGGCTTTGATAGTCAAAGCCCGATTAAGGCTTTGCACATATTCCAGATAGTCGATCACACCATTTTGAAAACCTTTTTCTGCATGTTTAATAATCAAATCGGCGAGCGGCAAACCGGTTTTCTCATAGTAATCGAGATTCGTTTCCTGCTTTCGCAATCGTTGTATGGCTAATTTAAGCTGCGTTGTTTGCTGCGTTTGTTGAAAGCGATAAGTAGCGTCAGCTAACTTTTCTTGATATTGGGCAGCTTTGATACGGGCAGAATGGGCGCCATACCATAGCGGAACGGAAATACCTACCTGAACACCGTTAAATCGATCATCCCCCGTAAAATTGCGATCTACGCCGTTTACATTTTGCAGTCCGATTATGGATTGATTGAAATAGCCGATAGTAAAATCCGGCAGTGTTCGGGCGCGTTCTAACTTAGTTTGTATTTTAGCTGTTTCCTTTTGCTGCTCATAAATGGCAAGTTGTGGCCTCTCAGGGAGAATAGCGGTATCGGGCACGGTAACGGGCAGGCGAGCAAAAGGGGTGGGAACAATACTAACTGGAGCCTGGCTGCCTATTAAAGTCTGCAACTGGGTTTTATACAGCTCTTGTTCAGCCTGTGTCTGCTCAATAGAATTCTTTACTTCAACTTGTTGCGCTTGAGCGGTCGCATTTTCAAGCAAATTCGTTTCGCCAGTACGCAGCCGGCTATTGCTAGCCTTGGCAAAATTACTATAAAGGCTATCTTGATGCTCTAAGAGTTGTAATTTCGCTTCTAGATAAATTAAGCTTTGGTAAACGTTTTTTACCTCTTGCACGATCTCACGCTGCAAAATAGATCGGTTTAACTCACTGCCTCTAATATTAGCTTTTGCCAAACGCGATTGGTTGGTATAAACGGTAGGGAAGGCGAAGGATTGCGTTACCGTGAAATTATTATCCTTATTTACAGAGTTTATCTGACCATAAACAGTCTCGATATTCGTTTTCCCAATATCAACCGCCGCTCCTTGCAAGGTTTTATTAGCGGAGACTTGAAAATTTGCCGCTTCAAGGCTTATATTTTTGGACAAAGCCAGATCAATAGCTTGCGGTAATGTCAAAGGCTGCGGTTCTTGTGCATGGGCTAGTCCCGGCAGAAATATTCCGATTCCGGCAAGCAATACTAAAATAAACGCCTTGCCTAATGGGACAACAACGCGCTGTTTCACCCCGGTTTGTTTCTCCATAAATTGCTCCAGTAAGATATAAAGGATAGGAAGTACTACTAAGGTGAGCAAAGTAGCTGATACCAAGCCACCAATAACCACGGTAGCCAATGGTTTTTGAACTTCGGCTCCCGCCGTATTAGACAAGGCCATTGGTAGAAAACCTAATGAAGCTACCAGAGCGGTCATGATAACCGGTCGTAAGCGCACTTCAGTGCCTTTCAAGACCCGTTCCGTTATATCGGCGATACCTTCCGCTTTTAGCTGATTGAAGTAACTAATAAGTACAATGCCGTTTAAGACGGCCACGCCGAATAAGGCAATGAAGCCTACACCAGCAGAGATGCTAAAGGGCATGTCCCGCATCCATAACGCCACCACGCCGCCAATAGCCGAAAGTGGTATTGCCGTGAAAATCAATAGACTTTGGGCAATGGATCGGAAAGTAAAAAAGAGTAATAAGAATATTAAGAGTAAGGCTACCGGCACGGCAACTGTCAGGCGCATTTTGGCTTTTTCTAAATTCTCAAATTGACCGCCATAGGTCACATAGTAGCCGGGTGGAAATTTTAGTTGTGTATTTATTTTTGCTTGTAACTCTTCCACAATGCTTTCAATATCACGTCCCCTGACGTTGAAACCAATGGTAATGCGGCGCTTGGCATCGTCTCGCTGAATTTGGCTTGCGCCCGTTTTAAAGCCTATTTGGGCGACTTGTTCTAAAGGCACCTGATCTCCGTGCGGTGTAGTGACGTATAAACCTTGCACATCTTCCAGGCTTTGACGGTTAGAAGACGCTAACCTTACTACCATCTCAAAACGTTTTTCTCCTTCGTATATAACCCCAGCGGACTGCCCGGCAAAGCCGGTTTGAATGGCTTGGTTGACGTCTTCGATATTGAGGCCAAATTGTGCAATTTTGTCCCTATCAAACGTAATCACGATCTGAGGTAAGCCGGTAATTTGCTCGACATATAGATCCTGAGCACCCTTTACCGTTTTGACAATCCTGCCTACTTTTCCGGCTTGTTCACTTAACACCCCTAGATCTTCGCCATATACTTTAATGACCACATCTTGGCGGGCACCACTCATTAATTCATTAAACCGCATCTGTATTGGTTGTTGGAAACCGAAGGTAACCCCTGGTATTGCCTCCAATGCTTCAGCCATTTCATTTGCTAAATCCTCTGAGTTATCCGCCTTCACCCAATTTTCTTTGTCCTTAAGGATAATCATTAAGTCTATGGCTTCCACCGGCATGGGATCAGTTGGAATCTCGCCGGAACCGATTTTCCCGACGACTTCTTTTACTTCGTCTGGAAATTTCTTTAAAAGAATATCCGCTGCTTGCGTAGAAGCTTCAATGGTTTGTGAAATGGAGCTACCGCTCAATACTCTCGTTTCCACGGCAAAATCACCTTCTGATAAGGAGGGGATAAACTCCCCGCCCATGCGCAGGAATAAAAACAAGCTGCCTAAAAAGAAAAGAAGTGCCGTAATTAAAACAATCGATTTGTGCCGTAAAGCCAGCACAATTAAGGGGGCATACAAACGATGAAAGAAACCCATAATCCGATCCGCTATTGTTTTACGATACTCTTTTTTCTTGCTTAGAAAGAGTGCGGAAACCATAGGGACATAGGTTAGCGAAAGAATAAAAGCTCCTACAATCGCAAAAGCAACTGTTTGCGCCATTGGCCGAAACATCTTACCTTCTATTCCAACCAAGGCTAAAATGGGTAAATAGACAATGAGGATAATGATTTCCCCAAAGGCTGCGGAATTGCGTATTTTAGAGGCTGACTGGTAGACTTCTTCATCCATTTCCCCTTGGGTTAATGGTCTGAGAAGGGTTCGGGCACCTAAATGATGCAACGTCGCTTCTACAATAATTACCGCTCCGTCGACAATTAAACCAAAATCAATTGCCCCCAAACTCATCAAGTTGCCTGACACCCCGAAAACATTCATGAGTGAAATGGCAAAAAGCATGGATAGGGGAATGACTGAGGCCACGATTAAGCCCGCTCTTAGGTTACCTAAGAGTAAGACCAATACGAAAATGACAATAAGGGCACCTTCCGCCAAGTTACGCGTAACCGTGCCAATAGCATTATTTACCAGTTTAGAACGGTCGAGAAATGGTTCAATAACGACGCCTTCCGGCAAAGTCTTTTCTATCGTTGCAACCTTTTCCTTGACTGCTTTTATCACTTGGGAAGCATTCGCTCCTTTGAGCATTAACACCAGGCCACCGACCACTTCACCTTCGGCGTTCCGAGTCATGGCACCGTAGCGGACAGCGCTGCCAAACTGAACTGTAGCCACATCTCTAATGAGTACTGGCACACCGTTTTCATTGGATTTAACGACAATCTTTTGGATATCATCAATGCTGCTAGCCAAGCCCTCACTGCGGATAAAATAGGCGTTCGGCTTTCTATCAATATAAGCGCCGCCTGTATTCTGATTGTTTTTTTCTAAGGCGGTAAAAATGTCACTGATACTGATATTGATGCTGCGGAGTCTTTCCGGGTCGATAGCAATTTCATATTGCTTCACGTGACCGCCAAAACTGCTTACATCTGCTACGCCGGGTGTACCAAGTAATTGCTGACGTACAATCCAATCTTGGATCGTTCGCAAATCTGTATCTGAATATTTTTTTGAATAGCCTTTTTTGGTATGAAGAACATACTGGTATATTTCTCCCAAGCCGGTTGAAACCGGGGCTAATTCCGGTGAGCCAACACCCGCTGGAATTTGGTTCTCGGCTTCCCTCAGCCGTTCGGAAACTTGTTGCCGCGCCCAATAAATATCAACTTTGTCTTTGAAGACGATGGTAACGACGGAAAGCCCAAAACGGGAGAAGGATCGGATTTCTTCGATATCCGGAATGGTAGCCATAGTCACTTCTACCGGAAAAGAAATAAGGCGCTCTACCTCTTGAGCAGCGAGGGAAGGGCTTTGCGTAATAACCTGTACCTGGTTATTGGTAATATCCGGCACTGCATCTATGGTCAGTTGCGTCACCGAATAGCTTCCCCACAAGATAAGGGCAAGCGTGAATAAGCCAATAATAAGCTTATTATGAATGGAAAAATGAATAATGCGATCAAGCATCTTAAACTCTTTAAGTCAAACATTTGAATTACCTTACCTGCCTAAACCTTAATCGCTAATAACTTACGATCTGGTTAGAACGCGCAGGCGTAGCTGTAATGCTTCGTCGAGAAGCTTACAAAGCAGGCTAAAATATGTTGAACTTAAACTTTAGGAGGCTGCCAAATAGCAAAATAGGGATGCGGCGAAAATGCTGCTTGGTAATCAGGCAGTAGGACAGGTATAGGAAAGCTGGATAAGGTTATTTTGTGTGTAACGTTTTGCAAGGCAAACCCGGCGCAACAACTACACATGCAAAGAGGTGAACATAGATCGCCAGCAGGAGTTTCATCAGGACAGCTTGAGTCCATTCCTATAATAGTTTGCTCAAGCGTATCCATTCTCGGTGCTGCATCAGCACAGGGAACACATGGTAATACAACCATGTAGATACTTAATATGAAAGCAAACCATTTCATCTATGCAAACCTACGAAAAATAAAATGCAATTGCATTGCAAATTTATTGGCAGCTTATCCAAGGACACTCTATTGCCCTCTGCATGAAATTAAACGATTTACTCCCTTATTACAAGAAAAACAATAAAGGACTGGTGAAAGAAAAAAGATTCACCGTTCCGGTTCAATATCCTTATCTTTATCCATCGTTTTAGTTGGCTCATTCTCCCCCTTGCTAGTCCGATCTCCGGTCAGCCAGGAGGGATAACGTTCCTTTGCCTTTTCAGATAGAAATTGGTTCCGACCTTCCTGAAAACCGTTACCGCGTAAATTTTCTGCCGTTGCCTTGGCTAGTTTCTCAGCAAGTTCAGGGAGGTGCTTAGCAATGGTATAACCTTCATTGAAGCCTTTTTGATAATCCGGCTCCGGTTTTTGAACTTCTTCCATATATTAAAAGGTATTTCGGGCGTTTTTCTCTAGATAAGCGTCAATAGAATCCCGGTCATATAGAATAATTTTCTTCTGTGGCTGGGAGTAGCGAATTTTTCCTTCGTCCCGCAATTTTTGCAAAGTCGTTTTTGATTTGATATTCAAGAGCTGCATGGCTTGCTCATCAGAAATCCATTTTTCTCTTTCTTCGCCGTGCTTTTCTTTTAATCGAGCAACTACTTGTTCGACTAACTCATAAAAAGCGGCTTCTTCAAGACAAATGACCTGCATAATTTAGAAAAAGAGGGTTTATGTATAACTTGTACCAAGATACCAGTTTAAAGATATCCCATCTAAACGCATATAACACAAAGTGGTTATATAACCCATTTAACTAAATTATTGTCCTAAAGCCTGTTATAGTAGATTTGATAAAGAGGCCTAAAAAGAATAATTGATCTATTAGCAAAGGGTTAATCCAAATAAAAATACAAACCGCTTGTGTTGAACGGATAAATAAAAATTATAGGTAGAAGGGAGAATGTTGTACTTATGTTGTACCAACAAAAAAGCAGTTACGGTTTTTAGGCCATAACTGCTTGAATATTAATGTGGTGATGATTGGAATCGAACCAACGACACAAGGATTTTCAGTCCTTTGCTCTACCGACTGAGCTACATCACCAGCACCTTTTTGTTTAAAAGTGATGCAAAAGTAATACTTTGCGTTTACGATGCAAACAGAATTCGGAAAATAATTTTAACTGGATTATATAATATTAGTTTAGTAATTTACGTACTCGTTATGCATAACAAATTTATGTACTTATGATTAGCAACCTGCTTTTTCTAATAATTACGGTATTAGCTGTTGGATTATTTGTGTGGCAAATTCAGAAAATTCGCCGGAACATTAATCTAGGCCGGGAGAAAGAAATCTCTGATGACGCTTCGGAGCGCTTAAATAAACTATTGTTAGTGGCTTTTGGGCAGCAAAAAATGTTCAAACGTCCTTGGCCAGCAATTTTACACGGAATTGTATACGTTGGGTTCGTAGTTATTAATATTGAAGTACTGGAGATTATTATTGATGGAATATTTGGCACCCATCGGGCATTAAGCTTTTTAGGACCAATATATACGGGGTTAATGGCCATTAACGAGCTGCTCGCTTTTCTGGTAATTATTGCCTGCATCATTTTCTTGATTCGCCGGAATGTAACTAAAGTACCCCGACTAACTCGCGGACCCGAAATGCGAGCTTGGCCCCGTCTGGACGCCAATATTATTTTGCTCACGGAAATAATATTAATGCTGGCTTTATTTTCCTTTAACACGGCGGATATAAAATTACATGTGCTAGATGGTAGAGAGCTAGCCGGCAGTTTTCCTATTAGTGGTTTATTGGTAAATAGTTTAAGCACTACGAACGTGTCATCTCTTGAAGCACTGCGCAGTTCCGGTTGGTGGTTACACATTCTAGGAATTTTTGCTTTTTTAAATTACCTACCCAGTTCCAAGCACTTCCATATTATAATGGCCTTCCCGAATGTGTATTATTCGAAGTTGGAGCCCAAAGGTAAATTTACCACTAACCAAAGTATTACCCACGAAATTAAAGCCCTGCTGGATCCCAGCTATCAAGTGCCCCCTTTACCTGAAGGTACAGAGCCGCAGAAATTCGGCGCGAAAGACGTAGAAGATTTATCCTGGAAACAACTAATGGATGCCTATACCTGTACCGAATGTGGCCGGTGCACAGATGTATGTCCGGCTAATATAACCGGCAAATTGCTTTCGCCGCGCAAAATTGTAATGGATACCCGCGACCGGATGGAGGAAAAAGGCGAGCATCCGGCAATATTCCGGCCCAATCATTATCAAGAACAAGTCAAACAGCGCGTAAAAGTGACCGAAGAAAAAACTTTGTTGCGCGGCTACGTAACTCCCGAAGAACTCTGGGCTTGCACTACCTGTAATGCTTGCGTTGAGGCTTGTCCGGTAAATATCGACCAATTATCTTCTATCATGGAAATGCGGCGGTTTTTAGTGCTCGAAGAATCGGCAGCTCCCACCGCTCTGAATGGAATGTTCACCAACATTGAAAATAACGGTGCTCCCTGGGCCTTCTCCCCTTCCGACCGCTTAAACTGGGCTGATAACCTGTTTGTGAATGTGAAATGAGTTATAAGTTGGAAAGTTGAAAAGTTAGAAGGTTGAAAGGTTCAAAATTGCTTTTTGTAAAAAAGTCATCGTCTTAAAGTAAATGCGGCCCAGGTGAGATTATGACAATTACCAGGTTGAATTCGACAGATTCAAATTGAGTAAAGAATGAAACAAGCTAAAAAGAGATATAGACAAGTATAAAAAAGTCTAACATCTAATATCTAGCTTCAAACATCTAAATAAATGAGTGAAAGAAAACTAATCACGGTACCTGTTATGGCCGATTTAATGGCAAGAGGAGAAGAGCCGGAAATTTTATTTTGGGTAGGTTGTGCTGGCGCGTTTGACGACCGGTATAAAAATGTAACTCGCGCCTTTGTGCGGATTTTAGAGCATCTAGGAATAAAATACGCGGTGTTAGGCTTAGAAGAAAGTTGTACCGGCGACCCAGCTAAAAGGGCGGGTAACGAGTTCTTGTTTCAGATGCAGGCTATGACCAATATTGAAGTGTTGAATGGCTATAATATAAAAAAAATAATAACCGCTTGTCCGCACTGCTTCAACACTATTAAAAACGAATATCCAAGTTTAGGAGGTAATTACGAGGTTATTCATCATTCTACGTTTTTACAGCAGTTAATTAATGAAGGCAAAATACGGGTGGCCGGCGGCAAAGCCTTCAAAGGCAAGCGCATAACTTTTCATGATTCGTGTTATCTGGGGCGGGCCAATGGCGTGTATGAAGCTCCCCGGCAAGTATTAGCTACCTTAGATGCCGATTTAGTGGAAATGAAACGAAGCCGGGCTAATGGTTTGTGCTGCGGTGCGGGTGGGGCCCAAATGTGGAAAGAACCCGAACCCGGTAAAAAAGACATTAATATAGAACGAACCGAAGAAGCCTTGGCTACTGGGGCAACTATTATTGCTTCCGCCTGTCCTTTTTGCATGACCATGCTCAGCGACGGCGTAAAAAACAAAAACCAGGAAGATCAGGTAAAAGTATTTGATATAGCTGAACTGATTGCCTCCGCCGAAAATTTAAATGCATGAGTTAATCGATAATCCATGGTTCATAAACTATAGGTACTTAGAGATATATAAAAGAATTAATTAGAAGGATAGTTTGTTATTTAAGTTGATAAATTTACAAAAAGATGATAATTCGGCCCTTTCAAGAGTATTTGCTTAGAGGGAAATCCATTATTGTAGTCAAAAAATCAAATTCAATTATTTACCATTAACACTCCATGGACTATCGACCATGGACTATCAACTATAAAACATGTACATTCCATTTCAACAATTACCACCTCGCTCCCGCCTCTGGATTTATCAGGCTAGCCGCCCATTAAACGATGCGGAAGTAGAACTGGTAAAACCTCAGTTAGTAGATTTTATTACGCAATGGACGAGTCACGGAGAAACATTACAAGCATCTGCTGAAATTTTATACAACCGATTCCTGGTGCTGGCTAATGACGAAGATGCTAATTCCCCGAGTGGCTGCTCCATAGATGCTTCTGTCCGGTTTGTGAAGCAATTAGAGGCGCAGTTAAATGTATCTTTCTTCGATCGTACACAATTGGCTTTTTGGCATAACGAGACCATTGAAACCGTACCGTTACCTGAAATTAAAAACAGAATTAAAGAAGGCCTAATTCAAGGTGATTCGCTATATTTTGATACGTTGTTGAACACCAGCGGGCAATTACAGGCCGCTTGGCCTAAACCAGCAAAAGAAAGTTGGTTAGCCAAATATTTTGCCTAAGTTTTACGTTTACTTAATTACAATTAATTGGATTAATATTGATTTTTTTAAGTAAATACGGGCACGAAGTAATTATACTACCTGAAGTGCCCATTTACTTTTAATTCTATGATCGTCAAACAAACCATTAAACGTACAACGTATTTCTCTAAACCTACTACCTTTTTGCCACGCTACCGCTATATGAATAGATTTTACCTGATTCTTCTGCTTGCAGTCTTGGCAGGTTTTACTTCCTGCAAAACATTGAGCAGCGTAGGAAAAGCCGATAAAAAATTTGCCCAAGGCGAGTACGATGATGCCATCCGATTATACCAAAATGCCTTAAAAAACACCAAAGAACCAGGCCCGGTAAACTTTAAACTGGCCGAATCTTACCGTTTGTCTAACCGAATTGCGCAAGCTGAAACCAATTACCAGGCTGCAATAAACACTGGTTTAAAAAAAGAAGAAGCAATTTTTTATTACGGTTTAGCCCTGAAAGCCAATGCAAAATACAACGAAGCGGGTGCTCAGTTTACTCGTTACGCCCAGTCCGGAAGCAGCAAAACCTTAGTTGCCCGCGCCAAATTAGAGGCGGCGAATATGAGTGCTATCCCGGGTATCATAAATACTAAAACATACAACGAGATTAAAACACTGGATCAGTTAAATACCGCTGCTGCTGAGTTTGCTCCTACCATGCTGAACGGCGAGCTATATTTTGCTTCTACCCGCGATGGAAAAAAATATTCCGGTAACGGCGAAGGTTTTAACGATTTATTTGCTTTGCGTTTCGATGACCCAACCCAGATGATGGGTGGAGCAGTCCGTAAAGTAGGCGAACCCATTAATACTCCGGAAGCCCACGAAGCTGCCGTAACTTTCAGTAAAGACGGTACTACCATGATATTTGCCCGTAGCAATACCGGCAAACGCAAAGGTACCCTTAACGTAGATTTATACGTGTCTCGGTTTAAAGGTAGTTGGTCAGAGCCACGTTTGCTCAGCGTGAATAGCAAAGATGCCTGGGATTCCTCGCCGGCTTTATCTCCGGATGGTAAAACCTTGTATTTTTCTTCGGACCGGAAAGGAGGCCAGGGCGGAAACGATATTTACCGGTCCACCTTAGATGGCCAAGGCCGGTTCTCCACACCCGAAAACCTAGGCCCCGAAATAAATACTCCGGGCAACGAAAATTTTCCTTTTGTTACCGAAGACGGCACTCTGTATATTTCCTCCGATGGCCATCCGGGATTAGGAAATTTAGATATTTTCCGGGTAGAGAATGGTAAACCTGTAAACTTGGGGGTACCCGTAAACTCTAATGCCGATGATTTTGCGCCTTATATAGTAAACGACGAATCGGGTTATTTTTCTTCAAACCGCCCCGGTGGCAAAGGAAGCGATGATATTTACTTTTTCAAGAAAGCTAAACCAAAACTGGTTAATTTTTATGTAGATGTAACGGTACGGGAGTTACTGCCCAATACTACTAATTATAAACCAATGAGCCGTATCCGGGTAGAATTGCAGGACGCTAAAGGCACAGCCGTTGATCAGGCTTTTACCACCCCGGATGGCAAACTAAGCTTTAAACTAGACACGGCCACGGCATATTCTATATTGGCCGAAAATCCCGGTTATTTTGCTGCCCGCCAGACCGTATCTACTATTGGAAAAACTCCGCCGCAGGCACAACTTACGAAACCAGAAACCGACATTCGCCTGACCGCTGATTTAGTTTTAAGTAAAATCGTGAAGGATAAAGCCATTGTAGTCGAAAACATCTATTACGACCTGGATAAAGCCAATATTCGTCCGGATGCCGCTATAGAACTCGATAAGATTGTTCAAACTTTAAACGACAATCCTAAAATTACCATCGAGCTTAGCTCCCATACCGACGTGCGCGGAAAAGATGCCTATAACTTAGACCTGTCGCAACGACGGGCCCAATCGGCAGTAGATTATATTATTTCGAAAGGTATCGCTCCGAACCGGATTACGGCCAAAGGTTACGGCGAAACCCGTTTGATTGTGAAGAATGCTAAAACCGAAGAGGAACACCAGCGTAACCGCCGTACGGAGTTTAAAGTAACTAAGATTGCCCAATAATTTAGTTGCTGATTACTGGTTGATCGATATTAGTTAATTCAGACAAATATTTAAAAATCTTAAAGGAAATAATATAAGAAAGCCGCTTATTAGAGCGGCTTTCTTATTTTTGCATCGTTGTATATCGTTTACGATTTTTCAGGCGTGGTAAATCTAACAACCAGCAACTAGCAACTAGCAACTAAATCATGGAAAACAGGTATCTGCGCCGGGGTGTTTCGGCCTCGAAAGAAGACGTGCACGCAGCTATTAAAAATATTGATAAAGGGCTCTTTCCAAAGGCATTCTGTAAAATTATTCCGGATATATTGGGTGGCGATCCGGATTACTGCAATATTATGCATGCCGACGGCGCTGGTACCAAATCGTCGCTGGCTTACCTTTACTGGCGCGAAACCGGCGATTTATCGGTTTGGAAAGGTATTGCGCAAGACGCCATTATCATGAATACCGATGATTTACTGTGTGTAGGAGCGACCGATACTATTTTGCTCTCATCTACCATTGGCCGGAACAAAAATCTGGTACCCGGCGAAGTAATTGCGGCTATTATTAACGGTACCGAAGAAATTTTGCAGATGCTTCGTGATAATGGTATTGGCATTTACAGCACTGGTGGCGAAACGGCCGATGTAGGCGATTTAGTACGGACCATAATTGTAGATAGCACGGTTACTGCCCGCATGCGCCGCGACGAAGTAATTTCTAACCATTCTATTCAACCGGGTGATGTAATTGTAGGCTTTGCCTCTTTTGGGCAAGCGACCTACGAAACCGAATACAACGGCGGTATGGGCAGCAACGGCTTAACGTCAGCCCGGCATGATGTTTTTCATAAATATTTAGCGGCTAAATACCCGGAAAGCTTTGATCCGGGCGTACCGCAAGATTTAATTTATTCCGGCAAATATAAACTTACTGACCCGGTTGTTGACACGGGTTTAGACGTAGGTAAATTAGTCCTCTCCCCTACCCGCACTTATGCCCCCGTTGTAAAAGAAATCCTTAACCAACACCGGGCAAATCTTCACGGCATGGTGCATTGTAGCGGTGGCGGACAAACCAAGGTGCTGCATTTTACCGATGAGGTACACATAATTAAAAATAATTTGTTTGAGACACCTCCTTTGTTTCATATTATTCAAAAAGAAAGCAAGACTGATTGGGCCGAAATGTATAAGGTATTTAACATGGGGCATCGCTTAGAAATATACCTGGAGAAAGCTTACGCATCTGATCTAATTGCCATTGCCAAATCTTTTAACATCGAAGCTCAGATAATCGGCCATGTAGAAGCAAGCGAAAATAATAAGCTTACTATTCAAAGTAAATACGGCGAATTCATCTATTAGTTTGCGTGGATAAAGGCCAATAAAAAAGCTGTTACGGTTCCCGTAACAGCTTTTTTATTGGCATAATAATTGGCTTTTATTTATATAAGTATAGTCTTCGGGAATTATTTTCTAAACCTTTAAAAGATATATCTGTCTGTAGTCTTTCGACCGTGGACTATGGACTAAATAAATATGAAACGTCTGGTTATTTTATTTTGCGGACTCTTTTTCTGGACTCAAAATGTGCTTGGTTTTCCGAGCGCAACCGCCACTTTCTTCAGTAAGTGAGGTGAAGCCTTTCAGTTTATTTTTGATGGCAGATTCGTGAATCGGGGCGGAACGAATGTCGTCCGCTTGTACGACATTCCAGATGGCTATCATACTGCCGAATTTCGAATACCGGGCCGTCGGGGTGTTTTAGTTCACCGAACCCAAATATTTATAGAACCTGGGCGGCAAAGCGAATTTATGTTACAAGTAATGGAATATGGACGGCAGGCATTCGTACGAAAAGTAGTCGAATTACCTTTACGGCCCAATTATCCTAACCGGCGTCCGCCTTTACCACGATACCAGGAACCCGAGCCCTATGGTAACAACGATTACGAGCGTAATGATGACCGATACGACCCGGACAACCGGTACGAAGAACCAGAGCGTGAGAATCCCACCGAACAATGCCGGGATATTCTGGAAAACAACAGGTAGATCGTTTATTGCAAACTATGGCCGCCAGAAACACTGAAAGTAGCAAAGAATCTATTGCCCGGCAGGCCTTGAGCCAAAATAGTGTTCTAGCTGAAGATTTAAAAGCGATTCTGGAGCAGTTTCAACACGAAAATACTCGACTGGAATTTGCCAAATTTGCTTATAAAGCTACCTGCGATCGGCGCAACTTTTACTTCATCAATGAAGCATTTTCCTACGATGCTAGTATTCGCGAATTAGAAGATTATATTAAGCGTCGGTAAGTTTTAATTTTTTCGATTATAAAGAAGAAGATAATTCTTTTTTCTTAAGCTTAGTCAACCAAGGTAATTTATTCCTAGCCTTGATATAATTAAAGTTGCTCACTAAATGATATGGGTAAATCAAGGTAGGATATTATTCTTGTAACTACAATTCTCTACCATTACTGACTAGTCTGGCAAAACAGTAGTAAGTAATACTTGCAGTAATTGTTACAATAAGAAAATAAAATACAGTAGTTTTAGCAGAAACTTTATCTTGTGTTTTCTTGATTGTTCTATGAAAAAATTAGCTATTCTTCTGTTAGCGCTTTTCAGCCTGAATGTAAGCTCGGCGCTTGCCCAAACGAAACCTATGGAATTACCCTTGTACGAAGGCAATATCCCAAATGCCAAACCCGGTCCGAACGAAGAAAAAACAGAAAAGGATGGTATTCTGCGCATCAGCCTGGTCCGCAATCCTACGCTTACTATTTATTTACCCTCTAAAGAAAAAGCTACTGGTGCAGCCGTGGTTATATGCCCCGGAGGTGGTTACTCTATATTAGCAGCCGAGCACGAAGGTTCGGATGTTGCCCGGAAACTAAATGAAAAAGGTATTGCTGCTTTCGTGGTAAAATACCGCTTACCAAGTGCTAAAACCTCCACTAACCCCGAAATTGCTCCTTTACAAGATGCCCAGCAAGCCATTCGGGTAGTACGCAAAAGAGCAACCGAATGGCAGGTAGACCCCAACCGGATTGGCATTATGGGATTTTCCGCGGGTGGCCACCTGGCTTCTACGGCCGGTACGCATTTTCAAAAAGCCGTTATTCCTAATCCTGATAATGTTTCAGTACGACCAGATTTTATGATACTAGTTTATCCGGTTATTAGCAGTCGGCCCGGCGTAGTGCATCAAGGTTCTTTCGATAATTTAATCGGTAAAAATGCTTCACCGGAAAAATTAAAAGAATATTCGAACGAGCAACAAGTTACGGCGCAAACTCCGCCCACTTTTCTAATTCACGCCTCCGACGATAAAGTGGTACCACCCGCCAATAGCATTTTATTTTACCAAGCCTTGCAACAGCTTAGTATTCCCGCTGAATTGCATATTTACCCAAAGGGCGGTCATGGCTTTGGTTTAAAAAATCCAACGACACCGGATGATTGGTTTGAGCGTTTCTATAATTGGATGATAGCCAGCAATATAATAAAAAATACTACTGCTGTAAGTAAGTAAAAATTTTACTACAGCTTGTCTTAATAATTTGATATTGTCGATTAAGTAAGCTCTTGATTTGTGCTCGTCGAGTTTATTTTAGGTAGTATTATCGGTGAGCAGGTATCCTTTTAATTCTTTCTGGGGTATATAGTTAAAGCAGAAGACCCTGAATGTGCCCTAGCAAATTATATCCGTCTTGTTATTGCTAATTACCTACTTTAAATATTTTCTTTAATCCTGATTCAGGAATAAAGAAAATTAATTTTTGCAATGAACCTGATACTTCTTGCTTTTTATTTACCGGCGGAACAGGTCATTTTTATTCTTAAACTTTCTAGAAGGCGGAGTCTTAACAAATGCTGCTTTATTTGAATCTTTCTAATTAATGCGTACTTTTGCTCCAAATTTCATAAACGGAACCTTAAGGAATGGAAACAGCCCCCGTAAATCAATTACCTTCAGACTACTTACCCATATTAATTCAGTTTGCCGCCGCTTTAGGATTTGTTGTTTTCTCGATGGTGGTAACGCACCTTATTGGCCCCAAACGGCACAGTAAAGTAAAAGACGCCGCCTGGGAGAGTGGTATTGAGTCGGTAGGGAATGCCCGTACACCTATTTCTTATAAATACTTCATGACAGCCATATTATTTGTATTATTCGACGTAGAAATCATTTTTCTTTACCCTTGGGCGGTAAATTTCAAAGAATTTGGCTTCGATGGATTTATACAAATGCTGGTATTTATGGCGTTGTTGCTAATAGGTTTCTTTTACGTTATTAAAAAAGGTATCCTGAAGTGGGAGTAGCAATCCCAAATAGTTAAAACTTTTATAAGCTAATAAATGTTGGATTTTAGAACGTTACCCGTTCTAAGTATCTAAATCAAGAACAGAAATTTTATGGCAGATATAAAAATGGTAGATGCCCCGGATGGCTATGAAGGCGCCGGTTTTTTTGCCACATCCTTAGAAAAAGTAGTTGGATTAGCCCGGAGCCACTCGTTGTGGCCTTTGCCGTTTGCTACCTCGTGCTGCGGCATTGAGTTTATGGCAACTATGGGTTCGCACTACGATATTTCCCGATTCGGCTCCGAACGTCCTAGCTTTTCCCCGCGTCAGGCGGATTTATTGATGGTCATGGGTACTATTGCTAAGAAAATGGCGCCTATTGTAAAACAAGTTTACGAACAAATGGCCGAACCTCGCTGGGTACTAGCTATGGGAGCTTGTGCTACTAGCGGCGGTATTTTTGATACCTATAGCGTATTACAAGGTATTGACCGGATTATACCGGTGGATGTGTACGTGGCAGGTTGTCCACCCCGGCCTGAACAGGTTTTGGATGGTTTAATGCGTATTCAAGATTTGGTACGCGATGAATCCTTGCGTCGCCGGAACTCACCGGAGTACCAGGCTTTATTAGAGTCTTATAACATCAAATAACGCATGGAGCCGCTTACGAATCAGATTCTTCTCGAAAACTTAACTAAAAAATTTGGCGATTCCCTTTTTGATATTTGGGAGCCTTACGGTTTATTAACTCTTACCACCACCCGCGACAGCTTGCTTCCGCTTCTCGAATATTTGTATCACGATGAGTATATGCAAATGAATTTTCTCACTACTATGTGCGGCGTTCATTACCCGGAAAAGCAAGACGCAGAACTGGGCGTGGTTTATCATGTACATAGTTTAGTGCACAACGTTCGAATCCGGATTAAAATATTCTTCCCGATCGAAGATCCAAGGGTTCCTACCTTAACGAATTTATATTCTACGGCTAATTGGATGGAGCGTGAAACGTATGACTTTTATGGGGTTATCTTTGAAGGACATCCAAATCTGATTCGGATTTTAAATGTAGAAGACATGAATTATCATCCTCTACGGAAACAATACGCCTTAGAGGATGGCACGCGCGAAGACAAGGTAGACACTTTCTTCGGACGATAAATTTGGCTAGTAGTTGTTTGTTGTTAGAATTTAAATACTTACTTCAGTAACCAGGGTAATCTAAAAGCAGCTATTTGTTGTTCCAGGTCGGTTGTTAAATTCTGACAACGAATAACCAACAATTATAAATATGGCAGATATTAAAAATAGTATTTCTTCCAATACTGGCATATTGTCCGGAAATGCTTCCGGCACTATCCAGAATTATGGAGATCACGAACGGGAATTAACTACGCTTAACCTGGGCCCTACTCACCCAGCTACGCACGGTGTATTCCAGAATATATTACAAATGGATGGTGAAAAGATTGTTTCGGGCGTACCCACTATTGGTTACATTCACCGGGCATTCGAAAAAATTGCGGAACGCCGTCCGTTTTACCAAATTACTCCGCTTACCGACCGCTTAAATTATTGTTCCTCTCCCATTAATAATATGGGCTGGTGGATGACAGTAGAGAAATTACTGGGGGTAAAAACGCCTAAACGGGCCGATTACATGCGTGTAATTGTAATGGAGCTGGCCCGGATTACCGATCATCTTATTTGTAACTCTATTCTGGGTGTAGATACAGGGGCTTTTACCGGCTTCTTGTATGTATTTCAGGAACGGGAAAAAGTATACGAAATTTACGAAGAAATCTGCGGAGCTCGCCTTACTACTAACATGGGTCGGATTGGAGGCATGGAAAGAGATTTCTCTCCTACTGCTTTAGAAAAATTGCGTAAATGGATAAAAGAATTTCCGGCTGTAATGCGTGAGTTTGAATCGTTGTTTAACCGGAACCGCATTTTTATGGATCGCACCGTGGATGTAGGGCCTATTACTCCTGAACGTGCCTTAAACTACGGTTTTACCGGACCAAACCTGCGAGCTGCTGGTGTAGATTACGATGTACGGGTTATGAATCCGTATTCTTCTTACCAGGATTTTGATTTTGAAATTCCGGTAGGTACCAAAGGCGATACTTACGACCGCTTCTTAGTACGGAACGAAGAAATCTGGCAAAGTCTGCGCATTATTGGGCAAGCTCTAGAAAATTTACCCGAAGGACCCTACCACGCCGATGCGCCGGAATACTACTTGCCGCCCAAGCAGGAAGTGTACCGCAATATGGAGGCACTTATCTATCATTTTAAAATTATAATGGGTGAAATTGATGCTCCCGTAGGCGAAGTCTACCATTCGGTAGAAGGCGGAAACGGTGAACTAGGTTTTTACTTGATTAGTGATGGTGGTAGAGCACCTTACCGCTTACACTTCCGGCGGCCTTGCTTTATTTACTACCAAGCTTACCCTGAAATGGTAGTGGGCACTTCGCTTTCGGATGCAATTGTTATTCTGAGTAGCATGAATGTAATTGCCGGAGAGTTAGATGCTTAATATTGATTATTAGTAAGGAGTTGAAAATTAGGGATTTAGTTTTATAAAAAATAATTTAGCTATAGAACACGCAGGTAAATAAACTACTGAAGCTTTCAGCGCCTCAGCTTTAAGAGTTTATCTCCGTTAAATGTAAGATGGATAATACAACAATAACCAACGACATTCAATTTTCGGATGCAGCAATGGCCGAAATCCAGCGTTACATCTCTCATTATCCACCAGATAGAAAAAAATCAGCGATTTTACCAGTTTTACATATCGCTCAAGCTGAATTTGGTGGTTGGGTAAGCGCAGAGGTACAGGATAAAGTGGCTGAAATTTTAGGTATTACTCCCATTGAAGTGTATGAGGTAGCTACTTTTTACACTATGTTTAATTTAAAACCGGTGGGCAAGCATGTGCTGGAAGTTTGCCGTACCGGTCCTTGCATGTTGCGCGGCGCGGACCAGTTAATCGAACATCTAGAACACCAATTAGGTTGTAAGGTAGGAGGAACGTCAGCGGATGGTATGTTTACTTTAAAAACCGTAGAATGTTTAGCGGCTTGCGGGATGGGTCCTATGCTGCAAATCCGGGAAAAATATTACGAAAATCTGGATCCGGACAGTACTGATAAGTTGCTCGACGATTTGAGAAAAGAATAATTTAGTAGCAGATAGCAAGTATCAGGTAGCCAGATTTTTTATATGATTTTGAATCTGAAACTGTAGTCTGAATAATAAAAGATTGAATTTGATAGTCTTGATACTTGTGTCCTGATACTTGAATCTAAGAAGAAAAATGGGAAGAAAAATATTAACCGAACATATTAACGTACCCGACATTCACACGTTAGCGGTTTACCGCAAAATGGGTGGTTACCGCTCCGTGGAAAAAGCGCTAAAAACTATGACTTCGGAAGAAGTGGTGGAAGAAGTGAAAAAATCGGGTTTAAGAGGTCGCGGTGGGGCCGGATTTCCTACCGGCATGAAATGGAGCTTTTTGGCTAAACCAGAAGGTAAACCACGTTATTTGGTTTGCAACGCCGACGAATCCGAGCCAGGCACCTTTAAAGATCGCGTGTTAATGGAAAAAATTCCGCACGCACTGATTGAAGGTATGATTACCTCCAGTTATGCCTTGGGTGCCCGTACTTCTTACATTTATATTCGTGGTGAACTTATGTTTGTGCTACGGATTTTGGAAAAAGCAATTGCCGAAGCATACGCGGCTGGCTTCTTAGGAGAAAATATTCTGGGATCTGGCTATTCGTTAGATTTGCACGTGCATCCAGGCGGCGGAGCCTATATTTGCGGCGAAGAAACAGCATTACTGGAATCTTTAGAAGGCAAGCGAGGAAATCCTCGTAATAAACCACCATTTCCGGCAGTGCAAGGCTTATACGCTTGCCCAACCGTAGTAAATAACGTAGAATCTATTGCTTCGGTACCCTGGATTGTAAATAATACCGGTGAAGAATACGCTAAAATTGGCGTAGGCCGTAGCACCGGCACCAAATTGATTTCAGCCGGGGGCCATTTAAATAAGCCTGGCGTTTATGAAATTGAATTGGGTTTACCTGTCGAAGAATTCTTATTTTCAGATGAATACTGCGGTGGTATCTGGAAAGGCCGACAGTTTAAAGCGGTTGTAGCCGGTGGTTCATCCGTACCAATTTTACCAGCCCATTTATTCCTGAAAACGGCCGAAGGAGTACCCCGGGTAATGACCTATGAATCATTATCGGAAGGTGGTTTTGTGAGCGGTACTATGCTGGGTTCCGGTGGTTTTATTGCTATGGACGATACGACGTGTATTGTGCGTAATACCTGGAATTTTGCTCGTTTCTACCACCATGAATCGTGCGGACAGTGCAGTCCTTGCCGCGAAGGCACCGGTTGGATGGAAAAAATCCTACACCGCATTGAACACGGTCACGGCCACATGCATGACATTGATTTACTCGTAAACGTATCTAAACAAATTGAAGGAAATACTATTTGCCCGCTTGGTGATGCTGCCGCTTGGCCAGTAGCAAGTGCAGTGCGTCATTTCCGGGAAGAATTTGAGTGGCATGTAAAACATCCGGGAGCAGCTACGCAGCCAGGTGCGGTTTACCGTGGAGCAGAAGAAGCAGCTTTAGTTTAGATGTTAGACGTTGAATGCTAGATATTGAATGAGTAAAGTAATTTTAAGTTTTCTTACATGGTAAACTTAATTTATTGATTCTGAAATTTCTCTCCGTTAAGCGACACTTAGGAAAAATAAAATTCTTTAAGTGCACTCAACCAGAGAGGACGTTTGATTAAATTATGTAATAATAAATGCTGGTTTAATTTGATAAATGAGATAAATGCATCTCAAAACTAAAACCAGCAACTGACGACTAAATATAAATGGCAAAAATAACTTTCGACGGTATTGAGGTAGAAATTCCAGATGGTACTACTATCTTAAATGCAGCCCGTAAAATAGGTGGCGATGTAGTGCCTCCCGCCATGTGTTACTATACTCCTTTAAAAGGTAGCGGTGGTAAATGCCGTGCTTGTTTAGTAAAAGTAACTGCTGGCTCCGCAAAAGACCCCCGCCCCATGCCGAAATTGGTGGCTTCGTGCGTAACGCCAGTTCAGGACGGTATGGTAGTAGAAAATACGCTATCCCCCCAGGTGCTGGAAGCGCGGAAAGGGGTAGTAGAAATGCTTTTAATCAACCATCCATTGGATTGTCCGGTGTGCGACCAAGCGGGTGAGTGCGATTTGCAAAACTTTTCGTACGAGCATGGCACTTCGGCTACCCGTTACGAGGAGGACCGTCGTACCTTTGAGAAACAAGATATCGGTCCGCTGATTCAATTACACATGAATCGCTGTATTTTGTGCTACCGTTGTGTATATACGGCTGATCAACTTACTAATAAGCGCGTACACGGAGTATTAGGCCGTGGTGATGCTTCTGAAATTGGCACGTACATCGAGAATGTAATTGATAATGAATTCTCCGGCAACGTCATTGATGTATGCCCGGTAGGCGCTTTGACAGATAAAACTTTCCGGTTTAAAAATCGGGTATGGTTTACTAAACCTTTAGATGCGCATCGCGATTGTCCTAAATGTGCGGGTAAGGTAATACTTTGGACTCGGGGTAGTGATGTTTTACGCGTAACTGCCCGAAAGAATGAGTACGGCGAAGTGGTAGATTTTATTTGTAACGAGTGCCGGTTTGAGAAAAAAGAAATGAACGACTGGACTGTAGAAGGTCCGCGGCATATTGCCCGCGCTTCGGTAATCTCGGCCAACCATTACGAACTTCCGGTACTTAATCCACAACTCATTCCGGATTTACCGCAGAGTACGGTTGATGAATTAAATAATTTTCCAAGACCTTTTATATCTTAAAGCAACATGCCTATTTTAGCCATTCAGGCGCTTATCATTGTTACCATTTTTGGTATTACCTTGTTAATTGCTACTTATTCTACTTACGCTGAACGTAAGGTTGCGGCTTTTTTACAAGACCGGATAGGTCCAAACCGGGCGGGTCCGTTTGGCTTAGCTCAGCCGCTTGCTGACGCAGTGAAAATGTTTTTTAAAGAAGAATTTATTCCGGCCAAATCTAATAAATGGTTGTTTATTGCCGGTCCGTCGCTGGCTATGTTAACTGCTTGCATGAGCAGTGCCGTTATTCCATTTGGCAATACACTACGATTTGATGGTTTACCGGAAATTCGCTTACAGGCTATCGAAGTAAACATAGGAATGCTCTATATTTTCGGGGTGGTTTCTTTGGGCGTGTACGGCGTTATGATTGGTGGTTGGGCATCTAACAACAAATTTTCGTTACTAGGTGCGGTACGGGCTGCTTCGCAGAACATTTCCTACGAACTGGCAATGGGTCTTTCCATAATAGCCATTCTAATGATGACCGGAACTTTATCCTTACGCGAAATTTCTCTGCAGCAACACGGTTTTAACTGGAATATCTGGTACCAGCCGTTAGGCTTTATTATTTTCCTGGTTTGTGCTTTTGCCGAAACTAACCGTACTCCCTTTGACTTACCGGAGTGCGAAACCGAGTTAATTGGCGGCTACCACACCGAATATTCATCCATGAAACTAGGGCTTTATTTATTCGCGGAGTACATTAATATTTTCGTTGCTTCGGCGGTGATGAGCACGTTGTACTTTGGTGGTTTTAATTTTCCTGGAATGGATTGGTTAGAGGCTCATATTTCCAGTGACCCACTGTTAGCGCATAATATTGTTACCATTTTAGGAACAGTAGTTTTATTTGGGAAGATTTTCTTTTTTATCTTCTTCTTCATGTGGGTACGTTGGACCTTGCCGCGTTTCCGCTACGACCAGCTAATGAATTTAGGCTGGAAAATATTGATTCCACTTGCCATCTTAAATATAGTTTTAACTGGTGGAGGTATTTTGTTAGGTGAAAAATTAGGCTGGTAATTTTCAGTTTAGCACTGCAAGAAATAATATAGTACCGTCTGAAATTGTATCGTATAGTTCAGACAACAGCATTTAAAATATAGGAGATTATATGCAATCCTTAACTCATAGAGCAAAATTGGTAGAGAAAAAACCAATGACAATGGCCGAAAAAATGTATTTACCGGCTGTTTTCCAAGGGCTTTCTATTACCATGCGCCATTTTTTTAAGAAAAAAGCAACTATTCAATACCCGGAACAGCAACGACCAATTGGTAAAGAGTTTCGGGGTTTGCACGTATTACGTCGTGACGAACAAAATCGGGAGCGCTGTACCGCCTGTGGTTTATGCGCTGTAGCCTGTCCGGCCGAAGCCATTACCATGGTTGCCGGCGAGCGTAAGAAAGGAGAAGAAAATTTGTACCGTGAAGAAAAATACGCTGTAACGTACGAGATTAACATGTTACGTTGCATTTTCTGCGGATTATGCGAAGAAGCTTGTCCGAAAGAGGCTGTATTCTTACAAAATAATAAAATGGCTCCGCCCCGTTACGAACGTGATGAGTTTATTTACGGTAAAGACCGTTTGCTGGAGCCACTAGATGCAGGCAACTCGAAAGAAAACATTAAATATCGTTATTAATAGACCACAGACGATAGTCCATAGTCCACAGTTTCCTAAATTTTTATTGTCGATAGTCTGCGCACCATGGATTATCGCCTACAAACTACAAACTAAATTATGACCGGTAGCCTATTTTATTTTCTAACTTTTCTAACCCTGATTGCTGCACTAGGAGTAGTATTTTCAAGAAACCCGGTATATAGTGTATTGTTCCTGATACTTACCTTTTTTTCGTTATCAGGACATTATATTTTATTGAATGCTCAATTTTTAGCGGCAGTTAATGTAATTGTTTATGCCGGGGCTATTATGGTTTTGTTTCTGTTCGTAATTATGTTTTTAAACTTAAACAAAGAAACAGAGCAGCATAAATCCGCTTTAGTGAAAGTGGCGGGGGTTATTTCAGGTGGTATGCTGCTAATAGTTATGGTAGCTGCTTTAAAAGATGCTCCCGTCGAAGGCTATAATGCGGCTACCTTTAATTCGCAAATTGGTTTAGTAGAAAACCTAGGCAAGGTATTATTCAAAAACTACTTATTGCCCTTTGAGCTAGCATCGGTACTGTTCTTAGCTGCCATGGTAGGCGCCGTAATGTTAGGAAAAAAAGAAACCGGCGAGCGGCATTTTTAGATTAAAATAATAAGAAAAGAAAAGGGATGGTATACATGATACTATCCCTTTTCTTTTTTAAGCTATTTTTCGAAGTTATTGGTAAAGCTATATATTCATGATTTAACCAAATGCTTTTACAAAAGAAGATGGGAGATAAATTATGGTTTTATCAAAAATGAAGTAACTTTGCGGCTTCGTGGAGAAAATAAAACCTATAGCTAACGCTTCTATCATTTGCCCATGGATCAAATACCTGAGGTAATCCGTACCATACCTTTAAATTATTACCTGTTTTTTAGTACTACTCTTTTTGTTATTGGTGTAACGGGGGTTTTAACCCGCCGAAATGCCATTATCATATTTATGTGCATTGAACTCATGCTAAATGCAGTAAACTTATTGCTTACTGCCTTTTCAGCATATCGTTCCGATGCCAACGCTCAAATTTTTGTATTTTTTATAATGGCCGTAGCAGCCGCCGAAGTGTGCGTTGGTTTGGCAATTATTGTTATGATTTACCGAAATATTCGGTCAACAGATATTAATATCTTAAATAATTTAAAATGGTAGCTCCTTATATATAGAGTTCTTCCAAGAAACTTAATTTCATAAGTAAATTACCCAAGATAGATTCCCATAAACCTAAATTGTAGATGCAAGAAGTCGCAATGCCTGCAAATAATCCAGCAATGGCGTTAATCTGTTTATTAATCCCTTTGCTGCCATTTATCGGATTTCTTATTAACGGCTTAGGCAACCGTAAATTACCTGTTGGATTGGCTGGATTTATTGGTTCAGCAACCGTTTTTATCTCCTTTCTTTTGTCGCTTTACCTATTTTTTACTTTTAACGGCCAACCCTATCTTACTGATATTTTTAACTGGGTTTCAGTCGGTAATCTGCAGATTCCCATTTCCTTCCAAATCGACCAGCTATCTCTTATTATGTTGCTGCTGGTTACGGGTGTAGGTTTTGTCATTCATGTATATTCCATTGGCTATATGCATCATGATGAGAATTTCGGAAAGTTTTTCGCCTTTCTAAATTTGTTCATTTTCTCCATGTTGCTGCTCGTAATGGGCTCCAATTACGTTTTAATGTTTTTCGGCTGGGAAGGTGTTGGTTTGTGTTCTTATTTATTAATCGGTTTTTGGAATAAAAACCAGAATTATAATAATGCCGCGAAGAAAGCTTTTATCATGAACCGCATTGGTGACTTAGGTTTTCTATTAGGCATTTTCTTAATTTTTAACACTTTTGAAAGTGTAGCTTATGCGGAAGTATTTAGTAAAGCTACCCAAATACCGAACCTGCTCAATGCTCCCGTAATGGTTACCATAACTTTATTACTTTTTATAGGAGCTATGGGTAAAAGTGCCCAATTACCGCTTTACACTTGGTTACCCGATGCGATGGCGGGACCAACTCCGGTTTCGGCTCTCATTCACGCGGCCACCATGGTTACAGCCGGTATTTACATGGTATTGCGTTCTAACGTGTTGTATAGTTTAGCACCCGATACGCTGCATGTAATTGCCATAATTGGATTAATCACTGCTGTATTTGCCGCTACTATTGGTTTGGCTCAGAACGATGTTAAAAAAGTTCTTGCTTATTCTACTGTCAGCCAATTAGGTTACATGTTTTTAGCCTTAGGAGTAACTGCCTACTCTTCTTCTATGTTCCACGTACTTACCCACGCCTTCTTCAAAGCTTTATTGTTCTTAGGTGCAGGTTCAGTGATTCATGCAATGAGCGGCGAACAGGATATCCGAATGATGGGTGGTTTGCGCAAAAAATTACCCATAACTTTTATAACCTTTTTTGTTGGTACCTTAGCTATCTCAGGGATTCCGCCTTTTGCCGGTTTCTTCTCGAAAGATGAATTGCTGGCGCACGTTTGGGAACATAGTAAAATTATGTGGGCATTCGGGGTATTTGCCTCATTTATGACAGCATTTTACATGTTCCGGCTACTGTACTTAACGTTTTTTGGTACTTTCCGGGGCACAGAAGAGCAACGTCATCATTTACACGAGTCGCCATCCAGCATGACATTGCCATTAATCATTCTGGCAATTCTTTCTACTATTGGTGGTTTTATGGGCATGCCGGCGGTATTTGGCGCTCGCCATTATTTAGCTGATTTCTTATCGCCGGTATTTAACAATGCTCGAATTGCTAACCCAACGATGTTTGAGGCAGCGGAGTTATCTCATTCAACAGAATACATGCTGATGGCCATCTCAGTAGGAGTAGCTGTATTGGCTATTATAGTTGCTTACATAACTTACGTGAAGAACCGTACCGTACCTGCCGAAGAAAGTGCTCGTCTCTCTCCTTTGCATAACCTGATTTACCATAAATATTACATCGATGAAATTTACAATGCTCTAATAGTACGACCCGTAATGTGGCTCTCGACAAATGTGTACCGGTTTATTGAGCAAAGTATTATTGACCCGGTGATAAATGGTTTTGGGAAAGGGGTAATAGGTGGTGGCCGCTCCTTGCGATTACTACAAACCGGAGATATTGGGTTTTATATTTTTGCAATGGTTCTCAGCATTGTTCTTATAATAATATTAAATTTTAGATTCTGGTAGCAAGAAAAAGATGGTAACAGCTTTATTACTTTTCTGGCCCGCGGCGGCGGCCTTGTTGGTTTTGTTTTTAAAAGGTAACACGGCCAAAAAATTCGCTTTCGGTGCTGCCATTCTGGAGTTTTTATTGGCACTTTATGCCATGGTGCAGTTTGAACCTTCGGTGGCTCCCCAATTTACTTTAGTTAAAGACTGGATTCCATCGGTGGGGATTACGTTTAGCATCGGCATGGATGGTATCAGTTTGCTCATGGTTTTTCTGACTACCTTTTTGGTGCCACTCATTATCCTAGCCTCATTCCCACATTCATATAAGAACCCAACGGCTTTTTACGCACTAATTTTACTCATGCAGACTGGGTTGATTGGGGTGTTTGTTTCATTTGATGCCTTCTTATTTTACTTTTTCTGGGAAGTAGCTTTAATTCCGATTTACTTTATTGCGGCTGTTTGGGGTGGCGAGCGACGGATTGCCATAACGTTTAAGTTTTTCTTGTACACCATTATTGGCTCGCTGTTTATGTTGGTTGGTTTTATTTACCTGTACTTTCAAACTCCAGGTAATCACACCTCCGACATCAATGCTTTTTACCAATTAAACCTGGATGCGAGCAGCCAGAGTTGGATATTCTGGTTCTTGTTTCTTGCTTTTGCTATTAAAATGCCGGTATTCCCTTTTCATACCTGGCAACCCGATACGTATACTGAATCTCCTGCACCCGCTACTATGCTGCTTTCCGGTATTATGCTTAAGATGGGGATTTATGGAGTTATTCGTTGGTTACTGCCGGTGGTGCCTCTAGGCGTAAGTCAATGGGATGTACTGGTACTCGTACTGTCGGTTATCGGCATTATTTACGGTTCTATTATTGCCATTCGCCAACGCGATTTAAAACGTCTATTAGCCTATTCTTCTATTGCGCACGTTGGTTTAATTGCAGCGGGTATTTTTACCTTAAATGAGCAAGGCTTACAAGGCGGCATGATTCAAATGCTGAGCCATGGTATAAACGTTACGGGTTTATTCTTCATTATTGATATTATTTACCGCCGTACGCATACCCGCGATATAGAAGGTTTAGGAGGTATTACCCAAAGCACGCCGGCTTTATCTATTTACTTCATGATTTTGTTGCTCGGAACAGTGGCCTTACCTTTAACCAACGGGTTTGTGGGCGAGTTTTTATTGTTGATGGGAGTTTACAATTACAATGCCTGGTTAGGTGCTATTGCCGGTTTAACTATTATTTTGGGAGCCGTTTATATGCTACGTATGTTTCAGCGGGTGATGTTTGGCGAGCAAAATCCGGCAACGGCTAATTTCAAGGATTTAACCAGAACGGAGAAGGCCGTATTAATCCCGTTGGTGGTAATGGTTTTCTGGATTGGTTTACACCCTAACACGTTCCTAAGTATTTCCGAACCGTCCATTAATCAGTTATTAAATATTATAAATAGATAGTTATACAATTACCAGGTACCATTTACCATTTGTCAATTATTGAGAAATCACAAAAATAATGATTGGTAAATGGAAGTTGATAAATGGTAAATGCTAAATGCTAATAGCAACTACAATATGGTATCCATTATTTTACTTACTTCTTTCGGCATTTTAAACCTCTTTCTGGGTTTTCTGAAATCTAATCGGATTCTCTTGCCATTGGCGTTATTGTTCCTGATAATTGTACTTGGCGCAAATCTTGCGGATTGGAACCAAACCGAAAGTTATTTTAACAATATGCTTACCGTAGATAATTTTGCGGTAGCTTTTACCAGCGTGGTAGTATTAACCAGCCTCCTTATTTTACCTTTTTCTACTCGTTATATCCGGTTAAATGATGATAATCTAGCAGAATATTTTGCCTTAATATTGTTCTCGTTGGTTGGGGCTGTAATGATGGTTGCCTATGAAAACATGCTGATGCTATTTATCGGAATAGAAATTTTATCCATAAGCATGTATGTGCTGGCAGGAAGTGAAAAACGAAGCTTACGCTCCAACGAAGCTGCTTTAAAATATTTTTTAATGGGTTCGTTTACTACCGGAATTTTACTTTTTGGTATAGCTTTAATTTACGGCGCAACCGGTACCTTTTATATTACTGAAATTAGCGCAGCTGCTAATACCGGAACTACTGATATGTCGCCCATGCTAGGATTGGGGTTGTTATTGGTTTTAATTGGCATTTCGTTTAAGGTGTCTGCCGCTCCTTTTCACTTCTGGACCCCAGATGTATACGAAGGTACGCCAGCCATATTTACCGGTTTTATGTCGACGGTAGTAAAAGTGGCGGGATTTGCGGCCTTTTACAAATTACTTTCTGTTTCTTTTGCTGGCGCTTATTCATTCTGGTTCCCTACCTTGGTAGCCATGACGGTTATTACCTTAGTGATAGGTAATATTGCCGCCGCTGCGCAAGATTCTTTTAAGCGGATGATGGCTTATTCAAGTATTTCCCATGCGGGCTATCTGATGTTGGCTCTGCTAGCTTTAAACAGCCGTTCGGAAAATGCCATTTTCTTTTATTCTCTGGCTTACTCAGTAGCAACTGTAGCCGCCTTCGGAATTTTAAAGATTGTTTCCGACCAGCGAGAAGGCGATGAAAGTTATGCTGCTTTTAACGGCTTAAGTCGGACCAATCCGCTTTTAGCTTTTGCTATGACGGTTTCCATGCTTTCCTTAGCAGGTATTCCGTTAACGGGAGGCTTCTTTGGTAAGTTCTTTATTTTTGGCAGCGTTCTGGAAAAAGATTTATTGTGGCTGGTGGTAGTAGGTATCTTAATGTCGATGGTTGGTATTTATTATTATTTTCGGGTAGTAATTGCCATGTATATGCGCGAACCTAGCGGCGAACGTTTAGAAGTAGATGCTTTTACTACTTTTACCTTGATTTTTATCGCGGTTCTAACAATTGTATTAGGCATCTTTCCAGGTTTATTCAGCGATATATTGTAAGATACTCCTTAAAAAAGGAAAAGCGGCTTTGTTACCAGAGCCGCTTTTTTTATGTTCAAGCTAGAAAAAGGAGTTATCCTCCAATCATAGACATAGATTCAAATACAGGTAATAAAATTGGTCGTTGCGCTTCAACTTCGTATCCATCCTTAGCCCGATTATTAAAGGCTTTCAGTAACTCATCTGTAAGTACAGTCTCAGAAGCACCACTCCGCAAAATATCTCTTACATTCAGCACATCATTGCCGTAAAGACAGGTTTTTAAACCGCCTTGAGCCGTTACTCGAATGCGATTACAGGTACCACAAAAAGTCCGGGAGAAGGCCGCAATTACTCCAATGTTTCCTTTGTAGCCCGGAACAGAATAATGATTAGCCGTAGAATGAGGCGCATCCGAAACTTTGTGTAAATCTGGAAAAGCAGCTTGCAATTCCTCTAAAATTTTACGGTAATTCCAGGTAACTTTAGGATAGTGCTGGCCTTCGCCATTAAAAGGCATTTCTTCAATAAACCTAACCGAAACCGGATGCTCTTTGGTAAGGGCTGCCAAGGGTACAATATCTTCAATATTTTGTCCTTCCATCACAACCGCATTAATTTTTACCGGAATCTGATTAGCTAGCAATGCATGATAGGTTTGCATCACTTTTTCAAATTCATCGCGACGGGTAATTTTATGGAATCGCTCCCGGTCTAAGGTATCCAGGCTCAGGTTAACCGAGTTAATGCCTAATTTTACTAAATCCGGAATATATTGCTCGGTAAGTACGCCGTTAGTAGTAATATGTATTTCCTCAATACCCGGAATAGCTTTTACCTGCCGCAGAAAATAAACTAAATCTTTCCGCAGAAATGGCTCACCCCCCGTAATGCGTACTTTGCTAATACCTAAACCCGCCAGCACCTGCAGCATGCGCTCCATTTCTTCGTAAGTGAGCAGTTGTTTTTTGGGGAGGTAATCAATTCCTTCGGCGGGCATGCAATAAAAGCAGCGCAAATTACACCGATCCGTAACCGCCAAACGAACATACGTGAGGGGTCGACCGTGGTTATCTACTATTTGCGTGCGTGATTTCGTCATAATCCTGTGCTTACTACCGAAAGTAAGAGAAAATTTCGAGATTGTAAATAGATAACCAATTCTATTATAAATTAGTTAACTTTAACAAGTATTTATTATTTAAATCTATGCAATTAAAAATTCGATTGTTTGGCATTACCAAAGATATTATTGGCCAGGCTTGGACGTCTGTAGATATTCCGGAATCGGCCAAGGTTGAGGACTTAATGCAGAATTTAAAAATTACCTATCCGGGATTAAATAAATTGCATTCGGTATTAGTAGCTGTAAACGATGAGTATGCAAAACCCGAAGTAATTTTAAAACCAAATGATGAAATTGCTTTGATTCCACCTGTAAGTGGAGGATAACGAAAGTAGGTAGCAAGTATCAGGTATTAAGATTAAGTAGTATAATTTCTTACTACTTAGTTCTCTTGCTACTATTTGCTTTAAATATTTACAACTTATTAATTTAAATTGATTATTCATCTTTCAGATTCCTGATACTTACTACCTGATACCCAATACTATTATGATTGCCTTAACCGACCAACAAATAAATACAGAGGAAATAATAGCTGCGGTACAAGCCGATGGTGCCGGGGCTATAAATGTGTTTATTGGTACTGTTAGAAATAATACCCAGAAAAAAACAGTTGTGCATTTAGAATTTGAAGCCTACGAGTCCATGGCTGTGAAAAAAATGCAGGAACTTGCCGATATGGCGTCAGCGCGCTGGCCAGTACAAAAAGTAGCTATCGTACACCGCACTGGGGTATTGCCCATAGGCGAAGCTGCCGTAGTAATTGCCGTTTCAACCCCTCACCGCAAAGCGTCTTTTGAAGCTTGCGAATTTATCATTGATACTCTAAAAGAAATCGTACCTATCTGGAAGAAAGAAATATTCGAGGACGGGGAAGTTTGGGTAGCAGCGCATCCATAATAAGTTACAAGTTGCAGGTTATTAGTTGCAAGTTGAATTAATTATTTCAGCCGTCCGGCAAATTGTAAACTTTACAAAATTATTCAACCTTGTTTTGGTTTAGTAATGGAAAGAACTCTTTGAAGTCTTTGTCTAATTCCATTACTATCGGTTAAATATTGATTTCGAAGATGTTCCAACGCGTAGATACGTTCTTCCGGTGTCTTCGACATCCAGAAGGCGTAATCATTTTTCTCCTCATTTAAGATATAAAATTATATCTTTTTCTTGGCCATCTCTATTTAGGCTGCAACTTTGTTATTGCTTCGTTATACGCTTGCTGGTCATTTACATTACGCAATTCTTCTGTATCCGGAATAGTTAACAGCTTAACATCGGAGTTAATTAAAGCTTTTCGTGGGCAGGAATAACCTAAACTTAGAAATTGTAACAATGCTGGAAAGCTACGCGGCTCCCAAATAGTAAGCAAAGGTTCCGGAAATTTACCATCTGAATCATAAAAGGCAGTAGCCATTTTAGTTGGGTCGCGGTGCTGTACTAAATAATCCAGGGTTTCTTTACTTAAAAAAGGCAAATCGCAGGCTACGGCCAACCAGGCTGCGTTAGGATTGTATTGCAAGGCCGTTAAAATTCCGCCTTGTGGTCCCAAATTCAAAAAACGGTCTTCGAGGTACGGTAGTCTTCCTTCTAAATCAACTGCCTGAGCGGCATTGCAGGATATAAACACTTCGGCACAAAATGACCTTAGCATATGGTAAACGTGCGTGCGCTGGTCTTGCTCGTGATAACGCAATAAGCCTTTGTCGCTTTGCATGCGGGTGCTTTTACCTCCAGCTAAAACCAATCCATTCAGGGGCGGAATAGATTTCAGGTAATAACTATAAATAGAACGGGTAATATTTTCCGGGTCCTCGATAGAATAAACAGGTATTTGAGCTGTATCCTTTAAATGCGCCTGGATAAAATCTGGTACCTTCATTACACCTTCCTGCAGTAATATTAATTGTACATTGGTTAATTTATCCAGCTTCTTCTCTAAAGGCTTTGCCGGGTCAATAACAATTACCTGGGCTTGTGCCAGAAAATGGTTGCCGTTTACCAAAATTAAATCTGCTGATTGAAAAAATGCTTTCTGCTGGTATTCATTCCAGTTAGTCCGGTAATCCAGGCGTTGAAAAGTAATTTTATCGGTATACTCCAGAAAACTGCCGTAGGCTAAGGCAGTATTTACATCCGGACCATTACTCGCTGCGGCATCCGCACTTTTATGGTCGGCATCTACATAAGCAATTTTTAATTTTGCCGATAAATTTTGGGTAATCGCAAAGGCTAGTTTTTTAATATTTCCGCAGGGGGTTCCCAAGATTGCCAGTTCGGTTCTTCCAAAACTCCCCAAGGTAGGCCGGCTTAAAGAAACATGCTTTTGATGCGCTGGTTTATTTTCTGGTGAAATCACTTTTACCTCCGGTTTTACTGATTAATCGGGTTTCTTTTATAACAATGTCGTGCGAAAAAGCTTTGCACATATCGTAAATAGTTAAGGCCGCTACACTTGCACCGGTCAAAGCTTCCATTTCGACCCCGGTTTTACCGGTTAAGCTGGCCGTGCATTGAATTACTACTTCGTTCGCTTCATTTACCTGAACCTGGAATTTACAGTTTTCCAGACCCAACGGGTGACATAAGGGAATCAGGTCTGAAGTTTTCTTGGCGCCCATGGTACCGGCAATAATAGCCGTTTGAAATACTGGTCCTTTTTTAGTCTGGATATCACCGTTACTTAAATGGCTCATAATTTCATCGCCCAAAACCACAATACTTTGGGCAATAGCGGTGCGTTTGGTTTGAGATTTCGCACTTACATCCACCATGGCCGGATTTCCGGCCTCATCCAGGTGCGAAAAAGTTTTCTCTGGTTCCATTATTTAGTTACAAGTTGCAGGTTGAAAAGTTAGAAAGTTTAAAAGTTATTTTGATTGTATGTTTTACGTAATACATTGTACGTTTGCGAAAGGAAGGCTAAATTATCCTCCTAAACAATTTAACAATAATTCTTTGGTTCATTGACTGTTAACTATGGTTTGTGGACTATGGACAATGAACTAATATACTATGAAACTCAGAATTCAGGGAAACAGTTTGCGCTTGCGCCTCTCAGAAGCGGAAGTTACTCAATTTGCGGAAACGGGCCAGGTTGAGGAAACTATTGTCTTCAGCCCCGACAAGACCAATGCTCTGCGTTATATCTTACAACAAACTTCGGACAAAGAAGTAAATATTCGTTTTACCGGAAACACGATTACGGTTTTTATTCCGGAACCAATGGCGCAGAAATGGGTAGATACCGATTTAATTGGATTTGACGACCTGATTGAATTAGGTAATGACCAACAGTTGAGAATAATAGTAGAAAAAGATTTAGACTGCCGGCATTAAAATTATGTTGTAATAACTTCAAGTACAAGCAGAGCTAATTATTTAACTTTATCCTTACATAAAAGAAAGCGGGTTCTTAGATACCACATGCGTTACCTTTAAGCCGGGCACCTTCGATTTAAGCCACGTAGCCATCCATTCTGCACCGGGTTCTTCGCTCACCGCGTGTCCCAATAATACCAGCGACAGTTTATCGCCTTTAGCGCGGGCATCGCGCACGTATTCTACCGTTTCCCATTCCTGAGCTTCCCCGCAAAGCACCACATCGGGCTTTTCTCTTTCTATTTCCGCGATATGTCTTCTGGCACCAGATGCCCCGGGTAAAAGCAATATTTTCCGGCAGGATTGCGCAGGTTCCCCCACGTAGCGCACTATCTGTATGTTTAACTTAGTTTTTACATGCGCAACGACATCTTTAAAAGAAGTATCAGGTAATACAAAACGGGCCGGGGATTCTGGTTGAACGTATTTTTGCCATCCTAAAGCCGCTACTAGTCCGGCCATTACGCCATCAGGCTTATGGGTATGCAGGTAATCATGGTTGCGCCAAACGGCAATATTATGTTGCTTTAACAAATTTGCTTTATATTGATACACATCGTCTTTTTCCAGCCAATCGGTTTCATCTAAATGGTTATAAAAAGTAGGCTCGTGCGCAATTATAAAATTAGCTTTTAAGTCAATCGCTTTCCGGATTACTTCTACCGTAGCGAACATGGTAGTTACTATGCCGGTAACTTTAGTATCGGCGTTACCCGATTTTAAAGTATCTACGGTTTTGTCGAAGGGGGCTTCCGGTATCTCCTTCAGAAATAAATCAATAATTTGTTTTACCGTATAAGATTGCTGAGGAAAATTGAATTCTTCAGCGCTTGAAATTAAAGGGCTGGTTAGTAACACGGAAGTTCCAACAGCCTTGGTTAAAGAGGAAATAAAGGCTCTTCTATCGGTTGGGCTCGTTAAAAAGTTAAAGTTATTTTTCTGGATGGTCATCTCTTTCAGAATAAATTAAAGCAAAAAACAACACTGCATTTTACTTATTAAATTCTGAATTTAGAGAATTACTCAAAACTTTATTACCCGTTTTTTCTTAAAAACTCCCTCTATTTTGGTGGTGAGAAGTAAGAATATTTTTATTCTTCCGGTTCCTATGTTTGATTTATATGAAGGCAGATTTTACTAAAAAAATCTTCTGAAACAAATAATAGGAAAAGATTCTCCGGCCGAAAATTTGGTTTGGTCCGGGGGAAGTTCTAAAAAGCCGTCGGCAGTCATTAAGGCAGCAAAGTCGCCGGAGCCACCAATTGAAACGGGTTGAGCCCGCCACAAGCCAGTTGACGTAACAAATACTTTTACCGGCAAAAAATATGTAAGCTTTGGGTTAAAAGTAACCTCAGTGGTTAAGCTGGCTTGCATAGTCCAGCTAGCGGAAGCTCCTAAAACCGTCCATAACCAAGGCTGAACATATTTATAATAACAAACAAACGTAGAAACCGGGTTACCTGGCAAAGCAAAAACTACTGGTCCGGCAGCATGCTTTCCGAACCAGAAAGGTTTACCAGGGCGTTGCGCTACTTCGTGAAAAAGTTGTTGCACTCCCAATTCACGGAGGACTTCCGGTATAAAATCGGCTTTACCTTTGCTTACTCCCCCACTCAATACCAGCACATTGTATTGGTTAATTAACTTTTGCAGCTCCTGTAAAAGCAAAGGCTTATCGTCAACCAAATGAAATAAATCAGCGGTAATACCCTGTTCTCGCATTGCCGCTTGCAACATATAACCATTCGATTTCCGGATTTGGTGCGGTAAAGGGGTTTGCGTAACATCTACCAACTCATCGCCAGTAGAGATAATAGCTACCCGAGGCACTTGCGTAACTTTTAAACTAGATTTACCAACAGTAGCCGCCACTGCTATCTCAGCGGGCGAAAGCACGGTACCTTCCGGAATTAATAAATCGTTCGCCCGTCGGTCAAAACCTTGCTGGTGTACATTCAGCAAGCGCATTTTGGGGGCCGCCAGAATATGTGCATACCGTTTACCGCGTCGTTCCGTTATACTTACATCTTCGTAACGGATAACAGTATCCGTATTCTGGGGTAAAATAGCCCCCGTCATTACTTCGAGGCAGCCATCCGCATTAGTTAGCTTTTGGGCAGGGGCTCCGGCTAGTTGCAAACCTTCTATCTGAAATGTGTCTTCACCAGCTTTGTACGTCTCATACCGAATGGCAATGCCATCCATAGTTACGCGATGGTACGGCGGAAAATCCCGGTCGGCATAAACCGGCTCCTGTAATACTTTCCCAACCGCTTCATCTAAAGCAATTTCGGTAACAGGCAAATCAATTTTATTGGCAATTATTCTGGCAAAAGCTTCGTCAACTGTTATCATAAACTTTCAAAAAGGCTCTAACTTAAACAAATTTCAGCGAATTGAGAAAGTTTAGAACCAGGAGCTTTACGTTTTAAAACGGCCAATCTAAAATAGTTACTGCTTGATTCAATCACTGGATACTAGACTATTTTTAAATATACCTTATACTGTTTATTTTAGAAAACGTAAATCCTCCTTTCCTGCTACCCTTAATAGCTTAATTTTACTCCTGAATTTATGAAAAAATATTTTACACTTAGTTTCGTATTACTGCTACTAATAGGCGGTTTTGTAACAAATGGCTTTGGGCAAACCGGAAAGCCTTCTAAAACTCCTGGGACTACCAATACTATTCTGGAGCAAATCAAAAAGCATACATCCGGAACAGCTATCTGGTGGACCGGGCACAATGGTTGGTTAATTCAATCAGGAGATTTATTGATTAGTACCGATTTAGCTTTGGAATATGGCGGCCGGAGCGCTCCTGCCCCGGTTTCTGCACTGGAAATTGCCCCGGAACTAGATATTTACTTGGTTACTCACGCGCACAGCGACCATTTTGACCCGAAAACAGCCAAAATATTTATAAAAAATTCGAAATGCATTTTTGTACTGCCGGAAAGTTGCTTGAAAACAGCTCAGGAATTAGGTATACCGCAGGCACGGATTAGGGTAGCGAAACCAAGAGAGCCTTTTGAACTATTGGGCGCCAAAATAGAGCCCATTCGGGCCATTCATGGCAACGCAAACTTCGCGGTGTATTTCGAAGCTAATTTACAAGATTGTGGTTATGTAATTACCGTTGGCGGCAAACGCTTTCTGCAACCCGGCGATTCCGTTTTACTGGAAGACCAACTTTTTCAGGAAAAGATAGATGTGCTCTTTTTCTCTCCTACCGAGCATAATACGTACATTGATAATTCCGTAATGCTGATAAACCGGCTTTCGCCAGACTATATATTACCCCAGCACCATAGTACTATGACTTATGATGAACGGGACCGCTTCTGGGCTAAGGGCTACCCAGCCGAAGTAAAAATAAGACTTTCTAAACCCTTGCAAGACCGCTATCATATTTTAGAGCAAGGCGGTTACCTGGAAATAAAGTAAGCCAGAGCTTCGCCAAATTAAAAATTAGAAATTATGAATTAGAAATGAGAACTACATACTTTTTCAATTTGCTTCTTTCATAAAACATCTCACAAAATTCTTTTTGGTTAATACTGACTCAATTTTTTAAAGAGGTGCTTTTTCTAAATGCAGCCTAACAAAGTCGTTTTTAGGAGCTTCGCACAACGAACAAACGTAGGTTTTAGGCAACTCTTCAAAAGTTACTCCAGCCGGAACACCGGCAGTTTCGTCGCCGAAAGTTTGGTCGTATACCGTTAGGCAATGCGAACATTGGTAAACCGGGTGTAACGTTTTTTGCTCTACAGCTGGCTTATTTATTTTTACTTCGGGTTCGTAATCTAATTGCTCGTAGTACAAACGGCTTAACTCCATGAGCAAAGGGGCTAAGTCCTCCTGCAATACATCTTTCGCGTAAGTCAGGTAATCGCGTTTGTTCGGGTTAAAATCGCGGCAGTACAGTACATTGTAAGTGGGCAGCAGTTCGTATTTATCGGAATACTTTGAAGCCGGATTTTTCTCGATGACGATAGAGGTAAATAAATTCATCGGAACAGTTTTTATCGCAAACGTTAATCCTTCCGTACAAATGTCGTTCTGGTCGAAGCTGCGCACGAGATAACGTTTCAACTGCAAAGCTTCTTCGTCGAGTACCGGTAAGTGCCAGTTTAATTCCAGCGACGAATGCCGCATGTTTATGCCAAATTTACCCAGCAGCTTTTCAAATTTTATTTTATCGCGTTCGGCAATTCCTTTAATAATAAACGATTTCCAGGGCGTTATGCTGATTTTACCAATATTAGTTTGCACGCATAAATCGCAGAGTGCCTGTAGGAAATTAATGGTATACTGGTTATTGCGCCAGTAAAGTCCCAGCCAGTATTTATCACCGGACATTTTATTCATGCCCTCATACGTCGGGAAAGGCACAGTAGGTAATTCCAATTCACTTTGCAGAGGCCGGTTGTTTGCCTTTATGCTGGCATTGGTTTGGTCATACAAACCGGTGATGGGTAAATTAGGTTGCTCCAGGTAAACAGCTTCCAGGGCTTTTACCGTACGCACCACATCAAA
Organism: Adhaeribacter arboris; assembly: GCF_003023845.1. NCBI lineage: Bacteria > Pseudomonadati > Bacteroidota > Cytophagia > Cytophagales > Hymenobacteraceae > Adhaeribacter > Adhaeribacter arboris. The sequence continues at coordinate 6,298,316 of NZ_PYFT01000001.1, read as the reverse complement.
TGTATAGATTAAGGCTGGCCAGCAAAGTAATTTATTGCCGTACTCGGGTAGGCTTAGATACAAATACCAATAATTTTCCTGCTTAGAAGCCACAAAATTTAAATTTCCGGTAAAAAGAGGCACTAGTGTTTGCCTAGGGTCGGCAATATTTACTTTTAATTGAGGCCGGTAACGGTCGAAATCATCCAGAATATACAAGTAGGTATCGGAGTGCAGCCAGCTGGTAGCGGGTAATATATCGGAAGCCACGTACGAACTAACTATATTTTCGTAGTGTTTGCCCCCAAAATCATAATCGGTGCGAATTGCCTGAAAAGTTGTGTCCAGAATAGTTTTACTGCGAATACTAACCGGAAACAGAATATCCTGCCGTGACCCAAAATGAATTACCTCGTTCCCCAGCTCACTGGCCGTAGTCAGAATCTGCTTTAAATCTCCCGGCGAAACTACTCCCCCACGGGCAAATACCCGGACTAAATCTCTCTTTTCCATGGTTTAGGTTTTAAGGTTGAAAAGTTAAAAAGTTGAAAGGTTAGATATTCAACAATTTTACTTTTAGCCAAATATCTATTTCAATTTGCTATCCAGTTCCCTATCGCGAGCGTCTTCGCTCGTGATGCTTATCGTCCGGCCTCTGGCCGGTAGCAACTTTATTTACTTTTAATTTAAGTTAATCGTTTTGCCCGGCCAGAGGCCTCCCGGATAGTAGACACGAGCGAGGACGCTCGCGCCAGCAATGAGCAAAGGCCCAATTAACAATCAACTACACCGAAATTGGCTCTGACGGTAGAGCCCGTTCCAAAATAGCTTTTACTTCTGGTTTGCAGGAGCCACAGCCCAAGCCCGCGCCGGACTGTTGACAAAGTTGCCGGAAATCGGTGCAGCCTCCTTGTACCATAGAGGTTAAATTTCCCTCACCCACGTTATTGCAAGAACAAACCAGTTTTCCTATTACCGGAGCAATCGGTTTACCGGACCGAAGCAACTCCATACGCTTCTCCGATAATTCAATTTTGTTTTCAATGAGCGTTTTAAACTCGGCAAATTCACTTTTATCGCCCATTAAAATTGCCCCAACCAGTTTATCCTGATGAATAATGCATTTTTTGTAATAGCGCTTGGCTTTATCCGTGAAGATTACTTCTTCGTAATCTGGGCTATTATCCGGCACCTCTACAAGTCCTAAAGAACACAAGTCCAAATCGGCCAGCTTTAAAATATTCATGAATATAGAGCCGGAATAATAACTACTGAAATCACCGGCCAGGAAACGGGCGGCAACATCTGCTTGCTGTTCGGCAGCTGCCGTAATACCATTGACTACCCCGTTAAATTCGGCTACTTCGCCCATGGCAAAAATATCTGGGTCGGTAGTAGTTTGTAAGTAATCGTTTACTAAAATTCCGCGGCCACAGGCAATCTGAGCTTCCAGAGCTAATTCTACGTTGGGGCGCGTTCCTACGGCGTAAACCACTGCGTTGCAAGGCAAAGATTTACCACTTTTTAAATTTACAACTAAGCCTGGTTCGTTTTTATTTGGGAAAATAGTTTGTACCTGGTCGTTAAAATAAACTTTAACATCCATCTCGTCGATGTGCTCGCGTAGCAAATCCCCGGAAATTAAATCGAGTTGCCGCTCCATAAGCCGCGAGCTCAGTTGCACAATGGATACCTGTATATCTATTTCGCGCAGGGAAGCCGCTAACTCTAAGCCCAATAAACCTCCTCCTACAATTACCACGTGGCCCTGGTGATTCAGGAAAGTTTTTAAACGGTCGGCATCACCGCGATTACGCATCGTAAAAATACCGGGTAATTCCATAGGTACATCTTTCGGAACAAAGGCCCGGCTGCCCGTAGCAATAACCAGCTTATCGTAAGTATGTACTTTGCCGTGCGTATCGGTAACGGTTTTGGCTACCCGGTTGATGGACCGGATACCCGTAGATTCGTGTAGATACACGTCTAACTTAGCCAGTTCACCATTTTTAAATTTTTCGAGTTGTTCCCAGTTTAAATGGCCATTCAAGTATTCGGGCAATAACACGCGGTTATAAAACGGATGCGCTTCCTGCGAGAACACATGAATATCATCGGCAATATTTTTCTCCCGGTAGGTATTTATAAAGCGGTAGGCGGCAGCTCCGGCTCCAATAATGACTACTTTCTCGAATGGTTTCTGGTATTTCTGTACTTGTACCGCCGAAAATTTAAAATCTGGCTCTTTCGATTTCGGGTCGACCAAGGTATTGGTTAAATTGTTGGTGCGGCCAAAATCGCGGTTTAATATTTTACCCCAGTGCATGGGCAGAAATATAACACCCGTTTTAATATCGGTAGTAACTACAGCATTTACCCGAACTTTGCCGCGCTGGCTTACAATTTCAACGGTATCTCCCTCATTAATATCCCGCAAAGCGGCATCAATCGGGTTAATTTCCAGGAAGGGTTTGCCTAAATGCTGTTTTAGTTTATTAACTTTTCCCGTCCGGGTCATGGTATGCCATTGGTCGCGTATCCGGCCAGTGGTTAAAATAAGCGGGAACTCCGGACTTATCGGCTCCGACTGGTTATACACCGAAGCTGGCGTTAAGATTTTAGCGCGTTTATTGGGGGTATAAAACTGATGGTCAGTGAACAAACGGGGCGTACCTTCGTGGCCTAAGGCCGGAACCGGCCATTGAATACTGCGTTTTTCTTGTAACGCTTCGTAATTTAAACCGCTTATATCAATATTGGTTCCTTTGGTCAGGCGGGCATGCTCTTCGTAAATTTCATCGGTTCGTTTGTAATCAAACCCCGAGAAATTCATTTTCTTGGCAAAGCGGCAAAGAATCTCTACATCGGGCAAAGCTTCACCGGGAGGAGATACTACTTTATTTAGGTAGCTAATACGACGCTCGGAGTTAGTCATGGTGCCGGATTTTTCGAGCCAACCGGCGGCTGGAAGCACTAAATCGGCGTATTGTAAGGTATCGGCTTTGTTCGAGATATCCTGAACCACCACAAAACGGGCTTTCTTCAGAGCTTCTTCAATTAAGCCTGCATCGGGTAAACTTACCAATGGATTGGTACAAATAATCCAGACTGCTTTTAATTTATCGTCGCGCAAAGCCTGAAACATTTCGGTGGCAGTGAGACCGGGTTGGGCGGGTACACTGGGCACTCCCCAATAATTAGCCACTTCCTGCCGGTGCACGGGGTTAGCTAAATCACGGTGCGCCGATAATAAATTAGCCATACCACCCACCTCTCGGCCACCCATGGCGTTTGGTTGACCCGTTAAGGATAAAGGCCCGGAACCTGGTTTCCCAATCTGCCCGGTTATAAGGGATAAGTTCAATAAAGCTAAATTTTTGTCTACTCCAATTACGCTCTGGTTCAAGCCCATCGCCCACATCGAAATAAACCCATTGGCATTGCCAATGTAAGTGGCAGCCAATTTAATTTCAGCTACGGGAACATCGCAGGTATAAGCCGCTTCTTCTAAACTAGTCTGAAAAATAAAATTTTTAAATTCTTCAAAGCCATCGGAATGGTTCAGGAGGAAAGTTTCATCAATTAAATTTTCTTCGATGAGGTAACGGGCAATGGCATGATACAGGACAATATCGGTACCCGGATTTATTTGCAAATGTAGGTCGGCCAAAGCGCAGGTTTGTGTCCGACGCGGGTCTACTACAATTACTTTTATTTCCGGATGTTGTTCTTTGTGCTGCTCTAAGCGACGGAAAAGTATAGGATGGCACCAGGCTGGATTGGCGCCAGCAATCAAAAAGCAATCGGCTAGTTCGATATCTTCGTAGCTGGCCGGAACGGCATCTTCGCCGAGCGCCATTTTATAACCTACCACCGCCGAACTCATGCACAACCGGGAATTGGTATCGAGGTTATTTGTTCCCAGATAGCCTTTTACCAGTTTGTTTACAATGTAATATTCTTCGGTGAGGCATTGCCCCGAAGCATAAAAACCTACCGAATCGGGTCCGTACTTGTCAATAATGGTTTTAAAAACGGCAGCGGCCCGGTCCAGAGCCGTATCCCAGCTTACCCGTTGGCGTGGTTGATTTTTGGCCCAACGCATTTCAGGATACAACAACCGATCAGAATGGTCCGAAACAACATAATGCAAATTCAATCCTTTGGAGCAAAGCATGCCTCTGTTTACTGGATGCTCCGCATCGCCTTCAACCCGAATTTTACCTTTCGCGTCTTGCTCCACCACAATGCCGCAGCCTACGCCGCAGTACGAACAGGTAGTTTTAAAACGATGGCTCTTATTCTTTTTCATTTGCTTCTTTTTATTTTTGCTCTTCCGGGTTTGCCATTCGGGAGTCTATCGGCTGGGGATTTGCAATCCCCGATGGCTGCGGTGCTATCTTATTTGACCAGTACCCTGTTTGCCTCATGGCCGGCGGGCCTCGTTTGGCTCTTTCGGGCGGTCTAAGCTTCCTTTCCTCGACTCCGTCTGCGGAATTCTGCTGCGCAGAACCGGAACCTTAGAAGGCCCTCAACAGCCAAACTGCTGTCAGTTTTCTTAGTAACTGCTTGTCTTGGAATTTCAAGAGTATGTTTTTAAAATTTGCTTATTCTCGAATCCGCGTAATCCGTGAAATCAGTGATTAAAAATTCGCGATTCTGATTTAGGCCATGGCTGGTACCTGGGTTTCTGTATTGCTTGAGACGGTGCCTAAAGATTCGTTCATTTCTTGCTGGGCTTCGGCTTCGTGGGCTTTGGTGAAACGTACCAGGAACGAGGCAAACGATACGGCCATTACCGTGCAACCAATGACAAATAAGGCATCGCTATAGGTTAGGGATTCGTCTTTCAGGAGAAAACCGGCTAATACGGCACCTACGTTTCCGCCGGCACCTACAATACCGGATACCGAACCAATGGCTTTTTTATTGATGAATGGCACTACCGAAAAGGTGGCTCCTTCCGACATTTTCACGAATAAGCTAAAGAACAACATGGCGGCAATGGCTATCGGCAAAACCGTCATTTGGGAGAAAAGAATTAAAGCTACACCTTCCATGAACAAGGCAAAGGCAAGAAATAAAACCCTGCCTTTTAAACCGTAGCGGATACCAGCTTTGTCGCCGAAATAGCCACCCAGAGTACGGGCAAAAATATTCATCATCCCGAACAGACCGGCAATTAAACCAGCGGTTTCCAAGTTCAGCTTAAATTTATCGAAATAGTAAATGGCGGCAATGTTATCGATGGTAATTTCGATACCGAAGCAGGCGCCGTAGATTAAAAACAACATCCATACCCGGATATCTTTACAGGCTTTCCAGAAAGCGCCTTTGCTCTCGGCGGCTTTCATGCGGTAAGCCGGATCGTTCTTTTTTAAATCGGCCATGTTGCCTTCGGGAGTATCCTGGGTAAATTTATAATAGGCAATTCCCATCAAGAATAACAATACCCCCGGCACTACCATCGCATAGCGCCACGCTGAAGCATCTACGTAACCTAAGCCTATAAACCCGGCAAATATTAAAGGCATTATTATTTGGGTAGCGCCGCCGCCCATGTTGCCCCAACCCGCCGTAGTAGCATTAGCGGTGCCAACTACGTTAGGTGCAAACATTAACGAGGTATGAAACTGGGTTACCACAAACGAAGCCCCAATTACGCCAATGGCTAACCGGAACAGCAAAAAAGATTCGTAGCTGTTGCTTAAACCAATAAACATTACCGGCAATGAACCCAGAATTAAAATAATGCTGTAGGTAATCCGGGGGCCGATTTTATCGCAGAGCCAGCCGATAAACAATCGGGCAAAAATGGTAATACCTACCGAGGAGATGATGATATTCCCAATTTGGGCTTTAGTTAAATGAAACTCTTCGCGGATTACCGGCATGAGAGGGGCCACGCCAAACCAGGCAACAAAGCAAAGAAAAAAGGCAAACCAAGTAATGTGAAACGTACGCATGTGCGGGCCGGCGAAACTAAAAATCTTGATTTTGGTGGCTTTACCGACTTTAGGGCTGGATAGTAGCGTCATGACTGATAGGTTATGGTTAGTAAATTATTTTTAATTTTTTTAGGATTTAGGTTGTGGGGTAGCTTTAGTAGCCAGAAATTCAGGTTTGATGTTGATCATGAGGTAAGCCCAGTTGGCCTGGCGCTGCTTGGGCAGGTAAGTGTTATTAGCGGCCGGAAACCCGGAAGTTTTGATGCGGTTGAGCGAATTAGTACCGAACATATGGGCATAACCCGCTTCAAAGGTGATGTATTTGCCGTAAGTAAAAGTAGAAATCACATCTACTTCGGTGCCCAGGTTAGATTGGTAGCGGGTTAAAGCATCCGCGTTATTTTCGCGGTAGGCAATCTGGTTGCCGGATAAAAATTGGTGCAGGTCTACGTTCGTGGAGAAATTGCCTTTGGTGTAGCGACTCTTTACATAAAAATCTTTCAAACCAGCCGGACCGTGGCCATCAGCGGCGTAAAAATAATCCATTAAACCGCCAAACTTATGCGGCGTACCGTACAGTGGGTCGAAACGATGATTTACTTTGGTAGCATGTTCCCCGTTGTTGCCGGAATAAAAATCAAAGCCGGGTCCCGCCGAAAAGGCGCCGAAAGAATAGCTGCTGTAAATGCTGGCAAAATAAGCATCTAAAGGATTACCTTCTTTGTTTTGGTGGCCTTGCTGATAAGCCGAAATATTCAGGGTTAATTTATTGGTGGGGCTAGGCAGTAAAGCCGCGTTAAAGCCCGTTGTTAACCGACTGTTCAGACCTTTTGTAAATACCCGGCTCGTTGGGGTTACCGTAGATTTTTGAAAATCGTCTTTAAAGAATAAGCCCGACACCTTAAATGCGCCGACTTTTTTGCTCAGGTAAACGTACTGAAACGATTTATACATTTGCCCGATGCCGTTGGTACCCGCTGGGTTAACCGTTCCGGTTACCGGAATCTGCCCAGTAGCTGTTCCCGTAGGCACATTGCCCGGCACGTATATTCTGCCTTCTTTGGTTTCGGTATTTTGGTTATAAGCCACTCCCACATCTAACTGCACGCCTTTGTGCATTAATTTTAAAATGGCCGCATCGTGCCGACGGGCTTGCTGCAACCAGTCGAGGTTACCTAATAAGCGTTGATCGTCGTAACTAATCTCCTGACGGCCAATTTTTAATCCTAAGTAATCTAAACCTTTAAAGGCTGCCGTTGAATCAGCGGCATTCGCGAGCGCAACTTCGGCCCACATTTCGTGCAGCATTAATTTATTGCCGTCGGCGTTGCTTATCGTGGAAGCGTCCTGACCCCAAATGCGCACATCCTGAATAGCGGTAAAAAATTTAATTTTCTCTAAGCTGTAGCCCACATTCAGGCGGGCACGTTGCGAAGTAAAAAATGCCGGGGAAGCGCCTTTGTTCGGTAAATTGCCAAATCCATCGCGTAACTCGGTGCGGGTACGCAATTGCCCCGATAACGTGAATTGCGCTTGCGCTTGGTAAGTAAATAAGATAAGAAAAGGGATAATGTATATTTTCTTCATAATTTTCGGCGGTTAGACTGGTGGATTAACTAATGTTGAAAATTCTATCGCGAGCGTCTTCGCTCGTGATGATTATCGTCCGGCCTCTGGCCGGTAGAAACTTGTTGCTGATTTTAAAAAATTGTATCGGTTCGCCCGGCCGGAGGCCTCCCACATGGTAGACACGAGCGTGGACGCTCGCGCCAGCAGTGATTTTTTAAATTTTTATATTTGGTACCTTAATCCCGCAAACCGATGTACACGTAGCCGTCTTCAATTTTAACCGGGTAAGTTTCAATGTGGTAGCACTCGCCGTTCAGGTTTTCACCGGTTAGCAACGAGAAGGTTTTTTTGTGAAACGGACAAGCCACTTTGGGTTCGCCGCACTGGTCGCCGATAAGGCCGCGCGCTAAAATCATTTGCTGTTTATGCGGACATAAGTTCTGAGAAGCATACCACTCGTTGCGCTTGGCAAAGTGATATACCGCAATTTGTTGGTCCTGGTATTTCACGCAGGCCCCACCGTTTTCCGGGAAGGCGCTTACTTCGGCGGCTTTAAACCAAAAAGAAACAGCAGCAAGGCGGTCGGCAGAAGGAGGCGTTTGTATCATGATCGTTAATTTTTTAATTTTTTAAAAAATCAGGCAAGCCGCTGGCCGGATAGCCCAAAATCTATCTTTTAATTTTCAGTAAAACATTGATTAATAAGCCTTAAACCACCGGTACTTTTTGGCCCCGTTCAGGTTTAAAGCGGATAGATGGATCGGGTTCGGGAGTGTTAATGAAGTGTTGGAAGCGCTGGCGCAACTCCGGATTATTTACTACTTCTTTCCATTCACAGGCATAAGTATCTACCATAAACTGCATCTCACGATCCAGGTCGGCGCAAATTCCTAAAGAATCTTCCACAATTACCTGACGCAGGTATTCCATTCCGCCTTCCATTTTGTTTAACCAGGTAGCGGTACGGTTTAAGGGTTCGGCCGTTTTAATGTAGAACATCAGGAACCGGTCGAGGTATTTAATGCAGGTTTCGGTGTCGAGGTCGGTGGCGAAAAGCTGGGCGTGCTGCGGTTTGGCCCCACCGTTGCCGCAGATGTACAAGTTCCAACCTTTTTCGGTAGCAATAATACCAAAGTCTTTCGATTGGGCTTCGGCACATTCGCGTACGCAACCCGAAACGCCGCCTTTTAGTTTGTGCGGCGAACGCAAACCCCGGTAACGTTCTTCTACCTGAATAGCAAATCCTACGGAGTCGTGTAAGCCGTAGCGGCACCAGGTAGACCCCACGCAGCTTTTCACGGTACGTAAGCTTTTGCCGTAAGCATGACCACTTTCAAAACCGGCATTTATTAATTCTTCCCAAATATCGGGCAACTGATCTACGCGGGCGCCAAACATATCAATGCGCTGGCCACCCGTAATTTTGGTGTATAAGCCATATTTAGCGGCTACTTGCCCAATTACGATTAATTTTTCCGGGGTAATTTCGCCACCGGCAATGCGAGGCACAACCGAATACGTGCCGCCTTTCTGGATATTGGCGAGATAGCGGTCGTTGGTATCCTGGATGGTGGCTTGTTTTAAAATAAGTTCGTTCCAGGTGCTAGCCATGATAGAAGCCACGGCTGGTTTGCACACCTCGCAACCATCGCCGCGACCGTGGCTGTGCAGCAATTCGTCGTAGCTGCGGATGTTGTTCACTTTTACAAGATCAAGTAACTCTTGCCGGGAATAATCAAAGTGCTCGCACAATACTTTTTTCACTTCTTTACCCATCTGCTTTAAGGTAGCATTGAGTAAATCATTCACCATCGGTACGCAGCCCCCGCAACCCGTTCCGGCTTTGGTGCATTTTTTTATGCCGGCCACATCGGTGCAGGTTCCGTCGGTTACCGACGAACAGATATCGCCTTTACTTACGTTTTCGCAGGAGCAAATTAAAGCTTCGTCGGGCAAACTCATTACACCGGCTCCGGCCGATTCGGAGGCACCACCCCGGGAACCCAGGATTAAATCTTCCGGGTCTTGGGGAAGGATAATTTTATTCTGTACCGTTTGCAGCAGCATGTTGTAGTTGCCGGCATCGCCTACCAAAATACCACCTACTAAGTATTTGCCGTCTTCCGAAATGTTAATGCGCTTGTAAATACCTTTGGCTTTGTCTTCGAAAACTATGGAGCGGCTCGTGGCCGGGCTGGCAAAAGCATCCCCAAAACTAGCTACATCTACGCCAATTAATTTCAGTTTGGTAGACATATCGAAACCTTTAAAGGTTTTCTCGCCGCCCAACAAGTTAGTTACAACCGTATCGGCCATATCATAACCAGGAGCTACCAAGCCGTAAATCATGCCACCGTGTAAAGCACTCTCGCCGATAGCGTAAATATTTGCATCCGACGTTTGTAAATTATCATTCACCATGATACCACCCCGTGGCCCCACGGCCAAACCAGCTTTAATCGCTAATTCATCGCGCGGCTTAATACCCGCCGACACAATAATCATATCTACATTCAACTCACTCCCATCCGCAAAAAGCATTTTTTCTACCCCCGGTTCTCCCAGAATGGCGGTAGTACTTTTATTTAAATAGATGCTGATGCCCAGGCTTTCGAGTTTTCGCTTCAACATTTCGGACCCGGCTTCGTCGAGTTGCCGCGGCATTAACCGGGAAGCAAACTCTATGACGTGCGTGGTTAAGCCCATATCCACCGCGGCTTTGGCCGCTTCCAGACCCAATAAACCACCCCCAATAACAGCGGCAGTTCTGGCTTTAGGCGCGTATTCCAGCATGGCATCTAAATCTTCGATGGTGCGGTACACGAAAACGCCTTCTTTTTCCACGCCGTTAATGGGTGGCACAAAAGCGCTGGAGCCAGTAGCTAATATTAACTTATCGTAGCTGATGGATTCTCCTTTATGGGTGGTAATAGTTTGGGTAGTAGCATCTACACTGGTAACTAATTCGCCTAAATGCAGATTGATGTTATTCTGCGCGTACCACTCTACCGGCGCCATGGTTAGCTCTTCGGCGGTTGTACCGGAAAAATACGCGCTTAGATGTACGCGGTCGTAAGCGGGACGAGGTTCTTCCCCGAAAACGGTAATTTGGAAAGTACCCGGCTGGGCTTTAGCAACTAGTTTTTCGCAAAACTTAAAACCCACCATGCCATTTCCGATTACTACTATATGTTGTGGTTGCGCTACTAAACGGCTCATACGTTTTCTGTTTTCGTTGCTAGTACTTTTTGACAATCTTTATCTCGGAGGCTTTTTCAAATCCTACTCTAATTTTCGAAGCTCCATTTTGAATATTACTACTTTTTTCGAATGCTAAGCTTAAATTTTAGGTCATTTTAATAAAACTATGGTGTTTTAAATTAAAGTACCTATTTTTTTAACATTAACTTGAGTAAAAGTACTTAATTTTTCATTAGTTGGTTATTTTCTGATGGGTATCCAGTAAAATTTAGTTTTTTAACAAAATAGGCTTTAATTTTTAGAGGGTAATTTTGGATTGTTTAATCAATTAATAATTTATTTAAATAAATAGCTTCTTTTTTAAATAAATACTAATCAATTTTGAGGTAATAAGAGGATGAAAGCATAAAATATTTAATAAGCAGGTTAAATTTTAAAGCTGAAACGCTATTTTGAAGAGAAAATTTATTAGAAGGAGATATAAAAGAGAGGTAATTCGATTTATTTGAGAGGAAATCAACTAGTTATTTAAAGCTTTCATTTGGCTTTCGGATTTTAGTAGAAGAATTTTAAGTATAACCTGGCATCAAGGCACTTCTTACCGGGAGAACCATACCTAAGGAGTAAATTGAGTAGAATTACTCAATATTGAATGGGAGTTTAAAAATTATCAAAAAAAATCTTCTAAAGCTTTTTACCTAATAGTAACTACCTAGCCAATCGCACCTAAATCTCCGAATGACTCTCTATCTTAAATCGAGAGTTTAAAAATTAGGCTGTTTCGTACTGTATGTAAATATGAGTTCTACTATTGATGCAAACATATCTAAAAAAATTACTCGCCTTTATTTATTGGCGCTTACGGCGATAGCTTTGCTTTTATTGGTGGGACAATTATTAGTACAGCGTTCTTTACAGCGCCAACTTACCGATTCCCGCATCATAAATATTGCCGGGAGGCAGCGGATGTTAAGTCAGAAAATTTGCAAAACAATCGTTTTACTTTACCACCAGCAAAATTCAACGGCTACTCCTATATATATAAATGATTTGCAAGAAGCCTTAAACTTGTGGCAGAAAAGTCATGAGGGGTTAAAGAACGGTTATATCGTTTATTTACATATTCCTGTAAACAACAGCGCCGCTATCCGGCAAAAGTTTTCCCGCATGGACCCGCTTTTTCACGTTTTGTTCGAGAATGCCCAAGCTATCAACAAGTACTATCATACGCATCTCACCCCAACGGCAGCACCTCTAAAATTACGCACTCGTATGAGTACCCTTCTGAAAAATGAACGGGCTTATTTGCAGTCCATGGACCAGATTGTATTTCAATACGATGCCGAAGCCTCCGAGCGGGTAAATAATTCCCAACGGATGGAGAACATTGTGTTGTTCTTTACCTTAGGCATTTTGTTACTGGAGGCTTTATTTGTGTTCCGGCCCGCCGTTACTCAAATTAAAAGCACCATTCAGCAGCTTATTCAAGCCAAGGAGCAAACCCAAAAAGTTAACAACGAATTACTTCAGGCCAATAAATTGTTGGCCGAAACCAAGGAAGCTTTACTGGAAGCTACAAATCAGAAATACCAGCAAGAGATAAATGAACAAAAGCTTCGCTCGACGTACCTGATTGAAGGTCAGGAAGAAGAACGAAAACGGGTTGCTCGGGAAATTCACGATGGCTTGGGCCAAATGCTTACGGCTCTTAAATACGGCATCGAAAAAACCAGTGATGCCGTGCCGCCTACCGCGCCTACTCAACAGCATTTAAACGAATTGCGCCAGTTAGTAAGTCAAACCATAACGGAAGCCCGCACTATTTCTTTTAATTTAATGCCTGCCGTGTTAAGTGATTTTGGTTTGGCTTCTGCTTTGAAATTATTAACCAACCAGGTAGCCTCGGGCGCCAACGTAAACATTTCCTTTACCACCAACTGGAACGGGAAAAGATTAGCTAAAAATACCGAAATCGGCCTTTACCGGGTAAGTCAGGAAGCGCTGCACAATGCCGTAAAATACGCCAAAGCCAATGCTATACAGGTTGAGCTTCAGGCAAAAAAGAAATACATTCACCTATCTATTTCCGATAATGGCCAGGGATTCGCCCATGCTAATTTAATTTTACCTACCGGGAATAATAGTTTGGCGCAAGGCATCAGCAACATGAAAGAACGCGTATTTTTATTAAATGGCAAACTAAACATTAGCTCTAAACCCGGCGAAGGCACCCAAATACACGTAAAAGTACCTTTCCTGGCTCTCGACCATGACTAAAATAAAAGTATTACTCGCCGATGACCATACGCTGGTCCGGAATGGCATTCGCTCGATGCTGGAAAACTCCACTGACTTGGAAATTGTGGGGGAGGCTCAAAATGGAGCCGAAGCACTTACCAAAGTAAAAGAGCTAGCACCGGATATATTATTAATTGATATTGCCATGCCCGTGATGACCGGGATTGAAGCCACCGCCCAGGTAAGTAAGCTCTACCCTAACACCCGCTGCCTGGTACTCTCCATGCACCACGACGAAGACTACATTTTAAAATCGGTAGAAGCGGGAGCTTACGGTTATTTGTTAAAAGATAATACGCGCGAAGAAATGCTCCGGGCCATCCGGAGCGTAGCTACCGGCGAAAAGTATTTTAGCCCTTCGGTTTCAAATGTAATTGTAGAATCTTACCTGCAAAAGCTTAAAGAACCGGAAACTCCACCTGCCCCGAAAAAGAAACTATCCAAACAAGAAAAAGCCGTCCTAAAATTTATTGTAGAGGGTTCGAACAGTCGCGAAATTGCCGAAAAATTAAATTTAAGCGTGCGCACCGTAGATAATCACCGAGCCAGCATGATGAAACGCTTGAAAGTAAAAAATGCGGTGGAATTGGTAAGAAAAGCTTTGGACGAGAAATTGGTATAACGCTCTTCCCACCCTTCTCCGGTGAAACAATCAGCAGAATATCTGCTTTGTGTTCTTCTAATTCTATTATCCTGTTTCAAGCTTGCCGCTTGAAGTATAGCTAATCTAAAAACAGAATAAATAAAAAGAGGGCATGAGGCCCCCTTTTATTTATAAGTTATGAAGGTCTTTAAATACTATTTGGCAGAAGCAGGCTTCTTCATTTACGCGGTTTCGGCTTTTAGAAAGCTTAGGCTAGAATTTCCTCAATCGCGTTTAACTCTTCTCCGCTAAATTCTGGGCTATCCAAACACTTCAACGAATCGAGCAATTGCTCGGGTTTGCTCGCGCCAATTAAAACCGAAGTAATCCGGGAATCTTTCAGCAGCCAGGCTAAGGCCATTTGGGCCAGGGTTTGTCCGCGCTGCTCGGCCAGAGCGTTTAATCTTTTAATCTGCGAAAGCTTATCTTGGGTAATTTGTTCTTCTTGGAGGGCGCCGGTTTCTTTAGCGGCCCGGGAGTCAGCGGGAATGCCGCCCAGGTATTTATTCGTGAGCAAGCCTTGCGCTAACGGCGAAAAAGGAATACAGCCCACCCCTTCCTGCTCCAGCAAATCCAGTAAGCCGTCTTCTACCCAACGTTCGAACATGGAATATTTGGGCTGATGAATGAGGCAGGGCGTACCCAGTTTTTTTAAAATTGCCATAGCCTGCGCCGCTTCTTCGGGCCGGTAATTCGAGATACCCGCGTAAAGTGCCTTGCCTTGCCGTACAATTAAATCCAAAGCGCCCATGGTTTCTTCCAGGGGCGTTTCGGGGTCGGGACGATGATGATAAAAAATATCCACGTATTCTAAACCCATGCGCTGCAAGCTTTGATCCAGGCTGGCAACCAGGTATTTTTTAGAACCCCAATCGCCGTACGGTCCGCCCCACATGGTATAACCGGCTTTAGAAGAAATAATTAACTCGTCGCGGTAACCGGCAAAGTCCTGCTTTAAAATCTTCCCGAAGTTTTCTTCGGCGGAGCCGGGCGGCGGACCGTAGTTGTTGGCTAAATCGAAATGGGTAACGCCTTTATCAAAAGCCATATAAATAATTTGGCGTGAATTTTCCAGCACATCTACGTGGCCGAAGTTATGCCATAAGCCCAGCGACAAAGCCGGTAATTTTAAACCGCTTTTACCGCAACGGCGGTAAGGCATGGTCGCGTAACGTTCCGGGTGAGGAGTATAAGCCATGAATTTTTTAATTTTGAGTAATTGTTAGCAGTAAATGTACAGTACTGTTGGTTGTTGAAATCTGTTTTTTAAAAATTTTAAATTTTAACATGCTTCTAACTCTAAACGTACAGGTAAAATAAAAAAGCAGCATCAAGAAACTTGCTGCTGCTTCCGGGAGAAAAAAAGAATGCTACTGTTTCGAAATAATTACTTTTCTGGATACAACTTCTTTCCCGTCCTGCACTTGCAGCATGTAGAATCCATCCGTTACTTTTGCCAAGGGCACTTGAATATGGTTAACGCCGGCTTGTAAGGCATGGCGGGAATTTACCACGTTTTGGGAGTTGGTGTTGCGTAGAGTTAAGTTTACTTCTTGTTTTGCCGCGGCAAATACTTCCACGGTTAAGTAATTGCCTTTCGCCGGGTTCGGATAAACTTTTACCGCCGGTGTTACTTTCGCTGGTACTTCGGCCGAAGTAGTTTGGCGAGCAGCGATGGTTTGCGCGTAATTACCAGTAACGGTGTACACCGGTGTTCCGGCAATGGCTGGTTTACTGGCACTTTTTGGTATTTGTACCTGGTACGTTGCTAATCCTACATTGCCGGCCCGGTCTAAAGCTTCCACGGTAAGCACGTATACCCGGCCATCGCCGGTTCCCGCCCGTTCGGCTCTTACCTGTACCGATTGGCCATCCGGGCTGATGATAATATCAACCTTGGTATTACCGCTGCCCCCGCCCGTTGCCGCTTCGTCACTGCTTACCGATTTAACGCGGACGATGGGCGCCGGACCGCAGTTATCCGTAACCGAAGCGATAAAACTGCTCAGGCTAATGGTTTTAAGTAAATGGTCTTCGGCCGGGATAACTAGTTTGGGAGCCTTTAACGCAATAACGGGAGCTTGTACATCTGGTTTAACCGTAATCGTAACCGCGGTTGATTTAGTAGAGTTGCCTTCGTTATCGGTGGCTTCGGCGATAATTTGGTAGGTACCCACCGGAGCATTTTTCCATTCGAGTTTCCATCCGTCGCCCGGTGTCGTATCGGTACCCAGTAAAGTGCCGCTGGCCCAAAAAGCTACTTGTGTTACTCGCCCTTCTTTATCGGCAGCTTGCGCGGTAAGTACCGGGGTTTCGCAAACCAGGAACTGGCCGTTGTTAGCCGGATCCGTTACCGATACGGTTGGCCGGCCGTACACGCGCCAGTTCGGCAGCTCGTTGCGGGTAATCACGTCTTCGTCGTTATAAACGGATTTTAATAATTCTACCGGCTGGTTTTTAATATATTCGCCGTTCCAGATAGCGAACCAGGACCACCAGGTGCCATAACCCCGCACTCTATCCGGAATAGGCAAGGTGCCACTTTCAGATAAGGTAACCAATTTCCGGCCGCCGTACAGATCCATCATCGACGCCCAGTTGCCGCTCATGTTATCGGCCGCGTTGGTGTAAATATCCATCCCGATCACGTCTACGTACGCATCGCCCGGGTACCACTCTATTTTGGTATCGCTGGTAAACACCCAGATAAGGTTATGCAGTTGGTGATGATTTTGTAAACGGTCGTACAGAATGCGCCACAGTTCTTTGTAGGCTTCCGGACCTTTCGCCCCCCACCAGAACCAAGTACCGGCGGCTTCGTGCAAGGGCCGCCACAATACCGATACGTCGGCATCCTGGAATTTCTTCAATTGCACCGCAATGGCATCTATATCTCGGATTAAAAGTTTGTATTTTTCGCCTTGTTTATTGGCTAAAGCAGCGGCTAAATCGAAGGTGGTAGCCCGGGTATAAAAACCCGACCACCATAATTTGTCCGGCGCTTCGTTTATTAAATCAGTGGGCGCATTCCAGTGCCAGGCCAGCGTAATAATCCCGTTACCCTCGTTTTTCTTCGCCCAGGCAATGTATCTTTCTGATGTCCCTTCGGGATTAGCGCCATTTTCAATCCGGGAAGGCGAATAGTCGATTAAATCAAAAGCTCCGATAGCCGGCTCTTTGCCGGTGGTCTGTAAGACATAATCTACATCATCTTGCTGCCCCGACAGCGTTTTGGTACCGTACTGGTCAATCAGGTAAGAAAATAAAGCCCGGGTAGCTTGCGAAGCTTGGGCATCTACCAACTGCTTGGGTGGTTTTACCGGCAGAGGCGCGATAGATGGTATTAGTTTAATGTAATCAATGCCATAGTAACCCCAGCCATTATTCAGGGTAAAAGTATTTACCCCATTATGCAGCAGAAATTTACCCGCCGTTTTAACAGAAAAAGTATTACCGGTATTGGCAAACATACCGCTGCCCGTTTCGGCATTTACCGAAAAATCGTAGCCTTTTTCGCCGTAGGGTGCGGTATAGCCAATCTGCAATTCGTATAAACCGGCTTTCCCGTTAAAGTGTATCGTTAATTTATCGGTCGCATTATCAAAACCATTTACGTAACCGCTACCCGTATAGCCGGTAGGGGTAGTTGCCACCGCTACGCCGCTTAAAATACCAACTTCGGCTTCGGCCTTGCCGTCTACCAAGTCTACTCCGACGAGGGGGCCGCTAGCAACGGGTTTAACTAAAATATAGTCGATGCCATAATATCCCCAATTATGCGTAAACCGAAGCGTATGTTGCCCGGCGGTTAATTCGTATGCGCCGGTTTTTAGAGCGTTAAACCCTTGCCCGGTATTCAGGAATTGTTGTTCCGTACTGGCCAGTTGGTCGAGCTGCATGGAAGTTTTTTTCTCCCCGTAAGGAGAAGTGTAGATAACCGATAGTTCGTATTTACCGGCGGTTGGAATGGAAAAGTTAAAGAGAATATTGTCGGTACTATTGTCAAACCCCCAGGCGTAGCCCGTACCGGAAAAACCAGGAATGGCATTCGCAATTTCTAAACCGGTTAAAACATGACTCGCATTTTCCGCTTCCGATTTAATTTCGGCAGTTTGCGCCAATGATAAAAATGTTATAAAAAAACTAAGTGCAAAAACAGCTATTATCGAAAAGTTATAGCCACGGTTTTTCATCCAAAGATAAATTTGTTGCATCATAAACAGTTTTGAAAAGGTGATTAAATCAGTTAGTAAACAGATTGATTAACTTGAGACTAGAGCAGAAAGGGGCTTAAAAATAATTTTTTTAGGGTTCAGAATGAGTAAAAACAAAATGATGATACATACCAGTAAGTAGTTATATTTGAAAAAATGACATTTATCAAATTTAATTATTCTACTTTTCTTAGGTAAGTACTATTTTATCAAATTGTAACATTAACCCAACAACTTCACCTTACTTTTTGTACTTTGATTAACATGTAACTAAAGTATGCCGATTTAAGATTGGGTTTCCGGACAGATTGAATTATCTGTCCGGAAATCCTTGTTTTAGGAATTTCTGAATTAAACCTAGTTTGATTAAAATTTTATACTCTATTAAATTGTAAAAGAATTAGTATTTCTATTAGGGCTGGCTTCTCTGTTGAGCCTTTTCAAGTCTCAAGTCAATGGTGCTGATGTATTTAAACCGTACCCTGTTTGCCTCGTGGCCGGTGGGCCCCGTTTGGCTCTTCCGGGCTGGTCTAAGCTTGTTTTGTTCGTGCCTCACCATGCTGCGCACCACAACCTTAAAAGGCCCTTCACAGCCAAACTGATGTCATTTTTACTTAGTTACCGTTTATTAGAAGTAAAGGTATTTTTAAAAATTTGTCGAATATTTGCTTAAAAACTTAAAAAGGAAGCTCTGACATATAAGAGCTTCCTTTTTTAATTTTTATTCTTTTTACGAAGAATAGCTATTTTGATAATAACAGCATGACTACATCTTGCTTCGGGATGGTGGCTTTAAAAGCTTTTTTAGTAGTGCCCGCGTCTTTCTTGATCCATACGTTACGGAGCTTATAGGTGGTTTTGGCGGCATTTAGTTCTCTTTTCGCGAAATCGTCGGTAATAGGCGTTTTTTGCCAATCAAATTCTACGGGCTTCGCGGCTTTGCCGCGGTTCAGGAAAACAACGGCCCATTTATCATTCTCCAGGGGTTTCAACCAGGTTTCTACGCTATCTTTGGCGGCGTATTTAAAGC
Organism: Adhaeribacter arboris; assembly: GCF_003023845.1. NCBI lineage: Bacteria > Pseudomonadati > Bacteroidota > Cytophagia > Cytophagales > Hymenobacteraceae > Adhaeribacter > Adhaeribacter arboris. The sequence continues at coordinate 6,279,434 of NZ_PYFT01000001.1, read as the reverse complement.
CTTGAATGCCCAGTTTATCCTGATTTACAGCGATTACTTCTTTGTTGGTGAGAATGCCAATGGTTTCTTTGCTCATTTTGCGTAAATCGTTACCGGCAATGAGCGGGGCGGCAATCATGCTCCACATGGTAAAGTGCGCGCGGTCCTGGTGTTCCGGCATCCCGTTGCCTACTTCCAGCATGTCCGGGTCGTTCCAGTGGCCGGGGCCGGCGTACTGGCGCAATCCTTCTTGCTTGTCCAGTATTTGCATTACGCCCCAGGATTTCCAGGAGCCGTGGTCTTCCACGCAATCAAAGCAGTTGAAAATATCACCGGTTGTCCGCCATGAATGGCCCACGGTTGGTCCCCAAATCCAGGGTTTATCGTTGCCCCATTCGCAGATACTTAAAACCATAGGCCGGCCGGCTTTGCGTAAAGCAGCGGTGATGGTTTTGTAGGCGCCTTCGGCCTTTAAGCCTTCGGTGTTGCACCAGTCGTATTTTAGATAATCGACGCCCCACTTGGCGTACATCTGAGCATCCTGAAATTCGTAGCCCCGGCTTCCGGGCCGGCCGCCGCAGGTTTGCGAACCGGCGTCGGAGTAAACACCCATTTTTAAACCTTTAGAGTGAATATAATCGGCTAAGGCTTTCATGCCCGAGGGAAAACGCTTCGGGTCCGGGTGAATAAATCCTAGACTGTCGCGTTCGCCGTGCCAGCAATCGTCGATATTAATATAAGTATAGCCGGCATCTTTCATCCCGGTGGCTACTATGGCATCAGCCACTTGCTTAATCAAGTTTTCGTCAACGTTGCAGGCAAATTTATTCCAACTGTTCCAGCCCATAGGCGGCGTCATGGCCAATCCATCAAATTTTTTGTAGTTCTGGGCGTAGTTGTTCCCCTGGCTGAATGCGAAAATGGAGGTTATTAACCCGGTAATTAAAAAAAGTATTCTTTTCATTAAAAAATCAGATAAGTGTTACAAAGGGAAATCAAGAAGTTTATTTGTCAATTTTTAATAAAGCTCCCCTCCTTGGATAAGGAGGGGCAGGGGTGGTTGATTTTCGTTCGCTTAGCTGCGACAGCTTTAATTGCTTAATGAAGTTGTTTTATCGCTCAGGTCTTGTTTTACTCTTCTGCCTGCGGCACCTTCCCTAAAAACAGGGAAGGAGATGCGGTTTCCTGACAATTATGAAAGATAAGACATAAAAAAAACGCGTTGAGCAACGGAACAGGGCAGCGTTAATCCTTGCATCTGGCTACTGCCGTTTGTTGCATAGCTTCTATGAGATTTTTAAAAATAACATTAGTCTATGAACTTAGATTTTGCGTTTTAATGCTCAAAATTTAAAAAACTACCGGCCGAAATCATCTTGTACCCGGATAATGTCTTCTTCGTCGGAAGGATTATTGGCGTCGGTATGTTGCCAGATTTCGGCCAGCACGCCCCAATCATCCAGGCCAACCAGGCGGTGGCGTTCGCCTTGTTCCAAGGTAATCAGGCCGCCAACAGCGTAGGTTTTCAGTTCGCCTTCTTCGTCAGTGGGGCTGGTGATTACGCCTACTTGGCCTTGAATGACTTTCCAGATTTCGGCCCGGCGGTGATGGTATTGCCATGACAGACGCATGTGCGGCGCTACTACCAAGATTTTAGGACTTAGTTTACCCGAAATTTTTAAATCTTCGATGGGCATCCCGTCAAAATACGTGTCGGCAAATTGCTGCGCCTGGTTTTCGCTGATTACAAAAAAGCCGCCCCAAGGCCGGGTTTGGTCTTGTTTATCGATGGCAAACTGCTGCCCGGTTAATTGCTGTTTAATTTCCTGAAAAATAACCTCTTTGTTTTTTTCTGACATGTGTTTCTAGTTTTATGCTCTATCCTTATTGGGTTTAAAAATAAGGAATGCTCCGCCATGATTTTTAAATAATTTATTGGAGCAAAGTTTTACACCGGTTGACCACTTCTAAACAGGCACGCGTATTATGGTAGGGGCATTTCCAGAAGCCAATTTTATCTTCAGTTAACATAGGCGAATAATCGTTGAATACACCCCAAAGCCATTCGCCGTGCTGTTTATCCAGCATATGTTTTTGAATAAATTGCCAGGAATGTAAAGATTGTTGCAAGAAAGTTTCTTCGCTGGTTAACGCGAACGCATTAAAAAAACCGACCATGGCTTCGGCGCTTACCCACCATTCCCGGTGCGTATCGTAATGGTTCGTGTCTTTATTCCATTCGTGGTATAAACTGCCGTCCGGCTGAAGTTCTTCGGCGGTAACCTGGGCCATCTGCACCACCACCGCTTTTACTTCCGTTAGTAACGCTGGATTTCCTAATACTTCAGCCGCTTCTTCTAAAAGCCAGGAAGCTTCAATATCGTGCCCGTAAGAAACTAAGTTAACCGTGGGTTTCCAATTAGCTGATAAAAACAGTTTTAAATGGCCGGTTTCCCGGTCGATGATGTGATTCAGAAAAACCTGGATTAACTTTTTCAGTTGATTTTTTAAAAATTTATTTGGCCAGATGCGGTATAAATTGGCGTAGGCCTCCAGAATATGCAAGTGCGTATTCATGGTTTTCGGGTCGTTCTGGTCTTTATCGCTTAAGCGTAAATCTTCCAATAGTTCCCCTTCGCGGCTAAACGCTTCCAAATACCCATCTCGGGCTTCATCGTAGCTGTGTTTTTCTATCCAATGGAAAAGCTCCTGACTTACTTGCAAGGCCTGGCTGTTCTTGGTTGCCAAATAGTATTCGCTTAAACCGTAAATCGTAAAAGCCAGGCCGTAAATTTGTTTGCGGGTATTCTGGGGTTCTCCTGTGGCGCTTACCTGCCAATACGTACCGCCAAAATCCGGATCGATAAAATAAGTAAGAATGTAATCAAAGGCCCGATCAGCCATTTGGCGGTACTGTTCCTTATGAGTATGCCGGTAAGCCGCCGAAAAAGACCACAAAATGCGCGCATTTAGTACGCTGCCTTTCGGGGCGCCGGGGTTCACTTGGCCCCAGCTATCCATTTGCCCGATAAAACCGCCGCGCTCATCCTGGGCCCGCTGCACCCAGAAATCCAATATCCGGTACACTTCCGCTTCGGTCTCGGTTTGGTAGTTTTGCAAGGTAGCGGTTATGGTATTACTTACTTCCGGAATACTCATTTATTAACGGCGCTGGTATTTAATACAAAATTGTTATCCGGTATGGCTGTAAATGCCCGATTGCGGTCGATGAGCGCATTAAGTTGCTGCACCGAAGCAGCTGAGCGGAATCCATCTTCCGGGGTATTAACCACGTAATCCAGCAGTTGGTCCAGGGTAGAGGTAGCCACGTGCATGCGGGTATCGGAAGAAGCGTAGTAAATAAATACGGTCCCATCGTCGTCCAGAATCCAGCCGTTGGCAAACGTTACGTTGGATACATCCCCGACCCGTTCTTCGCCTTCGGGCGCGATAAAATAACCCGCCGGCTTGTGCGTAACTTTGGTAATATCGTTTAGGTCGGTTAAAAACAGGTACAGTACGTAACGTAAACCAGCGGCCGTGTTTCGTACACCGTGCGCCAAATGCAACCAACCTTTATTGGTTTTAATAGGAGCCGGGCCTTGGCCGTTTTTTACTTCGTAAACGGTATGGTACCGTTTTTCATCGATAATGACTTCTTCGTTTACCACGGCATTTTCCATGGAATCCGTCAAACCAAAACCAATGCCCCCGCGGGTTCCCGCTTCAATAAAAGAATCCTGGGGACGGGTATACAGTGCGTATTTTCCGTCGTAAAATTCAGGATGCAAAACCACGTTGCGTTGCTGCGGCGAATTAGTTTTTAAATCGGGTAAACGTTCCCAGTTAACTAAATCGTGGGTGCGGGCAATGCCGCACTGCGCGTACGCCGACGACTCATCGCCGGGTTTGGCGTTCGGGTCTTTGCGTTCGGTACAAAATAAGCCGTAAATCCAACCATCCTGGTGCTGCACCACGCGCATATCGTACACGTTAATATCCGGGTCTTCGGTTTCGGGCATGGTAATGGGGCGGTCCCAGAATTTAAAATTATCCGTGCCGTTGGGGCTTTCGGCAACGGCAAAAAACGATTTCCGGTCCAGGCCTTCTACCCGCACCACCAGCAAATACTTCCCATCCAGCTTAATAGCGCCGGCGTTAAAGGCGGCATTAATCCCAAAACGCTCCATTAAGTAAGGATTGGTTGCCGGATTTAAATCGTAGCGCCAGAAAACCGGGGCGTGCTGCGCCGTTAATACCGGGTATTGATAGCGGTCGTAGATACCATTGCCTAATTCCTGTTTTTCGTTGGGGCGGGTAATTAGTTGGGTATAGGCTTTTTCTAGTTGGATTAATCGTTCTTTAAAAATCATGTTTGTTTACTGTTAAATAACTGATTTGGCAAATTCAGTCAAGTAGATTAAAGGTTTCGTTTGTTCATCAGCCAGTTTTTTCTTTAGGCAAAATCCACTACACAACAGATGTGGAAACTTTTTTTAAAAATTTGCTGGTTGTATTTAATGTCCGGCGAAGGCTCTCTTGGGTTTATTTTCAAACGTAGGATTATCTTTGGGCAAGCGGTTCCACCAGGTTTTCTTCAAAATAAGTAAGCACACGCTCAGGATAGCAATAGTAACGAATAACTGGCTGTTCAGGCGCGTAATCAGGTACATGGGGAGCAAGGTTAAACAGCATTGCGCGATTACCCCGATGACCACGTTAAAGGCATCTAATTTAAAATTCTTGTTTTCCTCGAACGCCGGATCTTCTTTTTTCACCAAAGCATCAATGGGTTTCCAGAAGCCCCAGGGCCGGATGTTTTTGTAGAAAGATTTTAAAGTAGCCTCTTCGGTAGGCGGAGCCGAAAGCGAACCAATAATGCAGCCCGCCAACGACAGCAGGAACAATACCGGGAAATAATACAACTCCAGGGTTTCTTTAAAAATCAACGGCAAGATTAAAGCCGGTACAATACCCGCCAGCATGCCCCAGAAGAAACCGGTCGCGTTGAAGCGCCACCAGTGCCATTTTAGCACGTTGGCGGCTACGTACCCGCCGTATAAAGCCGACACAATCCACTGCAAAATGCTGTTTACGTCTTTCGCGAACAAGCCCATTAATACGCCAACCACGGCCACCCCCAAACCCGAAATATAATTCATGTTGCTAATGCGCTTATTGGAAGCATTCGGGTTCACGTATTTCAGGTAAATATCATTCACCAGGTAGGCTTGCGCGGCGTTAAGCGTACCGGCAAAGGTTCCCATGAAAGCGGCTAATAAACCAGCCAACAGTAAACCCATTAAACCGGCCGGAACAAATTGCAGAATGGCCGCCGGTAGAATTTTCTCAAAGTCGATGCCGGTGGCTGATTGCAGATTAAGCTGGTCGTAGTGCAGTAGGGCGAGTACGGTAAAGCCCATAATCATGGCGTAACGAACCGGCAACAGAAAAATAGAAACGAATCCGCTCATTTTAGCGGCATCTTGGGGCGATTTCGTAGAAAGCACCTTCTGCATGTCGTAGTTCGGGGCGGGACCGGCCAAGCTGGCCAGGGTGCCTTTAAAGAGCATCATCATAAAGAAAATACCGAATAAGGTAAATTTATCTTCGCGGATTTTAGCGTTTACTTCGTTAATAATACCCGTCCAGTTTAAATCATTTAGGGTAGCGCCGAAAAATGGCGTAAACCAGCCTTCCGGCACATTCAGACTTTTTACCGCCAGGTTTTGCATCGCAATGTAAGCAATCACGAAGGCCGCAATAGTCATAATCACGTATTTCAGCACGTCGCCGATGACAATACTGGTCATGCCGCCCAGAATGGCGTAAAACACCGCAAAAGCGGTAAAAACAACGCCGTAGAAGTGAGCTACGTACTCAGCGGGTACCGAGAATGGTAAATAAGGCGAAACGCTGCTAAACGGAATAAATATTTCCACGAACTTACCCAGGCCCACAAAGCCGTACGCCAAAAAACCCAAGCAGCTCAGAATAGCAAAAACCACCACAATGGTATGCGAGGCCAGTACGCCTTTGCCGTAACCAAAACGCGTATTTATCCACTCGGCCCCAGTTGTTACGTTGGAGCGGCGCAACCAAACCGATAAATACATCATCATAAAAATCTGGTTAAAAACCGGCCATAGCCAGGGAATCCAGAGGCTTTTCATGCCGTAGACAAACGCCAGCGTTACCATCCACATGGTGCCCGAAATATCAAACATATCGGAGGCATTGGATAAGCCCAGCATGTACCACGGCAAGGTTTTACCGCCGAGCATATACGCTTCTTTATCTTTGGAGGCTCTTTTCTTCAGCACTAGCCCCAGCACAACTACGGCTACCAAGTAAACCAGAATAATGCAAACATCAACGGTGGTTAATTTCATGCAGGTAATAATTTAATATAATAGTGGGTGCGTTTATTTTCTAATTAGCCGGGGCTGGCGCGTATAGGTTTTCGGCGGCGGTTTTGATTTGGAACAAAACTTTGGGGTTGGCGGCAAATAATTTAAAATTATTCGCGCTCACGTGCTCCGGGTACGGCGCGTAGAAGTGGTTTAAACGGGCGTTGCGCCACACCATGACGTAAGATAAACCGGCATCCTGAATAATGGGTAATAAAAAACCCGTCCACCAATTGGCAAAAGGCACTGCTTCCTGACCGGTTTCGGTAAAAGCCCATACCTTACGTTTTTCCTGGCCAATTTGCTTTATGGTTTCCACCATGCGGCGGGCATCGGCTACAAACGTGTTGTAAGGGTCGGATTCGGGGCGATGATACAAGTCGAAACCCACAATATCCACGTAATCGTCGCCGTGCCAATTTTGCAGGTAATCTTCCCGCGAGGTAAATTTATCGGTGGAGTACGCGTACAATAAGTTATTTACTTTTTTCTTCCGCAAATAATCCACGGTAAAACGCCAAAGCTTTCCGTAATCGGGCGGCGAAACGTGACCGCGCCCCCACCAAAACCAGCCCCCGGTATGCTCGTGATAAGGCCGGAATATAATAGGAATAGCTTCGCCTTTCGAGCCTTTCAGGCTTTTCATAAAGTCGGCCATGTTATCTAACCAACTTTCGTAACGCTTCCGGGCTTTTTTATCGGCAAATAATTTAACTACCGTAGAATCAGCTTTGTCCCAACTGGTTTTGCTGGGTTCAACGGGATTGTTTAAATGCCAGCTAATGGTATTTACCCCGCCTTGGGCATATACTTGTTGTATGTATTCCCGCATTTTCGCAAACGGCACGCTGTCAATGCTCAGGGAATTATTAAATTCGAGCTTCCCGATTTCCCAACCAAAAACCGCCGGAAATTCGCCCGCCACTTCTTTTACATCGGAACGGCCGGGTTGGTCTTTCCAGCCAATACCGTAAGCCAAATCATCGTGGTGGCCAAATAGCACGCCTTTGCTGGATAAACGCTGCAAATTCGCGAACAGGTTTTTGGTTTCGGCGGTAGCTTTGGGGTTAGTGGGTAAAGATTGCGCCAGAATCGGTAGTGAAGCATAGAAAAAGCTAAGAATCAGTATTCCAATAAATTGCTTTCTGTAAGCAGTAAAACAAATTAGCTTTTCACAAAACCACTGGCCGGTAAACACCATAGCATTCTTTCTTAACTACAAATCACCATACATCAGAAAAACAAATTTATATTTAAGTAGCTTCAGAATTGTAATACTATTTTATCAATTACTTGCCCAAAATGTCCCTTTACTTTTCTTTATAAAAATAATGTAATAATTTTTCAATCTGCTTTGTTCCGTTTATTAAAGCATAGTTCCATAAATGGAATAGTTAGAAACCAGCTTTACTTTCAACTATTTACCAGTTTTTAATATGCCAGACGACTTAAATTCAATTTCTATTTTAACCTAATCCGAAGAATCTTTTTTTATGAGGCCGCTAGAATGTTTGTGGTTAAAACCGATATTATTTTAACAATTTACCAAAAGATTCCAGTATTAATTAAATAACATTCAACCAGAATTAGATTTTAATGAATACCATTTACCGCGAAATTACGCCGCTTACCCAGAATGATTGTTTTACCGTTTTTCACCGGATTAAAGAAGAATTTAATTTTCCGCTGCATTACCACGACGAGTTGGAATTAAACTTTATTGCCAATGCGGCCGGCACTAAACGCGTAGTGGGCGACCACGTGGAGGTAATCGATGATTTAGAATTGGTTTTGGTAGGGAGTAATTTACCGCACGGTTGGTTTACGCACCAATGCAAAAGCAAAGAAATTTTTGAGATTACGTTGCAGTTTCACTCCGATTTATTCGACGAAAAGTTTCTGCAACGTAACCAGCTAAGTTTTATTCGCAACTTACTCGAGCGGTCCAGCAAAGGCATCTCGTTTCCCCGGGAAGTAACCGAAAAGTTTCAGCCCCGCTTAGAAAAACTAACCCAGAAAAACGGCTTTGCCTCGGTATTGGAACTGATTTCTATTCTGCACGACTTATCGGTATCGCCGAACATGCGCACTTTATCGAATTCGTCTTTTACCTCCGAGCAGTTTACTTACCACAGCCGCCGCATCGAAAAAGCGTTTGAGTTTATGCAGGCCAATTATAACAAAGAAATTTCGCTGGCCGATGTGGCCGCCGTGGTAAATATGCCGGAAGTATCGTTTAGCCGGTTTATTAAAAAACGAACCGGTAAAACCTTTATCGAAAGTTTAAATCAAATTAGGCTGGGGCACGCTTCGCGGATGTTAATTGACACCACCCAAACCATTGCCGAAGTATCGTACAATTGTGGCTTTAATAATCTCTCTTACTTTAACCGGATTTTCCGCAAAAAAAACGGTTGCACGCCCAAAGAATTTCGGCAGAATTACTCGGGCAGCCGCATTTACATTTAATATCTATAATCCGCAGAAAGATTTAAAAATTTTAAATTTTTCTGCGGGTAACTGCTTAACTTATACGGATTTTAACTATTTAACTCTTTAATAACCTGATGGCCAAATTTTTATTTATTGCCCTATTTCTTTTAATTGGTTCGGGTGCATTCGCTCAAACCAGCCCGGTGGGTATTTTTCAGAATAACGCTGACATTGGTAAACCCAAAATGACCGGTGGTGCTACTTACGACCACACCACGCAAACCTATAACATAAAAGGCGGGGGCAGCAACATCTGGTTTAACCGCGACGAGTTTCACTACCTCTACAATAAGATTCAGGGGGATTTTATATTAACGGCTAATTTTGAATTTGTGGGCCAGAAAGGCGACCCGCACCGCAAAATAGGCTGGATGGTTCGGGAATCGGCGGATGAAGCGGCGGCCAGCATGAACGCGGTGGTGCACGGCGATGGTTTAACGGTTTTACAGTGGCGCCCCTTGCGCGGTGCCTTTATGCGCGACCCGCAGGACGAAATTTTTTACCCCAAGAAAACCGTATTTCAAGTAATACAGCTGGAGCGCAGCGGTAAAAAAATGATGATGCGGGTAGCTAATTATGGTGAACCTTTGCAGGAAGTCGGCTCCCAAGAGATGCCCGATATGCCGGACGCCGTACTGGCCGGCCTTTTTATTTCGTCGCATAATCCGGATGATGTACAGGAAGCCAAGGTTTGGAACGTACGCATCGACAAACCCGTGGCCAGCATCTATCACCCGAACCCCCAAATTCAAAAAAACTTACCTAAAACGCAGGACATATTAGGCTGCCGCCTGGAAACCATGACCATTGCGGATGGCAAAAGAAAAGTTATTCACGAATCTACCGATAAGTTTGAAGCGCCCAACTGGCTGCCGGATGGCAAAAAATTACTTTTTAACGCCAATGGTGCTTTATACACCCTGCCGGTTACCGGCGGCACCCCGGAAAAACTAAACACCGGCGCGGTTACCCGCATCAACAACGACCACGGCATTTCTTTCGACAACAAGCAACTGGCCATTAGCGGCGGCAAAGAAGGCGCCACCGGCGGTTCGTACGTGTATGTTTTGCCTTTAACTGGTGGCATACCTAAATTAATAACCCCAGAATCGCCTTCGTACTGGCACGGCTGGGCCACGAATAACAAAGAAGTAGTTTTTGTGGGACAGCGCAACAGCAGCAAAATTTACAATATCTACCGGGCCAATGTAAACACGGGCAAAGAAGAAGCGCTCACCAAAAATACTACCGGCCACGTGGACGGCCCGGAATATTCGCCGGATGGCAAGTATATTTACTACAACGCCAACCCCACCGGCACCATGCAAATCTGGCGCATGAAACCCAACGGCTCCGGCAAAGAGCAAATTACTTTCGATGAAAACCATAATTGGTTTCCGCACATTTCGCCGGACGGCAAATGGATCGCTTATATTTCTTTCCCCACCGATATTGACCCGAATGCGCACCCCAGTTACCAGCGGGTTACCTTACGTTTAATGCCTACGGCCGGGGGAGCGCCCCGGGTTATCGCCTACTTGTACGGCGGGCAAGGCACCATTAATGTAAACTCCTGGTCGCCGGATAGTAAGTCTATTTCCTTTGTGAGTAATTCCGAGAAAGCAGCTACAGCGGTGGCAGATAAAGCAAAGTAAGCCCGCGGGGCTTCTAAAATTTTAAAAAACTTACTGGTTTGCGATTTTGATTACTATAAAATAATTAGCTGAAATTTTAAAAATGAAAAGACGAGTAGCCCTTAAAAACATGGCTTTGGCTTTCGGGAGCCTAGTGGCTTTGCCGGCTTGGGCGAATAACTGGAACGAAACTTCCATTTTGGCGGTAAAGCCTTACCTATCGCCGGAACAAGAAGCCCTGCTGGCCGAAATTACCGAAACCATACTACCGGCCACCGACACGCCCGGGGCCAAAGATTTAAAAATTTTTACGTTCGTGCACAAAATGATTGCCGATTGCTACGAACCGGAAGTGCAGGAAAACGTGGTGGAAGGCTTGGCCACCGCCGAACAACTAGCCAAGCAAACTTACGCCAAAACCTTTGCTACCAGCAACACCAAACAACGCGAAGAAATATTAACGACCATGGAAATTTCCATCGACCCCAACTGGTCTTCGTTTTATAAGCTGGTGAAAGACTTAACCTTGCAAGGCTATCTCACTTCCGAGTATTACTTAACCAAGCATACTAATTACAAAATGATTCCGGGGCATTTTTACGGCTGCGTTCCAGCATCAACTTCCCAAGCTCAGTTACAGAAATAATGACAAATTTAATTATAGACGCAGTAAAAGAAATGACCTTCGATGCCATTGTGATTGGCTCGGGCATTAGCGGCGGCTGGGCCGCCAAAGAATTAACCGGCAAAGGTTTAAAAACCCTGGTGCTGGAGCGCGGCCGCGACGTAAAACACGTAGTGGATTACCCCACCGCCAATTTAAACCCCTGGGAGTTTGAACACCGGGGCCAGGTGCCGCTGGAAATTAAGAAGCAAAATCCGATTGAGAGCAAAAAAAGAGGTTTGTTTAACGAAGCCACCATGCATTTTGTGGTAAAAGATGGCGAGCAGCCTTATATCGAAGATAAACCGTTCAACTGGACGCGCGGTTACCACGTGGGCGGCAAGTCGCTGCTCTGGGCGCGCCAGACCCAGCGCTGGAGCGACTTCGATTTTGAAGGCCCTGCCCGCGACGGTTTTGCCGTAGACTGGCCCATTCGTTACAAAGACATAGCGCCCTGGTACAGCTACGTCGAAAAGTTTGCCGGTATTTCGGGTAACAAAGACGGGCTACCGCACCTCCCCGACGGTGAGTTTCTGCCGGCTACCGAAATGAGTTGCGTCGATGCTTATTTTAAAGATCAAATCGCCAAAAACTACCAAGACCGGCAAATGATTCAGGGCCGCTGCGCCCACCTTACTCAGCCCAAAGAAGTGCATTACCAGCAAGGCCGGGCCAAGTGTCAACACCGGGCCTTATGCGTGCGGGGTTGTCCGTTTGGCGGGTATTTCAGCAGCAATGCTTCTACCCTGCCTTGGGCAGCTAAAACCGGCAAAATGACGTTGCGGCCGCATTCGGTGGTACATTCTATTATTTACGACGATAAAAAAGGCCGAGCCACTGGGGTGCGGGTAGTAGATGCCAACACCAAAGAAATGCTGGAATACTACGCCAAAATTATTTTTGTCAATGCATCCGCTATAAATACGAATTTAATTTTACTCAATTCTACCTCTTCTCGCTTTGAAAATGGCTTGGGTAACGAGAGCGGCGTGTTAGGCAAATACGTAGCATTCCATAATTACCGGGCTCGTGTTTCGGCGCAGTTCGAAGGTTTAATGGATAAAACCACCGATGGAAAAACCCCGAATCACTCCTACATTCCCCGTTTCCGGAATGTACAAAAGCAAGAAACGGATTTTCTGAGAGGTTACGCGGCGGGTTTTGGTGGCGGTAGAGGAATGCAGCAAAATAAAGAAGGCATTGGCGCTACTTTAAAAGAGCAATTGTTGAACCCGATATTAGGCCCCTAGAACGTTAGCTCCTGGATGATGGGCGAAACCATTCCGAAGGAAAGTAATTTTATAACCCTGGATAAAACCTTGAAAGACCCCTATGGTATTCCGCAACTCCGTTTTTCGGTGGCGTTTGACGTCAACGACGAGAAAATGATTAAAGATTACCTGGAGCAATTCACCGAAATGTTTACCAAAGCTGGGTTTACTAACATCAAACCGGTAGATTCCAAGAGTGCTCCGGGTTCCGATATTCACGAAATGGGCGGCGTCCGCATGGGCAAAGACCCGAAAACCTCCATCCTGAACAAATGGAACCAGATGCACGCCTGTAAAAACGTATTCGTAACTGATGGCGCCTGCATGACTTCTACCTCTACCCAGAACCCTTCGTTAACGTATATGGCCTTCACGGCTCGGGCTGCCGATTACGCGGTTAAAGAAAGGAAGAAAGGAAATATTTAAAATATATTAGGATAGTAGAAGCTTCTATGCAAAAGACTAGGTAAGATAGCTTTTTTGATACTATTACTTGGAGCCGGTACCCGTCTCCATGCTCTGGTGCTACCTAACTTGTTAGATTCAAGTTTTGCCTCATGGCCGGCGGGCCTCGTTTGGCTCTTCCGGGCTGGTCTAAGCTTTCTTTGCTCGTGCCTCGCAATGCTGCGCACCGAAACCTTAGAAGGCCATCCACAGCCAAACTGGTGTCTGTTGCGCTTAGCTACTGCATAGGGTTTATTTTAAATGATTGCAACAAATAAGCAGCATGAATATTCTTCATTCTGGCTTGAATATAACAGGTAGTTAACAAAGAAATAATAAATAGTCATTAAACTAAAAAGCCCCTTGCATATAACTGCAAGGGGCTTTTTAGTTTAATGACTATTTATTACATATTATCCTCCATTGACTATGCAACAAATAGCTTGGGCCAGGTGCAGAAACCGACGCTAAACTGTTTGAGCGTTCAGCGAGTTTTTAGCGTCTTGATTTTTTTGGTTCTGGGGGCAGAGGGCCTCTTACTTTGTGTCAAGACAAAAAGAACAAAGAAGCAAGCAATGAAACAACTTCAACAAGAAACCATAGCATCAGCTGCTATGCGAACGAGAATCTACTACTCAAATAGCGAGGCCCGGAAGTAAATCCGCGTCAAAGTAATGCCATAATGATGATGCATAGCAATTGCTGCCGCTATGTGAACAAAAACTACTCTTTCAAACTTTTCAAATATGCCATCGTTTTCGGAACTTGCTTGCTCCAGCGCGGGCTTTCGTCTTCGATGAAGTAATGCTTGATGCCTACTTTTTTAGCAGCCAGCAAAATAGCAGGTACATCTAATTGGCCGGTACCCAGCACTACGTCGTTTTCGGTGGAAGTATTGCCGGTTAAATCACCTTTTACGCCTTTGCGTAAATCTTTCAAGTGCATTAGTTTCCAGCGGCTACCGTATTTGTTTAGCAATTTCACCGGGTCCTGGCCGCCATGGTACGCCCACAACATATCCATTTTAAAAGACACGTACTGGGGGTCGGTGTTTTCGGCGAGGTAATCGAATAAGGTGCCGTTTTGGTACGGCTGAAACTCGTAGCCGTGGTTGTGGTAACACAAGGTAACGCCTTGTTCCTGCAATACCTTACCCGCCTGGTTAAAATCGGCAGCAGCTTTTTTGGCATCGTCCAGGGTAAATTCTTTTTTATGCGGAATCCAGGCTACCATTACGTATTTCGCACCCAAAACCTTGGCTTTGCGGGCTACTTCGGCTGGGTCTTTTACGATATCATCGTAACCGGCGCCAATGGCGGGAACGGTTAAACCGCGTTCGTCGAGCATTTTGCGGTAAGCTTCCGGGGTCAGGCCATTGGGACTTGCTCCGCTTTCCAGTTCGGTAATGCCCAAGGCTTTAATGGAATCCAGAGTAGCGGCTACGCCTTTTTTAAAGCTTGCGCGGTACGTGTACGCTTCCATGCCTGGCGTTTGCGGGAAAATCGGCGTTCCTTTTTGCGCCAAAGCATCGGTAGTTCCAAAGCCTACCAGCGCCGCGAAACTCAAGGAATAAATTACTTTTTTCATGATTAGAAAATAGATTTAGGTAATTTAAAATATTTTAAGAATGGTTAGTACTAAGGGCACCTTACTGGGTTTGTCCTCCCCCTACCCCCTCCGAAGGGGGACTTTTTAAAAGATTTTGTGAAACCTTTTATTAAAGCGTAATAGCCGCACTAACCGCTGATTGGTTGCCTTGGTAATCAATGGCTTTAATCGTGATTTTACTACCTTTTAGCTTAGGGGCATTAGCCATAGCAAAACTGGTTAAAGGCGTAAATCCTATTTTTTTGCCGTTCTGATACAGATTATACCCAATTAAATTGCGGTTATCGGTAGACTTATCCCAATGCAAAACCAAAGTAGTAGTGCCGCTCTTTTTTAAATTTTTAGGGGCAACAGGTGCCGTTTTATCCGGCCGCAGGCGTTGTACAATGTTGGATAAGGACCGGAACTGGTGGTACGAGGCTTTCCAGATTTGACCTTTTTGCGCGGTTTTCATGTCGGGCTCTTTATCAATACCGCCCATAAACCATTCGCCGTGTTCGTGGTCGATGATGTATTTATTGATGTAATTCCACTCTTTTTGGAACAAGCTAAAGTAGTTCAGGGAGTCTTTTGGGAAATGGTCGGCCATGAGCAGTAAGGTATTTAAACCTTCAGCCTGGGCCCACCAGTTTTTAGAGTCTTTAATAATCGTGATACCCGTTTTATCTTTAAAGTAATAACCAGCATCGTAAAACCCGCCCGTTTTATTATCGAAACCGTTTCGGATGGTGTGGTCGGTTAATTTTTTAGCGACGGCCATGGTTTTGGTATCGTGCGGCAAACCAAGGATGTGCGAAGCTTCCAGTAATAAATAAGCGGTTTCAATGTCGTGCCCGAAAGAAACTTCGTCCAGGGTGTGGTGCTTATCAATCGCGGCTTCGGAAGAATCGCGGAAACTAACGGGCTGCCAATCGGGGGTAAAGAATAAGGTTAAATATCCTTTAGGGTTTACCAAAGTATCGCGGATGAGCACCAGCATTTCCTGTAATCGCTCCCGCACCAACGGGTCGGGCCATACCAGGTATAATTCCGAAAAAGCTTCGAGCAAGTGAATGGAACTATTCTGGTCTTTGTAGCCCACATCGGAAGTAGAAGGAACTTCGCTGGTGCGCTGAATGGGCGTACCATCATCGGCCAGGGTTTGGTAGTACCCTTTGTTTACCGGGTCGTGGCTGTATTTTTCGAGCCACCTAAATGTTTTTTTGGCGAGGTTTAAGGCGCTGGTATCGCCGGAAGCTTGATAATAAGCCGCCAAAGCATAAATAGCAAAAGCATTGCCGTAGGCGTTTTTGCCACCCCCGGCGTAGCCCCCGTTTTGTTCTTTCACGTTGCCCTGCCGGTCTACCAAAGTAAAAAAGCCCCCGCTGGTTTTATCCCACATCTTATCGCGCAGAAAAGCTACCCCGTGTTTGGCGCTGGGTAGATAATAATCTACGTCGGGGTATAATTGCGCGGCTTTGGAATTCGACCAGATGTGGCGCGCCTGCGTTACCACCATTTTGTCTTGTTCCCCCACGGGTTTCCAATCGTAGGAAAAAGTACTCAGAAACCCACCGGCTTCTTTATCTACCGCTTGCGGATACCACTTATTCAGCATCTCGGTTTTAATCGACTTTTCAATAACGGTGGCTAATTGGGCTCTTACCGCAGGATCATCGGCGGGTTTAAAGGCGGCCAGGTACAAGGCTACTAACCCCAATAAAGTAATGGCTAGCGGCAGTTTAAAGAGTTGTTTTTTAAAAATCATAGCGAAATCGACCAATAGTAAACGAAGTAATTTAACTTATTTCCGTTTTAATTCCGTGGCATTGGTTTAATAATTAGTTTATTTTCTGGTAAACACCAGGCTTCTAACAAATTAACTATTAGTAATGCATTTTTTTAAATTTTTATACGGCTACCGGGTTCTTTGTAGGGCAACCGCTTTGCTACCTAGCTCTATTTGCCGCTGCTTCCCGGTAAAATCAGTAATATAAACCGTAGCTAAGTTTTGGCTAATTAATGTCCGGCTGGATTGTGACAAATAACCCGAACCATAATAAAATTCTTCGCGGTGTTTTTTGCCGTTTGTAAAATGCAGCTCGGCATAAGCATCCGTGGGCTGCAATGGAATTATCTGGTAGTTCTGGTTGGAGGTAGAAGTAAAAACTTTCAGGCTATCGGCATTTTGCGTAACTAAATACAAGGGCTTATTACCGGTAGTAAGGAGTTGGGCTAGAGCCTTAGTATCGCCAGCTACAGTAAACCCGGAAACTTTGGGAGCTATTGATCTAAAAGTACCTTTTCCGGTACCCGCCAAACAAGTGCCCACCGAGGCATCGTAGTAGCCCACGGCGGTTTCGGTAGCGTAGGAATTACCCACTAACAACAAATCGAGGTTGCCGTCGTGGTTAAAATCTGTGGTTACCATGCCAAATACGGGCGCTACCTGAGCCACTGTAGATAAAGCTTTTATCTTGAATTTGCCCTGGCTCTGGTTTTGAATATAACTGCTAGTAAAGCGATGACTTTTTAATTGCCGGGCATCTTTTAGCTTTTCCGGGGTAAATAGTTTATCAAAAGTTGCTTCGCCGTAATCAGAGTAACGCGGAAATCTTTTGCGCATCGTTACCATTTGGTCGGTGAGCGCGTCGCGCGGCGGAGCCGGATAGTTTTTGCCCTGAATGTAATAGCCCATTACCGGGTCGATGTTGCCGCTTTTATCAAAATCTTTGGCGACCAAGGTTACCGGTTGTTCCGCTGATGCTTTGTAGCGTGAGTTTAGACCCAGATTTCCGGCTACGTAATCCAGGTCTCCATCGTTGTCGAAATCGCCGGCGGTTAAGCTGTTCCACCAGCCTTCGGTAGGCGGCAGGCCGGTCTGGCGCGTCACATTTTTAAAAATTCCGTTGTTATTTCTAAAAAAAAGCACAGGCATCCATTCGCCGGTAACAATTAAATCTACTTGGTTATCCTGGTCGAAGTCGGTCCAGAGGGCGGCGGTTATCATGCCGGCATTTTCCAGTTCTTTACACAAGTTGGAGGTTACATTCCGGAACGTACCTTTATTATTTTGCAGCAAGCAACTTTGCCCCGGCGAGGGGTATTTTTCGGGCTGTTGCGCCCACCCACAAACAAGTCCAGGTCGCCGCCTTTATCATAATCCGCGGCCGTTACTACCGAACCACTGGCCATAATCTGCGGCAAGGCTTGCGTATCTAAAGTGAAATTATCTTTGCCATCGTTTTTATACAAGCGGTGTAAATAATATTGCGGGTCCAGATGCTCGTTGCCGCCGGTGGCTACGTACAAATCCAAATCCTGGTCGTTATCGGCATCGAAGAACAAAGCGCCGGTATTGTCTTCGGTGTTGGGAACTGAGCTTATAGATTTACCCGTGAATTTGCCGTTTTTATTTTGGTAAAAAATAGTTCCGGTTTTCCGGGCCGAGCCACCCACGAAAAAATCGTCCAGACCATCCTGGTTTACATCACCTACCGCTAAACCGGGCCCATACTGCGATAATTTATGCGGAATTAAAGGCTGATTCTTAAAATCGATGTAATCTTCTTCGGTGTGTTTATAGGCAATGGCGTGTTCGGCGGCTACTTCTTTAAAAAAAGGTTCAGGATTTGGTTTTGCCATTGGCTTGGCATTTGTGGTGTTTTGGTATGATATTGCTAAAACCTGATTAGCTTTTACCTTCGTGAGTAACTGGTATTTTCCGTCGGGCCAGGTTACTTCCAGGCTATCCATTACTGGCGCTTTGCCTAAACCAAAATAAATAACCGGGTCAATGGATGATTTAAAACCGCGCGTTAAGTAGTGTTCGTAGAATTGTTGCTGGCCTTTGTTTTTCAGGCGAATGTAGTGCCAATACCTTCCTGATTTGGAGCCACCCCTTTGAGCTTAATTTTTAAAAAATTATTTTTTTCGAGCTTCTCGGCGTTGTTCTGGTAAATAAAAGCTTCGGCGTTGATGTTATTAACAGCTAAATCCAGATCGCCGTCATTATCCAGGTCGGCGTAAACCGCCTCGTTGGAGTTAGAAGGTTCTTCCAGGCCCCAGGCTTTGGTTTACGGTTCTGATAACTGCTTTATGATAGGCTACTAATGCTGCTTTGGAGTCGATGGCTCCGCTGAAAGCAAGCAGCCTTAGTAAAACGCAATTTTTACGTTGCCAAGAATGAGTATTTTTTTTCATGGGCACTGTTAATTTGGGTGATAGTAATACTGACGAACAACTCTAAAATGAATCAACCAAGGTAAACCCAAATAAAGGCTCAGAAGTAATACTCATTTATCATTTTATTCTACAATACTTACTTTTCTCCCCAAAAACGTTCCCTTTCCTTATTTTATCAGCTACTACATAAATTTGCTTTTTCAAGCTATAACCAGCCTATTAATTGCATTTACTACGATTTAATGATAAATTTTTTTATTTAAATTACAACATTTCTATTTTAGGCGCAGTAAATATCAATCCTAGAAACTGGTATTATATTGTCACATTTATAAATCTTACCAATTTGTATTAAAAAATCATGAATCAAATTTAAATACTATTGAAAATTATCTGATTACTATATTAATTAGTAATAGATAAATCTAAACTAGCACGTATACATGCTTTTTTAAGATAAACCAACCTAAATAGAGCAGCCTACCATTCAGCCATTGTAGGCTAAGTATTTTGTAAAACCAGGATTTGTTCCAGTGTAAATCTTAACTCATCTAAAATTCTATAGAACCAGAAATTTGAACATGAATTATTTTACCCAGTACAGTAATAACAACCGGATATTTTATGTATCGTTAGGCTTGCTTTTCAACCCAATTTCTGAATCTGTAAGGAAATGAAAAAAGTCTGTAGTAAGGGTTAATCTGAACAAAATACTGGCACCTGTTTTTTGTTTTAAAGTCACCAAGGGGTAAAAAGTGTTCGGAAGGACTCTTGCACATTAACTTTCGCGCTATTACCGGTGCGGGAAATTTTTGGTATTACCCGGTATATTCGCCGGGTAATACCAAAAATTTAGTTTTTGATTACTTTAACAATTTCCTGCTTCGAGCCTTGGGTAATCCGCAGCAAGTAAACGCCGGCTTTTAAAGCAGCTTGTTGTTGCACCGGGCATACATAAGTACCTTGTTCTGTCGCCATTTGGCCTTGCCAGAGTCTTTTTACTTGTCGGCCGGCCATATCGTACAGATCCAGGGTAGTAGTTTCATTAGGATTATTTTGCCACTCTACCGTAAAGGTTTCGGTAAACGGATTAGGGTACACCCGGGCTGCTTTTAAAGTATTGACCAGTGGTTTTTCCCAAGAACCATTAAGAGTAAACCGGAATGGTTGCTGAATAGTGCCGGTAATTTGCTCGCTCCGGAAAACCATAGTTTCTTTCAAGTTAACCAGCAAGTTGCCGCTTTCATCGTGGTAAGAGAAATGCACTTGCTGATTTTCCTGGTTCGAAAACACCGTAATGAAAAACAAAACTTTGTCTTCTACCTTATAAGCGGTACCCCAACCTACTTTTTCCCCGTTAGTAGTATGCACCAGAATTCCGGTTTCTTCGGTTATTTGATTTGAGGCAATCTCGGCCACCAGGTTCATGTTATACCGGTAGATTCCTGGGTTAACCAATTTAGCTAGTGGCGACTCATCGTTAGCGAGGCGATTACCCGAATTAACGGAAGTTTTCGGATAGGCAAATTTAAGATCGGTTTTCTGCGAAGATTGAAGGCGGTAGCCTTGACCCGTTTTAAGCGTTTTCAAACTACCTACCCAGCCTTTATTCTGGTCGTAAATGGCAAAATCCGTTTGACTTTTAATGATGTCGCCGTTGGCTAAGGTAACGCCCGCTAAAGCATCCGGCACCGGCATACTCACCTGCGGGGTGTAGCCTATCCAGTTCCAGCCTTTTTTGAGGGTAATAATCTCGTTAGCCGGGTTTAACATACTACCTTTAACTTTCAGCTTAGTGGCCGCTCCTACTTTTAGTAAATAACCGGCTACGTTGCTAACCTGTTTACCCGGCGGCGACCATACCCCGGCCGAATAATCCGCTACCCAATCTTGTGACATGAATACCGAACTACGGTCGATAGCCGTTGGGTCCAGAACCGAAGCCAGATCTTTATTTTTCACGTCTACGTTAAAAGAAACCCAGTTCCAGCCCGTCTTTAAGTCCAGTTCCTGGTAAATAATGTTGTTGGCGGTTAATAGATATGGGTTAGCGGTGGAGCCCTGTACCATTCCGTCCTGAAATGCCAGGGTAGAAGGAATCACATCGGAATGGGTTACGCCCAAATCGGCATTCCAAATCTGGAAGCTTATTTTTTCATTGGCGGTACCCTGACCGTACACTTGCATGAAAAACAAGTAGCGATCGTAGGCGGGTACGTACTCGAGTTGCGCCACTCCCCGGCATTGCCCGTTGACAAAGGCGGCCACTTTATCGTCGGGGTTAATCGAAAACTGATCGTTAATTTTTACCTGCCCGATAATGCTCATGGATTGGCTGAAGTTGCGCGGATTCACGTTCCAATCCGGAGCCGGGGTAAATACTTTCAGGTGCAAAGCTAATTTCTCGTCGTAACCAAAATTGGTGCGGAGCAAAATATCCTCGGTATACCGGCCCCTATTTACGCTTTCGCTCACGGTAAATACCAGGGTTTGGCGACTATTAGGCTCAATGGAACCACTAGCCGGGCTAACCGTTAACCAACCCGGCAGGCCATCAATCCGAAAACTTTCCTGGTTGCCGCCCAAATTGGTAATCTCGGCTTCGAATTGCAATGGTTTATTTACTTCTTTTTCGAAACGACGGTTAGAATCCACCCATTTTACCTGATTCTTATCCACAAACACCGACCAGGTTTTCGCGCCGGGCATGACGTTGCTGTTTTTATCCATAACGCCCTGCACCGTTATATCCAGAATAGTTTTCTCCACTAATTCCTGCGGTTCGTTCAGGGTAATCAGCATTTTATCGTTGTTTATCACGTAGTTAAAATCTACTTTTTGCTCCGGTTGTGGGCGGTCAATTTTAGGTGATTCGTTGGTGTAAGTAGCATTTATCAAAGTAGCCTGGTCCGTGGTTTTGCCGCTTTGCTCCTGTTTTGATTCCACCGAAAGCATTACGCCGCTGTTATCCTGGTAGGCTTCGAAGGGGTAGTAAATTTGTAAGTCGGCCAGATCGTTGGGCAGCTTAGTGGTTAGAGAGCGGTTTATTTGTTCGGCGGTACGGGCCGAGTTCCAGAAACGAATTTCGTCTAACTGACCTTTAAAATAATTGGTAAAAGAGTTTTTAGGGGTTCCGCCCGCCGTGGAAGTCTGATCATACCGCACCCCGAAGTACAAAGCCGGAACTGTTAAGGGAGCCAAGGCCTCGGCCTTGCGGTAATTGGTAAGGGCTCCATCCACTAAGAACGATAGATTGCCCCTTCGATCTACTACCATGGCCAAGTGGTGCCATTTACTATCCAAGGTATTCTGATCTACGGCATTCATGAGAAGACTATTTTGTTTTAGGAAAATAGCGCCTTGATCGTCGAACTCTAAAGACCATTTTACCTCGGTATTAAGTAAGGCCGCCGAAAATAAAGCGGTTTTAGCGGCATCGGCACCGGCTTTATACCAGAATTCGAGGGTAAAGTCGCCGTCTTTAGTGATGGGCGTATGGCCGCTGCTCACCTGTACATAACCGTTACCTTTTAAGGAAATGGCTTTCGAGGCCGGTTCGGCTACCCACTGGGCGGCTACTTCGGCGTGCAAGGCCCTAGCCAGATCTTTCGCGGCAGTTCCTTTTAAGTCGTTGAAGGGCCAGTAACCTACCAATCCGCGTTCGCCGCCGTTTGACCGGATGGATTGACCAGCGTATACTTCGTCGCGGGTTTTAAACTGGTCCCACACGCGGAGCGCGTGTAAATCGCCCTGAAAAGCCTTATCCCCGACCAGTGAAAGGCCAATGGATACAGGTCCTTGAATAGCAACTACCTCCACCTGATTTTTCTCGGCTAATAACTGATCGTTGCCGTAGAGACCTACTTTATTAGCCGTGGCGTCGAAGGCTACCGCGTAATGTTGCCAGCTACCCGCTGTTAAAGTTTTATCGGCTAATACTCGGGGCGTGGCACCCCAACCGGTAAACAGCTTACCCGTTTTATCAAAACCAATGGTGATGGCTTCGGCTCCGGTACCTTGCGTAAAGATAGTCCGGTCGGTAGTAGCGGTGTTAGATTGTACGCGGGCCCAGAACTCTACCGTGAAAGAACGGTTATTCAGTTGTAGGCCCTCCGGAATCCGGACATGTCCCTGTTTGCCGTCAAAATGCAGGAAAGCGCCGTGCGCCAGGTTCGAGCCGTTCAGCACGCCCCGCACGGTAATATTGCTCTTGTTGATCAATCCGGCTTCTACCGCATCGGCAAACTGAATCATAATTTCATCGTTGGGCGATAAGATACCGTCGGCGGGTTGCGGTGCCCCAAATACCAGCGGCGGTACCACGTCTTTCAAGCCTTTTTTTACTTCGGTATAACTCACCGAACCGTCGGTGCAATTGGATTTGGCCCGTAGTTCGTAATTGCGGTCCGGTAAGTCGGTAATATCCCAACTAAAGTTAAGGGTGGTTTTACCGGCAATTTTAGAAACGGCGGCATCTTTGTTTTGCGCAATAGCCGCATTGTAATCGGCTTCTTTATTAAAGAAAGTATGAATAGTCGCCCAGGTGTTGGAAGCCGTAGATTTATACTGAATTTCGATGCTCTTAAACGACCGCAGGTTGACGTCGTAACCGCTTAGCTGAACGGGAACTTTCCCTTGGGCATCCACATTCACGAGCCAATTATCCAGGGGAGCCAGCATCGTAACGGGCGTACAAGCCGGCGCAAAGAAAGCCGAAATTTTTACCGTATCGGCAACCAGGCCGGGTTCGCAAAGCGAGTGCAGCACAATGCCCAGGTTTTCGTAGTTAAATACCGCGCCGGGACCTTTTTTTACCGTTAGTATTTTTTCTACAACTTCGCCGTGCGGCACCCGGAACGCCCGGTTGGGGGTAGAGCCGTCGATGGTAATCACCGCGCCATTCGGATTAGAATTTTCATCTACCTGCACGCCGTACCAGATATCTTCCTCGGAGTCGCCGTTGTTTTGGAGTAACAGTTTAAAAACAGCCGCATTGGTTTCCGGTACGCCGGTAACCATATTGTTCTCGACGTTAATCTCGGGTTTCTCGCGGCGCAGAGTGGCGGCGTTTAATATTTTACCGGGCTGGTAGTATTGCGTTTTTTCGTCGCCTTCGTAGGGGCAGGAAGTTTGCCCACCGCGGGTGTAAAACATGGGCGAATAAAAACCATTGTTGTAATTTGCTTTCCGGGCGGCAAAATCATCCTTTACCCCGTAGTAATCGGCCCACACGACGTGGTCGCCTTTGTCGTTTAAAAATTTAATCGCCGAAGGGTCAATAACATCCACACTGTAAAAATCCCCTTTATCGCCATCAGCTAATACGTAGCCGAAGGTTAAAGCTTCGTTCGTGGATTCACCAGCCGAGCCGGAAAAATTATCAAAGAAATTAGCTTTTAAGCGTACGGATAGCCCAAATTTATTAAAAGTATATCCAGTAACCAGTTCAATAGAAGCATCGGCCGTTACTTCTACGGTAGTATTCGTGCCCCAAAGCGAATTCAAGCTTTTTTCCCAGGTTTGGGTTACCCCGCCATCGAAGGAAACATTGTTAATACCTTCGGCGGATCCTTTGGTTTTCGCATCTAATTTATTTTGCTCATTATCGCGGAGCGCATTTTCCCAGAGCGTTATTTGCTGGTTCAGCAGATACACTGAATCCGGATCGCTCGTCTTAACCGGATTAAACCGGTAACTAGGCCCCGTGTAAGCGCCGCGGGTAGCTACGCCTTCATCGGATTTAGGCAGGGCTGCGCCGCCAAATAAATTCTTGTCGTAATTATCCGCGCCGAACTTAGGATCATTTTTAGCAAAGTTGGAAGTATACACCCCATCGCCGCGCAGCAATAAACTATTCCTGAATTTTTTTAGATCTGGTATCAGATTATTTTGAATGTGTTGCTGCGTGTACATAAACCGGGTGCTAAAATTGTCCTGCGCCGCCGCAATGCCTTGCCGGCGCACCAAAGCGTAGGTTTTGCCTTGGTAAGTAAAAGGCGCCGAATGTGGCAATTGATCGAACGGCGGTTTTAGTTCTAATATCTCCAGGGTTTCGGTTTTACCCAGAATAAAATTCATGGCCCGGCCTACAAATAAGTCGGCATCACGGCCTACTAATCCTGGATCGGCGCTGGTTTTCCAACTTTCGGTTACACTTATACTTTCTACTAACTGGCCAGTTTCCGTGCGTTTTTCGGTAATTTCTTCCTGGTTAGAAATAATGTGTTTTACGTCCGATTCATTCAATACCGCTACGCCGACCCCTGTCGCTACCGTAGTGCTTAAACCCAGATAAAAACTTGGATTAATGGTTTGAGTACTACCGCCGGTGTTTATAATAGACATGGTTTTGGTAGTAGTAGAACCTTTGCTCAAATAAGCGTAACTATTGGTACCCGGCGGATCGCGTAAAATAAATTCTACTACGTCCGGACCTTTGGTAACAAAACCGGAACCCGACGTAACTTGCCCCAGAATGTAGCCGGGCTGAGTTCCCAAATCGGCGTAAGACTGGTCGCCAATTTTAATAGCCGCCGAAAAATTATAAGTATAAGTACCGCTTAAATTAGGACTACCGGCCCGGAATTTATAATTGTAAATACCTTGCGGATTATTGAGGATAAGTTCTTCATCGGGGCTACCCTGCTTCCAGTTATTTACAATTTTAATTTTGGCATTAGTTACCGGCACCAGTTCTTTGTCGTGGTCGTCGGCGTTTTCGTATTCTTCAAAAAACCGGATAGGAAACTCATATTGGGCATTCATGAGAAACACCGGGGCGCCAAAGGGTTTACCGGCCAGGTCAATCTCGGGACTGTTTTCGCCGAGTTTCATTTTTTTCTCGCCGATGAGTTCGTTGTTATTAATGGCCCACTTGGTTTGATTGTGCAGGACATACTTTTTACTGAAGTGGTAACTGGCCGAATCTACTTTCTTACCTTTATCATCGATTTGGTACTCCCAGCGTAAATTCTGCACCGGTAAACTTAAATCCAGGATGGGCTGCTCGCCAAAAGTATAGCGCGAGCCATCGGTAAGCACGTTATTGGTTTTCACGTCTTTCACAATAAACCGCTCCGGTATTATCCAGGCAGCATATTCGCCGGTTTGCGAATCAGTAGTTAAGTCAATGGTTTTCTGGAATTTTATGGGGGATTCATCCAGGTCGCCGCCTTTTTCGGGTTCTAAAATTATTTTGGCGGTACCTAAATTATTTTTAGAAAGGCCCATGCCTAAGGGTTTATCGCCTTGCACTTGGCCGCCCGCTACCCGGCCGATTAGTTTTACTTTGGTGGTATCGATGATTTCGAGTTGCCCGCGTAAATGTTCCTGAAAATCGTGAGGTTGGTTTTCGGCGGGCCAATACGCATTCTGAAATACGTGGCCGTTCTTTACAAACGACAATACGTGCTGACCAATCGGCACCCGGGCTTCAAATTCTCCTTTGGCATCCGACATTACCGGCACGTTACTGGCATTCAGTAAGGTTTTGCCATCTACGAGCATTTGCACGCCTTGTACCGGAAAAGAAGTGCCTAGGTACCGCACACTGCCTTTGGTAATAAACGAGGAGATATCTTTAAAATCTTTCCCGTTGTGGCTCAGTGCTCCTTCCCCGATGAATAACAAAAGCGAATTCGGATCAAACGTATGTACTCCCAGCAGCGGCGTTATTTCGAAGCTTTCGCCGGAACCTCGGAATTGAATGTTGGTGAGGCGGTAATTTCCTTTATTATCGGTATAGGCGACGTTGGCCAATTGGTCTTCCGACGGAATAGTAGTAGTCCATTCGTAGCTGCCTCTTAGCTTCGCGTGGTTTTCGTTATATTTTCGATCGACCCGCGAGCCGTCGAAAGCAAAATCACTGAAGCCTTCGTTTAATTTCCAGTAGGCAATTAAACCGGGTTCGCTCCCATCTAAAAACCGGCTGTAATCCTGCACTAGTTGCGCAGCGGTTCGGGGTTTGTTCCAGATTCTAACTTCATCCAATATACCCTGAAATCCTTGGTTGTAGGCGCGGTTGTTGCCAAAAACTAAAGGCAGATCGAGGTTACTGTGGGGCTGAAAAGCCGTGGTGAGTTGCTGGCTGGCAAAAACGGAATCGTTCACGACCCATTGTACTTGCCGGGAAACGGTATTGATACTAACGGACAAGTGATGAAATTCGCCGTCTTTGAGCAAATCGCCCGGATTAATACGCACCTGCTCCGCTCCCGCCGTTAAAATGTAGTGTTTGCCTTCGTAGCTTATTTGTAAACCTTGCCCATTCTGGTAATGATCGTAGAGTACGTAGTTAGTATTTATATCATTTGGCCGTAGCCAAGTTTCGAGCGACCAACCTTCCTGGCTAGGCCAGAAAATGCGGGAGGCTTTAATATCAAAGGCAGCTTTATTATCCGGGAATGCAAGAGCTTTGCCCGCCGCTCCATCGGTGTTGCGCGCCCGTACCTGCACATTTTCTACCACCTGGCCGCCTTCAAAATAAATGCGGCCGCTTACGGTACCAAACGGCGCCCGGAAGCCTAAGGCTTTGGCCACGCGGGTTTTGATTTGTTGTCCGTTACAAGCGGCTACGCCTTCAATGGTATACTCGTAAATGGTATTGGCCTCGGCAAACTCATCGAGCCAGAGCGTGGAGCTACCGCCTTCGGCCACGTGCACCAGTTCCCGGGTATTATTGGTACCGGCAATTTTTCGGTAAATTTCATAATTTTCGATGCGACTCTTGTATTTGGCATCCCATTGCAGCTGAATATAACTGGTGAAGAACCCTTTCGAAGCTTTAAATTTATAATCGTGGTTGTAAAAAGGATTTTGCGGATTATTCCGTTCGCTTAACTCTGTGTCCCATTCCAGAGCATCGACAATCTGATCGGGCACGGCTTTGCTGACAATATTACCGGCTACTTCGGCGTATTGGTTTACGGCTACCAGCTGGTACTCGTAGGTATTACAGGCTTGTAGCTTATCATCTACCCACGAACCAGGCTTTGGGTCCACGTTAATGGTAGTATTAGAAACCACGTTACCCGCTTGCATTACTTTCCGGATTAGTTTAAAATTAGTGAGGCTCTGACAGGAGTAACCGTTCCAGGAAATTTTAAAATTTACCCCACTTTCGAGTAACACAATTTGCGGAGTTGCCGGACTTAAATCGGGCGTAATGCTCGCAACCTCCGAAGTTAACTCCGTCGCTACTTGCTTATCCGGCCGGATAACCTGAATTTTATAATAATGCGATTTTTGGTGTTGTAAGTTAGTATCATCAAAATAAGTAAGCGTGTTTAGCCCCCCGTTAACGTCAAAGGTATTGGTGATGGTACTAAAGTCGGGCCGGGCACTTCGTAATACCTTGTAAGAATATGCTCCGTCTAAGTTGGGTTTAGGCCAGATTAAGGTAATACCGGTAGCGCAGGGAACGTAGGTAGGAGTAAGCGCTAATTGGGCATTTTTCCAGGCAGTACGGGTACTGGCCGGATTACTTGCAGAAGTATAAGAACGGCTATTTACAAAAGCTACGTTGGTTTTTACCTGGTACTCGTACTTCCCGCCATTTTGGGTAGTAACATCGGTAAAAGAAGTGGTATTATAATCCAAATAGCCTACTATCCGGTTATTCTGATACACTTGATAAGTTATTTTATTTTGAGCATAGCCATTGGTAGCTGGTTTATCCCAGGTTAATCTAACTTCGGTTTGTTCGCCGTTGGAAGCAGAAGTAATAGTGGGTGAGGCAATGTTCGGAATGTAAATATCGTTGTATCTATCCCCGTTGGGATCGTCTCTGTCGCCCCAGTCGTAGTGCGTTTTAATAGTTACCGTTTGGCCCATCCATTCGGGGCGGATATTGATGTAGTAATATTGTTTATCGTACTGTCCATCCCAACCAGAGCCACCATTTTCCATCCAAAAACTTTTATTTGTGCCATCCCGATTACCATAACTGGCATCGCGGAGTAAAAAATAATATTGTCCATCTTGCGGTGACCGGTAGGTAATATCCAAATCCTGTAGGGTATTGTCTTTACAGGTACTGCAATCGTCTTCGTTTACCGAAACAACAATCTTAATTCGTCCATTTCCTTGCTCATAATTAATATCATAGTAAAAATCGTGGGCAAAAACCGAGGCGCTGCCTATGCCCAGAAAAAACAGGAAGAATAATCCTAAAAAGCGGAGATAATGGTGTTTCATGACCAATGATTTAAAATAAATTAAAAGTGACTAGAACAGATGCTTTCCCCCGCTTTACAGACGCGGGTCCCGGAACTAAAAATTAATTCGAGTAAGTGGCGCTAGCGAGCTTTACCCGTTTGGTTAATTATTTAGCCTGAATGTAGGTAATGGAAAAAGGCAGTAGGACGAATAGTATGTTAACTACGCTGGTTTGTATGCGAAAAATAGAAGGTTGTATGTAAACGGAGGCTTACAGAAAATTGAAATGCTTAAAAAATTCTTCTTTGTAATTGCGGCCCAAAGGCACTTCGTGCTTGCCAATTACCACGAAACTATCGTTAAAGGTTTGCAGGTGCTGCAGATTAACGGCAAAAGACCGGTGCACCCGCACTAATTGCGGCAGGCTTATTTTTTCGACTACGTGTTGCAGGGAGCACCGCAGGATAAATTTATTTTCCAGGGTGTAGATGTAGGTAAAATTGCTATCGGCCTCCAACACCAGAATGTCGGCCAGAACTATTTTAAGAAAGCGGTAATTTTGCTTCACAAAAATAGCATCGTTAATAGCCAGGATGGTTTCGGCGGAAGGTGCCATTTTATCTTTCTCGCCTGGTTTATGCAACGGAATTACTTTGGCATTATTCTCCTTGCGGAACGCAAATTGGTGCAAGGCCATTTCAATGGCAATGCGGAGGTTGGTTTGCTGGTACGGTTTGGTAAGGTAAGCGGCCGGGAAAGTATCTTTGGCCCGGTTAACGGTAGCCTCGTCGGCAAAGGCTGTGAGGTAAATAAAAGGAATATCTTTTAGCGCGCGAATGTGCTTCGCCGTTTCAATGCCGTCCCAATCGCCTTTAATGTGAATATCGAGTAAAACCAAATCAACCGAATTTTCTTTTAATAAGGTAATGGCTTCCGGTCCATTATCGGCGATTCCCACCACTTCGTACCCATCCGTCATTAAAGCATCTTCCAGGCCCATTGCCAGAATACCTTCGTCTTCTACAATTAAAATGCGCACGTTACCCTCTGCCATAGAATTTAGCCTGCTTTTTTAAGGGTAGTTTCCGGTATATGAAGCGTAAAAGTAGTACCATTCTGATTTTCTACGGCGCAAGTACCGTTTAATTGTTTACTGAGGACTTTCACTAATTTTAAACCAAAGGAAGTTTGCGGTTTTTCCCACACCATAGCCGGTAAACCCGGCCCATTATCCCGGATGAATAAGTGCAGACCGTTGGTATGATGCAATTCAACTTGTAAATATGGTTCGGGCACTTGGTGGTACGCGTATTTAAAAGCATTGGTAACCCACTCATTAATAATTAGGCCTAGAGGCAAGGCTTTATCTACATCCAGTTCGGCAACCGTAATGCATAAATCTAACTTTAATTCTTCTTTGCTCAGGCCAAAACTTTCCATTAAACTTTCGGCTAAGTCGGTAATGTATTCTTTCATGTTCACCAGATTCGGATTGTCTTGCTGGTATAAACTCCGGTGAATTAAAGACATGGCCTCGATGCGTTGCCGTCCCACTTTTACGGCTTTTTTCGCGTCTTCGTCTACGAGCCGGTTCGATTGTAAACTCAAGAGACTCGACACAATTTGTAAATTATTTTTTACCCGGTGGTGCAGTTCTTTCATCAGTAATTTTAATTTTTCGGCTTGCTCGTTTATTTGTTCGTTTTGCACGTTCAGCAAATTATTTTTCCGCCGGATAGTCCGGAACTGCAAACCAAAAATCACCCCCGATAGTAACAAAATACCCACCACCCCTAAGGCCCAGGTTATTTGCACCGACCGGGTTTTACTTATTTGTTTCAGAACATTTATCTCCTGCTCTTTTTTACCGGCCTGGTATTGTACTTCCAGTTCGTTCATTAGCTTCAGGTTTTCCAGCAAAGCCAGCGAATCACGCAGTAAGTCGTACTTCGTGAAATGAACCAAAGCTTGTTGATAATTACCCATTTGCTGGTGATAGCGGGCTATTACCTGGTATATTTCCATTACCCGGTAGGGCCGGTTTACCTGCTGAGCAATTTGTAAGGCCTCCCGTAAATAACTTAATCCTTTTGCTTTCTGCCCTAATTCAAAATAGGCTTCACCCAGCCAATCGTAAGTATAATGTAAAGAAGCAAGCTGCCGGTGTTTAATACCATTCGCCAAAGCTTTTTGCGCGTAACTAATGGCTTTATTATAATCTTTTTGGTCGTAGAGAAAGTATTGGGCAATATTGTTATAAAAAGGAGTCCGGTTCTTCTCAAACTTAACGGAGCTTTCGGCGAGTCGCAACCCGGCTAAATAAATCGGGAAAGATTGCTGAATGAAAGTTGTATCTTTTAGTTCGGTACCATAGCTGCGCGTGAACATGGCCTTTAGTTGCGTAAGATAGATGATGTTCGCCGTGTCTTTTAACGCTTCCGCTGCTTGTAACCCAGTTCCTGCGCACTCGAGCGCTTTGGGATAATTCTTTTTTTCTTTATACAGGTTGCCCAGCATGGAATAAATAACGGGTAATTCCGGATTTAGCTCCGAACGCTGGGCCAAAGCCAAGGTTTGGACGCCCGTGCGCATGGCATTTTGGTAATTACCCGTAAGCCAGTAGTACTTGGTTTTTAAAATTTTTCCTTTTAATAATGCATCCGGGTTCTGCTTCCCCATCTGCAATAATACATCTGCCGTTTTTCTAATCGTATCCATATCCGACAGATTCTGATGAGCAAATTCGTATAAATTATTAATATTATCAGAATCAGACGAATTGCCCAGTAATCCCGCCTTTTTCTCCGAAGTTTGGGTACAAGCTGGTAAAAAGCCCAGTCCGGTTTGCAGAAATATAGCCAGATGAAGCAAATATTTTAATCTAGTCACACAAGCAGTTTATACCCGGGTAAGATAATTCTTTTTAGAATCTTTTTCTTTGTCTGGCTTACTGATTAAATAAATCTACAGTCACTAATTTGGAGAACCACGTCCGGCATTTATTAGGGTCCTTGGCAACATTCAAAATTTTAAATTCTAAAAAATGGTAATACTAGTGCCTTATCTCAATTAAAACTCTACCATAATGACCTAGTTTTTATTGAGTTTTATCCGGCTGAAAGCTCCCAAACTTTGTAAGGAGCGTTCAGCCGGATTTTAATAAGAACCTATTACTCTGATTTTATCATTTTAAGTACCTGCCGCCTATTTCCGGATTGCAGTTGAAGCAAATACATTCCTGCGGGTTTCCCGGTTAAGTTTACCTCTATTCTGGATTCTCCAACCGGTACTTTCATCTGGTATACTGATTTGCCTTGGATATCAGACAGCTTTATGGTAGCACCGGCGGGAAGCGGTTGGGCAAGTTGTAAGGTAAATTTTTGTTCAAACGGATTAGGATATGCTACTAGTAGGTTGAGCTTGGTTTCAAATACTGGGGTGGCTTGCCGAGCAACTACCTTCGGTGCACCTACGCTTTCAGGGGCTACTTTCACTAACCAAAAATCGGTACCACCTTGACTTGATTGGGTTCTGTCTCCGCTCACGCCAGAGTCCGATTTCCCGGCTAAAAGTAAACCGCCCTCTTTGGTCTGAATGACAGCTCGTAGTTCCTCGGCGTCGCTACCACCATAGCGTTTGTCCCACTGGTACATGCCATCTGCATCTGTTTTCACTATCCAGTAATCACTCGAACCATGGCTGTTTTGCGATTTATTACCGCTTTTATTAGACGAAGACTTACCCGCTAAGAGATAGCCGCCATCACTGGTCTGAATGCTAGCCCTAAGTTCATCGTCTTTGGTGCCGCCAAAACGTTTGTCCCAGATTTTAGCGCCCGAACTATTTATTTTCAGGAACCAGAAATCTATTCCGCCTTGGGTACCTCTGGTTTTATCATAACCAACCGGTGAATCACTTTGACCAGAGATAAAGTAATTGCTGCCGTTACTACGGCCTAAGGAATAAGCTTCGTCGTTGCCACTGCCCCCATACGTTTTATCCCACACCTTAGTGCCGTTTTTATCTACTAGAATCAACCAGAAATCATTTCCACCGCGGGTTTCTTCGGTTTTATCTCCACTTATACCCGAAACAGAAGAACCGCCCAGCAAGAAACCGCTCTCAGAAGTTTGCACAATTCCTCCTAATACTTCGTTTAAACTGCCTCCGTAACGTTTATCCCAGATTTTAGTACCGGTGCTACTTACCTTTACCAGCCAGTAGTCCATGTTCCCTTGACTTTCCTGACTTTTATCGCCGTTTGCGGGAGAGTTACTGTAACCAGCCAAAATATACTCACCGGTAGAAAGCTGAATTACTTTTTTGAGTTCGTCGTAGCCGGAGCCACCATAGCGCTTATCCCATTGCTTCGCGCCGGTACTACTGATTTTAACAATCCAAAAATCGCGATTGCCCCGGCTGGCCTGGGTTTTATCGCCGCTGATACCAGAAAGTGAGCTACCAGCCAGTAAGTAGCCACCATCCTTGGTGGGAATAATACGATTTAGGTAATCCTCACCCGAACCGCCGTACCGTTTATCCCAGAGTTTTCTACCGGTAGCATCACTTTTCACAATCCAGTAATCGTTTTTACCCCGGCTGGCCTGGGTTTTGTCGCCGCTAATCCCCGCATTTGAATATCCACCAGATAAGTAGCCTCCGTCATTCGTTTTAATAAGTGTGGTGAAACCTTCGTTGCCGGAGCCACCGTAGCGAAAGTTCCAGGCTTTGGAATCATCATCGGTTATTTTTACCAGCCAGTAGTCCGTCTCTCCCCTGCTACCCGTAGTTTTATTTCCGCCAGCATCTGACTGAGAAGTCCCCCCTAATACAAATTCGTTTGCGTTATTTTTAATTATAACGGATAGATTATCATTCCGAAGTCCACCCTTTACTTCATCCCACAACTTGTTTCCTTGCCCATCTATCTTTACCAGCCAGTAATCATCCCTTTCCTGCAGGGTGACATCTGTCGCCGAAAACCAACCGGTTGCACTTTTATCCCGGCCTTTTGCCGCATTTGAACTGCCGGCTAAAAAGAAATTACCCTCCGCAGTGGCCACCATAGATTTTAACTCCGAGTCACCAATAACAAAATAGCCTTTATCAATCTCAAAATAATCTTTTACACTGCCCCCAATGGTCTGGTCCCAAATTTTATTTCCTTCCCCATCAATTTTTAGTACCCAATAATCCCTTAACCTAGTGGTAAAATTTGTATGGTCGGTATGGAGGTTATTTTCTCTTTTCTCGTTTCCTTTATCGGCGTTAGAAGATCCCCCCAGCAAAAAACCACCATCCGGAGTAGCTACTAACGACGACAAAATAGAACTACCAAAATAATAAAAGCATTCAGGGCCTGGGTTTTCATCACCCCCGCAGGATTCATACAATAAATAATCAATGGCGCCGCCAAAGGTTTTGTCCCAGAGTTTCTCTCCTGCTTCCGTGATGCGTATTACCCAATAATCATCAATGCCCCGTAACCCTTGACTTTTATCGCCGGAAATACCGGAAGCCGAAGAACCACCAAGCAAATAGCCATTGGTAGTGGCAACAATAGCCGCTAGGTTATCTGCATTCTGACCTCCGTAGGTTTTATCCCAGATTTTCTTACCGTTGGCATCAATTTTTATGAGCCAATAATCGGTCTGGCCTTTGTTACCCTGGTTTTTATCGCCGGTTTCATCCGAATCAGAAGAGCCCCCAAGTAAGTAACCGCCATCTGCCGTAGGGATCATGGCGGTAAGCTGGTCAGAATTAT
This sequence comes from Adhaeribacter arboris, assembly GCF_003023845.1. Taxonomy (NCBI): domain Bacteria; kingdom Pseudomonadati; phylum Bacteroidota; class Cytophagia; order Cytophagales; family Hymenobacteraceae; genus Adhaeribacter; species Adhaeribacter arboris. The sequence goes on along the minus strand of NZ_PYFT01000001.1, from coordinate 6,244,848 downwards.
TCCCTCCTAAGGTTCTCTCCCATTCTATTTTACCTGTACCATTAACTTTTACGATCCAATAATCCGCATCGCCTTTACTAGCCTGGCTTTTATCGCCCGAGACCGTAGAGGTGGAATACCCTCCTAATAGATAACTACCATCACCGGTAGATAATAAAGTTGTTAGTTTATCCTCACCACTGCCCCCAAAGCGCTTGTCCCAAATTTTGGTGCCATTACCATCCGTCTTTACAATCCAGTAATCCAGGTCGCCGCGACTATCCTGACTCTTTTCGCCGCCTACACCAGAAAGAGAATACCCGCCGAGCAAATAACCACCGTCCATCGTTATAATGGAAGCAGTAAGCTTATCCTGGTCCATCCCGCCAAAAGTTTCATCATAATTCATTCGCGGCAGAATGGAGATGGTTAGCGGACTAATTATGGTACCCTCAGGCGTTAAAATCTTTACTAAACCGGAAGTAGCTCCATCGGGTACCCTGGTGGTAATAGTTTGAGAATTAACAATGGTAAATACGGGTTGTTTGATTTGATTAAAGATGACGGCGGTAACGTTAGCAAAGCCTTCGCCTGTGATCGTAATTACATCGCCGGGCCGGACTACCGTAGGATGAATAGTGGTGATAGTGGGCAAAACCGAGAAAGTAACAGCACTAAGAGCGGTTCCGTTAGGAGTAGTAACCATTACCGGACCCGTGGTGGCACCTTCCGGTACTAATACCCGAATTTGCTCATTACTAAGTACGCCAAAGTCCGATGCTTTTACTCCGTTAAATCGTACCTCGGTAGCATTCAGAAAATAGTTACCCTTAATGGTAACCCAGTTTCCCGGCGAGGCAGCAGCGGGGGCAATTGCATTTACGATGGGCAGATAACCAATAACAAACCCTTGTTCCGGCGCAAATGCCGAGCCGGCAAAAGCCTGATCAATGGCCTGTACACTCCAATAATAGGTACCATCAGGCAGGTTATTCAGGTTAAAGCTGGTATTTAACTGCGCATTGCCCCAGGTAGCTACCTGACGGTAGCTACCTGGGAGATTTGCCTGCGACGAAACCTTTTGCTGGGTACCCGGACTTGTACCGACATACACATTGTAGCTTAATGCAGCAGTTGGCGTTTGTTCATCCAGGCCGGGGCTCCAGGATAAAGTTACTTTCTCTCCTTGCACTTTAGAAGTGAGGTCAGTTGGAGATATAGGAAGCGTATTTTTGGCCACCGAATTATTTCGATAAATTCTAGCAATGGGTCCTTTGTTCGTATCCCCGGAAAGCAGAATATCCAGATCCCCATCGTTGTCGTAATCGCCCCAAGCAACCGAGCCATAGATTAAACCCGGCAGAACGGTCTTACTGTTCGTGAAGATGCCGCCCGAATTACGGTAAATATTAGCAGAAAAGTCTCTACAATCTGCAGCACGACAAAGCCCAGCTATTAAAATATCTAAATTTCCGTCATTATCATAGTCGCCCCAAGCAACATCCCCATTAGCTGCGGTTTGACTGCTAAAGTCAGTATCTATCTGCTTAAAGTTACCATTATCGTTTCGGTAAATATAATTACTTATTCCTTCAACACGTCCTCCTTGTACTCTAAATCCCGAAAACATAATGTCCAAATCACTATCGCTATCGTAGTCTCCCCAAGTTGCTGAACCATTTTTTAAATTGTTTAGGAGTTCTAAGCTCAAGAATCCATTGCTACCTAAATTGCGGTATATACGGCAGGTAAATATAGGATTGTAATTGAATATATTAAAAAACTCGCCCATTAATAAAATATCTAAATCGCCATCCTTATCATAGTCTCCCCAGGCTACCGAGCTATTAAAAACCCCTACCATATTGGCTGAGTTTCTCGTAAACTCACCTCCCTCATTATCGTAAATAGCCGTTACATAATTCTTATGAGTAGTACTGGCATCGCCGGATATTAAAAGGTCTAAGTCGCCATCCTGGTCGTAGTCACCCCAGTCTACTGCCCCCATTTTCACAGGAGGCAGGTTTGCTTGAACATTAACAAAACTCCCATTATTATTTTGATAAATTAAGGAGACTGATCCGTTGCCACTCTGCCCGGTTAAGGCAATATCCAGATCTCCATCGTTATCATAATCGCCCCAGGCTACCGCACTCTCAGTTACTCCTACTAAGCCTGCGTTAATGTCAGAGAAACTGCCGTTGGTATTGCGGTAAATCTTAGAAATGTAGTTATCTCCAGCTTCACCGGTGATTAAAACATCTAAATCGCCATCGCTATCGTAATCGCCCCAGTCTACCGAGCCCAATTTTACTCCCGCTAAATTAGCCTGAATATCCGTAAAAGCCGTTGTATCCTGCGCTACTACCGGCAAGTAGGGCAACAGTCCCAATCCTAGGAATAAGAGCAGAATGTATTTATTTGTGTAAGCAGAAAATTTTCTGATTAGAAAATCCGGATATAGATAGCGAGGGAAGATGGGCCCCAAAACCCGAAAAGATAGTAGAGATGTAGTCATTGGTTTAGATGATTTAAGTTCATTTAAAAGAAAAAAGAAAAGACAAGGAACCGGCGAGTACTTACTACATGCTCGTTACGCACCGTTTTTACACTGATGCTTCTCTTCAGCCATGATGAGTTGTTTTTAAATCACCATTCTTAGCAAGAAAATCAGCTCGTTAGTTGACCAAACCTATTATTTAGAGCCTGAAAATGCCTTTACTTTTGGGACAAAAGCGTTTGATTTTGGGACAGAAGGGCGAAAGAGTACTTTTTAAGGCAATTAAAAGTAAATTTTACCGGGTAGGCACAAAGTAAGAAGGCGATTGGTGATGAAATTCTTTAAACACCGTAGCAAAATAAGAAGGGCTTTCAAAACCGACCCGGTAAGCGGTTTCGCTTACGGAACAGCCTGATCGTAGCAATTCCACTGCCCGGTTTAAGCGGTACTGGCGTATTAGTTCGTTAGCGGCAATGCCCAGCACGGCGGTTAATTTCCGGTGCAGCGTACGGCGGCTCATTCCTATTTCCAATGCTAGCTCTTCCACCCCAAAGCCAGATTCGTCCAGGTGAGCTTCTATTAAATTATAAATCTTTTCCAGAAAAGGATCCAGCGTGGTTTTCAATTCCTGGGTAGTTTGTGGGGCGGCTAACTGCCGTTGGTAGAACTCCCGCAATTTTCCTTGCCGGTCGAGCAAATTGCGTACCCGCCACTGTAATTCGTCCAGGTGGAAAGGTTTGGTCAGGTAATCATCGGCTCCGCCAGCTAAGCCTTCGATTAGGCTTTCGTGCGATGCCCGGGCCGTTAATAATAACACCGCAATGTGGTTGGTTTGCGGGTCGGTTTTAATAGCGTTACAAAATTGGTAACCGTCCATTTCGGGCATCATTACATCGCTGATTACTACCTCCGGCATTTCCTGTTGGGTACGTTCATAGCCTTGGCGGCCATTTTCGGCAGTTATTATCCGGTAACTACTGGCCAAAGCGCCGGCAATAAAGTCACGAAGCTCCGCATTATCTTCGACTATTAATAACAAAGGTGCCGCCCGGGAAATTTCTTTATCCGATGGAAACAAAAACGCAGCTTTATCCGGTGAAGTTAACGGAAGGGTTATAGCGGTAGTAGCAGCCGCTGGCTCAGCATTATTCTCCAAGACAAGAGGCAATTTTACTTCAAAAGTAGTTCCCTGGCCCGGTATACTTTGCACGGTTACCCTTCCGCCTAATAAATCCGTTAATTCTTTCACTAAAGCCAGACCAATTCCCGTTCCTTCGTATTGCCGGGTACGGGCATCATCTACTTGGTAAAAACGATCGAAAATATGCGGAAGCTTTTCCGACGGAATGCCAATACCGGTGTCCCTGATTTGTAACCAAAACCATTGTTGATTCAAGATCTGAGCCTCTACCTTTACTTGTCCGTTAGCAGTAAATTTAAGCGCGTTCGAAAGCAGATTGTAAATGATTTTTTCCCATTTATCGGCATCAAACAAATAATCGGTGATAACCACTAAATCATTCAGGCAGAGTTCATTTTGTTTTTCATCTGCCAGCGGGCGAAAAGACGTTACGATTGCTTGCAGAAATACCGCAGGGTTTCCCCGCGAAACATGTACAGGCATGCTGGAGGCCTCTAATTTAGATAGATCCAATAATTGATTTATTAAGCGCAATAATTGGTGGGCGTTTCGGTATACCGAATTTAATAACTTACGCTGCGTTACTGGCGGCAGTTCCTCATTTTGCAGCAGTTGTTCAGCCGGCGATAAAATCAGGGATAAAGGTGTGCGAAATTCATGCGTAATGTTAGAAAAAAAACGGGTTTTCATCTCGTCCACGGCTTTTAACTGCTCCGCTTGCCGGAACTGCAAGGCCATTTCCTGCTTTTCGCGTACTCGTTTAGTTCGGAATTGAACATAGTTGTATAGGCCGGCGCCCAATACAAGAGTGTAAAAACCGTAGGCCCACCAGGTTGCCCAGAAAGGTGGCGTAATTACCAGTTGTATTTGTTTAGTACGGTGGCTCCAGTTACCATCGGTATTAGTTACCTGTACCTCAAATATATATTCTCCAGGGGCCAATTGGGTATAATTAGCCGTATTCTGATTACCTGCGTATACCCAACTTTTATTTACTCCTGTTAATCGGTAGCGGTAGTTAAGCTTTTCGGGTTTAGTAAATTCTAAACCAGCAAAATCAAAACTTAAAAAGTTTTGGGTATAATCCAGGGTAAGCTGCTTTGTTGCATTTATAGAATTAATTAAGGGAGAACCTGGCTTGCCTGCTTCTACGGGCACATTATTAATTTTAAAAGCTGTAAATACAACCGGAGGGCGAAAAGAATCTTCGTGAATAGCAGTTGGATCAAAAATCGTCATCCCGGTTTTACCCCCGAAAACCAAGCGGCCATCTGGTAATACAGCCGCATTATTTCGCAAATATTCGTCATCCTGAATTCCATCTGTCGTGGTAAAATGACGCATCTGTAATGTCTTAGGATTTAGCCGAGTCAATCCTTGGTTAGAGCTTAACCAAATAAAACCTTTTTTGTCGGATAGCAGGCTATTAATGGTATTTAAAGATAAGCCTTCTTTTTCGACGATGCGCTTAAAGTGCATGGTTCGGGTATTTAAGCGGCATAAACCTCCCCCTTGAGTACCTACCCATAGAATTTGCGTATCGTTCGGATCAAGGATTAAACAGTTTAAAGCATTTGTACTTAATGAGTTTAGATTCTTTGGTTGGTGCCGCAGTTGACGAATAATTTTTTGTTGCTGCCAATCATACTGGAACAACCCATTGCCATAATTTGAGGCCAGCCAAACCCAGTTAGCTTGGGGTTGAATATCCACCACATCAAAAGCCACGGGGGCATTTTTGAATTTAGGAGGCACTAAACTATTAGGAAAAAGTTGGGCTTCAAGAGCTAAGGTATCTGTCCGTAAAAGGCCTTTTTCGTTGGCATAAAGCCATAAGTATCCGTCAGCAGCGGGTTTCAGATTTATATACCACCGGTAACCTTGTTCCTGAAAACGAAGCTTTTTGTAAATCTGGCGGTGCTGCGGGTTGTAGTAGTAAAGAGCGTAAAAATCAATAAACCAAGTACTTTTTGACTGAGGCGGACGGCCAAAACGAACCCAGGCAGCGTGGCGTTCGGGATGCTCCCACTCCGGCAAAGTAGCCTTTAATTCTACTTGCAAAAGATCTTCCATAAAGCCCCGCTGGTAGGGATAAACCTTAAAAGGCAAGGCCCTGAGATCTATTTTTGTTAAGCCTCCCCGGTTGGTACTTAGCCATAATACCCCCGAATAGTCCAGCAGGAAAGCTTTAACAAAGTTAAAAGTGGCCACCGGATTGCTATTTTGCCAGATCAGTTCTAGTTCGTCTTGCTCTGTAAGCTGATACAAGTGGGTGCCACAACCCACGTAAATACTTCCATCCCGCACCTTGGTTAAGGTGTAAAAACTATTGTAGTCTAATTTAGCTGGGATTGGAATGTGCCGTACTATCTGGGAACGGGCCGCATTATATAACATAAGCCGGTGATTACCCATAATTACAAGTTCGCCGTTGCTGCGCTGCACCATATACTCGCTGTTATGCACCGGCATAACCGGGTAGTTCAGCCACGTTTTACCCGGAAACAGAATAATACGCCGACGGCGCATCTTCGCATCTACTTCTACTATTCCGTTATTAAAACGAACATAGTCTAACCCGTTTGAGGCTCGGAAAATATCGTGCATGGAATTATGTTCACCCGTTAAGGAAAATTCATCCCAATAAGTAAACTTTTTATCTAAAAAATTATAGTAAACCAGTTTATCTCCCCGGATAATACCCCAGCCTTCACTATTATTACCGGCTAGTCCAAACTCATCCATCGAAGCTTGGTTCTTAGTCAGATATTCAGCGCTGAAAACAATGGAAAAGCGTTCTGTTACGGGGTTGAAGCATAAAAAATCGCCGTTTGCGGTGCTAAGCAGCAGGGTTCCATTATTTAGTAAAGCTAGGCTTAATATGTAATTATCGGAGGCTAAGCGAAAAGTTTTGAAAGTACGGCCATCGTAACGGGCAAGGCCATCTTCAGTGGCTACCCAAATAAATCCAACTTTATCCTGAACCATCCCCGTAATGTTGCTATGGGGCAAACCAGCCGTCAGGGTGAAAGAAGTAGCTTGGTTAGAACTTGGTTGGCTATAAATTATTTGGCTATTTAATAACAAGAAAATGGCAAGCCAAAAGAAGGAGTACCTCATGGTAGAACCAAAATAAAATTTACTATAAAGGCACTTAAAATAATAGAGTAGAACAGTACTTAAATATATTAATTATACTGATAATCTTACTCCTTGTTCAAAAATTTTTTAAGAATAAGCCATTGAACTTTAAATAAAAAAGTTTCCTGCAATAAAAGTCTTAATAAGATTTCGGTGCTTTAACATTCAGCAGAAGAGAAAAGGATAACCATATCCGGTTTCCTATTTTTATAAGAAGGAAACTCTAGGGTTTAAGGATGAAACAAGCATCATCGACTAGGACAAATTTAGACTTTCCCAACATAAGAGTAATTGTGTCTGAAGATATAACCCAGGTTTGTAAATAAATCACTGATTCAATCTTGCTTTTTAATTTAATAAAGAGAATCGATTATTTAGTTCTAAAGTATACTTAACAAGAAACAAAAAAGCCTCTCCGTTTAAAACGAAGAGGCTTTTTAGCTGTAGGGGAAGGAATCGAACCTCCACGGAGTAGTTAGGCAAGAATTAACTTAGAGGTCAAAACGCTTTATCCTATTTATCTCCACCCCCGAGAGAGGAGGGCATGTCTGCCAGTTTCAACACCCTACAGTGTGTTTTTATTTATCAAATATAAGAGATAAAATTAATTACTTCAAAATATTTTAAATATTTTACTTAAAAATTATGTTATTTTAAATTTATCCTTACTTTTGTTAAAACAAATCAAAAATCGGCGAATTTTATGCTCAAAAATTTAGAAATTGACAATACGGATCTGAAAATCCTCTCTCTGCTGATGGAAGACGCTAAAATGGCGTATGCAGATGTAGGAAAAGAAGTGTTTGTTTCGGGTGGTACTGTCCACGTCCGGATGAAAAAAATGGAACAAATGGGAATCGTAACCGGTACCCAATTAAAGTTAAATTATGGTAATTTGGGCTACGATGTAAATGCTTTTTTGGGAATTTACTTGCGTAAAAGCTCTATGTATAACGAGGTGTTAGAGCAACTCCGTCGGATACCAGAGGTAATTAGCGTAAATTATACCACGGGTATTTACAGCATGTTTGCGAAACTTATCTGCAAAGATACCATGCACCTGAAAAACGTATTAACCGATAAAATCCAGAAAATTCCGGGTATTCAACGAACCGAAACTTTCATTTCCCTTGAAGAAAGTATCAGCCGTCCCGTACAACTACTTTAATTATAAAGAAAAACGTAATCATCAGCTAAGTTCAGTCAACAAAAAAGCTGCATCTGCTTTAGGTTATATAAACCCCATTAGCAGATGCAGCTTTTTGATTAGAACAACAAGTGCGTTAGCTTTTTTTCAGCAGGATATTTAGCTCATTCAGTTGGGTTTCGGCAATGGGCGACGGCGAATCAATCATGGTATCGCGGCCGGAATTATTTTTCGGGAAGGCAATAAAATCGCGAATCGAGTCGGCTCCGCCAAACAAGGAACACAAACGATCGAAACCAAAGGCAATCCCCCCGTGCGGCGGCGCTCCGAATTCAAAGGCATTTAACAAAAACCCAAACTGCTCCCGGGCTTCTTCTTCCGTAAAGCCTAATAATGTAAACATTCGTTCCTGTAAGGGTCGCTCGTGTATCCGGATAGAGCCACCTCCCACTTCTACCCCGTTTATTACCATATCGTACGCGTTGGCCCGAACGGCTCCCGGATTGGTTTCCAACAAGCTAAAATCTTCTTGCTTGGGCGAGGTAAACGGATGGTGCATGGCAAAATAACGTTTTTCTTCTTCGTTGTACTCCAGCAACGGAAAATCCAGCACCCACAAGGGCGCAAAAGTATTCTTGTCGCGCAAACCCAGGCGTTCTCCCATTTCTAAGCGCAATTCCGAAAGAGCTTTGCGGGTTTTATCGGCGGGGCCGGCAATTACTAACAATAAATCACCGGGCTTAGCCGCAAAGGCCTGCACCCATTGCTGCAAGTTCTCCTGGTTAAAAAATTTATCTACCGACGATTTTACCGTACCATCCACTTCTACGCGGGCGTAAATAAGACCAGTAGCTCCCAGTTGCGGCCGTTTTACAAATTCGGTTAGTTCGTCGAGTTGCTTGCGGGTATAAGAGGCGGCTCCGGTAACGTTTATGCCAATTATAAGTTCGGCTTCGTCGAAAACCTTAAAACCTTTGTTTTGTACGAAGCTATTCATCTCCACAAAACGCATGTCAAAGCGCGTATCGGGTTTATCGTTGCCGTAATATTGCATGGCATCGGCGTAAGTCATGCGGGGCAACTCAGATATTTTTATTCCTCGCACGGTTTTAAACAGATGCTTTACCAAGCCTTCAAAAGTATTTAAAATATCTTCCTGGCTCACAAAAGAAAGCTCACAGTCTATCTGCGTAAACTCAGGCTGGCGGTCAGCCCGTAAATCTTCGTCGCGAAAACATTTTACAATCTGAAAATATTTATCGAAGCCCGATACCATGAGCAATTGCTTAAACGTTTGCGGCGATTGCGGCAAAGCATAAAACTCACCCGGGTTCATCCGGCTGGGCACCACAAAATCGCGCGCGCCTTCGGGCGTTGACTTAATCAGCACCGGAGTTTCTACTTCAATAAACTGCAAACTATCCAGATAAGCTCGGGTTTGCTGCATCATCCGGTGGCGTAGTTCCAGGTTTTTGCGTACGCTGTTGCGCCGTAAATCCAGGTAACGGTATTTCATGCGCAAATCATCGCCGCCATCGGTATCGTCTTCAATTAAAAAAGGCGGTAGCTTAGCCGGGTTAAGAACAGCTAAATCCTGCAACTGTATTTCAATGTCGCCGGTTGATAATTTATCGTTTTTAGATATTCGCTCAATTACGGTACCAGTGGCTTTAATCACAAATTCGCGACCTAAGTTACGGGCTTGATGGATGGTTTCGGCGGATGTACTTCCTTCTTCGAGTTTTAACTGCGTAATGCCATACCGGTCGCGCAAATCAATCCAAAGCATCCCGCCTTTGTCGCGGGTACGTTGTACCCAACCCGTAAGGGTAACTGCCTGCCCTACATTTTCTAATCTTAATTCGCCACAAGTATGGGTTCTAAGCATATACTATTTTAAATAAAAAGGTACAATCTTCTAAATACATAAACGAGCCGTTTTTTACCAAATCATACTAAGTAAAAAACAGCAAGGATAAATTGTAAAAGTTAAGGGGGCAAACTTATAAAAAATAAGTAATTCAGCCAAGGTTAGCTTTTAATAAGTAGTGGTGGGTTATTCGTTGTTCGACTCATTCGTTTAGGAGGCTCCGTAAGTTACCTCAAACAGTAGTCGAAACTAATTTCGTTGAAGTACTTACAAAATCGAAAATAAGCTGTAAAAGCTAAATGAGTAAGATTAGGGCTAAACTACTTGCAGTACGGGAAGGCAAAAAATAAATGCTGGATACCCTAGGGCAAGAACTTGTTACTTACGTTCAGTAAATAATTACAGATCTAAGCCAAGGTATAAAGCTCTTAACCTAAAACGGGCACTTGTCGCAACGAGCAAAGCAGGTACTAAAAGCCCCTGGAAGGTTAGTTTACACGTAATCTGCGTTTCTTTGAATAAAGAACACTTTCTGGTTGGGGGCTTACTTCCGGTTTACGCATTTTTGAATGGGCATAGGTATAAAGTTTTATTAGAACCTTTATGCCTATGCCGGAGAACTTATTTAAAAGAAGGAACACCGATTTTTTTGAAAATTAACGAAAGATACCAACTAGTACTTACCGTTATTTTAAAGTAGCGATTCTGCCGGAAGTGGCTTTATACTGTTCGTACTCCGGAGAGGAGGCATAGATATTTGCTTTCTTAGCTACCTTTTTTTCCTCGGCGTTGTAGTTTAAAATAAAAAGTAAACTGATGAAAGCAATAATATGAAACAACAAAGAGCTTAAACTGTAAAGTTCTTTTTTTCGTTTGGCACTCAATTTTTTCATAGTAATCAACGGCAAATAAAACTTAAGATTTCAACGTCAAGACCCTCCCCATGCATACTTAGTTGCACGTCCGAAAAATTTATTTACTTTTTTATCTACTCTGGACTAAACAAATGGCTTATCAGAAGTTTGTAAGTACTGTCTTTTAAGAAAAAAGTTTAGCTTATTTTAGTAAGAGGCCAAAGGTAACATTTGAAATGAATTAGAACTACATAAATTTAATTATTCTTTAACAAATTTGCCTAAAACCGGATAAATGTTAAGTATTTACGCAGATAAGCTAAAAAAATCAGAATAAATACGTACTTATTAGATTAATTATTCGACATCTTACCCAGAAAAAGAATAATTTAGAACCTTATTTTAAGTAATATAGCCGCTCTTACTTAAGCGATTGCGCATAAGCAACTAACCTTAAAACCTATTTGTTATAAATACAACTGTTGGCTATACGTCAAACCTTTGCCTTCACATTGTGCGATTATTTATGAAACACTTTTTATTTTCTCTGGCATTCATTTTTGGATTATGCAGCTTTGGACCAGGTAAATTAAAACCGGTTAAGATTACAAAAAATATTACCACCTCTTTGCCGGCAGATTTCGGGATTATGCCCGACGAGTTAATTGCTGCGCGGTATCCGGCGCAACGCAAACCCATTGCCGCTTATACCGGCGCAAACGGTTTTGTTGATGTAGTAGTAACGGAAAAACCTTCGACTTTCGCTAAGAAAGATTTACCCTTGCTACAAAAATTTTACAAGCCGGCTATTATGAGCATGTATTCGGAGGTACAATTTATCCGGGAAGAAGTAACTACCGTAAACGGACGGGAATTTTTAGTTTTTGAGTTTGTATCGTCGGTTAAAGATGACGCCAAGAAAAAAAATAAATTAGCTCCTATCCAGAAATACACAATTGCGCAGTACACGATCGAAAACGATAAACTCTTGATTTTTACTTTTAACTGTCCGGCTAACTTAAAACCGGAGTGGCAAGTTACGGCTAATAAAATAATGCGCTCTATAAAAATTAGCTGAAAATTATAGAACAAATCGGCTCTAAGGCAGTTAAAGTTAATTGGTTCTAAGTACTTCGACGAAAGTAGTTTCGACTACCAGGTGAGATAACTTACGGAGCCTTATAAATTAAATTAAGCGAACAACGAACAACTACTTATATTTTTAATCATTAAATACAATTTTTAAGTGCTTTCGGTATTCAGCGACGAACATTTCATGAAAGAAGCTTACAAGCAAGCGCTGTACGCTTTAGAAGAAGGCGAACTTCCGATTGGGGCAGTAGTAGTAAGCCAGAATAAAATAATTGCCCGGGCCTATAATCAAACGGAAAAGTTAAACGATGTTACCGCTCACGCCGAAATACTGGCTATTACGGCCGCTGAAAATTATTTAGGCAACAAATATTTACACGAATGCACGCTGTACGTAACCGTAGAACCCTGCGTAATGTGTGCGGGGGCAAGTTATTGGGCGCAATTAAAGCGGCTGGTATTTGCAACCCCCGATCCAAAACGCGGTTTTCGACGATTTGGGAGCACTCTCTTGCACCCTAAAACGGAAATGGAAAGCGGTATTCTGGCGCAAGAATGCGCCGAACTGCTCCGGGAGTTTTTTTTGAATAAACGAAATTAGCGGCTATATTTGGCCGCTTGTGTAATCAATATACATACCCTATCATCTAACCTTTAAACCTATAAAACTATGGCTTTCGAATTACCTCAATTACCTTACGCCTACGATGCCCTGGAGCCGAACATTGATCGTCAAACCATGGAGATCCACCATACCAAGCATCACCAGGCTTATACTACTAATCTGAACAATGCTATCCAGGGTACTGATTTGGAAGGAAAAACCATTGAAGAAATCCTGCAGAATATTAGTAAAGCACCGGCAGCAGTTCGCAATAATGGCGGCGGCTATTATAACCATAATTTGTTCTGGACTATTCTGGCCCCCAATGCGGGTGGCGAGCCTACGGGCCCAATTGCTGATGCTATTACCAGTGCCTTTGGCTCTTACGAAAAATTTAAAGATGAATTTACGAAAGCGGCTACGACCCGTTTCGGTTCTGGTTGGGCCTGGCTTTGCCAGATGGATGGAGGTAGTTTACAGATTTGCTCTACTGCCAACCAAGACAATCCGCTGATGGATACCGAGAATAACTGCGGCGGCTTTCCTTTATTAGGATTAGATGTTTGGGAACACGCCTATTATTTAAAATACCAAAATCGGCGGCCCGAGTACATTGCCGCTTTCTTTAACCTGATTAATTGGGACGAAGTAAACCGCCGGCTCGCTCAAGCTAGCTAAATTGTCTTTCATTTATTGTAAAGGCTTCAGTTATTTTCCTGAAGCCTTTTTCTTTTTGCCGGATTTTCGTTTCATCTAACTCAAACGATACTTTTTCGGGCAAGTAAAAACCAGGTATTTATCTGGATAATTAATTTATCTTTAGCTGTTCAGCGTAGAATTACCGGCCGGGTGAGATAACAAAATCATAAAATTCTGATACTATTTTTATTTACATTTTTAACTTTTTATGGAGCGATTTACGGGGCTGATTGGAATAGTATTGATTTTAGGTTTAGCTTTTTTACTTTCCAACAACCGCAAAGCCATTAATTACCGGCTGGTAGGAGTAGGTTTATTACTGCAATTTGGGCTGGCGGTTTTTATCCTGAAAACCGAAGTAGGGAAAGCCCTGTTTGGCTACGTAGGCCACAGCATCGAAAAGTTACTGAGTCTGGCTCAGCAAGGCTCTGCTTTTGTTTTCGGCTCATTGGTAAACCGGGAGGTATTAACAAAAGCGTTCGGCGTGGGCAACGATTACATTTTTTTCTTTAACGTAATCCCTACCATTATTTTTGTGGCCGTACTGGTGAATATTGCTTACCACATTGGACTAATGCAAATAATAGTATCCGGTATGGCAAAGGTAGTGCATTGGGCGATGGGCGTAAGCGGCGCCGAAGCAGTATCCAATGTAGCCAGTGCCTTTGTGGGTCAGGTAGAGGCTCAAATCATGATTAAACCTTACCTGAAAGGCATGACTAATTCGGAATTAATGGCCTCTATGGCCGGTTCTTTTGCTTGTATTGCGGGCGGGGTAATGGCAACTTATATTTCTTTTGGCGTACCGGCCCCGTATTTACTGGCCGCCAGTTTAATGGCCGCGCCGGGAGCTTTGGTTATTGCTAAAATCGTGTACCCGGAGACTGAACAATCCGAAACGAAAGGCATCGTAAAACTCGAAGTAAAAAAATCGCACGCCAATATCATTGATGCTATTGCGGCCGGCGCCTCGGATGGCTTAAAAGTAGGTTTAAATGTAGTTGCCATGCTAATCGGGTTTATTGCTTTAATTGCTTTAATGGATGTTTTACTTAATAAATTAGGTTTGCTTATACAAGTACCTACCCTTAGTTTAAACTTTTTACTGGGTAAACTTTTCGCGGTTTTTGCCTGGGCCATGGGCGTGCCCGCCAAAGATGTAGAAACTGCCGGAGCGTTAATGGGCACCAAAATGGTAGTAAACGAATTTGTAGCTTACCTGGATTTAGTTAAAATTAAAGAAACCCTTCAACCTAAAACTCTACTTATTACCAGTTTTGCTCTCTGCGGCTTTGCCAATTTTTCGTCTATTGCTATTCAAGTAGGCGGTATCGGGGAACTGGCTCCTTCGCGCCGGGCCGATTTAGCGAAGTTAGGTTTCCGGGCTCTTATCTGTGGCACTCTGGCTTCTTATCTTTCGGCTACTCTGGCGGGATTACTCATATAAAATATTACTTTACCCATAGATGGGTAAATCTTTTCTTTGCAAGTATTCGAATAAAGTACATATTATTGCCTTTTACTTCTGCCTCACACGAATAAAAATACGAAGGCAAATTTGGAAATATCCTAAATCCTCTGCTTAATTTGCAGCATCAAACCCTGTTCCTGAACAGAATTGATTTATAAAGAAGAGGCGAGAGAATAGGCTCCCTGACCCTCTGGCAACCATCAACCCTTTGTTGAAAGGTGCCAAATCCTATCCCGACTTGGGGAAATATAAATTAATTTAACATGAAATACGCTTTAAATTCTTCCGGGTCTGCTAGTGCGCACAAATCTGCTGTTATCCCGGTACTTTCTATTTTCTCGTGGACCGCGCCTTTTGGTTGTTGTAGTAGCTGGTATTACTGTTAAGCTGTTCCTGTTTCTTCCGCATTTGCTCTTTCTCTATCTATTTTGTTTTTAATTGAGCAATACCGCAGATTTTAGCCTGTTCTATTTTTAATAGTATTTTTTAATCTCAATCTCAACCATATGTCTGCTGAAAACTTAAAATTTGAAACTTTGCAATTACATGCCGGCCAAGAAGCCGACCCTACTACCGGCGCTCGCGCCGTACCTTTGTACCAAACTACTTCCTACGTATTTAATAGTGCGGAGCACGGCGCTAATTTGTTCGCTCTTAAGGAATTCGGTAATATTTATTCCCGGATTATGAACCCCACTACCGATGTGTTTGAGAAAAGAATGGCCGCATTGGAAGGGGGGGTTGCTGCTTTAGCCGTTGCATCGGGCCAGGCTTCGCAGTTTATTGCTTTAAATAATATTCTACAAGCCGGCGATAATTTTGTGAGCACCTCTTTTTTATACGGTGGTACTTACAATCAATTTAAAGTAGCTTTTAAACGCATCGGCGTAGAAGTCCGTTTTGCGGATGGCGACAATCCGGAGAGCTTTGAAAAATTAATTGACGATAAAACCAAAGCTCTTTTTTTGGAAACAATTGGTAATCCGGGCTTTAATATTCCGGATTTTGAAGCCATTGCTGCTGTTGCCGAGAAACACAATTTACCTTTAATCGTGGATAATACTTTTGGGGCGGGTGGTTATTTATTCCGGCCCTTAGAACACGGCGCACATATTGTGGTTGAGTCGGCTACCAAGTGGATTGGTGGGCACGGTACCAGCATAGGCGGGGTAATTATAGATGGCGGTAAATACGATTTTAACAATGGTAAATACCCGCAATTCTCGGAGCCGGCCGAAGGTTACCATGGCTTGGTATTTGGCGAGGTATTTGGCCCTCATGGTCCGTTCGGGAATATTCAGTTTATCATTCGGGCCCGGGTTGAAGGGCTGCGCGATTTTGGTCCGGCCATTAGTCCGTTTAACTCGTTTTTATTGCTACAAGGATTAGAAACTTTGTCGCTGCGCGTAGAACGCCACGTACAAAACGCGCTGGAACTAGCACAATGGCTGGAAGAACACCCATTAGTGGAAAGCGTAAATTATCCGGGTTTACCAAGCAGTCCTTATTACCAATTAGCCACTAAATATTTAAAAAGAGGTTTTGGCGGCGTGTTATCGTTTAATATAAAAGGCGATAAAGAAAGTGCTTCTAAGTTTATTGATAGTTTAAAACTTACCAGCCACTTAGCAAACGTAGGCGATGCCAAAACCCTGATTATTCAACCCGCAGCAACCACCCATCAGCAGTTATCCGATGAAGAACAAAAGGCTGCTGGCGTTTCCCCTACTTTCCTGCGCGTTTCCGTAGGAATCGAACACATCGACGATATTAAAGCCGACTTTGAGCAAGCTTTTGCTCTGATAGGCAAAGGCGGTGGTTCCGATGATTCCGATGCCATTCCGTCGGATGGCCCCGAATCTGAGATTACCGAGAAAATAATTGAATCTGTTTAATCTAATTGTTCTTAGTCGGCTATTTCTGTTAATAGAAAAAGTCGGCTAAGATTTGTTTTATCTGGTAGTAGAAGTAAGAACTTTGTCTGAATAAAATATTAATCTCTGAAAACTACTACGTATTTTACTTTATAATTATCCGTGAAGAAAAACACTAATCAAAAACTGCCTTTGTTTAGCGGCGGTAACAATAATTGTTGTTGTCTAACTAGCGAGCAGACTGTGCGGGAGTGGAATTTCCTGACTGTAAATTTGGTTTTTGTATCTTTGCGGAAATAATACAACGCATGAGTCAGGAAATTTTACATTGCCCGCAGCCTTTTTTACTCGAAAGTGGGAAAATAGTACCTCAGCTTCAGATTACCTATCATACTTACGGTAAGTTAAACGCCAAAAAAAACAATGTTATTTGGGTTTGTCATGCTCTTACGGCCAATGCCGATGTATTTGACTGGTGGAAAGGTTTATTTGGTCAAGGTTTCCTGTTTAATCCCGAAGAACATTTTATTGTCTGCGCCAACATTTTAGGCTCTTGCTATGGTACTACTGGTCCGCTTTCGAAAAATCCGGCAACCGGTACCTTGTATTATCAATCTTTTCCGGATATTACTATCCGCGATATGGTGGCCGCTCACGAAATTTTACGGCAACACCTGGGTATTTCTAAAATTAATATTTTACTAGGCGGCTCCTTGGGTGGACAGCAAGCCCTGGAATGGGCCATTTTACAGCCCGAAATTATTCAACATTTATTAATAGTTGCTACTAATGCGTTTCATTCGCCGTGGGGTATTGCTTTTAACGAAGCTCAGCGTATGGCCATTCGCGCGGATGAAACTTTTCATTTAAATATACCGGAAGGAGGTCGCAAAGGCTTAAAAGCCGCCCGGGCAATAGCCCTGCTCAGCTACCGTACTTACGATACGTATTGTAAAACGCAACGCGAAACAGATTTAAGTAAAACAGATAATTTTAATGCCAGCTCGTACCAAAATTATCAGGGCGATAAATTAGTAAATCGTTTTGATGCGTATTCCTATACATCGCTCAGTAGAACCATGGACTCGCATAATGTGGGCCGGCAGCGCCACAGCGTGGAGAGTGCTTTACAGCAAATAAAAGCCAAAACTTTAGTGATAGGCATCAGCTCTGATTTATTGTTTCCGGTAACGGAGCAACAATTTTTGGCTCAACATATTCCGGGAGCACTCTACCAGGAAATTGATTCATTCTACGGACACGATGGATTCTTGATTGAAACCGAGAAATTAACGCAGCTTATTGAAACGTTTCTGGCCGTACCGGTAGCGAATAGGTAGTACGTTTTAGGTGATAGGTGGGAAGTTTCGAAATACGGTTTCTGTAGCATTTCTATTTGGTAGAACGTATGCTCAATTTTACATTTAATATTAATAAACATTTGATTCACATTAGCTTTCTATATTTATAACGATTACGTTAAATCAAGTTGTTAACCTACCACTTAAAACGTAAAACGTATTACTTCATTAACAATGACTAAAATTCAGAAAATAGGTTTATTTGGATTTGGCTGCGTGGGGCAAGGCTTATACGATGTATTGGCGAACAGCCGGGGGATAAAAGCCAGCATCGAAAAAATATGCGTGAAAGACCATCACAAAAAACGAAAGCTGCCCGCTTCCTGTTTTACTTTCGAGAAAGAAGATATTTTAAACAATCCGGATATTGACCTGATTGTTGAGTTAATTGATAATGCCGACGAAGCCTTTGATATTGTAGCTACTGCTTTAAAACAAGGAAAAAACGTAGTAACGGCTAACAAAAAAATGGTGGCTCAGCATCTGGAAGAACTAGTGCAATTACAGCACGAAAACCAGGTATCGCTGCTGTACGAAGCTTCTTGCTGTGGTTCTATTCCCATTATCCGGACGCTGGAAGAATACTATGATAATGAATTACTTTATGCCGTAAGTGGTATTTTCAATGGTTCTTCCAACTACATATTATCAAAAATTTTTAACGAGAACTTAGATTACGACATTGCTCTTAAACAAGCGCAAGACTTAGGTTTCGCCGAAACTGACCCAACTTTAGACGTAGGCGGATTTGACCCCAAATATAAATTAACCATTATCGCGGCGCACGCCTTTGGCTTGTTCCTGAACCCGGATACCATTTTTAACATCGGCATTCAAAATTTATCGAAGTACGATATCCAGTACGCCCGCGAGAAAGATTATAAAATTAAACTGGTGCCACACGTAAGTAAAGTAGACGAAGCTACGGTTACCTTATTTGTGATGCCGCAGTTCATTACCCGTAAACATCCGCTTTACAACGTAGAAAACGAATATAATGGCGTAATTGTAGAGGCGGCATTTTCCGAAAAACAATTCTTTTCGGGTAAAGGAGCGGGTGGCTATCCTACTGGTTCGGCAGTTTTATCGGATATATCCGCCCTGACTTACGGCTACAAGTACGAATACAAAAAACACCTGCAACACATTGAAGTTAATTCTACCAATAACATTGAAGTAGAAATTTATTTGCGATACACGAACAAAGAATTACTCAAAACGCTGCAATTCGAAAATATCTCCGAGAAATTCATCGCCAAAGATTTTAAATACGTTATCGGTTATGTGCGTCTCGAAACCTTATTACTGCACATTCAACTAATTCGCGCATCGGATGCATTTTTGGTAACCACCGGCAATTTCCAAACAAGTAATGCTACTCCTGAAAATGTGCGCGAAAGCGCCATAGAAGAAATAGAAGTACTATAAAGTTATTCCTGATGGAAGATAAGGTTGTGCCTTTTTAAAGCACAGCCTTTTTTATTACCTGCTATCAGTAACTTGTATATTTTGCTCAAAATAAATCATTCCTAAAATTAAAACCAGTATTTCTTTAGGGCTTCAATAATTACCTCCTGAACAGCAGTTTTTTCTACATGATCTTCCCTCCTACCCTACAACCCGGCGATAAAATTGCCATTTGCGCTCTGGCCCGTAAAATCACCTTAGCCGAAATTCAACCTGCCATTCAAATACTTACCTCTTGGGGGCTGGAAGTAGTTATTGGTAAAAGTTTAGCCGGAGATTTTCATCAATTTGCCGGTAACGATGAGTTACGCATTTCTGATTTGCAAACCATGCTGGATAATCCGGAATTAAAAGCCATTATCTCGGCCCGTGGTGGCTATGGTACTACCCGCCTGTTGGATCAGATTGACTTTACTTTATTTGAACAGCACCCGAAATGGATAGTGGGTTTCAGTGATATTACGGCTCTTCTCTGTCATTTATTCGGGAAAGGGTACGCTAGCATTCACGGTATTATGCCTTCTTTATTTGGCCGCGCAGGCAGTGAAGCGGCTATCGAAAGTTTACATCGGGTTTTATTCGGCGAACCCATTAGCTACCAGGCACCCGGACACACTTTTAACCGATTAGGTGAAGCTTCCGGCAGATTAATTGGCGGTAACATCAGCTTGCTGAATACCATTATCGGCACCCCGTCGGATGTAGATTATGCGGGGAAAATCTTGTTCGTAGAAGAAATAGATGAATATTTATATAACCTCGACCGGATGCTGGTGCAGTTAAAGCGTTGCGGTAAATTAGCCAACTTAGCCGGATTAATTGTAGGGCACATGACCGATATGCGCGATAATCCTATTCCGTTCGCAAAAACCGCCTACGAAATTATCCGGGAACACACCGCTAATTATACCTATCCTATTTGCTTTGATTTCCCAACGGGGCACGAAACGCATAATCTAGCTTTAATTTGTGGTAAACAAGCCCATTTAAAAGTAAACGAAAATGGCAGCTTTCTGGAATACTTACCAGAAGAATTATAATTTTATCGAATCTTTCTAAAGCTTAAAACAGGCTGATGAATTCTATTAAAAGTAAAACCCGGTAAGTTGATATTTACCGGGTTTTACTTTTAGCTGATAAAGGTTTTAAAACTTACTCTTCGTAAGCCCAATCGATACCGTTCTTCATATCTTTGATTACAATGCCTAGCTTTTTAAACTCGGCCCGAATCTCGTCTACTTTGCCGTAATCTTTGGCGTCCTTTGCTTCTTTGTAAAACTTGAGTAACAAAGCCAGCGTTTGGTCTAAGTTATCCGGACGTTCTTCAATTAAGCCCAATACATCGGTTACTAAGGCCCGGTACGTCGTTTTTAAATTTTGCAACATATTGCGGCTTAAGCTGGTTACCGGTATCTGCCCCATATAAATGCTGTTTATCTTCTTTAAAACATTAAATAACGAAGCAATAGCTTTAGCTGTATTCAGGTCGTCGTTTAAGCTGCGGTAGCAATCGTCGAGTAATTTTTGCAAGTCCGCATCCTGAGTTCCGGTTTCCACATCTTCTGCTTCGTCCGGGAAATTAAGTTTATCTAATACCTTTAAGCCGTTTAGCAACTTTAAATAACCTTTGCGGGCCGCTAGTAAAGCTTCGTTCGAGAAATCTAAAGTACTGCGGTAATGCGCTTGCAACACAAAAAACCGGATGGTCATGGGGGTGTAAGCTGTTTGCAGCAACTCGTGCTGCCCCGAAAATAACTCGCGGAGCGTAATAAAGTTACCCAGCGATTTTCCCATTTTCTGGCCGTTAATAGTAATCAGGTTATTATGCACCCAGTATTTAGCGGCGTCGGTATGGTTACTAGCCTGACTTTGCGCAATCTCGCATTCGTGATGTGGAAACATTAAATCCAAGCCTCCCCCATGAATATCAAACTGTGCTCCTAAATACTTACGGCTCATAGCCGAGCACTCTAAATGCCAACCCGGAAAACCACTGCTCCACGGCGAAGGCCAACGCATAATATGCGCTTCCGAAGCTTTTTTCCAGAGGGCAAAATCGAGCGGGGAACGTTTTTCCTGCTGCCCATCTAGTTCACGGGTATTAGCCAGTAAATCATCAATAATCCGCCCGGATAGTTTACCATAATGATGGTTTTGATTATAAGCCGGCACATCAAAATACACCGAGCCATTTACCTCATAAGCTAAGCCATTGTCCATAATTTCCTGAATCATGGCTATTTGCTCAATCATGTGACCAGAGGCTCGCGGTTCAATACTCGGTGACAACACATTCAGTTGTTGCATATCCTGGTGGTAGCGGCTGGTATAATGCTGCACTACTTCCATGGGTTCTAATTGAGCGGCTTTAGCTTGTTTGGCAATTTTATCTTCGCCTTCGTCGGCATCGTTTACCAGGTGACCAACATCGGTAATATTGCGCACATACCGTACTTTGTAACCAATATGAGTTAAATAGCGAAACAGCACATCGAAAGTAATAGCCGCCCGACTATGGCCCAAATGCGCTTCGCCGTATACCGTTGGTCCGCACACGTACATTCCCACGAAGGGAGCATGCAAGGGCTCAAATATTTCTTTTTTACGGGAAAGGGTATTATACAGAACTAAAGGTTGCATGGGCGCAAAGGTAGTAGATTTAGTCGATAGTCCATAGACGATGGTCAATAGTCTATCATCCGCAGACAATCGTTATCATGAATAATTTATACTGCTGTTTTTATATTGAAATAAGTCAGAATAATTGCTTATCCTTCCATTTACCATACCACTATCTAACCAGTAAAGGTGTAGCCTATCGACTATCGTCCATGGACTGTGGACTAATTATATAAGTAGCTGTTAGCGGAAAGTGGTCGGAAAAAGTTACATCGTGGTGCACTTTAAAATTATCTACTTTCAGGCCAGGACTAAAAAACTGGTTATCAATCCGAAGCAAGGGTAAAATACCATTATACGTACTGCCTACTCCCCAACCGGCAGCGGTGTGCGCATTTAACAGGCTTTTATTTAATTTTTGGTAAGTATAACTGTAGGGCACATCGTTTAAATCGCCGCATACAATTACCGGGTAAGGCGATTCTTTCAAGTGGTCGTATAAAGTATTAACCTGATAGCTACGCTTGATAAAGCCATTTTTTAAACGGCGTAACACTTTACGCAAATCTTTCCCGAATAAATCCTGTTCCCGGTAGGTATTAATAATATCCTGTTCTTCAATGCTCATGGACTGCAAATGAAAATTATACACCCGTACCGTATCATTTTTAACTTTTAAATCGGCAAACATGGCGTGGTTCTGGGTAAGCTTTTCGAACTTAATCGTGCCTTTATTCAGGATGGGATATTTAGAGATGATAGCCATGCCAAACTGGCCATTTACCCGGTTAATTAAGGTATTTGAAATAAAGTAATACTTATCGTATTTCTTCACAATTCTTTGCACCGAATTGTAAACGGAAGATTGTGGCTCATTGTAAAACTCCTGCAAGCAATATACATCAGCCGCATTCTCCGCGACCCATTTTATCATATTCCGGGAATTAGTGGCATGCTTATCGTGCAGGTGCGCGTAGGTATTAAATATACGTACATTATAACTTAGTACATCTAACGTAACCGTTTTGGCTAAACTGGCAGCTCTAACTTCTTTATTATTTTCGCCAAAATTTAAGGTGAGTCCCCGCTGGTAATAATTCCAGGTAATTATTACTACTAAAATCGGCATTATAACCAGTCGTGAACGCTGCCAGGCCCAAACAAAAAGGTAAACTAAATTAAGCAATAAGGGAATAGGAGTTGTAAACAAAAAAAAGCCGGTTAGCCAAAAGTAATAAGATGGAATGCGCATTGATACAATTGCCAGCAGTAACCAAATTACCAGTAAATAATAAAATGTAACCGAAAGTTTTTTGCGCACGCTCTAAAAATATACCAGAACAAACTTACAAATTAAGCTTTAATGTCTGTAATTTAAACCTTAGTAAATATACAATACTGCAAAAATTAAAGATAAAGCGCTCTCCGTAACTGCAAAGCACCTCGTTTTACCACTTGCTTCCACCCATTCCAGCTTTGAACGCATAATTATATAAATGAAACAACCAGAAAAAATTAAATGAAAAAGAATGGGATTTGTATTAAACGTAATTTTTTCGTACATTTGTACAATTAATTGGATGAAGAGGGGGACAAGCGTCCCCTATTTTGTTTGTTAGAATACGGAAATAAATGACGCTGAACGCGGAAAGTATAAAAACAATGTTGCCGAGTTGCTTGCCTTCGGATGAATTATTCGTGGTAAAAGTACAGGTATCCGATAATCCGGCTAAACCTAAGATTACGGTAATACTGGATGGCGATAACGGGGTAGGAATAGATGAATGTGCCTTGGTTAGCCGTCGGCTAAACAACCGCATTGAAACTGCTTTTGGTGAGGAAATTAGCTATGTTCTGGAAGTAACTTCACCGGGAGCAGATCAACCTTTAACGTCGGAGCGGCAGTATAAACGCCACGTTGGCCGTAAACTGAAACTAGTATTAAAAGATGGTTCCGAAAAAACCGGCACCTTAGAAGAAGTACTGGCAGATGGCATTAGAATTACGGAAGAAGCAAAAGAAAAAAGTAAGAAAGTAACCTTGGTTCCAAGCCAGGTAAACTTTACGGATATAGTGAAGACGAATATTGTAATATCTTTTAAATAGGAGAGAAAAATGAACAGTTCAGTCCTGATAGAATCATTTGCGGAGTTTGCCAAGTTCAAGAATATCGACCGACCTACTATGATGCGAATTCTGGAAGACGTATTTCGGACCATGATTCGTAAGAGATGGGGAACGGATGAAAATTTCGATATTATCCTGAACGTGGAGAAAGGCGATTTGGAAATCTGGCGTAACCGCGAAATTGTCGATGATAATTCGGAAGATATCTGGGACCACGACAAAATTGCTTTGTCGGATGCCCAAAAAATAGAACCAGATTTTGAAGTAGGCGAAGAAGTATCGGAAGAAATAAAATTAGAGGATTTTGGTCGCCGGGCGGTTTTAACGGCTCGTCAAACCTTAATTCAACGGGTAAAAGACCTGGAAAAAGATTTAATGTACCAGAAATACAAAGATTTGGTAGGGGAAATTATTTCCGGCGAAGTATACCAGGTTTGGAACCGCGAGGTAATGCTCGTGGACCAGGACGATAACGAATTAATTATTCCGAAATCAGAACAAATACCTAAAGACCGCTACCGCAAAGGCGATGTAGTACGGGCAGTGGTGCACCGGGTAGAGATTCATAACGGCACGCCTAAAATTATTTTATCGCGTACGGCTCCGGCCTTTTTAGAGCGCTTGTTCGAAAACGAAGTACCAGAAATTTACGACGGCTTAATTGTAATAAAAAATATTGTGCGCGAACCCGGCGAGCGGGCCAAAGTAGCCGTAGAGTCGTATGATGACCGTATTGATCCGGTTGGGGCCTGCGTAGGAATGAAAGGATCCCGGATTCATTCCATTGTGCGGGAACTGGAAAACGAAAACATTGATGTAATAAATTATACCGATAATCTGGAGCTGTATATCCAGCGTTCCCTGAGCCCGGCTAAAATCAGCAGTATCCGCATCAACGAAGAAGAAGGCAGAGCATCAGTTTTCCTGAAACCAGATCAGGTATCATTGGCAATCGGAAAAGGCGGACAAAACATTAAGCTCGCTAGTCGTTTGGTAGGTTTGGAAATTGATGTGTTCCGGGAGCAGGAAGAATACGAAGAAGATATTTCGCTCGACGAATTCTCCGATGAAATTGAAGGTTGGGTTATTGAAGAATTGAAGCGAATTGGTTTAGACACCGCGAAAAGCGTATTAGCTGTTACCCGCGAAGATTTAGTACGCCGCACCGAATTGGAAGAAGAAACGGTAGATGATTTACTAGCTGTTATTCGCCAGGAATTTGATACCGACAACAGTTAAACTTGGTACCTATTAAGAGGAACGAACAACAGTTATTTATTTGTTATACTTATTTAGTAACAGTTGAATAATATTTTTTATTACGCGAAATTTGAATAGAGAAACGCTTTTTTAAACTAATTTAGCGCACAAATTCCGGCGATTCAACCGATTACCAGTAACCTATTAAAAAGACAGCATATTTAGAGAATGGCAGAAGAAAAAACGATGAGGCTTAAACAGGTAGCAACAACCTTAAACATCAGTACGTCTACGGTGGTAGACTTTCTGGCGGCAAAAGGTTTTGATATCGAAAACAAACCTACTTCAAAAATAACATCGAAGCAGTTCGAGGTGCTGATGAGTGCATTTGAATCGTCGGTTCAGGCTAAAATTGAAGCTGAAAAATTAAATATTAGCAAAAAGCCATCTGGTGTTCCTGCTCAACCAGAAGTGCCTGAGATAAAAAAACCGGATCCAAATATATTTGCCAAACCCAATCCGGCACCTAAACCTACTCCCACTTTACCGGAAATTAAAAAACCGGAAGCGCCTAAAGACGCGCCAATTGAAACCGGCGTAAAGTTACCAGGTCTTAAAGTATTAGGTAATATAAATTTAAATAACCCTCGACCAACTGTAACAACACCAAAGCCAGTAGAACCGGCGGTTGCAGTTGCGGAACCTGCACCTGTAGTTGTAGAAGAAAAACCTATTCAGGTGGTTTCTGAGCCGCCGGTACCGGTAGTAGCCGAAGTGTCTCAGCCAGAAGCAATTCCAACTCCTGAAGTAGAAGCGCCAATAACCCAGCCCGTTGCCGAAATGCAACCCACTTTAACAGAAAAACAACCTGTTTTAGAAGAGGTCGTGGAAGCGCCGATTGTAACGGTTAGCCGGCAACCAGAGCTGCAACCGATAGTTGAAGTGCCTGCTCCAATTGCTCCGGTAGCTGCCAATGTAGCAGAAGAGTCGGAAGAGGAAGAAGCAGATACAGATGAAACCGATAGTACCGACGACGAAGATTTTAATAACCAAGACGAAGAAATAGAAAAGATTATACCGGCCCGGGCGGATACTTTAAAAGGCCTTACTGTTTTAGGTAAAATTGAATTACCCAAAGATTTTCCGCGTAAAAAAGGAGGCAAACCCAGTCCTGAAATCAGGAACAAACCAGCGGTTGCCCCAGTAAGCAATAACCAGAATCAACACAGCGCTAGCTCTGCTAATGTAGGCGGCGGCAACAATAATAAGAAGAAACGGAAACGCATTATTGTGCAAAATAATGCAGCCGCACCGGATACTTCTGACCGTCCGGTTGTAACCCGGGGAGAGCGCAAAGATTTTAGCCAGCCCCGTTCGAATCAACCAGGTAATAACCGGCCTAATAATAATCGACCAACTGGCTCAGGTGCCCAAAACCGGCCACCCATAATTGCCGGACCAAAGCCAGAAGTATCGGATAAACAAATTCAAGATCAGATTAAAGCTACCCTGGCTCGCTTAAGTGGCAATAAAAACACCAATGCAAACCGGGCAAAATATCGCCGGGAGAAACGTTCTGCTATTGCGGATGCTACCGAAGAAAGAAGACAACAGGAGCAATCAGAAGCTAAAACATTAAAACTAACCGAATTTATTTCGGCTAACGATTTGGCTTCTCTTATGAACGTATCCGTCAACGATGTTATTAAAGTTTGTATGTCGTTGGGGATGTTTGTTTCCATTAACCAGCGCTTAGATGCCGAAGCAATTACTATCATTTCGGATGAGTTTGGGTACGATGTAGAGTTTTTATCGGCTGAGGAAGAAGAGGTAGTTGTAGAAGAAGAGGATGAGGCAGAAGATTTAGTAGACCGGGCTCCTATTGTAACCATTATGGGTCACGTTGACCACGGTAAAACTTCCTTACTAGATTATATCCGTAATTCTAAAGTTACGGCTGGCGAGGCAGGAGGTATTACCCAGCACATTGGGGCCTACGATGTATTAACCGATACGGGTAAACGCATTACTTTCTTAGATACTCCTGGTCACGAGGCATTTACCGCTATGCGGGCCCGGGGAGCTAAAGTAACCGATGTAGTTATTATTGTAGTAGCGGCCGACGATGATGTAATGCCCCAAACGAAAGAAGCATTAAATCACGCGCAAGCAGCAGGTGCTCCTATTGTAATTGCCATTAATAAAATTGATAAGCCCTCTGCTAACCCGGACCGCATTCGGGAGCAATTGGCGGCCATTAATGTTTTGGTAGAAGATTGGGGTGGTAAATACCAATGTCAGGAAATTTCAGCTAAATCTGGGGTGGGTATTCCAGATTTGTTGGAAAAAGTATTGCTCGAAGCGGAATTACTAGAATTAAAAGCAAATCCGGACCGGAACGCAGTGGGTACTGTTATTGAAGCTTCTCTGGATAAAGGACGCGGTTATGTTACCACTGTTGTGGTGCAAACCGGAACGCTGCACGTAGGAGATGTTATGCTTGCCGGTTCCCATTATGGCCGTGTTCGAGCCATGACCGATCACCGGGGCAAGAAAATGAAAGTTGCTGGTCCGTCTACTCCCGTACAGGTACTGGGCTTAGATGGTGCACCACAAGCCGGTGATAAATTTGTTGTGTACGATACGGAACGGGAGGCACGTGAAATTGCTTCGAGCCGCCAGCAGTTGCAACGGGAACAAAGCCTGCGGACCAAGAAACATATTACTCTGGATGAAATTGGCCGCCGTTTAGCTATTGGCTCGTTTAAAGAATTGAACGTAATCGTGAAAGGCGATGTGGATGGTTCGGTAGAAGCTCTTTCCGACTCCTTACTGAAACTTTCAACCAACGAAGTTCAGGTTAATATCCTGGCGAAAGGAGTAGGTCAGATTTCAGAATCAGATGTGTTGCTGGCTTCGGCTTCGGATGCTATTATTATTGGTTTCCAGGTACGTCCATCGGCAAACGCGCGTAGATTAGCGGAGCAGGAACAAATTGATATTCGCCTGTACTCTATCATCTACAATGCTATTAACGAGTTAAAAGATGCCATGGAAGGTATGTTAGCGCCTACGATGCAGGAAGTAGTAATAGCAAACGTAGAAGTACGCGAAGTATTCCGGATTACAAAAGTAGGTACAATTGCCGGTTGTATGGTTACCGACGGCACTATTACCCGCAACAGCCGGGTACGGTTGGTACGCGAAGGGATAGTAGTTTACTCCGGTGAAATTCAGGCTTTAAAACGCTTTAAAGACGATGTATCTGAGGTTCGGCAAGGTTTCGAATGTGGTATCAGCATCAAAAACTTTAACGATATTCAGCAGGGAGATATCATTGAAGCGTACGAAGAACGAGAAGTAAAACGTACTTTATAAAATTAAACTTTGCGCATAACAGAAATTTTCGGGTTGGTTAATTTTTAGTGAAACTTTCCTTCTTAATAAAAAAACCGGAAGTATACCTCCGGTTTTTTTATTTACGTTATGTTAGACAACATCTAGCAAGTTTTTATAGCAGTGAAATGCTCTGATTAAACAGATCTATCTATTTAAACTGACATCTTTATTTTACCTGTTTCCGGTTGTTTTAAAGATGATAAGTGCTAGTATAATATTATTTTAAAATAATACATGTACAAAGGTTTAATCCATTAGCGGTATTAAAACCTTTACAAATCATTAATGGCAGAATAATGGCATACTTCGTATTTTACTTAATTTTGCAACTAATTTAAAAACAGCTAATTCTTATTTAAGGCGTGAGTTTCGAGATAAAATTATCATTATTTGAGGGTCCTTTTGATTTACTGCTTTTTTTTATTGAGCGCGATGAACTGGATATTCATGATATTCCCATTTATAAAATCACGAATGATTTCATGGCCTACATTGCCCGGCTCGAAAAGTTAAATATGGATGTAGCCAGCGAATTTATTTTAACCGCCGCAACACTGATGCGTATTAAAGCTAAAATGTTACTACCCCGCCTGGAAAAAGATGAACAGGGTAACGACATAGATCCGCGTAAAGAATTGGTACAGCATTTACTCGAGTATAAGAAATATAAAGCTGTAATCGGGGATTTGGCCGTAATGGAAGAAAGGCGCTTGTTGCAGGAAGGCCGAGGAAATATTGAGGATGAATTACAACTGGTTGCTAAAAAAAGTAAACTCGATTATGAACTTCAGGATTTAAGTTTGTATAAACTCATGCGGGTTTTTGAGAAAGCCATTAACCGCTACGAGGAAGAACAAGATAGGCCCAAACACACGGTTTATACGTATCCGTATACCATTGAGCAGCAACGTGATTTTATTCAAACCAAATTACAGGCAGCCGGTTCTATTACTTTTACGGAACTTATAACGGCTTATCCGGATAAAATTGGAATTATTTTTAATTTCCTGGCTATTCTGGATATGCTGCAATTACAAGTAATAAGTGTAATTATTGACGAAGGCTTTAATAATTTCCGGATTAAAGCTTTTGAGGAATCTTTACAGGTAGCTTCTACTAATGGATCTGAATAGAAAAAAATTACTGGAAAACTTTTCGACGAAGCGAATCCTGATTCCGGTATTTATTGGATTAGTGGTGATTGGCTACATGTTTTACCGGAACAATGACCTCACCGATTTGCAAAATTTAAAAAATGCCAAACCTTTTTGGCTGGTTATGACCATATTAGTGCTGGTAGTGCGTGATGCGGGTTACATTTACCGTATCCGGCACATCACCGAAAAAGTACTTTCCTGGCGAAAGAGCCTGGATGTGATCATGCTTTGGGAGTTTGCTTCTTGCGTGCTGCCATCCGTTGCGGGTGGTTCTACTGTAGCAGCTTTTATTATTAATAAGGAAGGAATCCCGTTAGGTAAATCCCTGGCCTATGTAATGGTTACCGCCATGCTCGACAATCTGTTCTTTCTGTTAGCGGTACCCATTGTTTTGTTTGCCACGCAAAGCGATATTTTTCCGGATGTAGAGGCTCTGCCAGATTCCTTTAAAGCCGGATTAGAAATAGCTTTTATTATTAGTTACCTACTTATAGCTTTTTACGCTTTGCTAATGTGGTATGCCCTATTTCGTAATCCTAAAGCTGTAAAACGCTTATTTTTGCGGGTAACGGGCGTTGGATTTTTGAAAAAGTGGCGTCCCGCGGCATATATGCACGGCACCGAATTAGTATGGGCTTCCCGTCAGCTGAAAGGCCATTCGCTTAGTTATTGGGTCCGGGCCTGTTTATCTACTATCTTCGTCTGGACAGCCCGCTATTATGTTATTAATTGTCTTATTGCGGCATTCACAGATATTGGTTTTCAGGATCACATGCTTATATTTTCGCGTAACCTGATTTACAAAGTGGTGCTACTAGTAGCTGTTACACCGGGCGGGGCGGGTTTTGCTGAAATTGCCTTTCCCACTTTTTTCGGCAAATGGCTGGGTAGTTTTACGACTGTAATTGTGTTACTCTATCGTATGGTTACGTATTACCTTTATTTAATTTTAGGATCTGTTTTTTTGCCGCGTTGGGTAGCCAGGGTGTTTGGCACCCATGTTAAGCCGGAGTTAGAGCCTGAATTATCTACTAAATAAAGTTTCTAAATCGCGGATTAAACGGATTAGCAGATTATAATTTGGAATAGTAGTTATGATGGCAGAGGGTATATCTATTAACCAAAAAAAGGCTAACTGATTAAGTTAACCTTTTTATAAGAACAAGAAATCTTCTACACTCTTTGCTTCATTCTTTCGGATAACTAATCTGTGATGCAAAGTATAATCCGCATAATCTGCGAAATCCAATTAATCTGTGATTTAGAAACGTTCATCGACCGCAAAAAAGAAATCTCCCTCAATTTGGGCATTTTCATCCGAGTCAGAACCGTGTACCGCGTTGGCTTCCACGGATTTGGCAAACTTTTTCCGGATGGTTCCCTCCTCGGCCTGAGCCGGATTAGTAGCTCCAATTAACTTACGAAAATCAGCTACGGCGTTTTCTTTCTCTAAAATCATAGCGACAATCGGGCCCGAACTCATATAAGCCACTAAGTCTTTATAGAACGGACGGTCTTTGTGCACGGCGTAAAATTGACCCGCTCGCTCTAAAGTTAATCTGGTTTTTTTCAAAGACACAATCCGGAAACCATCCGCTTCGATCATTTGAGTAATAGCGCCAATGTGGTTGTCTTGCACCGCATCCGGCTTAATCATTGTAAATGTTTGGTTAGTAGCCATGTATATTTATTTTAGTCCACAGTCCATGGTCGATAGACCATAGATAATATATTTTAAAAAGTTAATAGCCGATAGACCATAGTCCACGGACCACAGTTTAGTTTATTGCTGAATTGCTGGATTGTTTTAAAACCTAATTATTTACAACCTTAAAACTTTTCAACCTTCCAACTTTTCAACCGCTTTGCAACCGGCAACCCAACAAGCCGGCGCAAAATTAACAGACTTCGGCAATATTATACTAATAATTACCTGGTTTAAACGTTATTTACCCAGTGTTTGGGGCTTGATAATTAATGTTTTGTTTTAAATTATTTTATACCGAATTTTGTGTCTTGCACCTAATTTTTAAAAAGGAGCTTTTAAGCTAAGAATGCAACAAATTACTGCTCTAAAGGAACTGCTTCAGGAACCAAAAGAGATTCTGATCACCACTCACCATAAACCTGATGCGGATGCACTAGGTTCTTCGCTGGGTTTAGCAGGTTACCTTAAAAAGAAAGGCCACGTCGTTACCGTAGTTACGCCCTCTGATTACCCGGATTTTCTTAACTGGATGAACGGTAATAACGAGGTAATTACGTACGATCCGGCCGTAAACGACGAACTTGTTCAAAAATTGATAAACCAGGCGAATGTTATTTTTTGTCTTGATTTTTCTTCATTGAGCCGCATTAACGAAATGGGACCCTATGTAAGGGAAGCCCCAGGCACCAAAGTACTCGTTGACCACCACCTGGAACCCGAAAATTTTGCTCAGATTTGCTTCTCTGATACTAATGCCGCGGCTACTGCCGAGCTGGTATTTGAGTTAATCCGCGATTTAGGGGACCAGTCTTTGATTGATGTTCATATTGGGGAATGTTTATACGCCGGTATTATGACGGATACGGGATCTTTCCGGCATCCGAGCACCTCGCGTAATGTGCACCTAATTATTGCCGAATTGTTGCACGTAGGGGTAAATACTTCCAATATTCACCGGCTTATTTACGATAGTCATACCGAGACGCGTTTGCGCTTTTTGGGCTACGTGCTCAAAGATAAGCTAACCGTACTCCGGGAATTTCGGACGGCTTACATTGCCATTACCGCCGACGAATTGAAAAAATATGATTCTAAAACGGGTGATACGGAGGGCCTGGTAAATTTTGCTTTATCGATTGAAGGAGTAGTTTTTGCGGCTTTAATCATTGATCGCAACAACGCTGTTAAAATGTCATTTCGGTCGGTGGGCGATTTTTCCGTGAACGATTTTGCGCGTAAACATTTTCAAGGAGGCGGCCATCGCAATGCTGCCGGGGGTATATCCTACGATTCTCTCCCTGAAACAGTAGCTAAATTTTTAAAAACATTACCTGAGTATAAAGATCAACTAACAAAAGATAATTAATTCGTAACCTTCATTTAAAATGTTAAAAAAGAGTAGATTTTTCGTACCCGTGTTCGCGGGGTTTTGTTTGTTACAGGCTTGTAACAATAATTCAGTAGATTTTAAAAAAGCCGATAACGGAGTAGATTACAAATTATTTGCTAAGGATAAAAGTGGTAAATTCGAAGCAAAAAATGCGCCTTCTAAAAACGATACCGTGGGTAAACCCAAAGAAGGACAAGTACTTACCATGCAAATGAAGTATTTCACGCAAACCAA
This sequence comes from Adhaeribacter arboris, assembly GCF_003023845.1. Taxonomy (NCBI): domain Bacteria; kingdom Pseudomonadati; phylum Bacteroidota; class Cytophagia; order Cytophagales; family Hymenobacteraceae; genus Adhaeribacter; species Adhaeribacter arboris. The sequence continues at coordinate 6,211,814 of NZ_PYFT01000001.1, read as the reverse complement.
AGCCGGCAAGGATACTTTATTATTCGATACCCATAAAAACGGTTTTCCGGTTCAGATTCCTATCATGAAACCTACCTTTAAAGGTGGGTTAGAAGATGCTTTCTCGTTGGTACGGGCAGGTGATAGTGCGGTTTTCCGGATTAGTGCCGATTCTTTATTTGCCAAAACTTTTCAGCAGCCCATGCCTCCTTTTATTAAAAAAGGATCCAAATTAACTTTCCACGTATTGGCCCAAAAAGTACAATCGCAGCAGGAAGCCATGATGGATCAGCAAAAAATGATGATGGAATTCATGGAGAAGCAAAATAAAAAAGATGAGCAAATTATCCAGGAATACGTTCAGAAAGAAGGTTTAAAAGCGCAGAAAACGGCTTCCGGTTTATATTACGTAGTAAACCAACCGGGTTCCGGTGCACCGGCAAAAGCGGGCCAAACAGTTTCGGTTAAGTACAAAGGCACCTTGCTGGATGGTAAAGTATTCGACTCTTCGGATAATCCGCAGTTGGGGGGTAAGCCTTTTCAATTTACATTAGGCCAGCAACAAGTCATTCGGGGCTGGGACGAAGGTATTGCTTTATTAAACAAAGGGGCAAAATGTACCTTAATTGTACCTTCTACTATGGGCTACGGACCGCAGGCACAGGGCGCAATTCCGGCAAATGCAGTACTTCGCTTTGATGTTGAACTAGTAGACGTTAAATAATTGTTCGATTAAGTAGGATAGTGTAAGATACTGATTCCGAAACAGTTGAAAGTCAAAAGATAGCAATCGAAGTAAAAAGGTAATTTGCAATAAACATGTTGCCTCATCGTTTCGAATGTAACCTTTATCTGAATAAAAGCTCGGAGATTTAAGTCCTATTTTTAACAACAATTTAAGTACACTTATGAACCTAAAAACTATTTTAACTACGGTTACAGGTAACCGATTATTAACCGCCATCTTCTTTTTTCTAAGTTTAACCACGTTCTACGGTTGTAATGACAATGATGAACTGGAAGATGAAGCTCGTCGTAGAGAGGAAGCGTATAACAAGCAATTAGCTCTTGATACGGTTAAAATAAAAGAATATTTTACTACTAAGGGTATAACCATTTTCAAACGCTCGCCTTATAAATCCGGTTTGTTTTACGTTACTCAAACACCGGGTACCGGCGATAGTCCAACTGTAGGCAAAACGGTAGTAACGGATTATATACTAACCAATTTACAAGGCGATACTCTGGACACTTCCCGTGAACCACGACCTGGTAAAACGGTGGCTGAACCCTTAACCTTTCAGTTGGGCCGAGCTAATATTCTTTCTGGCTACCAGGAAGGTGTTTCGCTGATGCGGGTAGGAGAACGCACTTTGTTCTATTTACCTTCGGGATTAGCTTACGGAGATCAGGCTCAAGAGAAAATACCAGCCAACAGCGTATTGATATTTGACATTGAATTACGGGAAGTAAAATAAATAAGCCTTTATGTTCCGAACTTTTAAAATTCCTGGATTTACCATTATCTATTTCTTGGTGCTGCTTTCCTTTTTGGGCTGTAAGAGCGAAGATCCATACGAAAAATACAACCGGCAGCAACGTGAAGCGGATGACTTGTATATTCAGGAATATTTGACCGCTAATAAAATCACAAACTTTACCAAAACAACTACTGGTTTATATTATTTGCCGCAACAAGCCGGCACGGGAGTTAAAGTACAAAAAGGCGATTTGGTGAAGATGCATTACATAGGTAAGTTCCTAAATGGTCAAAAGTTCGAATCATCGTATGATACGGGCATTCCACTTACTTTTACCGTAGGAGCTGGCCAGGTAATTAAGGGTTGGGATGAGGGCGCCCTCCTGATGAGTAACCAGGAAAAGGCTACCTTAATAGTTCCTTCGCATTTAGCCTACGGACAATATGGCACTTCAACCATTCCGGGTGGAACTGTTTTAGTGTTCGATATGACTATTTTAGAAGTAAAGTAGGTTAAGACTTAATCAAACAATTATCTAAACAAAAAGCGCCACCTGATAACAGGTGGCGCTTTTTGTTTAGATAATAATTAAATAATTCACTTAAGTAAAGTAATGCCCCAGAGGTAGTTATTTAAGTAAAATTAAAACCTGCTTATTTTGCTTGCAGGTAAATTTAATCCGACAAAACTTCGGAGAGTACTTGTAAGGATTTAATTTCGCCGAGCTTTTCTACGTGCAATTGATAATACCGGATTAATATCAGAAGTAGTTCTTTCCGGACTTTACTGTTCATAAAAACCTCTTCCGAACTCTGCAATAAAGCATCAAAATACGCTTCGAACATCTGGAAGTGTAACACCGAACCACGGCTTTGTGTTGCGGTACCAACCGAAAAAGCAACTTGCGAAGTAATATCGGCGCCGGAAGTAGGGCCAAAACCTAAATAATGCGCTAATTGTAACAGAAAGAACAAATGAAAATTACTAAAACCCTGCTCTTGGCAATCGAAATAAACAATAGAATCGTACAAAAAACCAAATAAGGGTAAGTTCTCTTCTTCTTCCTGGATAGTATAAGTTAATATTTCCGACAAAAACAAAACAATACTGCTCTTTCGAGTATTGAACGGAATACTGGTAAAGGGATAACTACATTTATACTCTGATATTCGGGTAAGCCCTCCCCGGGGAGAAGTATACACCACCATATCCAATAAAGTTAACGGCTGAAACAAAGCAATTCGAGCGCCGGGACCTTTCTTGCGTACGCTATTTACAATATAATTTTGCAAACCTAATTGTTCAGTATAAATCCGGGTGATAATGGAGGTTTCCCGAAACTTTATAAAATTTAAAACAATACCGCGCGTTTTTACCAGCAATGCTTGGGGAGTTAAGAGTTATACGTTTAAAGTTATGAGTTAAACGTATACAATAGGCAAGAAGATTTATTTAAATAATGGTCATGTCGTTCTTCCTTCTCAGAAGTAAAAATGAAAGTTAATACATCTACAAATCTGCTAAAGTAAACAGTACCAGTGAAAATAGTACCTTAATCAAAATGAAAAGTAAACTTTCTAACCTTACAACCTTCTAACTTTAAAACCATGAAAACAACTTGCAACTTGTAACCTGAAATTTGCAACTATTCCACCACCGCTACTTTACTTACGCAGCTTTGGCTCCCATCGGGCGTGGAACTAAAAACCAAATATACGCCGGTTTTAACGCGGCGACCTTGCCCATCGCGCGTATTCCAGGCTACCGTACCACCAGCAGCTTGGGTTTCATAAACCAGGTGACCCGCAACATCGGTTATTTTTACGTGCGCATTGTTAGGTAAATCCGAAATAGCAACTAAACCGTCGTACTCGGGGCGTACCGGATTAGGGAAAACAGTGGCGCAGCTAGGTTTGTCTTCGGTAACGGTAGCCGTTCCCCGGAAACTAACCAAACCAGCCTCGGTAGCGATAAATACTTCGCCGGACTTCTGGTTTATACTAATATCCGTAATTTTATTGGATAGCAAAGGACTATTTTCATTAGTAAAGTTCACTAATAACTTATCGCCCTCTTCGTTAAAAAGCCATAATCCGGCATCCGTACCTATCCATTTTCGGTTGCCTCCGTCTATTGCGATAGCCCGCACTACTTGCCCCTCTAAAACAGGTCGCCCATTAATAATAGGTTGAGTAGCTATAAAATCAGCACTAAAAGCCTGGGAAGGATCATCAAATACGGCCAACCCGTTGTTAGTGCCTACCCAAACGGCGCCATCTCTATCTTTGGCCAGACTATAAACTTCTAAGCCCGGCAAATTGGCATTAGCCGGAGTTAAATGTTTAAACGTATTAGCTACTTCATCAAAAACAACTAAGCCTTTGGCACTCGTGCCGTTTTTACTAAGCGCCATCCATTTAAAATTCACATCATCTAGTACAATACGCTCCAGGTTACTGCCATCCGGAAAGCCGGGGAATGAAAACGACTGCCAAGTATTATCTGGTTTTAACACGTGTAAACCCGGCAAGTTAGGTAACTGATTACGATTAAGAACCCAAATATTTCCATTGGCATCGGCAGCAACATCGGGTACGCGGGTAAAATTGTTATTATTAGGCAAGGAGGTTATTAAGGGACTATTGGTAGGATCATAAACTTTAAATTGTCCCAAACCAGTCCATTCCAGAAGACCACCGCCGTAAGAACCGATATATAATTTTTGGTTGACCGGATTGCGTACCGCTCGAGTTAAATCAGTGATGGCCGGAAATTGAGCAGGATCAGTTTGTAGCCAACTGGTGTAATTTGTCCATTTTCCGCTGGCATATTCATAAAACCCTGCTTTGGCACCCCGTTGTTCGTACGACTGATTATAACCACCTTCCAGTACAATCGTAGCAGCGTTATCGGAATAAACACTAAAAGCTTGACTGGAGAATGGACCGGCGGGCACGATAGCAGAATAAGTATTATTTTCCAGATGAATCAACCCCCGACTGTAATCCGCTACCCAAAAGCTTTGATCATTACTTTGCAGGGCCGCCCGCGGTTGTTCTAATAAGGGATCATCGTAAATTTGTACCTTATCGGCTGCATCTAGCAGAACTACATTATTCTGACTGGAGATAAGTAAATGGTTGGCGGTTGAGCTTAACTGGAAAGCTTCCGTGTTGGTCAAGTCCACTGCCGTGGGTACCCAGTTTTTTCCAGTAAATTTATAAACCCGGTTTTGATTTGAGCCGGCGTATATACTTTGAGAAAAAGTGGCAATAGTTTTACCAATAACTGCCGCGGGCAAACCAGATTCTGGACCGAAAGTACGCCAGCTTTTGTAATCGAGTAAGTTAGGGCCAGTTAAAGAGGCCGCCATTAAACCGTTGGAGGTAGCTAAGTAAATGCTATCGTTCAGAGTAGTGCTGGCATAAACATCTAAAACTTGCCCACTTGGTCCCAGATTACTATAAGTTTCTTTGATTTCCAGCTTGTCGAGGTCTACTACTACCACCCCAAAAGTAGTAGCCAAATACGCATATTTGTCGCGGAAATAAATCTGATGGATTGTTTTTGCGCCGGAAATGTTCTTACGGGCTATATCAGTGAGGGCGATTAGCTCACCATTTCGGAGCAAATCCAGGTGAGTATCTTCGTAGGCAATAACCAGCGTTTTTGAAGCGGCATCGTAGGCTAATGTACTTACGTTAATATTATGAAAACCGTCGGATTTAGAAAGCGTTTTTATTTGATTAAACGCCGGATCGAATAAGAAAAAACCATCTTCCGTAGCGCAGTAAATGATACCCTCCACTTCGGCAATAGCTTTAGCACGATTATAGGGTACATGCACCTGCCACTGACCAATACCCAAAGTGCCTTGCTGCGCCCAAACGTGCCCGGTTTCAAACCAACCGAGCACCAACCCTAAAATACTTACTATAAATACCCGGTTTACCAGGAACCTGCTACTCACAAAATTTATTCTTTGTTCTTCTGCTGAATATACTATTATTCACGGAATAAATTACGCATGCTTAATCAACTAAACTTTCGAACTGAATACCACCCACCCGGCCATCTTTTAAGATATCTACCACTATCATTCCGCGGTCTGGATCATCCAAAATTAAATTTTCTTTAAACTGCCACTCGGCACCCGGTAAATCTGCATTTTTAGGACTTACAAAATAAATGTAGTTTTTTTTCTCCCAAACGCCCCGGGTACATTGCTGCACAGCTTCTATTATGTCAGTTTTATCTGGTAATTGTTCCTGCAATAAATTCACTAGCCAATTCGGATTGTATTTTACCCACATTTCAAGGTTTTAAGTTTTAGGTTGGAGGTTATAAGAAGTAGGTTTAAAAGAAATAGTTATTCTGCAAGGAATTATTACCTACTTGGCTAATAAGTTTTCCAGCAAACAATGTAAACTTAAGCTCTAAAAATAGTAAGATAATTAAATACAAACTACTTCTCGGCCTCTTGCTTCATTCCTTCCAGGAAGCAATTACGGCAACGGGCCTGGTATAAGTCAGTTTCGCCGAGCAAAATTCTTTCGTCCGAAACAGCTACCCGGAAGGAATACGACGCAATATCGCCGCAGCACACACATACGGCGTGTACTTTGGTTACGTATTCCGCAACAGCCATTAAGGCCGGCATTGGTCCGAAGGGTTTTCCTAAATAATCCATATCCAGACCAGCCGCAATTACCCGGATGCCGCGATTAGCTAAGATATCGCATACTTCAATTAAACCTTCATCAAAAAACTGCGCTTCGTCAATACCTACTACGTCGCAGCTACTGCCAAGCAGCAACATATCGTGAGCAAAGTTTACCGGAGTAGAACGGATAGCTGTAGTATTATGCGATACTATATCTTCCAGGTGATAACGGGTATCCAAAGCTGGTTTAAAAATTTCAATTTGTTGGCGGGCAATTTTGGCCCGGTTTAGCCGGCGAATTAATTCTTCGGTCTTTCCCGAAAACATGGCCCCGCAAATTACTTCAATCCACCCGCGCTTTTGGTTATGTTTTACTCCAACTCGTGGCTCTATAAACACTTTTTAAAATATAAATTATGAAAAACTCCGGTAAATAAATTTAAATTGTAAACAGACTACTGCTTTATTTTGAATAGATTACGTGCGGAAATTTAGTTTGCTCGGGTATATAACCACTTACTTCGCCGTTGGGCAGCATACATTGGCATAATAATCGTTCGTTCTCTTTCAGTCGTCCTTGGTCACGAAACTTTTGTTCAGCGGTACTTAAAGCAGTAAAATAAGCTTGTCCTTCGGTAATTATTATCCGGCAGGTAGTACAACGGCCTTTCGCGCCACAAGCGTGCATCCAATCAATACCGGCTGCCAGAATTGCTTGTAAAATTGTCTGTCCGGCTGCAACGTTTATAACCCGGTTAAACAAGTTTTGTATCCTTAGTATCGGCATTCTTTTTATCTTTACCAGCCAATAAGTCTAGTTGTCGTCATGAAAGACAAATATAATCAAATAAGCATAGAGCGGTACAGTCGTCAGTTAGCAAAAGTATTATCCGATCATTACTTTAGTAGCTCGGATACCATTAACGGTCAGCAACTCATTCATTTTGCTCCCGTGAAACAAATTAATTTGTTTCTGATAAAAGAACTTCTGCATCAATGGAACAACGAAATGGCTAACCTGAAGAGCCCTTATTTCGATTTTGAAAGCGAAGAAGTGAAAGAAGCCTTGGTGCAGTTTATGAATATACTATCGCGCAAAATACTCATCCGGCGACCTCACTTTGAACCTTTACTGACGAAAGCCATTGCCGATACTTTTCTTTGGGTACTAGACCCGGTTAGCACCTTTGAGCAAAAGTTTCTGCAAGGTTCGGATGATTTATCAGCTGCCTCACTCCAGGCCCAGGTAAAGTATTTAAGTATAGATAAAGAGTTAGTTCGGGAATTTATCTCTACCTTACCGGTAGGTGCGCTTAGTAAGGAATCTATAGGAACTAAATTTCGGGAATACGTAGAAAGCCGAGCTACGGAAAGAACTAAGATAGAACCGGTAATTACTGAATTCAATGCTTTACTTCCGATAAAACACGAAGACATCCTGCATCCTGTTCCAGCACCGCCAGTTCCCTCTACTACCCGTACCGTCGACGAATTAACTATTTCACCGGAGAGATTTACGCCTCAACCGCCGCCGGCAGTACCGGCAAGTCCGACATCTGCGCCGGTAACGCCAACAACTACTGCTCCACTTAACGGGGTGAAAGAAAATAATTTAAACGAACGGTATAAAGCGGATCGATCGGCTCCTACTTTAAACGAAAAGTTGGTAAAGCCCGAGGCGCCTAGTATTGCCAATAACCAGATGAGTAAAAAAATTGAATCGCTGAAAGATTCTATTTCTATAAACCAGCGGTTTAGCTTTATAAATGAACTCTTTAACGGAGAGAACATTGAGTATTATCAGGCCATTCAAGTGCTTGACAAATTTGAAGATGCTGCCAGCGCCAAAAACTTTGTGACGCAAGATTTAGCTAGCCGTTATAACTGGACGCGTAAAGAAGAGCACCTTAACAAATTACTCCGCCTCATTGATCGCAAATTTTCAGATGCGTAATAAATAAGTAATTTGGTACAAACAAAAAGCCGGAGATTATAGATTAACACTCCGGCTTTTTGTTTGGTAAATATTTAAAATTATGCTTCTAAAATTTCTAAAAAATCAGAAAAATATTTCTCTTAAATAGCGCGGCTTAAATCTTGTTTCCGGTGCGTATCCAGCGCTAATAAGATAAAAAGCAAAATGGTGAATGACCATAAAGAGGAACCTCCATAGCTAAAAAATGGCAAAGGAATACCCACTACCGGGGCTAAACCAATGGTCATGCCTACGTTTACCAGGAAGTGAAAGAAAATAATAGATGCCACACAGTATCCGTAAGAACGACCAAACACGGATTTTTGCCGCTCGGCAATAAAAATAATCCGGGTAAGCAGGGCCATAAATAAAACAATCAGCAACATGCTACCTAGCCAACCATGTTCCTCACCAATGGTACAAAAAATAAAGTCGGTGCTTTGTTCCGGTACAAAATCGAACTTGGTTTGAGTACCCTGCAAAAAGCCTTTGCCTAAAATACCGCCCGAACCAATCGCAATCTTCGATTGAATAACATTCCAGCCATCGCCCAAGGGATCAGCCTCCGGGTTAATAAAAGCATTAATACGGCTTTGCTGGTGCGGTTGCAAAACGTTATGTACCAGAAAATCGACGCTTAAAATAATACCCACCACGGCAGCATAAATTAATCCAATGAGTTTAATCTTGCGCAGTAATCGTTGATTCAGCCAAAGGTAAGTACCCAACAATATAGTAATGCCCCCAATCAAATAAAATTTCGGTAAAATCAGGGTTAGAATAAATATGGCAATTCCTACCGTGGCTATAATCAATATTAACGGCGACATGCCTTCGCGGAAAAAAGCAAGCAAAAAAGCCCCAAAAACCAGCGCTGAACCCGTTTCATTCGAAAGAATAATTAACAAGGGGGGCAGCAGAGTAATGGCGGATAATTTGGCGTGGTCACGCCAGTTTTGCTGTTGTAAATCTACGGTGCTCATAAACTTAGAAACTGCCAGAGCGGTAGCAAATTTAGCAAACTCGGCGGGTTGTATACGCAGTTCTCCAATAACCAGCCACGAGCGCGAACCTTTTATGGGAGTGGCCAAAACCAGCGTAACCAACAGCATAAAAATGGTAAAGCCATAAATCAGGTAGGCAAAAGAATCATACGCTTTGTAATCCACTACCAGCAATACAATAATTAAAACTACCGTGGCGCCAATCCAGATTAATTGTTTACCTGAATTTATGGAAAAATCAAAGATACTCAGGTGGGTGTCCGGATTAAAAACCGCGGCGTAAACATTTATCCAGCCTAAAATAACCAAGGCCGCGTACAAGCTTACCGTAATCCAATCTATGTTCCGGGAAATTTTCTCTCCTTGCCGCACCATTAATGTTTCGAGTTTAAATAATCCTGGTTAATGAGCCAATTTTCCCACCGGTTCCATTGCGGACCGGTTATCTTACCGGTTAAGTACTTTTGAATCATTAAACTGGCTAAAGGTGCAGATGAAACTGCCCCAAAACCGGCATTTTCGATATAAACGGCGATAGCAATTTTAGGATTTTGTCTGGGGGCAAAAGCCACAAAAACCGCGTGGTCACGCCCTCTAGCATTTTGTACGGTACCGGTTTTACCACAGATTTCAATACCCAAACCACTCAAGTTGGCCCACCAACCCGTTCCCCACCGCGAAGATACCACCTGCGCCATGCCTTCAATTACCGGCTCAAAATGCTTCGGATGAATGGAAGTGTAACATTTTTCCTGGAACTCGGGCAATGGCTGCTTGTTTTTGCCAATACCTTTAATAATGTGCGGCGTAATGTAATATCCCTTGTTGGCAATTGTGGCCATTAAATTAGCCATCTGCAGCGGTGTTGTCTCTGTTTCGCCTTGCCCGATACTCAAGGAATAGATAGTGGCATATTTCCAATGGTTTCGGCCATGCACCCGGTCGTAGAACGAAGAAGTAGGAATATTTCCCCGGACTTCGTACGGCAGGTCCACGCCTAGTTTATTGGCAAAACCAAAGGTTAACACTTGTTTTCGCCAATCATCTAATCCTAACCGGGTATCGGCAAAAACATTACGGGACTTACCGCGGTTTACTACGTTTTTAAATACCATGTAAAAGTAGGGATTACATGAATTTTCAATTCCAATGGCTAAATTACTAGGATAAGGATGACCGTGAGCGCATTTAACTAAAGATTGGTTGCAAGGAAAACCCGTTTCGGGAGTAATGACGCCTTGCTCCAGAGCTATTAATGCCTGCACCAGCTTAAAAATGGAACCGGGTGGATATTTGGAACTTTGCGGCCGGTTTAACAATGGTTTATCCGGATTACGTAATAAACTCAGGTAGTTTTTACCTAACTCTTTCCCGGTTAATAAGTTAGGGTCGTAGAATGGAGCCGAAATAAAAGATAGAATTTCGCCGGTAGATGGCTCAATGGCTACTACGGTACCACGTTTGCCCGCCATTAACTTTTCGCCGTACTGCTGCAATTCTAAATCAATGGTACTTACTATATCCTGACCGGCTACAGCCATAGTATCGTATTCGCCGTTCCTAAAAGGACCTTTATCAATCCCCCGCACGTTCACCATTTTGTACTTAACACCCTTTTTACCCATTAAATATTTTTCGTACTTAAGCTCAATGCCACTCTTCCCGATATAATCGCCGGGCGTATAATGGGCATATTCAGGTTTAGCCAATTGAGTAGGACTTACCTCACCAATATAGCCCAAAGCGTGCGACAAACTTTGGTGCGAGTAGCCCCGTACCGTGCGGGCATTAATGTAAAAACCCGGGAACTCAATCAAATTATCCTGAATAGCGGCAAACTCTTGAGTGGTAAGCTTGGGTAAAAAGGGAGAAGGCTTTACGTACGAGTACAATTTAGCTTCTTTGATTTTCTGCCGGAAATCTTCAATCGAAATCCGGAATAACTGGCAGAAGCGGACCGTATCAATCCCCTTTATTTCTTTAGGCACTACCATTAAATCGTAAACCGGAATATTTTGTACCAGCAACTTACCCTTGCGGTCGTAAATTAAACCCCGAAACGGATATTGCACAATTTTTTGGATAGCGTTATTTTCGGCGGCCAGCTTATACTTCGGATTTAGTACCTGGATATAAAATAGCTTCAGCGCAAATACAATCCCCACCGTGAAAAATATGCCTTGAACTACATATTTGCGACTTTCTAAATACCTCAATTTTACTTACCCTTATTTTATTAGTGGTGGTGTAGCACTGCTTTTCAGCAAAACCAACTTTCACCTTTGTTACTTTAATACAAAGATACTCAACAGTTAGTTTAGTTGAAAAGTTGGAAGGTTGAAAAGTTAGAAGGTTGCAAGTTACAGGTTGCAGGTTAGTAGTCATAAAACAAACTACTCAACCATATAGGAATAAAACGCTGGGCCATCGACTATAGATTAAAAGCTACCTGTCCTAACTTTTAACCCAACTTGCAACCTTCAACATTTCAACCTTCTAACTTTTTAACCTTCCAACTTTTCAACTTTCTGACCAACAATTACCGGCTGGAACGGCGGCGTGAGAAAAATAAGAGTTGAATAATAATCATTACCATACCCGTAAATAAGGTACTAACAATAACTTTTGATAGCGTAAATCCAATGAGTTTAAAGCCAGCCAGTTCTAAGAAGAAAAAAGTAAGGTGATGCAAAAAAATTAAGATGAAACTGTAAATTAAAAACCAACGCCATCCCATTACGTGGAGGTTTACGGAGTCATTCTGGTCGTAGCCATCGCGGGGTGTTAATAGCAATAAGATATAGGGTCGCAGATAAGCCAGGAATACAGTAGCCGCCGCGTGTATGCCTCCCGTATCATAAAAAATATCTAACGTAAAACCCGTGATAAAACCTAATACCAACAAAAACACGGGCGGCATTTGTATAGGTAAGAACAATAAAAAAGCCAGGTAAATAAAGCAAAAACCTGTATCAAATAATACCAGGCTGTGCATAACGAACACCTGCATCGCCAGCAACACAACGAGCCGTAAACTATGACCGATGAAGCGCAAACTATTCATTTCGGATCATTCCGCTTTTAATTTCTAAAGAATCCTGTTCAGCCTGAAATTTATTTTTTACCACGTACACAAACGACAACCGGGAAAAATCGACGGCTAATTTTAATTTTATGGTATAAAAGCTTTTATCCGGATCCCGGCTTGCCGATAAAATAGTGCCAATTAGTACTCCTTCGGGATATACAGCATTGTAGCCCGACGAAATAATAGTGTCTCCTTTTATAATTTTCTTATCTAAGGGCACGTAGTCTAGCAGTGCTAGGCGGGCATCTTCGCCGTCCCATTTTACCGTACCAATGGTATTGTTCGTGCCGGGTAGCCGGCTCTTAATTTTAGCGGCAACAAACATTTTACTGTGCAGCAACGACGTAACCGTAGCAAAATGCGGCGACACAGATTTTACCCGACCGATTAGTCCTTCGCCCGAAATTACGCCCATGCCGGGGCTTATTCCATCGGCAGCGCCAATATTAAGGGTTAAAAAATTGTTTAACTGCCGGATAGAGTTATTAATAACTTTGGCCGGAATATATTCGTGCGCCAAGCGTACTTTTAACGAATCGAAGATGGGAATACTATCTGTTTGAATAAAAACCGAATCGGAAAAAGCTGGTAAACTATCCTGCGAACGAATAACTTGTAGGCGATAAAGCTGTTGTTTAAGTTGCGTATTTTCCTGCACCAACGCTTGATTTACTTGTACCAAGCGAAAATAATCGAATACCTGGCTACGAAAAGCTAGTACTTGCCCGGCATAGAAATTAGCGGAATTAAAAAAAGCAGCATTCTGGTATTTATTGTTCCGGATTATAAGGTACACGCACCCAATTTCCAGTAAAATAAAAACCAGAAATGCCCGGTAGCGATATATAAACGCAAATAAATTCCGCATCCCGGGATTTAGGTGAGCAGAACGTTCTTAAATCCATTTATATTTTTAATAGCCGCTCCGGTACCCCGCACCACCGCGCGTAAAGGATCTTCGGCAATATGAATGGGTAATTTGGTTTTAGCTGCTAACCGTTTATCCAGTCCCCGCAGCATCGCTCCTCCCCCGGTTAAATGAATACCATTGTCATAAATATCGGCGGATAGTTCCGGCGGCGCTATTTCCAAAGCTTTTAAAACGGCCTCTTCAATTTTAGAAACGGATTTATCCAGCGCAATGGCAATTTCGGTGTACGTAACTTTTATTACTTTTGGAATGCCCGTCATTAAATCGCGGCCCCGGATTTCGTAGTCAGCGGGGGGCGTTTCTAAATCAGTAAGTGCAGCACCTACTTCTATTTTAATTTTCTCGGCGGAGCGTTCCCCAATCAGCAAGTTATGCTGGCGGCGCATGTGATCGAGAATATCTTTATTAAATACATCGCCGGCTACCCGGATAGACTGGTCGCACACTATACCAGATAATGCAATTACGGCAATTTCGGTAGTACCACCGCCAATATCCACGATCATGGTGCCAATTGGCTGTTCTACGTCAATGCCAATTCCGATGGCAGCTGCCATGGGTTCCTGAATCATCCACACTTCTTTTGCTCCGGCATGTTCGGCCGAGTCGCGCACCGCTCGTTTTTCCACTTCGGTAATACCCGACGGAATACAGATTACCATGCGGTGCGAGGGCTGAAACAAACGGTTACCGGTATCAATCATTTTTATTAAACCCCGAATCATTTCTTCGGCAGCATGAAAATCGGCAATTACCCCGTCTTTTAAAGGACGAATTGTTTTAATGTTGTCGTGGGTTTTTTCGTGCATTTGCATGGCACTGCGCCCTACCGCTAATACTTTATTGGTAGTTCTATCGATGGCAATAATAGAAGGCTCATCAATTACAATCTTATCGTTATGGATGATGAGGGTATTGGCTGTACCCAGATCAATGGCTATATCACTAGTTAAAAAATTGAATAATCCCATGCTTTCATCCGCTACATGTAGTAGCAGCAGTTAAAAAATTTAATGCGTTGGCTTTATCCAGCGCTATTGGCTGCGAAATTAAACAATTTTTAATCAATACTGGTAAACAGTTTTATTTACCACTAATTTAATTCAAATTTAACCTGCTTGAGCCCAAAATTCAAGATTAATTAGCTACTTGTGACTTAAAACGAATACAGATAAAGCCATATATTACAAAAAATATATAATAGTAATTTACCTAGAAGCATTCCTCCGGATTATTCAACTATTCGCCACAAAAAACGGCAACCAGCTTCAGGAGCCAGTTGCCGTGAATAATGTAAATCTTTCTTTTTAGTTTAATTAATGCAGAAAATGGCGAATACCGGTAAATACCATCGCCATGTTATGTGAGTCGCAAAAATCAATGGAATCCTGGTCTTTTACCGAACCGCCAGGCTGCACCACGGCTTCAATGCCGACCTTGGAAGCAATCTCTACGCAATCCGGAAATGGGAAGAATGCGTCAGACGCCATTACCGCACCTTTCAAACTAAAACCAAAACTCTCCGCTTTTTCAATGGCTTGTTGGAGGGCATCTACCCGGGAAGTTTGCCCTACCCCACTGGCCAATAATTGATTAGCCCGGGTCAGCACAATGGTATTGGATTTAGTATGTTTACACACTTTAGCAGCAAATACCAAGGCCTGGTTTTCTTCGGAGGTGGTAACTCGCTTGGTTACTACTCTGAAATCGGCTTCGGTTTCGGTTTTTAAATCTTTGTCTTGCTCAATTACTCCATTCAATAAAGTTTTAAATTGCTTTTCGGGCAGAGCTATATTTTTACGACGCAATAAAATCCGGTTCTTTTTGGCTTGTAAAACTTGCAAAGCTTCTGCCTCAAATTCCGGCGCAATCAGCACTTCGAAAAATAATTTGTGCAGTTCTTCGGCGGTTGCTTTATCTACCGGACGGTTAGCCACAATAACGCCCCCAAATGCCGAAACCGGATCGCAGGCTAAGGCATTGAGGTAAGCCAACTCTAGCGTGGAGGCTACCGCTACTCCGCAGGCATTGGTATGCTTCATAATGGCTACCGTTGGTTCGTCGGTAAATTCGTCTATTAAATTTACGGCGGCATCCACATCTACCAGGTTATTATAAGATAGTTGCTTGCCGTGTAATTGATCAAAAAGCGCCGTTAAGTCGCCGTAAAAAGCTCCTTGCTGATGGGGGTTTTCGCCGTAACGGAGAGGAGTACGCTGGCGCAGACTCGCCTTGAATACTGGAGTTTCTCCGGCATTTAAATAATTAAAAATATGGGTATCGTAATGCGAAGAAATATCAAAAGCTTTGGCAGCAAACCGCTTGCGATCTTCCAGATCGGTAGCACCTTCTTTGGCCGTTAATAAGTCCGCTATTTCCGTATACTGTTCCCGCGACGAAACTACCAGCACATCTTTAAAGTTTTTTGCCGCTGCCCGAATTAAGGAAATACCACCAATGTCAATCTTTTCTATAGTATCTTCTTCCGATGCTCCGGAAGCTACGGTTTCTTCAAAAGGATATAAATCCACAATTACTAAATCAATAGCCGGAATTTCGTAACGTTTGGTTTCAACTAAATCGGTATCGTGGTCACGGCGGTGCAGAATTCCCCCAAAAACCTTTGGGTGTAAGGTCTTTACGCGTCCGCCAAAAATTGCCGGGTATTGGGTTAAATCTTCTACTGCCGTTACTTGGGCGCCCTGTTCTTCCAGAAAAGTTTGGGTACCACCCGTAGAATAGATCTGCACATTATATTTATTAAGCAATTCTACGATTGGCTCCAGCTTATCTTTATAATAAACCGAAATTAAAGCTGATTTTATTTTTTTCATTTTTATAAGGTTGCAAGTTGCAGGTTGCAAGTTGGTTTAGGTTAGAAGGTTGTAAAGTTTAAAAGTTACGAGTTGTAAGTCATTTTGATTTTACGTGTAAGTGGTACGTTTTCTTATATCCATCCAAAAATCTAACAATAATCTATAGTCCATCGCCTATGGTCCGTGGACTATCGACTACGATTAAGCAACACCTCTTCAATTATTCGGGGTAAATGGGCGTGTTCGAGCTCGAGTACCCGGGCGGCCAATTGTTCGGGAGTATCGGTAGGGTTTACCGGGCAAGTATGCTGGTAAATACTCGTGCCTTGGTCGTAATGCTCATTAACGTAATGAATGGTAATACCCGACTCTTTTTCGCCGGCTTCCAGAACTGCCTGATGCACGTGCAAACCATGCATTCCTTTGCCCCCAAATTTGGGTAGCAAAGCCGGATGAATGTTAATTATTTTGTTAGGAAAAGCCTGCAGGAAATCAAGAGGTACCAACCACAGAAAGCCGGCCAATACGAGTAAATCGGGATTAAACGATTCTACCTGTTGGAGCAGGATGCCATTTTTATATTCTTCCCGGGTAAAAGAAAAAGCAGGCACCTGAAATGCTTCGGCTCTTTTTAATGCATAGGCGTCGGGTTTATTCGAGAAAAGAGCGACCACTTTTATTTGCGGGTGCTCTTGAAAATACGCCATTATCTGTTGCGCATTACTGCCAGATCCGGAGGCGAAAAGAACAATATGCTTTTTAGTATCAGCCAAACCGAAGTAGTTTTAACGCCGCAAATATAGGTGATTATTTAGCGAGTTAAGAATACAGTGACAAATTTAATAACTTGGTCGTTGTAACTATAAGCTACCAGTGTATCTTCAATACCCGTTAAATCTAAAACAAGTTAAACACGATTGCTATAAACCTAGGGAAATCCGTTTGCTGACCCCTAATAGTTTTCAGTTATAAATGCATTAATTTCAGAAGAAATATTTAGAGTAAGTTTTTCCCTGGAACGACTCTGTACCAAGAGTAATTTTTATATTTGATGTTTTTTAAATGTAAGGCGAGAATATGTTTCGGCGCGATTTTTTAAAGAACTCTTTATTAGTAAGTGTTGGCACTTCGGTTTTACCTGGCACCGCTGCTCCTTTAATTACCAAACCGCGCCTCAGCGACCGAGAATATTGGGTGCAAACCCTTACTAAAATTGCCGATCCCGTGCTTACTAATCTTAGTCAGGGAAAGTTAAAAGCGGCTATGCCGGTTGAGGCAGCCAAAGGACAGGAAAAAGATCGCCCTAAATTCACGTACCTGGAAGCCTTTGGCCGCCTAATGGCCGGTATGGCTCCCTGGCTGGAACTAGGACCTGATGATTCCCCGGAAGGAAGATTGCGACAGAAATACCTTGACTTAATACATCAGTCGCTGGCAATGGGGGTGAACCCTCAATCACCGGATTTCCTGAACTTTAACCAAGGCGCCCAGCCCGTAGTAGATGCTGCCTTTTTGAGCCATGCTCTCATTCGGGCACCTAAACAAATACTGGATAAAATAGTCCCTGAAACCCGAGCAAACCTGATTAAAGCCTTGCAATCGAGCCGGATTATAAAGCCTTATTATAGCAATTGGCTATTGTTTAGCGCTATGATTGAAATTGCCCTTCTTCGTTTGGGCGAGCAATGGGATGCGATGCGGGTAGATTATGCGCTTAAAGAACACCAGAACTGGTATAAGGGGGATGGTGTGTACGGAGATGGACCTGAGTTTCATTTCGACTACTACAACAGCTACGTTATTCACCCCATGTTAGTGGATATTACTAAAACGCTTTCTGAACAGGATAAACAATACGAAGAACTTTACCAGACAATTGTGCACCGAGCTCAGCGTTATGCTGCCATCCAGGAAAGATTAATTTCCCCGGAAGGTACTTTTCCGCCCGTTGGCCGCTCGCTGGCTTACCGGTTCGGCGCTTTTCAAGCTTTAGCCCAGATAGCTTTAATGGAAAAACTAAGCGAGGAAATAAAACCAAGTCAGGTACGCAGTGGGCTTACCGCAGTTATTAAAAAAACGATTTCGGCACCAAATACTTTCGATAAAAATGGCTGGCTGCAAATTGGCTTCTCTGGCCACCAGCCTAGTATTGGCGAAACGTATATTTCTACGGGTAGTTTGTATTTGTGCACCACGGGTATGTTACCTTTAGGACTACCCGCGACAAACGAATTCTGGTCGGCTCCCGCGGAGGATTGGACGGCTAAAAAAGCTTGGTCTGGCCTTGATTTACCTACTGACCATGCTATTAAAGGTTAACCAAGTTGAAAAGTTAGAAAGTTGAAAGGTTATTTTTAGTTGCAGGTTCTAAGTCATTGGGTTCTAAGTTATGCCTGATCGTTGTACGGTATTACATCTTAAATAATCATTCATTAAATTATTAAATCTGTGAACTGTCGACTATGGACCATGGACTAAAAGCAATTCACCTATCCAACAATTTAACAATAAAACTATGGACTATTACGCATACCGAAATAACAACATAGAAAGCATACCGGCCAACATAATCCATTTTACCTGGCGGCTCAGGCGGGTAAAATCCTTTTTCCGGTCGGCCCGGTAAATTTTATAAGTTAAAAAGCCCATGGGTAGTATTACCAGCAACAAGATATAAGCCGTGAAAAAAACTTCGTCTATCCGGTAAATAACACCGGCCAGTAAAGTAAGAGCAAAGGCTGTAACAAAAAAGTAGAGAAACCATTTCGCCCCGGCGATACCTGCCACTATAGGCAACGTACGGCAATCAAAACTGGCATCGCCTTTTACGTCTTCCATATCTTTAATGATTTCCCGGACGATAGATATGAGAAATACGAAGGCCGCATAAGCCCAAATGGCTTTGTTATCTACCTTATCAAAAACTGCTACCACTAGTACCATCGTAGCCGACAGCAACGCGATAGTAATATTGCCAATTAAAAAAGTTTGTTTTAACCGGGCCGAATAACCCCATAATAACAAGGCAGCCCCAACATGAATAAAACCAACCAGCCAACTTAAGCTAAAACCGACCAAAATCCCTATTCCTGACAGAACCAAATGCGCAAGCATGGCCTGGCGTCGGTTTACAAATTTGCCAACCACTACCCGTTTCGGCTTATTGATCGCATCAATTTTAATATCGTAGTAATCGTTGATAATGTAGCCCGCAGCGGCCACACAAAAGGTAGAAAATACGAGGAGCAAAAAACGAGAATCAAATAATACCCTCGACCAGGGTTGATGGGGTAAAAGCAAACAGGCTCGCACCAGGAGTTGGCAAAAAGCCATAAGTAATAAATTAGTAAACCGGATAAGTCTAAGAATAGTTTTCACGCGCTACAACCGGTTTCCCAAATAATAAAGCTATATGCAAAGTACGCAAAACAGGAGCACATAAAAAAAGCCTCTTAGCAAAAGAGGCTTTTAAAAACTTCCAGGATACCTAAATATCTTGTTATACCTTTTTCACGTTTACAGCATTTACGCCTTTTTTGCCCTCCTGCGTGTCAAACTCAACTTTGTCATTCTGTTGAATCTGACCACCGCTTAATCCGGTGACATGGACAAAGAAGTCTTCTTTGCTTAGATCATCAGTAATAAACCCGTAACCTTTGGATTCATTAAAGAATTTTACTGTTCCTGTTTTCATAAAAATTTAAAGAATTTGAATTAAATGATTCCGTAAAGATAAAAGTATTTTACACAATCACAAGTTTTCAACCTGTTAAATAAATAATTATTCTAATATTTTTAATAATTCACCATTTACTATGTGTCTTTAAGACAGTTTCTATTAAATCACGCACAGCGCCCTTACCACCCGGTACATCAGACACATAGTGGCACCTAGTTCTTATGTCTATAGCGGCGTCGGCGGGGCAAGCGGCTACTCCGCATAGTTGCATTACTCCCAGATCCGGAACATCATCGCCCATGTAAACAATATGTTCAGCTTGCAGATTTTTTTCCTGCAAAAAAGCCTTAAATATTTCTACTTTATCTTCTACCCCTAAGTAAATGTGCTCCACATCCAGGGAGCGCAAACGCTTGTAGACACCCTCCTCCTTCCGGCCGGAAATAATAGCCACTGCATAGCCTTTTTTAATAGCGTGCCGGATAGCATATCCATCTTTAATGTTAAAAGCGCGTACCTGTTCCCCACTCGCCAGGCAAAACAGCGAGCCATCGGTTAATACCCCATCTACATCAAAAATAAAGGCCCTTATCTGAGAGAAATCTGGTTTGTTCATAGAGATTGCTAGTCCATAGTCCACAGACCATAGATCCTTTTTTATTATAAATTTGTTAAATTATTAATGATAGCCGGGAAATAGCACAGGTTGTATTTGTAGAAGATAAACCAGTAAACTACTCCAACGCTTAACTTTTGGTTCGGAAATCTTATCCCAGAAAAGAAGCAATTATGCATTTATATTATCTGGAATTTTAACAATCAGGATTTATTCTTGAGTATAGAGCTGGTTTAATGCCGCAAGTTCCTGTGCTTTCTGTTGAATACTTTCCGTTAGTGTATTATAAATAGCCAAGTAATTAGGATAATGCTGTAATAATTGCTGATGCTGAATTAAAATATTTTGATCGAACCGTACGGCGGGTCCGGTCTGTACCTGGAAAGGGGAATGCGTAAAAGCTTTCTGAAGAGTTTCCGTTATTAACGGCTGCAATACTGAAAAATCAATTTGATACTTCTCTAAAATTTCCTGGCTAATTCCCAGCAAATGATTGGTAAAATTACAGGCAAAAACAGCTGCTAAATGAATTATTTGGCGGGCTTCCGTAGGCAGTTCTATTACCTGCTCGCTAATACTTTCGGCTAGGTTTTTCAATAAACTTAAATCAGCGGAATTGCTGGCCTCCACCCCAATCGGGGTTTGCTTTAGGTTAATAGCTACTTCTTTACTAAAAGTTTGAACAGGATAAAAAACTCCACCCCTTATTTTAGATTGATTGGTGAATATAGTAATAGGCAAACTACCCGACGTGTGTACTACTAAACTATTAACCGGAAAAACCGCCCGCTGCAACACTTCTTCTACTGCATCATCTTTTAAAGCCAGAATAAAAACATCAGCCTTTACCAGGCTAAAATCTAATTGATGGGTAGGATGCGCCTGCAGCAGAGACTCCGCTAAAAATTCAGCCTTTATCAGGGAACGGCTATAAACAGAAACAATCCGGTGACCAGCTTGCTCAAAAGCATGCCCAAGATGCCAGGCCACGTTACCGGAGCCAACTAATGCAATAGAAAGGGAAGAAGTCATAATAGAACAAATTTAAACTACATAAAACAAAAAAGCGGAGAAGTCTCCGCTTTTTTGAAAAATTCAAAATGTGTTTAATACTACTAAGCCATTTGTTTATTTCGCACGGCTCGTTTCTTAGAACTACCCGCGTCGGGGTTAGTTACCGTTTTGGTTTCCTTGTAGCGTTTAAAAATAGCCATTCCCATTCCAATAGACATAATAATAGTACCTATCCAGAGAATATTGATAAATGGTTTTTCAATAGCTGCCAGAATAACGTAATCCTTTTGCGTGGTGTTTACGCCTACTTTAAATTTATTATTCTTAGTATCGATGTTCAGGAAGGTTAACCGCAAGCCTAAGTCTTCTATTTCGTCCGGAATTCGGCCTACCAGATTATCTTTAATGACAAAAACCGGATGCGCGTGATAATCTTTGTCTTCGCCGGAAATAATAAAATCAGCTTGTACGGCTACGTCGTTCGCTCCCAGTTCAATGCCTTTTACGTCGCGGGTGGGCTCAATTGCTTTTAGTACCGCGAAGTAATCGTTTAAAAACAAAGTATCGCCAATTGCCAAATCCTGTTCCTTTAACTCACTCCATTGCTTTTCTTTATCGTCGGCGGCTACGCGAACGTGAGTGTATATATCTTTATTCGAAAACATTTTTATAGCCGGAGAAGCAATAAAACCCATTTCGGGGTTTACTTGGGCCCGAGGATAAAGCGTAAAAGCCTTGCCGGTTTCCCGGTTCTTAAACTCAACCTGATAATAGGTATTTTCCGGGTAAATATTAACGGTATCGCCGGTTTTAAAGTACACTTTGTCTTGGTACTTAATATCTGCTCGCACTAAAGCCTGGTGTTCATCCGGTAATTGAAATAATAATTGCTTGTTTACGTATTCCGGAAAGTCCTTCACTTCAAAATATCTTCCGCGGTAAGCTACATCGTAAGGGCCCATCTGAACTTTTTCGTTCCGGAATAATAACACGTTATCGCGGTTTATATCTTCCGGAAAATCGCGGGAATATAATAAACCCGAGGTATTCTTCGATATAATGTTGGAGTACCCCGACGAGAATAAAATACCAAATAACATTAGCGCGATACCAATGTGGGCAATGCCTCCGCCCGATAAATTTACTTTCCGCCGCACCAGAGTAAGCACCATGCTTAGATTCGCGAAAATGGCAAAAACCGATACAAATAGCAGCACAAAATAAGAAACAGAATTTATTTTAGGAATGAGCTCTATTTTACCCAGCATATACACCAGACTCACAAAGAGAAAGGTTAAGATAAGTGGTACGGCTAAAGCATTCATTACTTTAGATTTATCGTTCTTTTGCCACCAAAGCAACTGCGCCAATCCGGATAATACCGCAATACTCACCCCCATCCATAACTGAAACTTAGTGTAGTGGGCAATTTGGTCGGCCGGTAAAGCCATATTGGATTTAATGCCGATAAAACCTAGGAAAGAGTTGTAAACTGGTATAGAAGTAGTTACTAGTACCTGGAAAGCTCCCAAACACAAAACGGCAACGCCAATAAATACCCAAAATTCGCTGTTGTAAGTAGTTAATTCTTTTTCGGTAGCCGGAATAGCCGACCAGTGACGAACTAACAAAACAATGGCTAATACTACAAAAGCCGCCAGATAAGCAAATAACTGTCCGGATAAACCTAAATCGGTAAAGGAATGAACAGAAGCATTACCTAAAATACCGCTACGGGTTAAGAAAGTAGCGTATAAAACAAGTAAGAAGGTAGTAACTATTAAAACAAACGTGGTACGTAAAGCGTGCTTACTGCGCTTGTAAATAACCATAGTATGCAGACCCGCAATTAATACTAACCACGGAATATACACGGCATTTTCTACCGGGTCCCAGTTCCAGTAACCGCCAAAGTTCAAAGTTTCGTAGGCCCAGTAAGCGCCCATCATAATACCCACGCCTAAAACTAAACCACCAAATAAATTCCAGGGCAGAGCTGGTTTTATCCAAGCAATGTATTCGCGCTTCCAAAGGCCGGCAATAGCAAAGGCAAAAGGTACCAAAGTAATAGCAAAGCCCAGGAACAAGGTGGGCGGGTGAATGACCATCCAATAATTCTGCAATAATGGGTTCAGGCCGGTACCATCTTTCGGAATAAAGTTCGGGTTCAGTTTAAATACCGGCGCATCGGTCATAAAATCGCGCAGCAGAATAAACGGTGAGGAACCTATTTTTAAATCACCAATTACTACCCCCAGAATCATGGAAGTGAGGAATAACTGCACAAAAGCAAAAACGGCCATAGTAGGCGCTTCCCACTTTTTATTAAACCAGATAATGGTTAAACCCAGCAGGGTATGCCAGAAAATCCACAGCAAAAAGCTCCCCTCTTGTCCTTCCCAAAAGCAGGAAATCATAAAGTGGGTAGGTAAGTAATTAGAAGAGTGACTCCAGGCGTAATAATATTCGTAGCGGTGGTTATAAATAATATTAAACAAACTGAAAATAATGCTCAATACCGCAATAGTATGCACGTAAAAAGCGCCCCGCCCCAAGTTGCGCCAATTTAGATCGGTGTCGCCGAGCGGTTTGCCTTTTGCCGCCATAAAATAAGCCAGCGCCGCCACTATAGCCGCTACAAAAGCCACAATCACACTCGCGTGCCCCAGATCACCAATGAACGTATTTATCACTGCTTTTTAAAAGTTAAGAGTTATGAGTTGAGAGTTATGAGTTGATTAAACCATAACCTTTCTTTGCATTTATTTAAATTATGATCGACAATATTTTAATTGTTGAAAGAGGTTAAAGAGTATTAAAATTACAAGATAAACAACTCTTAACTTATAACTTTTAACTCTTAACTAACCTAAAGGCTTGCCGTTTGTTTAATTTCTTTTTCGACGTATTTCGACGGGCATTTGAGCAGTATTTTGTCGGCTACAAAAGAATCTTTCTGCATATTCCCCATAATTACTACCTGCTCCGAGCGCTCGAAATCCTGGGGTTTCGGTTGAAAATACACGACTCGTTGTTCATTGCGCAGCGTATCCACTAACACAAACGAGAAATAATTTGGATCCAAAACCGGGTTGTACTCCATCCCCACAATATGCCCTTGGGCATCTTTCTTCAAGCGACCTACCACATGCACTTTGCTGGTTTTGCCTTCAGAAGCTAATTCGCGAGCCTCTTTAAACGAAACGTACATACTGGCATCGCCGGCCGAAGAAATAATAATTCCGATAGCCAAGGCAATAATACCAATACCAATAATATGCGATCTTTTCATTTGTTTGTTTTAGAATTGGAGAAAGCTACTCTCTTAATGTAAACACGAAATCAGTATAATAATTCCAGTAAAAACCTGATTTATATCAGCTTCTGTACTGTTGTTCCAGTCGGGCCACCTTACGATCTAAGCGGATTAAGTAAATAATAAGACCCGCTAAAACTGTAGCAATTACCGCTACCACCACGTAAATTTTGCCATCCCGGCGCAACGTATCTGCCATTTCCACGTCCGAGTTACCCGTTTCGGTGGTAGCCTGTACGGTAGTGGCATTTTCGGCGGTTTGCGCCAGCGTAACAACGGGTGCAGCAGCTAACCACAGAAATACTATAAATAAATACTTAAGCATGTTGTTCATGGAATTTATGTTGAAGAAGTTCGAGTCGGGTTTTTACGTTTACCATCCAAACGCCCAGCATGGTCCAGGCAATAACCGCCGGATAGAAGACCATTCGCATGTTATTATCTAAATCGTAGGAGCTAAAACCAGGATTTCCCCCGTTGCCCGGATGCAGCGAATCGGTTAAACGGGGCAAAATAAACAGCAAAGGAATAAGAGCGGCAAAAGCAAAAATATTATACACGGCGCTGATGCGGGCCCGTTGCTGCTGCTCGGCAAACGAACTACGCAAGACTAGGTAAGCAAAGTAAATAAGTAGACCAATAGCGGAGGCATTTTGTTTGGGATCGTTGCTCCAATACTCTCCCCAGGTAAAACGGGCCCA
Organism: Adhaeribacter arboris; assembly: GCF_003023845.1. NCBI lineage: Bacteria > Pseudomonadati > Bacteroidota > Cytophagia > Cytophagales > Hymenobacteraceae > Adhaeribacter > Adhaeribacter arboris. The sequence continues at coordinate 6,186,551 of NZ_PYFT01000001.1, read as the reverse complement.
TTCCATACCGGTAATAATGCCCAACACCCCAAATAAAACGCCCACTTTGGCCGCTGATTCGGCAATGGTATCGTTCCGCACCGAAGGCATTCGGAGGTACTTAATAGAATACACGACCGAGATAGTTAGAATAATGATCATCCCGAACCACATGGGCACATGGAAATAGATGTTACGGATAGTCTCGTTAAGGATAGCCAGGTGCGGCACCTTATATAATAAGCCGGCAACTACTGTGTAAAACAGTAATAGTACCGTTAAAATTTTCCACCAGGTTAGTTTCATAGTAGTAAATTATAGCTTCTGCGCTTTATAATGTAACAAACACTTCCACCATTTTATTTAATTTTAGGTGAATATTTTTATAAATCTGCCCACAAAATTTTTCTTCTTTTAGCTACCTCTCTCCCTACTAAAATTAGCATTACGCATTAAAAATTCATTATTAAAACTTAACTGCGCCATAAATACGGAAACAGAATGTAAGAGACACTCACTACAATCAGGTTTATAGCCAGTAGGGTTAGTAATTCATCCGAACTAACGGAACGATCCAAACCATCAATGGCATTTTTCGATAATTTCATGAGCATCAGCAGCATTGGGATAATTACCGGGAAGCTTAGTACCGCCATTAAGGTACTACTATTAGCCGCTTTAGCCGCAATGCTGGAAATCATGGTCAGGGACGTAGAAAAACCTAATGCTCCTATTACTATAGTACCTATAAACAGCAAATTATCCTGCACCGGGTTACCTAATACCCCGGCGTAAAACAAATAACAAATTAAGGCCAGCACCAGCATTAATATCGTATTGTATACAATTTTGGCCAGAATAATACCTTGGGGGCTTACCAACGCATAGTAATACAGCAACCGGCCCCGACTCTCCTGAATAAAGCTTTTTGCAATCGCGTTTACCGAGGTAAACAATAAAATTATCCAGAACAGAGCATTCCAAACGGGCACTTCTAAATTAGCAAAACGCAACCGGAAGCTTAGATAGCACACAAAAACGGTACTGCCCACGTACAATAACATCCCATTAAAGGCATATTTCTGCCGCCATTCCAGCAAAAAATCTTTTTGTACCAGGTAAGTTACTTCTTTAAACACGTTATACGTTTCGGGCAAATTTACAATAGAAAAATCTGGAATGATAATAAAATGAGGAATATTACCTAATCATGCACCTTATCGAGCAAAAAGAGCATAGAACTATGTTTTTTAATTATTCAATTAGCATATATTTATTAATAAACCAGTATATATTCTTTTAACAATTGCATAACAAATCAACCCTGAACATAACAATAACATAACATCCCGGTAATTTTAGAATAAACTAGGTGAGGTACTTTTGCGGCCGAGACTAATACGCACCATCTATCCCATTCAAGTTTATGAAGAAAATTCTATTATTACTCACTTTGCTGAGTACCAGCATCTTTGCATTTGCTCAACAGGGTACTTTAGCCGGCAAAGTAAAAGACAAAAAAACCGGCGAACCTATTATCGGAGCTGTAGTTTTTATTACCGGTTCTAACAAAGGCTCCACTACCGACCTGGAGGGTAACTATTCTATTCAGATTGATCCGGGGGTGTATAAAATCACCGCTTCTTACGTTTCGTACAAGCCGCAAAATTTTGAGAGTGTTCAAATTACGGCTGGTAAAACTACCACTTTAGACATAGCCATTGAAGAAGCTACTACGCAATTAGGTGGGGTTACTATTACGGGTACGAAGCAAACCAACACCGATATAACGTTAATTAAAGAATTAAAACAAAGTGAAGTAGTAGTAAGCGGGGTTTCCGGCGAACAAATAACCAAATCGCTGGATCGCGATGCGGCCGAGACGGTAAAACGGATTCCGGGAGTAACGGTCATGAACGATCGCTACATTTACGTACGGGGTTTAAGTGAGCGCTACAACACGGTTATGCTCAACGATGCCTTGACTCCAAGCACCGAATCGGATACGAAAGCGTTTTCATTTGATATTCTGCCGACCAGTGTTATCGACCGGATAATGATTTACAAAGGTGGTTCACCGGAACTGCCCGGAGAATTTGGCGGTGGCGTTATAAAAGTCTACACCAAGAACTTTGCGGACCAAAACAGTACTACTTTAAACATTTCCGGGTCTTACCGTAACAATACTACTTTTAATAATTTTGCTACCTACAGTGGCGGCAAAACCGACTTTTTAGGTTTCGATGACGGCTCCCGGACACTACCTGGTTCTTTTCCGAAAAATCTTAACGAAGCCAATAATACCACTGTAGCCACAGCTGCCCGCGCTTTACCTAACACCTGGTTGCCGACAAATAAAACGGCGGCCCCTGATTTGAGAATGTCGCTGGGGCTAACCCGCCGGATGGATATTGGCGATGTAAAAATTAGTAATCTTACTTCCCTGTCTTACTCTAACACGCGTCAATCTTATAATGCACTACGCACCGATTTCCTGGAATATAATCCGGATACTAAGAATAGTTCGATAGCCTATAATTTTCATGATCAGCAATCGAATGCTAATGTGCGGTTAGGTGTTATTCATAACTGGGGAGTTCGGTTCAACAATCGTCATAAACTGGAATTCCGCAATTTATTTAATCAGTTAGGCAGTAGCCAGGTAACCGAACGTCAAGGAACCGACCAAACCAACGGGGTACAGGAGCAACGGAACTACGCCTTGCGCTACGAAAGCCGCACCATTTATTCTGGCCAATTACAAGGCACACATACCCTGCCAAATTTAAAAAATACCTTTACCTGGACAACTGGTTATTCTTACACTAACCGGAATGAGCCCGATTACCGTAGAGTACGCACGCAGCGCGAGGCCGGATCTAATGAAGCTTTTGCGGTGTTAATTCCCACTGTACCTAGCTTACGCGATGCCAGCCGCTTTTACTCTAAGCTTAACGAGAACATTGTTATGGCCAGCGGCCAGTTTGAACACTTATTCGGTCAGCCTGATTCTACTTCCGGTGAAATCGAAAGGGCTCCAAAACTACGGATAGGTTTCTACACTGAAAACAAAAAACGCGATTTTAGTGCCCGCTACATGTCGTACGCTCCCGGTTCAAACTACAATATTGGTTTAGTTTACGAACCATTAGATCAGATATTCGCGCAGCAGAACATTGATAATGGGAACCTAATTTTAAATGAAGGCACGGGCCCTAGCGATCATTATACCGCATCTAACTTATTGTTAGCTGGTTATACGGGTATTAATATCCCACTTGGCATTAAATTTAATGTATCCGGTGGGGTGCGGGCCGAATACAACCGACAGAAATTACACAGTCGTCGTTTAGGGGGAGCTCCGGTAGAAGTAAACAATCCTATTACCCGGGTACTTCCCTCTTTTAACCTGACTTATAATCTTACTTCGAAATCGCTCCTTCGCTGGAGTTCTAGCCTAAGCGTAAACCGTCCTGAATTCCGGGAACTGGCACCATTTACCTATTACGATTTTAACACCAACTTCGAGATTACAGGTAATCCGAACTTAAAAACTCCTACTATTTATAATACTGATATCCGATACGAATTATATACCAATCCAACAGAAATCATATCGTTTGGTGCTTTTTATAAGTATTTTCAGAAACCAATCGAAAATACTTTCGAGAATACGAATGCCGCTAATTCTTACACTTTTGGCAACGCCGATTTTTCCACCAGTTACGGTATAGAAACCGAAATTCGTAAATCGTTGCTCGACCTATCAGAGTCTAAATTCTTACAAAATATCTCTCTGGTTTTAAATGCTACCTTAATTAAGAGCCAGGTAAACCTAGGCAATTTAGCCACTATTCAGGATAAGAAACGAGCTATGATGGGCCAGTCACCTTATATCATTAACTCAGGAATATATTACCAAGACGATGATCGTAAATGGCAGGTAAACTTATTGTACAACGTAGTAGGTAAGCGCATCTTTATCGTAGGTAATTCCCAAAATCCTACGGTATACGAAATGCCCCGCAATGTTCTGGACCTGACTTTGACAAAAGGTATTGGCGAGCGCTTTGAAATAAAAGCTGGTATTCAGGATTTATTTAATCAGAAATTCCGACTAACTCAAGATTCAGATAGTAATGCTAAAATTAATAAAATCGACGAGTCTATTTACGAATACCGTCGTGGCCAATATACAACGTTTGGCATCTCGTATAAGCTTTAAAATTCGAATTCTTAGAAAAACCACCAACTCTCACCTAACTAAAATTTAATTTAAAAACATTATGAAAAAATTACAAAACTGGGCTTTTCTTATCCTGCTAGCCGTGGCTTCTTTTGCTTGCGACGACAACGATAATACAGACCCTGTAGTAACACCTAAAACAGAATTTAAGGTTACCGAGGCAAATGGCATGACGGAGATAGAAGGAGCAACTGATCAAAATTATACTTTCTCTGCCACTAAAAAATATCTTTTAAAAGGCTTCGTGTATGTACAGAGCGGTGCTACTTTAACCATTGAACCTGGTACCATTATTAAAGGCGATAAAACTTCTAAAGCAACTTTAATTATTGAACGCGGCGGCAAAATCATGGCCGAAGGTACAGCTTCTAAACCTATTGTTTTTACGTCTGCACAAGCCAAAGGTAGCCGTAAGTCCGGCGATTGGGGAGGTATTATTTTATTAGGAAATGCCCCCATAAACTTACCAAATGGTACTGGTAAAATTGAAGGTGGTGTAGATCGGGAATACGGTGGCACTAATGCTGCTGATAATTCTGGTAGCCTCAAATACGTACGAATTGAATTTGGCGGTATTGCTTTTCAGCCGGATAATGAAATTAATGGCTTAACTATGGGTGGTGTTGGCTCCGGCACAACTCTAGACTATATTCAAATTTCACACAGTGGCGATGACTCTTTCGAGTGGTTTGGTGGTACCGTTAATGCCAAGCATTTAGTGGCTTACAAAACCGTAGATGATATGTTTGATACCGACAATGGCTTTTCGGGCAAATTGCAGTTCCTGGTAGGAATGAGCGATCCAGCCGTAGCAGACGTATCGGGTTCAAATGGTTTTGAGTCCGATAACGATGCGCAAGGTTCTGCCGCTACTCCTAAAACTTCGGCTATGTTCTCCAATGTTTCCTTGTTTGGTCCCAAAGCTAATCCGGAAGCTGCTGCTACTGACTATAACTCTAATTTTAAACGGGGCATGCACATTCGGCGGAACAGCAGCATTTCAGTTTATAATACTTTAGTTGCTGGATGGCCTACTGGTCTCCTATTGGATGACCAAAGTGGAAATAGCTCTACCACGGAAGCTAATGCTACTTCTGGTTCCTTAAAAATTAAAAATGTAATTATTGCGGGCTCCGGTTCTAAATCTTTAGCTGTATTTGCCGGAGATGCTACCGTTACACCTAACAAACCTGCTAGTACCTTTGATTTAGCTGCCTTCTTTAATGCTACCGGTAACAACAACAGCATTATTGCCGATTATGCTACTTTAAGTTTACCGAATGCTTTTAACCAAGCAACTCCTAACTTTTTACCTGCTGCCGGTTCCGTTCTGCTAACAGGTGGTACCACTACAAGTTTAGATCCATTCTTCGAAAATGCTAATTATGTGGGTGCTTTTGGTGCTACCGACTGGACTGCCGGCTGGACCAACTGGAATGCTAACGAAGTAGAATACTAACAAATCAAAAATATGATGGTGCATCGGAATGGGTGAGAATAAGATGTTGCCATCTCTCGTTAAAGCAGCTTAGTCTCCTGCTTTAGCGGCCTAAAGCCTGCCGGTTCGGCAGGCTTTTTTGTTTTTACTGTAAATTGTTGTCTTTAGAAAAAAGTATTGATGAGCTCTGTTCTCCTCAACTAAACAAACCTAGCAAATCTTGCTTCGATAAAGATTTTAAAATCGAATTCTCTGTTTTAATTACTTCCTGCGCCAACTCTTTCTTTGTTTCCTGTAAATTTTTAATTTTTTCTTCCACCGTGTCCGGACAAATTAGGCGAACGGCTACTACATTTTTCTTTTGCCCGATGCGATAAGTGCGGTCAATGGCTTGGTTTTCTACCGCCGGATTCCACCAAGGATCAACGAGGTACACGTAATCGGCGCGGGTTAAATTAAGGCCGGTACCGCCCGCTTTTAAACTGATTAAAAATACCCGAATACAATCTTCGTCCTGGAAAGAATTTACTGCTCCTGCCCGATCTTTGGTTTGGCCGGTAAGCAAAGAATACGGAATATGGCGGGTTTCTAATTCTTTTTGAATTAACTCCAGCATAGACACAAACTGCGAAAACACGAGAATTTTATGATAAGGCGCTTTGCTCTCGATTTGCTCCATTAAAATTTCAGTTTTGGCTGACGCAGTTACATTATAATCGCCGTCGGGGAGCAAAGCCGGGGAATTGCAAATCTGCCGTAATTTGGTGAGACCGCGTAAAACGTGCATGCTGTTTTTCTTAATCTCCCCTTCGTCCTGCGCCGAAATATAATCCCGGATTTCCCGCTCTGCTGCCTCGTATACCCGGCGTTGTTCCAAACCCATCTGGCAGTAAATTATTATTTCGGTTTTATCGGGTAGCTCCTGGGCTACTTGTTCCTTGGTGCGTCTTAAAATAAAAGGGCTTACTTTACGCTGTAGTTCGGCTGCCCGGCGGCTATTTTTAAATTTATCAATGGGAGTAGAATAATGATCGCGGAAATAACGCTTGTTCCCCAACAAACCGGGGCAGGCAAAGGAAAGCTGACCGTATAAATCAAAAGTATTGTTTTCAATGGGCGTACCCGTGAGCACCAATTTATTGCGCGATTGCAACAGTCGCACCGCCCGGTACCGCTGCGATTCCGGATTTTTAATATTCTGCGATTCGTCGAGGATAATGTAATTAAAAATGTATTCTTTTAATACCTGAATATCCGACAGCAAGGTACCATAAGAAGTAAGTATTATTTCATATTCATCCAGGCCGTCCAAGTTTTTTATCCGGTTCGCTCCGTGTAGGGTGCAAGTTTTTAACGAAGGTGCAAATTTAGCTACTTCTTCCTGCCAGTTAAACAACAAAGAAGTGGGTACCACCACCAGGTTGGTATTGCGTTCTGTTTTTCCCCGCTGGGTTAAAATAAAAGCCAAAACCTGAATGGTTTTTCCTAAGCCCATATCATCCGCAAGGCAACCCCCGAAATTAAATTGATCCAGAAAATGGAGCCAGTTTAAGCCTTCTTTCTGGTAATCACGCAAAGTAGCCTGTAACCCTTCCGGTACGGCAACGTCCGGAATAGCTTCAAAAGAACTTAGTTGTTCCCGGTAAAAAGCAAGCTCCGTTCGTACTTCCTGGCTTAATACTTCGGTTTCGTAAAGCTCCGTAATGCTGGAAAAATTAATTTTAGACGTTCGTATTTGTTCGTTCACCACTTCGCCGGCCTCAAAATACGCGGTAAATCTAGTAAGCCATTCTTCGGGAATAATACCTTGGCTGCCATCATCGAGTTTTACGAACTTGTTTTTGTTCCGGATAGATTGATGCAGGTACTTTAAAGGCACTTTTTGTTTCCCAAACCGAACGTCCAGAGCAGTATCGAACCAGTTTATGCCACTCGTAACCAGAATAGATATTTTAGCTTTATAGGGGTTTAGGTTATTATTTTTTAATTCTTTAAAGCCCAAAATGGAAATGCCTTGTTGCTGCCAGTTATCAAAAGCATCCAAGAACCAACCTTCTTCCAGAAAGCGGGTGCGGTGCAGGTAAAAGCAATCCAGGTGCAATTGCTCGTAAAAATACGGGTGCTCCTGCAGCACAGCCGCCATTAAATTGTTTTCGGCCTCTTCGTTGCGCGCCAGGGTAAAAGCATTGCCTCGGGCATCGGTAGCATAAATCTGCTTTCTGGAATGAATAGGTATTTCCAGGGGACCGTAGCGCATGACTGGGGTAATCAAAATAAAGTCTTCCGATTCAGATAAGTAAATGAGCGGCTCCTGGGTTTCGTAGAAACCGTAATCTACTATTTGCTTTTCGGTGGCGGGTTTTACATACGAATAATTTATTTGGATTTTACTTTCCAGGCTGGCCAGAATGGTTTCCCGGAACTCGGCAAACTTAGATGCGTGAATGAGTATTTTGTGATTGCGCTTTTTAAAAAATTGAATAACCCGGTGCAAATCCGGGTTTTGAATTAAATAAAGATTATTTTTTATCTGAATAAAATACTCGTGTTTAACCAGGAGCTTTAATAAATTAATTTTTTGTTCTGCCAAACGAAGGTCGCCGGTAATCTGGTAAAAACTGTCTTTTACTTCTACGTCCAACTCTAAGTTTAAAGGTAAATTTTGAAGCTGCACGGGTACTAAGGAGGTACCCTCCACTCCTACCGCATTTTTCTTCGGCTGATGCAGGTAAAAGCTAAGGTGCAATGGGTTTTTTACCAGAGCTTTCAAGGCCTCCCGATCCGATTCAACCGGGTCGGTGTGGTAATTACGCTGAAACTTGGTTATGGCCGAATAAAATTTTACTTCTTCGGGGTTTTCCGTGAGCCAAATTAAATCCGCGGGGGAAATTACTTGTAAGGGATTTTTAATTTTTCCTTCCTGGGTAAGGGCCGCCTGGTATAATTCGAGGTATAAATGCTTATAATATCTATGCTCCGTTAAAACTACAATTAGGCGCGATGTTTCCTTAACTGCTACTTGGGTGGGTATTGGCACTTTAGTGGGCGGCAGTAGGGCAGTCGATAAAAAGGCCTGCGTTTCGGCGTTTACAGGAAGTAATTCTTTTATCCGCGGTATTACGGTTACGCTTTTATTCGTGTATTCCAGGTTAAAATACTCGTCCAGGTTTTCGGCTTCAGCCAGACCATACTCCCGGGCTGTGGAAATTATTTTTTCGCGCCGCAGTTGCTCATCAAAGAAAACCCTTAGCTCGGGCCGAATGGTTAAGGCTTGCAACACTTGGGCCTGGTGGGCACATAAATTAATTTTAGGAGCGCTACAGGAACAAGTTAACCATATAGTATCCGGAAATTGAACAACTTTTACTTCTGGTATAGTAATACCTCTTCCCGAAAAAGTAAAAGATCCTTGGTTTAAAGAAAGAAAAGTAGGATAAACTTCGTACGAAGAACCGATGGTGGCAAGTACTTCGGGGGTACTGTAATTTACAATATCCTTATAAGTGATGGTGGCTACACGGGTACCTTCCAGCACATAATCAGTAGCTTGCCTCGTTTTCTCCTCTTGATTTCCTGTTTCTTGTTCGTTCGCCAACATTATTTCGTAACAACCTTCTCCGAAAGTTAAGCATAAAGTTTTTGATTTTTAAAGGCGGACTTACTGCTCAATTAATCCTATTCAGGTACAAGAGCATAAATAGAATCATTCCGGATTGCCATAGAACAAGCCAAAAGTTTAATCCTCCTTACCTTCTCTTAAGGTAGCCTTTTTTCAAATTTTGCAAAATTCCTGTCGTTCATAAAAAGTTTTTGCCTGAATCGTTAGAATATATTTAGGCAAATAAATATATTTCTAAGCGGAAGATACCCAATTGCTTAAACCTGACTTCAGGTTAACTTTTCCCTTGCTCCAGCATTCTTCTAAAATCGATTTTTTACCAGTTATATTTAATCAGTTTAAAAATATACGCATGGCTACACTAACGTATGATGCAATTGTAATAGGCTCCGGGGTGAGCGGCGGCTGGGCAGCAAAGGAGCTGACCGAAAAAGGTTTAAAGGTCTTAATGCTGGAACGGGGTCACAATGTAGTGCACGTAAAAGATTACGTAAACGCAACCAGAACTCCCTGGGATAACAAGTACCGGGGCTATAAGCCGCAGCAAGCTATTATGGAGACCGCCATTGCTGCCAAGGATAAATCGGTTTATTCCCCGGGCAAGTTTAGTGTTTCCACCGAGGTAGAGGGTGCACCTTATACGCAAACCAAGCCATTTAACTGGTACCGGAGTTATAATGTCGGTGGCAAATCGCTGATGTGGGGCCGGCAAAGTTACCGGTTCAGCGAAATGGATTTTGAAGGGAACGCTAAAGAAGGTATTGCTATTGATTGGCCCATTCGCTATAAAGACCTGGCGCCCTGGTACAGCTACGTCGAAAAGTTTGCGGGCATAAGCGGTAATAAAGATGGTTTACCGCAATTACCCGACGGTGAATTTATGCCGCCCATAAAACTAAACTGCGTGGAGCAGGATATATCCACTAAAATGACCGCCTATTTTAAAGGTAAACGAACCATGATTAGCGGCCGAACCGCTAATTTAACCCAGCCCTTAGGCGACCGCAATTGCTTAAGCCGCAGTAAATGTGCTTTGGGCTGCCCCTATGGCGGTTACTTTAGTACCCAATCCTCTACCCTGCCGGCTGCCATGAAAACCGGCCGCTTAACTTTACGGCCTTTGTCTATTGTAACCCGCCTTTTATATGACCGGGATAAAAAGAAAGCGACCGGAGTAGAAATTATAGATGCCGAAACGAACCAAACCTACCAGTTTAAATCAAAAGTCGTTTTTGTTTGCGCCTCTACCTTAAACTCTACCTGGGTGTTAATGAATTCGGCTACAGAGGTTTGGCCCGATGGCTTAGGTAGCAGCAGCGACCAATTGGGCTATAATTTAATGGATCACCATTTAGGTGTTCATGTTAACGGAGTAGCCGAAGGATTCGATGATAAATACGTTTATGGCCGCAATCCATCCGGTATTTACGTGCCGCGGTTCCGGAATATCAACGGCGAAAAAAGTGATTTTCTGCGGGGCTATGGTTACCAAGGCTCCGCCAGCCGGGGCAATTGGACCCGCAATGTAGCCGAATACAGCATTGGCGCCGATTTAATGGAAGCCATTACCGAACCAGGCAACTGGTCTTTTGGCATGGGAGCTTTCGGCGAAATGCTGCCTTACCGCGAAAATAAAGTTACCCTAAATAAAAAAGATTTAGATAAATGGGGATTACCTACTTTAACCATTGATTGTGAATTAAAAGAAAACGAGCGAAAAATGCGGCTCGACATGCTGGAGGCCGGTAAAGAAATACTGGAAGCCGCCGGCTTGAAAAATGTAACCGGCGGCGACCCGGGCTACAAACCTGGCGGCGCTATTCACGAGGTAGGTACCGCCCGCATGGGCCATGACCCTAAAACATCGGTGTTGAATAAATATAACCAGGTTTGGGATGCCAAGAATGTATTTGTAACTGACGGCTCTTGTTTTACTTCGTCCGCTTGCCAGAATCCTTCGCTTACGTTCATGGCCATTACCGCCCGGGCCGCCGATTTTGCGGTTAGGGAACTGAAAAAACAAAATATCTAAAAATATTAAAGATAAATAAGTAGCACGATGAATAGAAGAGAAGCCATTTCTAAAGTAGCTTTACTATTAGGCGGAACCGTAATAGGCGGCGAAGCTTTCGCTGCCGGTTTAAATCTAAACCCGGATACTAACTCCAGTTCTTTATTTACCCCGGAGGATCAAAAAGTTTTACACGAAATTGGGGGTATTATTTTGCCTTCCATCAATGGCAAACCGGGCGCAAAAGATGCCAACATCGGGGCGTTTATGGCCATGATGGTTTCGGATTGTTATAGTACCGATCAGCAAAAAGTGTTTACTGCCGGGCTCAACCGGATTAAAACCGATTTTAAAGCAACGTACAACAAAGATTTTCTGGCAGGTGATGCCAAATCTCAGCTAGACTATCTAAAGAAATTAGATACCGAGCAGCGAGCTGCCGCAATAGACGTAAAACCGGGCCGGAGAGAGTATCTTACCCTAGATGGTACGCCCGTTCATTTTTTTACCATGATGCGTCAGTTAACCATATTAGGATTTTGCACTTCGAAGATTGGGGCTACAAAAGCTTTACGATACGTAGAAGCACCCGGACGTTATGATGGAAATGTGCCCTACAAAAAAGGAGAAGGTGCGTGGGCCATTTGATAAGTTCGTCGTTTTTCAATAAATTTTAATTATGCCTGTTAAATCAGTTACAAGCACTTTAGAAATTCAGCTATAAAAAATTAACTATCCAAAATAGATTGTTCTTGACCCATTCTCTTTTACCTAAATAAAGAATAAATTATACCTTTTCGTTTATAATTCAGCCCAAAGCATCACAATTGGAACTTAATAGAGAAAATTTATTTTAAATTCTTGAGCGGATGCAGTAGATAAATTGGAAAGACTCTGAAAAAGAAAAGTTTATTTCGTATCTTTATTAAGTAACCACAGCCGACCGTTTGACTCACACACGGCCTTAGCGAAAAAACAATAAATAACAAAGTATGGGCAGATCGCAAGAAACCTTTAACAAAAAAGAAAACGAGAAGAAAAAACAAAAGAAACGGCAGGATAAAGAAGAAAAAAGAGAAGAGCGTAAAGCAAATGCCAGTAAAGGGCAAAGTTTAGATTCGATGATTGCTTACGTAGATGAATTTGGTAACTTCTCCTCTACTCCCCCTGATCCGAAATCAAAAAAAGACATTGCCCTCGAAGACATTCGGATTGGTGTACCTAAACAAGAAGATATACCCGTAGAAACTATCCGTCACGGTATTGTTTCTTTCTTTAATGAATCCAAAGGCTACGGATTTATTAAAGATCAGCAAACGCAGGAAAGCATTTTTGTGCACCAGAACGGTTTAATTGATGCTATCAAAGAAAATAATCTGGTGTCCTTTGAAGTAGAATCTACTCCGAAGGGGTTAACGGCCGTAAAAGTTAAGAAAGCCGTTAAGTAAAACCCTATGCTGGTTGTAAAAGGTAGCTTAAACCTTTTACACCAGGAAAAGGCACCGGTATTTAGGCTCGGTTCTTTATTAAACGAAACATTCGAATACTAAGTACTACTACCGCGGCCGGTATAGCCAGCGCCGACATTATTTTTATTGGATCCATATCGTTAAGAGTCTGTTTGAAAATTAGATTTTAAATAGAAATTTACGTAAGCAACGCTTATAATGTTAGTCGTATTCTCAATTTAACTTTTCCCTTACAATTTTAGAAGCAGCTTTTTTATTTATAATTATTGTACTCTTCGTCGATTACCCGTTTGCTTTAATTATTCTTTTTATAAATCTAATTTGGTCCAGTGTAGTTTAAAGCACTAGTTAGAAATATTTCATGCTAATTACACTAATATAATAAACTACATCTTTCTTTTCGATTAATCTTTCAGTCCTAGCTTTTTCCGGTTAGTAGCTTATCCCTTTGGTTACCAGCAAGATCTATCGAAGCTTAAGTACCAATTGTTTCTGTCAGCCGGCATAAAGGCCACCTGAGATAGCTTTCGGAGAAGTTTTAATAAGTTTGATTATTTCCTGCTGACCAAGGTTACAGATTCCCTCCATTTACTTGCAGCCGAGCTTAATTGCTGAAACTTCCAAAATGCAATTTTTGGTTACTTATTTAAAATAGTAGCCTTTTTGAATTGACCAATCCTAGCACGGGAACATCATTAGAAAAAGCAAAAACAATTCAACCTCCGGGAAGAAGTTTAAGGTTAAAAACTCCTACTTTTGTTACCAATCTAGCTCTGCAATTAAAAAGAAAATAAGCACGAGCGCACCAGAAAAATTCAAAAGTAAGAGCGAATCATAAAGTTGAAAACTGATTATTAGCCGTTAGATATTTAATTTAATCTATTCCTACGTTTTCTTACATTATTGCATTTGGCTGAGAGCCTGTCCGTAATTTTTTAATTTTTTAGTAATACCGATAACAAAATACCTGCTGGAAGATGAATAAAATTTAATCGTTGCCGTATAGGAAAGATATACCATTTAGGTTTTTAACTATCTAATGTATACAACCATGAACGAAAACGATTTAATAAAAGATAACCTTACTGGCCAGAACCAGGAAGGAAGCAATGCCAACTGGCCGGTTAAAATTCTGACGGCCTCTTCCATTATTGGAGATCACGTACATAATGATCAGGGAGAACATCTAGGGAAAATCAAAGATTTAATGCTGGATATTAACCAAGGCACTATTACCTACATTATTATGGAGATGAGCGGCATTTTAGGAATCAACGAAAAATTATTCGCCCTACCATTCGGAGCATTAAAATTGGATGCAGAAAACCAACGGTTTATTCTGAATGCGAATAAAGAGCAGTTAGAGCAAGCCCCCGGTTTTGACAAAGACCATTGGCCGGGCACTAATAGCCACGAATATTACGAAGGAGCAGGTACGTATTGGGGCAATTTTATGGGACCAAGTACCGGTGGTACTGCTTTAACATAATTACTTATCAATCCGGCCATAAAAATTCATTTAAGATTATCCAACAAAAAAGCCTCTCTTTTAGTACGGAGAGGCTTTTTTGTTGGATTATTGTTCTATATTCTGATTTATTCAGACTCTTTTAAAGTTGCCAGAAAGCTTACCACGTCCCGGATTTCTCTTTTCGTCAGGAGATATCGCATTTCGGGCATGCTGGACGGAGAATTAGTCCGTTTGGCAACTTGATCTTTCCGGATGGATGTATTGGGCTGATCGCCGACTTTAACTAGGATCTCGGAATCTGTTTCGCCTTGTAATATACCATTTACTGTTTTACCATTTTTAAGCGCCAAAGTAACTGTTCCAAAGCCAGGAGCTAAACGCGCACTCGGGTTAATAACTGCCTCCAGTAGCTGTTCGCGGGTAAGCCGGTTAGCTACTCCGTTCAGCCGCGGACCGGCATTACCGCCTAAATCATCGTAAGAGTGGCAACGGATACATTGGGCCGTTTGGTGACGGAAGAAAATATTACGGCCTATTTCCGGTTCGCCGCCCAATAAACTGCCTTTGAAAGAAGCCATTAAGGCATCCGGCGACAGTTTAGCTGTAATAGTTTTATGTTGCGCAATTAATTGACGCGAACGGGTACTATCAATAGCTTCTGCTAGTTCTAATTGTACTTCGGGAGCTAAATTTCCGGCCGCCATTTTAGTGAGCAGCTGATCGAAAACTTTCTGCGTATTTTTAACCGGCAGTTTACCCAGGGTTAACAGAGCGGCTTGTTTTTCTTCGGTAGTGCGAGTATTAATTACATCCGAAAGCATGGATACCATTAGATCTGTTTGCATATTGGTTTTTCCTAACAAATCGAGAGCCGCTACCCGCACCGTTTTTTCCTGATCGGAAAGCGCTTGTTCAATGGCCTTACTAATTTGTTTGTCCTGCAAGGCAGCCAGAGCGCGTAACGCTTCTACCCGGATGCCGGCTTCTTTATCTTCTTTCAGACGGGCAAATAACGGCGTCGCTCCTTGTTCTATTTTAAGCTTGCTAATGGCTTTTACCGCGCTCATCCGGATATTTTTATCCGGGTTACTCAACAGTTTAATGTACATGTCGCCGGTTTCAGTTTTAACGGCCACGGGGTCTCTTTGTATCTCGCCCCGTAATCGGCCATCTACCCGATCCAGTACCGAAGGTTTCGCCCAGGTACTTAACGCATCCATGGCTTCGGCCCGCATCGCTATGGGGTTACCTTCTTTCTGCGCGTAATTAACTAGATTTTGCATCGCCTCGGGTGTTCCTACCCGTAGGTTCGCGTTAATAGCCCGACGAATCAGGGCTTCGTTGGTAAAACGCGTGGTAGCTAGCAAATTACCCAAGGCTGGTAAAGCTTCTTTAATAGAAAGATCATCGTTAATAGCCCGCGCCGCTTCGGTAACTATAAATTCATCCTGATCGGCCAGAAAGCTGCTGATTCCGGGATGACTCATCCGGCGAAGGGCTACCACGGCCGCAATGCGCACAGCCCGCGAAGAATGCTTAGCTAAGGCAACTACCGGTTCCGCTTTGCCAATGCGCGCCAGGGCTAAACTACCCGCGTGCCGGATGTAAGCATCCTCATCGTTATTCGCGATTAGCAAATCAATCAGCGGGTTAACCGCCGGTTCATAAGCAATGCGGCCCAAGGCTTCGGCGGCAAAGAAACGGGTGCGGCTATTGTTATCTTTTAACACCGGAATTAAAGCTTTGCCGGCTTCGGCATATTTTACATCCCCCAACCATTTAGCGGCCTGTGCTCGGATTTCCGGATCTTTGTCTTTTAATAAACTTACGAGTGGTTTCGCGTATTTTTTATCCTGGCGGGCTAATTGGCTCATACCCCAAATACCATGTACCCGGGCTAGTTGATGAGTCGTTTGTTTTATATTTTTTTGGAATACGGCGGCTCCTTTTTCACCGCGGGTAGCTAAGGCAAACTGAGCTTTCTGACGCACGCGCATATCCGCATTTTTAAGTAAATCGCCCAACTCATTGTCCGATTTAGAAGTAAAATTAGCGGCCAATAAAGTTTTGGTTAGCTGGCGCTCCGCGGAGTTAGCCTGGCTTTTGTCGTCGAGTTTCCAGATGCGGCCGTTGTTTTTGGTACCCCAGCCATTTATCCAGTCGGCGACGTACATGGCCCCATCCGGGCCAAAATCGATACCCGTACCCAGTACATTGCCCACAATTTTCTTGGTTTCGCCAAGCTCAAAACTAGCGCCTTTCGGTTTTAAGGTAAACGCATGAATACCAGAACGGGCAGCGCTGCCCGTAAACTCCCCGATAAAAAAATGGTTCTTATATTTAGGACTAAGGGCAGTACCGGGATTATACAACATACCGGCCGGGCCGCTCACGAAATTGGCAATAGTAGGCGTAATATAGGCAGCCTGGCCTTCGAAGCGCGGCTTATACATGTTTTCGTCCATCCAGACTTTGTAAGTATTATTATCCGGGTCGCGGTATTTGCCGTACTGCCAGTTGCTGCGCCAGCCAATATCGGCCCCGTTTACAATATATACCAGCCGTTCTTTTTCGCCGGGATGATCGCCGTCGTTATCTTCACTAATCAGGTTGCCGTATTCGTCGAACACAAATTCGTGAGTATTACGGTTGCCGGAAGCAAATACCTCAAAATCGGAACCGTCGGGGTTGCAGCGAACCACTACTCCACTGTTCGGGTATTCCCATTTCTTACCGTCCGGACCTTTGCCGTTAAACCCGATATCGCCGATCTGCCAGTATATTTTCCCGTCGGGCCCTACTTCTAAACCCGATAAACCGTGTCCGCTGAAGCCAATGTGCACGCCAAAACCGGTCATAATCGATTTTTTTTCATCCATTAAACCGTCGCCGTCTTTGTCTTTCAGCTTCCACATATCGGGGGCGGCGGTTACGTACAGTTCGTCGTTGTGCGCCAATACGCCGTGGGCCACATCGGTTACCTCGTCGTTAAAATCTTCTACTACCAACTGCCGGAAATCAGCTACGCCGTCGCCATCCGTATCTTCTACCCGGAACACGTTTTCTTTCTGCACCGTTAAATCGCGCCAGTCGTGGGAGCCGTCGTTGTTTATATCCGGGAGCCAGGTATTTTGGGCACTTAAGTTGGGAGCTAAGGTTTTACGTAAAAAATTCCGCCGGTCTTCCACCGTCTGCATACTAATAGAAGGAATTTCCCAGTTTTGGTGGCCGCGAATATCAAATTCGGAGCTTTTCTGACGGTTGGTGCGAGTATAAAACAAACGACCTTTGTCGTCGATGTCAATCGCAATTGGGTCGGCAATTAACGAATCAATACCCCATACATGCATGCTCAACCCGGCATCTAAAATCGGGTTTTCGCCGGCTTCAATGGCTTTCGCCCGGGCAGCAGCTTCGGCCGGAACCAGGCGGGTTATTTTTTTACCGGTAGGGTCGTCTTTCGTAAACCCAGCTAAAAATAGGGCCGGGGCCAAAGCCGAAATCCAAAAGAGTTTATTATTTTTAGTAAAAGCGGTTAAAATATTTTTCATGCACTCTTAAAAATAAAATATGATTTTACGGGTGAAGATAAGATTGAATTGATTTAAAATGAATAGTCAAACAGGCAGGTATATCTAATTAAAAACTACTTCTAAAAGTAAAACTTATTACTGGTACATTTTAGCAACCTGAAAGTACTCAGCCTGATTAAATAAACCAAGCAATAAGGGAATAGAAGTTTACTCAAAATCTATCCTAATTTTAAATTATAAAATTTATTGCGTAGAGATTGTGGGAATAATTAGTTTGAAATTGAAAAATGCTATTTTTCCAAATGATTTTTTCAGAAACTTCTTTAATTCTATTTTAAACTGAATACCTTTAAAATCATTTTTTTAGTTTAACTCTCCTTATCGGCATGCGTGTACTTATTTGTTTCTTTTTTTTCCTAGTAAGTTTAGGTTTTACTTTCACTGCCGAAGCGCAGAAAATACCGCAGTTGGGCATTGTGGAATCGATGGACCGGGATAGTTTGGTATATGCATCCGGATTTCGCCTGATCGGGGAAACCGTGGGTAAAATGCTGGCTCCTACTTTAACCGAAGAACAATTTCAGGCGAATCTGCAAACCATTAAAAAGGCCAAAACCAAACTTTATTTATGTAACGTTCTTTTTCCGGGAAATATAAAAATTGCCGGCCCCGAAGTAGACGAAAAAAAAGTATTGGATTACCTGGACCAGGTTTTTGCCCGCGCCCATACAGCCGGTGTACCTATTATTGTGCTGGGTAGTGGTGGTTCGCGCCGCTTGCCCGAAGGATATGATACAGAGAAGGCTAAAACTGATTTTGTTGCCTTATGTAAGAAAATGGCCTTAGTGGCTAAAAAACATGCTATTACCATTGCCATTGAAAGCCTGAATAGTACCGAAACCAACTTCCTGACCACCGTTCAGGAAGCCGCCGAAATAGTTAGAAAAGTCGCCCACCCGAATTTTCGATTAAACGCGGATATTTATCACATGCTGAAAGAAAATGAGCCGCCGCAACACATCATCGACGCCGGAAAATTAATCATTCACGTAGAAATAGCCGAAAAGGAAAAAAGAACCCCACCGGGCGTAGTAGGAGAAGATTTCCGGCCTTACCTCCGGGCTCTAAAACAAATTAAATACAAAGGTCCTATTGTTATTGAAGCCAGAATTAACAATCCTACTCAGGAGATACCGGCCGCGTACTCGTATTTAACTAAGCAATTGCAGGAAGTTTACAATGGTAGTAAGTAAAAAAGTACTCTTTTAAGGTAGTAAAACCACTATACAACCTTTTGTAATTGCTTAAGGTGCTCCTTCCTGGGCGTTCTTCGTACAACTACTAAAATTAAAGAAATATGGACATTATCCACGATCCGGATGATTTACGGTTTTACGCAGAAGTAGCTGGGGAAGAAGCCGAACTTACCTATACCTACCCCGAAGATACAGTAATGGACTTAGATTATACTTATATCCCACCCGCGGCTCGAAACAAGGGATTAGCCGATCAATTAGTGAAAGCAGGTTTGGACTTTGCCCGGGAAAGTAATTTTCAGGTTATACCTTCTTGCCCGGTTGTAGAAGCTTACGTTAAACGTCATCCCGAATACCATGATATTGTAATTTAAATCTTTAAGGCTGAAAATATTAGCAGGTACCTTTTAAGTAATTCTGTACCCTTTCTGCATTTACAGGAAAAGAACAGTAAAAATACAGTAGAAGCATTTAGAAGTTATTCTACCCTGTTGCTATTGGGTCTACAATAAAAGGATTTTAATTAAATATATATTTTTAATTATATTTGCATAACCTTATATTAAATAAAGGCTTATGCAAAAATTTTTACTTTCTGTATTCCTACTTATTGTTTCCTTTTCTTTGCGGGCGCAAGTACCGGATTTTAAATTAAACCGAACTTTTGGTACCCCGGTTTTTTTCCCTTATGACATTGCTGTCGATAAAGCCAATTACATGTATGTGTTAGAAAGAGATCAAATTAATAAAATCGACCCATCTGGAACCCTTGTAAAAACCATTGCTTTACATGTAGCAGATCATCCAGGAACATCTGTTTCTTTAGCCTTAGATGAAACAGGAAACATGTATGTATTAAATACTTCCTATTCAGTTATTCAGAAATACAATCCGCAAGGCGAATTATTACTACAATTTGGTGCTTACGGTTCCGAACCTGGACAATTTAAATATCCGAACGGAATAGCGGTAGATAAATCCGGGAATATTTATGTGGCGGAAAAAGAGAATGATCGCATCCAAAAGTTTAATGCTCAGGGAGGATTCATTATTGAGTTTAAGTTACCAAATACACCTTCTGATAATTATAATAATCCAATTGCCCTTAAGATAGGTAAAAGCGGTATAATTTATTTTCTAACTGAAGACTACCGCTTGTTTAAATTAAACAGTAATGGAAAGTTCTTGGAAAGTTTTAAGATTATTGTTCCTGACTATGAAGACACAGATGACTCTGAAAACACCCTGGCTCTGGATGAATCAGAAAACATATATGTATCCAGTGTAAATGAAGGTCGAATACATAAATTAACCTCATCTGGTCAATATTTACTAAGCTTTGGTTCTGTTTATACTGATCGTGGATATTTTACTGGTACTAAGTTAGGTATTACAACTAGCCAAAATGGAGACGTTTATGTCGCCGACCGAACTCACGATAATACTAGTACCATTCAAATTTTCAACTCAACCGGAAAATTTAAAAAGAAGCTAGGTACCTTAGATAACTACATTGACATCACTCAGGATAATCAAGGAAATTATTACCTGTTATCTAATTATAGTAAGTCTTACATAAAAAAGCTTAATTCTTTAGGTCAGTTCATAAATCAATTTGGTTCAGTAGGTGGGGAAGATGAATATAGACCAATGCCAGTTGCCATAAAAGCAGATATTACTGGAAATGTTTACTTATTAGAAAGTGACGATTATTCATCCCGAATTTTAAAGTTCAATAAAGACGGAATATTTCTAACCAAATTCGATGATTTTGGCAATGATGCAGGTCTAAAAAGGTTTTCTGACCTTGCCTTGGATACGCAAGGTAATATGTACGTCACCGATTTTTATGGGGGCTATGTACGCAAGGTAAGTTCATCGGGTAAATTTTTGCGATTAATTTCTTCTCGTGGAGCAGAAAAAGGGAAAGTATATTTACCAAAGGCTCTAACAGTAGATGTAAAAGGCAACATTTATGTTGCTGATTATGATGGAGACCGAATCCAGAAGTTTAACCCGACTGGTGAGTTATTAATGGGAATGAACTCCTCCACTAATTCAGCGGATTTTGTTACTGATTCACCTACCTCCATTGATGTTGATCGTTCCGGAAACGTATACATCTGGAATAGTTTCAATAACTTTATCCGCCAATACGATGCTTCCGGAAAGGAAATTACTAAAATAAAAGGAGCTTCTGGAGCAATATCTATAAATTCTAGCGGCACAAAAATGCTTCTAACATACGGTGCTCTGGTATGGGAATACCTATCGCAAAATGCTACTAAGCAAAGTTTTATTACCGGCAAAATTTACCAGGATACTAATAAGAACTGTCAGCTGGATGCCACGGAAAAACCTTTACCCGGCATAGTAGTTACTGCGGAGCCCGGTCCTTACTACGGCGTTTCGGATGAACAGGGAAGCTATGCCATTCCGGTGGATACGGGCCGCTATATTATTAAAACTATTTTACCGAAAGACGTAGGCAGAACCATAACCCCCACCTGCCCGGCTGTTTTTAATGAGCCCACTTATGTTTCGGGTTATGGAACCCTAACGACCGGTCCCGACTTTGGCAACCAGGTTAGTACTTCTCCGGTACTGAACGTTGAAGTAGCTTCTAACCGGCGGCGACGCTGCTTCCGGAGTACTACCACGGTATCGTACGCTAACACCGGCTTTGCTGCGGCCCGAAACGCGAAAGTTATGGTGCAATTACCGGAATACGTTTCCTTTATTTCGGCCAGTGTACCCTACAGCCGAGATAGTAAAGGCAATTACATTTTTGCAGTCGGCGAACTGCAACCCAACCAGCGGGGCACGATCACGATTATTGATTCGGTTTCCTGCAACGATCCTTCTATCCGGGGCTTAACGGTTTGTACTAAAGCTTGGATTACTCCGGTAAATACTTACCCGGCACCCGCCAACTGGAACAAGGCCGAAATCAGCGTCAACGGTAAAATCACCCAAGACGGGCAGGCACGTTTTGTTATTCAAAATCAAGGACAAGGCGACATGACGGACAGTTTAGCCTTCCGGGTGTTTCAGGATTTTGATTTAGTTTTAAAAAGTAAATACAAATTGGCCGCCGGTGATAGTTTAGTATTGCGGTTTATGCCCACTGGCCGGGTAGTACGGGTAGAAGTAGATCAGCCGGAAGGACATCCTTTAAAAGCAAGTGCGGGCGCCAACGTAGAAATTAAAAGCAAGAACGTGGCCCGCGTGCCCGCTCCACTCATGATGGCTTACCCGCCCGATGATCCGGAACCGGAAATTTCAGAAGATTGCCAGCCCATCGTGGATTCTTTCGACCCGAACGACAAACAAGTAATACCTGCCGGCGTAACTTCAAACCATTATACTCCTACTAATACCCCTTTGCGCTATACCATTCGTTTCCAGAATACCGGTACCGATGTGGCTTACCGGGTAGTGGTAGTCGATACCCTTTCAACGGATTTAGATTTGAGTACCTTGCAGGTAGGAGCTGTTTCGCACGCGTACACCTTAACTATATCGGGCAAAAACAAACCAATTTTAACTTTTACATTTGATAATATTCTGCTCCCGGATAGTTCTAAGAACCAGGCAGGCAGCAATGGGTATGTTCAATTCAGCGTAAAACCAAAAAGCAACCTGCCGCAAAAAATTAAAATTGAAAATTACGCCGATATTTTCTTCGACTACAATGAGCCCGTCCGGACGAATACCACTATAAACCGGATTTTTGACATGCCGCAAACGGTTAACCTGGAAAAGCAACTAAATGCTTCCCAAATCATTAACACCCCGGCTATTACGCAATTTACCCCAAACCAGAGCCGGTCTGGGCAATTGGTTACTATAACCGGCAAACATTTTGCCGCCAACGCCGCCGAAAATACGGTAACTTTTAACGGCGTAAAAGCAAAAGTAATTAGCTCCTCTTCTACTCAAATAATGGTTTTGGTTCCTGCTACCGCTTTTTCCGGTAAAATTAAAGTAATTACTCCCGATGGTGCGGCGCAAAGCGCTACCGATTATATCATCTTCCAACCGCCGGTTATTACTTCTGTTTCGGCAAACGAAGGAAAGCCCGGCGAGCGAATTACTTTAACCGGAAATTATTTTTCGGCGGAATCCCTACAAGATACCGTTCTGTTTAATGGTGTCCGGGCAAAGGTAACTGCGGCTTTGGAAACCAGTTTACAAGTGGAGGTACCGCAGGGGGCCACTTCCGGAAAAATTCTGATTAAGACGAACGGTAGACAGGTAGAAAGTACTCAGCTTTTTCAGATTTGGTACCCACCCGTAATTAAAGAATTTAATCCGGACAAGGGCAAAGCCGGCATAATAGTAACTTTAAAGGGTGATAACTTTGCCGAAGATGCCAACCGCAATAGTGTGCAATTTAATGGTACTTCGGCCGAAGTAATCCAGGCATCCGCCACCCAACTACGGGTAAAAGTGCCTGTTAACGCACCATCCGGAAAGATTCTGGTGCAAACGTCAGGCGGAATAGCCACTACTCTTACCAGTTTTACCTTTATTCCGGCACCCATAATTTACTCTTTTTCTCCGGCCAGTGGGAACGCCGGCACAACAGTTATCTTAACCGGTACTCATTTTAATGCCGATGGACAAACCGATACGGTTCTGTTTAATAATCAACCCGCCAAAATTTTAAAAATCAGCGCAACAGAATTAATAGTGCAGGTTCCCAAAGGAGTTCAATCAGGCAGAATTACCGTTGCCGGGGCGGGAGGAAAAGCTACTAGTAACGAATTTGTAGTTCTAGATTTAAACCCGGAAGATGCCGTCAGCATTTATCCTAACCCCACGCCTAGTACTGTTACTTTAAACTGGTACAAGGCCAATTTTAAAGCTGAAAGCTTAGCTATTTATAATGCGGTGGGCAAGCGGGTAATGCAAAAAGATTTAAAGATTATCCCGAACGATGAACTGCAACTTTCGCTTTCTTTCTTGCCTGCTGGCTTTTATACTTTCCGGATACAATCGAACGAGGGAGTAATATTAAAACGTGTGGTACTCCTTTAAATTTAAATGTTTGCCGTGAAGCGATAAAAATTTATAAAAAAACTAAATCACAAACAGCTAAAAAAGGCTTTTACCCAATTAGAATTATCAAAATTCTAATTGGGTAAAAGCCTTTTTAATTAGGCAAAAAGGGAGAACAAAGTCTCCAATAAGAGTAGGGTTAATAAAAGTTCTTTCAAAAAAGAGGATAATCGCGGCAGTAAAACTTTACTTTAATCCATCTACTGCTGTCTAGGAACTTAAACCAGAACTCTACTGAACTCTGTTTTTCATATTCTACTATTTTTAGCTACTTTTAAAACGAACGGTTTAAAACTGGTTTTCATTTAGAAGTTTTCCTATGAAACTACTACTTACTCAAATTATTTTTATTGGGGCACTTTTTACCTCATCCTTTTATTCTGATTTAGAAAAAAACAAGTCTGCTACCAACTCCCTATTAAGAGAACCCAATTTTTCAAGTAAAGCGCTGCCTCGTATTGCCATTGCCGGTTTAGGTATTGAGTCCAGCACTTTTTCCCCGGCCCGTACTACTGAGGAAGCATTTCACGCCAAATACAGCACAGAGGTTTTTACGTCTTATCCATTTTTATCTACCGATTCGCTGCTCCGGAAGCAAGCTACGTGGGTTCCTACTATCGTGGGCAAGTCCTTACCGGGTGGTGCGGTTACTCGCGAAACATACGAATCATTAGTAAAGAAAACGTTGGATTCGCTTAAAAAGAACGGACCATACGATGGACTTTTCTTTGATATTCACGGAGCTATGAGTGTGGTTGGTTTAGATGATCCGGAAGGAGATTTTATCACCCGCATCCGGAAGGTAATTGGCACCAAAACGCTTATTTCTACTTCCATGGATTTACACGGCAACGTTTCCTGGCGGCTGGCCCAAAATACCGATTTAATTACCTGCTACCGGATGGCACCTCACGAAGATGCCATGCAAACGAAAAAACGAGCCGTATCCAACCTATTGACTCGCTTAGAACAAGGGAAAGGAAAGCCGGCTTACAAAGCTTGGATTCCCATTCCCATTTTATTACCGGGCGAACAAACCAGTACCCGAATAGAACCCGGCAAAAGTATTTACCAAGCCGTGGCGCCGGCGGCAGCACAACCAGGCATTGTGGATGCAGCCATTTGGATAGGATATGCCTGGGCCGACGAACCACGTAACCACGCAGTAGTACTGGTAACCGGCGATAATAAAGCAAAAGTTACCCAAACGGCGGAGCAACTAGCCAAAAGCTTTTGGGATGCTCGCTCTAAATTTGATTTTGTAGCCCCTACGGGCTCTTTAAAAGAAAGTCTGGACCAGGCCATTGCCAGCCAAAAGCACCCATTTTTTATCAGCGATTCCGGCGATAACCCTACTGCGGGAGGAGCCGGCGACGTTACCTGGACCTTACAGCAAATTTTAGCCCGACCAGAATTTAAAATTGAAAACGGGCCTTCGCTTATATATGCTTCTATCCCGGGACCGGACTTAGTAAAAAAAGCTATTGCAGCAGGTGTTGGCGGTAAAGTAGATGGCTTGGCCGGAGCCAAAGTAGATGCCCGTTTTGCTCCTCCTATTCGGCTCAATGGTACCGTAACGGCCATTGAACACGGCGATAAAGACGCTGAAACCGAAGTGGTGGTAAAGGTAGGAAGCGTAAACGTCATTGTTACCCAAAAACGAAAGCCTTACCACAAAGAAAAGGATTTTACCCGGTTAGGTCTTAACCCGCGCCAATCGGACATAGTAGTGGTAAAAATTGGTTACCTGGAACCGGAGCTCTATGCCATGCGGGCCGATTGGATACTGGCACTTACGCCTGGCGGTGTAGACCAGAACCTGGCGCGGCTTCCTTACCGACGCATTAAACGTCCCATGTTTCCTTTAGATAAAAACATGAAAGACCCGGATCTTACCGCAAAACTGGTACCGGCATCGGATAAGATATAAAGAGGTTACATAGATGTTGTGAAAGACTTAACCGCATTGCACCCCACGGCGGATTAGAAGAAAATCGCCTTTAAAAATTGTGAATTAGATAATCCGTATGTTCTGCTTTGCCATTCCTTGCCAGGTTTGCGATCAGGATAGTAATAAATGGTAAACTAACCAAAATTATAATCAGGAATATGTTATTTTTAAATCTGGAGTAAATATTACTCAGGTTTATCGTCATAGGAATGACCTAACAAGCCGGTAATAATCTCTCTAATGATTATTTTACAATTTCATCTCAATCTTAAAAATACAAATGAAGAAAATTACCTTACCTGTGTCTTTAATTATTTGTGGCAGTATTTTATTAGGGTCCTGTCAATCTAAATCCAATAGTTCCGCAACTGAAAACAATGCCACCAGCAACAGTGCCACCAGCGCTACTAAACCCATTAAAATAATTCTGGATAGTGATATTGGACAGGATTGTGATGATGCGGCCGCCATGGCCATAATGCACCAGTTCGCAGATAAAGGGGAAGTAGAAATTTTAGCCACCATGTTTCCGATGCAGGACCCGATGGGAGCGCCCGCCATGGATGTGATTAACACGTATTATGGCCGGCCGGATATTCCTATTGGCACCTATAAAGGTAATTTTAAATACCGGGGCGAGTTGTGGGATCATTACAATACCAAGTTGGCTAACAAATTTCCGCACGATTTAAAAACTGGTAAAGATGCTCCGGATGCCATTGCCTTATACCGGCAGATATTAGCGAAACAAGAAGATACCAGCGTGGTAATTGTAGCGGTAGGTCCGGAACGTTTATTGGCAGATTTGCTAAAATCCGGCCCGGACGATTACAGCCAATTAAGCGGCCGCGATTTAGTTAAGCAAAAGGTAAAAATGCTATCGGTAATGGGAGCCGGTTTTCCGAAAGGCGACGAATGGAATATTAAAATTGCGCCGGACGCTTCTAAACTGGTAGCAGAAACCTGGCCTACGCCTATTGTGTACAGCGGCAATGAAATAGGTCAGGCCATCCGGACGGGCCGCCGCCTACTCACCGAAGCACCCGAAAATAGCCCAGTCCGAGCTTCTTTCGAAAACCACCCGTTTGTAGACAGCGTTACCAAAGACCGCCAAAGCTGGGACCAAACCGCCATGTTATTCGCCGTACAGGGAACCCAGAATAACTGGAAATTAGAAAGTAACGGCTTCAATAACATAGACGAAACCGGCAAAAACGAATGGCGACAGAATACAGATAAAGACCACAGCTACTTAATTTTGAACCGCCCCGCCGCCGAAGTAGCAAAAGTGATTGAAGACTTAATGGTCGCCCCACCTGCCTCAACAAAGAAATAACAAGGTGCGAAACAGTAACAGGCACTATCGGTTACTAAAGTCTAACAAGCTCTATATCACCCCAGAAATTTAGAAAACCCGGCGCAAAATGCCACTTCAAATTATAAATAAAAAGCCTCTTAATGAAAGAGGCTTTTTATTTATAATAAATCCAAACCTACTTCATCCTAATTCTACCCTACTTTATTTTTTGTTAATCAATACAAAAAATCAACGGATTATAACTCTTTAATCGTAGCTACTAGTAAAAGACACCAGTTTAGCTATGGAGGGCCTTCTAAGGTTCCGGTGCTTTAGCATTCCGACGCAGGAGGAAAGGAAGCTTAGACCAGACCGGAAGAGCTAAACGAGGCCTGCCGGCCATGAGGCAAACAGGTTACTTCTCATACCGCATCAGCACCAATGCCTGGAGACGGGAAAAGGCTCCAAAGAAAATTATTAATAAGTTATTTAATAAAAACACTTGAAGTTAAAGTATTTTTATCAACTACTTAATGGTATTATTAGGTTGCAAAATCCCTTTTTACTTTATTCTGTTCCTTGCCATGCATAGAAGAAGTTTTATTAAAAAAACGGCAGTAATCGGAGGAGCCTATGCCATAGCCGGAACAACCACCCTGGCGCATGCGACTAGCCCCCAAGGTACTCCTTGGTTCAATCGTTCCATGCGCTGGGCGCAACTGGCATTTGTAGAAACAGACCCCGGAAATTACGATCCGGACTTTTGGCTGGATTATTTTAAGCGCCTGCACGCCGATGGAGTATTACTTAGCGCCGGCGGTATAGTTGCCTTTTACCCTACCCAAATACCGCTGCATTACCGGAGTGCCTGGCTGAAAGATAAAGATGTACTAGGCTACCTGGTAGCCGGCTGCCGCAAAATGAACATGTCCCTAATTTTGCGTACCGATCCGCACGCTGCCCGGCAAAATGTGTATGAGGCGCATCCGGATTGGATTCATACCAATTTTAACGGCGAAAAGCGGAAACACTGGGCCAATCCGGATTTATGGGTAACCTGCGCTTTAGGTCCGTATAACTTTGATTTCATGAAACAGGTGAATCAGGAAATAATGGCGCGGTACCAACCGGACGCTATATTTTCGAATCGCTGGTCGGGTCATGGCATTTGTTACTGCGAACATTGTAAACGCAACTTCCAAACTTTTTCGGGTAATGACCTGCCCCGCTCAACCACGGGTAATAACAGCACGGCCATGGCTTCCGGCGATAAGAACGACCCTGCTTACCGGAAATACGTGGAGTGGCGCACCGAACGCTTGCGCGAACTCTGGTTTTTGTGGGACAGCGAAATTCGAAAACAAAAAGCAACCGCCCGTTTTATACCTAATGGCTTCCCCGATAAATTAGTTACCGGTAAACATTCCGATTTCTTTTTCGCCGACCAACAGGCCCGGAGCGGAGTAATACCGCCTTGGTCGAACGGCAAACACGCCAAAGAACTACGCGCGACCATGGGCATGAAACCCCAAGTAGGTATTTTTAGTGTCGGCATCGAAGAGAAAAACCGTTGGAAAGATTCGGTACAAGATAATGCCGAGATTAAAATTTGGGTAGCCGAAGGAACGGCCAATGGCTTGTTACCTTGTTTCGTAAAGTTTGGGGGGCAAATCTACGATAAGCGCTGGCTTTCTACCGTCGAAAAGCTATACCAGAATTACTACAAAAACGAAAAATACCTCCGCAACCTCAATCCCTTGGCGCGGGTCGGGGTTGTCTATTCCGAACAAACCGATAAAAACTACGGCGATAAAGAATGGCAAAAAAATTACTCCGATCATAGCAACGGGGTATATCATGCCTTGATAGAAGACCGGCTTCCTTTTGAAATGGTAAACGACCAATTGCTGGACGCGGAATACCTGAAGCCTTTTAAATTGCTGATTTTACCCAATATTGCGGCGCTATCTAAGGCGCAATGTAATCAATTGCAGAAGTTTGTGGAAGGTGGCGGCAGCCTGGTAGCTACCTACACAACCTCGTTGTACGATGAAGCAGGAAAACAGCTCCCGGATTTCGGTCTTTCTAATTTGTTTGGAGTCAGTTACGACCAGGGCGTAGAAGGCCCGATGCAGAATAGCTATTTGCGCTTAAAAAGTGATGCGACTACCGGTAAATTTCATCCGGTTTTAAAAAATCTGGAAGAGGCGTACCGCATTATTAATGCTACGCACCGCGTAAAGGTAAAACCAAATCTTTCTTTCCCGAGCCCGGTTACGCTGGTGCCTTCTTACCCGGATTTACCCATGGAAGACGTTTTCCCGCGCAAACCAGATACGGAAATCAGGGAGCTATACCTGCGCGAAGTGGGAAAAGGACGGGTTGCCTATATTCCCGGTGACCTTGATCGTACTTTCTGGCAGATTCTCAGTTCGGATCACGGCCAGCTCCTGCGGAACACGTTCCGGTGGGCTTTAAACGAAGAGCCAATGGTAGAAGTAAAAGGCCCCGGCGTAATAGATGTAACTACCTGGCAGCAGCAAAACTCCATGACCGTGCATTTGGTAAATTTAACCAACCCCATGATGCTGAAAGGACCCTTCCGGGAGTTGATTCCGGTAGACACCCAGGTGAGTATCCGCGTTCCGGCTAACAAAAAAGTAATCGGCGTACATTTGCTTTTAAGCGGTCAAAAACCTGCTTTTGAATTAAAAAACAACCTGGTTAATTTACAAGTAAGCCAATTAACTGATCACGAAATTATTGCTCTTGATTTAGGTTGATTTATTTCGGTGATAAAACTAGAGATACGTACATTTTTTAGCAGGTTGAAATGCATTTATCTCAATTTTCCGTTTACAGTATTTCTTAAAAGTTAGATGCTGGTTTAACTTGCCAGATTGCGCCACGCAATTCTTGAATAATCGTTTATTAAAAAAATTACCCTAAAAAGCTTCTTTCGTGCAAAAAGCCTTTTAGGGTATTTATTAATTCTAGCCTTAACCAAATCCTTTTGACCGCTTTTATTCTAAAATCATCAATAAAGTACTTTCAACGGCTTCACTTTACGAAAACTTACTTTTCAACCTGGTAGGCTACTACTTTATTCGCGAAGAAGGTAGGAACTAATAATAAGTTTTGCTCCGGAATAAATTCGATATCGGCGGCATTTACTTTTTCGGCCTTGGTATCGAGCAACTTGGTTACCTGGCCGCTGGCGGTTACGTAATTGATTTCGCCGTTCCAGTTAGAGATAATAAAATCCTTGCCGTACGGAATAATGCCGTCGCCGCCGGTTAATCCTTCGGCTATTTTGCGGAGTTCTTTGGTGTTTTTATCCACCTCGTAAAAAATACCGGCCGTCATATCCATCATGTAAAATTTGTTTTGATGCGCCAGTAAGCCGTTGGGTTTTTGGAAATAGTCTTTTTCCAGCCACACTTCGGCCTGGTTATTATTTAAACGGTACACTCTCTTTTTATCGGAGTCCGAAACATACACCACTCCTTGCGCATCTACGGTAATATCGTTTAACATCCCGGCATCGGCAACAGGTATGGTGCGCACCACTTTGGCCGTTTTGGTATCAATTACTACTACCTTGGTCAGGTCGGCGACGTACAAAAGGCCTTTCGATAAACCCAAACCTTTCGGAGAATCCATGCCGCCTACTACCCATTCTACTTTCTGAATATCACCGTTTAAAGAAACCCGGCCAATTGAACCATTACCGTCGGCGTTACCCGCCGGATTATTAATATTAGAAACATAAAGCACCTTATTGGCTTTATCGTACAATACCGATTCCGGCTCTTTTAAGGTAGCTGAAGTTTCCCACTTTTTCGCTAAGCTTACGGTTTGGCCCAGTACCAGGCTATTCCCCGAAGTTAAACCAAACAGCAGGGCGCCGAAAAAACAAGTTTTAATTAATTGCATTCTGTTCATAGAATTAGTATGGGTTAAAAGGTTTATATTCAGAAGTAAAAAT
The DNA here is from genome assembly GCF_003023845.1 of Adhaeribacter arboris. Lineage (NCBI taxonomy): Bacteria > Pseudomonadati > Bacteroidota > Cytophagia > Cytophagales > Hymenobacteraceae > Adhaeribacter > Adhaeribacter arboris. Next base: position 6,155,229 of record NZ_PYFT01000001.1, on the reverse strand, counting down.
CAAAGTTTGGAAGAAAAGTCATTCTTTCATTTAGGGACAATAATCCGGAATTTAGGGCCGGAATAAAAGGGTAAATACCTTAAATGTAAAACTTTCGGGGTAAATAAGCTCAGGGGTAAACCGATTATCTACTTCGCGGATAATTTATATACGGTAGTCGATTGGTAGGTTTCACCGGGCCGCAGGGTGGTAGTCGGAAAATTCGGATGATTAGGCGAATCGGGAAAATGTTGGGTTTCGAGGCACAAGCCAAAACGAGTAGTATAAGGTACCCCTTCTTTGCCTTGAATTTTACCGTTTAAATGATTACCGGTATAAATTTGCACGCCCGGTTCGGTGGTGTACATTTCCATAAACCGGCCACTTACGGGTTCGTAAACGGTAGCCCCCAATTTTAATTTCTTCGACTGATCGTTAAAAACCCAGCAATGGTCGTAGCCGTGGCCGTATTTAATTTGCGTATCGGTGGTGTCGTTGATGCGGTTACCAATAACGGTGGGTTTGGTAAAATCGAAGGGCGTACCCGCTACGGACTTTAACTCTCCGGTCGGAATTTGCGTGCGATCCGTGGGCAGAAATTTACTGGCAGGTAGCATGAGTTCCTGGTTTAGAACATCCCGTTTCATCCCGCTCAAATTAAAATAAGCGTGGTTGGTGAGATTTACTACGGTTACTTTATCGGTAGTAGCTTTATAATCAATGCGCAGAGCGTTGTTTTTTTGTAAGGTATAAGTTACCTCCACCGCCAGCGTACCCGGGTAACCTTCTTCGCCGTCCGGCGAGGTATATTGTAACTTTAAGGCCGGTTCGGGATTATTCACAAGGGTAGCAGCCCATACTTTTTTATCAAAACCTATTTTTCCGCCGTGCATGTGGTTCCCGCTGCCGTTGGTAGTTAAAGTATATTCTTTGCCATCTAGTACCATTTTGCCTTTGGCAATCCGGTTGCCGTAGCGGCCAATGATAGGTCCGAATACTGGGGTACCTTTTAAATAATCGGCGAAAGTGGGTACGCCTAAGGTAATATATTCCTGCTTACCGGTTCTATCTGGAGCCTTCCAGGTAACGATATAGCCGCCGTAATTGGTTATTTTAACTTCCATGCCGGCAGTATTAGTCAGAGTAAACAAATGCACTTCCTTTCCATCCGGCATTTTACCAAATATTTCTTTTGAAATGCCGGCTTTTGGTTTAACTAATTTTGGAAAAATAAAAGCGAACAAAAAAATACTACTGGCAAACAGAAAAAAACTCAGAATTTTCATAGTTAGGCAGTTTAGGCAAGGTAATATACTAAAATATTTTACAGAATTGTGGAATTGAATCTTAATTCAAGATAAGTTCAGACTTGGTAAAAGTAAATTACTCACCACCTGAACCGTATTATTTTTGCTGTTTCAGTTATTATCACCTGAAACCAACTAATTCATCTTACCCATCATGCTTAGTAATAATGAGCCGATGCTAACGGAGCATCCGCAGTTTTTTACGGTTACTTTATTTGGAGCGGAAGCATTTGTTAAAGCCTGATAAACACAAGGATAGAATAATGGGTAGCTTAAAATTTTTGGTGCTCCAGCAGCGTTTCAAATTGTATGGTTTTATTATTATACCAACTACTTGCCTATAATCTGGCAAAAGCGCGAAAATATAAAATCATCTGATGGGCAGCGGGATTATCTAAAATTTACCGCTCTGCAAATTAAATTTGACTTACAACAATATCACCCTTCTGGATTAGAAAAGTTTCGGGTAAAAGTGAAAGACTGCTCTTAGCAAGTACAGGAATACCGACCCTTGTCTGTCCTTTATGGTCCAGGAAAGTATTTGAATAAAAAAAAGTATTTGAATAAAAATTAGATTACATGCATAAGAATCCGCTGCAGGAAAAATGGCGTTTGGCTCACTTGCCGGAACCGCGCATCTTTAGCATATTGAGTAGCTATTTGTTCCGACTCATCCTGATAAAGGGGCAGAACAAAATACCCGATTACGAATGCGCCAAGTATAAGGAGAGTGGCGCCCATTCCGAGCAGATACTTTTTTCGCATTCCGGTTTTAATTATTAATTTATGGAAACTGCCCTTCGTAATTTTAAAATACCTTTAAGCCGAAAAGGTATCTGGCAAGCGGGCCTAACCCTAATAATCGTATTTTTTTGTATTTTTTTTGTGAAGCATGAAGGAACCGAATTACCATTGGCTTTTACTAAAATCCAGCAGACTTCTTTCGGTTTAGGTCTTGTTGCTCTTTTAGTTTCCTTATTCTACGCTGTTCTGAATGCCGGCATTTATTTTTGCAGTTTTGCCGCCGTTAATGCCCGGGTTTCTTTGCCCTTGCTCGTGCGGGTATTTTTAAAACGAAACTTGCTCAGTGTATTTTTACCGGCCGGAGGCGTTTCGTCGCTGGCCTTTTTTAATAATTCTATTTTAAAACAAAAAGTATTACCCGCTCAAAATTCGCAAGCTACTTTTTTATACGTTTTTGCAAGTTATGCTTCCTTGCTTTTAATTGCATTGCCGGTAATTGGCTTGTTAACCCTGAGGGGAAATTTAAGCAACAATCTTCTTATTGCTTTTAGTACTTTATTGGTGGTGGCGGTTGGCATACTTATTTTAATTATTACCTTTTTCCGGCGTGGCCGCTCTTATACCTTTTTTGTTCAACGTTTTCCGGCTGCCGCCAATTTGCTGGAGCAAATCCGCAATCAAACTTACCAAAAGTCGTGGCTGCTGGGGGCAGTAGTAGCCTCTATTGGGGTAGAATTATGCGGCATGGCTCACTTATGGATTGCCTGTTGGGCCATCGGGCACCCGGCTACCCTCGAGATGATTGCTTTTGGTTACACTATTGCCACTTTGCTTTATGCTGTTTCGCCTTTGTTCCGCGGTTTAGGCGCCGTTGAGCTTTCGTTAACCTATGTACTGGTACAATACGGTATACCCAAAGTGGCAGCAGTAGCGATAACGCTTTACTACCGGTTCTTTGAATTCTGGCTACCGCTTTTATTTGGTTTGGCAGCCTTTCTGTTTCAGAAAAATAATTTACTCTTACGCATCTTACCGGCATTTCTGATTTTTTTGCTGGGTTTGGTAAATATTATATCGGTGCTTACTCCTGCTATTGCGGAACGGTTAACTTTACTTACCCACTTTCTTTCTTCCTCTACTATTTTTTTCTCTAATTATGCGGTTATTGGTGGGGGAATATTGTTATTATTTTTATCTGTTTATCTATTCCAGGGCTTTCGCAACGCCTGGATAATGGCCCTTGTACTAACCATTGTCTCTATTCTGGGCCATATAGGCAAGGCCATTGACTACGAAGAAGCTTTGTTCGGTTTAAGCGTGCTGATTGTTTTAATTTATACCCGCCGGCATTATACTTTAAAAAGTGACCCCAAGGGTATCCGGCATAAAGGCTTTTTACTAACCACCGGCTTTTGCCTTTTACTAATCTATGGCTTAGTAGGATTTTACTGGCTCGACTACCGCCATTTTAATCAAAATTTTACCTGGTTTACGGCTCTTACACAATTTGGCAAATTACTTTTATTACAAAACGATCGGTTGTTTCCGCAAACTCTTTTTGCGCGGGGCTTTAGTGTTTCGCTGCAAACAATGGAATTAGCCTGGCTCACATTTTTAACGTACGTGCTGCTACGTCCCGTTTTTAATAAAACTACCCACACCCACGAAGATATAACCAGAGCCAAAGAATTGCTCAACCAATACGGCAAATCGTCTTTAGATTATTTTAAAGTTTACCCCGATAAGCAACTATTTTTTAATGCGGCTAACAATGCATTTGTGGCTTATAAAGTAGCCGGGCAATATGCGGTAGTATTAGAAAATCCGGTATTGGCCGATGAAGTTATATTTTCTACGGTTATCACGGAATTTGAGCAATTCTGCCACCAAAACGGTTGGCAAGCTATCTATTACCGAATTGATGAAAAAGACTTAGCTGCGTATACCTCCTTGGGTAAAAAGCATTTGTTTATTGGTCAGGAAGGCATAATCTCTTTACAAAATTTTACTTTAGAAGGAGCTGAACGCAAATCGTTGCGGAATGCTATCCGCAAAGTAAGTACAGCCGGTTATGTTAGCCGAACGTACCTGCCGCCTTTAAAAGAAGGACTTATCCAACGGTTAAAGGCAGTTTCGGAGGAATGGTTAAAAGAATTTAAAAAGCAAGAAAGTGCGTTTACGCAAGGTGTTTTTAATACCGCCGAAATAAAACAACAGGTAGTTATTACCGTGGAAGATGCAGAAGAAAAAATGGTAGCCTTTATTAACGTTATACCCGATTATTCGCCGCAGGAAGGAACGTACGATCTAATCCGGAAAACAGTAGATGCCCCCAACGGCGTGTTAGATTTTTTACTGGTACAATTAATCGATTATTTTAAAACCCAGAACCTGCTATTTTTGAATTTAGGCATGGCCCCCTTATCCGGCTTAAACCAACCCCAGAACATTCCGGAGAAAGCCCTGCAATTTGCCTATAATAATTTACACCAGTTTTCGCATTTACACGGTTTGCGGTTCTTCAAAGAAAAGTTTGCCGATACCTGGACGAATAAATACCTGGTGTATACCCACGACTTAGATTTAGTGCAAGCCCCATCCGTTTTAACCAAAGTTGCCCATTATTAGTGGATGGTTGTTGATGGTCCATAGTCCACAGTCCACAGATGAAAGCTTATTTTATTACTACTGGTTGAAGATAGGTAAATGGTAAATGGTAAATGGTAAATGATTAATGGTAAATAGTACTTGGTAACTGTTAACTGATGATGTTAAAAGCAATGAGCATGGTAGTAAAAAAAAGAAAAAACAAGCCCGCCAGAAAAATATAATCGGCAATTTTTTCGTAACGGTTGTTGCGCAACGATTTATGCCGCATGGCTAAAAAAGAAAGAATACTGCTGATCATAAAAAATAAGATGGCCACTGTCGTGAGTTCATCAATAATAGAAACTTCTTTGAGCTTCAGTACTTTTATGGAGGTAAGGACAATAAAGCAAAGCCCCAGCAAATTAGCCGACGTGTTCAGAATATGCGGCGAGTTATTCTCGTTTTGATTTTCCATCGAGTCTTTTTTAAGAAGCCTTATTTAATTGCCTTTGTATTTGTTGCAGTATTTCTAATTGCTTAGCCTGGTTCTGGTACAATTGCTTCACCTGTTCTTCCAGGAGCAAATCTATTTTCTGGTGCAAACTGCGAATTTCTACTTCCGCTTTTAAATTAATGAGGTAATCGTTCTCGCTGCGCATTCGGTCTTTTTCTTCCTTTCGGTTCTGGCTCATCATGATAATGGGAGCTTGTAAAGCCGCCACACAAGATAAAATTAAGTTCATCAGAATAAAGGGGTAGGGGTCAAATGCCTCGCGGCCAAGCACCAGGCCATTAACTATAATCCATACCAGTAATAAGGTACAGAAGTAAATAATAAATTTCCAACTGCCCCCAAAGCGGGCTACTTTGTCGGAGATAGTTTGTCCGCGGGTTACTATTTCTTTCGGCGGGTTAGATAAGTTATCCGTGATAAGTTTTTCTTCTTTAACCGTATTGTTTACTATTTGATGAAGCTTTTTTATAAAGTTATTTTCTTCCACGGATAAGTTTTTGGGTTTCATACTTCTTGTATCTTATATCAGAAAGCAAGTAAATCAATTTTGCCGGCTTTTAACGGCGATTAAAAAACCTAGTTGGCCCGGTTTTGCCGGAAGTAACAATCCCGCTGCTTTTCAATTTTTAAAAAAGATGGCATCCAGATTTTTCCGGATGCTCTACTCCGAAGAACTGGAAGGTAGAAAAAAAGTACAACAATTTTCGAAGCGTAAGTTCAAAAAAAAGCCCCGTCATAAGTTCCAATTACGGTTTTACTTGGGTGGGGCAATTATTTTAAATCTAAAAATTTTATGTTTTATACTAGCTTGGGTTCCCAACCGGGCTCGTACTCGCGCCGCCACAAGGCCATAGCCTCTTTATCATTTACAATATGCCCATTCTTTTGATCACAGTTTAGTACCCGGCCGGTTCGTTGGGCAATATTGCCCAGTTGGCACAACAATACACTCTTGTGGCCAGTTTCGATGTCGCCGTTGGGACGCTTGCCGGTTCGGACGCAATCCAGGAAGTTATGGATGTGGAAGGCATCCAGTTTATCGCCGGGACCAGCCGGATCCGTAGTATTGGTTTTCGCTTCGTCCTGCACTTTCTTCACTACTTTATTATCCATGTTATACACGGTATAATCGTTATCGCCGGTAGTCACAACGGTGCCTTTGTCGCCGTAAAAAATAGCCCCGCGAGCGCTACCCTCCACGGGGTAATTATTACAACTGCGGCCTTCCCAGGTCATGGCCATACCTCCCGGAAATTCTAAGTTAATCACCTGCGTATCGGGCGTTTCCCAATCGTCCTGGTACGCATAACGGCCCCCGAAGGAGGTTACCCTCGTTGGATACTCCACGCCTAAGCCCCAGCGCATTACGTCTATTTCGTGGGTGCCATTATTTAAAGCTTCGCCGGTACCCCAATTCCAGAACCAATGCCAATTATAATGAATTAAATTATCCTGGTACGGCCGCCGGGGAGCCGGTCCTTGCCACAATTCATAATCCAGGTTGGCCGGTACAGGTACCTGTTTGCCTTTGCCAATGGGTTTACGATTATTGGTGTACCAGCCTTTCGCCAAATAAGCCTTACCAATTATCCCGGATTTTAGTTCTTCCATGCATTCCATAATGCGGGGCCACGAACGTCGCTGATTTCCCATTTGCACAATGCGGTTGTATTTGCGCGCCGCTTCTACCAGCAATTCCCCCTCGTAAGGGTTATGGCTGCAGGGTTTCTCCACGTACACGTGTTTACCGGCTTGGCAAGCCAGAATGGCCGCAGGGGCGTGCCAATGATCCGGAGTAGCAATATAGACTCCGTCCAGTGATTTGTCATTCAAAATAGTCCGGAAATCTTTTACGCCCTTTGGCTTTTTTTTGCTGATATCGGCTAAGCCCGTAATGGTTTTCGCCATGGCATTGGCATCTACATCGCATACATATACCACTTCGCAACCCGCCTGGCGAGCAAAGTTTTTGGTCATGCCATTGCCCCGGCCATTCACCCCCACAAATCCCATTCTTACCCGATCGTTGGCGCCCATAATACTGGCGTAGCTTTTGGCACTCATTCCCAGGGCCAACCCCACCGAACCCAAGCCGGCTTTTTTAATAAAATCCCGGCGGGAGTTATTATTGTTGTTTATCATTTTACCGCATTTTTAAGTTTTCAGATATTTAAATTCGGACACCAGAGTTACATTTTGCTGAGTTTTAAAAACGGGATGCTCTATAAGCACTATTCATTACTAAATTTTAATCTAGCAGCAGTTTAAATAGAGTTTTCCATGGTGCAGTTTACCATTTTTCCTTCGGAATTTTATTAACTGAAAGGGAGAAGTTTATGGATTGTGTTTGGTTTAAGAAACGAGAAGATAATACTGTTTTACGCCTCCATCTTTACTACCACTTTGCCCATAGTTTTCCCTCGCTGGAAAAGGGAAATTGCCTCGTGCATTTCTTTAAAATCATATACCTGACCAATGTACTGAGGAGCTAATTGGAGAGCCTGCAACTTTTGTAGTAATAGGTGCATCAAATCCGTTTGCTCGTAAAGGTAGATGAGATTAAATCCCATGAGCGATTTATTCTGAGTGGGTAACCGTAGCGGATCGATTTTGGGCCGTTGTAGGTACTTTAAATAAAGTTTCGGGTAATTGGGTTTGGAACTATGGCTGGAAAAACTGGCATTGCCGTACACCACCATGCGGCCCATAGGAGCCAATAAATCCCAACCTTGCTGTAGAATTTTACCACCAATGCATTCCATAATCAACAGCAAAGGCCGGTCAGCCAAAGTATTTTTTAATTTTTGGGCAAAATGTTTATCCCGCAAAATAACGGTATCGTAAGCTTCTTGTTCCTTTAGAAAATCAATTTTGTTCGCCTGCCCTACCGTGCCAATGGTATACGCTTCGTATTTTTTACAAATCCGGTTCGTCAGAATACCTACTCCGCCGGCCGCACTATGAATTAACACCGTCATACCGGGTTGCAAATTACCCAGTTCCAGAAGCGCGTAATAAGCGGTGAGCCCTTGCACCAGAAATCCGGCGCCTTCTTCGTAACTCCAGGCTTCCGGTAAGGGAATTACATAACGAGAATGGCTATTAATACGCGAGGCATAACCGCCAAACTTAGTAACGCCCATTACTTTATTGCCCACTTGCCATTCTTTTACGGCTGCACCAACGGCTGCAATCTCTCCGGAAAATTCCAATCCTGGAATAAACGAGCCTTGGGGCGTCGCGCTGTACAAACCCTGCATGGCAAAAATATCGGCAAAGTTGAGCCCAATGGCTTTTACCCGCACGCATACTTCTTCGGGTTGAGGTGGTCCTAACTTTTCGGTTTGTAATTTCAGGTTTTTAATGGAACCTGCTTTCGGCATGCGGTAGACCTGGCGTTGAATCATCAGCAGCAAAAATTTATAAATTAGGTAAAAATTAAGGTAATAGATAAATTACCGGATCACTTCTTAAACGCGATTTTATGAGATATACTATTCGGTTTATTAGCTGGTTCGTTTTTCTGAGTTTATTATCCTGTCGTAACTCCGAAGTAAAAAATTCTACTGCTTCTAATCAGAATATTATAAAGGCAGATATTATCATTTATGGTGGCACTTCAGCGGCAATTGCTTCGGCAGTGCAGGCCACCCGTTTGGGAAAAAGTGTTATTGTAGTTTCGCCGGATAAGCATTTGGGCGGGATGGCTTCCAGTGGCTTGGGATTTACTGATACCGGAAATAAAGCCGTAATAGGCGGTATTGCCCGCGAATTTTACCAACGAATTTACCAGCATTACCAAAAACCCGAAGCCTGGCGTTGGCAGAAAAAAGAAGAATACGGCAACAAAGGTCAGGGCACACCGGCTATGGACGGTACCGAACGCACCATGTGGATTTTTGAACCTCACGTAGCCGAAACAGTTATGGAAGACTTTGTAAGAGAAAATAAAATTCCGGTTTTCCGGGACGAATGGCTGAACCGGGAGAGTGGCGTACAAAAGAAAAAAGGTAAAATAATCGCTATTCAAACTTTAAGCGGCATTACCTACGTGGGTAAAATGTTTATTGATGCTACTTACGAAGGCGATTTGCTAGCGGCAGCCGGAGTGAGTTACCACGTGGGCCGGGAAGCCAATGCAGTTTACGGCGAAGAGTTTAATGGCGTACAAACCGGAGTTTTGCACCATGATCATTACTTTAAGAAAAACATCGATCCTTATAAAATTCCGGGTAATCCGGCCAGCGGTATACTGCCTTTGATTTCTCCGGAAGATCCGGGAGTAAAAGGCGCCGGTGATAAAAAAGTGCAGGCTTACTGCTTCCGGATGTGCCTTACCAATCACCCGGAAAACCGGGTACCTTTTCCTAAGCCTGAGGGCTACGACTCTGCGCAATACGAACTATTGGTACGGGTTTTTGATTCGGGCTGGGGGGAGTTGTTCCGGAAATTTGATGCCATTCCGAACCGGAAAACCGATACCAACAACCACGGCCCGGTTAGTACCGATTACATTGGCGGGAGTTACGCTTACCCCGAAGCCACCTACGAACGCCGGCAAGAAATTATAAAAGCCCACGAAACCTACCAGAAAGGCTTACTTTATTTTATGGCTACCAGTAAACAGATTCCGCAGGAGGTGCAAGCAGAATTTAATACCTGGGGCTTAGCCAAAGACGAATTTACGGAAAACGGCAACTGGCCGCACCAGTTGTATGTGCGGGAAGCCCGCCGCATGGTAAGCGATTACGTGATGACGGAACACGAAACCCTGGGCCGCCGAGCAGTAGCAAACCCCGTGGGTATGGGTTCCTACTCCTTAGATTCCCATAACATTCAGCGCTACGTAAAACCCGACGGCTACGTACAGAACGAAGGGGATATTGGCGTGCCGGTTAAAGAACCTTACCAGATTAGCTACGGCGCTATTATCCCGAAAAAGCAGGAATGCCAGAATTTATTGGTGCCGGTTTGTTTATCCAGCTCGCATATTGCTTACGGTTCTATCCGCATGGAACCGGTTTTTATGATTTTGGGACAAAGTGCTGCTACGGCCGCAGCGCAGGCTATAGAAAGTAAAAAAGCTGTGCAAGATTTAAATTATGCCAAACTGAAAGAGCAGTTACTCAAAGACAACCAAGTTTTAACCAAGCCCATGGCTAATTTTTAATTGCTGACTGAACTTTGAGGTTTGATTTTACAATCATTTAGGTCCAAAAATAGTATTGTTAACTCAAGCTAACTGTTATTTGAAGCTAATCGGGCAGAAAATTTATAATTGGAAAACAGGGCTGTTAAGTTTTTTAATACCTTTTTATATCGCGAGCCGCTCGTGAGTAGTATCGTCCGGACTCCGGCCGGTAGTAATATAACCTGATTACTTTTAAGGAAGGCCTAACTGTATGCCCGGACAGAGGCCTCCTAGTTAATCACGAGGCGGGAGCCTCGCGCCAACTTTATACAAATTTTAATTTAATTACTTAAATAACACCATGGTAAAGAGTGGTAAGTTACTGCCAATCGGAGGAACCATAAAATCAATTTGCCTTTAACAGTTTTCTTAGTTTTCAATTATCCTTATCTACCATTTTCTTGCTCGCCTCGTCGTAGCGGCCCGGAAGGGCCAAAAGAGGTCCGCTACGACGAGGCAAACCGGTTCCTTGTCAAACCTGAGAGCGCCAATTTCTGGAGCCTTTTCAAGGGTCCACGGATAAAAATTTAAGCCGCATTTTGGCAAATTCAATTGAGTATTAAAGCTATCCAGGTACGTAAAATTACCAAATACCAATAACGCTCCGGTTAGTCTTTCTGATAATTAAATATCCTACTCTACCACAATTTCATCAATCCGCATGGTAGCGGGCCGCCCGGCTCCAGGATGCCATTCAGGGGTGTTACCAATAGTATAAGCTTTTACCTTCACGTAGCGAACGTTCCGGGGAGCAAATTCCGCAACAAAATCCCGCTGAATAGCGCCGTACTGGTCAATGGGCAAGGTATTATTTACCAATCCGACTGGCTCAAAATGTTCCCCATCCATAGAAACCGAATACTCTACCTTTTTAGGTAGAATGCCCAGCCAGAAGGCAAATTGGTGATACGCCGATTCAATCCGTTTCACCGGTTTTATTTCTTCCAGGTCAATGACTACTTCCAGGTCTTTGCCGCTGAAAGAAAACCAGTTGAAAGCGTAATCGTGGCTGCCGCGAACCCCGTCGGTGAGCATCCGCCCGGCCTCGGTGGGCTGACTTTCGGCAACCGGACTTAAAAATTTAACTTTTTTGTTATAAGCCAGGTGCTCTTTCATGCCCTGGGAAAATAAACGGTACATGGCGGCCCGGTATTCTTCCGGCGAAGTACTCCATTCTTTCACCTGCGTTACTCCCTGCCGGTTACATAAATCCGTGAACGAGTCAATTTTGGCCCGGATGGCCGAACGCACTTGCCATTTTCCATCGGTTTTTACAAACACGCCCTGCTTCCCGGTAAAGTTTTTCTTAGCCTGTTCCATGATAGCGTACTCCAACGGCAAGCGGGCAATTTTCACCCGTTCCAGCAATTTGGAATCCTGGTTTACAGCGGCTTCGGCTTCATCGAACAATTGCTCGTACCGCCGGATAAGAGTAGGCGTTAAATAGGTAGTGGCAGCATCGTAGGGAGTACCAAATATCCGGAGCGGAGCGCCCGATTTCTGTAAGGCTTCCCGCATTTCGTTGATGTAAGTCCGGATAGGTTTGGCGGCAACTCCGTAATAGCCTTGCAGAAAATCGTCCATTAAAACGTCTACATTCTGGTTCGGGTCCCACAAAAGTTTGGAGATTAGATAACTCCGGAGTTCGGTAAACTCCCCTCCTACTTCGCGATTTCCTTGTTCGAACATGGCCGTTACGCCGTGTTTGGCAAAAAAAGCAATATTCGGCTGAATCACGTGCAGGTTCGGGAAAGGACTAATCAGGTGGTTGAACTGAATAACGTAATCCCAAACAATAATATCCTTAGCTATTTTGCCCCATTCTTCTACGTCGCGCCGGAAATCGGTGCTAGCAGGGTCTTCGTTGATGGGCTTATCGCGGTTTACCTCAATGCTGCAGAGCATGATGTTTACGTTTGGCCGGGGCCGTAAAGATTTGGGCGCTTTACGGCCGTATTCATAGGCCAGGGTAGAAATTATTTTATCCGGAAATTGCACGGCTACCTGGTTCACAAATTGAATAATAGACCCGGAAGGGGAACCTTCGCGCTCATCAATGGCCCGGCAATTATCGCAGGTACAGTAATTACGGTTGTCGTTCTGACTTACCGACCAGTAAGTGGCCGTAGGGTTTTGCGCTATTTTTCGCCGCAGGTTCTGCACGGTAATTTCTAAAACAGCTGGGTTGGTAAGGCAGAGTTGCGTAGGGAGGCGTTTGCCATTCACCAGGGAGTAATATTCGGGGTGTTCTTTGTAATAATTCTGCGGCGGAACCAACTCGTTAAAAGTATGTACCCACATGCCCCAATCCGGCCGGCCGCCTTCTTTATCATGGTCGAGCTTGTGCCAATCAGTATACTCGGCTTCCCAGGTACCCCGGTAATGCGTATCCCGGAATAAAATTACCGGTACTTGTAAATCGTTAATCGGGGATAAAACAATCTGCTTTTGCGTGGGAATTACTTTAACTTTGGGACTATACATGCGGCAACCCAGGTATTTTTCCAGGAAAGTATACACCCCGTAGAGAGTCCCTTTTTCGTTGCCACCGACAATAACTAAACGCAGGCTATCAGTTTTAATTAAAAACCCATCTTCCTTCAGTTTATTAAAATCTACGTTAATACCGGCTTCGGCTAACCGCTCATTCTGCCCCAGCACAATTTCGTACCGGCTCCGGCCTTTATTCGCGGCTACTATGGGCAAAGCCACGCCCGAAATCTGGAGTAAATAGTCCTGTAGCACCTGCGAAGCTTTTAATTCGTGCGGAGTGGCCGCCGTGGGCACCACTATCCGGTACCGGCTCGTTTCCTTATCGGTGAGAACGATATGGGTGGCTGACGCATTGGTTTGTTTAGGCCGGCTCTTTTTTTGCGCCGAAAGCGGCAGACCAGAAAGGAAAAAGCAAAGGCAAATAATTAAAACAAAAACTGCATGTCCCTGCCGGTTGCAGGCTCTTTTTAATCTTGCTTTAAACAACATAATCTTTATTTATTTTAATTGCCCCTGGATTAGAAAGTAAGAAAACAGTCGTTAACTCTGCTCTTATTTTTTATTCTGCTAAATGGGATTTAAGATACTAAAATAGCGGGGAATATAAACCTGAGTTTACCGTGCCTCGTGCCTCGGCACCGGAACGCTAAAAGGCTCTCCCTAGCCAAACGGGTATTGTTCTTCTTGGCTTCTGATCTGAGTAAATATGCCTTCCTTGGTTTCTATTTGGTATTAATTTCAGCTGGGAAAGGCACAAAATTGCTTTTTCTGGTTCAATCCAAAGGTTACACATTTCTCCACTCCCCTGAAATAACATTAAAAAATACTATTTCTGCTCTCATTTTATTAAACTTAAGGGGTAACAATAATCCGGGGAAGGGGATATTAGATTAGCAGGTTATTCTGAACTTCTACATTTTTCTAAAATAAAAGGTATTTATTATGGAAATTAGAGAAGGTTGCATCTGTTCTAGTACAAGCTCCCGGTATACCTGCCTTATGAGAATGCTTTTTACGTTGGTTATATTCTGCTTACTGGCACCAGTAACGTTTGGTCAGAATCAGGCTACTTCCGGGGCAGCATCAAATTTACCGACCGAAATTTTATGGGATAGATACGGCGTACCACACGTTTATGGCCGCAGTATTCCGGAAATGTACTACGCCTTTGGTTGGGCGCAAATGCACAACCACGCCAATTTACTTTTAAAATTATACGGGCAGGCCCGCGGCCGGGCGGCGGAATATTGGGGAATAGACTACTTGGCTACCGATAAACAGGTGCACCTATTTAATTTGCCGGAAACTGCCCGCCAAAACTACGCAAAACAGGACCCGGAGTACAAAAGTTATTTAGATGCTTTCGTAAAAGGCATAAACGCCTACGCGCAGGCGCATCCGGAAGTAATTGACCCTGCCCGGAAGCGCGTACTGCCTATTACCCCGACCGATGTGCTGGCCCATAGTACCCGTATAATTTGCCTGGAGTTTTTAGCGGCCGGCGATATTTACAATGCCCTGCAGCCGATGAATGCGGGATCGAACGCGTATGCGATTGGTCCTGCCAAATCAGCTTCTAAAAATGCTTTGCTGATGGCCAATCCGCATTTACCCTGGAGCGATTTCTACTTATTTTTTGAAGCACACCTCACAGCTCCCGGGTTTCAAGCCTACGGCGCTTCGCTGGTGGGGCAACCCGTATTGAACATCGCCTTCAACAATAAATTGGGCTGGACCCATACCGTGAACACCATTGATGCCTCCGATCGGTACGAGTTAACTTTAAAAAATAATGGCTACTTGCTCGACGGCGTCGTGCAGCCTTTTACCCATAGAAAAGTTACTTTAAAAATCCGGCAAGCCGATGGCACTTTCTTGACCCAACCTACGGAGTTTTTGAGTTCCAAACAGGGGCCAATTGCGGGGGAAAAGAACGGGAAAGCCTATGCCATACGGATAGCTGGTTTAGAAAATGCTTTTTTAGACGCCCAATATCATAAAATGGCACTGGCCCAAAACTTTAAGGAGTTTGAAACCGCTTTAAAAATGCTGCAAAATCCGATGTTCAACGTTATTTACGCCGACCAGGAAGGCAACATATTCTACCTTTTCAACGGCAACGTACCTAAACGCAGCGAAGGCGACTGGGCTTTCTGGAAACGGACTTTGGATGGTAGTTCCTCCAAATACCTCTGGACGCAGTACCATACTTACGACGATTTACCTAAATTATTGAACCCTAAAACCGGGTTTGTACAAAACGCCAACGATCCTCCCTGGTCCAGCACCTACCCTGCTGCCTTGCAAGCAGACAAATTTCCGGCTTATCTGTCGCCGCAGGAAATGCGCTTGCGTCCGCAGCGGGCGATAAATTTAATCAAAAGCGATGCGGCTATTACCTTTCAGGAACTGGTTGCTTATAAACTAAACACCGGCCTGGAAGCTGCCGACCGTATCCTGGACGATTTATTGGCGGCAGTAAAGCAATACCCGGACCCGGTGGCCATCAGAGCCGTGCCTGTTCTCCAGAAATGGGATAAAACCACCGATGCCCAAAGTAAAGGCGCGGTGTTATTTGTGCGGTGGCTGAATAAATTAGGTCGTAATCCTTTCCAGACGCCATGGGACCCGGCGCATTCCTTAACTACCCCCGATGGCTTACAAGACCCCAAAAAAGCCGTAGCCTTATTTGCCCGGGCAGCGCTGGAAGTTGAAACCGATTACGGTGCTCTGGATGTGGCTTGGGGAGAAGTATACCGGTTCCGGATGGGTAACTATAACTTGCCCGGTAACGGCGGCCCCGACCAGTTCGGCGCTTTTCGGGTCATTCAATTTGCGCCAACTCCCACCGACGGCAATAAAAGCTTTGCTACGGGTGGCGATAGTTACGTGGCCATAACCGAATTTGGCCCCAAAGTAAAAGCCCAGGTGTTGCTTAGTTACGGCAATGCTACCCAACCCGGCAGCAAACACCTCGGCGATCAATTACTTTTACTCTCGCAAAAAAAACTGCGGCCAGCCTTATTAGAAAAGACCGATGTTTTAAAAAATCTGGAAAAACGGGAGCAATTATACATGCAAACAAAACAGCCGGGAAGATAGATAATGAATGAACAGATAATTTATGGTGGTTAGTGCGCCGGTCGAAAAAACGAAACTTATGAAACGATGATGAATGATACACGATAATTAACTTTTAAACCCAATAACTATGAGAAAAAGCTTCATCTTATGGCTCTTTTTTGCTTTCAGTATTTACCTTACTTATAATCCGGTTACCGGCTTAGGGTTTGTCCTCGGGCAAAAAGAAACTAAAATTCTGGATTTAAAAATATTCGAAGGATCGTACCAAATGTTGGGCAATCAAAATGCTTTTATTAAAATTAGCGCCTACGGCGATCAATTAACGTTGAAAGAATCGTGGAGCAATAACGAAATTAGTTTTAAGCAAAAAACCGAACTCAGCTTTGTAGCCGTTGATCATCCGGACTTTACACTCGATTTTACCCGTGACCAAAATGGCGCAATTACGCAGGTAGTGGCTTTTAAAAGAGATGTTTGGATAAAGGTTAAACCACAGGCGACTTCTGCTAAGCTAAGCCCCGTCGAAACCAAAAAATTAATGAACGCTTACCAAATTATTTTTACCGCTTTCGAAGAAGCCATTAATTCTAACGCCGACGAAAAAATACAGGGTTTCTTAAAAACGCACATGGACGAATCGGCTCTAGCCGCACTTACCAGCGAAAATCTAATTATGCGGGCCAAAGAATTGTATCAGAATACGGGTGGTATAGAAAGAGTAACCCAGACTCCCATCGACCCCTTAACCGGCACCGCCACCTTTAAAGACAAAAAACAAGGCAATCTTTTCCAGATGAGCTTTTCCTTAAACTCGGCGGGTAAAATAATGAATTTCGGTATGAAAGAGTAAAGGCGCTTCTACAATAAAAACCTAAGTAAACTAGTAGAATTCAGGTAGTAACCGGAGAAAGCAACCTTACTCCGGTTGCTTTATGCTCTTAAAAAGTAAACTCAATTTTTAAACAAACTACCAATGAATAATCCGGACTATAATCTCTAACGGAAATTCTACCAAGTTCTCAAATGAATTAATTCGATTCTTTAGCTAATGTTATCCTTCTACTAAATATAGTAAATAGAACCTTCTACTAAACAGAAATGAATAACCTTTATTTAATTATTTACTACTGTTCCTGCTACCAAGCAGTAGCTAAGAAAAGTTGACAGCAGTTTGGCTAGGGAGGGCCTTCTAAGGTTCCGGTGCGGAGCATTCCGACGCAGGAGGAAAGGAAACTTAGACCAGCCCGGAAGAGCCAAACGAGGTCCGCCACCCACGAGGCAAATAGGGTACTTATCCATCGAGATAGCACCTATACCCGTAGACTTGAAAAGGCTCCGCGGAACAAACCGTCTAAATTAAAAATAATACGTCCTTTAAATTCAGTTCAATTTTAATGTTATTCGAACTACCCATCTACTTTAACGCTTTCAGCTTAAAAAATACTTAATTAAGAAGTTTTGAAAGCTCAACCTTTAAAAACCATAAGGCGAAGCAGGATTATACCAACTGTTCTGGTAGGTATTACCATTAGAATACCGTAAACCACCCGATATAGAAAAATTGTCACTTACTTTATAATGAGCCCGGAACATCATGCCATTGGTTCCGCCGGGCATATACCTGTTAACCGGAGTCGGCATCGTATTTTTCGATAAATCCCGCCAAACGCTGCCGGTAAAACGCAAACGATCCGTCACCCTGTAGTTGCCGCCAGCATGTAAAATCAAATGCTGGTTCCGCAAAGGCGTGAAAGTAGCCGTTGTATTTTCTCTGCCTAACCAATTATAGCCCATGCCATAAGTAGAAATCAGGTTTAAACTGGCAAAACCACTAAACCGTTTGGTTATCGGAATTGATACACTGGGTTCCAGGTAAGTAGCCGAGCCCCATCCCGGAGAAAATTGAGCTCCCGCCGACATACTGTACGAAATCTTACGAACCGGTTTACCTGCCGGTGCATGGGTAGTACTACCGGAATCGGGCTTCGTTATAGTTGTTTCCAGAGTGGGTGGCGTGCTGTTTAATTCAGTTTGTGCATCATGGGCAGTTTGAGCCATAGTGCTCCCGCTTAAACTTAAAAATATTACCCAAAAACTTATGTATTTTAACTTCATTCCGTTTACCATTTCAAGATACCTTCTAATTTGTACCCAGGTTAAATATACGCAACCCATATTTTAATTGCTACTTCCTTAACGTTATATTTAACGGAATAGTGCTGGCCCATTTAGTAGTCAAAGGTGGGAGTAGGAAATTGTATAAAATTAGAATCGCCGTTCAGGTTAGCTTGAATCCTTTGTAGCCTAAATTTCTAATTTTTTAATTTTCGAAGCACTTGCTCACTTGGCAGAAATCATATTTAAGAGTAATTCGGGTTCGTTGGTGGTAATAAAATCTACGTTTTCTTTCAGAAAATCTTCCAGCATAGTTTTCTCATTCACCGTCCAGACGTTAATGGTGAGTTTATTTTGTTTGGCTTCTTTAATCCAGGTAGGATTTTTTTGTAAAACCTTAAAATGGTAATCCAGGCCGTAGAAATTTGCTTGGGCTAATTCAGCAGGGTTTTTGTCGCCGTTTAAGTACGCTACTTTGGCATACGGCGCCAGCTTCATAACTTCGGTACAAACGTCGTAATCAAAGCTGATGTAATCTACCCAAGCCTGGGCGTGTAAATCTTCTACCATTTTTACAATTTTTCTGGTGGCCGCCAAGGAATTTTCTTTACCTGTTTCCGAAGCTTTAATTTCTAAAATAAGCTTGGTTTTAGTTTGCTGCATGCCGGCCCGCAAATAATCCTGCAGGGTTGGAAATGTTTCGCCGTGCGCTAATTTTATAGTTTTTAATGCATTAGAAGAGCTTTTTGCAATCGAGAGGCCTTGAATTTCCGGGTCGTGGTTTACGTACAGCACCGAGTCAGAAGACATCCGGACATCAAATTCACTGCCTTCGCAACCCATTGCCACGGCATGATTTAAAGAAGCCACCGAATTTTCGGCTACCCCGGTGTTTTTCCAGGCGCCGCGGTGCGCTACTACTTTATTTTTTATAAACTCGTCCTTTACAATCCGGAAAGTAGGCTGGTATTCGCCGGCGTTGGTTTTAACTTTTAGTGCTACTTCCAGGGGATTTTTACTGTTATTTAGCTTTTCTTTCCGGATAGAAAGTTGGTAATCCTTACTTATTTTAAAAGCCTCGGCTTGTTCGCCGGCTAAGCTAATACTTTGAATTTTGGTATCCTTTCCGGCCCGTAATTTAATTGTACCTACTACCAACCGGTCTTTCGAGTAAGAATAATTAGTTAAATAAATGGGAGCAAAAAGATGGGTTTGACCAAAGCTGGGTTGCAAGAAATACGTCATCCAGAAAAAACTTAAACAAAATATTTTTTTCATTATTCAGAATAGTATACGGGTGATAAATGTAAAGGAAAAAGGAAGTTAAAGTTTAAAAAAGATAAGCACACTTGCTAATAGAAAAATGTCCTTATCCGGAAAATTTGATCATTAAAAACTATAGCGAACGTCTAACCAAATTTGGTAAGCATTTCCGGATAAAGTAACAACTCCGGCATTCGCGTTAACATTGTAGTTTATTACCGCCCGGCTGCCATTAAAATCGCAGCAGAATTTTTCGAGGGTCATGCCATCTATGGTAAAAAAGCAAGCATATCAATCGAAAGGAGAGAAAAAATTTCGGCCTGGTTTAAAAATTATTTCGAGCCGAAATTAGAACCACACTATTATCTAAATATTAGCCCTGGATTAAGAAAAGGTTACTAAAAGCTTATTTTAATAACAAGGGAACAATATTGAAAATGTAATAAAATACTGTTGGTGCGAGCGAGCCATGCTCACGTTATACCAACTTTTAGCAGAAGAACTTTTTCACAAATGGCTCTTTACTTAGCTTATTTCGTTTTCAAAGTACTAATTTTAAAAGTCATAAAATTTTATAAGCCAGATTTAGAAAATAATCTTTAGAAAATGGTAAATTCCGTTCCGTGTACCTAATTATCTAAGAGTTTTCCTTATTCATCCGGATAAAGTATTATGAAAACACTCCTTCTTTCCCGCATTTTAAAAAATTTTCTCTTTGCTTTTATTCTGCTGCTGGCAACTATCCGCAGTTTAGCCGACGATCCTAAAACTCTGGAAATTGGCGCTTCGGCTCCCGACTTTAGTTTGCCGGGAGTGGATGGAAAAACGTACTCGCTTAAAAGCTTTGCCAACGCTAAAATTCTGACGATAATCTTTACCTGCAACCATTGCCCCACGGCCCAAGCCTACGAAGACCGCATGAAAGCATTGGTTACTGATTACAAAAACAAAGGGGTGGCGGTAGTGGCCGTTTCGCCCAACTACCCTCAAGCGGTATCTTTAGATGAAATGGGCTACACCGATTTAGGCGATAGCTTTGAAGAAATGAAAATTCGGGCGAAGGACAAAGGATATAACTTCCCGTATTTATTTGACGGCGAAACCGAAATTATGTCGAAAGCTTACGGACCTATGGCAACGCCGCACGTTTTTGTGTTCGACCAACAACGCAAGCTGCGCTATACCGGCCGCTTAGACGCTGCGGAGAAACCCGGCTCAGCTAATGCCGAAGATACCCGTAGTGCCTTGGATGCCTTGCTGGCCGGAAAACCCGTGGCCGTAGCAAAAACCAAAACCTTTGGCTGTTCTATAAAATGGCAGGAAAAAAGCGACTGGGCGAAAAAAGCCCCACTCGTGTGGGCCAAGGAACCCGTAGATTTAATGGTAATTGAAGAAGCCGATTTAAAAGCTTTGTTAAAAAATGATACCGATAAAGTACGCCTGGTAAATGTTTGGGCAACCTGGTGCGGACCCTGCGTAGTAGAAATGCCCGAATTTATTAACATGAACCGCATGTACCGCAACCGCGAGTTTGAGTTTATCACCATTAGCGCCGACAAACCCGATAAAAAAGACAAAGCCCTGGCTATTTTGAAAAAAATGCAGGCTTCCAACAAAAATTACATCTGGCACTCCGAAGATACGTACAAATTAATTGAAGCCATTGACCCGCAATGGCAGGGAGCTCTGCCCTACACCCTCTTAATTGAACCCGGCGGCAAAGTAGCTTACCGCACCCAAGGCTCTATTGTACCCCTGGAAATGAAAAAAATGATTGTGAGTAAGATCGGCCGGTATTATTAAATGTTAGAAGGCGCTTTTACCGGTAGTATCGTTTTTTACATTTTATCTCCTCAGGTAAGTATTCTCTATTAAATGGTTGTTTTTTTTTGAATTAGTTGTCCCTGTTGCGACTTGATCTCGAAGTAGGTGAAACGGTAAGGAATCGATCGGGTGAAGTAAATACGTGGTCATAAAACCAATGGTATAAATGAATTTATAACTAAACCACAACCAGATTACCGTAAAACATACAGGCTGCAGGTTGAAAAACTAAACGTACTCAAAGGCTCTCGTAACAAGAGCCTTTTTCTTTAATAAGCATAGTATGTATTCCATTTTTCATTTGCCCGGCACCAAACAAAATATTTTACTTGCCAGGCTTTGGAGATGGGCAAAAAACCGGTTCCCTCATCAGCGGTCAAGCTTTAGCCAAACTTTGTACCCCCTTCCTTCGCGGTTACCGGCCGCATAGTAGGGGATTGCCGTCAAACTGGATTCTTCGCCCTTATTATTTAACTTACTTGTAATCACGTTAACCCCGTTCAGCATGCCTTTTCGGTACTGCATTTTCAAAGAATCAGCTGTATTAACTTGAAGCACTTCCAGATTAGTATTATCAACTCCTTCCAGGCAGTAGATGATCGGACCCGAGGCAATGGCAACCATACTTTGTAAATCTTTCACTTGTTTATTAGCCATTATCAGGCGGGGTTGTAGGGGTAAGTCCAGCATTACTTGATCTCCCTTTTTCCATTTTCTCTGAATTACCGCATAGCCATTCTCCAGGACTATTTTCTGCACTTTGCCATTAACCCGCAGGGTATACTGCGGATTAAGATCGGAATGGTACAAGTCATAGGGATTTTCTTTCCCGCGAGCCCAGCCGGGTATGCGTACATACAAAGTAAAGGCAGTAGAATTTTCCGGACTTACGGTCAAGGTAATTTTTCCGTTCCAAGGATAATTGGTTTCTTGTTTAATGGCAACTTGCTTACTTCCGGTTAGTTTAATTTGTGCCTCGCTCCCGATAAATAGATTGACATATAATTGGTCGCCAGCAGAAGCATAGATATAGTCAGGTAAGGACGACACCATTTTTAAAAACATGGGTGGGCAGCACGGGCAAGAGTGCCAATTCCAGCGAGCATGATTAGCTGCATTTAGCGGGTTCTGGTAGGTGTATTTGTTACCCGCCAGCGAGATACCGGTAAGCACATTATTGTATAATACTCGTTCAAATTCATCCATATATTTGGCGTTGCCCGTCAGCTCATTCATTCTCTGGCTAAAGAAGCCGGCACCCACCGCTGCGCAAGTTTCCAAGTAGGCATCCGTCGGCAGAAAATAATCCGGCCCAAATTTCTCATCATTGTGAATAGCACCGACACCTCCGGTCACAAACATCCGGCGCCCCACCATGTTATCCCAGAGGTTTTCTGCCGTTTGTACGTATTCCGGAGCGTGGCTTTCTAGGGCTACGGCGGTAATACCCGTAGCGAGCAAGGTAGCTCTGACCGCGTGGCCTTCAATGGTTTTCTGCTGGAATACGGGTATCGAATCTTGGGCATAATCGCCCCAACTAGGCCGGGCATTACTGGCTATCGAGCCATTTTTATATTTTTGTTCTTTAATCCATTTCTCGGACTTATCATTGCCCCAGGTAAGCCACAAGGGATAACCCGCATGCTTGCCGCGGTTTTCAATCCAGAATTGGGCTAAGCGGTAGTAAGCAGTTTGGTTTACCGGAACGGTTAGTTTTTTCTTTAACTCCGGTTCTTCTTTATATAACCAATATAATTTCATCATTGCTTCTTCGGGACCAGAGTGGGCCGGAACAATATTGCGTTTGGGCACTGGCCCCATTAAATCGCTCATGTAATTGGCAAAGCGGGTAGCCACTGTCAGCAGTTTTGTCTTACCGGTAGCTTTGTAATAGTGTACACCTGCCTCGATGAGCATTCCGCCGTTGTACACGTCGTGCTGCCAGCGTAAAAAGCCCCCATTGTCTCCCCAGCGATGAGTTGGTTCCATTAGATCCGTATAAGTGTTAATATAACCGTTAGGATCTGCCTGCTGCGCCGCGTAAATCCGATCAATATAATTATCCAGCCTAGCTTGTAGGGCCGGATCCGGATACTGACCAACTAAGTCTCCAATACCCCTTATTGTTTCATAAATCAAGCCATCAAACCAAGGTAATCCAGCATGCTGACCCGTTCCTTTCTTACCGGCCGCAACTTGGTCAAAATTCCCGAACACATTGTTATTTTTTCTTTCCTCTGCGGTAGCAAGGTGTTTTCCTTCAAATTTATCTAAAATATCATTCGCGGTAGTTGTTCGCCAAAGCTCCAGCTTGGGACTCCAGAAGGGGTCATTTATTTTTACCTGGTGGACCGGCGAAAGCTGTACCGCAGGCTTTTCGCTTAAACTTTGCTCTTTATTAGAACAGGCAAAAAAGATGAACCCTAGGACAATGACGAGAAAGGAACTGTATCTTTTCATGCGGGAACGGTTTAAGGTTCAAATGTAAAGATATTTTCCGACTGGTACGAACTAGTACGATTTTTTATTTTATTATGTATTTATAAATTTATCTTTGTTTTGAATGCTACTCAAGGTGAAAGAAAACAAGTCCAAATACAAGCTAGTGGTAAGCCACGTTACGGATAAAATTCAGTCGGAAGAATACAGCAACGGCGACCGAATTCCTTCCATCAATGAATTTAGAAGTAAGTATAATTTGTCGCGGGATACGGTTTTTGCCGGTTTACGGGAATTAGTTGCCAAAGGAATTATTTCTGCCAGTCAAGGCGTAGGCTATTTTGTTACGAGCACCAACGTTTCCGCCAGCCATCATATATTTTTGTTGTTTAACGAGTTTAATGAATTTAAGGAAGACTTGTTTAACTCGTTTATGGCGGCGGCAGGAAGTTCGGTTACCGTAGACCTTTACTTTCACAATTATAACCGGCAGGTTTTTGACACTCTATTGAGTGAGGCCAAAAACAAATACACGGATTATATTATTATGTCCGGCAAATTTCAGGGCATTGAGCCGTTGTTACAATCCCTGGGAGGCCGCGTGTTTTTGCTGGACCATTTCCATCCGGAGTTGACGGGAAAGTACTCCGCGGTTTTTCAGAATTTTGAAAAGGACACCTATGAGGCTCTTATTGCTGGTTATGACCTAATTAAAAAATACAAACGCCTGCTTATGGTACAGAAAGAAGAGAAAGAGCCGGTGGAGAGGTACACCGGACTCCAGGCTTTTTGCCAAAAATACCAGTTAAATCATGACTTTCTATCGGAGATAACGACCAGGAAAATTAAGAAAGGCGATTTATTTATTGTGGTGCGGGATAGGGATTTGGTGGAGATACTCAAGCAGGCTAATGCGCAACAATTAAATTCCGGCCAAGATTTTGGCATTATATCTTATAACGATACCCCGCTCAAGGAGATACTAGCCGGCGGAATCACCACTCTCTCTACTGATTTTAAACTAATGGGAAAAACCATGGCACAGCTCATTCATACCAAAGCAATATGCACCGTAGAAAATCCCTGGAAGCTCAACATCCGCAAATCGCTTTAAGTGTTATAGGTTAAAAAAATACTCCTTCTCGATTACCAATAATTTTAAATTATGGTAAACTCCTGAAGTAGCTTTACAGGTTAAACGGTTAAAATTATATTTAATTCCTCGATTAACTGCTCTTGGTTGACAGGAGTTTTTCTTGCTTGTTTTTGCCAGCGCTTTTTCAGTAGACCTTCCCGGAAGTGGGCCTGAGCGGAAGTTAAGTAATCACAGGAAGCAGGAGGACGAAGCTGATTATAGGCGTGAACGGACTTGGTGCTAGCTGACTTGGCCAAGTCAAAGGAGATAAAAGACTGGCCGTTAAATTCTTCTTGGAGAATGTCGTTTATTCTTTCTGCTAAAGCATTTTCTCCCGGCTCTCCCTGGTTGGGCATACGGATCTCATTGGAACAAAGTAACTCAATATAATCTTGGCAGTACTGGATACCCCCATGCGAATGATGAATTAATCCTTCTTTTCCCTTGGGTAAAACTGCTTTTCAGCTACCGAGACCAAAGTTTCTAAAGCCGTATTCTGCGGCTTTACTTGCGCTTCGGCTTCTTGTAATTGCGCTTTAACTGTTCAACGGTTGTCTGGGAAAGTGCCATCAGAAAAGATGATTTAGGTCGATAATATCTTAACAGCCGCGTTTTAAAGTACCAGCAATTCCATTTTTGTAAACGGATGCCGAAACGTCATGCTGTTGAACAGATTGCTGAAGGGAAAGCATGCCGGAGCGAATTTCTTCGACTAGTATCCTTTTCTCTTTAGACGAATAAACTTCTTTCACGTTTCTTTTACATTCCCTTTTGTTCATAGCTTTATACTTGTGGTGTAAAGCTATTGCAGGAGTTTACCCTCTTTTTAAAACGAAAATTAAAAGACAACTATCGCCCACGCCGAAGCTGCCTTTTAATTTCTAAACGAACACTTAAACTGTTATGATAATTAACTTAACGGAAGACATTCCACTTAAATAACACTTACGTTAAGTTCTACTGGTACTGGTTTTAACGCGGGTGCGGGTGCGGATTCCGGTGCGTTTTGGGTTATTACCGGCACATCTTCGGCCACGATAGGCCCGTTATGCGCTAGTTCGCTGCCTTCTTTTTTCGACTTTAAAACCGGCCATAATAACTGGGCGTACCATTCTTCCTGCTGGTAGCTTTTAATGCCGTACGTTTTCGGGTATTGCCGGCTGATAAAACCGGTACCAAAAATAATGTCCCAGATGAAGAACATGTTGCCGAAGTTGCCTTTGTAATAACCCACGCCATCGTCGGTGGTGTCGGCGTGGTGCGCGTGGTGGGTAGCCGGCGTGGAAATTAACCGTTCCAGAACCCAGGCTACCGGGTGCAGCCATTTGTAGGTGTAAAAAGGCTTATCCCAAGGAATGCTGGAGTGCGCCGCGGTGGTAATTAAAGCTTTTATGCCTTTCACAAAAAGCGCGGGATAACCCAGGCCTAAATACACCAGCACGGTAGTCAGGTAAGTTTGCGAAAAGAAAATGGTGTAGATAATATTCTGGCGGCTGGCCATGGACATGCCCATGTACGGCGCGGAGTGGTGCGTGCGGTGAAAGCGCCACAGCCACGGAACTTCGTGGTGCAAGCGGTGGTACCAATACTGCGTAAGATCATCATAAATGGCAATAATCAGGGCGCCCCACACAAACGGAATCCACGCGAAGGCATTTTTGGAAGCGGGTAAGATATACGGTAAAAAGGTGAGGCCAAAGTAGGCGACTAAGGGTTTTATCACCAGCTTGGGTAAGGTATAGCAAGCCAGATCCAGGGCAATTTCGTTTTTGTTCCAGTGTTTTTTGTAGAGGCCCAGCGAAAATTCTACCACGCCTAAAGCCAGCACCAGCACCGGTAAACCCCAGCCGTTTAAATTTTTAAAAATATTCTCGATAATAATAATCATGGTGATTCGGTTTGAAGGTTAAAATTTAAATTTTGCGGTGTAATTATCAATTGTAAGTGCCGTTAGCGTTGGTACACTACCCGCGGCTTGTTATGTACTTTTTTTAACCAGGGTTTTTCGCCGGTGATGTAAAAGGTGAGCAGCATTAAAAGAACGGGTAAGGTGTAAATAAACAGACTTAAAAAAGCGTTGCGGATAATCCGGTCCGCGATGGATTTTTGCATTTTCATGAGCGTGTTTTTAAAATTTTTAAAATTTACTTATTTCAGAAATGCTTGTAGCAGCCACAGGCCACCGTACAGAATGGTGAAAGGAATGATAATGAGCAGAATACCCACGGCTATTTTTTTGCCGAGTAAAAGAATGTCGCTAAAGGTCATGGTATATTTTTTATTTAAAGGTTAGCCGCTTTTGGTTTAGTAGCCCGGGTTTTGGGGCCGTAAATTCGGGTTCGCGTCGAGTTCGCGTTGGGGAATGGGCAGTAGGTAATGGCGTTCTTCGGCGTTGGGTTTACCCGCGGCGTGGAGTTGGTCTACCATGCGCCGGGTGCGCAGTAAGTCGAACCAACGGTGATCTTCGTACACAAACTCGAGGCGCCGCTCCAGGTAAACGGAATCGCGAAACTGGGCTTGCGACAAAGCCGGGGTTAAATCGGGTAAGCCGGCCCGTTGCCGTACTTTGTTCACCGCTTGGTAAGCTTCCGCCGTTGGTCCGGCTTGCTCGTTCAAAGCTTCGGCGTGCATCAACAATACATCCGAAAAACGGATGACCGGAAAGTTAATGCCGGATTCGCTGGGCCGGTTAATTACCGATTTATCAAAATACTTTCCGAAATGCGGTTTAAAGGTATACGTCTGCCCGTTGGCCGGACTCACAAACGAGGTATAAAACGTTACGTCGCGGCGCTTATCAATTGATCGGTATAGTTCGTACAAACCGGGCTGCGGAATATCGGCTTCGTTGCCCAGTAAACCCGGTACAATGCTGGTATTGGGCGCCGACAAAATTCCCATGTTATTGGCGTTGCCGTTGCTGTTACTTTTGTACTGAATGGAGAAAATATGCTCCGGTCCGTTTTTGGTAGGTACGTTAAATACATCGGCAAAATTGGGGAACAAGCTGTAGCCAAATTTCGGGTCTTGTACTTCCTGGGCTTTATCGGCGGCTTTTTGCCATTCCTGGCGGGTTAAGTACACCTTAGCCAGTAAACTTTTTACCGCACCCTGGGTTACGCGCCCCACATCGTTGCCAGAATAGCTAAGTGGTAAAACGCCATCCACTTCGGCTTCAGTTAAGTCTTTTAAAATCTGAGCATATACTTCCTCTACCGGGGTGCGTTTTACCAGAAAGTCGGTGTCTATAGAAGAAGTACCGGTTAAAATTAGCGGCACATCGCCCCACAGACGCACCAGGTTAAAGTACAGCAAAGCCCGGATAAACTTGGTTTCGGCTATTAGCCGGTTGCGTAGGTTTTCGTCGAAAGAAGCTTTGGCAATGTTGTCGATGGCTACATTGGCGCGGTTAATGGCGGCGTAATGTTGACGCCAGGTTTTTTCGATGCGGTCGTTAGTTGGGGCAAAGGTTACGGCTCCCATGGCCAGCACATTTTGGTTCGTAGCGCCCGCACCCGCGTTGGCATCGTCCGAGATCAAATCGGTGGTTAAGTGCAACTGGCGTTGGTACAAGCCAAATTCGGTGGCATTGCCCACATCGTGGCTCAGGTGGCTGTAAACCGCGGTAACGGCCGCCACCGCATCATCTTTAGTTTGATAAAAATCAGCAGATTGAATAAAGGGAGGATTTTCTTCCAGGTCGTCGCACGATGCCAGACTGCCCAGTATTAATATAGATAAGAGTGTTTTTTTCATAAGGATTTACTAAAAATTTACAAAATATCTCGGTTCTGAAGCGCTTTTAGCTGGCGCGAGCTTTAGGCTTATTATTTATTGGATGTTCTCTGTCCAATTAATTTTACTGGTTCTATTAAGAGGACTTTCTGTTCGCCCGGCCCGAGGCCTACCTGATGGTAGACACGAGCGAGGACGCTCGCGCCAGCATGGGGTCAGCTTCAATAGCTTCGGAATTTTATTTCTTCTGGTTTATAGACTAAAAAGAGATTTGCAGACCGGCAGTGTAAGTTTTGAAATTAGGATAATTGCCGTAGTCGATGCCGGAGTAAAGCGTGCTTTGTTCGTTGCGGCTTACTTCCGGGTCGTACCCCGAGTATTTGGTGAAGGTGTACAGGTTCTGGCCGGAAACGTAAACCCGCAGTTTCTTTAAATGTACTTTTTGCAGTAAACTGGCCGGTAAATTATAGCCGAAAACCAGGTTCTTCACCCGCAAATACGAGCCATCTTCGATGAACCGGTTCGATAACCACAAGGCCGATACTTCTACGGCTCTCGGTACCTCGTTGCTGGGGTTCGTGGGGGTCCAGCGGTTCAGTAAATCCGTAGATACTTGCTGGAAGCCGGTAGGCGTTTCGAGCTCTACCTTGTTAAAATTTAAAATACTATTGCCGTATACCCCTTGCAGCAACAGCGTTAAGTCGAAGTTTTTGTAGCTGAAGCTGTTGGTAATGCCACCTAAAAATTTCGGTTGCGCCTGCCCGATCACTACGCGGTCGCCATCCTGAGTAATTCTGCCGTCGCCATTTTGGTCTACGAAGCGGCGGTCGCCGGGCTTGGTGTTCTTCGCGTCCACGGTAGGTAAGCTGACAATATCATCGGCAGTCTGAAATATACCGTTGGTTTGGTAACCGTAAAACTGCCCAATGGGCTCGCCTACCCGCACAATGGTGGGTTTGTTAATATTCCGTTCGCTGCCGCCTTCCGGGTAAAAATAATTTAAGCCACCCAGATCCAGTACTTTATTGCGGTTCAACGAGAAGTTAACCGAGGTATTCCAGGAAAAAGCACCGGTGGTATTTTGCGTATTCAGTAAGAATTCCAAACCTTTGTTTTCCACGGTACCCACGTTTTGCAGCGCGGTGTAAAAACCGGACGTTTCGGAAACGGGACGGTCGAGGAGCAAATCTTTGGTTTTCTTGTAATACGCATCCACGGTAAAGGTAATGCGGTCGTTGAAAAAGCCTAAATCCAGGCCGCCATCGTACTGCAGAGTAGTTTCCCAACCTAAATTCGGGTTCGCAATCCGGCTGGGCGCAAACCCGGTAGCCAAGGCATTGCCAAAAATGTAATTGTAAGGGTCGAGTTGCGCCAGCGATTGGTACTGCCCGATCTGCTGATTACCCGTAGCGCCAATGCTGGTTCTTACTTTTAAATTACTGATTACCTGAATATCCTTTATAAAACCTTCTTCACTCACATTCCAGGCCACGGCCGCCGAGGGGAAAAATCCCCATTTGTTATTCGCGCCGAAACGGGAAGAACCATCGGCCCGAGCGGTTAAGGTGAACAAATATTTCTGGTGTAACGAATAGTTTAGGCGGCCCAGATAAGAACGCAAAGTCCAGTCGGATTTAGAGATTCCCGGAATGGAGGAAACGGTGGCGGCATTTAAACCGGTGTACCCTAAATCATCGTTGGGCAAGGATTGCGCTTTCGCCACCGAACCTTCGCTGCTGGCTTGCTGGAAAGTATAGCCCAATACCGCGTCCAAAGCGTGAATGCCGTTTAGTACTTTATTATAGTGCAGGGTATTCTCGTTCAGCCAATTTGTAACAAACTGCGAACCTACCGCGCCGATGCCTTGGGTTTGCGCCCCGGTGTAGGTATTGCGCGGATAGTAATTGTTCTGCTTGCTCGAAATAATATCGGTACCTAAGGTTACTTTGGCCGTTAATCCTTCGGCAATTCTGTACTCGCCGTAAAAGTTAGCCAAGGCCCGGTTTACAATCGATTGATTGGTCACGTATTTTAAAGTAGCGACCGGATTTCCTAAACTGCCGTAAGGGCTTTGCAAAGTATAATCGTTGGTATTGGGGTCGATTAAAGGCACGGTGGACGCCATGGTTAAGACGTACCGAACGGCGTTGCCTTCGGCAATATTGGAAGTAACCCGGCTCCCGGTAAGGCTGGCGCCCACTTTTAGTTTAGGGCTAACTTGCTGATCGAGGTTAATGCGAGTAGAATACCGTTTAAAGCCGCTGTTTAGTAAAATGCCTTCCTGGTTAAAGTAATTGCCCGCAATGGCGTAACGGGTTTTCGCGTCGCCGCCCGTTATGGTCAATTGGTGGTTCTGCACGGGAGCGGTCCGGAAAGCTTCTTTTTGCCAATTGGTGCCTTGGCCCAGGTTCGCAATTTGCTCGGGCGTGTACAAAGCCGGTTTACCGGAGTTTACCAAAGCATCGTTTTTAAACTGGGCCCATTGCGGCGCGTTTAACACGGGTAAGGTGCGGGTAATTTCCTGGGTTCCGGCGTAGGTTTCGTAAGAAATTAAATTTTCGCCAATTTTGCCGCGCTTGGTAGTAATTAAAACCACCCCGTTGGCTCCCCGGGAGCCGTAAATAGCCGTAGCCGAAGCATCTTTCAATACTTCAATGGATTCAATGTCGTTGGGGTTAATGGTAGATAAAGCGTTAATGCTGGCCCCGCTCAAAGCTCCGGCGCTAATTTCCCGGTTGTCGTTGTAAATGGGAAAACCATCGATCACGTACAAAGGCTCGTTGCCGCCGTTAATGGAGTTGCCTCCCCGAATGCGGATGGTAGCCGAAGTGCCTGGCTGACCGGAAGACTGCGTTACCTGAATACCGGGCGTGCCGCCCTGCAAAGCTTTTTCAAAAGAACTGGCCGGGGTTTGTTTCAAGGTTACGTTCAGGTTGGCGATAGAAGCCACTGCCCCGGTTAAATCACTTTTCTTCTGGGTACCGTAGCCCACAATGACTACTTCATCCAGCGCTTTGGCATCTTCGTCCAGCGCAATTTTTAAATTGGTTTGTCCGTTTACCGTTACTTCTTTGGTTAAATACCCAATAAAAGAAATGACCAAAACGCCGTTGGTAGAAGGCAAACTTAAGTTAAATAATCCTTCCGGGTTAGTGGTAGTACCAATGGTGCTGCCTTTAAAAAGTACGGTTACGCCCGGTAGTGGTTCGCCTTTGGCCGAGATGATGGTACCGCTTAGGTTTACCGGATTTTCTTTGTCGGTAGTAGTGCGGAAAGCTGATGGCGTGTGGAGAAAAGTAAGCGGTAAATGCGGAGAAGTTAGGGCCGCGTAAGCGGGTGTTTTCTGCAAATACAGAAATAGCAGTAATTTACTACTCGTTAGTAGTAATTTTTTCATGATTTTTTTAATTTTGGGTTACACAATGATTACCATGCTTTCCCGGTCTAAGCCTGTTCCAGAGGCAACCTGACTGGGGAAGCATTTTTTTTAAAATCTGGTTAGCCTAACGCTAAGTTAAAGACCAGCCAGGCAGCAAGAACAACACCCAGGAGTGGGGCGTTTTGCCAATATAAACCGGAAGGTTTCGGGTAGAAAAGTAGAATTAGTTTGGATAGGAATGGTTAGCACATGCTACTACAGGGGCAACTCATAATATAAGAATCATGCGCGCACTTGCAGGCAAAGCGCTTGGCAAAGAACAAATTAGCTTCGGTTACAGCAACAATCGAGTAAGAGGGTGAGTAGATTAGCTTCATAATTTTATTATGTCTATAGAATTAATAGACAAATAAAGGGATTTAAATCCATTCATTCCAAATATTTTAATAATTAATTTAAAATAAAATCATAATGCTCTGTAAGCGAATCAATTACAATATAGTAAACAACAAATAATCTCTACACTTTTTTAGAGCAAAAAATAAAAATTGTTATTGTTTGCACATAAAATTTAAGTCAATTTGGTGAAATTAAGGAATAAGGTGCCGCGTTTACCAATCGACTTATAAGTAAGGACATGCAAGTTAAAGTCAATTTAATCCCCGGAAAACGGTCTTATTTTGTTATTAGCTGTTGTCAACTCAAATTTAAGGCTGGACATTTTAACTAGCCCTATCCGTATTTGTCGTATTTCACCCTATCCTTGTCGCAAACACCTAGCCCACAGCTGGCAAAGGTTTCCGAAATTTGTATTGTAACAATAGGCCAGATTAAATGAACAACCCAAATATAACTTTTCTGTCGGTTGGCACCAGTAAATGGGAACTGGCATCCTGTCAAACGCACCCAAAATAAGAGTAAAACCTTTTAACTACCACAAATAAATACCGTTATGAACCAGAATCCAAAACCGGCGGAAAGCGGCTATGCAGCCGTAAATGGCCTACAAATGTATTATGAGGTTTATGGTCAAGGCAAGCCCCTTGTCCTGCTGCACGGCTCTTTTATGACTATTCCCCTGAACTGGAAAGCTATTATCCCCTTGTTGGCCAAAAACCGGAAAGTAATTGCACCGGAGATGCAGGGCCACGGCCGCACCCGGGATATACCTCGGGAGTTTAGTTACGAAGCCATGGCCGACGATGTATCCGGTCTGCTGCAACACCTCCAAATAGATCAGGCGGACATTTTAGGGTATAGCATGGGCGGTGGAGTAGCCTTTCAGATGGGGGTGCGCCATCCGGAGCAGGTACGCCGGTTGGTGGTGGTGTCCGCTCCTTATGCGCACAACGGGTGGTGGCCCGATACCGAGGCTAGTTTTGCTACCTTCACCCCAGATATGTTCCACGACACTCCGATACGAGCCGAGTACGATAAATTTGGGAATGATCCGGCCCATTTCCCGGAATTCGTGAAAAAGGTAGTCAGTATTGATCTGAAGCCATATAATTGGTTTAGCGAGGTAAAAACCATTAAAGCTCCGATTTTCCTGGCCATGGGCGATGCCGACGGGGTCCGCTATGAGCATGCTCTGGAACTATTCCGGGCCAAAGGTGGGGGAAAACAGGGGGATTTACACGGGCTGCCCCCATCCCGACTGGCTATATTACCGGGAACAACGCATATCGGCATGATCCAGCGGACTGACTGGCTGATACCAATGATCACCGATTTCCTGGATTCCGACCTAAAGTCAACCCCACCTACGTTTTAACATACTACTTAGCCCTCTATTTTGTAAAACAAAAACCAATAAAATGCGAAAGCTAAAATGACAAATGCCGCTAGCACCTGCTGGCTTTAGGACCAATAATAAGCGATTTTCAAGATGACCCAGCAGGTACTATTTATACAAGGCGGCGGGGATGCAGGCTACGAAGAAGATGCCCAGTTAGTGGCTTCTTTACAAACAGAATTAGGAGCTGTTTACCAAGTGCATTATCCTCGCCTGCCTTCTGATAAAGCCTTGCCGGATTTCGGTTGGCTCCAGCAGATCAGCGATGAAATAACTGGCATCAGGGGCAACGTTATTTTGGTGGGACACTCTTTGGGTGCTTCTATGCTGTTAAAATTTTTGTCGGAAAAGCAGGTCAAAAAAAAGATTACTGGGATTTTTCTTCTCTCTACCCCTTTTTGGAGCGGGGATGAAAAGTGGATGGAGGGTTTAACGCTCAAAGAAGATTTTGCCCATAAACTGCCCGGGAATGTTCCCCTGTTTTTTTACCATTGCCGCGACGATGAAGTGGTTTCATTCGAGAATCTGGCGCTTTACGGGCAAAAGTTGCCGCATGCGGCACTACGTCCAATAAATAGCGGCGGGCATCAGCTTAACAATAACTTGTTCCTGGTAGCAACTGATATAAAGTCGTTATAAAACGTTATACCACTAATAGCTAAGAAAACAATTAAACGAACAGGGTAAAATGGGGTTTAATGCGCGGAATAAGTCTTGCTTCGCGACTGGTCATAACACATTCCAAATCTCCCCCTTTTCTTAACCAAAATTGTTAATTTTCCTTCTCCTACCTATTCTTCAACCTTATTTCTAATTGACCAAACAAGTTTTAGAAGTTGTTTTCTGTTCTATAAGGCAACTTCTTTTTTTCCGATGTTTTTTAAGACTAATTTCCCAGCTTAATTCAGAACTAGATAGACAAACGGGAAAGGTTTGCTTCATTCCTATAAGTGTACTTCTTGGGATTTACTCCATATTGCCGGGCAAATACTCTACTAAAATGGCTCAGGTTGGAAAAGCCTAACTGGTACCCTACTTCACTAACCGCATTTCCTTGTTTTAACCTGTTTGACGCCTCTTCCATCCGGGCTTTTTGATAATAGTTGTAGATGCTGTCGCCAAATACCTGTTTAAAGAGGTCGGTCATCTTACTTTGGCTGAGCCCGGCTTGCTCCGCCAGTTCGGCTAAGCGGGGAGTTTGGCTCAGATTAAGTAGAACCTGTTTTTTCACCGTAAAAATCTTCTCTACGTCTGCTTTATGGATGGAGCTATGGCGCACTGTATCCCTTTGTAAAAGCCGGCGAAAGACAAAATAGATCAGTTCTTCCACTTTAATTTTTTGGTAAAAGAAACTTAGCTCATTCTGCTCTTGGTCATCGGTCAAGTGTTTAAGCGTTTTCTCGACTTCTGGCGTAATGCTTTCATAAAAAAGAAAAGCGCTGGCCTTCTCTAAAATAGTTTTAACAACACTGTTCGGATTTTGAATACGGAGCATTTGCTGAAGCGGCAAGCGGGAGATAGAAATAACCGTGAAATAAATTTCCTTATTACGGGGCAATAGCATCTCTGAATCCAGATTGGGCGAAGTAATGCGAATGGCAAATTCATTCGGCTTAGTGGCTGCTGCTTCCTTTATTCCGGTTAAGGGACTATCCGCTTCCTGATTGATATTAAATAATATATTAACAGAATCAGTAGGTTGCGCGGGCGAAATGCGTTTTACTATTAAATCTTCCTTTAACTTATAGCGGTGCTGAATGAGGGATAGGTATTCGGTTAACCGCGCTTTTTTAATAAAACCAGCCCCCAGGAAGTCCGGAATTTGTAAGGCATTATTTTGAACGGGCACCTGAAGATTCTCCGCAAAGGCTCTTAAAAAATCGAATTCGGGGGTGGCGGTAAACTCAAAAACCATTTACATTAAGTTATTTTCGGTGGAAGATCGCAGTTTGTCTGGCGCATGTACTACGTGCATACCTATTTTTGGGAATAAGGCCCATACTTCCTTCATCTTGTTACTATACGAAAAACCTTTGGGGGGAACTGTAAAAGCCTCTGCCGGGGTACCTCCCGTTATAATGGTTTGTTCAAAGCCCGCGGGAGTATACATATTCAGAATAGTGGCTTGCTCACTTTTCACTTTAAAAGCGTGCACCGTACCCCGGGGAATCCAGACAAAGGAGCCGGCTTTGGCAAGGAGAATTTCGTCGTTAGCCATATACGTGATTTCACCGTCCACTAGGAAGAAAGCTTCGTCTTGGTCGTGACGATGCGGCCCCGGCCCCGAGGCCTGGTTGCAAAGCTGCCACATGAGTGAGAAATTATTATCGGTATCTTTACCCTCCGCTAAAATAACCCAAAGCGTATCTACCATCCAATAAGCCTTTTTTTCCTGAATATTGGTTACATGTGGCTTGCTCATAACTTGTTTTATTTAATTGTTGTTTTAATTCTTAAGACAGTAAGTAAGTTTCCTTCAATCAATTAGTGCTTTAATTGATTGAAGGAAAGAATAAATTTAGACCATAGCAGAAAGTATAGCAGAAGGGGAAGTCCAGTGGATGCCGGTATACCGGTCGTTAGCCAGATCAACGGCTTTGGCGCTGAACATACTTAACAAATACTGCATTTGCTGCCATTGCGGGTACAGTTCCTTTTCTCCTTCCGGGTGCTCTGCCCTATTCTGGCGAATAGAAGCAGTCAGCTCTGCCCGACTACCCAGCCGTTTTATGGTAAAATTCCGGTTTAAGGTTTTTTCTGCCAGTTCCTTCAGTTCCGTGGGAGTAATCCGGAAGCTAGCGATAACTAATTTTTCCGGGGCAGCCTCGTCCAGGGCTGCTGCGGCCGTAAATTCCGCGGTGTTATCCATCGTGGTGAAATCAATCGGCCAGTTGGCATCCTCCCAATAACCAATGCTGTTATTTTGCAAATCTAACAAAGGAGTATTATAAGTTAGAATGTCGGTAAAGGCCCCGTTAAAAATAGAGGTGGCCGCAATACTTGCTTTGTCCAGGTGAAGATGAAACTGGCGCCGCAAATCAAAATTCCGGTTATCTCCGGCGGGTATTGTAGTGAAATCAGACGAAAAATCAGACGGAATAAAACGCGGCACCCCGGCAGAAACTGCGGCATTCAGTAGTAATAGCTGCGCCTCTACAATCACGTCTTCTAAACCTTGTAAAGCGGAAATGACACAAGTAATCTCTTGTAGGGCTTGTTGTAATGGTTCGGTATCCGTCATGTCCAGCTTAATAACCGAAACTCCCTGATTTTCCCAAATTTTGATTTTCTCTTGGTCGGTTGTTGGTCTCACCAGTACCCTTACTTCCGCACCCCTGGCAAGCAGCGCTTTTACGATTCTGCCGCCTAAATTTCCGGTTGCTCCGGCCACTAACACTATCTTTTTCATCTTATTGTTCTTTTCTGTTATTATTCTTGAACCTTGGTTGCTTTTTCTATTTAGAAATACAACAAGCCAAAGGTCACATTTAATATCCAGCTAAAATAACCCATAATGCGCTAATAATAGTCCCATCCACCAATCGCTATTATTGTTTACAAGGTTAATGTCTGTTAAACTAGCCCAGCTGTTCTTACTTGGAGAAAGGCAGAGGCAGAAGAAAATTTAAGAAGGCTAAGTCCAGTGGTATTTTAAATACCTTGTTTGGTAAAAATGAACGATACCTTATTACTACCACGTTCCGAAAAGCTCGGATTTATTTTCCAGAATTTAGCCCGTCCTCCTGCTTCGATAGCCAGAACCGTTCACTTCCTCGCAGAAAAGTTTGTGCTCGCATTATACCGTCTTTATTACCCAACAACTCAGCAAATACTTGTTTCCAGTGTCTGGAACCTACGGTCACCTAGTTTTAATGGCTCGGTTCGAACGTAAACGAAGCTGCTAGGTAAGCAAGGAAAGCTGCTGCGTTTCTCCCCTCCTATACAGTTGACTTGGTCTAATAAGCACCTTCTTGTGCAATAAGGCAAATTCCTCAAACTAATTGGTTCATCTATTTCCAGAATAGGCAGAGTAAAAGAAATGTAACCTTTTGTCGCAAGTAGCCCAGTATTTTATCGCCAGTACTAATATCAAGCGGAGATAACAAGCTAAACCACGAACCGCTGCTAAAGTTTTTATGAAAAGCAAGCGTAAAATCGATAATTCAATTCTGGAGCTTTGATTACATTTTGGAGCCATACTAAGCGGAAAAGCTGCTTTTTATTCTCCTGCATAAGGTTAGGGGTACCAATGGTAAAGAATAAGCCGTATCAGTAATGAGCATTAGCCAAGAATAATCCACAGCAGTTTGGCGGTGGAGGGCCTTCTAAGGTTTCGGTGGCGCCGTAAGAGACATTCCGCGAAATGAGGAAAGGAAGCTTAGACCGGCCCGAAAGAGCCAAACGGGGTCCGCCGGCCTTTGAGGCAAACTGGTTACGGCTCAAAGAAGATAGCACCAATGATGGAAATGGGAACCAGCTCCAACGATAAACTGCTACTATTACTTTCCCCAATACATCTTATAAGTTTCAAGCTGGTATAAGTGCTAAATAAAATAATTCCAGAACATTAAATTTGTCGCAAATGCCCCTTTTAAAGTCGTCATTATCCCTCCTAAAAGTTTCGTTTATTTCTTTTCTTTGTAAAAACCAAATACGTATTAATTATGAAAACTGCTAAAACCACCAAGATTATTTATTGGACCACAACTAGCATAATTTTTTTGTTTGAAGGCGTTCTGCCGGCCTTTACTTCTCATACTGACCTGGCGGTAGAAGGAATCCGCCATTTAGGTTACCCCGACTACTTTCGAGTAATGTTAACGGTTTTTAAAGTAGCTGGCGCTTTAGCCTTAATACTACCCTTCGTCCGGGGACGATTTAAGGAGTGGGCATACGCTGGTTTTGGCATCACCATCCTCTCGGCTTTTATTAGTCATGGAGTAGTAGACGGCTTGAATGGGCAAACATTTTTTCCCCTGTTCATTTTTGTTATTCTTAGTATCTCTTATCTTTCCTATCATAAACTTAGTAAGTTCCCCCATTCCAATCATCAACCTTTAAAGCACCCTGATTATGTCGTTTCAAGCTTACCTTACTAACATTAAAACAAAGACGGGCAAAGAACCAGAAGACTTTAAAGTAATAGCCGAGCAAAAAGGATTTACGCAGAATGGAAAACTAAAACCAGAGAAAAAAGCCGGAGAAATTGTTCAGTGGCTGAAAGAAGATTTTGAACTGG
Source organism: Adhaeribacter arboris (assembly GCF_003023845.1). Classification (NCBI taxonomy): domain Bacteria; kingdom Pseudomonadati; phylum Bacteroidota; class Cytophagia; order Cytophagales; family Hymenobacteraceae; genus Adhaeribacter; species Adhaeribacter arboris. The sequence goes on along the minus strand of NZ_PYFT01000001.1, from coordinate 6,116,404 downwards.
GACATGGGCACGCCATGGCCATCTATGCTTTACTTAAAGGCGCAAAAACGGAAGCAAGTGAATAACCAACAAAGTAATAAAAAACCTACCGCTAACGAGTAAAGTAAAAACCCAATTTGGGCAAAACCATAAACTTCCTTAACCCTCTTTCTCTTTGAAGGTTAAGGAAGTTTATCTTAAATCAGATTAGGTTTAATTAACCTTATTTCTTAATCTTGCCGAAAGTATAATGCAGGGTCATCATGAGTCCGGAAAGACTCGGAGAGCGCATTTCCAGATTGAGTTTTTTGGCATAACTCAAGCCCGCGCCCGCTGTAAACCACATGACGGAAGGATACTGTACTCCCCCGTGAATAAACGGTTGAATTTTAGATTTCCCAAAATAGGTTCCTCCTAAAACTGTTACCAGGTAGGTATTGCCCGTATACTTCCTGCCCGCTTCGGTAAAATTATGCCGATACTGGTCGAGCTGCAGGATACCGTAGCGGTTATAGAATTTCTTGGGTAAGGCAACTTTTATCCCGACACCGATGGAAGGAATATAATTTTGAAAGCCAAATACTTTAAGAAAACCCGGGATGAGGATCGGATTATAACCCGGTTGTTGGTCGACGGCTTGAACATGTTGGATGGTTTCTCCTTGGCAGGTATAATAACTGGTTAACACTTGCAGTAAAGCGGTTTTGGTATAGCTTAAGCCCGGAGAAATATGTAAGGTGGAACAATCATTGAGCAGTAATTGCAATTGATTGATATATTGGTTCACGGAGGCCGTATACCACTTTCCATTTCTAAAAGTAGAATATTTATACCGGATCAATTCGGTAAATTCAGAACCTTTCCGGAGGAAATAGCGGGGGTTTTGGTCCTGATCCAGGAGCAGATAAAGGGAAACCCGATTCCCTTTTACCACTTCGTTCAGGAAAAAAGCGCCGGAAATGGTTCGGGCAACTTTATTCGAATTCTCGCCTATCCCGTCTAAATAAAAACTAATTTGAATGAAGTGAGCAGAATACCATTCGTTTTTAGCGGGTATAAAAAAGGATTCTACTTCGCTGGCGGGATAAGTTTGAACAGGAGTATTTAAAGACATTTTAAATTCAATTTCTTTTGGACTAATGCTCCAATCATAAAAATGGAGGAATCCATTTACTGTATCCCCGGGTGCTTTTACCAGCTTAGCCGGAACGAAAGTAGATTGAGCTTGCCCATTCTGGTAAAAGAAGAAGGAAATAAAAGTAAAAACGATAGAATAGCAAATTTGCTTCATGAGGGATTTATTAGACCATAAATCAGGATTCGTTTACCTCCCGTATCCGGTATAATATATCCACACAAATATATTACCAATGTTTAATATACCTCCTTATAACTACCTTCCTTATAGGTTATTATTCATAAAAAAGAAAAAGGAGGCTCCATCTTGCAGCCTCCTTTTTTATGGTTAAATGGTTAATCTAATGGTGTCTATTCTTTTACTAACCTGATTTGTGCTTTACCCGATGTTGCATAAGCTTTTATAATATATACACCCGCACTTAAACTGGTTTTAATCGGCATTTCAGCGGTAGCCTTACCCTGTTCGGTTGTAACAACTGTTGTAGATTGCAGGCTTCGCCCAAGCATGTCGATCAGGGAAACGGAAACTTTCTCTTTCGCGGCGAAATCCCGGATCTCAACATAAAGTGTATTATCCGATTTAATTGGATTAGGATATACTACTATTTGCCGGGATAGATTTTGGTTATCTATTTTAGTTTCTTTTACTTCCTCTACGGAGGCAATAGCCGAACTTTGTACTGGTACCCCTTTATAGTTTATCTTAGACCTTATACCACCCGTGTAGTGAATATTGCCATTCAGTACGGCAGCTACCCCAGTGGACTTTTTAACCGGTAATGGCGTTAATTCCTGCCAGGTATTAGTAGCCGGGGTATAAGCCGACACCAGAGCACTGCTTACATTATAGGAAGTTTGACCGCCTAATACTAAAATCCGGTTGCCCATTACAACCACTGCCGAAGAAATATGATCCCGGCCGGTAGGCATATCGGCCACTTTCGTCCAGGTATCAGTAGCTGGATTATAGACCTGAACTGTTTTTTGTGCTACAGCATCATCATTTTGGCCATGCGCTCCGCCGATATAATATATTTTACCGCCGTATACCGCTGAACCACCATGATTCGTGGCGTTAGGTAAGGATTTTAAAGCTTTCCAACCGGCCGCAAGATTACTTAGATCTAAGGCATAATGCACGGCTACATCCGCGCGGGCTTTATTGGCTCCTCCCATATAATGCAGTTTACCGTTCAGGTACTTTAATTGTCCGGCGGCTAGTTCGGCCGGTAATTTTGGTAAAGCCGTGTAGTTATTGCTGGCCACATTGTATCGCCATACCTGGTTGGTTCCAAAAACTTGCCCCGTGCCGGTAGCGTTAGAAGGATACCCCCCCGCAAAGTAGATGTTAGTACCATCCGTAGCCGTACCTACGTGGGTTATACCACCAAAATTAGTGCCTTTAGGAGTATGCGGTAAATCGGCAATAGCCTTCCAGGTATTGGTATTAGGATCATAACAATAAGACCTTTTGGTAGGCGTGAAGGTGGATTTGGTAACATCGTACCCACCAAAAATGTAAAGTTTATTATTTACTACTTCGCCGTGGATTTCGTGCGTACCATAAGGCTGGCTGGCAGCAGTGCCCCAAGTAATACGCGTAAATCCAGTAGGAGTAGAAGTTGTAATTTTCACGATCTCAATCCCCCCAATTTGCGGCCGGTTAACGCCCCCATCGCTGGCTAGGGCGCTAAAATACAAGTTTAACGTGCCATCCGTAACGTCCACCGTAAAAGTTTCGGAGGTTGCGGTAAGAGGGGCTACGTTCTGCAGGATATCATAATTATTTAATACCTTAGTACCTTCCGCCGACACGTCGAATACCCGCTGACCAGGCTTAGTCCAATACAGTTCAGCTAAAAAAAGCTTTACCCGGTATTGTCCATCGCTGACTGGAAAATTATAGTTAAAAGTACCATTATTAGAGGTGGAACCCCGTTGATTTTGGTACATGGCATCGTCGCTGGTGCCCGCGATGCCTTTTGTACTCGTATCAACATACCCCGGAGAAGGCGAAAAATACTTATCAGCCGCAAATACGCCAATAGAAGTGCTGGTACTACCACCACCCGCGTTAATGCGATAAACTAATTCATCAGCTCGCACGGGTACTTGAAACAGGAAGCAGATAATTGTCAGAATTAACCCGTTTGATCGTCCTGAAGAAGCAATTTTGGTAAAAGGAAAGTAAATTTTAAACATACAAATTTTAATAAAGAAATTTATAAAAAGAAGTACTTAGGTAAAAGAGGAACTATTTAAAATGAACTCATTTTTACCTTAATACAAGTTATAGGAATTAATGCTAAATAAAGAAAAATAGAAGTCAAAAGTACATAAATCCCTTTTTAGTATACTTCTAGCAAGATTAAATGTTGCAATTTTAAGGCCACAATCGCCTTATCCTCCATTTTTATGTAGTATCTTTTTTAAAGAATAATTAGGATGCTACTGGTATATGTTTATACCAGTAGTTTAAGGCAAAGATTTTAGGCGTGAAGCTATTTCAGAAGTTTATTTTTCGTTTGAAAGTGGGGTTTTTGTAATTAATTCCAGTAATCCCTAATAAGCGGAATAACTTTGAAAGCTAGGAAAAAGCAAAATTCTTAAATCGTTACACTTACTTTTTTACCGGTTTTCGCGGCTAGAAAAATAGCGTCGATTATTTTTAAATCCCGTAAGCCTTCTTCCCCATCTACGGGCACAATCGGTTTTTTATTATCGAATATAATAGCCGCCATTTCGTCCATTTGAATGGTTTGGTGGGTCGTGTGCGGTTGCGTTAGTTCCCCTTTGTGGGTCCGGCCCTTAATGGGTCCGTAACCCGTAGAAGGCTGCATTTCGGCAAATCCTTTTTCGCCGTTCAGGAAAAAACGGTCCAGGTTATTCATTGTGTACGTCGACAAGCAAGAGGCCACTGCGCCGCTCGGAAAGCCTAGCTGGAACTGAATGGTTTCGTCGACGCCTTCTTTAAATTTCTCGGGATTGGTTTTGGTTTCCTGCGCGGTTACCCAAATGGGTTCTTCCCCGATCATGTACCGGGCGCCGTTAATGGAATAGATACCAATATCCATCATAGCGCCGCCCCCGGCCAGTTGCTTGTTCAAGCGCCATTGGGACGGGTCGCCAATAGTAAAGCCCGATAATCCCTGAAAAAACAATACTTTCCCGAATTCCCCGTCTTTCCGCATCCGGATAACTTCCAGGGTTTTCGGTTCGAAGTGCATGCGGTAACCTACCAATAATTTCACGTTGGCTGCCTTACACGCATCCACCATGGCTTGGCCATCTTTGGCAGTAATGGACATGGGTTTTTCGCAAATAGCGTGTTTGCCGGCTTTTGCTACCCGGATTACCTGGTCCTTGTGCAAGGCATTCGGGGTAATCACGTACACGGCGTCAATATCTTTATTATTTTTAATCTGGTCGAAGTTCTCGTAGTTGTAGCAGTTTTTCTCGGGTATGTTGTACTTGCTTTGCCATTCTTTTAGTTTAGCAGGCGTGCCGCTGATGGCGCCCACCAATTTAGCTCTTTTGCACGATTGCATGGCATCGGCTACCCGGGTACCGTAGCTGCCTAAGCCTAAAATGGCTACCCGCAGCACCCGGCCTTGATAAGGTTGATTGTAAAAGTCATGCAAGCTGCTTGGATTTTTACCAGGCAAAAAAGGTAGGACTGCGGCCGAAAGCGTAAGCTTTTGCAAAAAGTCGCGACGAGTATTCATAACGGATGATTTTGAATTTGGGGTAAAACAAGCCTGAAATTGGCTTTAAATATAGAGAAAGTATTTATAAAACAAGATGAAAATAAGCGGAAGAATCTATTGAACCCCTGCCTTTCCTTGCTTTTACAAAAACTTCTTAATTTCTCTCTTTCATTAACTTCTCTTTTTGCATTAACCGAAGATTTGTAAATACTTCTTTTTAAAACAGGTTTTTATTGATTTAAGAACAACAACACTACTTCAAGTTATCGGCAGCTCTCCGTTAATAAAAATATACTGAAAAATCAGTATTGAATCCCAATAGAATAGCATCTATCTTTCCAATAACAAAACTAAAGCCTATGAAAGAAAAACATATTATTCTACGTTTGGCCCGGCCGGCCACCCGCGACCTTTTTTTAGGGGGAGGCATTGTAAATACCAGCGAAGCCGAATCTCTTGCCGCCGGAGTTACCGTTGAAATTGAAGAAATGGAGCGTACCCGTATTTCTACTCTATCCCGCCACGCCGATGTGGTAGCTATTGCCCCATCCATCCCCATGAAATTAATCCAACCGGTTGCCGTGGAAGATGTTACCGAGCCAGCCGCGCAGGAAATTGCCTGGGGCGTGCGGGCCGTAAGTGCCGATACTTCTCCCTTCACCGGCAGTGGTATTGTAGTAGCGGTGCTCGACACGGGCATTGATGCTTCGCACCCGGCTTTTGCCGGCATGAGCATTATTCAAAACGATTTTACCGGCGAGGGCAGCGGCGACCAGCACGGGCATGGTACGCATTGCGCCGGCACTATTTTCGGCAGAACTACCGAAAACATTCGCATTGGCGTGGCCCCCGGCATAGAAAAAGCCTTGATTGGTAAAGTATTAGGTTCCCAGGGAGGCTCCAGCGAACAAATTGTAAGTGGCATTCAATGGGCAGTAGATAACGGCGCCAATATTATTTCGATGTCTTTAGGCATGGACTTTCCGGGCCTGGTAAAGCGTTTAGAAGAAAATGGTTTTCCGACGGAACTAGCCACTTCCCGCGCCCTGGAGGGTTACCGGACCAACGTCCAGCTTTTTGAACGATTAGTAGCCTTAATTAATGCGAAGGCCAACTTTTTACAACCGACCATAGTGATAGCCGCCGCTGGCAACGAAACCCAAAGAGACACCAACCCGGATTTTGAAATTGCGGTCAGTCCTCCGGCGGTGGCCGAAGGTATTATATCGGTAGCAGCGCTCGGCGAGGACCCCGAAGGGTTTGCCGTAGCGCCGTTTTCGAATACCGGAGCCACCGTTTCCGGACCGGGAGTAGCCATTCTTTCGGCCAAAATGGGCGGCGGATTTGCCCTGATGAGCGGCACCAGTATGGCCACCCCGCACGTAGCGGGAATAGCCGCGCTGTGGGCCGAAAAAATTAAAAGTACCGGTATTTTGAGTCCGGCCCAGCTAACCGCCCGTTTAATCAGTTCCGGCAGCAACACCGGTTTAAAAGCCGGCTTCGATCCTTTTGATATTGGCGCTGGTTTGGTGCGGGCACCGCAGATGTAAGTAATTCATAAAAATTGAAATAATTTTTGCCCCATAAAAACTTTATCATTAATGAAGGATTCCAATAAGTAGATATATGATCATCTTTAAATCTAGTGCTACCTTATTAATAAAGTAAAACTAGATTTAAAGATGATTAATCAAATATTACAAAGTAAATAATTCGCCCAAGATACTATTGTAAAATAAGGTTAGTTGGCTTGTTTTATACAACGGCCAATATCTGGCTAATTGAGTTATGAATTCCTCCATAAACCTCCTATCTGATAAACATATGCAAACTACACACCTGCATTACTGCCAGTAAGCAGAGCAGGATAATACTTATGGCATACTTCTTTTTATCTTAATAAAAATTCTCTGTCAATCCATCTAATTAAGGGGTGGATATTTACTCCGGCTATTAAAAGCTATTCTCCTGCTACTGCTCGCCGGTTTTTAGCCGTTAATTGATACCCAGGACATGAGCTTTAGATAGATAATCTATTTTGTAAGTTGAAATTATTTGTGATTTTCCAGCAAAACAGCAGAAAAATACTGAAAAATCAGTATTGCGTGTGTAATAATTTCTATCTAAAATTAGGTATAACCGAGAAACGAATTACTTAATGGTATGCCCGCCATTATATACCGTCTTACCTAATTTAAAATTATCCAGAATAAAAAGCTACAAACCTTATTAACAAAGTAGATTTTACTTTATGGATTTTTGAAATACAAAATATTACTTATAAAGTCTACTAATTAAGAAAAATCAAGCTTTAAAAGAGACAATCATGAAAAAGGTACTATTAGTTTTCACGTCCATGCTAATCTGTATGGCTTCGGTACTTTTCAGTCAATGCGATCGAAAAGAGGTGCAAGACGAAGCAAAGAAGAAAGGCTGGGAAGTGAAAAATATTCCGGAAGCTGATGAAGATTATTTTAAAGACATGGATGGCAAAATCCAGCTTTCGGCCGATGAGGTGAAAGGGCGAAACACCTGGTTAGTTTATACGGCGGGCAATGATGCTTTCTGGGATTACATCGCCAATAAGAGCTTTGGCTCTACTGACCTGCTGAAAATAGTTTCTTCTTATCCGGGTTCTAAGTACAACCGCGACATACGCTTTAGTTATTTTGGTATCATGAATGAGCCGGGTTTCAAAAAAGCCACTAAACCCGATGAATACGGGTTATGGCTGGATGAGCGGGTTGGGGAACCAGATCCTTTTGAAAATGCCGCCAAATATCCCGGTTTAAATGGTGGTTCCTTTTACGGCAAAGCTTCCGGCGTGGTCGGCTTGCGCTTATTTCCTAATCCGGATTTTGATGAAGAAGCCAAAAAGAAATGGGACGGCAAGCGTTACTATACCGATGAAAATTATTATCTGAATCCCCAATTAGTCCGTCCTTACCGGGTGGCAATGTCCTGCGGCTTTTGCCACGCTTCCCCCCATCCTCTGAACCCGCCCGCTGACCCGGAGAATCCGGAATGGGAAAACTTATCTTCTAATATTGGCGCGCAATATTTCTGGGCCGGTCGGGTGTTTACCAGCGATTTAAAGCCCAATAATTTTATCTGGCAGCTATTTAATAGTTCACCGCCCGGGGCGCTGGAAACATCTATGATTGCCAATGATAATATAAATAACCCTCGAACCATGAACGCTATTTATAGTGTAGGTAACCGGCTTAGGGCAGCTCAGAATAATCCGAAGGAAACCATGGCCGGCGGTACGCTAAATCTGAAAAACATCGAAAAAGAGGCGCATGTGCCGCATATACTCAAGGATGGCGCCGATGCCGTAGGTATTCAAGGTGCTTTAACGCGGGTTTATTTCAATATTGGTTCCTTCCATCAGGAATGGGTGCAACATTTTAATCCTTTGGTAGGCGGCAAGCCCCAGACCCCAATTGAAGTAAAAGTGGCCCAAAATAACTCGGTGTATTTCCAGGCTACCGAAAAACTGGTAAATAATCTGGCTAAATTCTTTCTTAAGGCCGCCGGACCTCACCATTTAAAAGATGCCCCGGGCGGAGCCGCTTACCTGAAAACGGATCAAGCACTCCTAACGCAGGGAAAACTGGTTTTTGCCGATAATTGTGCCTCTTGTCACTCCAGCAAACAGCCCCCTAACAATAAGGATTGGCGATCCGAGGAATATAAACAATGGATGCGGGCAGAAGTAGTGAAGCCGGATTTCCTGGATAATAATTACTTGTCGGATGAAGCCAGGCATCCGGTTACTGTTATTGGCACGAACGCTGGCGCTTCTTTGGCTTCTAACGCCTTAAAAGGCCATGTATGGGATAATTTCAGTTCCGAAACGTATAAAAACTTACCGGCGGTTGGCAAAATTAAAGTCCAGCATCCTCTTAACGGTACTACTTACGACTATCAGATGCCTGGTGGGGGGCGTGGGTATTACCGCACCCCTTCCCTGATAAGCATGTGGGCAACCGCCCCTTATTTCCATAATAATGGTTTAGGCAAGTTTACGAATGACCCCTCAGTAGCCGGCCGAATGGAAGCCTTTGACGATGCGGCACAAAAATTACTGTGGCCCAATAAGCGCAGCGAAACAGATTGTATGGATAAATGGGGCCTCCCTTTCTGCCCACCCATTTACCGAACCACCGAAGAAAGCTATATCCGGCTGCATAAGAATTACTTACCGCCCATCTTTCACCGGATGCTGGAAAAAGGAGAAAATGAATTACGGATCGGTCCCATTCCCAAAGGCACTCCCATTAATTTGTTAGCCAATATTGATTTAGAAATTAAACTGGGCTTGAGCCAGGCAAAAAAGCATAAAGACTTAATTGGTTTACTAATTAATGTAAAAAGGTCGCTCCGGCAAATCAAACAACAAAACCTCAATAGTGAGCAGGCAACAGAAGTTCTTAAGAAACTAGTACCCGATTTATTAAGCGTTAGTAAAAGCCCGGATTTTGTCGTGGATCGGGGCCACGAATTCGGGAAGGATTTATCTGATAAAGACAAATTAGCGTTAGTCGAATTTTTAAAGACTTTTTGACGGCTTATTATGAAGTAATCAAACCAGTAAGATAAATAGTGATGACCGAAACAGCTAAATTTGATTACATCGTCGTTGGTTCAGGAGCTGGCGGCGGTACCCTAGCGGCCAATTTAGCTATAGCTGGGTACAAAGTGCTGGTACTGGAGGCGGGTAAAGACCATTCGGAGAATTATTACAGTCAGGTTCCGGTTTTTCATTCTTTGTCTACGGAGCAGGACGATTTGAAATGGGACTTTTTTGTTAAGCATTACAGCAACGAAGAACAGGCGCAAAAAGATTCGAAATTCAACCAGCCTCACAAAGGTATTTTATACCCGCGGGCCGGTACCTTGGGCGGGTGCACCGCGCATAATGCCATGATTTGCGTTTACCCTCACAACAGTGACTGGGACCATATTGCGGAAATTACCGGTGATAAAAGTTGGGCCAGCAATAACATGCGGAAATATTTTGAAAGATTGGAGAACTGCCGGTATGGAGTTGGCAACACTTTTCATAAATATGCTGCCCGTTTGCTCCGCCGGATAGGCATTTCTTTCAATCCGCGCCGCCGCGGATATAATGGCTGGTTGCAGACGAGCAATGCCAATCCTACCCTCGTTCTAAAAGATAAAAGCCTGATTAGGATTATTCTGGAAGCTTTTGAGCAAACCATTGAAGAACGGTCGGGAAAATTTTTGCGTCGCTTAAAGAGGGGATTTGATCCCAACGATTGGGACTGTGCGCAAAACCGGGCTGAAGGAGCAGCCTTCTTCCCCATCAATACCGCCCAAGGCAGGCGCATCGGCACCCGGGAACGATTGAAAGCTGTCCGGAAGAAATTCCCTAATAACCTTACCATCTGGACCGATTGCCTGGCCAAAAAAGTTTTATTTGGCCCCGAAAACACAGCTATTGGCGTAGAGTACTTTGAGGGCGAACACCTATATAAAGCCGATCCGTATGCGGGTAAAAATAACCATTCTGGAATTACCAAGCAGGTATTTGCCAAAAGAGAAGTAATTATTTCTGGGGGTGCCTTTAATACACCGCAGTTATTAATGCTTTCCGGAATTGGTCCGGCAGAACAATTACGAAAACACGGCATTGAGGTACGGGTAGATTTGCCTGGTGTGGGAGAAAACTTGCAGGATCGTTATGAAGTCGGAGTTGTCAGCCAAATGAAACGAGATTTTCCTTTGCTGAAAGAGGCAGCTTTTTCACCAACTCTTGACGATCCTAATTTTGTAAATTGGAAAAAAGGGAAAGGTCTTTATACTTCTAATGGCGGCCTTTTAGGTATTATCAAAAGATCTAACCGGCAAAAACCAGATCCTGACCTTTATATATTTGGCCTACCGGGTTATTTTGACGGGTATAAACCGGGATATTCCACGGACCATATCAAAAATAAAAATTATTTTACCTGGTGTGTCTTAAAAGGACATACCAACAACTTGGCTGGTAAAGTAACACTCCACTCGGCCAACCCTGTGGATACCCCGGAGATTAATTTTCGCTATTTTGATGATGATCCAGGAGTGGACCAAGCCCAATGGCAGGACGATTTGGATTCAGTGGTTGCCGGAGTGGAATTTGCTCGCCGGATGAATATTGATTCGGGGCTCCGGGGAGTTATTGACGGGGAAGTGGTACCTGGCCCGAAATACCAAACCCAGGAAGAAATCCGGAAATTTGTTAAAAATGAAGCCTGGGGACATCATGCATCTTGTAGCTGTAAGATTGGTGCCGACGGAGATAAAATGGCCGTTTTGGATAGCAGGTTCCGGGTACGGCGCACAAGAAATCTACGCGTTGTAGATGCTAGCGTTTTCCCGCGCATTCCGGGGCTATTTATTGTTTCATCGGTATACATGATTGGTGAAAAGGCCAGCGACGTTATCTTGGAAGATGCTAAAAAGAATGCGCTTTCTGGTAACCTGGTTTTTGAACCGGCATAATCCTCCGCGCTCGATTAGATTATTTTTAATAGTTTCTGAAGAAGATTTGTAATCCCGTTGCCGGTAGAATTTAAATTTCTAACCGAATTGTTTCTGGTAATTAATTTAGAAATATCCTGATCGGCAACATTATCTGGTGAAAAAATAATTAAACAGTTAAAAGTAGATACGTGAACTTGCAAGCCATTATAGGAAAGATTGGAGATTGGTTTTCCATCAAAAGTAAAATCATGGCTCCTCTAAAAACAATTTTTAGACCATCAACCGCGTCCAAAATGCCAAATCCAATTATTTTAATTCATGGCTACTCCGATGAAGGAAAGTCTTTTGAAACCTGGAAAAAGATCCTGGTCAAAGAAAAAGGCTATCGCTCGGAGCAAGTGCAGATATGCAGCTACAAGTCGCTCACGAATGAGGTAACCATTAAAGATATCGCCGAGGGTTTTGATCGGGCTCTCCGCATTAATAAACATATTAACTCAACGGAGCCTTTTGATGCCATTGTTCATTCTACCGGCATTTTAGTGTTACGTTCCTGGCTTTCGGTATATGGTCGGCACCGGCAAATAAAGCACATTATTGCCTTGGCGCCTTCTTCTTTTGGCTCGCCCCTGGCGCATAAAGGCCGCAGTTGGATAGGAGCCATCTTTAAAGGTAATAAGGAGTTAAAGCCCGACTTCTTAGAAGCCGGCGACTTGGTGCTGGACGGTTTGGAACTGGGCAGCCGGTTTACCTGGGATCTGGCGCACCGGGATCTTTTTGATAAAGACACTATTTTTTACGGGCCCTCGGCCGACACTCCTTATGTTTTTACTTTTTGCGGTAACACCCAGTATAAAGGGTTAAGAGGATTGGTGGCTTCCGCGCCGGGTACCGATGGTACGGTACGCTGGGCAGGCTGCGCGCTAAACTCCCGGAAAATTACTTTAGATTTTACGAAACCCGACGAAGATGGCCGTTACGACATTACGGATTGGCCGGTAGATAAACGAACCAACCTGGCAATGCCCTTTATTCCTGTAGAAGGAATAAATCATGCTTCTATTATCGAGAATCCCTCCGACGAATTAATAAAAATGGTGATACAAGCGCTGGATGTAAATACGGAAGAAGGGTATAAAAACTGGATACAGACTGCTACCAAAATATCAAAACAAACTTTAGCGGCAATGGACCCGTGGCAGCAGTTTGTGGTACGGGCCCACGATGAACGCGGCGACCCCATTACCGATTATAACTTGCAATTTTATAAAATAAGTAGTAATAAGACCGATTGGGAACCTATCGCCATTGATGTGCATGCCTACACGAGCGATAATAGTTACCGTTGTTTTCATGTGAATTTAAAGGACCTGGATGCTCAAAATATTCAGAGTTTAAAGCTGGAGTTTATGGCCTCTACTGGTACCGAATTACTGGGTTATTATGAATATGTAGCGGATGATGTAAAAATAACCACTACTGACAAGAGCCCTACTTTTACCATAGATCTTACCCCTTTTCTTCATGAAAAGAACAAAAAGATTTTTTTTCCTTTCACTACCACCATCATCGAAATTATTTTAAATCGGGAGCCTCTGCCTTTACGGGATGTAAATAAAATAATGTTTTTTATGGATAGGACGGATTAAGTTTTCTTAACCACTCTAATTTTAACACGCTAACGCATGCACCATACAGTACCACCCGAGGCTATTTTTGGAGAGCAAGGCATGACTCCCGAAGATAGTAGTTATCAAGGCTCCCGTTTTCGGGAAATGAAAGCCGCCTTGTTCGCTAATCCATATCAGCAGGTCTGGGGCGATCCGCAAGCTCCTCCCCTGCCGCACTATGTAGTTACGAATAAGAGTGTTTACGCCGGCATTTTACCGGGTGGTAAGCCCCCGCAGTTCAAGGAGGCTTCTATTCGATCATTGGATTCTGCCTTGGATTTACGTTGGGGAGAAGATGGATTGGGATTTAGAAGATTGGTGCGCCCGCATGGGGTATGCGTTACCGGATTATGGGAAATTACCGAGGCTAATACCTATTCTGGCTACTTCCAAAAAGGCCGTCAAGGTTTGGTGATTGCCCGAATTACCGCTGCCGAAACCCAGACACTAGCTGGCTTAAGGCGATCTTACGGCGTTGCCCTAAAACTTTATCCCACGGCCGACGAAGACCACGACCAATTACTTAAAACCGCTAATGTTTTTTTCAGCGATGACCTGGGCGGAACAACTGCCTCCCATATAACGGAGGTAGAACTTACCAATGCTCCCCATATAACCGGCTTAAACCGGGGCAATCAAATTCCTATTTTAATTCAAGAGGGATTAGTATTCGAGAAAGTGGATCGCACAGCTGATATTCGGCAAATATACCCCATTGCTGAATTAGGCAAAACCAATAATGAGCCGACTCGTTCCCCGGAATTTATGCGGTTAAAAGCCGTAGCTGGTCTACCAAAAATGGAGGAAGTAGACGTTCGTGATGAAGTGCTAGGCCACATTTTTAACAAAGGTAATCCTAAACCCCAACGAACTCTTAGTTTTGAAATAGCAGTATCGGATACCGGTAAAAAATCAGGTTTTCCTTTGCTACCCAACGGACAACGGCAAACTATCACTAAGTGGCAAACCATTGGTAAAATTGATTTTAATGATGGCGTAGTGTCTTATAACGGCGATTTTGTGATTCACTTTCAACACCCTACCTGGCGAGATGATAAAAACGATGCCCGAACGGCGGTTCGCCAAAACGGAAAAAAGGTACACTAACTTCTAATGCAGCTAAATAAGGCTCTGAGATTATTTTTCGAATACAATAATTTTTCAAATGCTACAACAAGCAGTACTTACTACTGCAACAGATTTAAAACCTGGTTAAAAAGCAGAGTTATGTCATTTGATCGCTCAAATGTAACTGGATATATAGAATAAATTCTTCATACCTTTCAGCCGGATTTCCACTATTTACTTTGCCGCTTTGTAGTTATCCAAAGCAAAACCGGCAAGAATGATCAGTTAGCTTTTTCAACAGATATGATGCTCCTTTTAAAGCCTAACTGCAAGAGTTTATTCGGGTAGGTAAACGTGAATTGCCCGACATATACGCTCATTGCTAAGTCTACCCGTAACAACACAAATGCCGGATGAAGTTTTTATCTATTATTTAAAGAAGCATTCTATTCCTTATAAGGCGTTTTACATCTGTACCCAGGATAGGTCAGTAGTGCAAATACAACCGGAAGCTGCTCTAGGAGAAGAAATACAGGAATATTTAGATAACCAGCAGGCAATTGATAGCCTTCAATCCTTGACTCGACAACTAAAAATCCGATAATACATTCAGTATACCATAGTAACTATTAGCAATAAGTTTAAATTTAGAGAACCACTATAACTGAGCAATATTCCTCCACCAAGCAATAAAGGCAAGCTAATATTTAAAGCGGTGGTAGTTGTCGTGTCCGGTATGTCGGTACTCATCCCATTGGGCTATGTACAAATTGCTATTACTATCGCTGCTTTAATAGCGAAGTTGTTTGGTATTTAATTACTCTTAGAAATAAAGAGAAACCCGAAAAACATATTCATCTGCCCCTAGACCAGAAATGAGTAAAGAAGTTGGTTTTGTAAAGAGGCAAAGAATTCCAGTTGAGCGAGTATCCCGAAGACCAAGCTTACAACAAGCCCAGGAAATATTGCGGCCGGCGTGCTATCCCGAAAGAAAACACGGCTACCCCATTTTACCTAAAACCGAAGCCATGAAAGTAGCAGTCAGGGCACTTAACGAAAAGTTTGCCTTCGTTCCCATAAATGTAACGTTCCATAATTACATTAATCACGTAGGTGTGTTGCAGCATAAATGCGACTTGTGGGGCAATTCCGTAACCGGCTGTAATTACGGCGCTAAAAGCACCATCTTAATAAATTATTTACCTGACGCCAAAAACCATGTCGCGGCGGTATTTACGCAAGTGTCCGTTTAGTACCTGGAAATGCACTGTTAAAGCAGTAAAAGAGTTTATACCAGCAATACGCTTAGAAACTGCTCAAACTCTTTAACTCCAACCTTTTTTATGGGTCAGAGTTGCTCATTTCTTTTTTTTAAATAGTTGATTACTATTGCACTTAATCTAAAAGCGGGTGCTGTCTGGTACTCAGAAATTAATTTTAAATTCTTTATTATTGTACTTTTTCACTTCTTCCCCAATGCCCCTGCAAAAATCAGGTTGTTACCATGGCCAGAAAAAAATTTACTTCCGCCACCTTTCCTTCTTTGCGCCGAAGGTTTGCCAGTTATTTTATAGACTTGTTTATAATTATCGGCGCCTTTATGTTAGTTGGATACGTAATTGACTTAGTAGGCTCCGTACCTGGCTGGTTACGGGGCTCTATACTAATTTTCACCTTGTTTTTGTATGACCCGATTTTTATTTCTTTGTTTGGTGGCACCATAGGTCACCAACTTTTAGATATGCGGGTGATCCACGTAAAAAGTAGCGGTAATTTAAATTTCGGGTTAGCGGTACTACGCTTTGTAGTAAAAGTTTTACTGGGCTGGTTATCTTTTTTAACCATTATGTTCAACCCCGAACGCCGGGCCATTCACGATATAATTAGTGATTCCCTGGTTATTAAACTCAATTAAATAAAACCGGTTATTACCTTTAAAAAGAAACACAGATTCAAACGCTACCAAAGTAACGTAAGACTAAACGGCGGCTGGCAATTAGAAATTAAAAACTTTTATTCTTTTCGGGTGAAGAAGAAGGTTTATTTATCTACTCTCCTTGCCGACCTGAAAATATCTCTTCTTCTAAAGATAATTTTACTATTATTTTCGAGTAAGGCAACCTGTTTTTTGTTGGGGTTCCGGATTCATTTTGCAGCGGCAAACGTTAATTGAGTGGCCACCGCCCAATCTAAAAACACTTGGGCATTCGGCAGGATTTGTAAAATACTGGCCGGAACCTGATTCGTCACTTTTCCTTCTAAGGCTTGGGCCAGAATACCGGCTTTTTTGCCGCCGGCCGCAATTAAAACCGGATAGTGCGCTTCCTGAAAATGTTTTAAGCCCAGCGTAATTCCTTCGTGCAATTCGGTTTGTTGTTTAAAATATTTCTGGCCCACGGTTTTTGTTACTTCGTCTAAAGCCATGTGATGCGCATATAAATCAAAAGAAACTCCCGGTTCGTTCAGCCCGATGTGCCCATTCATGCCCACTCCTACCACCATTAAGTCAATTACGCCGTGTTGGGCGATTAGCGCATTCATTCGTTCACATTCCTGGTCTAAATCCGGCGCTTTGGCGTTAAAAAGGATTCTGTTTTCCGGTTTAATTCCGAGTGGTTCGAACAAGTGTTGGTTTAAATAATGCCGGCAACTGCCTTCGTTAGTTTCGTCCATGCCCACCCACTCGTCTAAGCCTACAAACGTGCACTTACTAAAATCAACCTGACCCGCCTGCGCGTATTGCCCTAAATAATGCAGCATTCCGGTCGGCGATTCACCGGAAGGAAAACATAATAAAGCATTTGGTTTCTGCTGCACGTATTCCCGAACAAAATCGGCGGCCGCTTTTGACATGTCATCGTAAGAATGTTGAATATTTATTATCACGCTTTTAGGTGGTTGATTGGTTTTTAAATTTTTAATTAAGGGTTATAAGCTAAAAATAAGTTTTTTCAACTTTAACTGAATATTTAGATTTAAGTTTACACTGTTGATCTAGTGAACCAGTTTGAAATTTTCAATATCCATTAGGGCGTGCGCAAATGCGCTCGTGTTGTTCCATCATGTGAACTCTGGGTACTCTTTGTAAATTTTAACAACTAACGATTATCATCCTCTCCCTCCTTTGAAGGTAGGACCGTTAAGTTTTAATAAATTACTGCTTTCGCGAGCGTCTACGCTCGTGAAGATTATCCAGGCGGCCTCCGGCCGGGCGAACCCAAAAGCCTATGTAAATAAATTGGAGTTAAATTCCTAACGGCCAGAGGGCGGACGATGCGCAACACGAGCGAGGCGTGCTCGCGTTATACCAACTTTCATCAGGAGAATTTAACGGTCCTACCCCTTCGAAGAGGTTTTTTTTCAACTAACTGGCTTAACTTAATATTATTGCGCTCGCGCCGACAGAATGAGTAAATTAAAAACTTAAGACAAGTACCGTAATACCCAATATTTGCTTTCCCCATCAATCACTCATTCACTCACTCCATCTACTGAACCATTCAACCAAAGGTCAATTGGTTTGGCTACATGGGGGGTAAACGGTAAGGTTATTTTTTTACCGGCACCCGCCGCAGCGTAAGCAGCATAGATAATTTCCAGCACCGCCCGGCCATCTTCGCCGGTTACCAAAGGCGTTTTATCTTCGCGTACGCATTCGATAAAATGCTTTAATTCGTGGGGATAGCCTTGGTTAAATACTTCTTCGAAAACGGTAAAGCTCCAGCCCTGGGTGGTATCGGCTTTTTCCATGGCGTAACCGTAGCCGTTTTTGCTGTAAGTAATCGCCGAATTACCCATAAATAAATCCGCGTAAATAACGCCGCCGGTCCCGTAAATTTCGCTGCGATCGTCCATGCCGCCGTGTTTGGCCCAACTATCTTCGGCTACGGCGGTTACGCCGTTCTGGAACTCGACAATAACTACCGAATTATCTTCGCCTTGCGTGCGGCCTTTGTGCAGTACCGTGCTCATGGTGGCGTACACGCTCGCTACCGGCGCATTGCCCAGCATCCACCGGAACCAGCCCAAAGCATGGCAGCCCATATCCATTAATACGCCGCCGCCGGCCAGGTTAATATCGTAAAACCAATCGGAATGCGGACCGGAGTGTTTTTCAGATTGCTTCAACATGTAAATTTCTCCAACTGCCCCTTCTTTAACCAGATGCCGGGCCCGTTCGTACTTCGGCGCAAAACAGAGTTCCTCGGCGTACATGAGCTTTACCTTGCTTTGCTGGCAAGCGGCAATCATAGCATCGGCTTCTTCCAGGGTTACGGCGAGGGGTTTTTCAATAATAATGTGCTTGCGGGCGTCGGCGGCTATGAGAGTAACTTTAGCGTGCAGGAAATTCGGTAAACAAATATCTACTACCTCGCAGCCCGATTCCCGGATGGCTTTTTCGTAATCATCGAACCATTGCGGGATGTGGTGTTTCTCGGCGAAGGCTTTTGCTTTTTCGGGATTACGGGCGTATACGGCCACTACTTCTGCTTCCGGAATAAAACGGTGGTAACACTCTAAATGAATATCCGAAATAAAACCGGCTCCCAGGATAACAACTTTCGTTCTGTTCATAGTGTAAGCGTTGGAGGTTGGAAAGAATTTGGCCTTAATAATACTATTATTTTGCTTTATGCATCTAATTATTTCCTTAATAAATAAGCAGAAAATAGTATCTTGTAGAAATGAATTCTAGCCAAGCTTTCCGTTACCGGCCCGCAATACAGTAGAACAAGCAAATCCTTCTTTCAAGTAGTATCGTCTGGCTTAAACCGGAAAAGTAAAAAAATGTAAGCTTCACCTGATAAAGTATGGCCACAACAACGAATGCTCCTGACGGGAAAGCTACTACTATTAAAAATACATTTAGTCGGGAAACTTCCGTAAGCCTGGAAATGAAAGCCGTTCCGGCCGTAATCTGGGCATTGTTAACTTTAGCTCTAACCGGATCGCTTTAAGTTGCGGTACTAGTTTTAGTCTTACTCTGAAATACTACCCAATCGCCTAAATCAACTGCGGATAAAACCCGGTAGGTCTTCAAAACCTACCGGGTTTGGTTCTTGTCGAATACGGCTCGGGTATGTAGTAAATACGAACTGATATTATTATTGCATTACATGGCCCAGGCTTTATCCCCTTTTTTGTAGGGAATGCAGCCTTCGAAGCGGCCGGGTACGGGTAAATAGTTTAAAGCCTGGGTAGCGCCAAGTTCCGAAGTAAAATAACCTAACAGAGTGAGTTGCTTCAGCATAGTAAAATAATGATTGGGCTCGTCTTCTTTTTTACTTTTCTGGTAACTTTTCGCTTCGTTATCTAAATTAACCAGCAAGGCGTGTTTGTTACCGGCAGATAGTTTTTGAAAATTATCTTTAAACTTTTCTTTACTAACTTCCTGTAACTTATCTAATCCCGCCGCAAAAATTTTCTGGTCTTTTTCTTCGTAGCAATCCGTAACCATGGTTTTGATAAAACTACCAATGTGGGCCTCTTTTGCCCCCGGCGAAGCAGCGGTACTGGGCAAAATAGTTTCGGCTACCTCGTCCAATAAGGCCACTGTATTTTCGGAAAAAGATAAGGTTTCATCTGATGAGCTTCGTTGGCAGCCGGATAAAAAAACTTCCGCCCCGACAACGGTACTTCCCATTATATAAGCGACGGCCGCAATAGCTTCTCTTCGGTTCATACTGGTTTTAAGTTATTTGTGTATTTTTAATTTGCATTTTTAGCTTATCAATAATTTAAAAGATATGGTTACGGCTAATTCTTAAAACCTGCCCGTCCGAAATCAGAAACTTTACAAATTTCCTTTCTTCATTTCTTCGGCGGCGTGGTTCACGGCGCGGGCGGTAAGCGCCATGTATAAAATAGACGGACTCTGGTTACCGGTACTGGTCATGCAGGCGCCGTCAGTCACGAAAACGTTTTGACAGTAATGCAGTTGGTTGTATTTATTCAGCAAGGAAGTTTTAGGATCGTGCCCCATGCGCACCCCGCCCATTTCGTGAATGTCCAGTCCAGGCGCTTGTTTGCTATCGTGTTGTTGGATATTGGTGCAGCCGGCTTTTTCCAGCATGGCCGTACTTTGCGCCAGAAAATCTTTAATCATTTTCTCGTCGTTGTCGTCGTAGGCCACGGAGGTAACCAGCAAGGGAATACCCCATTGATCTTTTTCGGTTTTGCTTAAACGTACGTGGTTGCTTTCTTTCGGAATCGTTTCGCCTTGCATGTACATGTACACGCGCCAGCCGCCGGGTAACGATAAAGCATCTTTGTAAGCGGCTCCTATTTCTTCGGTTAAATTAGCCGTAGCGCCGCGGGTCCGGTGAGCGCCCATAAAGGTGGTAAATCCGCCCAGGTAATCGGTATCTTGTTGATGCAGATTGCGGTAGTTGGCAATAATGGGTTCGGTGGGGTTCCGGCCGAAATAATATTTATCTTCGAACCCGGGAATTTCGCCACGCACATTAGCGCGGTAATTATGAAAGGCGATGTATTTCCCCAGTAATCCGCTGTCGTTGCCTAAACCATTCGGAAAACGCTGAGAAGTAGAGTTTAACAACACCAAATTGCTGTTTAAAGCCGAGGCATTTAAAAAAATAATCCGGGCAAAATAATCGGTAGTAGCTTTAGTTTGAGCATCAATTACCCTAACGCCGATAGCTTTGTTTTTCTGCTCGTCGAAAATAATAGAATGCACCACCGAAAACGGCCGCATGGTTAAGTTACCGGTCCGGGCGGCCCAGGGCAACGTAGCCGAAACCGAACTAAAATAAGCGCCGTAAGGGCAGCCGCGCATACACAAATTGCGCGCCTGGCATTTACCCCGCCCCAATTGCAAATGCGTTTCGGTGGGTTTTGTAATATGGGCCCAGCGGGCCTGCACCAAATGCCGGTCCGGAAAATGCTGTTTAATGGATTTCTGCACGTGGGTTTCTACGCAGTTTAAGTCAAATGGCGGTAAAAACTCCCCGTCGGGCATGGCTTCAATGCCGTCTTTATTGCCGCACACGCCGGCAAATTTCTCGACGTGCGAGTACCAGGGCGCCACATCTTCGTAGCGGATGGGCCAATCCAGACCGTAGCCGTAGCGGGCCGGGGCGGTAAACTCAAAATTACTCCACCGCTGGCAGGCCCGCCCCCAGGTTAAAGATTTACCGCCCACCTGGTACCCGCGAATCCAATCGAAAGGTTTTTCCTGCACGTAAGGGTGGTCTTTGTCTTTGATAAAAAAATGCGCGGTATCCTCGCCAAATCCGGCGGCTTTACTAATGAGCGGGTTATCTTTTAAAAATTGCCGAGTCATGTTGCCCCGGTGCGGAAACTCCCACAAATCTTTAGTAGCCGTTGGATAATCTTTGTTATGCTCTACGTTACGGCCGCGCTCCAGCACCAGGGTTTTTAAACCTTTATCGCATAGTTCCTTAGCCGCCCAACCCCCGCTAATGCCCGACCCGATTACTATAGCATCGTAGGTATTCTGCGCGACGCCTTTGGTATTACTATTAATTGCCTGCACTGCCATGTTCATTTTAAATATATAAAAATAAGAAGACGCACTTCTTCAACTGCCAACTCTCACCCACTCTTCGGAGCTGCTGACTATGCCCGTTTAATTAAATGCGGTAGGTAATTTAAGCTATTTTTGTAACTGTGGTAAGGCAAAGCAGATAAATTATTTTAAATTTTAAAGATTATTTAATTGAAGCCGTAGGATCTGATAATCTATGTATATACCAAAAAATTATTAGGTGCATACTTGCTTTGCCTAAACTTTAACAAAGCAACTGCTTTTCCTTAAATAAAGATCTAAGTAATGACGTATAAGCTATCTAGAATATTTTTTCCGACATTTATAAGCTTTATTGTATTGGCCTGTTTATTAAAATTAGAAGAGAAATATCACAACTATATCTTTCAAATTGACCCTAGTTTTGATTCAGGTCCTCAAATTGATATTCCTTTATATCTATTTCTGTTTATACCTTCTGTATTTGCTTTGTTATTTCAAGCTACCATTGTCATTCCTTTTTAGAATAAAATTAGTAAGCATAAGTTATTTTTTAGGAATAAGCCGTGGAAATACGTTTTGTTGCTTCTCTTATTCCTAGCTGTTGTTCTTATTTTATTAAACAATATCGAAGATGGACGAGGAAAAGAATCTTTTAAAGCTTATTTTGTAATATTAGCCATGTTCATGATTTATGGGTTAGTTAATTTCTTGACTCTAGGGTTGATTGAAAAAACCAAGTACAAAGGCAATAAAGCCTAAAGCAAACCAAGCCGTGCCATTGCTAATCCGTTATGGTGTATTCTAAAGATGGAAAAATTTTCAGAGATAGAAGAATTTTCAGTTAAAGGAGAAAATGGGAATTGGATAAAATTTTCTTTTCAAGAAGTATATGGATTTCCTGAATCTACTAGCCATTGGGGTGGTTATGAAGTACGGGCAAGTTTAGAAATTAAGTCAGGAAATTTTAATGTTAAATCAATCTTGTGGACATCAACAGGAGAGATTCAAGATTTTCTCAAATGCTTAGAGGCCTCGAATAAAGTTTTAAAAGGTAAGGTAAAGTTCGAAAATTACGAAAGGAACCTAGAGTTTACTGTTACCTACACAGAATTAGGACATACTGTTGTAGAAGGTACATATTTTGAATTTGGCCAATTTGAGAATGAACTAAAATTTGAATTTTCCTCTGACCAATCATATCTAACACAAACAATTAAAGAACTTAATCTGATTAGCCTTAAGTATGGTAACAATAAAGAGTAACAATGCCTAAACGCAGCTTCGCGAAAGTATAGTCATGTTTGTTGTCTGTAATGGGAGAAAAAATAAGCAAACTCATGAAAATGTATAATAGAGAATTAAACGAAATAATAGAAGGCTTAAATAAGAACCAGAACGTATCACGTATAAGGGTAAATACGCTGGAAGATTCAGGCTTGACCGAAGAAGAAAAAGAACTCCTTCAGACGTATAAACCGGAAAAATCATTAATTATCTACGGATCACTTGCGCCAAACAAACCTAATCATGCAGTAGTAGAACATATTAAGGGTGAATGGAAAAAAGGAATAGTCCGAGGTAAGTTAGAGAATGTGGGTTGGGGCGCGGCATTAGGGTATCTTGGATTTAAGCATTGCCGCAAGAAAGATCAGCAAAAAATAAGCATGTTTGCCCTTATCTCGGATGAATTGGTTAGCAACTGGCAAATGTTAGATGAATTTGAAGGCGATGAATACAGGCGCATTTTAGCTAAATACGAGCTAGATACTGGTGAGATAGGTGTAGGATATATTTACGCCATCAACGAAGAGAAGGCCTAACTTGAGGCGGTTAATTCTAAGCAACAAAGGTCAAAACACAATAGTATGCACGGTTTGTAACTTGCCTTATTTTTATTTCCGTTTTTACAAGCCGCCATACAACCCCATTCCAAAGATTTTACTCCTAAAAATCACAAAAGTACGAGTTACTATTTTGCCCAGGCACTTGATAAATATTACCGGGTACTACTATTTTCCTGAAACCTCCCTCTTGCATTAAGCTTTCCTACCAGACTTTACTTCCAATAATTTCTTAGATCTAAGGCTTAAAGTCCATAAATTTTACTGTTTTTCTAAAAAAGTTTGTCACGTTTAGCGGGGCTGAATTGTCTTGCTCTAAACAAATAATATTATGTAGTGAGCAACAGAATATAATAACAAAAATTCAGGCTTCTAGCACTAATACATTTAAATAGAATAAGTATGAATCCGGAGTCATCCCATAGAAATGCCATTGAGCAGTACATTCCTATTCTTTTTCCTTATGCTTATAATATTCTGGGAGCGGTAGAAGACGCCAAAGATGCGGTGCAGGAGGTTTTAACCAAACAACTTTCCGACCCGAATGCGCTTGTGAAAGATGAAAAAAGTTACCTGATAAAATCGGTGATTAATCTGGCCATTAACATGAAAACCCGGCAAAAGAAAACAACCTGGAAGGAGGAATTTTGGCTGCCGGAGCCGATTGCCACCGACGATGCGGCCGACAGGAATCTCCATTTGAACGAGGTGCTTTCGTATTCTCTGCTGGTATTAATGGAGCGGCTGAACGCCAGGGAGCGGGCAGTTTTTATCTTACGCGAAAGTTTTGACTACTCCCACGCCGAGATTGCCGAAATATTATCAGTTACCGAAGATTACTCCCGCAAGCTGCTTAGCCGCGCGAAGGCCAGTATTTTTAAACCGGCCCCAAAGCGCACCCAAGTTCAAGCTGCTCACGAACGGCAAGTGCTGGAGCGTTTCATGAGCGCCATCCAACAACGGGACACCCAACTGCTAGAGAGTATCATGGCGGCGGACATTCGATTTTATGCCGATGGCGGCGGCAAGGTTCCGTTAGTAACCAATTTATGTATCGGCGCTCCCGAGGTAGCTGCTTTACAAATATTGGTTTATCATAAGTTTCTTCGTTTTGCCAGAATAGTATTTACGGTGGTAAATCATCAGCCGGCTTTCTTGTCCTTTGTAAAGGAACGCCTGACTTCCTGCGTCATATTTGACCTGCATCCCGAACACGGTACGGTGCTCCAAATTAATGCCGTCTTAGACCCCGATAAACTAAAAACATTAAAGCAAACCCACTATAACGCTTAATTTTAACCAATAGCATGACTACATTCATTAATAATCCCTCCTTACCCAACTACTCAAAAGCCCGGGTTATTAGTTACTGGCTGGTAACGGCATTTTTAGGATTTGAACTATTCTACGGCGCCTTGTGGGATTTCAACCTGCTTAATAAAGGATACGTCCACACTATTTTAAATCATTTGGGTTACCCCTTGTATTTAGCCAACATTTTAGCCGTGAGCAAAGTAGCCGCAGCAATTATTATTCTAGCCCCAGGATTCCGGATTTTAAAGGAATGGGCTTATGCGGGAGTCGTTATTTTGTTTTTGGGTGGCTTTGTATCGCATTTAATCGTAGGAGATGGCCCGGGTCAATTTATCTGGTCGCTGTTGTTTGGATTACTGGCCTTGGTTTCCTGGAAATTGAACTACCGGACTGATTTGATAAGAACGGAATAAATAATTTAATCTTTTAACTAAATGCAAATGGAAACCTATCTCAAACCCATAGAAAAGCCCAACAGCTTAGGTATGAAACTCGTTTATTTTTTTACAAAGAGGCAATTTGGCAAAGTTATCACCCCCTTAAAGGTTTATTCCGCCCGTATGCCTATTGCCTTTGGAATGTGGGGCGGAAAAATTGCTGAGCTAGATAAAAAACTAATCCTTTCTGAAGAAACTACTTTGCTGATCCGGGAGTGGGTAGCCCGCCTTAATATTTGTTTATTTTGCATGGATGCCGGTCGGTACAGTCTCATGAAAAAAAACATGAGTGAAGCCAAATTTGATGCTTTGGAAGAATACCCAACCAGCCCGTTGTTTACGGAGGCGGAGCGGGCAGCACTGGATTACGCCACGGAACTTACCCGGCACAAAAAAGTACCACCGGAGACTTTTGCCCGCTTACAAAATTTTTATTCGGAACGGGAAATCTGCGAAATTATCTACCTCATTGTCAGCGAACACGTGTACAACCTTACCAATATTGGCCTAAATATTCATTCTGATATGCTTTGTGATATAACCAAACACAGAAAATAACTTGATGAGCATGCTTTATTTAGCCATCGACTCGCCAATACCAAAGTACAATTCCTTTAAACGGAATGTAGTTCTATCATAACTTTCTTATTTCTATCAAAGATTAACGGGCTTAAACCGGTAATCAAGTAAACCTACCAGCGGCCGAATAATTCTATTCGGCCGCTGGTAGGTTTAGTATAACTATCCTCCGCATTAAGTTATGGACAAGATCAATAATGGAAATAGAAATAAAAAGCTTCTAAGTTCATATATAGCTGAATTTTCAGAGCTGATAAGAGTATTGGAGATGGTTTTTGAATGGGAATATTTTTCCTTCCCGAACCGGTTGCATTTACAAAAGTGCTACATAATCCTTATCTTATCGTAATTATTGCCAGGGCAAATAAGAAATTAGTAAGTAGCCTCACTGCTCATGTTCTGGACAGGTACGATTCTGAAAAGCCGTCTGCTTATGTGTATGATCTTGCCGTATTAACTAGTTTTCAGCAAAAAAGAATTGGTAAAAAGTTAATGGCCACCTTAAATGAATATTGCAGCACAAAGGGATTTCAGGAAGTATTTGTACAAGCAGAAACCAACGACTTGCAAGCAGTAAATTTTTACCGGTCAACGCCGCTAAGTAATGAATTACAAGCCACGCATTTTACTTATTTGTTTAGCAAAATTAACCCTGAAAATGGTGAGATTTAAAAAGCGTAAAAGTTGAGGGCTCCTATCAAACTTTTGTACAGGCTGTTAGTAAAGTGCCTCGAAATTGTCAACAGTGGTAAACCGCAATCCGTTAGCCGCACTAGAAAATAACAGATGAGAAATATAGGTATATTAATTCTTACTTTTATTCTGCAAAGCTGTTTAAACAGGGATGAGTCCAGGGTAAATATCCGTTGTAATCAAGATTGTATAACCTTTACTATCAATGTTAAAACCGGATTAAACTCTCAAACACCCGTGGCAGGAGCAAAAGTAGAATTAGGCTGGAATCGCCCGGCTACTCCAATCGGAAATCCCGGCAGATTAATAGCCAAAGGTTCCACTAACGAAAAAGGAAACTTTAGCTTTAGTTTTACTCCAGATGCAAAGGAGTTACAGGAAGGCCGATTTTATGTGTTTGTACAAAAAGATAAAAACTATCACTCCCAATTAAATAGCTACTATGGAATCAATAGGACGGATACTGTTGTATCTGCCAACATCCACTTGCCCAGTAAGGCATTGATTAAAATAATTTATAAAAACTTTTACCCAACAACTTCCGCCGATTTTTTTGAAGCTATTCCTGGCTTTTCATCTTATGGTTCAAACGGTATTGCTGTTAGGCAAAGTGAAACAATCAACGCCCATAATTTTGGGTTCTACGGGAATGAACCTGCGTTTGATAAATACGAAGTTACCGGTGAAACAGCAGGAGACCAGTTTACTACCTTTGATATTCTGATTAAAAAGAATGGACAAAGAATAGATAGAAGAGATAGTATTTACATTAAAAAGGGAGAAACAGGTATTTTCGAAATTGAATACTAACAGATGCCAACCTACATAGCGGCGAATCCATAAGCATGAGTAAACTATAACTAAGAAAAAGAATTTAAACTTAGAAAGCATTAAGGTTCTTTTTACCTTCCATCCGAAATAAATAATATAAATGGAGCGCATGAAAGTAAAATCTTTACCGCTGTTTGTTTTAGTAATACTTTTAGCTGCCCATTAACGGGTACTCAATCGGTAATGTTCAACCTTATAATAACCAGCTTACCTAAAATCTACAATGAAAATTTTTGCCGAAACCGAACGGTTCCTTTTAAGAGAAATATTGCCGGAAGATGAGGCCGGTCTTTTTCTTTTAGACTCCGATCCCGAAGTGCATACATTTTTAGGGAACAAACCGATTACCCGCGTAGAACAAGCCCGGAAAAACCTTCAATTTATCAGGCAGCAGTACGCTGAGAATGGCATTGCCCGGTGGGCCGTAATAGACAAAAACACCAACGAGTTTCTGGGTTGGTCCGGGTTGAAACGGATTACCCAAACAATTAACAACCACACGAATTATTACGATTTAGGCTACCGATTTCTAAAAAAACACTGGGGAAAGGGCTACGCCACCGAAACGGCGCAAGCAACTTTGTACTACGCTTTTCATCAACTAAACTTACCGGAAGTTTTTGCCATGGCGGATATCCAAAATACCGGATCACGAAAGGTTTTAGAAAAAGTGGGATTTACCCTTCTGGAAACCTTTTCTTACGAAGGAATGGAACACTACTGGTTTCAGATAAACCAAAAGGATTGGAAGAAGAAACTACCTGTAGCTACTAGCACTTTATCTTAAAGTTTTTGTTCCATTTTACATACCTTTCTTAAATAAATGAGTTGGGGCAGAAAATAGGTCGGTAAATAAAGCTGGCGAATAAATTTTGCATTAAGTTTTACCTTTTTTAGCTAGTCTGTTTTTTACCTGAGTACTTAGCAGTATATTAATTATTGTTTCACAAGCGGAATGAAAGCTAAAGTTATTTCTCTCGCTTAGTTGCTAAATAATCTTCTTTATAAATAGAGTAGCTGTATTCATGAAGAAAAAACGGTTTTACTGCAGTTGTATCTTGCTTATTTTTATAGTAGTTTCTGCTACTCGTGCCCAATCCCGGCAAAATCAAAAATTTGAAATAGACTTAGACCATATCCGATCTCTTTTAAAAATTCCAGGAATGGCCGTAGCCATTAGCAAAGGTGATTCCATAATCTACGAAAAAGGATTGGGGTATGCCGATATCCAGAATAATGTTAAAGTTTCTTCCAGTACTACTTTCCGGATTGCTTCTGTTACTAAAACATTTACCTCTACCATTATCATGCAATTGGTGGAGCAGGGAAAACTTGAGCTCGACACTCCCATTACAGAATTTGGATTAGATTTTGGCAATCCCAGCATAACCGTCAGGCACTTACTTACCCATACTTCAGAAGGTGAACCGGGCACCCATTTTCAATACAATGGATTTCGGTTCGGCAAACTGGGAGTTATTATAGAAAAAGCTGCTAGAAAACCATTTTATCAGCTTATTATGGAAAATATACTTCAACCGGCCCAACTGTATAATTCTGCTCCCGGGATGCCCTTATTTACTTACTTTGCTTACGTACAAGCACATAAGGAAATGCAGCCTTTTTTTGAAAAAGCGTTTACCAATCTGGCTAAACCATACGAATTAAACCAGCAAGGAGAAATAGCTGAAACGAAGTACTTAGATGAGTTCGGTGCTTTCGGTGGACTTACCTCGAACGTGCATGATCTTTTAAAATACTCGGCGGCCATTGACCAGTATAAATTTATTAGCCAACAAACTCAAAAAGTAATTTTTACACCAAACCGCACGAAAAACGGCCACCCCACCCCTTATGGTTTAGGATGGTTTGTTCAGAATTACAAAGGAATCAATTTTTACTGGCATTATGGGCAAACCCAGGGAGAATCGGCTCTTTTTGTAAAAGTACCTAGTCGTCATCTCACCTTAGTGGCACTTACCAACATCGATAAACTCAGTACTCCTTTTCCTTTGGGCGATGGAGATTTATTTACATCCCCGTTAGGCCAGGCATTTTATAAATACTTTATCAACCAAGATAAAAATTTAAAGAACTTAGATTATCGTTTACCACCAAAGGAATTGATAAAAAATATTACGCAACGCGGCAGTTCTACTTTTAAAGAATTTTATAATAAAGAAATTATTACCCAGGCTTCTCTTTATGCTGTGAGTGGCCAAACGACTATGGTAAA
Organism: Adhaeribacter arboris; assembly: GCF_003023845.1. NCBI lineage: Bacteria > Pseudomonadati > Bacteroidota > Cytophagia > Cytophagales > Hymenobacteraceae > Adhaeribacter > Adhaeribacter arboris. The sequence goes on along the minus strand of NZ_PYFT01000001.1, from coordinate 6,086,904 downwards.
TAAACTGTATGATTTGTATGCGCACCTAAATTTTACCAATAGTTCCCCTCTCCCTCAAACCCCTGTTATGGCAGAATTAAAAAATGTCGGTATCAATAAGGAAGAGGTTGCTTCTTTTTCCCTTACAAAACCAACAGAAATTAACGTTTATGGAGTAGGAGAAAATTGTTCCGTTGATTTTACCTCCTGGTGTGATTATGGTTGGATTGAAGATGCAAACGGAAAAGTGGTTTGGCAGATGCCATCACAACCGGCCGTTCGGGCTGGGGGAGCTATTAAAAATCAACGGGTAGTAGCAATAATTACGCTTCCTGCCGGTGCTTATAAATTAAAATACAAATCCGACTCAGGTCATGGCTATAACAACTGGGATTCTGCTCCTCCGGATAACTTCTTTTGGGGTATCACTTTATTTAAGAAATAAGCCGATTCCGATTACCCGAATAGAACAAACCTGATAAAGTATTCGAGCTAGCAGGTAACATTTCGGGAATGATGAGATGGCCTGTCAGGTAGCAATTAAAAACACCCATGTAATTTTAGGTTGGTATAAATTAAACTTATTACCCGGACTATTAACCAGTTACCGGATTTTAAATAATTACGGTGTTTACTCGTGAAATAAACTAAAAATTAAGGATGGTACTTTAACAAAATATTCATTATCGTCTTTTCGCCACTCACCTTATAAATAAAACTTCGATTAAGAATTAACCACTGCCGTCTTATTAGACTGATTTTCTTTTTTACCGGGCCGGATAATGAGTCGTAGGGTTGGGTCATTGGTTATAAAACTCCACATCCAGTTATAGGCAAGATTTAATTTATTCCGGAAGCCAACCAAAGGGATAATGTGAATAAACAACCAAACCAGCCAGGCAAAAAAACCTTTGAAAAATCCTTTGGGTAAATCAACAACGGCTTTGTATTTAGAAATAATGGCCATGCTGCCTTTGTTGTTATACCGAAAAGCTTTTACCGGTTTATTTTCTTCCAGTCTTTCTAAATTTTCGGCTAACAACTGACCTTGCTGGATGGCCACCTGGGCCAGTTGCGGGTGGCCGTTCGGATAATCCTTATCACTCGTTTGTGCGCATTGGTCTCCGATGGCAAAAATATTGGTAAAGCCAGTTACCCGGTTTATTTCGTCTACCAGAATCCGCCGACCTCTGGTTATCGCTTCTTTGGGCAGCCCCACTACTTCCCGCGCCACCACTCCCGAAGCCCAGATTAAGGTGGCGGAACTTAGTTTTTCCCCGTTAGAAAGTAGTACTTCATCATTCACGTAATCTTTAACCAGGGTATTTAAGATTATTTTTACCCCGAGTTTGTTCAGAACCTGGTACGCTTCTTTTTGGGCTTTTGTGCTCATGGGACCAAGTAAGGTAGGCGCCCCATCTATTAAATAAATGCTCGCTATATTGCCGGCGGCCTCCGGATAATCTTTAGCTACAATGTTCCGGGACATTTCGGCCAGCATACCCGCCATTTCTACACCGGTGGGGCCACCACCGGCAATTACAATATTGGCTAATCTCGCTTTTTCCGGCAAAGATGGGGCCCGTATGGCTTCTTCGGCGTGCAGGAGAATGTGGTTCCGGACGTTCAAAGCCTCGTCTACGGTTTTCATGGGCAAGGCGCTCCTTATTACATTTTCATTTCCGAAGAAGTTAGTTTCGGTTCCCATAGCCAATACCAGGTAGTCGTAACTCAAACTCCCATTATCGGTTTCAATCGTATTGGATTCGGGTATAACTCTTAAAAGTTTGCCCATGTAAAACCGAACGTTCTGCCGGCCCTGAAACAGTCTCCGGAATGGATAACAAATATTAGTTGCTTCGATAAAGGCAGTAGAAACCTGATACAGTAAAGGCGGGAAAAAGTGATAGTTATTAATATCCACCACGGTTACTTCAAAATGCCGGTTATTCGACAATTTTTTGGCCAGGTTCAATCCAGCAAATCCACCTCCCACAATGACGACTTTTTTTGGCATTAACTTCTAAATTATATGAGTAAGTTGACTTGTAAAATTCCGATTTATTATTTAACTTTCTGTAATTAAGGCAGATACAGGCATTAAGTAATATTTTGGGTTATATTGTAGTAGTAGAAAGCAGCTCATGCGAGAAGGCACTTCTCCTCTTTATATAGCCCCTTTAATGCCTTGTTCCATAACCGTTTACTAAATTATTTGTTTTCAGTCATTTAACCGATTGCTTACGTTATTCATATAAAACTGTTTTACTAGTAATGGATATAAAAATTAGTAGATATGAAAACCAGCGTTTTATTCTCGGAAACCCAAAGATTTAAACAATGGTGGCTTTGGGTAATCTTATTAGGAATAAATGGAATATTCCTATTCGGGGTTTTTAAACAAGTAATTGGCGGTCAACCATGGGGCAATAATCCTATGAGTAATACTGCACTACTAATATCCGCCGGGTTTTTCCTGCTGTTAACTATCCTGTTTATCAATTTCCGATTAGATACGCAGATAAAGGAGGATGGCATCTATGTCAGATTCTTTCCTTTTCATTTATCCTTCCGTTATTATGACTGGAACAAAATAGCTAAGTCGTACGTGAGAGAATATAAACCTATCCGTGAGTTTGGCGGCTGGGGGTTACGCTCGGGCAGTTTCGGAAAAGGAAGCGCATTGAATGTCTCCGGAAACCAAGGTTTGCAGCTTGAATTTACGGACGGCAACAAACTTTTAATTGGCACAAACAGGCCCGACGAACTAACGAAATTGCTTACTCAAATCAAACAATCAAAATCCTAATCAGAAACCTGCTTTTATTAACAAGCCTTCTAAGCTATTTATGGCTTAAAACAGGAGTACAAGCTTTTAGAATTAGGAACTTTTTAAACTTCCTACTTTTGCAAGTCTTCCTTTTGAAGCACCTTATAAAGCTATTTCACGCTTTAAATCCGTTCCGTACAGATTTTTTAATTTAGTTTAAAACTCTACGCTTACTTAAAATTTAAGAAGAGTTTAGCAGCTACTTATTCCAAATCGCCTAAATCAACTGCCCTAACGGCGGCGGATGAAACCCAGCAGCTTTTCCAAACAAGCTTGTCCGAAATCTGCCTTTCAAGTGATCAAGTTACCACTAGCAACCCTTTTCGCCGTCATCCTGCCAGGATCTAATCAGCCGAAAACAAGAACCGGAGAGAAGTAAAACCGGTGATTACCTCCTGAAAGCAACGAATAATCTTTTTAGGATGCCTCCAGCAGTTGCTTTAAACCGGTTAGATCCTTTCAGGATGACTCGAAAGAATAGAAAAGACGGTATTCTACTTGTTCTGAACCTAGGTTTCGGACAATCTCGTTTTCCCAACCTACCGAGTTTGTAACTTTTATGGCAGGTAATAGAGGAGAAACGATATTATCAGGTAGTTTTCCGAAATAACACTCCAGCAGTTAATCTGATTTATAGCAACAAAAAGGGATATCTTAGTTTAATCTTCTACCAAATAGGCTAAATTAGCCGGACTTAAACTTTGCAGTTGCTGCCAACTAGCCGGCGAGAGGGTTAAATCTAAAATATCATCGTCGCTGGAAGGTATCCATTCATTTTGTTCGGCGGTTCTTAAGAACTTAGCTTGGTCATATAAAATCCGGATGCCGCATTTTTCGTAATAAGGCCGCAGTGGTTTTTCGCAAAAGCCGAGCGCTTCTAATTTTCTCTTTTTTAAATTTTGAATTAAATATTGCAGCAATTCGGTGCCGTACCCTTTGCCTTGGGGCAGGGCGACAAAACCGCCAAACTCCGGATACGCAAACAATTGTTCATTTATCCGGAGTTTAAAATCAAAATTTACCCGGGCCACTGCCCGAATGGTCGAAGAATAATCTTTTACTAAATGAAACTCTGAATTCTTAAATTTTTCTCTGAAAGCATCCGGTGTCAGGGTATGCATTTCCCAAAAATGAAGAATAGCTTTAATGTCTGAATCCAGCAAATGCTTGGCGGCTTTTACCTTATAATGGCTCATGTAAACCTGAATTGATTTATCCAGCTATTTTACTGCCGTAAAAGTAATTTAGATTTACTTATGAAATAGGTAATTAATCATCCTCTTCCTCTTCTTCTATCTTCACTTTTAAAAAGGCGCTGCGGCGGGGAGCAGGCATAACGGAATCTTCGCCCTTTACCGATTTCCAGACTACTTCGTTTAAATCCAGATCCGGCGCGGAATCTTCGGCGGCCAAATTAAAATGTTCGGACCGTTCGGCGCTTTTGTTCCAGACTACGTTGCGTTCTTCCAGGTCTACTTGCGCCTGTTTGGCAGTATAACCTGTTAAATCAGCTTGCGGGGAAAAACAACCGAACATAGGAAGAGCCGCCGCATCGTACTGACTCATCGGCGGCAAACCCAGAATTAACTCTATCGTGCGCAGCATACCGGAGGTGGTATACATGGTATGATTCACGGAATTCCGTTTGGTATATGGGCTGATCACAAAAGCGGGCGAACGGTGGGCATCAATGTGATCGGGGCCGTTCTGGGCGTCGTCTTCGAGCACGAAAATGGCTGCTTCCTTCCAGATAGAACTTTTCGAAATATGCTCTACTAACTGGCCCAAAGCTAAATCATTATCGGCCACAGCGGCAATAGGCGTAAATTTGCCTTTGCGCTGGCCGCTGGTATGGTCGTTAGATAAACGAATAGTACTAAATTGCGGCACCGCGTTTTTCGCCAGTAAAGAATCAAAATCTTGTTTCCAGATTCTAACACGTTCTAAATCTTTAATATCCATATCAAAGCCCGGAGCCGCTTTGCAAATACGCCCTTGTAAAGATTTTAAACTAGTCTTGCCTTTATTCGCAAATTCACCGTAGCTCCGGTAGCTTACGCCGGCCCGTAAACAATAATCCCAGATAAAGCCATCCCGTGGGTAAGCTACTTTACGGGTTCCTTCGTAATCGTAGGTTCCTCCCCGGCCGCTGTAACTGGTGGGCCAGGTTTTCTCCACGTAATCGTTCGCGTAAGCGGCCATGCTCCAGTTATGGCCATCGGCGCTAACTTCGGCATTCACGTAAAAGTTATCGAGCAATACAAATTCACGCGCCAAAGCGTGGTGGTTAGGCGTAACTTTTTCCGGAAACAAACACAGGTTCGGGTCACCGTTGCCTTCTTTCATGTCACCTAAAATTTGATCGTAGGTGCGGTTTTCTTTAATCACGTAAAAAATGTATTTAATCGGTGATTTCTCGCCCGGTTTGCCCGGTACCGGATTACCCGCTTCGCTTTTAGCTTGTGCTTCGGTTTGCAGAGTAAAAGGCGTATTTTTATAAACTTGCTGCGAATAACTTTTCAGTTGGGCTTCTTTGGGCCGGTCGATAAAAGATAAAGTACCTTTAAATAAACCACCAATATATTGTACCTCCTGCTTATCGGTAACTCCCCTGTGCGAACCACTGTTATCGGTTTCTTTTAGGGGTTGCGGCCCCGCCGGATTAGGCAACGACGAAAATCCTTTGCCATTCGCCACCATTATTTTTTTACCTGAAGTTTTAATATTAGTCGGATACCAACCCGTTGGGATAAAGCCTAAGGCGCTGCTTTTACCCGGCTCCTCCACGTTAAAAACTGCGACGCAGTTATTATCGGCATTGCCAATGTATAAAGTTTCTTCGTCGGGCGATAAGGCCAAAGCGTTGGTAGTAGAACCGGTTAATTTGGTAGGATAAAGAGCCGCCGATATAATCTCGATGACTTTTCGGCTTTTCGTTTCTATTACCGATACCGAATTATCATTGGCGTTGGCCACAAACAGGTATTTACCCGATTTAGTTAACAGCAATTCGTTCGGATGGCTTTCGGTTTTTATTTCGGTGGTTATTTTCTGAGTAGTAGTGTTGTAAATGGCTAGTTTGTCGCCGCCCCAAAGCGAAATATACAATTCGGTTTTATCCGGCGAGAGTAAACAGGCGTAAGCCTCATAACCTAATTTTACTTTTTGCCGGGTTTTTCCGGTGGTTAAATCTACCACGTACAAGGTACTATCGTCTTTGGTAACGGTGTACAGCACTTTCTTTTTATCGTCTACATCCAAACCCGTTGGGCTGATTTTATCTTTGGGCCAGGGTTGTCCTAAAACAATGGTATCCGCCGAACCTAATTTATTATTTACAATGGGATACACCAGAATGCGATTATCGTTGCCGCCCGAAGCGTACAATTTTTTACTATCGGCGCTGAATTTTAAACCGTACCAGGATTTTTTAATGGGCTTCTCGTCCAGTAATTTTTCGGTTCCCGGATTAATGAGTTGAATGCTTTGGTTACCGTGCCCATTGTTAGTTACCGCCAGTAATTTTTTAGAAGGAGATAATTGTAGGTTTAAAGGTAAATCCCCTAATGGTAAAGAACGCCCCGCCGGACTTAAAGACCAGCCGTTGGGCAATAATACATTCTTCGCTTGCGGATTGTTCGTCGGGGTTTGGGCACTTCCCGTAAACCAGCTACTTAAAAAGCGAGTGATAAAACGAATAAGTAAAGTTGTTTCTTCATGGCTTCATAAATGAAAGGCTAAAATTACAGGAGCGGATTCGGCTTTCTAGCTCGTAACCGAAACTTAACAAAAATTTAAAGGGCAATCAACATAAGCGGGAAGTATTACTCCATTCTCATTAAAGTACCTATCCGAGCAACTTTAGTAGCAGCGCCCCATTTGCTTTAGTCATTTGTTATTAGATTCTCGTTTTTCTTAAAACCCGTTATTATTCTACCCTCCTATCTAATCTGTTAGGCTACAAGCCAAGGCAATCTTACAACATAGTTCAATATTTCTGATGGTTTGCTTATCATTACCAGTAAATTCAGATTAGTTTATTTTATTAAAGCAGGTTATGATTATATATGAATCGAATAAAAGCTGGCTGCGCGATGTAAAGCACTTATACCGGAGCTACACCATGCAAAAAATTGTGCGCAGTACCTTGTGGGTAGGAGCTGGCATGGCCCTTATCAGTTACTTAGTGATTGATGTGTTTAAGCTAACGCATTGGAGAATAGAAACCGGCACTTTTTCGCTGTTGGGGATTGTGCTTTCCATTTTGTTGGTATTCCGGACAAATTCGGCGTACGACCGTTGGTGGGAAGGCCGTCGGCAGTGGGGGAATCTGGTCAATAATTGCCGTACTTTGGCCATGTTGCTGCACGCGGCTTTGCCCGCTTCCGATCTGCCGAGCCGTAGGTACCTGGCGGCGCATATTGCTAATTTTTGCCTTGCCTTAAAAGAACATTTACGCGGAGGAGTAAAAATAAACGAACTTATTCATGTTTCGCCGGAAGAACAGGCTCTATACGCTACCAAGAATCACCTGCCTAATTATATCGCTACCCAAATTCAGGTACAAGTGCAGGAAAAAGTCAGATCGGGCGACCTAACCGGCGAAGACTTGATCAATATAAAAATGCACACCCAAACGCTGCTGGACGTAGCCGGCGCGTGCGAACGCATCAAGAAAACGCCCATTCCTTTTTCCTACAACGTTTACCTGAAACTGTACATCTCGGCTTACACGTTAATTCTTCCTTTCGGCTTATTGCCCGATTTTGGTTACGCCGGCATTGGGTTAATAATGTTTATTTTCTTTGCTTTTATTGGCGTAGAATTAATGGCCGAAGAAATTGAGGATCCGTTTGGCTTGGATTGCAACGATTTGCCCATTGGCGATATCGCGCACACGATTAAACAAAATGTATACGAATTGCTGGAAGTTGGGCACCCGGAAGAAACGCGGCCAAAAGAATTATATCAGAAAGTTTTTTAACAGAAATCCACCTTTAATCTCTAGCCAGAAAATCCTCGGCTGCTTATTTGCCTCACCTGGTAATTGAAATTCTTTGTTCCTCACTCCCGGCTTTTTAGATACGTAGATGAGCGAAACTACTATCTCTGCTCTACTCCTATTGATCTATAATTATTCAGATTTAGAAAATTTCTAAATTATTTGGTAATATCTGTTAACCTGAACGAATAAATTGATATAAATAGTAGGGCTTCTGGTAATAGAAAATGGGTCGGCAAATCTTACTAATACCCTTAATAAAAAAGGGGCTGGCACTTTGTTTGTTTATCCTGATTTGAGATTATTGGAACGTAGTAAAATAAGCCAGTAAATACTACCGTTAAAGCAAAATATTACATCTGGGTAAAAGCAAATAGGAAAATTCCCGGGGGTTTATCACCATTAATTCAATGAATTGTATTGCTTTAAACTAGACTTAAATTAAATATTTAAATTTTTTAATATTTTTTATTATTCTCCGAACTTTAATTAAAAATAATCGTTAACTTTATTATATTAAAACATTGTTATATATTAATATAAAAGCATCAAACTAATCCATCCAACCAAACCGAATAAAGATCATGCGCTATTGTAAACAAATTTGTCATCGCTGCGGAGCCGAAGCAGATTCGCTTCGGGCTTCGTGGTTTAACATCCATATGCTTTGCCAGAATTGCCGGGCTGAAGAAGCGGCTCATCCCCTTTTTGACCATGCCCGTCGAATGGAGTTCGCCAAAACTCAAACCGGCAATTACCGTTTCGAAGGAATCGGTTTACCGGAAGATCTGCAAAGAAAATATTACGCGCGATAAATCAAATAACAAGTAAAGCAAATCCTGGCCCCGAGCATGTAAATGTTTCGGGGCTAATTTTTTTAAGTTCCTCCGCACTGGGTCAGATAAGTTCTCCCCCTGTAAGATAGCTTCTTTCCGCTTGTCTTAACTCACTATCTTTGGCCCGTAATCTTTTATATCTATTAAATAAACTGTATAAGTTGGAATATGCTCTAAGGAGATTTATTTAAAAACGACTGGTAGAATATTAGTAAATACTTTCTAGTTAAAGTCGTTGAAAATATGCTCGAAAACTTACCGGCTTATTTCTACCCAGCCCTTCCAACTTTGCCCTTTAGAGGAATGCAACTGGTAAAAATAAGTACCTTCGGCGAGGTTAGCGCCATTCCAGGTATTTTGGTAATCAGTCTGCTCGTAAACCAATTTGCCCCAGCGGTCATATACTTTTAATTCTACTTGCTGGCAGGATAAAACCAACGCAAACGTATCGTTTAAGCCGTCGCCGTTGGGCGTAATAATATTAGGAATGGGCGCTCCTAAACCCAAGGGAAATAAAGCTAAAGCCGTTTCGCTGGTATTGCTGCTAATAGCCGGCGAAATTGCCACTACCCGGATGCGGTAACCACTACCCACCGGCGTATTGGCCGGAATAGTCGCAATGATCGGGCTGCGGGAGTTGGTTCCAATAATAACCGGAGCAGCAAACGAACCTGTCGCATCCGAGAGTTGGGCCACAAAAGAATTATCCGGGTTAAAAAAACCGCTGGTACGAAAAGGAAGGTACACAATGGGCCCGGCGCAGTAATTAAAATTTTCTAAGGAGGAAAGTGTAATGGTTGGATTATTCGATCCGGTAAACGGCTGGCCAAATTTGGCTACAAATGCATCCAAATTTCCCTGACTGGTTATGGAAATATCGCCAAAAGAGCTGGTCTTTTCAAAACTGCCGGCCACGTACGCATTGCCGGTAGAATCTAAGGCAATTTTACTTACCTTATCTTGTGCTTCCCCACCGGCTTTTACCGCAAAAATTTCTTGGCCCGCTGCATTCCATTGTCCCAAAAACACGTCCGAACCTCCTTTACTGGTCAGAACGGTATTCTGGAAAACAGCCGTGCCGGTAAACGTACCCGTAACGTAGATTTTTCCTTTCTGAAAAGCTAAATCAATGCCCTTATCGCTGGCTGGTCCGCCCTGGTTTTTGGCCCAAATTATTTTACCCGCCGGATCATACTTTACCAGAAAAGCGTCTTCGGCACCGTAACTGGTTAAAGTAATAGCATCGAAAGTGGCGGAACCTACAAAATCACCCGTCGCATAACAATTACCAGCGGAATCAACGGCTAAACCCCCGGGAGTATCTTCGCCGGGATTACTGATTTTTTGAGCCCATCGCACGTTACCATCCGAATCGTATTTGGCCAGAAACACGTCTTTTTTTAATTCCGGGCTATTACTGCCGGTTAAAGTAACCGCATCAAAGGTAGCTTGGCCGTAAAAAAATCCGGTAAAAAAACAATCGCCGGCCAGAGTTACGACAGCATCGGTTCCTTCTGTGCTGCCTGTACCGGCTTTACCGCCGGCACTTTTAGCCCATAAAACGTCTCCATCCGCATCGTACTTTACCAAAAAAGCATCGTCCCGGCCCAAACTGGTTAAAGTAAAAGCGCCAAATACCGCATTTGCCCGAAAATAACCGGTAACGTAACTGTTACCGCTACCATCCAGCGCAATACTATTGGCAATGGTAAAGCTGGAACCTCCTCCTTTTTTGGCCCAGATAAAACTACCATTGGTATCGTACTTGGCGAAAAACATATCGCCGTAACCATTACTGATTAAGGTAGTAGTCCCGAATTGGACGGTGCCGCTGAAGCCGCCGGTTACGTAAATATTGCCTAAATCATCTACCGCCATGTCGTTCCCGAAATCCAGGTTCGAGTCGCTTACTTTTATGGCCCATACTTCCTGACCCTTCGGATCGTATTTCGCCATAAAAACGGCATCTTTGCTGAACCCAATTACCAAAGGCGTGGGCGTAACGGTAAAGGTTCCAAACCGGGCCGTATCGCTGAAAGTACCCAGTACATAACTATTACTTTCTGCATCTACGCCAATGCTGCTTCCCTCATCGAAGCTGAGCCCACCGCCTTGTTTCGCCCATTGAAATTTCTGTTCCGGCTGCCCCCAGGCTAGTGGAGTTAGTAGCAGCAACACTAAGGTGAGTTTTAAGACTAGGAGCAAATGCCTTATCATTTTAAAATTTGTTTCCTTAAGTTAACTTAAAACAGCATGAAATTAACTGCTACTACCCCGAAACATTTCTTTAAAATTCAAAAAACCTATTCTCTGCCTAAAAAAATAATGCCATCCCTTCCGGAATGGCATTGCCTAAAAAGAGATTTAATAAGTATTTATGATTTACTTAGTTCTTTTACCCGGATGTTCCTCCAGCGTACTTTAATGCCGCCCCCATCGTGGATTTGCAGAGCAAGTACACCGTCTTTGCTGCCAATTTGTTCGTCGTTTAGCTCTACCATTTGGGTTCCGTTTAGCCAGGTAGTTACCTGATTACCCACCACCCGGATTTTCATTTTGTTCCAATCACCCATCTTAAGTGCCTTATCTTTTTCCGGATCCGGTTTAATTAACCAACCCCGGCCATACGACTCGTAAATGCCACCGCTGCTTTTTCCGGGAGGAGCCACTTCTGCCTGCCAGCCCGAAACTTTGGTACCATCGAGCGAAGAATGAAAAAATACGCCGCTATTGCCGTCGGCTTGTTGTTTAAATTCTAAGGTTAGTTCAAAATCCTTATAAGTTTTGTCGGTAGCCAGGTAGCCGTATTGTTTATCCGGGCCACTTTCGCAGACTAGTTCCCCATTATCGACGTACCATTTTTCGGTGCCGTGTACTTTCCAGCCATCTAAATTTTTACCGTTAAATAATTTGGTTTGCGCCTGAACCTGAAAAGTTACAATCGCTAAAAAAAGAAAAAAGAAGGTTTTTAGAAGTGTTTTGTGCTGCATGAAGGTTTAATTTAAAATGAATAAGCGTGTTTAAAGCTATTGTTTATTTTTCAGAGATTCAAGGAAGATAAACGTAAAAAATAGAGATGGACGGCAATAACTGGTAGCCTATTTCACCAATATTCCTTAACTAAGAAAACTATTTACCTCCCATTTTAGCCGCTATAAAGTCCAATGCGGGCTTATCGGGTAGCGGCTGGGCTTCGGGTTTATCGCTTAAAATCATTATCTGGCTACTACTACTATTGTAAGCCGGCCATTCGGGTAAACCCGGTCCGTTAGGATTTCCTTTGGTAATAAAGTTTACCCAGTAAGAAGACATAGTTTTTGCCAATTGCTGATCGACGGGTTCCCAAGGCCGGTCGACAAATTTTAAATTATCGTACGCGTAAGGCACTTCGCCGGTATGAAAAGCCCCGTATTTTACGTATTCGCCGGTAGCGGGCACTTTGCGGGTGAAGCGGTAAACAAATACTTTTTGTTTTTCTTTTTGGCTCTGCACTTGTGCCCAGGTATAATTCTGAACGCCAAAAATCATATCCCGCGACAATCTATATTGCGAATGAATGGCCTGAGGTTCGTCGGTGGCCGGATATAATTCCAGAAACGTTTTGGCATCTGCACCATATTGTTGTTCAGCTTGCTTGCGAAATTCTTCGGCGCTTTTTAACGGACCAGATAATAATCCTTCGTCTTCGTTCCAGCCAGTTAATAAAGCTACCTTATTTTCTTTATCGGCCGCAAATATTTCGGCTATGGACGCTGGTAAAACGTAGCCATCCGTAACGGGTCCGCGGCGGGCTTGCGATGGCTGCATTAACTCTTTAGCTGGTTTTGCTCGTAAATCAGCCAGCGAGGAAGCATGTAAGGATTGGGCTAATTTTACCCCATCTTGTTCGGCTTGTTGCAGCGTAGTAGTGCCCCGGGAAAAATTAGCCCCGCTTTCAGCAATGGCTTTTACAAACAAATTCTTAGCTAAAGGCGAGGCAACCAAACAGTTTACACTCATAGACCCGGCCGATTGACCCGCAATAGTTACATTTTTAGGATCACCGCCAAAAGCCGCAATATTTTTCTGTACCCACTGCAAAGCTGCTATCTGGTCCAGCAAACCATAATTTCCTGAGGTATTCTTACCTGATTCTTTCGTTAATTCCGGATGAGCCAAAAAGCCAAAAACTCCTACCCGGTAATTAATACTCACAAACACAATCCCTTTTTGGGCCATGGCTTCGCCGTCGTAGATAGGTACGGCACTGCCGCCGCTGTTAAATCCACCACCGTAAATCCAAACCAATACCGGCCTTTTCTCGGTCGCAGCTTTAGCGCCCGACCAAACGTTCAGGTACAAACAATCTTCGCTGATGGGTTCTTTTGGAATTAAAAACTCGGCGCTCCACATGCTAAACGGCGCCGGATCGGTCTGCATGGGGCTGGGGCCGAAAGCTTCACAGCGACGAACACCCGTCCAGGGCTTTACGGGTTGGGGAGCTTTCCAGCGTAAGGCCTTTACTGGCGGAGCCGCAAAAGGAATACCCTTATAAATAGCCACATCCCCCGTTTGGTTTTTTACTCCGGATATTAAACCGGCCTGCGTTTTTACTACTCCCAACGCCACTGGTTTAACAGGCGAAAAAAGGAAATTTAGTAAAAAGTAAAATACAATTTGTACGCTTACAAACATATGTTTTCTGTTAAGAAGAAGGAAGGGCAACACCGTTCGTTACGAATACCTTATAAAAGAATATTAATTGGTAAGGTAAAGCATTTTCCCAATATTGCCACGTATGCCCGCCGGGTCTTTCGGTATAATCGTGCGGCGTTTTGTTTGCTGTTAAGCGCCGGTGTAAATCGCGGTTGGGCTCAATTAAAAAATCGTCTACGCCGCAGTCAAAAACCAGCTTTAACCTACTTGCCTTTATCTGGTCGGTCATTCCCACGGCCGTATAAGCCGGATAGGGATTTAAAGTATCTTGCGGGGCACCCAGCAATCGGACAAAGTTCTGGGCCCGTAATTTAGCGAAGTCGGCTGGCACTTTCCAGGTGGCGGTATTAATATTCATTACCCCGCTCATACTACCCGCCGCGCAGTACAAATCCGGATGTTTAGTGGCAATATAGATGGCGCCGTGTCCGCCCATAGATAAGCCGGCAATTATCCGTCCTTTTCGGTCCCGCACGGTGCGGTAAGTGCCTTCTACTTTTTCTATAAGCTCTTGGGAGATGAATGTTTCGTACTGACTATTTTTATCCAAGGGGCTATCAAAATAATAGCTGGTTGGTCCGCCGTCCGGGGTAACGATAATTAAGTTATACTGATCTGCTAACCGGTGAAGTAAAGTTTTATCCGGAGTTTTACTTAGCCAATCGCGGTAGTTACCCGTGCCGCCGTGCAACAGGTACAGAACCGGAAAAGGCTTTTTAACTTTCTTATAACTAGACGGCAACACCACGGCCGCCCGGATGCGTTTCTGCATTATTTTACTGGTAATCTCCAGGGTATCTACCTTAGCTGCCTGAATAGCCGGAGAAAAAAACAACCCGCTTAATCCCGTCAGCAGTAAGTTTTTTAAAAATTTCATATTAGTATTTAGTCTATAGTCCATAGCCATAATGGTGTGTGTATTAGTTTGTTTAAGGTTAAACAACCCGTTGCTTCCTACTCAACGGAACACTTGACAGAAATAAATTTAGCTTGGTATTCGAAATCCAAGGTTAAAATCTTAAGCGCGTTTGTTCTAAAAGTCAGAATGCTCAATCATAGATAACCTGTTTAGAACAGAAGCAAACAACTATTACAGCACTATTGCACTGTTGTTTTTCAAAATCTGGTAGAAGAACTGCACGTGGTACGACAAGGAATTTTCCCAATAATCCCAGGTATGCCCACCGGGTCTTTCGGTATAATCGTGCGGCACTTTCTCGTAAACCAGGCGGCGGTGCAGTTCGCGGTTCGGCTCAATCAGAAAATCATCTACCCCGCAATCAATAATTAATTTCACGTCGTTTGCCTTCATTTTATTCGTCATGTATACCACCGAATTAGCGGCGTAGAGGTCAGGCTTTGATTGGAGCGGACCTAAAATACGCGTAAATCCGGGTTCTATTTGTTTGGCAAACTCCGGCGTTATATTCCAGGTAGTGGCGTTTAGGTCTACGGCACCACTCATGCTGCCGGCCGCGCAGTAAAGATCCGGGTGGCGCGTAGCCAGGTAAAGCGATCCGTGGCCACCCATGCTTAAACCGGTAATTACCCGGCCTTTGCGGTCGCGAATGGTACGGTAGGTATTGTCAATTTTAGTAATTACTTCTTTGGTAATGTAGGTTTCAAAGAGATTGTCTTTCTGAAGAGGACTATCCAGGTAACCGCTTAACCTTTCCCCTTCGGGGGTTACAATAATAATCCGGTACTGGTCGGCTAATTTGTGCAGCAGTTGCTTATCGGGGGTTTGCCGGAGCCAATCGCTGAAATGCCCGCCCCCACCGTGTAGTAAATACAGCACCGGAAAAGCAGCTTTACTTTTAGCGTACGCATTTGGCACTATTACCCCGGCTTTGTAACTTTTGTGCATAGCCGCACTCGGAATATCCAGGGAATCTACTTTAGCCGCGTATAAACTTTTAAATGATAGCAATAAAGCCGCAAAAAGAAGAGTATTAAGAAATTTCATAAGCTAGTGTTGGATAGGAGATGAGAAAAGTACTGAATAATTTTGGCTGGGCCAGCGATTATACAGTTTTGAAATTTATGTCGGGGAGTAAAGCGAAAAAACTTTATACTGGCAATTTTTATGTACCAAGTTAAGAATTACCAATTGAATAAAGGTTATTTCTTACGGTCAAAACTAAGAAAACCTGTGTTTATCCATTCAAACAACAGGTTTTCTTTAAATCAACATAAATTTATATCAATTACTTTTTCGTCTGGAGTTGATCCAGCAATTGGTAGCGTTCGCGGGTTTGGTCGGTTTGGGCGCGGGTATTTACATCCAGATTCATTACCTGACCCGCACTGCCGGGTTTCATAACCGGCCAGTTAGGCAAACCTGTTCCATTGGGGTTACCCGTTTTAACAAAATTAGCGAAGTAACTTTGCATGGTTTCCGATACTTTGTAATCTTCCGGAGTCCAGGCGTATACTTTATTATAAGGCAAATTACCTAAGGCGTATTCAATTTCAGCGGCGTGTACCGCACCTTTAGCGGGCGGCAAGGTAACCGCATTGGCAGATTTATCTTTTACTACTCCTCCGGCTAAACCGGCTGCGGCATTTCCCATTTCGGGCGTCATAGCGGGTCGCGGACGGGAGAACAAGTACCGGTAAACCGGTTTACCACTCGTCTGACTATGTAAATCCAACCATTTCCAGGTACTGTAGGCAATAAACCGGTCGCTCGCCAGGTTCGTAGCAGATTGCAGCACTTCTTCTTCGGTAGTTCCTGGGTAGGCCTTTAGAACTTCCTGGGCTTGGGTACTATACATTTTCTCTACGGCGGCTTTATAGTTTTCGGGAGTAGGTTTTTGCCGCCCCAGCACGAACATAGGGGTCATTTCTTCGGAGTTCCAACCGGCAAGTAAAGGCACTTTAGCTTGTTCGCCAGCAGTAAAAGTTGCGGTAGGTGTTTTTAGAAAGAAATAATTATCGATGGTGGCCGGGAAGCCCGGAATACCTAATTTACCGGCTGCTTCTAACAATTGCTGCGCCGGCAAAGCCCGTAAAGCAGCCAAAGAATTAGCCCCCTGACTAGTCGCAAATTTTACTCCTTGTTGTTCGGCCTCCGACAAAGAAATGGGATCGAGACTAGAATTTACAGCCGCTCCACTCTCGCCAATGGCTTGGGCAAATAAATTTTTCGACAAAGGAGAAGCCATTTGCGCACTAACGGAAATAGAACCCGCCGACTCCCCGGCAATGGTTACTTTAGTAGGATCGCCCCCAAAAGCCGCTATGTTTTGCTGCACCCAACGCAAAGCCGCACTCTGGTCGAGGTAACCGTAATTGCCGGAAGCCTTATTGAGAGATTCTTTAGTTAATTCGGGGTAAGCCATAAAGCCGAAAACGCCCAGCCGGTAGTTAACCGTAACGGCTACAATACCGCGTTTAGCCATGCTTTCGCCATCGTAACGAGGCTCGGAACCGTCACCGGCCACAAAACCACCGCCATAAAAGTAAACCAGCACGGGTAATTTTTCTTGTCCGGTTTTAGCCGGCGTCCAGACATTCAGGTACAAACAATCTTCGTTCATGCCATTGGAGCGAAAGCCCATGTCGCCGAACACCGCCAACTGCATGGCCCGGGGTCCAAATTGCTGGGCGGGCCGTACTCCGGTCCAGTTTTTAACGGGTTGCGGCTCTCGCCACCGTAACTCTCCTACCGGCGGAGCCGCAAAAGGTAAGCCTTTAAACACCCGGATGCCACTTTTCTCCAGAGTTCCTTCTACGCGGCCGTTCGCCGTTTTAACCTGGTTAGCTCCCAAACCGGTATTGTTTTTGGTTTGCGCGCAGGCAAAAGGCAAAAACGGTAGCGTAAATAAAAAACAAAAAATAAATTTTTTAAAAATACCCATGCTGAATTAGATTTAAGAAAATGCGTTCCTTACATTATGTAACTTTTACATAATAATAGAAACTTTTATCAATATGTCAAAGTAACACAATAAAATATTTATCTTACCGTATGGCTATACTACCCGAGTCCTGGTTGGAACCAGAGAAAAATAATGCTCCGTTAATACCCCAGCTTACGCTGGATTGTATCATTTTAGGGTTTCACAATAACCAGTTACGGGTGTTGTTGCTGCGCTGGAAAAATACGCAGGAATGGAGTTTACCGGGCGGCCCCATCCGGCAAAACGAATCGGTAAATGCGGCGGCCCAACGCATCTTACAAGAAAGAACCGGGCTCGACGATATTTTTCTGCAGCAGTTTCATGTTTTTGGTGAAGTGGAGCGTTATAGCCGGGCAGAGATTCAGGAAAAGTTGAAATTAATTTTCGATCCGGAGCTTTGGTACGAGCGGGCCGTTTCTATTGGTTATTACGCCTTAGTAGACTATTCCCGCGTTAATCCTACTCCCGATGCTTACACCGACGAATGCCAGTGGTGGGATATCCGGGAAATTCCTTTTCTGCTTTTCGACCATAATCATATTATTCAGGTGGCCTTGCAAGCCTTACGCAACCAGTTAAGCTGGCAACCCATTGGGTATAATCTATTGCCGCACGAATTTACCTTGCCCGAATTGCAAAAGCTTTACGAAACCATCCTGGACCGAAAATTAGATCCGCGGAATTTTCAAAGAAAGCTGCTGGGTTTAGGTATCCTGGAAAGATTACCCATCCGCCGGAAGGGCGGAGCTCATAAATCGCCTTATTTGTACCGCTTTGATAAAGCTAAATACGAAGCCGGTTTAAAAGAAGGTAATTTATTTTTTATTTAGCTTCATTGGAAAACAAACCTTATAAAAGCTAAACAGAAATGATGGCTACTAAAAAAACCGGTGATTCTACCGGTTTTCCGTTTTTCCAATATAAGCGCAAAATAAAACGAATTTATTCATTTAATCTGCCGTACGGGCACCGGAGTTATCGTAGGCCATCATCATAATATAACCGGTCATGGTGCCTACGGCCGTACCTAAAATAGTAATAGCTCCGGCCAACATCATCGGCGATAATACCGAACCGTAGTAGTCCTGGGTTTTTAAAACGGTGGCGTAATCCGGATTGAGGAATTTGGCATATACGTAAATAAAAAAAGCGTACAATACCGAACTAATCAGACCCACCAGAAAACCTACCGCTAAACCGGGCAAATAAGGCATTGGGCCACGACTCCGGTTTTTATAGGCATTTATCGCCCAAATTACCGCTACTAAAATAAAAATATTACTGGCAAAGCGTACTACCTCCATGTCTTGCAAATTAATAACATTAATAAAAAGGAAGTAGGCAATCATGGCAGCGGCGGCAATTATACCGTAACGAATGCCAAAACTTTCGGTGGAAATGGTATTACTGGCCATAGCTATTATTTAAATTTATATTTAAGTATGTTTTACAGCTAAAACCTAACCCGTATTTCACCTGCCGCAGATAAAATCTATTTTCCGGCTCATCTAATCACTCACCGGGTCAGTTACTAGGTTTAAATACGTGTTACCCTATGTTTAGTATATATTTTTATTGCGAAATCGTAAATAAATACCTATTCTACAACAGCTTAATCATCATTTTGTTTGCTCCGCCCAGGTTTTACCCGAACTTTTGCCGACCCTAATTGGCGAAGAACAGGAACCAGAAAATTGAAAGTGGTCGCCTAATTAAATATCTTAGCATTGTGAGCTACACCATACATCTGGAAAATAGAATTTAGTTTTTAAACCTCCCGCATGATTATATTACGAGATGCTCAGTTTTCAGACCATGTTGCCATCGCCAAGCTCCACGCTGCCAGTTGGCAGCAACATTACCGGGGAATAATGAGCGATTATTTTTTAGATAAGGAAGTGGAGCAAGATCGTTTGAATGTTTGGCACCAAAGACTGCAAAGCCCGCGTGCAAACCAAAAAATGCTGCTGGCCACTTTAGCTGAAAATATAGTTGGCTTTTCTTGTTTTTATTTAAACAGTGATCCGGTTTTCGGTTCCTATATCGACAATCTCCACGTTGCTAAAGAGCTACAAAAATCCGGCGTGGGCGCTTTACTCCTGAAAGAAAGCGCGAAGTATATAAAAAGCTCGGCCGACCTTCCGAATATGTATTTGTGGGTTTATGAATTAAATAAAAATGCCCGCGCTTTCTACGATCGTTTAGGCGGCAAAAACTTTCAAACCATAGAAACGGAAAACATTGATAAAACCAAAGCTCAGGTTTGCCGGTATATTTGGGAAGATGTTTCCAGTATTCTTTAGCTAAAACCTACTAATTACATGCAATTTCCAAACAAGCAGTTGGATTGTTTATTCGATAGCTGAAATTAGATTATCAATTATTTACGATTAAGTCACCGGACAAAGTCGCTCTGGTTAAATTGACTGGAAGATGATACACAAAGGACTTAAAATCAATCGTTTTAACTCAGAATAAGTCTTATGTCTTGTAGCTGGGTACTTTGGTCTTTTCCATGAAAATCGGCTCTATTGTGATACGGTGTTTTGATTTTGCAAAAATGCTGGAGTTTTGGCAGGAAGCGCTCCGCTATGTACCAAGAGAGCCGGCGCAGGCCGGTTGGGTAGTTTTATGGGTAGTTTTATGCGATCCTCAAGGAATAGGCCCAAAATCTGTCTCTAGACAAAGCTCCGGAAAAACGTTCCGGGCAAAGAAGCTGGATTCACCTGGATTTGTACACCCGCCGACAAAAAGAAGAAGTAGAAAGATTAATAAAACTGGGAGCCAAAAAATATCCTTGGCGCTATCCGCCCAAAAGTGATTTTATCGTGTTAGAAGACCCGGACGGCAATCTTTTTTGTGTGGTGGAGAATGGAAACGTTAGGTAATTAAACTACTTTTAGAAGTAAAAAACGGAAACTTAACTTTCATGGTATCTGAAAATTTAAAATTTCGCCCAGCTACCAACCCGGATATTCCGGAAATTGTAAGTTTAGTTAAAAAGTGTTTACAAGAATTTAACTTAACGTATTCCCCGGAATCTTCGGAAAGTGATTTAGCAAACATTGAAACCACTTATATAAATGCAGGAGGCGCTTTTGAAACGCTTCAAACCAACCAAGCCCAAATTGTAGGTACCGTCGCTCTTTATAAAGTAAATTCAACTACCGCCAAATTAAGAAAAATGTACGTCGCGAAAGATTACCGCGGCGTAGGATTAGGCCGACTACTCCTGGAGAAAATTATAGCAAGAGCCATTTACCTGGGCTTTCAGGAAATATTACTCGAAACTGTGCATACCATGGCAGCGGCCATTCAGCTCTACGAAAGCTTTGGCTTCCGGAAAGTAAAACAAACAGCGGCCGCATCGCCCCGATGTGATTTGGTGATGAGAAAACTTTTATCGGCTCCTGATTAAAGTTAAAAAAGCATCTTTTAGAGAAATTAATTACTCCTTACCCCCATGAACCATTACGTTTTAGAAGTACAATTTACCTTTGAGGGGGTAGCAAAAGCACTTTACCCGGTAATTTTACAAAATGACCAAGAACTCATTCTAATTGACGGCGGCTATGCTGGGTTTATTCCTTTACTCGAAGCCGCCGCTCACCAACAAGGTTTATCGCTTCAAGATCTAACGGGCATTATTATAACGCACCACGATATGGATCATTTAGGCTGCTTGTTTGAGCTGAAAGAAAAATACCCAACCATAAAAATATACTCCCCGGAAATGGAGGAGCCTTATATAAATGGTCAGAAAAAAAGTTTACGCTTACAACAGGCTGAAAGCTTATACGAGTCGTTGCCCGAAGAGCAAAAACCAGGCGCTTATGCTTTTCAGGAAATGTTGAAGCAAATTAAACCAGTGCTCGTAGATGCTACCTTTGCCGAAGGGGAATTACCTTTTCTACCGGGCGTTCGGGTACTAAAAACTCCCGGCCACATGCCCGGTCATATTTCGCTTTACCTGCCCGAAAGTAAAACCCTGATTGCTGCCGATGCGGTGGTAATCGAAAAAAATGAATTAGAAATAGCCAATCCAGATTTTACTCTGGATTTAAAAGAAGCCGTAAAATCGATAAAAAAACTTCAGCAACTGGATATTCAAAAACTAGTGTGCTATCACGGCGGAGTTTTAACAGGAGATATTTCTCAAAAATTAGATAAACTTATAAGAAAATACGCCAACCTGTAACCTTATCACCTTTACCCAAAAAGCCAGAAAAGTAAAATGTAAATTTCTTAAATTATTCGGGTTAGTTAAACAAGTGTAAAATGAGAATTGGTGTAGCCCAAACCCGGCCCATTAAAGGAGATATTCCGAAGAATATAGAAAATCATAAAAAATTAATCGACCAGGCTCTTTCCCTGGATGCAGACCTAATTATTTTTCCGGAACTATCTCTGACGGGTTACGAACCGGAACTTGCCCGTAAATTAGCGACCAAGCCGGATGATAATAGGCTGAACGATTTTCAAGCAATTAGTGATACCCACCAGATAATTATTGGGATAGGATTACCCATTAAAAACGCTGCGGGAGTACACATTGGCCTGGTTCTTTTTCATCCGCATCAAGCCCCGCAAACCTATGCCAAGCAGTTTTTACACCCCGACGAAGAAAGTTTTTTTGTTTGTGGCCCCAACTCGCCGGGTTTAATCGAAAATCATTCGCATATAGCCATGGCAATTTGTTACGAAATATCCGTTCCGGAACACGCAGAAACGGCCTTTAAACAAGGAGCTGGCGTGTACTTGACCAGTGTGGCAAAATCGGTGCAAGGCTTAGATAGAGCTTTACCAAGATTGGCCGGGATTGCCAAAACGTATTCTATGCAGGTATTTATGTCGAACTGCGTGGGGCCCGCGGGTGGTATGGAATGCGGCGGGAAAACATCCGTTTGGAATAAACAAGGTTTATTAATGGGCCAACGGAATGATACCGACGAAGGAATTCTAGTTTTCGACACAAATACCCAAGAACTTATTTCAGCCACGTGAAAGCTTTCATTTTTCCATTTAGGTTTCGCGGAATTAAAGTTTATTTCTGGCGCTTGCCAAATTAAAATTAGAAATTATAAATTAGAAAGGTACACCAAAAGGTTTTTAAGCTAAAAGGAAAGCTAATTTTATTTCTACCAGTTATATCTGGGAGGTACCGATAACTTCCTAAACTTGATTTTAAATTATTTTTGAATAAAGTAAGTCGGAAAAGTATTTAGCCCGCATTTTTGATTTTCAATTTGGTTAAACGATATCAAAAAAATCCTTGTAAATCCGGGAAATTTATCTTTAATTACTCTAAACCGGCTGCGGTTTATTCAAATTGCGCCAACCTTCTGGTAAGTAAAACGAAACCCAATAAAACAATGAAGCTATTGCCCATAGAAGTAGACGAAAAACAGAATTACCGGTTTGGGCATAACCCAGAATGCCGGGAAATTCTTCAGGTATATCCTGGATTTTACAAACGGGTTGGTTTCCATAAACCTTGGATCGGCTATTTTGCAACCAACGACGAAAATTCTCTGGTTGGTTGTGGCGGATACAAAGGCAAACCCAGTAACGGTAAGGTAGAGATTTCTTACGGTACTTTTAAAAATTTTCGAGGCAGGGGTTTAGGTACCGAAATTTGCCGGCAATTAGTAGAACTTTCCCTAAAAACCGATTCGTCCGTTAAAATTACCGCCCGAACGCTGCCAGACAATCTGGGCTCGATAGGAATACTGAAGAAAAACCATTTTGAATGCAATGGTTTACTATACGACGAAGAAGATGGCGATGTATTGGAATGGGAACTAAGAGTACCAAGCATTAAATAAAACAAGGAAGACAGGAAAATAAAACTTGCTTGCTACCCCGTATACTACGCAAGAAATGTAATTAACTCACCCGCCGGTAAATACCTCATCAACCTTTACTTCTAATCAATTTTTACCCGAAAATAAATTTTAACTCCTACTACAATGGAATGGCAAATTCATAATCTGTTCGGATGGTTTCATGTAATTACCGGCATTATAGCCGTAGCCGCCGCTACTTATATTTTACTCACGCCGAAAGGAACCCGTTCGCACCGCCGTATGGGCTGGGTTTACGTAGTAAGTATTGTTATCCTGGACGTAAGTGCCTGGGGCATTTTAGAATATAATTCCGGCTTACCGGGGCCTTTTCACGTAGGAGCGCTCATTAATTTGTTTTTTGTTTCTCTGGGTATTTATCCGGTTATCCGGCGGCGGGGAAACTGGCTGCAAAAGCATTATAATTATATAAACGGATCGGTGATGGGCTTATTTGCCGCTTTTTTTGTAGAAGCCGTATTCAGAAGTTTTACGAATGGGTATGTTATTATTGGGTTAACGGTAGGTATTTCTTTGCTCGTGATGCTGGTAAGTATGCTGCTGATAGTTCGCCACCGGCCGAAGCTTTATCAACTACAGCGTAAATACAGTAAAAATAAGGCTTCTGCTATTTCCAGCTAACCATTCATTTTACTCCTTTAAAAGTCAAAAGTCCTTAAATCTAGCGGTATTAGTATGGTTGGCACTACAAAAAACTACTTAAAAATTTAGATTATGATGACAAAGAGACCCATTAAACGGAATAGCCGAAAAGCTAAATTCTTTTTTTGTTTATTTTGATTAATCTTCTGGGGAACGCATCAACTCAAGCCCATACTTTACCGGCCGGTTTCAGCCGGGTGCAGGTTGCTTCCGGCATTAGTAAACCTACGGTAATGGCTTTTACCCCGGATGGTAGAATTTTGGTAGCTCAGCAAGATGGCATTTTACGGGTTATCAAAAATGGGAAGCTTCTTTCAACTCCTTTTATGCAGCTACCGGTTACTTCCAACGGGGAAAGAGGTTTAATCGGCCTGACCCTGGACCCGAACTTTGCCAGTAATCAGTACTTATATGTGTATTATACGGTTCGGGGAACACCCCGCAACCGGATAAGCCGGTTTACGGCTAAAGGCGACGTAGTAGTACCAGGTAGCGAAGTAGTTGTATTAAACCTGGACCCGCTCAGTAGTGCTAATAACCATAATGGTGGCGCCATGCACTTTGGCAAGGATGGTAAATTATACGTAGCCATTGGCGAGAATGCCAACCCGGCTCAATCTCAAGACTTAAATACTTACCACGGAAAATTACTCCGGATAAACCCGAATGGCTCCATTCCGGCAGGTAATCCCTATACTACTGGTTCAGCTCAAAAAAAAAGAATCTGGGCCTCCGGCTTGCGTAACCCGTATACTTTCGCGGTCCAACCCGGTACCGGCCGAATATTCGTGAACGATGTAGGTCAGGTTACTTGGGAAGAAATAAACGATGCTAGTGCCGGGGGAAAAAATTTTGGCTGGCCCGTTAAAGAAGGATTCAGCACGGACCCGGCCTATGCCAATCCGGTATTTGCCTATCCGCACGGCTCCGAAGATGGTACGGGTTGTGCCATTACCGGGGGAGTTTTTTTTAACCCAATTACTACCAATTATCCCGCTGCTTACCAAGGTCGTTATTTTTTTCAGGATTTATGCAGTAAATGGATTAATGTACTGGATCTTTCCAGCCCTACTCCTATCCGCCAACCTTTTGCCACTAATCTCGGCGACTACGCTTTGGGGATTACTGTGGGTACAGATGGCAATTTGTATTATCTGGAAAGAAGTACCAGTGCCGTTTATAAGATTATTTATACTACTAATGCTGCGCCCCGTATTGAACAACAACCGGCCAACCTAACGGTTGCCGCCGGACAACCCGCCACCTTTAAAGTAACCGCTACTGGTACCGCTCCGCTCACCTACCAATGGCAAAAGAATGGAGTAAATATTTCGGGAGCTACCGCGGCTACTTACACAATAGCTAGTACCAAAGCAGCGGACGCCGGTAATTACCGCGTGGTAGTAGCAAATGCCGCCGGAAAAGCAACCAGTAATGCCGCTTCCTTAAAGGTTACTGCTTTCAACAACCGGCCAGTGGCCGTAATTAATTATCCCACCGAAACCTTCCGTTACCGCGGCGGCGATGTTATCCGGTTTATCGGGGATGCTACCGATACGGAAGATGGAACGTTACCAGCCAGTGCCTTTACCTGGTTCGTAGATTTTCACCACGACACCCACCACCACGACGGCCCGGCTATTGCCGATGGGGTAAAAAGCGGCTCCTTTGTGATTCCGACCAGCGGAGAAGTATCCGCAAACGTTTGGTACCGCCTGTATGCCGTAGTAAAAGATGCGGGCGGGTTAACCGATACAATTTACCGGGATATTCATCCGTACCGTTCCACAATAAGTCTGACGACTCAACCGGCCGGATTAAAACTTACCTTAGACGGACAACCCGTAAATACCCCTATTGCGGTTAACAGTGTAGAAGGTATAATGCGAAATATCGGCCCGGTAAATTCGCAAACACTTAACGGGAAAACCTACGTTTTTGAAAAATGGCTGCACGGCGGCTCGGCGAATCAAACTATTTCTACGCCCAAAGACAATGTAACTTATACGGCCGTTTACCGCGAAGCAGTTTCTTCGGCGCTCTTAGAGGCAGAAAATGCGGTAGTCTCTGGCGTACAAGTTTCTAACGATCATGCGGGTTATACCGGAACCGGCTTTGCCAACTACCTCCAGGAATCGAATGACTACATAGAATGGACAGTTTCTGTTCCGACAGCCGGTACGTATAATTTAAGCTTCCGCTATGCTTTGGTAGGTAGCTCACGTCATCTTCGGCTTCAGGTAAACAACGCCAACCTCGCATCGGAACTGGAATTTCCCGAAACCGGGCAATGGACTTCCTGGTCAAATAAAGAAATAAATATTAGTTTAACGGCGGGTTCAAACACAATTCGGCTTACGGCTACGGGTACCAGTGGCCCCAACCTAGATCATTTAGTAGTAAGCCCAAATTCTTCTGCCCCGGCACAAGCTAGCACAAAAGAAACGGTTGCGACAGAACCTGTGCTTCAGGTTTATCCGAATCCGGCAAACTCTTATTTAAAGGTGCGTATTCCATTTACCTCTGAGCAGAAATATACGGTTCAACTTTATAATAACCAGGGGAAATTAGTGCATCAGAATCTTTCTGTAAAACCCGTTCTAGGACAGAATACCCTTTTATTGCCAACCGCTAATTTACCCGTAGGCTTATACATTGTTAAAATCTTGCAGGGAAAAACCAGTTTATCTAAGGTATTTTTCATTCGGCGATAAAAGCTGTATTCGTCCGCTACAAAACTATAAACCCTTACTTACCGCGGTAAGTAAGGGTTTATTTTAAATTGCCGCTTACATTAGAAACGGTACATTACCCGAATAGTTAGTATATTATCTTTATAATCCCGGGCGTATTTAATTAATTGGGTAGGTTGATTTTTTACCCAGTCGTACCAAAAGGTAAAGCGTACATTATTCGTAAAATTATGAATGTAGCCGCCGCCTAAAGTACTGAATTTAATATCAGCTTCGGTGGTGCCGGAACCAGGCTGTCCTACTTCTTTATTTTTTACTTGTTTGTTCGGATCGTACCAATCGTACTTAAGCACAATTTGGTCGCGGCTGGTCTTGATGTCTTGTAAAAAGTAAAAGTAAGCCCCGTTAAACTTTCGGTGGTAAATGGGCAAACCTACTTTGCGGGCAAAAGGCAGGTTATTGACAATGGTAATCTCGTCGGTGGTAGGTTCGGTAGCGGGTACTTCGGAGGAGGTGGCAATGCCGGGTTGCCGGCCAATAATAAATTCGCCCCGCAGCTCGGTAGTGCCCCATTTATTTAAAATTTTCAGCTGCGCATCGGCTCCGTAGTACCGGCGGGTAGCAATTTTACCGATATTGGTTTCCGCGGAATCTACCTGAAACATGGGTCCGGCAGCCGTTTTGTTTAAACGGTAAACCTGTTTGCCGAACTGGCGCATGCCGCCATTGTAGTGCGATACACTACCTGATAAAATTAATTTTTCAGTTATTTCGGTGGGCTTTACCGAAACCCGACCAATAAAATCTTTGTTGCTATCGTAATCGGTGGGAGCGGCTACCCCGGTGCCGTTAAACAAACCGGCTTCAATCCGCAGATTTCTTAAGGCATCCTGCTCCTTTTGCGGATCAAAACTTAACATCAAGCCCAAATCACGCTCCGTGCGGAACAAAATCTGCGACATGCGCCCACGTTCGGGTGCTTCTCGCTGCGACGAAGAATAATTTACTTCGAACCCAAAGGGTCGGGGAAACATACCCGTGGTCAGGTGAAATTTACTGAACTTATTCTCGTAAATTTTTCCGTAAAAATCCCGAATCTGCACACCTCGTTCCGTTACATCAAACTGGAAAGCAAAAGAGACGGAAGGTAAATCTTTTTGGTGGAGCATGGTATATTCCATCCTTACCCGGCCGCGGCGCAGCATAAACCGGTTATTGGAATTAGCGGCAAAGTTACCCCCCGCAAAGCTGGGAGCACCGGCACTCTGCGCCAACTGAAACTGCGGTTGGATATACCCGCTGAATTTTAAATTTTCAAATTTTTTAAAAACGGAGTAAATACCCTCGCCCTGCGAAATAGTAGAATCTTGAGAAGCTTGCTGGGCCTGCGCCGAAAAGTAAATAAGATTGACTCCTACAAAAGCGATAATATACCGCCAGCCGCCCAAATGTAACTTGAGCGGACAAATAATTCTTTTCATTGTTTAGTCTCTTTAATTTTTAAAGCGAGCGCTGGTAGAAGTGGGAGAGAACGCCAAAACTTTAAAAAATTTCACAAAAGTAAAGAATGATAGGCACTTAGTGGGAATGTACACCAGGTACACTAGGTTAAGAAATTGTTAAGTTTTTGTTAATCTTTAAGCTGTTCCTTCCAAGTACACGAACCAGTACCTTTTGATTTTTTAAATAGATTTTGTATTACCTAACCCACATACAAGAAACTGATAAAGTAGTTTGGCTGTTAGAAAGAATAGAAGATGCGGTAAATTTTGTAACTTGTGCCGCTTTTGTCTGATAGCCCCGAAGCGAATGGATTACCTGAAATTATTGAACGATTCACAAAGAGCCGCCGTTCTGCATACCGACGGTCCGGTAATGATTATTGCGGGCGCCGGCTCCGGTAAAACCCGGGTTTTAACCTACCGGATTGCCCACTTAATTAGTAAAGGTGTTGACCCCTTTAATATATTATCTTTAACCTTTACTAATAAAGCCGCGAAAGAAATGCGGCAACGGATTGAAAAAGTAATCGGCAACGAAGCCAAAAATATCTGGATGGGCACGTTCCACTCGGTATTTGCTAAAATTCTGCGCGCCGAAGCTCCTAAAATTGGTTACCCGAGTAACTTTACTATTTACGATACCGATGATTCTAAAACCCTGATCCGGAACATCGTTAAGGAAATGAACCTCGACGATAAGTTGTATAAACCGGGCATGGTATTAGGCCGCATTTCGGCGGCTAAAAACAAACTGATTACCGTTGCCCAATACCGCCAGGACCCTACCATCCAGGCCGACGACGAAGCGGCCATGCGCCCCAAAATCGGGGAAATTTACCAGGCATACCAAAGCCGGTGCTTTAAAGCCGGCGCGATGGATTTCGATGACTTATTGTTCAACACCAACGTGCTTTTTAAAGAACATGTAGATGCTCTGAACAAATACCAGAACATTTTTAAATACGTGATGGTGGATGAGTACCAGGATACCAATTACTCCCAGTACCTAATTACCCGCAAACTGGCCGCCAAAAACCGGAATATCTGCGTAGTAGGCGACGATGCGCAAAGTATTTACGCGTTCCGGGGAGCCGATATTCAAAATATATTGAATTACGAGCGCGATTACCCCGAACTGGAAGTATTTAAGCTGGAGCAAAATTACCGGTCTACCAAAAACATTGTGTACGCGGCTAATTCGGTTATTAAAAATAACAAAGCCCAGCTGCGCAAAGATGTCTTTACCGACAACGAAGAAGGTCCGCTGATTGAAGTAATAAAAGCCAACTCCGACAACGAAGAAGGTAAACTAGTGGCGAACGCTATTTTCGAAGAAAAGATGAACAACCACCTTTCTTACGAAGATTTTGCGATTCTTTACCGGACCAATGCGCAGAGCCGGGCTATGGAAGAGGCTTTACGGAAGATGAATATTAAATACCGCATTATTGGGGGCTTATCGTTCTACCAACGCAAAGAAATTAAAGACTTAATTGCCTACTTGCGCCTAACCGTTAACCACAACGACGAGCAAGCCTTACGGCGGGTAATAAACTACCCCAAACGCGGCATCGGCGACTCTACCATCGAAAAAATTATTGTAACCGCCGACGAAACCAACCATACTATTTGGGAAGTAGTCAGCAACGCTAAAAGCTTTTTAACCGGCCGTGTGGCTTCTCCCATTGAAGACTTTGCCACTAAAATTAAAAGCTTCGCCATTATGGCGGAGCAAAACGATGCCTTTGAAGTAGCCAAACACATTGCCAAACAATCCGGCATTGTAGAAGAATTGTACGCCGATAAATCCATTGAAGGCTTGGCCCGTTACGAAAACATCCAGGAATTACTCAACGGGATAAAAGAGTTTGTGGATGATCCGGAGAAAGAAGATAAAAGCTTGTCGGCCTTTTTGCAAGACATTGCTCTTATTACCGACGCCGACAAGCAACAAGACGACGGCAGCGAATACGTTACCATGATGACCATTCACTCGGCTAAAGGTCTGGAATTCCGGAATGTATTTATTGTGGGCATGGAAGAAAACCTGTTTCCGAGCCAAATGATGCTGACCACCCGCGCCGATTTGGAAGAAGAACGCCGTTTGTTTTACGTAGCCATTACCCGCGCCGAAAAGAAATTAACTCTATCTTACGCTACCAGCCGCTACCAATGGGGCAACCTGCGGGCCTGCGAAAAAAGCCGTTTTATTGACGAAATCGACACCCGGTTCTTAAACTTTCAGTACGGCGAAGGCCAGAGTGTTTTTGATAAAGTTTTAAAGCGGAAAAGCAATTTAATTCCGGCTTCTCCCGTTAAAAAAGCAAGTAACTACGTTCCCCCCGCCGATTTTGTACCCAGTGATACCGCCAACTTACAAGCCGGAATGCGCGTAGAACACCCTAAATTTGGTTTTGGTGTGGTAGCTAAAATGGATACCCAAGGCAACAGCACCAAAGCCATCATTGAATTTGAAGAAGCCGGCGAAAAAACCTTATTACTCAGCTTCGCCAAATTACGCATACATGAATAGAAACGAGACGCTAGATACTAGACATTAGACGCTAGATTTTAGATTTAAAAAACATTTTGAAATCTAGCGTACATTACTCGTTGATGATAATTTAAAAAAGTCTAGCGTCTAGCATCTAGTATCTAGCGTCTAAAAAATCCTTACCTTTACCTTATGATTGCTAACTCCAGTTTTAAACAGGAACTGCTGCTGCGGGAATACGGCAGAAATGTTCAGAATATTGTTTCTTATATTCTCTCTATCGAAGATCGGGCGCAACGCAGCCGCAGTGCCCAACTGCTCGTGAACTTGATGGCCAAGCTGAATCCTTCTATCCGCGATATTCAGGATATGCAGCAAAAATTATGGAACCACCTGTTCGTGATGTCAGATGGCAAGCTGGATGTGGATTGTCCCTACCCGCTAAGCGCCATGGAATATTTGAATGACAAGCCCGCCCGCATGGATATTCCGCACGATATTCCGAAGTATAAGCATTACGGTAAAAACGTGGAGCACCTCATTCATAAGGCCATTGAAGTAAAGGATCGGGACGAGCAGGACGCTGCCATTATTTCTTTGGGCAAGCTCATGAAAACGCTTTACCGCACGTACAATAAAGATTCCATTACCGACGAAATTATCCTGAACAATATCCGGGAGCTTTCCGGGGGTAAACTGAACATGGATTTGGCTAAAATTGAAGCAAATAATTTATTTGAGGTAAGTGTAAAAGTGGGCTCTTCCAATAATAATTCTAATAATAACAGCAACAATAACAACAATAATAACCGCAAGAAAATGCTGGATAAGCAGCGCAAAAAACAACAGTAATAATTTAGTTGTTCGTTGCTGGTTGTTCGTTGTTAGTTATTGATTATTACTTTTCACTCTTAAACCGTACGTAGTTCTGGTTAAAGGTTTCCGGCTTGCTTTGCCGACAGCTTTTAACTTTTAACTCATAACTTTTAACTCATCTAAATGGCCAGTTTTGAAGTAATTGGTGGCAATAAATTACAAGGAGAAATTATTCCGCAGGGCGCCAAAAACGAAGCATTACAAATATTATGTGCCGTATTGCTTACTCCTGAACCTGTTACTATATCCAATGTACCCGATATCCGGGACATAAATAAATTAATAGAAATGCTTACCGACCTCGGCGTTAAAGTAGAGCGAAAAGATGCTTCTACGTACACGTTTACGGCCGACGATATTAACCTGGAATATTTAAAAACCGAGCAATTTGCGACTCAAGGCCGGGCTATCCGGGGCTCGGTTATGATTATGGGACCCATGCTGGCCCGTTTCGGAGTGTGTGCCCTGCCTAAGCCCGGCGGCGATAAAATTGGCCGCCGCCGCATGGATACCCATTTTATCGGTTTACAGAAACTGGGCGCTAACTTTAATTACGATTCGCAGGATTCTTTTTTCCAGATTACCGCGCCTAATGGTTTAAAGGGAACCTACATGCTGCTCGATGAGGCTTCGGTAACCGGCACCGCCAATATGGTTATGGCCGCTGTATTAGCCGAAGGCACCACCACTATTTATAACGCCGCCTGCGAACCTTATTTGCAACAACTTTGCCGCATGCTCACCCGCATGGGAGCGAAAATCAGCGGTATTGGTTCTAACTTACTCGTGATAGAAGGAGTGGAAAAACTGGGTGGAACCGAGCACCGGATGCTACCGGATATGATTGAAATTGGTTCTTTTATTGGTTTAGCCGGTATGACCGGTTCTGAAATTACCATTAAAGACGTTCAAATTCCGGAATTAGGTATTATTCCGGAAACCTTTCAGCGCTTAGGCATTAAAATGGAATTCCGGGGCGATGATATCTACATTCCGGCCCAGGACTCCTATGAAATTGACACCTACATTGACGGCAGTATTTTAACCATTGCCGATGCTATCTGGCCCGGCTTCACGCCCGATTTAATTAGCGTGGCTTTGGTGGTTGCTACCCAGGCCAAAGGCACGGTGCTTATTCATCAGAAAATGTTCGAAAGCCGGCTTTTCTTCGTGGATAAATTAATTGATATGGGCGCCCAGATTATACTTTGTGATCCGCACCGGGCTACGGTAATTGGCCATAACCGGAAGGTACCGCTCCGAGGAATTAACATGACTTCTCCGGATATCCGGGCAGGAGTTGCTTTATTAATTGCCGCTTTGTCTGCGGAAGGGAAAAGCACCATCGAGAACGTAGAACAAATCGACCGTGGTTATCAATACATCGACCAACGCTTGAGTGCCTTGGGTGCCGATATTAAACGTAAATAATCTTCGCTGTTACATTAAAGTATTCAAGCTAATTCAAAAACTTATAATTAAGAAAGCACCAGGTTTAAATACCGGTGCTTTTTGTTTTTTAGAAATTCTCTTCATAAGCTAAATTTCCGGATAGAGGTTTTCGCAGGATTCTTTTTTTTAGTAGTAGATTCTTCTTTACTTTCGTACCCTTAACGCTGACAACATGCCGAACGAAAATTACGGAATCCGCACGGATTGGGAAATAAAAGAAATCGAGGAGATATATCATAAACCCATTCTCGAACTGATTGTAGAAGCAGCTACCGTTCACCGTCAATACCAAACTGGGAGCGAAGTACAAGTTTGCACCTTATTGTCCGTGAAAACCGGCGGCTGCCCCGAAGATTGCGCGTATTGTCCGCAGGCAGCCCGTTACCAAACAGGAGTAAAGGCCCACGGTTTGTTAAAAGACGAAGAAGTACTGGCGGCCGCTACCCGCGCTAAAAATGCCGGTTCAACCCGTTTTTGCATGGGCGCCGCTTGGCGCGAAGTACGCGATAACCGCGATTTTGACCGCGTATTAGGTATGGTTACCCAAGTAAACGACATGGGCTTAGAAGTTTGCTGCACCTTAGGTATGGTGAACGAATACCAGGCCGAGCGTTTGAAACAAGCCGGTTTATACGCCTATAATCATAACCTGGATACTTCCGGCGATCATTACGGCAATATAATTACTACCCGCAAATACGAAGATCGGTTAAACACCATTGATCACGTGCGCAAAGCCGGAATTTCGGTTTGCAGCGGCGGCATTATTGGTCTAGGCGAAACCACCGAGGACCGGATTGAAATGCTGCACGTATTGGCTACGATGCCCGAGCACCCCGAATCCGTGCCGGTTAACGCGCTCGTACCGGTGGCCGGCACGCCTTTGCAAAATCAGCCGCGGGTACCCGTGTGGGATATGATCCGGATGATTGCGACGGCCCGCATTATTATGCCTAAAACCATGGTGCGTCTATCGGCCGGCCGCACGAACTTAAGCGTGGCGGAACAAGCCTTGTGTTTTCTGGCGGGAGCTAACTCCATATTTTCCGGCGAAAAATTATTAACCACTCCCAATCCGGATTTTAACGAAGACCAGGCTATGTTTGAATTGTTAGGACTGCAGCCCCGGAAAGCATTTAAAGATGCCTGGCAACCCGCGAAATAAGGCATGCAATTTCCGGAGAATTTACAGCAAAAATTAAGTTTACGTACCCAGCAAGGTATTTACCGGCAATTACCAACCAGTAAAGCTGCCATTGATTTTTGCTCAAATGATTATTTGGGCCTGGCCCGGTCTACCGCTTTAAAGCAATTAATAACTCAAGAAGCCGAACAATTTTCAAATTACTTACTGGGTTCTACCGGTTCGCGTTTATTATCGGGCAATCATCCGGTTTATGAATTACTGGAAAAACAATTGGCTACTTTTCACCGAGCCGAGGCAGCGCTTTTATTTAATTCGGGTTACGTAGCTAATCTGGGCTTTTTTTCCGCTGTTCCTCAACGCGGTGATACCATTTTTTACGACGAAGCTAGTCATGCTTCCATTAAAGAAGGGATTCGGTTAAGTTTAGCGAAAGCCTATTCTTTTAAACATAATTCCCTGGAAGATTTAACCCGGAAATTTAAACACGCAGCGGGCAACGCCTATGTGGCCGTCGAATCGGTTTATTCCATGGATGGCGATCAAGCTCCTTTACCTAAATTAGCTGATTTTTGCGAAAAAAAGGGTGCGTACCTGGTGGTAGATGAAGCGCATTCCAATGGTTTATTTGGGGAGAACGGAGAAGGTTTAATAGTAGAAAAAAACCTAACAGATAAAGTTTTTGCCCGCATTATGACCTTCGGGAAAGCCATTGGCAGCCATGGAGCCGCGGTGGTAGGATCAACTTCCTTAAAAAACTATCTTATAAATTTTAGTCGACCTTTTATTTACACCACTGCCCTACCGCTGCATAACATTCTAGCCATAAAATCGGCTTACAGCTTTTTGCCATCGCTACAAGCGGAACGAAACCAGGTAAAAGCTCTTTCCCGCTATTTAAACGAACAGTTAGAAAAATTTACAGGTAATAAATATTTACAAGAGCCGGGGCCGATAAATGTGGTTTTTGCCCCCAACATTGAGCAGTTAAAGAAAATCAGCAGAAATCTTCAGGAAAATAATATAGATGTACGACCGGTTTTCAGCCCAACGGTGCCGGTAGGTAAAGAACGATTACGCATTATTGTGCACGCTTTTAACACGCCGGCTCAAATAGATTTACTGTTAGGTCCTCTGGCAAATTTATGGGCATGAAAAAACTATTCATAACGGGTATTGGTACCGATGTGGGAAAGACCATTGTCGCAGCGATCGTAGCGGAAGCCTTACAAGCAGATTACTGGAAACCCGTACAATCCGGTAACCTCGACCATACTGATACGGATACGGTAAAAGAACTAATTAGTAACCAACGAACTACTTTTCACCCGGAAGCTTACCGCCTGCAACTACCGGCTTCGCCGCACCAGGCCGCCGCCGCCGAAAATATAACCCTGGACCCGAATCAGATGCTACTGCCTAAAACAGATAATATTTTAGTGATTGAAGGAGCTGGTGGTTTACTAGTACCCTTAAACTCTGCTTTCTTGATTATTGATTTAATTGCCCAATTAAAGGCCGAAGTAATCCTGGTATCGCGAAATTATTTGGGTAGCATTAATCATACTTTACTTTCTATTGAGTATTTGCGGCAACGTCAAATTCCAGTTGCGGGTATTGTTTTTAACGGACCTCCTACTCCTGCTTCCGAAGATTTTATTAGTACTTATTCCGGATTAACTAAATTGCCGTCCGTTTTACCGGAGTCTGAAATAAATGCCGCTACGATAAAGCGCTATGCGGCTCTGTTTAGATCTGTTTTACTATGAATTTAGCTTCCCGCGATCAGCAAATCATCTGGCATCCTTACACTCAAATGCAAACCGCCAGCTTACCCCTGCCCATTGTGCGCGGGAAAAAAAGTTGGTTATATACCGAAACTGGCGAAGCTTACCTGGATGCTGTTTCATCGTGGTGGGTAACCATTCACGGGCATTCTCATCCTTACATTGCCGAAAAAGTAGCGGAACAAATAAAGCAGTTAGACCACGTTATTTTTGCCGGTTTTACTCATCCGCCCGCCGTAGAGTTAGCCGAAAAGTTGCTGTCTTTGTTGCCCAATAATCAAAAGCGTGTTTTTTACTCCGATAATGGTTCTACGGCGGTTGAAGTAGCCTTAAAAATGGCCATTCAGTTCTGGGAAAACCAGGATAAACCCAAGCGGCTAATTATTGCTTTCCGGGATTCGTACCACGGCGATACCTTTGGCGCCATGTCGGTGAGCAGCCGCAGCACATTTACCCAGCCTTTCGTGCAGTATTTGTTTCAGGTGGATTTTATTGACGTGCCAATAAAAGGAAAGGAAGCGCAAGTAATAGAACAACTCACTACTTTGGTTCAGCAAGGCGATGTGGCCGCTTTTATTTTTGAGCCTTTGTTATTAGGTACGGCCGGTATGGTCATGTATTCCCCGGAGGTATTAAATCAGCTTTTAAAGATTTGTCAGCAGCACGAAGTCTTAACCATTGCCGACGAAGTAATGACAGGTTTCGGCCGAACCGGTAAAAACTTTGCCTGCGACTATCTTACTATTCAGCCGGATATTATGTGCTTTTCCAAGGGCTTGACCGGTGGGGTAATGGCATTAGGAGTAACTACGTGTACAAATGCTATTTATCAGGCTTTTTTAAGTGATAATCCGGCCAAAACTTTTTTCCACGGCCATTCTTTTACGGCCAACCCTATTGCCTGCACCGCCGCTAGCGCCAGCCTGGATTTATTTAAAGACCCTTCTTGCCTGGAAAACCGGCAACGGATAAGTCAGGAGCACGAAGGTTTCCGCGAAGAAATAAAAGACCATGCTGCTATTAAAGAATCCCGGCAATTGGGTACTGTTCTGGCCATTGAATTGAATGCGGGGCAAACGTCTTATTTTAACAACATCCGGCAGATTCTTTATTCTTATGCCTTGGAAAACCACGTAATTTTGCGGCCTCTAGGTAATATTATTTACGTAATGCCGCCTTACTGCACTACCAACGAAGAATTACGACAAATTTATGATGTAATTTTGGGCATGCTCTCACTAATTGCAAACAACTAAATTGAGTACAAAAAAATACATTGTTATTAAAGGCTTTGGTTCTATCTCCCCTTTAGGAGCTAATTCTACTGAAGTAGACCGGGCTTATTGTCAAGGGAAACCAATTATTTTGCCTCAGCTTTTTAATAATTCTGAAGTTCCAGTTGCCGCTATATCTCCGGAAAACGAAAAATTAGTAACCTCTATTCAGCAGGAAAATCGTTTGTACCGGAATCTGGACCGGACTGTTTTAATGGCCATTCACGCGGCTCGCCAAGCTCTGCAACAAGCAGGCTGGAAGCAAGAAGAAGAAATTGCCGTAAATATTGGCTCGTCTCGAGGGGCAACTAGCTTATTTGAACAATACTATCAGGATTTCCAAAAAGATCCTAACCATATTTCTTCCCAAATTTCTCCTACTACTACTTTAGGAAATATTTCGAGTTGGGTAGCCAACGATTTATCTACCGAAGGCCCTGTCATTAGTCATTCGGTAACGTGCAGTACGGCTTTGCAAGCCTTGGCTAACGGTTTTGCCTGGTTACAATCCGGTATGGCTTTCCGTTTTCTGGCCGGCGCCGCCGAGGCGCCACTTACTCCTTTCACTATCGCCCAAATGCGAGCCATTGGTATTTACGCTACCCAACCCAAGCCCGAATACTGGTGCCGACCTTTAAATAAAGAAAAACAAAATACTTTTGTACTGGGCGAAGGAGCCGCCTTGTTTGCTTTAGAACAAGTTCCAGAGTCTGAACTCTCTCCTGAAACCATTATTCTGGAAGCAATTGGATTTGGCTTTGAAAAAATAACGAGTAAAACCGGCATTTCACCCGAAGGAAGTAATTTTCAGAAAGCCATCCGGAATGCCACTCAAGCTTTATCGGTAAACGACTCCACTATTGATGCGGTGGTACTGCACGCTCCCGGCACGGTAGCCGGCGACGCAGCCGAAATTTATGCTTTAAAAGCAGTTTTCGGGAGAAACCTATCCCTAGTAACCTCAAATAAATTCTTAATTGGGCATACCTTGGGAGCCTCCGCGGCTCTGAGTCTGGAATACGCACTTTGGATTTTACAGCACCAACAATATACCACTTTTCCTTACCCTATTTTCATAGAGCAAAGCAAAAGAACAAATCCAATCCGAAGAATAATGATTTTAGCGGCGGGTTTTGGGGGTAATGCTTCGGCTTTAATTGTCAGGAAGGGGATCTAGACCATAGTCTATTTATTGTAAATTGTTAGATCGTTAAATTGCCGGATTGTTAAAATGTTGCTTGAAAGTACGTACAACGTTTAACTTAAAACCTAAAAAGTAGCACAACTTTCTAATCTTCTAACTATTCAGCTTGCAACCTGTAACTTCAACCTATCAAACCCGAAAATCGAAGTAGTTAATTTCCTCAATTTCTTTTAAAAACTTAAAAGAGGCATATTTATTCATTATAAACTCATCTCCCCGTAACCAAACCAATTTTTCTTCTACGCCATAGGTATTGTAAACACAAGTTGTAGGAGATATAATGTAATCTACGGGTTCATCTTCATAAAACAAGGTATCATAAGCATTAAAAGCCAGCAACTTATCGCTGTAGTTCTTATTAGCTAAAGAATTAACGATAAAAACACCGCCTTCAATTTTACCAATTTTAGTAAAACCGTCCGGGGTTTCAGCCACACAATCTATGCCGCCTTGCTCAATAGAGGGGCCTAAAATCAGACCACCCGCCCGGGCATCAATTATGAGCCCAGCTTTTATTAGTTTCCAGAATTCTTTTTTGGAAATAATATCTAAATCTGTATCCGAATGAACGTAGTTGTAATCTTCCATAAGGGAAAGTGATTAAAATAAAAAGGAAGGATAAGTTCAGGATTTTCTTTTACTGAATTATAGTGTTAAAAGTTATAACTATTTTCAATAAAGTTCACATAGTAAGCTATTTAGTCAGCTTAGGTGGGGAAGTAAAAACATTGGTAAATCTAGTCGGCGGCTATTACTTAACAATTTATAAATTTTACCCTAATCTAATTAGTTGCTGGTTATTATTTATAGATTTAAAGGCAAATAGCTAAAAATTTAACAATTATTTAACAAATACTTGAAAAATTCGCTAACGTCTTCCTGAATTTAGTAGTTTTACAACATAATACATCCTATAAATTACCTATTCATGAAAATTCTAAAGTTTGGCGGAACTTCGGTAGGTTCTCCTCAAAACATGAGACTAGTAGCCAACCTGATTAACGATGCGGATCGTAAAATCGTGGTTTTATCGGCCATGTCGGGTACCACGAATAAATTGGTAGAAATTGCCGGTAAGTTTTCCCAACAACAAACCCAGGAAGCGCTTAAACTCACCGAGAATTTACACAAAATTTACCGGGAAGTAATACAAGATGTATATACCACCGAGAAGAAAAAGTTCGCGGCATTAGACTTGGTGCTTTCTCATTTCGATTTTATTAAATCATTGGCGGTTGGTCCTTTCTCTATTCGCGAAGAGCGGGCTATTTTAGCGCAGGGAGAATTACTTTCTACGGCTTTATTTCAGTTTTTACTCGAAGAAAGGAACCGGGATTCTGTTTTGCTACCGGCCCTTAATTTTATGCGGATAGATGAAAACGAGGAACCGGATGTAAAATTTTTGCAGCAAGAATTAGCGGCTACCTTAGCCAAATACCCGAATACCCATCTTTTTGTTACCCAAGGCTATATCTGCCGGAATTCGTTCGGCGAAATAGATAATTTGAAGCGCGGTGGCAGCGATTATTCGGCTTCGTTGATTGGCGCGGCCGTAAAAGCCTCCGAAATTCAAATCTGGACCGATATCGACGGCATGCACAATAACGATCCGCGCATTGTCCGGGATACTTATCCCATTGCGGAATTATCGTTCGACGAAGCGGCCGAACTAGCTTATTTCGGCGCAAAAATCCTGCATCCTTCCAGCGTTTTACCCGCTAAGCAAAAGAATATTCCGGTAAAATTACTCAATACCATGCAGCCGGAAGCGAAAGGAACGACCATTTCAGCGCAATCGTCGGGGAAAAATATCAAAGCTGTGGCCGCGAAAGACGGAATTGTGGCCATAAACATAAAATCGAGCCGGATGCTGCTGGCGTATGGTTTCTTGCGCCGGGTATTCGAAGTTTTTGAAGAATACAAAACGCCCATTGATATGATCACTACCTCGGAAGTAGCCGTATCCGTAACCATTGATAACACCAAGTACTTATCGGAAATAATTGCCGAGTTAAAAGAATTTAGTTCGGTGCAGATAGATGAGAATCAGACGATTATTTGTTTAGTGGGCGACTCCATAGAAGAAGTAGCTGGTACAACCGTAAAAATATTCGATTCTTTAAAAGCTATTCCCTTGCGTATGATTTCGTACGGGGGAAGTAAAAATAATATTAGCTTGTTAATCAGCACAACAGATAAAAACCGGGCCTTAGTGGCTTTAAACGAAGGTGTATTTGAAAGGGAACCCGCACATGCTTAATCTGGCCGAGCAAAACTGGAATGGGCAAAATACCCCATTTTATTTCTACGATCTTCATTTACTACGGCAAACCTTACAAGCGGCTCGAACGGAGGCTGACCGGTATGGTTATCACGTGCATTACGCCTTAAAAGCAAATAGCAATGAACCTATTCTTAAATTAATTCGGGAAACTGGTTTTGGAGCTGATTGCGTGAGTGGCAATGAAATTAAACAAGCGTTAGCCACTGGTTTCCGGCCCGCGCAAATTGTTTTTGCGGGAGTCGGGAAATCTGATGCCGAAATTAATTATGCCTTGGAGCAAGATATTTTTTGTTTCAACTGCGAATCGATGCAGGAACTGGAAATTATCAGCGAATTGGCTCAGCAGCAAAATAAAATTGCCCGCATCGCATTACGCATTAACCCCAATGTAAATGCTAATACGCACAAATACATTACCACCGGCCTCGAAGAAAACAAATTCGGCATTAATACCTGGGAACTGGCCGACGTAATTACTTTATTGCGGCGCTTACCTAACTTAGAACTGCTCGGTAGCCATTTCCACATTGGTTCCCAGATTACGGACTTGCAGGTTTTCGAAAAATTATGTGTGCGGGTAAACGAAATTCAGCAGTGGTTCCGGGAACAAGGCATCTACCTGAAGCATTTGAATGTGGGAGGTGGCTTAGGAGTAGATTATCGCTCGCCGGAAGAAAACCCTATGCCGGATTTTGCCGCGTACTTTGCCATTTTCAACGAGCACCTGGCCGTGGAACCGGACCAGATAGTGCATTTTGAGTTAGGTCGGGCTTTGGTAGCGCAATGCGGCGCTTTACTTTCTAAGGTGCTTTACATTAAAAAAGGCCAAAAGAAAAACTTTGCCATTCTGGACGCCGGCATGACCGAGTTAATCCGCCCCATGCTCTACCAGGCTTATCATAAAATTGACAACCTGAGCAGTACTTTACCCAAACAAGTGTACGATGTGGTGGGTCCTATTTGCGAATCATCGGATTGTTTTGCCCAGGATGTTGCCCTACCCGAAACGAAACGTAACGATTTAATTGCTATTCGTACGGCGGGAGCGTACGCCGAAGTAATGGCTTCGAATTATAATTTGCGCGATAAAGCTCCGGCCGTTTACCGGTAAAATAAACTAAGAAAGTACCTGAGAAAGCCTGTATTTTACAGGCTTTTTTCATTTAATCTTATCAAAATAGATTCAACCCAAATTTTAGCATTTAGCCGAAATTTTTAGCATTTGAATATATTTTAATTTGTACTTTAGAGAAAAAAAATCAGGAGCCATTCTGGTAAAAATGTGGAAATTAAACAAGTAAGAGGGCACCCACATAAAATATGGGTATATTTAAGCGCAATTGTTTCCCTGTAATCCGTATTTAGACCTATTTTGACCTTCAGAATATCTTGCTAACTTTACACCCCATTCAGAAAAATTTTTGATGCAGGCTCTTAAAGAGACAAATTTTCATTTTGATAAACAGACAGGTTTTTACCGCGGTAAAGTTCGGGATGTTTACTACTTTCAGGATAAGCTAGCGGTAGTGGCCACGGATCGTATATCTGCTTTTGATGTGGTATTACCGCGGGCCATTCCGTATAAAGGCCAGGTACTAAACCAAATTGCGGCCACCTTTTTAAAAGCTACCTCGGATATTGTGCCTAATTGGGTATTATCTCATCCGGATCCTAATGTTACTATCGGCATTAATTGCGAGCCGTTTAAAGTAGAAATGGTTATCCGGGGTTACTTGGCGGGCCATGCCTGGCGGGAATACCAAAGCGGTAAACGCGAAATTTGCGGGGCTCACTTACCGGATGGCTTGCGCGAAAACGATAAGCTACCCGCGCCTATTATCACTCCTACCACCAAAGCGGCCGAAGGACACGACGAAGATATTTCGCCGAAAGCCATTGTGGCAACCGGAATTGTGGCGGAAGAAGAGTACCGCCAGTTAGAAAATTATACCCGCCAATTATTTGCCCGGGGTACAGAAATAGCCGCGGAGCGCGGTTTATTACTCGTAGATACCAAATACGAATTTGGGAAAGCCAGTGGCAAAATTTATTTGATTGACGAAGTACATACCCCTGACTCCTCGCGTTATTTTTATGCCGATGGTTATGCCGAACGGCAAAAAGACGGCCAGCCGCAAAAACAATTATCGAAAGAGTTTGTTCGTAAATGGTTAATCGAAAATAATTTTCAAGGAATGGCCAACCAACGCGTACCCGAGATGGACGATGACTGGATTCAAAGTATTTCGGAGCGCTATATTGAATTATTTGAGGTGGTTACCGGGCAGCCTTTTCAGAAGACAGATTATAGCCAGGCGCTTAAACGGATTGAAGCTAATATATTGCAAAATGTTTAATTATGGGGGAGTAGTACCCCTAAATATTATAAAATCTTAATTTTTTTTAGTACATTCGTATTCTAAACATTATTTCAG
The DNA here is from genome assembly GCF_003023845.1 of Adhaeribacter arboris. Lineage (NCBI taxonomy): Bacteria > Pseudomonadati > Bacteroidota > Cytophagia > Cytophagales > Hymenobacteraceae > Adhaeribacter > Adhaeribacter arboris. The sequence goes on along the minus strand of NZ_PYFT01000001.1, from coordinate 6,044,006 downwards.
TTCTTATGAAATACACCATTGATAAAAAGAAAATTATACCATCATCACCATTGATGAGAAGAAATTAGATACAACTATTGCCCCAGATTTAAAATCAGAATTTGTTAAGCTTAACGCCGAAGGTATTTCTAATCTTATCCTGGATTTAAGCAACGTAAAATATACCGATTCGTCGGGCTTAAGCTCTATTTTAATTGCCAATCGTTTATGTAACTCTTCTAATGGTTTATTAATATTAGCTGGTTTACAGGATCACGTTATGAAATTAATCACCATCTCTAAACTGGAATCGGTTTTAAACATATTACCTACCGTAGAAGAAGCTATTGACCGAGTATTTTTACACGAGATCGAACGCGATTTAACCAATAAAGAAGAATAAGGTAAGCAGCGGAAGTATTGGAATTTGAGCTTAAAATACTTGGCAGTTCTTCCGCCACTCCTTCTCCCGATCGCCATCATACTGCTCAGGTTTTAACCATTGGTAACCAGATTCATTTAATTGATTGCGGCGAAAATGCTCAAATGCAGCTGATGCGTTACAAAGTAAAGCATCAGCGCATTTCTAATATCTTCATCAGCCACCTCCACGGCGATCATTTTTTCGGGTTATTTGGGCTGCTCTCCACCATGCACCTGCAACACCGAACTCAACCCTTAAACTTATTTGGTCCACCGGGTTTAGCCGAAATACTCACTACTCAATTCCGGTATTCTCATACCCAGTTAAGCTTTAAACTTACCTTTCACGAACTCAATACTACGGTTCACGCGCCGATATTTGAGGATAAAACGATAACGGTTCATACTTTGCCCATGCAGCACCGGATAGATTGCTGCGGCTTTTTATTTCGGGAAAAACCCAAATTGCGGCATTTAATTAAAGATAAACTTCCCAGCTTTTTATCTCATGCTCAATTAGTCCGCCTGAAATTGGGAGAAGATATTTTAGACGAAGCCGGCAATTTACTCGTAGCTAACGCCAATGTAACCAGCGAACCTAATCGCAGTCGTTCGTACGCTTACTGTTCCGATACCCGCTACAAAGAGGATATCCTGCCGTACATCAGCCAGGTTGATTTGCTTTACCACGAAGCTACTTTTCTGGACGAGCTCCGCGAACAGGCAGCCTACACCATGCACTCTACGGCCCTTCAGGCGGCTACCTTAGCGTTAAAAGCCGAGGTGAAGCGTTTGCTAATAGGTCATTTTTCGGTGCGTTACCGCGATTTAACTCCTCTTTTACGCGAAGCAAAGTCCATTTTCGACAACACCCAATTAGCTCTCGAAGGTAAAACCATTAATATCCTGGAGTAAATCCTACCTTTTTAGTTCTTCGTAAGAATAATTTGGCTATTTATTTATAAAATAACTTTACCCATCTTTTATTTCTGAATCTTGGTGTAATTTAGCTGGCAAAAATTTACTATGAGTCATTTAGCTTTAACTACGCAGCGTAAAAGAAACACCTTGTTTTTGATACTATGCAGTATTTTTCTGGCCAATGCTTTGTTAGCGGAGTTAATTGGCGTAAAAATATTTTCAGCGGAAGCTATCTTTGGGTTACCAGGCGCGCAGATTCCCGTACTATCCGGCTTTAAACTAGACTTTAATTTAACGGCGGGCGCCGTAATCTGGCCTCTGGTGTTTATCAGCACCGACATTATCAACGAGTATTTTGGCAAGGAAGGGGTAAAAAAAATCAGCATTATTACCGTACTGCTTATTTTATATATGTTTTTAGTAATTACGGTTATTGGTGCTTTGCCTCCTGCTCCGTTCTGGTTAGAGGTAAATGGTAAAGATGCCGCCGGAAACCCTTTTGACATTAACTATGCTTTCAACAGTATTTTTCGCCAAAGTTCGGGCATTATTATTGGCTCGGTAACGGCTTTCTTAATTTCCCAATTTCTGGATGCTTCGGTTTTTCATTATTTACGGCGGGTAACGGGCAGCCGTAAAATATGGCTGCGAGCTACCGGCTCTACTCTTATTTCACAACTGGTGGATTCTGTTGTAGTTTTATTTGTGGCTTTTTACTTGTTTGGCAATTGGGAACTGAAGCAAGTTTTAGCGGTAGCTAGTATTAATTACATTTATAAGTTTGTGGTAGCAGTAGTGCTCACTCCTCTTTTATACCTGGCCCATTTTGGTATTGACCGCTACCTTGGAAACCACCTTTCCGAACAAATTCAGCAAGAAGCTGTGCTGGACGAAAGCCAGTTGTAAGTTGCAGGTTGAAAGTTGAAAAGTTGTGTTTCGTTTTAGGTTTTAAGTTATACTTTGTACGTACTTTCAAGCAACATTTTAAAAATTCAACAATTTACTTATAACATTCTAGGGACTGTCGCCTGTGGGCTATGGTCTAAAAACAATTTATAGGTTTTCCGTGGACTATCGACTATGGTCTGTGGACTAGAATAACTATCTTGCCAAAAAATCAATTTTAGTATGTCGCGTATCTTAACTGGCATTCAAAGCTCGGGACGACCCCATTTAGGCAATTTGTTAGGTGCCATTATCCCGGCAATTGAACTTTCTAAAAATTCTGCCAACGATTCACTTTACTTTATCGCGGATATGCACTCGCTCACTACCGTGCGCGATGCCCAGCTATTACGCCAAAACACGTATGCGGTAGCGGCGGCTTGGTTAGCCTTTGGGTTTGATACCCATCGCAATATTTTTTACCGGCAATCAGATGTGCCCGAAGTTACCGAACTTACCTGGTACCTGAGCTGCCTGACGCCGTATCCGATGCTGGCCAACGCCCATTCTTTCAAAGATAAATCAGACCGTTTATCGGATGTAAACGCTGGTTTGTTTATCTATCCGGTTTTGATGACCGCCGATATTATTTTGTACGACGCCGAATTTGTGCCGGTCGGGAAAGACCAAATGCAACACCTGGAAATAGCCCGCGACATTGCTACTGCCTTTAACAACACCTACGGCGAAACTTTTGTGGTACCCCAAGCTAAAATAGACGAAGCAGTAATGACGGTACCGGGTACGGACGGTACGAAAATGAGTAAATCTTACGGTAACATTATTGATATTTTTGTGGAGGATAAAGCTTTGCGAAAAACGGTAATGTCTATTATATCGGATAGTAAAACGCTGGAGGAACCGAAAGTACCCGAACAGGACACTACCTTTGCGCTTTATTCTTTGTTGGCCTCGCCGGAAGAAACGGAAACCATGCGCCAAAATTATCTTGCCGGTAATTATGGTTACGGCCACGCGAAACAGGCTTTGTTTGAATTGATTATGCGTAAGTTTAAGCAGGAACGGGAGCTATTTACTTATTACATGAATAATTTGTCCGAAATAGATCAGAAACTAGCCGAAGGAGCCGCTAAAGCCCGGGAGATTGGCTCGGGAGTACTAGCCCGGGTAAGGGAACGATTAGGGTATCGGGTGTAAAGCCTATTTTCTACAGCCTGGACACGAAATCTGAGTAGACGTACGGCTACAATCATTCGTTTAGCAGTGGTTGGAGTCCGTTTTAGGCTCAGGTGTTGTTTCTTTCGGTTTGTCTCGGTGATGGCTCTCTTCGCTACTGATTATCTTAAATACAGCGTTGACTTAAATCAAAGACTCGGCCTGATAGAGTTATTATTAAAGCTATAACTCATCTCGTAATTCAAAAATTAACTTTAATTCAGGAGATGGCATTATCAGGTAGATAAATTGCTAATAAGCCAAGGGTTGTCAAGCCTTTTTTCCATCTCCTTATCCCGTCGTGGCTGTTGCACAACTCCCTTTTGAGCCGCGTCCTATTTCCCTATCTGAACTCAATGCTGCTCCTAATAGTGCTCTCTTAGTGGAAAAACAGCTTAGTAAAAGCAAAAGAATAGCTGCTAAAAGCAGATTCTTGATTCTTTTGAAGTGCCAAAGCTTGGCTGACCGCTTTCACCGGTTTAAACTTCAGATATTTCTTCAAGTTAAAAGCAGTGGTGGCCAGCAGCATCACCTTGTGAGCCCCGGCTTTACCCCGCACTCCTATTTTCCGGAGACCATAGTAATGAATTAAGCTGCCGAAGACCGGCTCTACCGTGCTTTGTCGAACTCGCTTCATCCGTTTACCTTTTCTACTTTGCTGTCTTTCTAATGCTCGTCGATATTCCGAATCGTATGCAGTACGGGTGATTTGGCGGCATTGGCTTTTGGGAACGCAAGAAGATTTGAGCGGGCAATGTTTACAGTCCTGGTAGGTAGCCCGGTAGATTTTTAGCAAACCTCCCTCCGCATTGGTGTCATAGGTCTTAAAGGCGAGTATCTTCCCGGTCGGACAGGTGAAATAGTCAGCTTGTTGGTCATAAGGAAAACCTTCTATCTCGGACTTGTACTGGCCAAATACGGGTATCCAGCCCGTTATCTTTCTTTGCTCTAAAAAGGCGTAGTTGCTACCGTTAGAATAGCCACCATCCGCTAGCAGTTCCTTTAGACGTAGTTCATTATCTAGTAGCCGTCGCTGCAATCTCAGCGTGATAGCCGGCAAATATTGGCTGTCCCGCCCATCAGCCAAATCCGCTTGAACATGGCTGATAACGCCTTTGGCTGTATCCACCGCCAGGCTGCAATAATAGTTAAGTTGTCTGGCTTTGCCCGGTTTGACCGATATGCGGGCATCCGGATCGGTGGAACTGTAGTGCGTTTTATTGCTGACCAGGCGGGCCTTCTCGTGCTTACCGCCTAAGCCTTTGGGAGATGCTTTCAGCTGATCTTGGTGCTTTTCCAGTTTTCTTAACTGGTACTCCGGAGCCGAGAGGAACTGTTCTGGCTTTCCCTCTTTATTCTGGTTGGACTTCTTTACTACCGCTTCATTCTCGAGGATAACCTTCGTTAAGTGCTTTTTCACCGACTCGGGTGATTGTTTTAAAAGCAGGCTATCCATCGAAGCATTGGCCTTAATGGGGGCGGAGTCAATCGCCTGCCGATGACCGGCTACCATGCCTTTCTCGACACATAAGCGAAAGACTCTATCAAACAGTAGCTCAAACAACTTCTCCGGGTAAAGCTGCCGAGTACGAGAAACCGTGGAGTGCCAGGGCAAGGGCTCATCTATTTGGTAGTCTAAAAAGTAAAGCAGATCTAGTCGGAGGCTACAGTGCTCGATCAGTTGGCGGTCGGAAACAATATTCTCCAGGTAACCCACCAAGCAGAGCTTAAAGAAGACTACCGGATCGATCGACTGCTGACCACATCGTCCGTAGTAAGGTTGGGTAAGCTCGTAGAGAAAATCCAAATTCAACTGCTGTTTCAAGCGGCGATAGAAGTTGTGTTCTGGTACATGTGCCGAGAGCGAAAAAAGCAACGCCTTTTCATCTTCCAAAACCTTTCTGCCTTGCATAACCTTAAAAAATAGTCCTATCCTTCTTCAACGATTAACTTCAATCAAGGGGTTGTGCAACAGCCACCGTCGTTTTCTGAGAAAAGTTGGTTGGTCAATCAATTTCATCAGGACGAGACAAAGCTATTTCTGGGCAAGACCGAAGTTATGAACCTTAAAATCTGATGACGAAAAGATGGCCGCCTTGCTGGAACATATAACGGATAGACCAGTGGTACTGATGACAGATTTGCTGGACAATAGCCAAACCCAGGCCGCTGCTGGGAGCTTCCATAGAAGAAGAAATAAAACGCTTGAACAAGTTTCCCGAATTCAGGGGTTTTTCACCCGTATTCCAAATCTTTAGTTCGCCAATAGCTTGTTCTACCTTAATTTTTCCATTCCTTGGGGTGTGCCGGATAGCATTTAGCAGTAAATTGGTCAATAAAATTTCCAGTAAACTCTTATTTGTTTTTAATATAATATTTTCCCGCAACTGATTTTCCACGGTTAAACCTTTCCCCTCCATATGCTCCATCAGTAAGTCCAGGTTTTGTTGCAATAACTGATTCAGATCAACCGCTTCATTTTCGTCGAACTGGTAGTTTTCAATTTTGGCGAGCAATAATAAATTTTTATTTATCCGGGAAACCCGGGCTAAAGGTATATTGATCGATTCAATTATGTGGGCTTGTTCTTCGGTTAACAATTCATTTTGCAGCATTAAATCCAGCTTCGATTTTATTAAGGCTAAAGGCGTTTGTAGCTCATGCGAAGCATTTTCGGTAAATTCTTTTTGCTGCCGGTAAACCGATATGTTCTTTTCTATTAGTTTATTAAGGGCTTGATTTAATTCGGTAAACTCCTGGATATTCGTTTGCCCAAACTCAATATTACATTGGCTGTTCAGGTCAAAAGTTTTTAACTGTTCCAGAGTTTTCTGAAACGGCTGCCAAATACTTTGAGATATTTTGTGGTTTAAAAATATAAACCCGCCCATGAGTAGTAAGAAGAAAAGAAGGGTTACAGTGGCAATAGCCAGCATGGTTTCTTCCGTTTCTTCCACGTTCGTTTCCACTAGTAAGTGGTAAGGCTTTCCTTTTACCTGGAGATAAACCGATAAGCAACGAAACCGATCCCTTTCCTGGTTAAATTCATTTTGCCTTCTTATGGTATAGTGCTGGTCGGGCTTTATTTCGCTGGTGGTAGCTGGTTTTAAGCTGGTTCCTGGCTGTATTTGGTTCCATAAGGCTAAACTTTGCTCGAAGGCAGCATCCGTAAAGTTTATCGTTTTCAAACGGTGTTCAATTCTTTCCCGTACAATCTGGTTATGCTCATCTAATTCGGTTAACCAGATAGAATCCACGATAAATAAATAAACCGGAATACTGGCAGCTAAAACAAACAAAGCATAAATAGTAAATGCTTTAAGGGGCTTGTTTAATAATTTACTCATATTTCCCATTTATACCCCATTCCATAAACTGTTTTCAGGTATTGGTCACAACCCGCTTCGGTAAGTTTCCTTTTTAAATTTTTAATGTGGGCATACACAAAATCATGGTTGTCTAACATGTCGGCTAGGTCGCCCGATAAATGCTCGGCCAAAGCGCTTCGGGAGATTACCCGGTTTTTATTGCCAATGAAAAATAAAAGTAAGTCAAACTCCTTTTTCGTTAGGTTTAACGGCTCGTGGTTTACGCTAACGGTTTTGGCCAATAAATTAATTTCCAGTTCCTTCAACTGAATAACATTAGCATTCCCAAACTGCCGGCGACGAATGATAGAATAAATTCGGGCGGCTAGTTCTGATAGATGAAAAGGTTTGGCTAAATAATCATCGGCCCCTAATTGTAAACCGGTTATTTTATCCGAAATAGAATTTTTAGCGGAAGTAATAATAACGCCGTCTTGCTTATGCTGCCGTTTTAGTTCTTCTAACAATTTTATTCCATCCCCACCCGGCAGCATTAAATCCAGCAAGATACAATCGTAAGTGTAACTGGTAATTTTATCCAAGGCTTGCGAAAAAGTCGCCGCGTACTCACAGAGGTAATTTTCAGTAGTTAAATAATCCGCAATATTTTGGGCCAACTCTTCTTCGTCCTCAATAATCAAAATCTTCATAGGCCTAATTTAATTACCCAATTTTGAATAATTTTGGAATAGCCCGAAAAGAGAAAACTACCTCTTCAAAAATACCTTTCACCCACCGGATTAAATGGAAAAGTAAATTAGGTGATTCTTCCCCTTTAGTAAGTCGCATAAGGACTCATAAAATTCAAAATTAATTCAAAATCTCTAAAGTCCTTTAGTCGAAAGTTTAATTAATAATTTCCTGGCAATTAAAACAGGCCCAAGCCATTACCAGGCTTTTGCAACTTCTGTTTACCCGCCAGTGATGCGATTTTGGAGATTGTTAGAAAGATGATTGAAAATTAATGCACTATCCAAGTTCAGAAAATTATACGTTTTCCGCAATAATAGAGGAGGCCGCTTCATTTGTTACTAAACTTTTTGCCAGCCCATTGTTCGCTAATCTGTTTTTTCACAACTATGAACATACACAAACAGTCGTGCTGGCAGCCCGAGAATTAATCCGAGAGATGTCGCTCTCGGATTCGGAAACCGAAATAGTACTGTTAGCTTGTTGGTTTCATGATACTGGTTATTGCACCCAATATACGGGACATGAAGAGGTGAGTAAAGGAATAGCCCAGGCTTTTCTGTTAAATCAAGGATGGGGAGAGGAAAAAGCTAAAAGGGTTTTAGCGTGCATAGCAGCAACCCGGTACCCACAAACTCCCAAGAATCTTTTAGAAGAAATTATTTGTGATTCGGACTTATATCATTTATCCTCGACCGATTATGAAACAGCCCAGTCAGAATTACGCCAGGAGAGCCTAATTTACCTGCTAAAAAGTTATTCGGATCAGGATTGGAATCAGCAAAACTTAGATTTCCTGATCAAACACCGCTATTTCACCGACTATGCCCGGAAATATTGGGAACCCGGAAAAGTCAAGAATATCCAAGCGCAACTATCCAAATTAGATCATTAAAAAAGACACTACCCTGAAGAGGGATGCCAGAGCTAATTTTTATGAAAAAATTATTGTTTCTATATTTACTATTACCCCAGTTTCTCCTCGCCCAAACGAAAGAGTTAGTAATAACTACGTACCCTATTTCAGGGCCTCCCGATAGAACCACCCAAGTTTCTACCGGAAAAAAAATATCCTTTGCCGTAAATTATTCAGGTAGCCTGGAGGTAGTTACTATTTTTTCAATTCCCGATGCTTTAGTAAAGAGCCAGGATGATCCTGCTGAAGATAAATATATTCATAAGGTTATTAGAAAAGCCACTCTTCCGGTAATGCTGATAGGATTTGGATTTGCTGGTACCGGAAAGAGACCGTTATTGGAATATAATGAAGAAATAGAAGAGGCGATTCAAGAACATTATAGTGGTTTTCATACCAAAATAGATAATTATACCCGCTATGCTCCCATTGCTATGGCCTATTGCCTTAACATTGCCGGTATTAAGGGCCAACATAGCCTAGTGAACTTAACTTGTTTGTTTGTGCTCTCCGACTTTATTAGTAGCGCCACTACCAAAACCCTAAAAGACATAACCCACCAAATGCGGCCGGATCATTCTACGGCCGACGCTTTTCCTTCCGGGCATACCAGCGGTGCTTTTACGGGTGCCACCATCTTGTTTTTAGAGTATAAAGATAAGAGCATTTGGTACGGCATAAGTGGTTATTCCTTTGCGGTTGCCACCGGGGCATTACGTATGATGAACAATAAACATTGGTTTTCGGATGTAGTAACCGGAGCGGGAATTGGCATACTCTCTACCCAAGTCGCCTACGCGGTTTATCCTTGGATTCAAAAGCAAATTAGCCAGGGAATTCCCAAGCTTTCTAATAAAAGTTTATTCCTCTCGCCAACCTATGCCAATAAAGCTTTAGGGATAGGAATGGTTTACCAATTGAAATAAAACCTTATTCTTTAAAGTGGGCATCACCTGATCTTGGTAAAGTGTAGATAATGAACTTTGTACCTCGAACTATTGGGGTACATTAACTTATTAAGGGTAGAAACTTGCTTCTTAAATTCAAAATTTATTCAAAATAAAAGCGGTAAATTACTGCTAAAAGCCGGTTTAAGAATTTTTTAAAAGAGAGATAATCACCAGATCTAAATCAAAGTAGAATAAACCAATGCGGATAAAAATCATCTTATTATTCACCTTAATGGTGTTATTCCATATTCGAGTGTATGCCCAAATTAAAAGTGTTACACTATCGGGTTTAGTAAAAGACAAAACGGCTAACGCTTCTCTTTCCTTTGTAAATGTGGTACTTAAAACTGATTCGGATGGTGCTTTTGTTATCGGTACCGTCACCAACGAAGAAGGCCGGTTTACCCTTTCCGGTATAAAGCCAGGCAATTACTTTCTGGAAACCTCGCTCGTGGGGTATACCACCAATCGGCAGACGTTATTTGTGGGCAGCCTTTCCGAATTTTTGGATATAACTACCATTGAACTCGCCCCAAATACCCTTGCTTTACAGGAAGTGGTAATTACGGGTAAACAGGATGCCGTAAGTGAAAAGATGGAAAAGAAGACCTTTTCCGTGGCTGACAATATTAGCCAAAGCGGGGGTTCGGTGTTACAGGCCATGCAAAACTTACCAGGGGTAACCGTGCAGGACGGCAAAGTACAACTGCGGGGCAACGATAAAGTAACTATATTAATTGATGGGAAGCAAACGGCCTTAACGGGCTTTGGTAACCAGACTGGTTTAGATAATCTTCCGGCTTCGGCCATTGAGAAAATTGAAATTATTAATAATCCCTCGGCCCGCTATGATGCCAACGGCAATGCCGGCATTATTAATATTATCTACAAAAAAGAAACTCAGGAAGGCTTTACCGGCAAAGCAGGATTTGCCACCGGTTTGGGAGCCTTGTGGGTGCGAAAAGAAAATTTACCTACCATTCGCCCGCAGTACCGGTCCACGCCTAAAATAAACCCCTCGCTAGCGCTAAATTACCGTAAAAATAAAATTAACGCTTTTTTTCAGGGCGATTACTTGTACACCGAAACCCTGAACAAAAATGAATTTGTCACCCGAACTTACGACGACGGTACTATTATCCGGCAGCAAACTAAACGCAATCGGAACACGGGTTTTTTAGCTTTAAAATCGGGTATCGACTGGAATATTAATTCCTCCAACACCCTCACGGTTTCGGGCCTATATGGCAGCGAAAAAATTATTGACCACGGCGATGAGCCTTTTTTTAACGCCAACTTATCGGAACGCTATCGGCTTTGGCAATTTTTAGAAGATGAGCTGAAAACCACCGTGGTAGGTTCGGCCGCCTATCAGCATAAATTTAAACAAGCCGGTCATCTCCTGAATATTGGGTTTAACTATACCTTCCACCGGGAAGACGAAAAGTATTTTTTCGATAATATTTTACCCACCTACACCGGTAAAGATGCCTTTAAACTTATTTCGGATGAGCATGTGGCTGACTTAAATATTGATTATATTAAACCGTTACGGTACGGCCGTTTGGAAGGAGGTTTAAAAGTGCGTAAGCGGGATATCCCGACCAATATGCAATTCTTCCCGGGCCTTAACTCGCCTTTAGATGTAGATGCCGGGGGAAAGGCTACTTACAAAGAAGTAATTCCGGCTTTGTACGGAACCTACGTTTTTGAAAATGAGAAGTACGAGGCCGAACTTGGTTTGCGCCTGGAATACGTCGATTTACAATACCAGGTAAACCCAAACCACCCGACTTATAAAAGTGATGGTTACCACTACACCCAGCCTTTTCCCAATGTGCGGCTTGCCTATAAAATAAATGACCTGAATAAAATATCCCTGTTTTATAACCGGCGCGTAGACCGCCCTAATGAGGTAGATATCCGGATTTTCCCGAAATACGATGATGCGGAAATAATTAAGGTCGGGAATCCGGAATTGCAACCGCAATTTACGAATTTATTGGAGGTGGGTTATAAAACCAGTTGGACGGGCGGCAGTTTTTATTCGGCGGCTTACCATCGGTTTGCTAATAAAACCATTACCCGTATTGCCAGCACTGTACCAGGGAGTAATTTAATTTATGCCATTTTCCAGAATATTGGTAAGAGCTATAATACCGGTCTGGAAACTGTTCTTACTCAGGAGGTCAATAAATGGTATTCCTTTAACCTGAATCTGAACGGATACCGCAACCAGATCAATGGTTTTACGGTGCAAAATAAATACCCGGTGCTGCATACCTTTACGGCCCCGCAACAGGAACTTATTTCCGGCAATGCCAAGTTAAATAACACTTTTCATTTCCCTAATAGCTTGGAGGCGCAACTTACCGCCATTTACCTGGCGGCCGACCTCATTCCGCAAGGGAAGATTGATGCTCGTTTTTCTTTAGACCTGGGTCTTAAAAAGTCCCTGCAAAATGGAAAAGGGGAAGTATTCTTCAATGCTACGGATCTATTTAATACGATGGTCATAAAAAGAGAAATTGATGGCGAAGGCTTTGGCTATACCAGCCAGGATTATTATGAAACCCAGGTTTTGCGGGTAGGATATAATTACAAATTTTAATTTTACAAAGCCGCGTGGGCAATTCTGCTAAGGTAATAAATTAACCCGGAAAATTGCCTGGAAGCCTCTATTGGACGTTATAAAAGAAAACAGATTAAGTAGTCTTATAAGTTGTTTTATATTATATTGCGGAGATGAAAAGCTGGAAGGTGTTCCGGCTTTCTTGGTTTAGAGCAATCTTAATTACCGCAATTCATAAACCAGCGTATCTGAAAATTAACTAAAAATCCGGTCGTGCGAGCGTTTTTCGTTCCATTCGGGGGTTGGCCGGAAATAGGTGGTATCTTCTTTATGCAGGTGTTCTTTCATTACTTCGTCGTTCAACTCTACACCTAGTCCGGGAGCATTCAGGGGAACGTTGGCGAAGCCTTTTTCATAGAGAGGTTGCTTGCTTACGGTATGCACCAGCTTGGGCCACCAAGGGTTATCAACTACTTGGTTCGGTACTTCTAAGGCTAAGACATTTTGGGTAGCGGCAGCGCTGTGTACGTTGGCCATAAAACAAACGGGAGTACCGGCAAAGTGCAGTCCCATAGCAATGCCTTTTTCTTCGGCGTAATCGCCAATTTTCTTGGTTTCTAAAATGCCGCCGGAACTGCCCATATCCGGTTGTACAATATCCACAGCGCGTATGTCGCAGAGTTTCTTAAATTCTTCTTTCAGGTAAATATCTTCGCCGGTCATGGTAGGCGTAGTAAGGGCATCGGTAATTGTTTTTAATTGCTCGGTACTGTCCCAAGGCACAAAATCTTCCAGCGAAGCCAGTCGAAATGGTTCTAACGCCCGGCCCACCCGGATGCAATTATTTACATCAAAGTGGCCCATATGGTCGGCGGATAAAGGAACTTCGTACCCCACAATACTCCGGATGGTATCCACGTATTTGGCCAGCAATTCTAAGCCTTTATCGGTAACCTGAATGGCCGTAAATGGATGGCGCGTACTTTGGTAGGAGCCATAGCTTAAATCATCGGTGCCAAAGCCGGGAACAAACTTGGTATTAACCGTAGTACCCAAAATGCTGCTGTACACCTGAATCCCTGGGTGCATCTTCATCCAGGTAAACCCTTGTTCTTCCATCCGGTGTTTCACATCGGCCTTAAACTTAGCCACGTCCATATTAGTGGCCGAGTGCCCCGGAACGTACGAGTACAAGCGCACTTTATCCCGGTATCTTCCGCCTAATAATTGCCAAACCGGTACCCCGTAAGCCTTTCCGGCTAAATCCCAAAGCGCCATTTCTACGCCACTTACGCCGCCCCCTAACCGGCCATGGTTCCCGAATTGCTTAATAGTTTTAAAAATCTGTTCTACGTTGCAGGGATTTTGGCCCAGAATGCGGCTTTTCAAAAAAAGAGCGTAGCGGGCATCCCCGCCGTCCCGTACTTCACCTAAGCCGTAAATACCTTGGTTAGTATCAATCCGAAGAATAACATTACGCGCATTAGTAAAAGCAGTACCGTTTGAAATGGTTGCATACCGCATATCCGTAATTTTCAGGTCGGCGGGGTTAGATGCCCGGTTTACCTTAGCTGTGGTTTGAGCCAAAGTATCTTCCAGAGATAAATTTAAAAATCCACCTAAGGCAATACCCCCTAAAGCTGTTTTTTTAAGAAAAGTACGACGGCTGTCTTTGGTAAAAGGGTTATTTATCTCGGCCTGAATAGCGGTGGCTTCGGCTAGCTCCTGCGCTTTATTTTTCTGAATAATGCTTTGTAAAATGTTTTTCATTCGGTTCCGATATAAATAAATGTCTTAGAAACAGGCTTTGAATAAACCCGCGATTCTTAATGGCTTCACCCATGGTAATAGTTTAGAATAATAGACTCTTCACGAAAGAAACAAGTTTAAAATTCTTGGTGCTGCAGAAAATAAAAACTAATCAAAAATTGAATAGACATAAATTGCCGGAGAGAAGAAAAGCTGGAATTTCTTCCAGCTTTCCAAAATTAAAGTTTAGTAGTTTACCAGGTACGTTTACTCATTACTTTATCCACTTCCGCTTTGGTCATGGTGCCCATTTCCGGGTGCTGGCCTAACCATTTCAGAAAATCATTCTTTAACTGGTCATTCCATTGGCTATCAATCTGGCCGGGAGTATACTTGCCGGAGCGCACCATTTCAAAACCGAATTTATCTTTGCGGGTTACAAATTCGCAAGTAGAAACTACTTGCTCGGCTAAATGAGCCGGAATAAAAAGTACGCCTTCCCGCTTGGCAATTACTAAGTCGCCGGGCAACACCATTACATTTCCCATCCGGATAGGCGTATTTAAGCCCATTAACACACTGCCTTCCAGGAAAGAGGGATGCCAGTCCCGGACAAAAGCGTTAAAGCCTTTAATGGTTTGAATTTCTTCCAAGTCGCGGGCCGCCGCGTTAAATACTACCCCGTTGCCGGATTTAGTGAAAATAGAATTAGCTAAAGTAGCCCCCATCAGCGTTCCGCCGCCAATTTTGCCGTAACCATCGGCTACGTATACATCGCCTTTGGTTAAAACATCAATGGGCCAGGAGTTGGAAGCACCTTTGCGGCCTTGTACTTTTTGGCCGCGTTCCACTACATTTTTTTCTACGTCGGGCCGGCTGGGCATAAATTGGGCGGTAACTACGCGGCCCACTACCGGTACTTCGTCGTTAACGGTCTTCCAGTTGCCTTCGTATTGGTTCAGATATCCTTCGTTTTTTAACACCGTCCAGGCATCGGCAATACCAATTTTTTTGGCTCTTTCGAGTAAATTTTCCGGAATCTTGGGCCGTCCATCCGGAAAACGCTCTCCCTTCCATTCCGATGTCAGAAAAGTTAACTCTTCTTTCGAAATAGTTTGGGCGAATAAAGAACCGGAAAAACAAAAGCAAACAATAAGAAAAAATAAAAAAGAACGGTTGAATGGCATTAGTTGAATTTTGATTTGAATGAAACTTAAAAAATAAGTGCTCAAATTACTAATAGTTTTTAGATAGAAGCTGATTATTTATTGAATAATCAGCTTCCGGAATAATTTTAAATTTAGCTGAATTTTATGCGTTCAGATAGTTTATTAATGGCCTTTTGCCAGATAAGCCTCTAGGTCTTTTTTACTAATAGCTAGTTTTTTCGGGTATTTTCCTACCCAGGTTCTGAACTCATCTTTAATTTTGTCGGACCAATCGCCGTGAATTTCGCCGGAAGGGTATTTACCTTGCGTTAAAAGCACTCTTTCAAATTCATCGCGCAGGGCGGTCATTTCCGAAGCAGATACTAAACCTTCGACTAAGTGGGCCGGAATGAAAACAACGCCGTACTCATTCGCAAATACCACATCGCCCGGGAAAACGGTAACTTCGCCAATGCGAATAGGAGCATTAATGGAAGAGGGAGTCATATCTTTAATGTAGGATGGGTCATGGCCTTTTACCCAAGCATTAAAGCCTTTGGTATCTTTTAACTCCTGCATGTCGCGCACCGATCCGTAGAAAATTACGCCTTTGCCGGTTTTACCGTAAATAGCGTTTCCTAAACTGGAGCCAATCAAGGTACCGTCTTTCACTTTACCGAAACCATCGGCCACGTAAATATCGCCTTTGGTTAAAATATCAATGGGCCAGATGTTAATACCACCTTTTTGAGAACGATTTTCGGCTTTGCCCTGGGCTCTTACTAAACTGTCCAGGTCGGGGCGGGTGGGCATGAACTGAGCAGTTACGACACGGCCAGTCATGGTTTCACCGGGTTTCAGAATAATCCAGTTCTTTTCTACTTGGTTGCGGTAACCTTTATTGCTTAAATATCCCCAGATTTGCTCTAGGGTAGCATTTTGTAAACGTTCCAGAACTAAATCCGGCACTTTCGGACGGCCATCCGGAAAACGTTCTCCTTTCCAATTAGAGGTTAAAGCTTTTACGGTTTCCGGAGTGGAACCCACCCGAATTTGAGCATTTGCTAAAAATCCGCCTAAGGCAAAAGCTCCCACAAGGAATAATTTTTTATTCATTCTTATTGTAATTATAAAGTTGAAAGTGAGTTAAAAAGCATAAAATCTAAATAATAGATTAACTATCTAAAATTTTACGGTACCGGAACTTTAAAGGCTTGGCGGGCTAATAATTTCCATTGTCCTTTTTGTTTTTGCCAGATTAATAGATTCCGGATTTTTACTTCGCCCGGCTTGCCATTATTAGTCGTTTTCGCGTTAAAAGCATGCCGCACAATAGCGGTATTACCGGCCAGACGAATGGTTTGATCTTGTAAATCAATCTCGTTAAAGTGGATGGGGTCATTCAGCACGCCATTTACAAAAGCAGTTTTATCTTCTACCTTCCCGCTGGAATGCCCGTAACTTAGTTCATCGGCAGTGATAGATTCCAGGAGATTTTTATCCCGGCTAATCATGGCTTTTTTAAAAGTTTCTACAGCAGCCGTTACTTGCTTTTCGTCGCCAGACTGAGCATAGCTAACAAGGGTTAAACTGCTGAAGAAAACAAAAAAACAAAGAATCTTTTTCATTAGTAATATTTTAACTGATAGTATACATGCTCTCCCTGTTCCTTAAAAAAGGTTAGAAGCGGAAAAGCTCAATAAAGTGGATAAATAATAAATTACAAGGATTTAACCGCCAGTTCGCCCCTTTCTCTATTTAAGGCTTCATCTTTATCGACGGGTGGTTTGCGGTGCCAGTAAGACGCTAAAATAGAACCGGTAATATTCATGAGCGGACCAAAAACAGCCGGCGCTAAACCAATAGTGGCTGCTTTGCCCATTTCTTTCGCTAGGCCGGAGGCTAAACCACCGTTTTGCATACCTACCTCAATGGCAATAGTACGGGCATCGCGCTCTTTCAGGCCAAACAAACGGCCAATCCAGTAGCCAAATAAATAACCGCCGGTATTATGAATCAGCGCGCACACAATTAAAGCCGGACCAATTACAATTAAGTTATCGCGACCAGCGGCCGTGATAATGGTAATGATAAATGCAATCCCGATCATGGAAACCAAGGGCATGGCTTTATCTAACCAACCGGCTTTGCCTCTAAAGAATTTGTTAAATAATAATCCGCCGCCAATAGGAATGATTACCATTTTCACAATGTCCCACATCATGGCCAATGCATCTACATTCACAAATTGACCTCCTAAAATTTTCATCCACAGAGGCGTTAAAAAAGGTGCTAATAATGTTGCTATGGCTGTCAGGGTAACAGATAAGGCCAAGTTCGCATTGGCTAAATAAGACATAACGTTACTTGCTAAACCACACGGCATACTGCCGATTAAAACCACACCAGCGGCAATTTCGGGCGGAAAATGAAAGGCTTTGGCTAAAGAAAAACCCAGCAAAGGCATAACCGTAAAATGGCCTACCAGCCCGATTAATACCGCTTTGGGCATTTTAATAACTCCGGCAAAATCTTTCAGGCCCATTTCGGTTCCCATGCCAAACATAATCAACTGAATGAGCGGCGTAATGAGCGTGGCGAACTTAAAGCCGTTTACTTCTACAAAATACTGCGGAAAATTTAGCGCCGTAGTTACCGCGGCAAAAATCATCATGGTATAAGCAAAACCTTTGGTTACGGCATAACCCCGGAAGCCAATACCTAAAGCGATAAAAAATAAAATAAATACAGGTCCGGCTTGGGCTTGATTACCGCCAAATATTAAAACTAGGGCAGCAATTAAGCTAAGGGCGGCAATACCCAGGAAAAACTTATAAGCGTTGTTCTGTTTCAATGTATTCGTATTTTAAGCTTATAAAATAGTGTGAATGTTTTAAATAGTTAAAATAATAATGTGCAACAGAGACTCTCCCTTAAAATAGAATAAAGCGGAAAACCGCTGGTTTTCCGCTTTATTCTATTTTAACTAAATATTCTGTCGTGTGAGCGTCTTTCGTCCCATTCTTTAGTGGGCGCAAAGAACGTTTTGTCTCTCTGGTGCAGGTGCTGTTTTACCACATCTTCGTTTAATTCAATGCCTAAACCCGGCGCGGTCAGCGGTACCGGCGCATATCCTTTCGTGATTAATTTCCGACCGTCGGTAGTTTT
Organism: Adhaeribacter arboris; assembly: GCF_003023845.1. NCBI lineage: Bacteria > Pseudomonadati > Bacteroidota > Cytophagia > Cytophagales > Hymenobacteraceae > Adhaeribacter > Adhaeribacter arboris. The sequence continues at coordinate 6,026,001 of NZ_PYFT01000001.1, read as the reverse complement.
CACTAAACTTTCCCACCAAGGTAAATCCACGGAATGGTGCTCCAATGCCAGGAAGTTTTGCGTGGCTGCCGCGCAATGCACGTTCGCCATAAAAGAAACCGGTGTACCGGCCTGGTGCATGGCCATAGCAATGCCGTTTTCCTCGGCGTAATCGCCAATCCGTTTGGTTTCTAAAAGCCCGCCGGAACTGGATAAATCCGGGTGCACAATGTCTACGGCTTTTTTATCAATCAGTGGCTTAAAGTATTTTAATAAGAAAATATCTTCCCCGGTGAGCGTGGGCGTTTCGATCGCATCCGAAATAGTTTTCCATTGATCGGTATACTCCCAGGAAATAATATCTTCTAACCAAGCCAAGCGGTATTTTTCCAGCGCTTTACCTAAGCGGATACCGTTATTATGATCGAAGTGGCCGTAATGGTCCGTAGAAAGCGGAATATCGTAGCCCACCATGCTCCGCACATTTTCCACCACTTTCGCCAGCTCTTCAAAGCCTTTATCGGTAATTTGAATTTGGGTGAACGGATGCAGGGTATTGCCATACGACATGTAATTGCTTTGGTCGCCCCACTGGGCTAAATCGCCCCGCGAGTTTTCCCAGAACTTGGAATTTACGACGGTACCAGGTTTCCCCTTTAACTCCCCAATTGAAACGTCCATTTTCAGCCAGGTATAACCTTGATCCTGGGTCCGGAATTTAATTAATTTGGCTTGTTCTTCCGGCGATCCAGCTTCCGGCGTATCGGCATACAATCTTACTTTATCGCGGTATCTTCCCCCTAATAATTGCCAGGCCGGTACGTTGTAAGCCTTCCCGCACAAATCCCATAAGGCCATTTCTACGCCGCAAACCCCACCGGCCTGCCGGCTTTGTCCGCCAAATTGCTTAATGGCTTTAAATATCATTTCTACGTTACAAGGGTTCATTCCCAAAATGCGGCTTTTTAGCATTAAAGCATACCGCGGATCGGCACCGTCCCGGACTTCTCCTAAACCGTAAATGCCCTGGTTGGTGTCAATCCGGATAATGGCCGTACCGCCCAGTACGCTCGTTAACGCATACCGTAAATCGGTAATTTTTAACTCCGAAGGGTTCGAAGCCCGGCTTACCTTAGACGTAGTTTGCGCAATGGTATCCTCGAAAGACATTCCCATTAAAGCACCCAAAGAAATACCGCCTAAAGCTGATTTTTTTAAAAAGGCCCGCCGGCTGTCGGTGGTTTGGGGATTATCTATTTCGGCCTGCATGGCGGCGGCCGTTTCTGCTTCTTGTTGCTTGTTTTGGGCAATAATTTTCTGTAAAATGCTTTTCATAAGGGTTTAAGTTATTAAGGTAATTAGATGTTAGACACTAGATATTAAGTGTTAGATTTTTTTGGGTGATACAGTATGGCAAATAATCGATTCCGTATGCAGTAACTTTAAAGAATGGGTCTGTTTATTTAAAAAAACTTAGCTGGCCTTACTCGCTCAAAAAGTGATATGATTATACAAAGAAAGGAATGTCTTTCGGATGGTATTTTTTCATGCCTTCTTCGTTGATATCTACGCCGATACCCGGTTTATCCGAAACAGTAATAAAGCCTTTTTCTACGAATGGTTTGTCGTATTTTACCACGTCCTTGTAAATCTGCTCGGTATCCATATACGTTTGCCACTCCAGAATATGGAAGTTTGGCACGGAGGCACAAACGTGGGCAGTTGCCATGGCTCCCAGGAAAGAGGCTACCATGTGCGGCGAAAAAGGCACGTAATACAAATTGGCTAAGTTAGCAATGCGCTGTCCTTCACCTAAACCACCCGTCTTTTGTAAATCCGGCATGATAATATCCACCCCGCCATCGGCTAAAACTCGGGTAAAGCCATAGGCTAAATACATGTTTTCGCCGGCACAAATGGGGGTAGAGGTGCTTTTAGTAATTTCTTTGTAAACGTCCATGTTATCGGCCGGAATGGGCTCTTCCAAAAACATCAAATTTAAAGGCTCCATCAGTTTTGCCACTCGATGACCCGTAGTGGCATCGTAACGGCCGTGCATATCCACGCAAATGTCTACTTTAGGGCCAACCGCTTTCCGGACCGCGGCAATGGAATTGTACATCCGGTCTAACTCGGCCGGACTAGCCGTCCAGTTATACCGGTCGTATTTGTTCGGGTCGTTGCCTTCATCAATATCAAACTTAACGGCATTATAACCTTTATCTACGGCGCCTTTCGCCGATTTCGCATAATCATCGGGGGTAGGGTTACGGGCGGTATACAAGGCGGTATCGCAATATACCCGCACTTTATCCCGGAACTTACCGCCGAGTAATTGGTAAACGGGTACGCCCAAGGCTTTACCCGTAACATCCCAAAGCGCGGTTTCGATAGCGCCCATTACCGCTACATAAACCCCCGATTGAGCCCCCCGAAAAACGCACCTTTCCGCAAATCTTCCTGAAGCCGGTTAGGATTTAAAGGGTTTTGGCCTTTTAAGCGCTCTCCCATTTGTTTTACCATGTAGTAGGTTCCGGCTACGGCATCTACCCCTTGTCCCCACCCGACAATTCCTTGGTTCGTCGAAATCTTTACAATTAAATCGTGGCCCCCTTTAATAAAACCACAAGTTACCTCGGTAATTTTTAAATCAGCCGGCGCGGAAGCGTGGGACGTTCTTTCTTTGGCCCCAATTAAACCCGTACCCGCCGAAGCCAGGGCCGGCGCACCCAGAATACTCGCGGCGCCCGCTAAGGAAAGCTTACCTAAAAAGGAGCGGCGATTTTGTTTCGTTGACATAGTAGTTTTATTAAATCTTTTGCTAGGGGTTTTAAATAAAGTTTAATTGATATTATTGACACTACTGGAGGCTATTATTTCCTCGACCTGCGCTTTTGCCACCGGTAATTTAATTTTTTTATCTTTCACGCTGGCTTTTAACCATGCCAGGTAATCTTTCTGAATTTCCACGGGCCAACTGGCGTCCATTTGGCCAGCGGTATATTTTCCTTCGGCGGTGCGAATGTGGGCAAACATATCTTCCAAGCGGGTTTTTTCGGATGCTTTCACTACTGTTTCGGCCAGATGCGGCGGAATGAAGATAACCACCCCTTCTTTGCCCAATACCACATCGCCCGGCATAACCGTTACCTGCCGGATCCGGACGGGTTTGTTAATGCCCATAATCATGGTATTTAGATCGCTGCGCGGGTTATGATAAGAAGGAGAATAACTGGTTACGTACGAGGTAAAGCGGCCCATCTCTTTTAACCCTTCAATGTCCCGGATGGCCCCATCGTATACAATACCGTTACCGGATCGGCGGTAAATATCGGCGGCTACGCGGTCGCCAATGGTGGGGCCGTTTTTGTGCAATCCAAATTGATCGGCCACATATACGTCGCCTTTTTGCAATTGCTCCACCCCCCACACGTTTTGGTTCCGGCGACCTTCTTTTTTACCGCGTTCGTCGATTACTTTCCACATATCCGGGCGATACGGCATAAAGGTGGTGGTAAAAGCGCGACCCACCAGTACGCTGTCCGGGTTAATCCGAATGGGCCAATTTTCCGCTAATTGGTAATTGAATTGGGCACCGCCCAAAGTAGCCCAGGCTTCTTCCATACTCACCGCTTTCATGCGTTTCAGAATAGCATCCGGCACTTTCGGCCGTCCATCCGGAAAGCGTTCTCCTTTCCATTCTGGCGTAAGAAAAATAAGTTCTTCTTTTGAAATTTGCTGGGCTTGAACAAAAGAAACAGGAATTAAAAAATAAGTTAATAAGAGAAGGGAAAATACTTTTTTCATCAGCCACCAATACAAATCACGAATGTTTATTCTGCTTTACCAGGCAATAATATATTCGCTCAATTTTGAAGATAATTTGATTTTAATCCAGACATTTTAAAAATTACAAAATAAATTCTGTTGGCAAGATGCCTGTAATAACAAAAGAAAACCCGCCTGATTATTACTCGGAACCAGGCGGGTTTTCTTTTAAAGCTTGTCCCAGAAAATACGCGTTCCTAAGTTATCGCCTCCCATCCGGGTCGCTGCAGCCTGAGTATTAGCCGAATTAACCGAAACTTCCCGGACTGGATAAGTCAGGCGGCGAATGAACCCACCGGCGCTTGTAGTTTTGATGGATGGATCTTCGCCGGGATAATTAATGGGTTGCAATTGCGGATAACCCGTCCGGCGGAAGTTCGCCCACGCCTCCGACCAATTCCGGAAAGAAGCCACCCAGTATTGCTCATTAATTTGCTCCAGGGCTCTGGCTGGATCGAATGCTACTTCCGGCCCTTGCAGGTAAGCTTGTTGCTGCTCAGGAGTAATATTAATAATAGTCGGCTCGTAATCCTTCATCTGATCCATGTGCGCCTTAATACCCGTTTCATAATATACTTTGGCATCGCCGGTGGCATAGCCCCGGGTTACTGCTTCAGCTAAAAGTAATTGCGTTTGGCCGAAGGTTACAAAATGCTCGGGTGCCTCTAACCGCAGAACGGTATTCCGACGAAATTGCGAATAAGCAAAAGTGCCATTTACCTTATCCGGATAGCCGGGTGCGTTCACCAGAGTTACGTCTGAATAACCATAAGGCATTCCAACTTGATCGGCCGGATTGGTGTTCATATCGCCCCCAGCTGGTTGGCTAGAGAAAGAATATTTCACCACAATGTAAGGCATCCGGGGATCATTGGTTGTTTTTAAGTAATCAACAAAAGGTTGGCCCACAAAAAAGTTTTGCCGTTCGGTACTGGTTAACTGGTTCGAAGTACCGTTGGTATACGTAGGATTATGCCGGATAAGAGCATTGTCGGCATTAGAAGTCATAACGCCACCGCGGGTAGGATCAACGGCTTTGGCCACAATAGCCGTGGCTTTAGCTTCGTCTAACTCCGTGTAGCGCATTCCGGCGCGCAGCAACAACGAATTACCTAGTTTTTTCCACTGCGGAATACTACCGGCGTAAAATAAATCTCCCCGTACCACATCTTTTGCCGGATCTAAGGCATTTGTAGCTGCTTCCAGTTCTTTTAAGATATCTTCGTAAATAGCTTCTTGGTTGTCGTATTTTGGCTGGTTAATACTTCCCAGAAACGCCTGTCCGGCTTCAAAGTAAGGCACATCGCCGTAGGTATCCACCAAAATCATAAAAACATAAGCTTTCCAGATACGCGCCATGCTGTTTAAGTTCGACAAATTAGGATTATCCTGGGTTTTAGCAATAGCGTCTACTAAGTTCCGGACCGGACCGGTGTACAACGAATTATAAATAGCATTCGCATTCGCTTCGATAACTACGTTGTGATTACCGCCTTCAATTACCCCGGTAAAAGGCGTATTTACCTGCTGCACAATTTCGCCTTGGTAATGATGCGTAACAATAGAGGATCCAAATTGTGCACTGGAAAACAGGTAAACCGGGTCGGTAGTAATGGCCTGAACCGGGTTGGTGTTTATTTCTTCAAAATCTTTGTCGCAGCCACTCATTCCCGTTAATAAGCCGGCTAGCACCAAGAATATATATTTCTTCATAAAATCTTTTTAATAAGTTGTTATTAAATCTTGATATTAATATTCAGACCGTAGCTCCGGGTAGTTGGAAGCGCGTGCGTTTCCAAACCGTTTAAATTATCGGAAGCCGAATACTGCGATTCCGGATCGAGATTGTCGACATATTTTTTAATCATTAATAAGTTGTTGACGAACGCGTTCAGGTTTAATCCTTTAATAAAGCTAGTGTTCACAAACCGCGACAAATCATAGCCTACCGAAAGAGTCCGCCACCGCACAAAGCTGGCGTTGTACACAAAAGGCGTAGCTACGCTGGTACCCCGGTAGAGGGTATAAAAATCCTGGGCCGGAACCGCAATGGTATTAGGGGAGCCGTCGGGATTTACCGCATCCATTATTACACCACCATCACGTCCAACTAATGATTCTTTGTGTAAGCCGTGGCGGTACCAGTTAAAATTGGAGTTAGAAACAAGTTTATGCCCGGCTTTAAAGTCGATTTGGGCAAACACCCGGAATCCTTTAAAATTAAAAGTATTCAGCCAGCCACCGGTGTGCGTAGGTACGGCACTGCCGTAAGTTACCAAGTTACCTTGTAAGAAACGGCCATTAGAGGTAATTATCCGGCCCTGGTCATCGCGGCGATAATCAAAGCCCCGCACCGAAGCTAATGGTTTACCCACTTCGTGCGAAACAATACCTATAAACTCGCCGGTACCAGTATCAAAGCGAGTTTGGCCCGGCGCTAATTCCAGAACTTCACTTTTGTTGATGGTAAAGTTAAAGGCACTTTCCCAGTTAAAACCATCGGTACGGACCGGGTTTAAAGTTAAGAGCGCTTCTATCCCTTTGTTGCGTAATTTACCCACGTTCACCCGGGTTTGACCAAAGCCGGAGGCATTGGAAATATCTACGGCTAAAATTTCGTCGACGGTATTTTTACGGTACGCCGCAAAATCTAAGTTTATCCGGTTGTCGAACAGCCGCAGTTCCAAACCTACTTCGGCCTCTTTCACTTTTAAAGGCTTTAAATTGGGGTTCGGGCTAATGGTGCCGGAGATATTACCTAAAGCGTAGTTATTGGTACCAATGGTAAACGGATTGGCGTTAATAGAATAGAAAAGTACGTTGGTATACGGATCGGTATCGCCGCCTACTTCGGCGTAAGCGGCCCGCAACTTACCATAACTCAACCAGGCAGGTAAGGTCGAAAAGGCTTGACTAAATACAAAGCTGGAGCTAACCGATGGATACAGATAGCTATTTGATTTGGGATTTAAGGTAGAGAACCAATCGTTACGGCCGGTTACATTTAAAAACAAGAAATTCTTAAAAGAGAAATCAATGGTACCGTACAAGGAATTTACCCGTTTGTGCGAGTAAGTATAAGATGGTTCTTTAATCTGACCGTTGCCGATAGTGTACAGATCGCGAACGTAGAAGTTAGTAACCGAAGTACCTAAACGATCCGCTTTTTGATCCATACTGTTACCTCCTATAGTAGCGTCAATTCCAAAACTGCCAAATTCGTGATTTGCCCCTATCAGGAAGTCCAGGTTACGTTCGCGGAAAGTACTGACGCTTTGAAAGAAATTGCCGTTAAAGCCAGAAGAAGCTCCCGGTAAAAAAGCTGTACCGGTCGGGCGATTCGCATTATATGGGTTGGTAAAATAATCCTGTCCTACGCGACCTTGCGCGTAAAGCCAAGGGGCAAACTGGTAACGAACCGAAGCATTCCCAAAAATACGGTCGCGGCGATTTTCTTCCAGGCGTTTATTAATTGTCCAGTAGGGATTAGATCGATTGGTAAAACGAGCGGGGTTTATTTCGTTACCGGTAATAGGATCTACGTAAGCGTTTTCCAGCCACTGCACATCAATGCTGTTGGCCAGGGTGTATACTGTTTGGTTAATATTATAATCCTGCTGAACTACTACGGGTGGGTTCTTATTATACTCATTGGAGTAGTTCGCATTTAATTGGGCCGAAAGCTTGGGTGATAAATTATAATTTAGGCTAAAATTTAAAATTTTCTTGTGGAAATCAGAATTGGGGATAATCCCGTTGGCGTCGGTGTTCGCGAAAGATAAACGAAAATTTCCTTTATCATTGCCGCCCGATAAAGCAACCGAATTGTTCCAGGTAGTTCCCGTGCGATAGAAATCTTTCACCCGGTCTTTGTTCGGACTATAAGGATGCAGTTGCCCGTCGTGGCCAATAGTGGGCTGGCCATCAAATCTTTCTCCGAAGCTAAATACCCCAGAGCTACGTGCCTCAGTTACGGTGGTTGGCCGTTTGCCATTTTCGCCTTGGCCATACTCGTACTGAAAATCGGTAAAGTCTAAAGCCTGATCTGCCTGAAAGTTAGAGTTAATTTCAATGCCTATGCCTGCTTGGCCGCGGCCAGATTTAGTCGTAATAATAATAGCCCCATCTTTCGCCCGGAAACCATAAAGCGCCGCTGCGGCCGCTCCTTTTAATACGGTCATCGACTCAATATCATCCGGATTAATACTTTGTAAACCATCACCGGTATCGGTTCTGGCCTGACCGGCAAATTCCTCACCTGCGCCCGCATTGGTACTATTAGCCCGGCCGCCGGCCGCATTATTAATCGGCACTCCGTTTACAATAATTAAAGGCGAATTATTCCCTCCGAAAGAAGATTGACCCCTAATCCGGATTTTAGAAGAACCACCCGCCCCGGTAGGCGGCGCTTGCACGTTTAAACCGGCTACTTTACCCACTAGGCTATTACCCACGTTGGTGGTGCGGGTAGTCGTAAGTTGTTCGGTGTTTACGGTGGCCGTGGCATAGCCCAGCTTTTTAGATTCCCGCTTAATACCTAATGCCGTTACCACTACTTCTTCGAGGGCCTGCGTACTTTCCTCTAAAGATATAGTTAGCTGTGTTTGGTTGCCTACTGGTATTTCTCGGTTGTTATAACCTATGAAACTAACTACCAACGTACTGTTTTCCGGAGCATTTAAACTGAACCTGCCTTCCGGGTCGGTGGTAGTACCGTTCTGAGTATTTTTGACTAATACAGTTGCTCCAATTACCGGTTTCTGGTCTTTAGACGATACAACTGTTCCGGTAATCTGGCGGGTTTGAGCATTTAAGGCAGTTGCCTGAAGTACGCCCATCCAAATTACTAGCAAGTAAAACAAGAGTCTACATTTGCGCATATACTTATTATTTAAATGAATAAAGTTTATTTACTAATTGGAAGTACTACTCAACTTTCAAGGAAATTATTCCGGTTCTAAACCCATTTTTTTGCGCTAATCCTTGAATTTTACGGCATCCTATCAGGAAGACAGTTTAGAAGCTGCTTACCCTAAAACGGGTAGTAATTTGTCTTTATATTTTATTTATTAAATATTCTAACGGAAGAGGAAGTTATTTATAATATGTTTTTTAATAGTCAATAAATATTGAAAATTTTACTACTAGTATGTTCATTTTTTAAATATTTATTAAATTTTAAATCGAATAAGCTGCTATTTTTAATAATATCTAAAATCCAACTCTAACAAATATATTACTTATTGTAAATTTTACAATAGTATAAATCAATTAAATTCCTGTATAATTTAATCAGAATGTTCCCTGAAAGATCCATAGAGGATGTAGGATGCTAATTCATTCCATTCACTCAGAACAAAAAGTCCAGCGCGGAATAACGAATTTCTAGTAGTATCTAAAGGTTAGGTATTCTTCTTGTTTAGCCGCTAAAAGCCGGTCGCTTTATGGAGAAAATTTATACCACGGTAAAATAATAAAGACCTATTTACTTTTATTTCCGCTCTTAGTTTAAACCAGCCGGGTAAGAATAAGCGACGCTGGCCGTAAAGAATTTATAAGATGCCGGTCTAGTGGCTAAAATCTTGATAGGGGTGTCTCTTTATTTATAAGCTAAGTTTTAGTAAATACCGTAAAAAAAAATCCGGAACAGTTTCACCATTCCGGATTATTTTGTTTTAAAAACCTGTTTTTTTTAAGCTTTCCAAACTTCTTTTCGCACGTTCTTTCCTACCGATAAAACCAAACGCGTGGGGTTAGGTACTAACACCAGCCGGGCTTCGCGGTCCGGGAACTCTTCGGTATCCACCCAAACACCTTCTTTTGCCGAAATAGTAGCATTATCCTCGCTGGCTAATTGGGTCGGTAAATAAGCCGTGGGCAGCAATACATCGGTATCCGGACAAACTTTATCGTGTACCTGGGTTAAAATATCTTCTAAGAAATCACCAAAGTTTTCATTAAAATCATCTTCCAAATCGTGCAGCTCTTCTTCTATTTCGTCGTACCGGTCGTCGTCGTAGGTGAGTTTACTAAGTTCCTGCTTTTTCTGGATAATGGTTATGAGGGATGAATTCAAATCCTTAATGTTCATGAGTACCTGCTATGATTTCTACAAATTTTAAAACATGAATTAGCAATTGCAAGTAAATAATAAATAATTTGAAACAAGAATTTTCCATTTCCGAAGGTTTACCGACGGCGAGTCGAATATTTTACGCGTAAAATATTTAAATCTGAAATAATTCTGTTAAAAATATGCACGCCCTTTCTACGCCGGATTTTCTGCCTTTAAACGGTACCGATTACATAGAATTTTACGTGGGCAATGCCAAACAAGCGGCTCATTACTATCAATCGGCATTTGGGTTTGAACTAAAAGCCTACGCGGGTCCGGAAACCGGGCAACGCGACCGGGCCAGTTACGTAGTGCAACAAGGTAAAATCCGGTTGGTGCTTACCACTTCGCTCCTCCCCGACTCCGATATTGCCAGGCACGTTTTGCAGCACGGCGATGGCGTAAAAGCGCTGGCTTTGTGGGTAGACGATGCCGAGAAATCTTTCCGGGAAACCACAGCGCGGGGCGCCGAAGCAGCCGCCGAACCCCAAACGTTGCGCGACGAATTTGGCGAGGTAACTATTGCTTCTATTCACACCTACGGCGAAACCATTCATACTTTTGTCGAACGCCGGAATTATAGCGGGCCGTTTATGCCCGGCTTTATTCAAAAAAGGAGTGTGCTGCCGTTGGCACCGATTGGCCTGAAATACGTAGACCACTGCGTAGGAAACGTGGGTTGGGGCGAAATGAACAAGTGGGTGGAATTCTACGAAAAAGTAATGGGCTTTAAGCTATTAATTACCTTTGATGATGCCGATATTTCGACGGATTATTCCGCGCTGATGTCGAAGGTAGTATCGAACGGCAACGGCTATATTAAATTCCCGATTAACGAGCCCGCCAAAGGCAAAAAGAAGTCGCAGATTGAAGAATATTTAGATTTTTACCGCAGTCCGGGCGTGCAGCATATTGCTTTGGCCACCGATAATATTTTATTTACGGTAACCGAATTGCGGAAACGAGGCGTAGAATTTCTGGAAGTACCAGCCAGTTATTACGAAGACCTAAGTCCGCGCGTAGGGCAAATCGAAGAAGAAATGGCGGCGATTAAAACTTTAAACATCCTCGTCGACCGCGACGAAGAAGGGTACTTACTCCAGATTTTTACCAAACCCGTTGAAGATCGGCCAACGGTGTTTTACGAGATTATTCAACGGAAAGGCGCTAAATCTTTTGGTAAGGGAAATTTTAAAGCTTTGTTCGAAGCTATTGAACGCGAACAAGCCCGGCGCGGCAATTTGTAACTTTTTACATTTACCATTTACCAATAATTTCATGAGTTCTAATTCTTGATTTCTAGTTGGGTGCCGAACAACGAACAACTAAGTACTACTTATTTTTATTTACTGTGAAGTATTAATTTCCGGAATTTACGTACACTATAACCTGAAAATATACTTAATTTATAACCACGAAATAAATTTTCCGCAAAAACTATGATTGACCCAGCTATCCAAAGTAAAATTGACTCCTGGTTGAACGGTCCTTACGACGACGTAACCAAAGCCCAAATTCGGGAACTAATGTCCGGCACGCAAAACGAATCGCTCACCGATGCGTTTTACCGCGATTTGGAATTTGGCACGGGAGGACTCCGCGGTTTAATGGGCGTAGGCAGCAACCGCATGAACCGCTATACGCTGGGTGCCGCTACGCAAGGTTTATGTAATTACCTTAAAAAATCTTTTCCCGGCGAGCAGGTGAAAGTGGCCATTGCCCACGACAGCCGCAATAATAGTCCGGAGTTTGCCCGCATTGTGGCCGATGTTTTCAGCGCCAATGATATAAAAGTATTTTTCTTCCAAGAGCTGCGGCCTACCCCGGAGCTTTCGTTTGCCATCCGGCATTTAGGCTGTCACAGCGGCGTGGTATTAACGGCCTCGCACAATCCTAAAGAATACAACGGCTACAAAGCGTACTGGAACGATGGCGGCCAGGTAGTAGCCCCGCACGATAAAAATATCATTAACGAGGTAAACGCCATTACATCTATCGAAGACATTAAATTTGAGGCGAAGCCAGAAAATATCCAGTTAATTGGGGAGGAAGTGGATGAAGCCTACCTGGACCGGGTAGCCGGTTTATCTATTTCGCACGAGGCCATTCACCGCCAGCACGATTTAAAAATTGTTTATACGCCGCTGCACGGCACGGGTATTACTTTAGTGCCTCGCATCTTAGCGAAAATGGGCTTTACCAATGTTACCATTGTGGAAGAACAAGCTACGCCGGATGGCAATTTCCCGACGGTAATTTACCCGAACCCCGAAGAAAAAGAGGCCATGAGCCTGGCCCTGAAAAAAGCAAAAGAAATAGATGCCGACTTGGTACTAGCCACCGACCCCGATGCCGACCGCGTAGGCATCGGCGTAAAAAATATTCACGGTGAGTTTGTGCTGCTCAACGGTAACCAAACCGGCAGTTTACTTATTTATTATTTGGTAAAAGCTTGGAACGACGCCGGTAAATTAACGGGCAAAGAATTTATTGCCAACACCATTGTTACCACCGAACTCATGAACCGGGTGGCCGAAAAATACGGGGTTAAATCGTACCAAACGCTTACCGGCTTTAAATACATTGCTGAAGTTATCCGGGGCCTGGAAGGCAAAGAAACTTTTATTGGCGGCGGCGAAGAAAGTTACGGTTATTTAATCGGGGATTTTGTGCGCGACAAAGATGCAATTGCTTCCTGCGCCATGATTGCGGAGATGGCGGCGGTGGCCAAAGACCACGGCAAAACTTTGTACCAGCTCATGATTAGCATGTACGAAGAGTTTAAGTTTTACAAAGAAGATTTAATTTCTTTAACTAAAAAAGGCCAGCGCGGCCAACAAGAAATTGCCGAAATGATGCAGGCTCTGCGGGATAATCCGCCGCATACTATAAATGGCGCCCGGGTACATGAAATCCGGGATTATAAAACCGGCGTAATTAAAAACCTGGAAAATAACACCGAGCATACCATTGATATGGAGCGTTCCAACGTGCTGCAGTTTATCACCGCCGATGGTTCTAAAATTTCGGCCCGTCCGTCCGGCACCGAACCCAAAATTAAGTTTTACTTTAGCGTGCAGCAAAAACTACCTTCCGAAGCCGACTTCGACCGCGTAGATGCGCAGCTTACCCGCCGCATTCACGAGATTATTGCGGATATGCAGTTACGGTAAAAATAATTATGTTACTATTTTAAATAAAAGCCTGATGTTGTATCCCGCATCAGGCTTTTTTATTTAATGATTTAAGATAATCGCATTTTTAACACCAACTTTTTACGAATGAGATTTAATGGAAGCCGTAATTTTTTCGTTCTATTTTCCAAAACCACGATTACGCCGTTTGAACAGAAGAAGTACAATATAAATTATGTTTCTTTGCTAAAATTTACCTAAAAGTATTATTTAACTACTTGGCGGAATTATTTTAAGCTACCACTCTGAATTTCACATCAAGCATGTCGAATCAACATAACTCGCACAACCGGCTATCTACGGCCGGGTTATTGATAGCCTTGGGTATTATCTACGGCGATATAGGTACTTCCCCCTTGTACGTAATGAAAGCCATTATTTTGAGTGGCGGGAATGTGATAAACCAAGAACTTATTTACGGTGGGGTTTCTTGTGTCTTCTGGACGATTACCTTGCAAACTACCATTAAATACGTCATACTTACTTTACAAGCCGATAACAACGGGGAAGGTGGCATTTTTTCGTTATACACTTTGGTACGCCGCAAAGCCAAATGGCTGGTAATACCCGCTATTATCGGGGGCAGTTCCTTATTAGCCGATGGTATTATTACGCCTCCTATTTCGGTTTCTTCGGCTATAGAAGGTTTACGGATTATTTACCCCCACCTACCTACTATCCCCATTGTCATTGCCATTTTAACGCTGCTCTTTGTGGCGCAAAGCTTTGGTACGCAAATAGTAGGCAAAGCATTTGGTCCGATAATGTTAATTTGGTTTACCATGCTGGCCGTATTAGGGGTGAGTAGTATCTTAATTCACCCGGAAGTTTTAAAAGCCATTAATCCGCAGTACGCTTATCGCTTACTCGCTCTTTATCCGGGTGGGTTTTGGCTGTTAGGTTCGGTGTTTTTGTGTACTACCGGAGCCGAAGCTTTGTATTCCGATCTGGGCCACTGCGGCAAGGAAAACATTCGCATCAGCTGGATTTTTGTAAAATTATGTTTACTGCTCAATTATTTTGGTCAGGCGGCCTGGCTCACGCAGCACATCGGGCAATCCTTAGACGAACGCGATAATCCTTTTTATGGCGTCATGCCCGATTGGTTCCTGCTTATTGGTATTACCATTGCTACTTTAGCGGCCATTATTGCGAGCCAAGCCTTAATTACCGGTTCATTTACTTTAATCGGGGAAGCTATCCGGCTTAATCTTTGGCCGCGGGTACGTTTACGGTACCCAACCATTGTAAAAGGTCAGTTGTTTGTACCTAGCGTGAACAAATTGCTTTGGGCGGGCTGTATTGGCATTGTCTTGTATTTCCGGGAGTCCAGTAATATGGAGGCGGCTTACGGCTTAGCTATTACGGTAACTATGTTGGCCACCACCATTTTATTGAGCTACTACCTTTACCTGAAGAAATTCTCAAAAATAATAATAGCCTTGTTTTTAGGCACTTATTTAGCCATTGAGGTTTCGTTTCTGGTAGCCAATTTATTAAAATTTCCGCACGGGGGTTGGGTTACGGTTCTAATCGGGATGGTTTTAGTATTCGTGATGTACATCATGCTGCGGTCGTTCTATATTAAACGACGCTTAACCGACGAAGTCCGTTTAGACAAATACATCGATGCTTTAAGGCAACTAAGCGAAGACGAGTCCATTCCCAAATATTCCACGCACTTAATCTACATGACCAGTGCAGAGCGGAAAAATCAGATTGAATCTAAAATTATTTATTCCATTTTCCAGAAACGGCCAAAACGCGCCGATATTTATTGGTTTTTACACGTGAATACGACCGATGATCCGTACACGATGGAATACAAAGTGCACCATATCTTAGATAACGATATTATCCGGGTAGATTTTAACTTGGGCTTTCGGGTAGAACAACGCATTAACTTATACTTCCGGAAAGTAGTAGAGAATCTGGTGCAGAACAAAGAAGTAGATATTACCAGCCGGTACGAATCCTTGAGCCGCCAAAATGTGATTGGCGACTTCCGGTTTGTGGTACTGGAAAAATATCTATCGATCGAAAATGATTTGCCCTGGGACGAGAAGTTAATTATGCAGGCGTATTACTACATCAAAGATTTTACTTCCTCCGAAGACAAGTGGTTTGGGCTGGATACCAGTTCCGTAAAAATTGAAAAAGTGCCCTTGGTCATTAATCCCATCCACAATGTAGAATTAACGCGAGTAGAATAGATGGCATACTCCTTATGCTTTGTCTGGCGGGTAAAACCGGGGCCGAAAGTGTAAAGCTCAACTATCCTTTAGAGCTTCAATTTGTTCATCGTTGAGTAAGATGTAACGATTATTGTAGGGATTAGCATAAAACTTCTCCGCAATAATGTATTCCCCGGACTTCAGTTTATGAATATTGTAGGAGAATAAACTGTTAGATTTTTCAATAATTTTTTCGGTGCTGTCGAGGTCAAATTCTTTACCGCAAGTGGTATTAATGTACTGCATAATAGATAAAAGGAAAAATCCTGAAAAAATTTAGATTGATAGCAATGTATGTACGAGAAAATAAAAAAGAAGTAATCAGCCAAAATAAAAAAGCGAAAAAATAACTTTCTACTACTTCTTAATCTGTTAGAGAGACAAGCTAAGTTTAGGTACTAGCGCCGAGGAAGTCCTTCTTTGCAGGAAAAGGCCATTAAATTTTAAAAAATTGCTACCGCGAGCGTCCCCGCTCGTGTCTACTATTGGGTAGACCCCTAGCCAGGCGAACGGATGATCTTTTGAACGAAGCCTCAAACCTATTGCAACCGGCCAGTTGCAAATCCCAAAGTATTTCGGGGAGGCCGGACGATACTCCTCCCGCGCAGGAGGCTCGCGAGAGGACACGTATAACCTCATCCCCCGCCCCTACTCCTGCGGGAGAAATTGTTTTAACACCTCTTTCTAGCCCTATCCGGAAGGATAGGGCTAGAAAGAGGTGTTAAAACAATTTCTCAGGGTAATTTTTAACGTTCGCGTGCCAGAAAATTTTAAATAAGGCTGCAAATCTTCTCGCCTACTTCGCGGGTACCCAAATTATTACTAGGATTAATATCTACGGTAACAAAACCTTTTTCCAAGGCTTCTTCCACGGCGTTTCGTATGGCCTTCCCTTCTTCCATTAAATTAAAAGACGTTTCGAGCAACGTTGCCGCCGATAAAACGGCAGCCATAGGATTGGCAATATTTTTACCGGCCGCCTGCGGATACGAACCGTGAATAGGTTCGTATAAAGCTACCTGGCTTCCTACGGATGCCGATGGCAACATACCCAACGAACCCGTAATTACCGATGCCTCGTCGGTAAGAATATCTCCGAACATGTTTTCGGTTAATATTACATCAAACCGGCGCGGATTCTGAATAAGGGCCATTGCCGCATTATCCACGAACATTAATTCCAGTTCTATTTCCGGAAAATCGCCGGCGTATTGTTGTACTACTTCGCGCCACAGCCGGGACGTTTCCATTACGTTGGCTTTATCGACGAGGGTCACTTTTTTCCGGCGTTTTCCGGCGGCTTCAAAGGCCAGTTTGGTAATTCGTAGTATTTCCTCTTTGGTGTAGGTACAGGTATCGTAAGCGCTGTTGCGGTCGTCGGAACGGCCTTTCGCGCCAAAATAAGAGCCACCGGTTAGTTCCCGAAACACCACAAAGTCAACGTCCTCAACTATTTCACGTTTGAGCGGCGAAGCATCAGCCAACGTTTTAAATGTATTTACCGGCCGGATATTGGCAAACAAACCCAAAGCTTTGCGCATAGCCAGCAAACCTTGCTCCGGCCGAACGGTTGCGGTTGGGTCATTGTCGTATTTCGGGTGACCAATGGCGCCAAACAATATGGCATCCGCCGATTGGCATAATTGCCAGGTTGCCTCCGGAAAGGGATTACCGGTGGCATCAATGGCGCAAGCTCCCACTAAGCCTTCTTCAAAGGTAAATTGATGATTAAATTTTTCGGCTACTTTTTGCAGAACATTTACGGCTACGGTGGTTACTTCGGGACCAATCCCGTCGCCAGGCAGAACGGCTATTTTCTTATTCATGAACAGGCTGTTTTTCTGATGGAGGCCAAAAGTAAACAGTTTCCGGAAGGATGCTATATATTTTAACCGGAAAATTATGTAATTGCCTAAAGTTGACTTTTAAACTTTTGTAAGCCATCCGAAACGGAAAATAATAACCGCGTTATTAATTTAAATTATTTTACAGGGAAATTTTAAGTGAAACATTTAGTACCCGGCCTTCTAAGGGCATCCAGAGCGGCTTAAATGGGGGAGCAGCCGTGGAGCCTTCTACTAGCTTTTCAAATTTAGACTGGCGCACCTCAAAAATGTTCTTGAAGTTTACCACCAGGCTGTTCCTGCCCAATTTCTTCTCTATCATACCCGCCGCAAAACAAATAATTTTTTACTTTTTGATTATTAAATAAATACTGGTTACCACTATAACTGGCCCCTATTCCGGTACGCCAGTTGCCCTCTTTTTCGTAAGCCAAGGTAGTCGAGAACTTATCTTGCGGATTGAACGGCATATTTAGTTTAACCTGCGGATTTTTTTGGTAAGCGTAAGTATGGTTATAACCCAGATATAATTCAAAGGAATTATAATCTATCCGGGCATAGGTATCGGTGCCGTAACTAACTACGTGGTAATCGCTGTTCATTCATGTTTGCTGACCCGCCGAGTTGGTAGCTAATACATTTACGTGATTAATATTGGTATAGTAAAAAGCTTGGTTCAGGCTTATACCAAGCACATCCGATACCAGCAAATGGTAATTAAGATCGGCATTCACTCTCCGTAATTTTTCCGCTTTTATAGTATTTGCAAAGTCAATCAAGATATCCGCATAAAGTACCATACGCACAAATCTGACGAGAAGAAAGGATAGTTATTGAATTAATCGAAAGTTAATTGCACTATAATAAATCCTCCACCGTGCTATTTTGCAACGAATGAAACAGCTGCTTTTACCTTCAGAATAAAAGATTGCTTGGAAAAAACTATCGCCCGATTGATTTTCTTACCCGCTTTTACTTTTTAAATACTTTAAAAATTTTACCGCCTTCGTTGCTGATTATTAATTCATTATTACTGGTAAAAACTAAGGCTTCGGCCTGACCCGTTTGAGGAATAGCCCGGCAGTATTTTTCACCGGAAAAGAATTTAAGCCCTTTATTGGTTTTAAAAAGATACAAATTACCATAGCCAAGCAAGGCAACTGTCTGGCCATCCGGGCTGATATCGGCGGCAGTTATGCGCGAATCAATAACTAAACTGTCTACTACTTTGGCCACGTAAGAACCAGGCTGGGCCGGTATTTTGTATAGCTTTACTGTATGGCGGGTGTTCCGGTTTTTAGAGAACAGGTATAAGCTGTCTTGGTAGTAAAAGAATGCTTCACAATTAAACGTCCAATCCTTTCTAGCTGGCGGAAAGGATTTTTGGTCGGCGTACGTAAAAGAAATAGTATCCAGCTGGGTAACATCCTTTTCTTTTACCCGGAAAATGCGCAGGTTTTTCCGAGAATTTAAATTATTACCAAAATCTCCAATATACAGGTAATCTTTATCATCTTTCGTTAAATCTTCCCAATCTAGGTTAGTAGTGTTCGGAATATCAACGGTTTTCAGCCATTTTCCGGCGGCACTCACCTGATACAGTTGGGCGGGATTGCCGCTGTCGGAGTGGGTCCAAAAGGCAGCTTCGTCGGGAGTAAGTTCTAAACCTGAGCTTTCTTTTACTTGCCGTTTATTCATTTTGCCAATTTCCCGGATGGTAAAAGGCATTTCCTTTACCTGAAATCCCGCATGCCGACGGTCGGCGGAGCAGCCGCACAACAGCGTTTGAAAAAATACATAAACGGTAAATAATTTTTCCAGCAGCATAAAGGATTTAACTTATTCATTCATTTTAATACAATAATATTATTTTTCACTTTGATACCTTAACTGCGGAGCCGGTTCCCGTCTCCGGGTGGCGGTGCTATCTAGTTTGAACCGTAACCCGTTTGCCTCATGGCCGGCAGGCCTCGTTTGGCTCTTCCGGGCTGGTCTAAGCTTCCTTTCCTTCCTCCTAACGTCGGAATGCTTGCGCACCGGAACCTTAGAAGGCCCTCCACAGCCAAACTGGTGTCAGTTGATCTCAGTTTACTAATACATAACCTTGCACGTCTTACAACTTCTTCTTTTTTTAGAACTTCTAAAAAAGTGGCAACTCACATCGTTTAAAGTAAAACTTAGTTAGCGTTCAAAGGATTTTTTTTGCAGATTACTTTATTTACGTTCCGGGAATTAATAAAATCAAGCTACAAGGCGAGGTAAGGTTTAATTTTTTGATAAGTAGCTTCGTCCAGGGTTTTAATGTTGCGGAGATCGTCGAGGGAAGAGAAAGGGCCGTGCTGCGTGCGGTAAGCCACAATATGCCGGGCTAGTTTATAACCCAAGTACGGGTGTTGCTGTAATTGAGCTAAGGTAGCCGCATTTACGTTAACTTTATTTGCCTGAAAACTTTTATCTACGAAAGAATATTTCCGTAGGCTATCCACCATTTCGGGCGGTAAGCCATACACCTCGCGCAGTTGTTCCAGGTTCTCGAAACCACCTAATTTATCCCGAAATTTAATAATACGGGCAGCTAATTTCGAACCAATGCCTCGCAGCTTTTTCAACTGAATGGTATCGGCGGCATTAATATCAAAAGGTGCTAAAAAATTAGATTTACGGGTATACCTGGGCTTTGTATTTTCCGGATACTTTGAATACGATGGTTCGTTTTTCGACTCGGTATTCGCGTAGGAACGGGAATTATTAGTAACCGGTAAGTTGATATAAGGTTCTAATTGCGCATATAATTCGGGCGGAAACCCGTAAACACGTTGAATTTGTTCTTTATAGGTAAAACCATGGGCTTTATCGCGGTAGGTAAGCAGGCGTTTAGCCACGAAAGCCGGTAAACCCAATTGTTCCCATTGCTTTTGATTCAATTTATTTGGATCAAAGGGATGTAATAATTCCGCCGGAATAGGTTTAGCACTTGCTATTTGTTTTTTTGGCCCGTAAGGCTGGTAAGGGCTAGTCTTCAATTGCGCCGCCAGGCTATCCAAAATTTGCCGATCGGGCCCGGGATCATAGGTAGCATTGGTTGTTTTCCATAAGTAAGGAAGAACAGCCACCAACGCGAGAACTAATAAAAGAAAAATAAAGCCGTTGGTTTCGCGTTGATTAAAATGAAAATAATTACGAATCCAGCGTTTAAAGCTTTTCATTAACCAATTCATCTGTTTTTACTACCATTACTTTTACCCTTGCTTCAACAGCCCTCGCCCACAATTTTAAAACTTTTTGGTAAAACTATAGGCATTCCTAATAAAAGGGAGGAAGATTATTTTAGTTCGAACATACACGTGCATTTTTGCATCTTTAAGGAATGCCCCATTCAAAACTATTAGAAGAGCAGAAAACTTAAGAGTAACCATACTTTTACTCCCGGATTACCAAAATAAGGCTGGTCTTTGCTCCTTCTAAAGCTGACTAGCTACAACCGCAATACCTTCCGAAAAACTATGGGGGCGAAAGTCTAACTGCTTTTCGGCTTTGGTAATTATAAATCCGGTTCGGGCGGGTCGCTTAGCCGTTTGAGTAAAGCTGGCCGCATCGGCGCGGGTAATGTAAGAAGCATCTAATTTAAAATAATCGGCTACCTGCAATGCCATAGCATAAGGCGTCAGAATTTCTTTACTCGAAATATTAAAAATACCTTCTGCATCGCGTTCCGCAATTAGCCAGCAACCCAGAGCTAAATCCTCGGCCAAGGTCGGGGTTCGGAACTGATCATCCACTACTTTAATAGGTTTCTGATTTTCCAAGCTGTTTTTTACCCACAGTACAATGTTAGAGCGGCCGTAATCGTGCACAATTCCGTATACCAATACGGTACGTACAATGGCCCAGCGGCCCGCACTTTGTTTCACCAACTCTTCGGCGGCCAACTTACTCTGGCCGTAATAACTAATGGGGTTGGCCACTGCTTCTTCGTCGTAAGGCCCGGACAAACCATCAAAAATAAAGTCGGTGGATAAATGAATCAGGTGGATCTTATTTTTTTCGGTCGCTTTAACCAGGAATTCTACCGCATCTACATTCAGCTTCCAGCAGGCATCCTGGTTTATTTCGCACTCATCCACGTTGGTCATCGCCGCCGTGTGAATGATATGCGTGGGCTGATGTGCCGCCATTACTTCTTCTACTTCTATCGGATTGGTAACATCTAACGAAACAAAAAATAATTCCGGAAAAATACCCGCCAATTTATTCTCGCCCCGGGAAGTGGCAATTAATTCGACATTGGGGTTGGGTAAAAGCAATTCTACCAACTTCTGACCGAGCAACCCATTGGAACCCGTTATTAAGATTTTCTTTTTCATAAAGGCATGACAAGTATACTCCGGCGGCTATAATTTACTTGTACCAGCCAGTGAGTATATTTTTAATGGTACGAATAAACGTAATTTTTACCTGAATGATGCTTAATAAAAGTCAGTTTTAAAAGAAAGAAACACACATACCGTAAATCATAAAGCTTTTCTCCGGAAAATACCATTTTGCCCATTGTATCTTAAAGGAAAAATATTTAGTTACTTAGAAATTTAATGGGATATGGGCTACCGGATATTGCAACTTAAAAACTTAAAAAGCCTACCTAATTTTTGCGCTTGGAGTATACGTTCTTTAAACTATATGTCGCACTTATGAAAGCCATTGTTATTACCCAACCCGGTGCACCTGACGTTTTACAGCTCCAGGATAGACCTACGCCCACTCCGGCGCCACACGAAGTTTTAATTCAGGTAAAAGCCGCCGGAATAAACCGGCCCGATGTTTTTCAGCGTAAAGGGGGCTATCCGTCGCCACTGGGAGTACCGGCCGATATTCCGGGGTTGGAAGTAGCCGGAATAATTACCCAGTGCGGATCAGAAGTGAGCCGCTGGCAACCGGGTCAGGCGGTTTGTGCCCTATTGGGGGGCGGAGGCTATGCCGAATTGGTAGTAGTGGATGCGCGCCATTGTTTGCCTTTACCCGCTAACTGGTCTTTCGCCGAAGCTGCTTCTTTACCCGAGACTGTTTTTACGGTGTGGCACAATGTATTTCAGCGCGGCCAACTGCAACCCAACGAAACTTTTTTGGTACACGGTGGCACGAGTGGCATTGGCATTACGGCCATTCAGTTAGCCAAAGCTCATGGAGCACGGGTATTTACCACCGCCGGCAATCCGGAAAAATGTGCCGTCTGCAAAAAGCTAGGGGCAGAAAAAGCAATCAATTATAAAACCCAAGATTTTGCCGAAGTTTTAGCTACCGACGGGGTGGATGTTATTCTGGATATGATTGGCGGCCCGTATACGCCTAAAAATATTCAGCTTTTAAAACCCGATGGCCGGCTGGTATTTATCAATGCAATGTTAGGCCAAGAGGCAGAATTTAATGCTTTGGATTTAATGCGCCGGCGCTTAACCATAACGGGCAGTACTTTGCGTCCACGCGACGCAAATTTTAAAGCAGCGTTAGCCGCCGAAATTGAAAAACATGTTTGGCCCTTACTGGAAAGTCAAAAATTTAAGCCGGTAATTCACCAGGTACTTCCCCTTGCGGAAGCAGCCCAAGCCCATACCCTAATGGAAAGCAGCCAACACATTGGTAAGCTAATTTTAGAAGTAAGCTAACTTGCGCTTAGCTGCTAGTATCCAAACTTGCGCTTAATCTTCATCTTTTTGAGAATAGCCTTAAATTGAGCAACGTACTCGGATTCAGGAAAATAGAAGCAATAGCTGATTGAGGTTGGGCTTCCTTTGGGAATTGCTTCCTAAAAATTTTTCAATGAAGGCGGGCGCTTTTTGGTGATAATGGTAAATTTGAGTAATTAGAGCGACCAAAAGGTTTAACCGTATGACTCTCTTCCCTACTTCGCGCCGAAATTTCTTAAAAAAAACCAGTTTAGGTTTAGCCGGTCTGCCTTGGTTTTTACAAGCCTGTGCCAGCGGGAAAGCTGCTCAAAAAGCTTCTTCTTATTTTGTATACGTAGGTACTTATGCCAAACCCGACCAGGACAGCATTTTTGGTTATCGCCTAAATGTCGAAACCGGTGAGTTAACGCGTTTACTGGCCGTGAAAGGGGGCGAAAGTCCCTCGTTTCTGACCTTAGATTCAAAGCAGAAATACCTGTATACGGTTAACGAAATTGGAAATTATAACAATGCTAAAAGTGGGGCAGTTAGCGCCTTTGCGGTAGATCCGGGTACAGGACAGCTTACTCTCCTGAACCAACAAGCTTCCGAAGGTACATCGCCGTGTTATATTTCTTTAGATAAAACGGAAAAAGTGGCTTTAGCGGCTAATTACGGAGGCGGTAATGTAATCTCCTTGCCTATTCAGGCCAACGGCTCCTTAAAAAAAGCAGTAGGCAATGAGCAACACCAGGGCAGCAGCGTATCCAATCGCCAAACCGGACCGCACGCGCACTGTATTATCTCCGACCCTAAAAACAACTTTATTTTTGCGGTAGATTTAGGTCTGGATCAGGTACTCGGTTATCGTCTGGATACAAAAACAGCCAAGCTTACCCGGGCCGCCCAACCTGCTTTTCAAACCAAACCGGGTGCCGGACCGCGACACCTTACTTTTCACCCGAACGGGCAATTTGCATTTTTAATTTGCGAGCTTAACTCTACTATTATTGCCTTAGCTTACAATGCCAGTCAAGGTACCTTTACCGAAATTCAGGCTCTTTCTACTTTACCCGCCGATTTTACCGGTGAAAGTTATTGCGCGGATGTGCACGTTTCACCGGATGGCAAATTCCTCTATGGTTCTAACCGGGGACATAATAGCGTAGCCGTTTTTGGTATTAATCCGGCCACCGGCCAACTTACGCCGGTGCAGCACGTGAGCACGCAGGGCAATTGGCCCCGCAATTTTGCTATTGATCCATCGGGCAAAATTTTATTAGTTGCCAACGAGCGTTCCGACGATATTTTTACCTTCCGCATTGATCCAGGTACCGGCCAGCTAACTTCCACCGGTTTTTCGGCCCAAGTGCCCAAACCGGTTTGTCTACGGGTGATTTCTGAATTTGGCGGTACTAAAAAATAGTAAACAGGAAAATAGAAAAAAATAGAAACTGCGCTTTTAATAAACTATCCGGTCAGCCCTATAATTTCTATGGACTATCGACTATCGACTATCGACTATGGACTAAAACTATTCTTTCTTCCGGCGTTGCTGTTCTAAACTATCCCAAAGTTCAGAGGGTATCTCGTCGAAATGGTTGAATTCGCCGGCTCCGTTGAGCCACTCGCCCCCGTCTATAGTAACCACTTCGCCGTTTACAAAAGAGGCATAATCGGAAATTAAGTAAGCGGCTAAGTTGGCTAATTCGGCCGGTTCACCTAAACGGTTAAGAGGTATGCGCTTTACCGGATCCAGAATATCACCCAAGGAACCAGGGAAAAGGCGGCTGAAAGCTCCTTCGGTGGGAAAAGGTCCCGGCGCAATAGCGTTGGAACGAATGCCGTATTTGGCCCATTCTACGGCTAACGAACGGGTAAGAGCTAATACCCCAGCTTTCGCGCAAGCCGAGGGAACTACGTATCCGGAACCGGTCCAGGCATAGGTAGTTACAATATTTAAAATAGTACCCGGTAGTTGTTCCGCAATCCACTTTTTGCCCAGTGCCAAAGTAGTATTATAACTGCCTTTTAAAACAATATCCGTTACTACGTCAAATGCTTTCGGGCTGAGCCGTTCCGTGGGGCTGATAAAGTTACCGGCCGCATTATTAATTAAAACGTTAACCGGGCCAAGTTTTTCCCCTGCCGTTTGCAGCATCGCCTCTACGGCACTGTAATCACGCACATCGCAGGCAATGGGTAAAATAGTACCGCCCGTACTTTCGTGTAATTCAGCGGCGGTTTGTTCCAGTACCGGCAGTTTGCGGCTAGTAATGACCACCTGAGCCCCCAGTTGCAGAAAAACTTGAGTCATAGATTTACCCAGCCCTGTGCCACCCCCGGTAACAACAATGGTTTTACCTAGTAAAGTATTATCTTTTAACATGGTATCCGTTTTCATACTCTTTCTGCTTACTTAATTTGTTTTTGGTGGCTCCTCCTAAAGTTATATAAATTATAATTAAGGTAAAGAGAACCAAACTATAGCCAGAATGTTTTAACAGTATTTATCCTGCTATCTTACCTTCAACCATCTGTAGATTTACGTATAAAATAAAAAAGCTGAAGGATTTCTCCCTCAGCCTTTTTATCTAAAAACTTGCAACGAGTAATTTGCAACCTGCAACTCACAAGTGAATTAC
Source organism: Adhaeribacter arboris (assembly GCF_003023845.1). NCBI lineage: Bacteria > Pseudomonadati > Bacteroidota > Cytophagia > Cytophagales > Hymenobacteraceae > Adhaeribacter > Adhaeribacter arboris. The sequence goes on along the minus strand of NZ_PYFT01000001.1, from coordinate 6,000,502 downwards.
TTCGTCGTAAGCGGCGGCAGCGGCTTCCATCACGGCTTCGGACATGGTAGGGTGTGGATGAACCGATTTGATTATCTCGTGTCCGGTAGTTTCCAGTTTGCGAGCTACTACTACCTCAGCAATCATTTCGGTAACGTTGGCCCCGATCATGTGCGCGCCTAACCACTCGCCGTATTTAGCATCAAAAATTACTTTCACAAAACCTTCTTTCACCCCGCCGGCGCTGGCTTTACCCGAGGCCGAGAAAGGGAATTTACCGACCTTAATGTCTAGGCCTTGTTCGCGGGCTTGTTTTTCGGTTAAACCTACCGAAGCAATTTCCGGGGAGCAATAGGTACAACCCGGCAGGTTTTTGTAATTAAGCGGTTCGGGATGGTGCCCGGCTATTTTCTCCACGCAAATAATTCCTTCCGCCGAAGCTACGTGCGCCAGGGCCGGTCCCATTACAATATCGCCGATGGCATAAATACCCGGTACGTTGGTGCGGTAAAACTCATCTACTAGTACCCGGCCTTTTTCTACTTTTACGCCAGTTTCTTCTAAGCCAATACCTTCCAGGTTAGTGGCCACTCCTACCGCCGACAAAACAACCTCGCAGGTAATGGTTTCTTCGCCTTTGGCCGTTTTAATTTTTACCACGCAACCTTCGCCGCTGGTATCAACCGCTTCTACCGAGGAATTGGTTAAAATATCAATACCCGATTTTTTGAAAGATTTTTCGAGTTGTTTTGATACTTCTTCGTCTTCTACGGGCACTACATTCGGCATGTATTCCACAATGGTAACTTTGGTGCCCATGGCATTGTAAAAATACGCGAACTCCACCCCAATGGCGCCAGACCCAACTACCACCATGGATTTAGGCATTTTATCTAAAACCATGGCTTGGCGATATCCTACAATTTTTTTACCGTCGATGGGCAGGTTAGGTAACTCGCGCGAGCGGGCGCCGGTAGCTACAATAATGTGCGGTGCTTCGTAGGTTTCTTTTTTGCCTTCGGCAGTAGTTACTTCTACTTTTTTGTTGCCCAGCAATTTGCCGAAACCGGCGATATGATCAATTTTATTTTTCCGGAACAAGAACTGAATGCCTTTACTCATGCCATTGGCTACCCCCCGGCTACGGGTAACTACCGCCCCAAAATCGGGAGCAGACTCGCCTACGTTAATCCCGTAATCTTGCGCATGCTTAATATATTCAAATACCTGGGCGCTTTTGAGCAAAGCCTTCGTGGGAATACAACCCCAGTTTAAGCAAATCCCCCCAGTTCTGCTCTTTCTACTACCCCTACTTTCAGGCCGAGTTGTGAGGCACGGATAGCGGCTACGTAACCACCCGGTCCGCTGCCAATTACTATCAAATCGTATGCTGATGCCATATTTATGGAATTATTTTTCTTGTTGAGTGGCGCAAAGTTAGGCTATAATCTGTATTTCCCAAATGGATATTTACCCGTACAAAATCCAGGAGAAATGAAAAAAATACAGGGGAGCTCCAAATTTTAACGAACTCCTATTAAGGAAAAGGAGTACTGCTACTACGGGAGTTATGGACGAGTAAAATCCGGATCTTTTCTGACGCTGGCACGAAAATTTCTCTTTGAAAGAATAACAGCCGATGTTGCATTTTGTTGGCTTATATTTTTGAATTCCTCTATTTTTATATGAAATACTTTTTAACTTTTTTTCTGGTTACTGTTCTGTTTACTGCCTGTACGCACCGTAATTATAAATATTATTCCCGCCAAGCTACCACAAAATTTCAGGCTAAGGATTACCAGGGAGCAATAGAGGAGTGGAGTAAAGCCATTAATTTAAAATCTAACAATGCTGAACCGTATAAACGTCGTGGAATAGCGCGCTACGAACTAAAAGATTTTGAGAATGCTTTATCCGATTTAAATCAGGCGACCATTTTAAATAAATACGATGCCGAAACCTATAAATTTTTGGGGGACGCGCTCATGCAACAAAATAATTTAAAAGAAGCTGTTGCAAGTTATACCCAAGCTATTACTCTAGATAATGAGTATGCGAACGCTTATAACAACCGAGGAATTTGCAAAGCCAAATTAAAAGACCATGCGGGAGCCGTAAACGATTATACCAAAGCTATTCTTTTTAAACCGGACTATGCCGTAGCCTATCAAAACCGGGCCAATGCCAAGTTCCGGGTAAAAGCCTACCGCGAAGCCCTCGAAGATTACAATAAAGCTTTAAACTACGACAGGGATTTACCCGAAGCTTATTTTAACCGGGCCCTGATAAATAAAACTTTAAAGCAAGACCAAGATGCTTGCCGGGATTGGGCCAAAGCCGAAGAACTGGGCGTAGACAAAGCCGGCGACTACCGGAAACGTTTTTGCAAGTGATAATTTAGCTTTAGATACTCCTAATTTGCCGATGTTAGTAGAAGGAGCAATACATTAGAGAGTTTAAGATTTTTTCGGACGTAAATATAAAAACCGCGGGTGCTTTATAAGTACCCGCGGTTTTTATGTTTACGTCCGCTACTATTTACTTAGTTAGCAGTATTCTTTTAACCAGGTTAGTACCTAAAGCATGGAGCCGGTAGAAGTAAATTCCTTTGGGTAACTTATCGGTTTGAAACAAAACTTCATGATAGCCTGCGTCTTGTTGCCCATTCACCAACGTGGTCACTTTATTACCAATGGCATTATAAATACTCAGTTCTACATTCCCGGCTTTAGGCAGATAAAACTGGATAGTAGCCGAAGCGCTGGTTGGATTAGGGAAAGCTTTTGTTGAAATTTCATTTTTCAGAGGTAAATTTACCACTGGTTCAGGAGCTTTCTGGCTACTTGCCTGTTGGCGGCTAACTTGCTTTTGATATTTTCCCCGTCGTAAAAGAGCATTCGTATTAATTTCAAACCGCTCTCCTCCTACTAAAGAATCCCTTTGCCCCTCGGTCCGGTACTGTGTTACATCAAAACGGAAGATGCTGTCTTGCAATGGTTTTTCTTTTACATCAAACAACAATTTAATGCCATACACCTCCTGCGGACTAAGTATTATATTGCCAATCCAAGCGGTAGGTTGAGAAAGGTAAATTTCGCCTCGGTTGTTCACCTTTATCCCTTCGCCTACTCTATCGCCTTCTAACCATTTTTTATATAATTTATCGCCCAAAGCAACCCGTACTACGCCAATGTCGGTAAAAGGCGATTTTTCTTCTTTGGGAATGCTGAACACTAATTTGGTCCGTAAACGCTCTTGCTCCAGGTAATTGCCAATGGCTACCGCGGCGGTTAAACCACCGCCGGCTGCCTCATCCACCACCGTAATGTTTTTCCAGGCAATGTTGTTGTTTTTCTTAACATTCAGGTTCAAATCCGCATTTTCGGGGAAAGTCATGCCGTAAGGCGCGGTAGCAGAAGTTTCGATGCGCGATAATAAGCAGAAGTGCGAAAAATCGAGGCCGAAAGCACCACTGTAATCGGCTGGGTTAGGCGGGTACCAGGCAAATTCCAGGATAGTTTCCCCGCTGGCCGCAATGGAACCGGTAGGAAGAGTAGCAATAGGATTGCCCATCTGCAAACCACCGATTACGGCTCCTGTCCAGGGAGAGGGCCAACTGAGCCCGGTAGAAGCTTTCGCCCAATACAGATTTACGTTACCGCTGCCGGGACTGGTACAACTCCGGTTTCTAACCCGAACGTATACATAATTAGGAACGCCCAAAGCTGGATCCCGGTATTCGGGATTTTGGTGTACTTGGTTTGTCAGGCCATCATTTTGTCTTCTAACCCAAATATCCTCGCTGCCCCACATAAACGAAGATATATTGTTGGGTTCATCGCCGGTATCGTCCGGCCGGTCTTTCGACCACAAATCGCCTACAGGTCCGCCCACACCTACTGCGTACCAGGCATTTGCCACCTGATACGATTCGGGGGAACAAGCACCAAATAAGTCTTCGGCGGCCTGGATAGTAGCATAACGCGAATCGATATACTGATCCATACTGTTCATGTAATAAGTTAAGGCCTGATAAGAAATAGCGAGTGCATTGTCCCGGCCGATTCCGGTTACGTTATAGGAATCGCCAATATCGTTGGTACCGGTTCCGCCTTCGCTTAACAGATAAAACCAGAAATTCTGGACCCCGGAGTTGGTATGTACGCCGCCATTGTCTAAAACGCCGGTATACCAGTTAGTTCCTAAGTAAGTATCGGGTTGGTTTTTGTCATTCGGGTTAGACATAGAGCGCAATTTTCCGCCCGGAATCCACATATCTTCCGCAATATCATAATCGCCGGTACCGCCTTGGCCGTAGTATTCTACCGCCGTACCAAAAATATCGCTATACGATTCGTTTAAGGCACCCGATTCATTAGAATAAACCAGACCAGCCGTATATTGAGTAAAGCCGTGGGTTAGTTCGTGCCCCACCACATCTAAGGACACAATCGCGCCGGTAGTAGCACCACCCCCTCCATCTCCGAAATGCATGTCATTTGTACCCGGATCCCAAAAGGCATTATCCCGACCAAAGGCATTGTCATTGATAAAGGCGTTAATTACCGCATTGGCGCCATCGTAGCTTTGCCGCCCGAAAGTACAATTATAGTAATCGTACGTTTTTTCAATGGCCCAGTGCGCACTGGCTCCTACCCCCGTCCAATTAGTAGTGCCATTGGTTAAATCTCCTGAAAGCACAGAACGGGTCCGTATGGTGCCACCCACATCGCCGCAGGCGCCATCGCTCCGGCAATTATCGAACAGGCGGTAATTACCCATGGCGGTTAGTTCGGTTTGAATAGTTTGATTGCCATTGTATAAAGTAGCCGCGGTGGCATTGGTGCAATTCTGAATAAGGCTCATACTTCTAATAATCTCCCCAGAATAGGCGTCTACATATACCCGATTATGACTAATTGGAACGGCCGCGTAAATATCCATTTTATAAGCTAACCGGTAATTAGTAGCCGCCAGGTTAAAGTTTTTACCATTTTCTACATTTACGGGCGTAAACACTAAGATAGGCTTCGGATATAATCTTCGATCGAGTTGCCATTTGTAGCGTTTGGCATTTATATACCGCAACGCATAATTTAAAGCGGCATCAGCGGGGATATAATTTCCTGTTTCGGCGTTTAACTTAGGCACTATCCGGCCATTGGCGGTAGTTAGTTCGCCTCCTTTTTGGTGGACAATAAACTCTCCTCCTTCCACGGGTATTTGCTTGTAAACTTGTTGAAACCGGTAATGAGTAAAACCTAACTTATCGCTATCCGATTTTTGCAAAGTCATTACATCGTTTTCTGTGAGGCCAAATACCGTTGCGTAAGATTTAAACAATTCTTGGGGGGCTAGTTGTACCCCTTGTCTGAATTTTAAAAAAGTATATCGGCTGGAAGGTTGCAGGAGAGGGGCTAAGGCAGATTGATTAATATCACCTATCTGAGCCATAGCGGGACTAATTAGTGCTACTACACTAAGAACCAGTAACACAAAAAATTTAGTTTTGCTGGCATAAACCCAAGCTAACGGATGCGGATAGCTCTTAAAAAGGAAGTGCCACCATTTTCTGCTGCTTTCATGCCCCGGGCAGGGAATAAGTTTGTACATTTTCATGACATAAATCTTAAATGGTTTAAAAATGATTTTAGAAATACTGGCCGGCCGGTAGCATTCAAGAGTTGATTACCGCAGCAAAGAAAGGTCAACAGGAAAGGGAAGAGAAATTTTCGGAAAAATATACCGGTAAACTTCAGACCGAAGTTTGGCCTTAATTTAAGACAACTAAGAGAAGAAATTGTATGCTAAAAGCTTAGCCGTCGGGAAGAAAACAAGTTTGTAAAGTTAGGTGAGGACAAGCTACATCTACTTCGATCGGAATACTATTTTTAACTATAATCTGCTACTTACCCCAGCCGGCCAAACCACTATTTAACTGCCGATAAATAATTAGATAACAAGGAATTAAAAAATTAAAGCATAAAAATTGTCCCCTATTCTCTACTCCATAAAATACTGAAAAATAAGTATTGATTTAAGTTGCTAAATAATCTACCTTTATTCGAATCAGGTGCCTTGGCTCAAACAGTAGTTAACCTAATGAAACAGTATCCCAGAATTTATTACTAATCTGAAGCTTACTCGCAAAACTTAGAACCAAAACTATGGATAAGGTAGAAAGTGCCAGTAAAACCCGCTACGGCCGGGATAGTGATCGTTTATGGGAAGAAAGTCCCTCCTGCCCCGAATACCGCATACAATATAAAATTGCTTACAGAAGTAAATACCTCAATGCCTACAAAGAGCCGGTTTTCTATAAAAAACCGGAAGAACCAAACCGGGTTTTACCCAAAATCAGCTCTGATGGTCCTGGATTTTTTAATGCTTACCCGGGAGGATTAAACATTGACCCGCGTACCGGCGAAATTGATGTTAACGATAGCGACGCCGGCGTGCGGTATACCGTGGAATTTTCGCCGTGCGGCCGCGATTGTGTGGCGCGCACCCACGTGGTAATTAGTGGCATTGGGTACGAAGGCGGAATTTTCTCCTTAACGGAATCTCCCCCGGAAGCGCTGATTATTTCGCCCTTTTACTTCGGTAGTACCAGTCCGGAAGAAGAAGTTCGTTCGGATAAAGTTCCGGCCAGGCCAGCGCCTGCCGGTGAATTTGGAATTTATCCGGAACCGAACCAAAAGCCCACCGCCGATTTACTCGGATTACTATTGGATCCTAAAACGGGTACCATTGACTTAAGAAAAACCATTGAGTCGGGGGCCTTAGGGTTCCGGCAAGACCCCAATAATCCCAACGATAGATTCCCGGAAAATGGAGTAAGCAAAGATTTTACTATTTTTTACCGGTTATTCAGCGGCCCGGGAAAAGAAGTGCTTAATAAATCAAAAATCAGGATTCATTTTTATGATACCGAAGCCGATATACCCGAAGAACTGAAGGTACGTATCCGGCAACAAAACAATTCTATTTACCAGCAAGGTTTACCTTTATTATTAAGTTTAGGTCTAACTTCTTTACCTGACACTTCCTGGGAAGTTTTAATTGCTTTATTGGCTACTTTTTCTTCCTTTTTCTTTTTAATGGCTCGTGCCAAGGACTCGAATCACCCGTTAATTCCGCCGGAAATCTGCATCAGAAGGTAATCGGGAAGAATCATTCTTCCCCAAAATACTTTCGGGCAAGAGCAGCATTTTTAAATCATTCCTTTGTTGCGGCCGCGTGTAGTTTCTTCATTTTCAGAACGTACTTCCCCGTTTCAGTACCGGCTTCATTGCGCAACGGTGCTGCTAATTGTGTCAGAACAATTCGTTTAGAAAATTCTTTCCGTACGAAATACTTTTATAAAAATTCTACCTAAAAAATAGTATGAACCAATTACGGGTAGTAAAAACAATGGGAGTGGTTTTATTTTCCGCACTTTTCCTGTTTGCCGGAAGTAGTTTTGCCCAAAAGAGTACGGATCAGCCCCAAGCGGAACAGTTGTGCCAGGAAGCTTCGACTTTATTATTTATTCAAGGCAACTATGATTTAGCTTTTCAAAAATATCAGCAGGTAAAATCTATTTACGTAGGTAAGCCCGCAGATACCAATTTGGTAGATGCTTGTATTGGCCTTGGGATAATCCAACAAACCAGGAGCAACTTTAAACAGGCCATTAAAAATTATAAAGAATCTATTGCCTGCCAACAGAAAATTTCTCCTCAGAAAGACTCCAGCAACTTTTATCCTTATACCTTAATTGCCGAAAATTTTATTCATTTGAATTATTATGATTCGGCGTATACTTATTACAAAAATGCCGAAAATTTATTAGCGAAATACCCTAAACCTCCCCAGGCTTTGCGCTTTTACAATGGCATGGGTAACTTGTATTATTTATTGGGTAATTATGCCCAGAGCACCAATTATTACGAAAAAGTACTAAAAAATTTAAATCCGGATGGCAAGTCGTTTCACGAACTAAATGAATACGAGGCTTATCGGTACGTGATGTACAGTAATAATATTGCTACGGCTTACCGCAAGCTCGGACTTTATCAACCCGCGCTTCAAAAAATAAAGGGTTTAATCCGGTATAGCATTCTGCCTAATTTATTATACCAGAATATTGCCCTTACGTATTTACAATCAAATCAACTGGATAGCGCTAAAACGTACCTGGCAAAAATTAAAATTACCCAGGCTACGAAGGATGCCAGCCTGGATGCTATCGGCGAGCAAATTGATTTATATAATAACTGGGGAAATGTTTACTATAAATCCCAAAATTCCGCTAAAGCTCTAGCCTATTTTAATAAAGCTCAACAAATGAGCCTGGCGAACTACGGCGATAAAAACGATGGTCTGACCGTTGCTTTGGTCGGGAAAGGGCAGGTTTACGAGTTATTAAAGAATTATCCCCTTGCCTTACAATATTACCAATCCGCTTTGCAAACCCTGCATTTTACTTTTAACAATTCAGATATATATTCCAATCCCTCGGACTTTACCCGTACCGTTTCCTTCCCGCTACTTTTTGAAGTGTTAAAAAACAAAGCAGGTTCCCTTCGGAAGTATTATAGTAAAACGCAAAAAATACGTAATTTAGAAGCCTCCCTTCAAACGTACGATTTGGCTTTTCAATTGGCCGACCGCATTCGGAAAGGGTATGATTCGGATGAAGCTAAATTATTTTTTAATCGTTCGGTTGCTCCTACCTACGAAGAAGCCATCGCCACCGCTTTTCAACTTTTTAAGCAAACCCAGCAAGCCCGCTACCTGCAAACTGCTTTTGTCTTAGCCGAACAAAGTAAAGCCGCTTTACTGGCCGAAAATTTACGGGATTTGAAGATTAAAAAAATTCCGGGTATCAGCCAGAAGCTGCTGCAAAAAGAAGCCGGCTTAAAACGTAATAATGCCGCCCTTCAGGTAAAATTGGCAGAAGATACGGTCAGCACGGCCCGCAAAGAAATGTACCTGGACCGCATTCGGGAAAATGAAATGGAATTGGCAAAAGTGGTAAAAGATTTCGAAAAGAATCAGCAGTATTACCAACTTAAATATGATTCGGAACCCGTAAAAGTAAGCCAGATTCAGGAAAAACTAGATAACCAAACAACCTTTCTCGAATACTTTGTTGGCCAGAACCACTTATACGCATTCGTTATTACCCAACGTGGTTTCAGAGCCCAACAACTTGGCTCCACTGCGGCTTTCCGGAAAAATTGGCGAGTATTGTATAAAGCATTTTATCAGCCGGAACCTGGTTTTCATGCTTCGGAAAGCTTGGCAGCGCATCAATTATACCAACAGCTACTAGCGCCGGTAGCAGATTTATTCACCAGCAAACACCGGCTATTGATTATACCCGATAAAGAGCTAAGTTACCTGCCTTTCGAAGCCTTGATTTCTGATGCAAAAACTATCCGCTACCTAATTCAGGATAACAGTATCAGCTACGCTTACTCGGGCAAGCTTTTACCCACTAGTTCAGAATACACAACCAATACGCACGAAATATCCGTGTTGGCCATGGCTCCTTTTGGTACCAGAAATAACTCTAGTTCGGTAGTTTTACGGACCGAACTTTTAACTCCCTTACCGGAATCAGCGGATGAAGTCAGAAAAGTAGGCAACCAGGTATTTGTAGGAGCAGAAGCAACGAAGGAACGTTTATTGGACTTGGCTAATAAGTACGATATCCTGCATCTGGCAACTCACGCCAAAACCAACAATCAAAATCCGTTGCAATCGTATATTGCTTTTTACCAGGGTGACTCTCTGCGCAATTACCGGCTTTTTGTACCCGAGATTTATAATTTAGATTTGAGTAAGTTAAAATTAGCCGTGTTAAGCGCCTGCGAAACCGGTAGCGGCAAATTAGAGCAAGGAGAAGGAATTATAAGCCTGGCCCGCGCTTTTACCTACGCCGGCTGCCCCAGCATTATAACCACCTTATGGAAAGCCGAAGATAAGGCTTCGGCTTACATTACCACGCAGCTGCATGCTTATTTAAAAGCGGGAAAACCTAAAGACGAAGCCTTACGCCTGGCCAAGCTGGATTATTTAAAAAAACAAACCAATTCGCGGCTACAGTCACCAATTTACTGGGCTAATTTTATCTTTATTGGGGACGAGGCTCCTATTTATCCTAGTAACTACGCGAAATTTGCCTGGATTTTAGCGGGCATTCTAATCGGGACTTTCATTTTCTGGTGGCTATACAAGCGAGCCATTGGCCCGAAACTACTTTTAAGAAAAGTAAACAGAGCCCATCCTTTAAGCACTTTACGAAGAAAGGCAATAAGTTAAAATATTCTGTTCTTCCGGAGAAAGCTATTAAGCTAAATAGGTATACCAAGTCGCTTGAGCAATCTGCTATACTGGGTGTTAATTAAACTAAAAGGAGAAATTTAGTATCTGCGCAACAAATTACATCTACTCTTCTTTTACTTGTCATTCTGGAAGAATCTAACCGGCAGAAAAGAAGAACCAGAGCCCTGCCAAAGAGTTAATTACCTCCTTTATCCCTGGAAGAGCTTAATAGGGATTGGTCTGTTCCTAACGTTAAACTAGTTAGATCCTTCCAGGATGACCAGAGAGGAAAGACCTTGAAGAAAATTTACGCGTGTTCTACTCTCTATGTCCATTTTGAACAATCTTGTTTTCAAAATCTCCTAGGTTCGTTTCATTCTTCCGGAAGGTAGTTAATTGGATATGGTATTAAAAAGTTCTAAACGGAAGGATACAGACAATTACTATAAACTTAGACCTTCTAATTACTTGACTTGATATAATTTCCAATAATTAGCCAGTAGCTGTTTAAGGTTGCGCGTATTCATGTATAATTGCCTTACTCCGGCAATTTTTTAAACATTTGTTTGCTTAGAATCTTTTCGGCTTTTTCCCGGTAAATATTATCCGGGTTAGTATTGGCTGTTAATTCCCGTAGTTGATTTCTCGCCTCTATAAACTGTCCAACTTTCATATAACTTAAGCTCAAGTACCATTTGGCATCCATTTCAAATTGGTGGTATTGTTGCAAATAAGCCAGGTACGTTTTAATAGCATCTTCCGGTCTTTCCGCGGCTAAGTAGGCATTTCCCAAATAAAATAAAGATTTTTCATCTTTTTCTTTCGCTAAAAACTGCTCAAACAACCGGATACTTTGGGAATAGTCCCCTCTATTGTAAGCAACAACCGCTTCGGTTTTAAGGGCTGTTCCCGTAGCCTCTCCTCTAAAAGTTTCTATCGGATACGGTTCGTAATAAGCCTGGTAAATAGTCTCCGGAGAGCTTTGTTTGGTAAGTATGGTGTTAATGGTTAAGGTACTGGCAATGATAAAAACCACACTGGCGGCAATGAAAGCATATTGCCGGCCGGTAAGTCCCGTTAACTTTTCCGTTAGTATTTTTTCGAGTTTCTGAAATATATTTAATTCCGGCGCTGCCTTTTGGTAGGTATAGGTTTCTTGCTCTAGTTCCTGATGAAAATTTTCGAATTGCAGCAAGGTTTGCCTTTTACCCACTGTTTTTAGATTCCGCAAAATCGCCTGCTCCAAAGCTACCTCTTTTTTTAGAGCTTCATCCGTTACCAGCCGGTGTTTAAAATTTACCAAGGCTTCTCCGTGCAACTGCCCCAGCAGGTACTTTTCAATCAACTCCTCTTTATTAAAATCTTCCATCATAAGGGCAAAAACTAGAAATAATCTGAAAAGGCATTCTTCAGGCGATCTTTGCACCGAAATTTCTGCTGCTTGGCTACATTCACGCTTTTGTAGTTTAGTTTCGCGGCTAATTGTTCCATGCTCAGCTTTTCGTAATAAAAACCTACCAGCAAACTTTTACATGGCTCTCCCAGAGCATTAATGGCCCGGATAATCTGGTTATCATCGGGCATATTAGCATTTATTTCTTCGGTTTCATCGGGTATATCCTGTACTTCAATGTAATCTTCCAGGTCGGTAAATCGCTGTTTGCCTCTTAAGTGATACAACCATTTATGGCGGCAGATGGAATAAATAAATGTTTCCAGTTTACAGGTAAGCACAAAGGTTTCGCCGGAAACTTTATCCAGAAAATCGAGCATGCTATCCTGGTATAAGTCTTTGGCTTCGGCGTAGCTGCCGCTGTTTAGTTTTACCATTTGCAGGATTTTGGGCCAGTTTGCCTGGTACACCTGGCGTACAGTGTTTTCGTCGCGATTTTTTAAATCCCGCAGAATGTTTTCTTCTGAATAAACTTTTTTTAACACCGCTTTAGCCAGTAAATCATTACCCATAAGCAATAATGTAAGTTATTAATACTTAATTGAAAGAGCGCATATTTTAAAAATATTATTTGTACCAAAGATGAATAGCAGAATAATGAAAAGGTCAACACCTGGAAGACATTTTTTTTGGAAGGGACTTAATTTATTAGAAAAGAACCTACTCTTCTTTCGAGTCCAACAAGAAATTGCTTACAAAAGGTGGGGCAAAAGAAGTGTTGTAGACCTACCTTTCTCAAGTAAAACGAGCCATTCAGGTTTCAAGCATAAAGTAGGGAATTATTCAACTATTCTGGACGCTTCCCAGATACCAGGTAGGGTTACGTTAAGATGACTATCAACCGAGATAATACTATTACTAACAAAATTATTTTAAAAAGTAGGTCCTAAAAGGTATTCAATCTAATTTACTGTGTAAAAATAAGCTGCTGTCAGGAGTATTCTTACAGCAGCTTTACATTTTCATCTTTTCGTTAAAAACTGCCAATTGAACAAATTCAACCCAGTTATTTCAGGTAACCGGCTACCCTATTTGAAAAAGTTCTTTCAGGCAAGTTTTAATCGTTTCCGGGTTATTAATACAATTAGATTCAGCACCCTTATACTTAATGATTACCTTCTCTTTTCGCAATATATCCGGTCGTACAATAATGCCGTAAACCATTAAATAATCGTAATTATTGTGGGCACAGGCATATTCAATTAGGCCGAGTAAGGTGGGTTTAGAAGCTTCAGAAATCATAAGGTAGGCTTTTAAGAACAGGCATTTTAAAACGTAAGAATTTATTTCGTGTATCGAGGCGTCTACAACCAAAGTCAATCGGAAGGGTAGCCGGAAGTCAAAGAATACTATTTACGGGAATAAACTGATAATGACTGATATATAAGTAAATAAAAACCAGTCAGAAATGTTGCTTTTTGAAATTTTAGCTAATCAGAGATACAGCAGAGAGAATTAGAGAGAGCTAGATAAGAAGTGGTAGTTGTGCTTTTCCACTATTTTCCATCAATAACTAAAGATGAACTAAACAACTACCTTGGTAGGTGGGGCATTCACCTTTGTTTACAGAATCAGGTTGTTATTGGGTATAGAAACACGCCAATACCAGTTTCCTTAATTATGGGTAAGAGTGGCTATAAGCTCATCTGTTTTGTAAAATGTCCGGCATTATCCTAAATATTACCACGAAATTCTATTCTACCACTTGAAAAGAAAGGGGTTCCGGGTAATGATGGATAAAAGCTTTCATATTAGTCACTTTAGTTATATTTCGGCCAACAAAATACATTTTTATCTTATAGGTAAAAACTTAATTAGCTATTCCTCCAAAACCCACCTTTATGCTCTGTACGTTCACCTGTTGCTTGGTAGAAAGAAGTCAGAATTTGTTAATAGATGATATAAAATCTATGAGTGTTGGGGCGAAATAATTGTGAAGACAGGGTTTTATTTACAGAAATGAAAAACGTATATGTTTGTGCCTCACTATCGAATGTAAATCGATTTACTGACGCCAATTGGATGGCACCCCCGTTAACCTCCGTTTTTATATGGGTTATGGCTTTTGAAAACGGATAAACTATGTTCGTAAACCATTTAACCTTGGTCAAGGTAATCTTTCATGTGGGCCCAGGCTTCTTGATAAGTTAAACAGGAACCTTCCTTATTTCCTTCGTGGTCTAGGTTAGAAAGATGGACCTGCCATTGCCACCATCCATTTTTATGCGTAAAAGTGGATATCAGTTCTCTTGATTTAAGCAAGTGCCCAGAATTATCATATAATTGACCAAAGAATTCTCTTTTATCTTCGGGAGGCTTAATTCGGCGAATACTATCAATTATAACTCTCATAACCTTGCATTTAACAGTTAAAAGAACCTTCTAAAATTAGAGAATATTTAATTTATTGTTATTTTTATTAACCTTATTTTATTTAAAATTTTAATATTTACATATTTTTTAATTTAATTAGGTTCTGCCTCTAAAAAAGGTTTTTCAAATTATAAAATCTTCTAAAAAGGGGTAAATCAACAGGAAAAAACCGAGTTTATTCCTGTTGAATAAAAGCCGGTAACTTGCCAAATTAAGGATTCCTGTATTCCAAAGTGAGTTCTTAGCTGTTCGTCTGAGCGGAAACCAAATAATTTGCCTTGACTCCTAGGCTACGTTCTTCGCTAAAGTCTGATACCGGGTAGCGGATGATAAGATAATAGGGTGAATGAATTTAAATAGGATTACTCGCCAGGATTCTTACTTGAATTTGGTGTATTTGTCCGATATGACTGATTTAAAATCCCGTTTTGAAAACAGAAAAGAAGTTTTCGTTATAATTGAAAGATGAAAAGGCAAAAAGATCTTTTATCGGTAAAAAATAAAAATACTATAGACTTATACGAAATTGATCGGGAAGCCATAAGCAACATGTTGGAAAGCTTTTCTTACTAAGTTGAACATTCCTTACATTTTCTTTTTGGTACCTTTTGCTTCCCTGATAAATCAAATTTGGGTATTCTGTAATGACTTAATACATTTAGGACATGAAATTACTCGAAGGAAAAATAGCTTTAATTACCGGTGCATCTAAAGGCATTGGTCGGGCCATTGCCCAAAAATTTGCGGAGATGGGAGCTCAGGTGGCTTTCACGTATTTATCGAGCGTAGAAAAAGGCCAGACTCTGGAACAGGAATTATCGGCCAGCGGCGCAAAAGTAAAAGGCTATCGCTCCGATGCTTCCGTTTTTACCGAAGCCGAAAAACTGATCGAAAGCGTAGTAGCTGATTTTGGCCGGCTGGATATTTTGATTAATAATGCGGGAATTACCAAAGACGGTTTACTCATGCGCATGACCGAAGAACAATGGGACGCGGTACTGAACATAAACTTAAAATCGGTCTTTAACCTGACCAAAGCGGCCACTAAAGTAATGATGCGCCAAAAGTACGGCTCTATTGTGAACATGACGTCGATTGTAGGAATTAAAGGAAATGCGGGTCAGGCCAACTACGCGGCCTCTAAAGCCGGTATTATTGGGTTTACCAAATCAGTAGCTTTGGAGTTAGGTTCCCGGAATATTCGGTGCAATGCCATTGCGCCTGGTTTTATTGAAACGGAAATGACTGGCGAGTTGGGTGAGGGTGTAGTAGAAGAATGGAAAAAAGCCATTCCGTTAAAACGCGGCGGCACACCCGAAGATGTGGCTAACTGCGCCGTATTTTTAGGTTCTGATCAATCGGCTTATATTACCGGCCAGGTTTTGCAGGTGGATGGTGGTCTGCTAACTTAGTTGCTCGTTGTTTGTTGTTCGTGGTAAGTAGTTCAAATAGTAATTATTTTTTATCTTACTTTGAATTTTGAGCTTTATTATCAATTAAAACGTATTTTATACGTTTAAGATAGTAAATTCACTACTCGTACATTACAAGCGGCGAACAACGCATAACTAGCAACTAAATTTTGAATCAATTTAAGCTTTCTCTTACCTACTCCCCCTGGCTGATAGTGGTTTGTCTGGCCGTAGGGGCGGCTTATGCTTGGTTGTTGTATTCAAAAACGGCAACCTGGCCTAAATCTATCAATTATGCCTTAGCCACGCTCCGGTTTTTGGTTGTGTCTTTCCTGGCTTTTTTGCTGCTTGGCCCCTTTGTCCGGGCTATCACCAATACTACCCAAAAACCTACTTTGGTGTTGGCCATCGATAATTCCGAATCGGTAAAATTATTTACTCCGCCCGCCATGCTTCACTCCCTCCTCGACCGGTTAGATAAGTTAAAAGCTTCGCTGGCGAATAAAGATTTGCAGGTAACCATACGGACATTAAACCGGGGAGCGAAAACCGACAATGACCTGGCGAATATCAACTTCAACCAATCGGCTACTAATCTCGACCAAATGCTGGCGGGGGTGCAGGAAGAATACGAGAACCGCAACCTGGCGGGTGTGGTGTTACTCTCCGACGGCATAATCAACCAGGGCAAATCGCCGGCATTCTCCGATTACAATTTCCGGCTTTTTCCGGTAGCAGTGGGCGATACCATCCCGAAAAAAGATTTAAGTATTCCGGCCTTATCTTACAACAAAGTAGCCTACAGCGGTAATCGTTTTCCTATTGTAGCGGAGATTAACAACCAAGGCTTTTCTGGCCAAACCGCTACGGTACTGTTGCGCGAAAACAATAAAATACTCGAACGGAAAACCGTTAAACTAACCAATAAGCCACTCTCCAGTGTAGAATTTGCGGTTACGGCCGTACAACCGGGTAAAAAACATTACGAAGTTTTGCTCGAATCCAAGCTAGGCGAGTTTACCAAAGTAAATAATTTAAAGCATGCTTACCTCGACATTGTTAAAGGAAAATTAAAAATATTACTAGCCGCCGCCACCCCGCATCCGGATATTAAAGCCATTAAAAGTGCCATTGAAACCAACGAAAATTTTGAAACGGAACTTTTTATTCCCGGCGTTTTTCCTTTAAACGCCACGACTAAATACGACCTGGTTATTTTGCACCAATTACCCTCCCGGCTCGGAACGGGCAATGAAGTATTAACGCTGATTAAACAAAAGAAAATACCGGCTTTTTACATTATTGGTGCCCAAAGCGATTTGGCTGGATTTAACCGGTTAAATGCGGGCCTGGAAATTACCCGTAAAAGCAACCAGGTCGACGAAGTAGTTCCCGTTTTTAATGTGAGTTTCACTAAGTTTAAGGTAGATGCTTCGGCGCCGGAACGCTTATCGAAATATCCGCCGGCCGAGGCTCCTTTTGCCGATATTAAACTGGCGCCCAATGCCGAAATTATTTTATCGCAGCAGATTGGTAAATTAAAAACTACCCGGCCCTTGTTAATTGCCCAGGTTTCCGGTGAAGCCCGTTCGGCTACGTTACTCGCTGATGGCTCCTGGCAATGGCGCCTCACGGAAGCAGCCAATTACGAAAAGCCGGATGTGTTCGATAAAATTATGGTAAGCACGGCGCAGTTACTTACCTCCGCTACTGATAAAAAACGATTGAATGCCTATCCGGTGCAGGATGAATACCTGGTACACGATGATATCCGGTTTGAGGCAGAAACTTATAATTCTATCTACGAAAAAATATACGGCCAAAAAGTTACGCTCCGTTTAACCGACGAAAAAAACCGAAATCGCTCGTTTTCTTTTGTAAACGGTGAAGGATTTTCGGGTTTAAACATTGGCAATTTACCGGGTGGCGTGTATAAATACGAAGCCTCCGCCCTGCTCGATAATCGTCTTTACCGCGACCGGGGTGAATTTGTCGTGCAGGATGTTCAATTAGAAGCTGTTTCGTCGTTGGCTAATTTAAACTTACTGCACCAAGCGGCGCAAAAAACCGATTCCCGGGTGTATTACCCGAATCAAATCGATCAGTTGGAAAAAGATATTCTAAAAGCCGATTTTAAAAACGTCATCTATTCTTCCGAAAATATCCAGGAATTAATTAACCTGAAGTGGCTGTTCTTTTTAATTCTGGGTTTAATTACTACGGAGTGGCTTATCCGCAAATACAACGGCGCGATTTAGGGAGTTATAAGTTTAGAGTTATAAGTTAAGAATTAAGAGTTGCCCGGACTATTTTTTTGCAAATAACCCAGTTATAAACTCCTGCCGGTTCAGGTATTAACACCAGAACCGACGAGCACTCCTTAATTTAACAATTAAACTTATTGGGTTTTAGTAGATAGAAAACCTTAGAAAGAAGTTGTTAAAATTATCAGCAGTGGTAGAATTTGATATTATTAGTTTTGGAAAATATCTGTACCTTAAGGGCGGCTAAAACTCACACCAACTATGATTTCGTTACGAAATATTGAAAAGTACTACTCTTCCGGTTTTTCGCGTGCTTACGTGCTCCGCCACATTAATTTAGAAGTACAAGAAGGCGAATTTATTTCGATTATGGGTCCGTCTGGTTCGGGCAAATCAACGCTACTTAACATTATTGGCTTGCTGGAGCAACCTTCCGACGGCGAATATTTTTTCCTGGACAAGCCGGTACATAAAATCAAAGATTCAGAGAAGAGTGAGTTGCATAAAAATTTCATTGGTTTTGTTTTCCAGAGTTATCACTTAATTGATGAGCTTACGGTGTACGAAAACATTGAAACCCCCTTGCTCTACAAGAACATGAAATCATCGGAACGGAAATCCTTGGTAGCAGATATTCTGGATCGTTTTCAAATTGTGGGCAAGAAAGATTTGTTTCCGCACCAGCTATCGGGCGGGCAGCAGCAATTAGTGGGTATTGCCCGGGCAGTAGTTGGTTCGCCTAAGTTAATTTTGGCCGATGAACCTACCGGAAATTTAAATTCACGGCAAGGGGAAGAAATTATGGAGCTTTTCCAACGTTTAAACCAGGACGGGACTACTATAATTCAGGTTACGCACTCCGAGAAAAACGCCACTTACGGCACTCGCATCTTGCATTTACTCGACGGCCGCATTGAAAAGAGCGAGTCATCAAGCTAATGGTGCCACGCGAATGGCTCGCCGCCATTTTATATAACCATCGGTCGCTAAAATCAAGAAAATAAAGTACAAGCCAGCTAGCAGGTAAAGTTCTTTGTACAGGTAAATGAGTACGTATCCCGAGTCTACGACCAGCCACACGAGCCAGTTTTCGAGCTTTTTGCGCGCCATCATCCAGTAGGCAGCTAGGCTTATTCCGGTGGTAGCAGAATCGGTATAAGATAAATCGGCGTTGGTAAAATGGGTTAAAAAAAATCCCAAACCTAAAGTAAACACCCCCGAAAAAGCACTCAACCAAATCCATTGCAAGGGTTGAGTACGGGTTACCGGCAATTCGGAGCGTACACTATCCGGGTCCGGGTGCAGCCAGGCGTACCAGCCATAAGCACTCGTAATAAAGTAAAAGATATTTAACCCAACATCAGCGTATAAGCGGGCATCCAGGCAAACGTAAATCAGCATGACCGTACTCACCATACCCGCGGGCCACGTCCAGATATTTTCGCGGGCAGCCAGCCAAACTCCGGCAATACCGGTTACCGTACCTATTATTTCGTAAATTGTCATTTATCAGGATACAATCAATTATTCCAACAGCTTAAACGCAGGTTTTTGCTTTTACAGATAGGTTTCTCTGGTCAATATTAAAGAATTTAACGCATATGTTGCCGAAAATACCCAAGCAACTCTCCTATTCATTTTCTGGTAAAGTAAACCAGCATTTTTGTAAGCTTACATTTTGAGTCGATAAAAATATCTAGACAGTTTCAATTAGTTAAGCTATTAAGAAAAATTCTGTTAAAACTTATAACTACTTGCAACCGGGTTGGTGCGAATTGGGTCATTCTGTTAAATAGAAAAGTATGAAAAATTTGTTGTTGGTATTTTTTGCCGTATTCCTATTTTCCTGCGAAAACGATGATCAAGCAGAACCACAAACCAGCCTGAATATTTTTTCCGCTAAAAGAAATGGAGTAACCTGGAGTGGCAATACGGATGTATACTTAAATAATCAATCGGATACTTTAACTATGTGGTGTATTGCCAATCGTCCTAATGAAGCAGTTTTAGTCGTCAATATAAAGTTTCAGGGCACCGGCACTTACGCCCTAACTCAGAATCAAGCCGGCTATTATACCACGGTAGGGCGTGATGTAATTTTAAGCCAATATAAGCCTATTCCCGGATCAATCGGGCAGTTAGTTATTTCAGATTACAATGCGGAGAAGAAACAAATAGCAGGAAGCTTTGAATTAGATTTAAAAAATACCTGGAGTTCTTCCGGACAGGATGCTGACACTTTACATATAACAGCCGGTAATTTTACGGGTATTATTAGAGAATAAAGCAAAGGTGACCCGTACATTTAATAAAATTTCAGGATTTCCATTCGTGTCAGGCTATACTCGGCTTACTTTCGGCAAAGTCTTTTAATACCTGGTTGCGTTTTTCTAAAAGTTTACGCATGTAGCGGGTTAAGAACAATACGTTGGCCAAGTTTCCGAGCCAGCCTAAAGGAAAAGTAAATCTAAAAATATCCGTCATGGTAGTGCCATTTTCGGTGGCAGTAAAATAATGCTCGTGCCGGAAAGATTGAAATGCACCCGTTACCATTTCATCCGCAAAAAAATTGAGCCGGCTAAAATCGGTAATTTTAGTGGTTAAGGTTTGCCAAATACCCAAATGCTTGGCTTGCCAAGTTACGGTTTCATTTAATTCTATCAGGCCGCTGGTCCGGCCAGCCATGGCTTTTTCACCGGTATGTTTCATGGAGATTATGTGCAAATCGATGCTCCGTGATAAATCAAAACATACTGCTTGGGGTGCCCGGATAAAGGTTCGTAAATGAATAACGGGCATTTGTACACTTTGAAAAGGTTAATGAAAAAATAAATAACTCATTAAAATGGCAATTATTACCCCGGCTAAATCGGCCAAAAGGCCACAAGCAGCGGCATAACGCGTTTTTCGGATACCCACCGATCCGAAGTAAACGGCTAAAATATAAAAAGTAGTTTCGGTACCGCCCTGAATGGTACAAGCTACCCGCCCCACAAACGAATCAGCCCCGTACGTTTTCATTACATCCAGCATCAGTCCACGGGCACCGCTACCGCTCAGCGGTTTCATGAAGGCAACGGGTAAGGCTGGTACAAATTCGGTATTAAAGCCCAATTGAGCAAAAACCCAGGCAATAGCACTTACCAACATATCTAGAGCACCCGAGGCCCGGAAAACGCCAATGGCTACCAGAATAGCTACCAAATACGGAATAATATTAATGGCTACCTGAAAACCTTCTTTCGCGCCTTCAATAAAAGCATCGTACACGTTAATTCTTTTAATCAGGGCCAAGCCAATAAACGCCACAAAAATCCCGAACAAAATAAAATTACTGACTACCCGGGAGATAACGGCAATTTGCTCCTGCGTAATAGTGGAGAAGTAATAAATCAAGCCGCCTAGCAAGATACTTATGGTACCCAGATAAGCAAAAATCACCCGATCGAACAAATTAATGCGTTGGTAAATAGCCACTATTATTAATCCGGTTAAGGCACCCAGAAAAGTAGTAATAAGCGCAGGCAGAAAAATATCCGAGGGGTCTTTCGCTCCCATTTGCGCCCGGAAAACCATAACACTGATAGGAATAATAGTAAGACCGGCGGTATTGAGGACCAGAAACATAATTTGTGGATTGCTGGCCGTATCTTTTATGGGATTTAATTCCTGTAATTCTTTCATGGCTTTTAAGCCCATGGGGGTAGCCGCATTATCCAGGCCAAGCATGGTAGCCGAAAAGTTCATGAGAATAGAACCAAATACCGGATGGTTTTTAGGTAAGTCGGGGAAAAGCCGGTTAAAAAAAGGGCCTACCAAACGGGCAAAAACCGCAATAATGCCGGCATTTTCGCCAATTTTCATCAAACCTAAAAATAAAGTCATTACCCCCGTTAAACCCAGCGAAATTTCGAAACCAGTCTTCGCCATGTCGAACATACTGGTTACCAAAGCGGCAAAAATTTCCGTATCCTGAAAAAAGATTAATTTAAAAAGAGCGATAGCAAAAGCGATGAGGAAAAACGCAATCCAAAGGTAATTTAAAACCATAAAACAGGCGATCCGGTCAGACTTACAGAATACGAGCCAATATACAGCTTATGCTTTAAATCTTGTTTACCGCCGCAAAAGTTTGTCGTCCGGGAATGGGTTAAGCCATTTTTTAAAACTTATTACTTTAAAGCGCATCCTTTTTGTGTTTTTTTGGACTAATTGCGGGCGTTTGGCCAAGAAGGTAAAGTTTCTGGCAGATTACTGATTTTCCATTATTCTATTATGGTTTTACCATCACTCAAATACGAATTACGGGGTACGTACCTTTACCGGGCACTTACACTTCTTTCTTTTTTAGCATTTTACTTTCTGGCCACTTCGTGCCAAACAGCTAAACCAACGGCTACTTCCACCCCGACACCATCAAGTACGGCACCACCGCCAAAACTTACTTATAAGCAGATACAAACGCAATTAGAGCAATCACCGGTATTTGCCCAGAATTTTACCGGCCTTGCCCTGTACGACCTCGATTCGAGTAAAATGGTTGTGGCGTATAACGCTGATAAATATTTTACCCCGGCCTCTAATACCAAAATACTTACTTTTTACGCGGGTCTTAAGATTTTGAGAGATTCAATTCCGGCCTTCCGGTATACCATTCAACACGATTCATTGCTATTTTGGGGTACGGCCGATCCTACCCTGCTGCACCCCGATTTACCCAACCCCCGAGTTTGGCAATTTTTAAAAAACCGGCCCGAAAAATTATATTTCTCCGCTGCTAATTTTGCTACTGTCCCACTTGGGCCGGGCTGGTCCTGGGACGATTACAATGATTATTATTCCACCGAACGCTCTCCTCTACCTGTTTACGGTAACACTGTCCGGTTTACGGGTAAGTTAGGTACCACCAAAGCGCAGGTAACACCGCGGTATTTTAAAAATCAGGTAAAAACGGAGCTTTTTAGTAGTGCGGCTAATAACATAGTAGTGCGGGAATACGACCAAAATAAGTTTACGTTTTATCCTAAACGGGTAAAAAAAGATTTTGAAACCGATGTACCTTTTAAACAATCGCCGGAACTCACCCTTAAACTACTCAGCGATACGTTACAACGGCCGGTAAAATTAATAAAACAACGTTTGCTGAGGCCAACGCGGACTTTTTACGCCAATCCGGTAGATTCTTTGTATAAGCGCATGATGGTGGAAAGCGATAATACTTTTGCCGAACATTTATTATTGCTGTGCGCCGCTATTATTTTCGATTCTCTGAATACCACTTTAATTATTAACCATGTCAAAAAAACCTACCTCTCGGATTTACCGGACCCACCCAACTGGGTAGATGGTTCCGGACTATCCAGACTTAACTTAATTACTCCGCGCGACATTGTAGCCCTGTGGCAAAAGATTTACCAGGAAGTACCGCGTAACCGGTTATTTTCATTGCTGTCGGCGGGAGGTAAAGATGGTACCCTTAAAGATTATTACCGCAGCGACGTTCCTTTTGTATTTGGTAAAACCGGTTCATTAAGTAACAACTACAGCCAAAGTGGTTTTATTACCACCAAAAGCGGCAAGACCTACATTTTCGCCTTTATGAACAATAACTTTACCCGACCTACTGCCGAGATTCGTCAGGAAATGGAACGCCTCGTCACGGCAATACACCTTAATTTTTAAAATCGGAAACGGATAGTACTATTAACTGAATGATTCAGTGGAAGCACAAAAAGCATTAATCTGCTGGGTAAGTACTTGTATATCTTCCGGGGTGTGCAAACTGTTTAGAACAAGGCGAGTAATGGGTAGATCGGCGGGAGTTGGATAGGCAAAATGAGAAATTAAAATTTGCTGTTGTAATAACCAGTCATACAAATTGTTTTGCCGAGTGTAAAAAATTGGATACCCGGCAAAAGATTGAAATTGCTCGGAATATTGCAGAGTACTGGTAAATTGATTAATGTTGTTTTGCAGCTTTTCCCGGGCTTGCTGGTATAATTCTTCAGCTTGTAAAAAGGCGGCTAAATAAGCCGGCACCGGCGGCGAACCGCCCCCAAAAAAGGCAGATTTCTTAAGCTGATCAATAAAGGCGGCATTGCCCAGAATTACCCCGCCCGGAATACCCAGTGCTTTTCCGAAAGAACTAATGACGGCCACTTGCACGTGGGCGGGCAGTTTTGGTAGTTGGGTGTGTACTCCCGCTCCGTTTTTTCCGGTAAGCCCGAATCCATGTGAATCATCAATAATTACTGTAATTGCTTTGTTTCCGGGGAGTTCGTTAATCCATTCAAAAGAATAAGCCTGCACCCATAAGGCATCTAAAGAATTAGTCAAAATAATTATTTTTTTACTTACGGAAGCTCGTATTTTCTCAGGTAGTTTTTGCGTCCAGGTATGGTAATCGCCTTCGTAGCAATCAACGGGAGTGCGCCATAAAGCCGGGTGCGTTCGCGGGCCGTACATAAATTCTCCGGCTTCTGGCAAGGCTTTCACTAGTAATTGCCCCGCCACCAAACCCGATGTAACCACTAAAGCTGCTTCGGCATGGGTCCAGGCCGCTAAATAAGCTTCGGTTTCCGCGAAAATTTTTAATTGCACGTTAGATAGCCGCGAACTCGAATAGTTGGTGCCGTATTCTATAAAACATTCTTGTAAAATTTTCTGAAAGTTTTCGTTACGGGCCATGCCTAGGTAAGAAGTACCGCTAAAGTACAAATAAGTGGCCTCTTCGGTAATCAGGGTGCGACCGGGTAGTTGGCTAGTTAATAACGGAGCTTCCAAAAGAAAAACAGCTAATAGTAAATCTTACGGATCGAAACTAAGCGTTTTTCCGGCAATTGCAACTATTTAAAAAGAGGTTTACTACTGATTTAGCACGACTCGTATTCCTGATTCTATATTCAAGCTGCTGAAAGAAATGAATGCACTAAAGAAGTATTCCTCCATTTTGCGCATAATAAATCCTGCCGAACATTAAAAATATGCTCGGCAGGGATTTACCTGGTACTTTGCGTAAGCCATTTTATAAAAAAATCAGGTAGAAATTACTTCCAGTAACTCTTCTAACAACTCTGGATTAATGTAATTAATAGCCGCGTATTTTTCACAATACATTGCCTGAATGAGCGCTGCCGGGTTTGTAGCTTCCAGAGTAACTCCTTCGTCGCCGGGGCGGAACATTACGTGCATCGGCACCGCGGCACTACCATTTATGGGAGGCTGAAAATATTTATAAGGCAACACTGTACCGCCGTTTTGCTCAAAGAAATTAATTTTCCGGGCTAGGGCTGTTGCTTCTTGGGTATTTGGATTTTGGCTAGCGGTAATTTCCCAAACAAAACCTACCGAACGGTATCCCATTTCTTTCAGTTTAGCGGCGCCGGTTTGGTAAATATAATCGAAAAAGTGCGCCCCAATCTGTTTACGGCGCTCCGCCGGATCAATGGCTAGATAAACCAGAAATACGGCCGAAGGATTAGTGAGTAAATGCACCGTAGCCAAACCAATGGTTTTTTCCTTATTCGAAACCCGAAAGGCCAGGCCAACGCCTTGGTCCAGGCTATCTAAAATAGCTTGTGGGGGTTCCTGTTCTTCCTGGGGAAAGGTTTGATGGTATAAGTCCCACCAATCCGTATCGGCCCGTAATATCCGGGAGTTGGAAATGCACTCAAAACAAACAGGTTGGTTGGGTGCTTTATTAGAATTTAAAAGCATAAAAGTTGGTCGGTAAGTAGGCAAAATTCGGGTCGGAGAAATTCTAAAACAGATTTTTTACTAGCGCTTTTACTATTACCGGACACCTAAATAATAGCAAGAGTTGCACGTAAAAAATCCATTCACAATAAAAAATTTAAAAATGCATAACAACCAATAGAAGCAAAGAGTTTGCGGGCAAATATAACCTAATATAGGGCCTAACTAAATACTTAAAATTCAGTATTTTTGTTTAGTATTTAAGTTAAACTTTTCAGCGTCATACGATTTACTAGTAGCCTAAAGTAACAAATTTCCTTCGGGCACCTTAGCAAGCTAATATAATATTTTTAATAACGCTGTCATAATATAAAAAGCGGATATTAAGCTTTTGTTCTGGAAAAAACAGGTTGCTTTTCGGATAAATATTTCCAGTAACGGACGGGTATATGCCGCAAGTGCAGCTTTTTATTTTTTCTTTCCGGAATGTTTACGCTCGTAAAGTACGTCTGCCATAGCTCCTGATAAGCTATTTCGTCTTCGTCCAGCAAGGTAGCAGGTAATTGTCCGTTCCGGTTAACGGGCACTTGCTCTAATTGCACGTACTCTGCCGTATGCAAATTATAATAAATACCGTAATGGCGTTTTAAGTCGTAAATCAGCCAGCGTTGGTCGGCGTAACGTTGGGTAAAATGTTTTAGGATTAAGGGCAATACGTTAAAATCCGGTTCAATGCCGGCGTAAAACAAATTATCCCCGGTTTTCTGAAAGCGCACAAAAGCTTCCATGCGGTGGGCTTCCCGAAATATTTGTTTATTAATTTGAGCCACTAAACGAATGCAATCCGCGGCAAAATTTTCTTCGATGTTTACCGGACTAGCCAAGGCCAGTTTTACGTATTCGTAAATAATCATTTCCATAGCCGGCAACTCCGATAGAAAAACTTTGTACAGCTGCACACCCGCCTGAACGGATATTTTCCGGAGCAAACCTTGCCATACCCGTTCGGCCTTTTCCTGGTTGGTAATTACCCGAATATGCGTAGCAAACAAACTGGGTTGTACCTGCTGCTCGCTCATAATCTTATCGGGCCAGGATTTGCGTTCGTATACTTCAAAAATTACGCTCAGCAAACCCTCAAATGTTCCATCGTAGGAGTAGTAATACATCGGCCTAAGTAGCTGAAAATGTAGTTTTACTGCCGGAGTATACCAGACAATAATTGTATAATCTTAGAACTTAATTTAAAACGGGCGCTGGCTTAAATGTATTGGTAAAATAATTTACGGTCATCGCCTAAAGTTGGCGCCCGTTTATTTAGCGATTGGTTTTTCTGACGTTCGTTCAAATATTGCAGGTGCACTACTAATAAACTAAGTTTGCAGTGGCAAGATACGGGAGCTACTTTAGCGCTGGCTTTCTGGTTAGAGGAATTTTGAATAGATTTCATAGTAGTAAATTTTTATGGACTCGTTCAATGGTTAAGAAGATGCTTGTCAGATAAAAAAATAAGTACTAACTGGCCGTTCCGAACAGACTTAGTTGCTGTTTAATTAAGCTGTTACGCACCGAGCCTTCCCCAAAAAGTATGCGGCGGCGAATAACATCTTCGGAATAAGTTTTAGCCACCGGGCTTTTTCCGCTGCAGGTAATAAAATAGCGGGCTCGTTTCAGGACCACGCCAATTTTTAAAAGATGCTCGGCGGTAAGCGCTGCAAACCGACGCGCCATTATTATTTTCTTCGCCGATTTCATACCAATGCCCGGCACGCGTAAAATCATCTCGTAATCGGCAGAGTTTATTTCTACCGGGAAGAAATGCATATTTCGTAAAGCCCAGGCCAGTTTCGGGTCAATTTCCAGATCTAAGTGAGGGTGAAAGTCCGATACAATCTCCTGTACCTGGAAACCATAAAACCGCATGAGCCAATCGGCCTGGTAAATGCGGTTCTCGCGCATAAGCGGCGGCACCTCAATGCCCGCCAAACGACTATCGCTGCTAACGGGCACGTAACCCGAATAATACACGCGCTTTAACTGATAATTTCCGTACAACTGATTGGCCAAATGCAGGATTTGCTTATCATTCTCGCCGGAAGCACCCACAATTAATTGCGTACTCTGGCCAGCGGGAGCAAAAGCCGCTGCGTTCTTAAAAATTTTGCGCTCTTCCTGGCTGGCGATTAATTCCTGGCTAATGGCCGACATGGGTTTCATTATCTGCGCGTAATTTTTTTCGGGAGCCAGCTTTTGCAAGCTTAGTTCGGTGGGTAATTCAATATTCACGCTGAGGCGGTCGGCAT
Source organism: Adhaeribacter arboris (assembly GCF_003023845.1). NCBI lineage: Bacteria > Pseudomonadati > Bacteroidota > Cytophagia > Cytophagales > Hymenobacteraceae > Adhaeribacter > Adhaeribacter arboris. The sequence continues at coordinate 5,972,709 of NZ_PYFT01000001.1, read as the reverse complement.
AAAGGCCAGCTTCTTTAATCAGGTCTTCGCTGGCTCCCGGAATGGTTTTCAGGTGAATGTAACCGTTAAAATTATGCTCCTGGCGCAACTTCTTCGCAATGCGAATCAGGCGCTCCATGGTATAGTCCGAATCTTTAAAAATACCTGAACTTAGAAATAACCCTTCGATGTAATTACGCCGGTAAAAATTGATCGTCAGGTTAACGACTTCCTCGATGGTAAAAGCTGCCCTTGGAATATCGTTGCTGCGCCGGGTAATGCAATACGCACAATCAAAAATGCAGTAGTTAGTAAGCAATATTTTCAGCAACGATACGCAACGGCCGTCTTCGGTATACGAGTGGCAAATACCCATACCTTCGGCATTACCTAATCCTTTGTTATGGTTTTTCCGCTTGCCCCCACTAGAGGAACAAGAAACATCGTATTTCGCCGCGTCTGCTAATATTTTTAGCTTATCTTTGATTTTATCGTTCATGCTGCTTCTTCGATAGGGACTAAAGTAGACAAATACTTATTATTAAACTAATATATTTAGTAATAAGTTTTAAACTTTAGCAATTTATTTAAACTTATTTCCGGATAGCAGATAGCGAGACAAGCAATATTTTTGCGGCAAACCAGTTTAGATTAGGGATATAATTTTATTTGTAGTAAATTAAACATTAACGTTCCTACTCCGTTATCTGGCGAAAGAGTAAAAAAGTGATAGTATACCTTTATGGTATTGATAGTATCTATTTTAAAGCGATTTGTATTATTAATTCTGGTACTGGTTTTAGCTACGGCATCGGGGTATGCCCAGCAAACCAAGCCCAATCCTGATTCTTTACAGAAAAATGCGGCCGACACCACTCACCGGATACTGGACTCGGATAAAATAATTAAAGATTTAAAGGCGTACTCAAAACGGAAAACCCTAGTAGGCCGCATGATAAAAGCGGTTTTCCGGTTCGACCGCAAACCGGAGCCGGCGGCGGTAAATCCTCAGCTGTTAAACTATCAATTTAAAGAACATCACTATAAAATTGTCCGGCGCATTTACATTAAAAGTTTAGATGCTTTTGGGTATTCTATTAACGATACTTTGCGGCTCCCCGCTAACTTTCTGGAAAAAGCGGGTAACTCGCTGCACGTAAAAACCCACCAGGGCCGTATTCGCAATAAATTATTATTTAAACAGGGCGAACCACTCGACCCTCTGGACTTAACCGAGTCGGAGCGTTTGCTGCGCCAGACCGATTACATTTTGGATGCCCGGGTAACGGTGAACGAGGAAACTTCCACGGCCGACAGCGTGGATATTGTAGTAATTACCAAAGATGTATTTTCTATTAGCGTGGGCGGTTCTTATAATGCCGGCCGGGGTTCGGGCCGGGTGGTACTGCGCGACATTAATTTTATGGGTAGTGGTCACCAGATTCGTAATTCGTACCGCTTTGGCCTCGACTCTATTCAGCAATCGTACGAATACACGGGGAGTTACCGCGTAGAAAATATTTACAAAACATTTATCAGCAGCGAATTAATTTACCGCAACGAAGTAAATTACAAACAAAAAGGAGCCAGCTTACAGCGCGATTTCTTTGCTATTAATACCAAGTACGCCGGCGCAATTGCTTTAAACTGGTATACCTTACCCGTCTACGTTCGGCTGACAGACTCTACGGGGCAAAGGCAAAATATTTCTTTTTCGACGCAGGATTATTGGCTGAGTAAATCTTTCCGGTTTAAATCGTATAATTTAGGCCAGGAAAACCGGGCCCGGATTATTACTTCCGGGCGGGTTATTATTACCCGGTACCCTACCCCTCCCACCGACGAATACCAAAGCAATACTTTTTACCTGGCCGGAATTGGCTATACGTACCGCAAATATTATAAAGACCGTTACTTGTTCGGCTTTGGCCGGACCGAAGATATTCCGGCCGGTAATTTACTGGCCTTAACCTACGGACTCGAACACGGCAATAATTTTAACCGGCGCTACGTAGACATAAAAGCCGGTTTCGGCAAATACCAGCGTAACTTTGGCTATTTAAACTTCACCTCCGAGTTTAATACTTTTATCCGCGATAAGAAGTGGGAACAAGGCGAGCTGGCCACCGAAATATTATATTTTACTAGACTATACAGTATTAATACCTGGCGCATGCGCCATTTTGTGTGGAACCGAACGTCGTACGGACTTAACCGCAAGTACGGCGAAAACGTACTCAACATAAATAAATACGAAGGTATCCGCGGTTTTAGTTCGCCGGACCGGGGCACCCGTAAGTTTGTGCTGAACTACGAAAATAATTTGTACACGCCTTTGTCGTTTGTGGGTTTCCGGTTTGCCATTGTCGCTTTCGCCGATTTTGCCTGGCTCTCGACGGGTAATAGCAGCAATCCTTTTCAGAACACTCCTTTACAAGGCTATGGTATTGGTTTCCGGTTTTTAAATGAATACACTACTTTTAACACCATTCAAATTTCGCTAGGATTTTATCCGCAGGGACCCAGTTCTTTTAAAACCTATCCTTCTACACGGCCCTACTACGAATTCAACGATTTTACGTATTCCCGCCCTATTAACGCTGTTTTTGGGGATGGTATTTACCGGTAACTTTAATTTAATGAGTGAATTTTGAATGAGTGGATGAGTGAATTTTGAATAGAATAAATAAATCAGGTGGATTTTGAATGAGTGAATATTTATATTCTAAATTCTTTGTTTATCCATAGTTATTCGAACCTTTATTCATTACTCATCCATTCACTCATTCAAAATTTACTTATTTCCTCCTTCAAAATTCAATTAGTCAAAATTCATTTACTCATTCACCCAATCACTCATCCACTCATTCAAAATTTTTAAAATCTCTTGTAATGTTTTCCAACTCTCGTCGTCTTTGTTTTTGAATGGACTTACAAACGTTTAAGCAGAAAGTTTTACCCGTAAAGGACAAGCTGTTCCGGTTGGCTAAAACCATGCTGCGCCACCACGAAGAAGCCGAAGATGCTTTACAGGAAGTTTTTCTGAAACTCTGGACCAACCAGCACAAGCTGGATGCCTGCAACAGTGTAGAAGCGTTTGCCATGACGGTAACTAAAAATTTGTGCCTGGATAAATTAAAAGTAAAAACTCCTAAGCACCTGGCAGATGTAACGGCAATGGAACTGGAATCGAGTTATACAACTCCTCAGCAAAGTTACGAACTGAGCAACAGCGCCGAGGTAATGCGCCGGTTAGTGGATCAATTACCGGAACAACAAAAACTGATTCTTCATTTACGGGATGTAGAAGGTTATTCCTTCGAAGAAATAGAGCAGATTACCCAACTGCCGCTGAACACCATTCGGGTTACCTTATCCAGAGCCCGCAAACTGGTACGCGAACGTTTTTTAAAAATTGAGAAGTATGAAATGGGATAACATAGAGGAATTACTGGAACGCTACTACGACGCGGAAACCACCCTGGAAGAAGAAGATTATTTACGGGCTTATTTTAACCAAACCGAGGTACCGGCTACTCTAAAAGCCGCTCAGGAACTGTTTAAGTATATGGAAACGCAACGCAATGTAAAACTTACCGGCTACAAGCACGACGAGTGGCTATTTGCCAAAATTGAGGAACCGAAAGGCCGCCAGTTTTTCTTGGGCCGGGATTCGATTAAACTATTGATGCAGCTAGCGGCCAGTGTGATTTTAGTAACCGGGGGCTTTTGGTTAGGTACCCGCAATCCTTTTGCCAGCTCTACCAACCACGAAGTAGCGGCCTTACGCCAAGATTTGCAGGAATTTAAAAAAGTATTATCGCCACAGGCATCGGAATCATCTACGGCCGCTGCCCGGATTCAAGTGGTAAAAGAAGGCGTTAGAAAAACTTCCGCCGATAAAGAAGTCGTGCAGGTTTTAATTAATGCCATGAACTTCGACCCGAACGTAAATGTGCGCTTAGCGGCCTGCGAGTCTTTATTCCAGTACCGGCACTTACCTATGGTCCGCGAAGCGTACATTCAATCTTTGCAAATCCAGACGGATCCTAACGTACAGGCCATGCTCATTGATATTTTGGTGGCTTTAAAAGAAAAACAGGCCGTAGACCAGGTGAAAAAATTATCGCAGAAACAGAATTTACAGCCGACCATTAAATTAAAAGCGCAGCAAGCCATCGGGATTCTGATCTAAGAAACTATTTAAACTAGTTCTTAATATAATAAAACAATTAAAATATAGTATATCCCCTATTTATTTTCCATTATTTATTCTACACATCCATCATGAAAAAGATAGTACTCGCCGCCACGTTTTGTGCCTTATTAACTAATGCTAGTTGGGCGCAAACAAATGCCGGCGGAAAAGATAAAGTAAAAAATAAATCTACTGTGGTAGTAAATAGCCGCCACAACAACGATGACGACGATACTAACCGGAGTGGCGAACGCCGCGAATACAAAACCAAACTGGGCAACAGCGCCGGTAACCAGGTACGCTTTATAATGGGCAGCAGCGAAGTAAAAATTGTGGGCCACAACTCCGACGAACTAGTAGTAGAAGCCAATAATTACCATGCTCCGCCCGCCCGCGCGCAAGGCTTAAAACCGCTCTATAATGCCGCCGAAGACAACACCGGCATTGGTTTATCCATTAACCGCGACGGCAATGTACTTACGGTGGTAAAAGCTCAGAAAGGCGGTGGTAAATACACCATCCGGATACCTAATAAAACCGCTATATCTTACACCGAAGCCAACTGGCAAGGCGGTGATTTTGAACTGGCCGATGTAGATGGCGAAATTGAGCTCAAGCTAAATAACTCGCGGGCCGAGCTTACCAACGTAGCCGGACCGGTAATTGCCAACAGCACCAACGGCGGTATCCAGGTAAAATTTAAAAATTTGAATCAGCAAAAGCCTTCGTCTATATCGGTTGTAAACGGCGAAATTGATATAACCCTACCGGCGGCAACCAAAGCCAACTGGAAATTACGCTCTATTAACGGGGAGGTGTACACCGATTTTGACATGGCCTTGCCAAAAGACAAAACCGATTTACAAAAAATTGCCGGTAGCAATACCGTAGAAGGCAAAACCAACGGCGGCGGGGTAGAAATGAATGTTTACACCATCAACAGCGATATTTTTATTCGCAAAAGCAAATAAACAATCCGCTATTTCCTTCCATTTTCCGGCACTCATCCGCTCTAACTACTATGCGCACACTCCTCCTCTCCTTACTGTTTCTGTTAGCTGTAATTAAGTATAGTTACGGCCAAACGAAAGTTGTTACCACGTCCCCAACCAAAACCGTTTTTGCTTACGGGGGAGACTTGAATAAAGATTTTCTGAAGTACGTTATCGGCCTTACGCAAAAATCAAATCCTAAAATATGTTTTTTGCCGACGGCCGGTGCCGATAACCCTTATGTGATCAACTATTGGTACGAGCTATGCCTGAACTTCCCGGTAAAACCCAGTGTCCAAAAAATGTTTGTTAATTCTTCGCCGGGGCAAAAAAGCTTCGCGGAACATTTACTGGATATGGATGCTATTGTGGTGGGAGGTGGCAACACTTTAAACATGATGGGCATTTGGCGCGCGCAAGGAATAGATACCGTTCTGCAAAAAGCTTACGAAAAAGGAATAGTGCTGGCGGGTGGCAGTGCGGGCTCACTTTGCTGGTTCACGAGCGGCTTATCGGATTCGCGGCCAGAAAAGTTGAGCATAGTAGAATGTTTAGGGTTTATCAAAGCCAGCCATTGCCCGCATTTTTCAAGTGAAAAAAGCCGGAAACCGCTTTACCTGGAAAGTATTCGAAAAAAAGAAATTCCGGCCGGCTACGCCTGCGACGATTTAGCCGGCATGTTGTTTCAGAACGGAAAGCTGGTAAAAGCTGTGACCTTGGATAAAACCAATAATGTTTACTTTATTTCGGAAAAAGACGGGAAAATTGACGAGCAGAAGTTAGTTACCGAGTTAATTAAATAAAAGCGCCGCTAGTTAGTTTCCTGGTTTTAGCGCCGCTTATTTATTCTGAATACCCGTAATTTATTACTTCGGTAATTAAAGCACTAGTACTTACAACATACCCTTCACACTAAACTTACAATCGAATTTTCTATTATTATGAAAAAGATATTTTTTCTTATGCTATTCGGCACCTTATCTGTAGCAACTGCTGTCGCGCAGAAAGTAGTCGAAAAAACCTTACCGGTGGCCGCTAATCAAGAAATAGACTTACAATTAAAGTTTGGGAATAGCATTAAAATTACCGCCTGGGATAAGAATGAAGTCTACGTTAAAGTTACTTACAGCATTAATTCCGGCCGGTTAAATGATGCCTTGCTGCTCGACTTTCATTCCGGTCCGGATGGCCCCCGAGTAAGCGTGGATTTAGATCATGATTTATTAAAAACCGGCCGAGCCGAAGATTGCCCGGATACCCAATATGGCCGCAATCATTCTTCTTATAACGGGCAGGATTATTACTCTTGCAGCCAGATTGATTACGAAATCAGGGTACCCCGCACCAATAGCATAGTGGTAAATACCATTAACGGCGATATTGAATTACGCGACCTCACCGGTCCGGTAAATGCCAAATCTATCAGTGGTTTTGTAGACATGAATTGGCCGGATAAAAAAGGCGCCACCGTTTCTCTGAAAACAATTACCGGCGAGGTTTTTTCTGACCTGAATATTGCTTTTACGAACAAACAAAAAGAAATACCTATAGTGGGCTACCAATTAAAAGGCGACTTAAATGGGGGAGGTAATAGAGTAAAGCTGGAAACCATCAGTAATAATGTTTACTTCCGGAAAGGCAAGTAGTTTTTCACTTGTCAGCTCCGATAAAGTATCTCTTTACCTCCGCATGATTATTACCAAGAGAAGCCTTACTGCTTTAAATTAGGTTAGCTTCTTTAAGGTTTATAAAAATGTATAGTATTAAGATAAAGCAGTACGAGCCCGTACTGCTTTTTTTGTTTCTCAATTTTGCGGCATTATAAGACCTAAAATTGTATTAAAACAAGCATTACCCACTTTATTCGCCTTTATTCAATATTTAAATATTCCGCTAATATTTATAAAATTATTTTTATGGCACCGCAATCCGGTTTAACGTATACTTCGTAGGTTTTTCTCGCAACCCGTTAATAATCGCTTGATTATTTTTCCTTTTCCCAATTGTTCATTTTTAAAATTTAAAAGCCTATGAAAATGTTTACGAAGTCTGGCCTGCTGAAATCTGGGCTGGTAGTGGTGGCGGTAGCTTCCCTATCCGTAATTGGTACCCGATACAATTATCTGGAATCTTCCAGTCACCGGGAAGCGCCGATAATTGCCAATGACCCCCTGGCCGATAATACCGATGTGTACGCCTTCCGCAATCCGAAGAACAAAAACAACATGGTTATTATTGCTAATTATGTTCCTTTCCAGCATCCACACGGTGCACCTAATTTTTACAATTTCGGGGAAAATATTGCTTATGACATCCACATTAAAAATGACGCCACCACTAAGGGGGACGACATTATGTACCGATTTGAGTTTAAATTAACGAACGAAGATCCTACTACTCACTTTTACATCCGGTTAGGCAAGCAGAACCAGAAAGCTACTTACACTTGTAAAAAAAGTACGGATGGGGGTAAATCTTTTAAAACGATCATCAGCAATGGCATTGTGCCCCCTTACAATGTAGGACCGCGCAGCATAGAAAGTGCGGTAGGATTAAACAGCAGCTACGAAAATGAAATGAAAAAAGGAATTATAACAGCTTCTACCGGTGAGAAAGTTTTCTGCGGACCGGTAGATGATCCTTTCTTCGTAGATATCGGAGGGATTGAAGATTTAGGTAATGTCCGCCCAAATAAACCCGTGGATGGCTTAAAAAAACTAAATGTTCATACCATTGCCTTGGATATTCCCATCGAAATGCTGAACAAAGAAGGTCAGAAAATAAGCAAAGCCTGGAGCATTCTGGATCCGGACTTTATTATTGGGGTATGGGCCTCTGCCAGCCGCCGGCAAATTACCGTACGCGAAAGCAAAGGTAGAATTAAGCACGAAGGCGACTACGTACAAGTTTCGCGTTTAGGCATGCCTTTAACCAACGAAGTTATAATTCCGATCGGTAAAAAAGATGAATGGAACTCTTATTCTTCTAATAACGATCCAAAAGAATTCGAGAAATACTTCACCAATCCGGAGTTAGCCTTGTACATGGATGATTCCAAATTCGGGAAAGCCGTACCAGGTTTATCGGCGCTGCGTATTCAAACTAAATCATTAGGTGCTTTTGATTTCCGGAACGGAGCCGATGGTTTGTCTTCTTTATTAGGAAATCCTGCCACGAAAGGAACTGCCTTCGATAAATCATTATTCGGTAATTATTTACTCCGGAAAGGCGAGCCCCGCTCCGTGGATTTACTACCTATTTTCATGACCGGCGTTCCTAATTTAGCGCCTTACCAACTGGTTACCGGCAAAAAAGATGGTAATCCATTAGCCGCGGGTAAACCGTTCATTAACAACTTCCTGCCTACTTTCGGCGATATGCTGCGCGTAAATATGGCCGTACCGCCTACCGACCGCGATTCTAAAGACTTCAGCAGTTTAGGTTTAGTGCAAGCCGCCGTATTGGGTATTACCGATCCCCGGTTCAATATGTCCCCGGCAATGCAATATATCCCCAACATGGATGGCTTCCCGAACGGACGCCGCCTGGAAGACGATGTAGTACGGATTGAACTGCAAGCCGTAAGCGGAATTGTGCTGGCGGCGGTTGGTTTAGGTTACGATGATTACGATCCTAAAGCTGGAGCCGGAACCATCGGCGACGTAGAACAACAGCATAACAGCGATCCGATCATGATTATGCCGCCTTCTGGTGCCATATTTACCAATGTAAAATCGGCTACCTTCGGTACTGGTAAAGGTAGCAGCTGGGATAACTTTAAGTTTGATGCTAGTTGCCAAGCGGATGTTACGGCCAAAGTGCAGAAAACCTACGGCAATTTCCAGTTAACCAACTCAGATCCTAACTTTACCATTCCGGTTAATTACAAAGTGCTGGGTGATCCGTGCCCCGATAAAGAGAAGAGTTTGCGCGTAGTGCTGGATTACCGCATGACCGCCAGCTTAGCTACTCCGAATTTAGTAAAAGTACTTACCTTTACCACCGGGGTAGAGAAAAACGACACCGACTTGCAAACCCAATTCCCCTTCGAAGCTAAACCTTGGAATGGTTTCTTAGACGGTGGCCACGGGAACGACAATGGCAGCGGCAACGTGGATAACGCCAGCCCGGCGGCCAGCATGGCTCCCTTCGAAACGCCAAGCGGCCTGAACATGTCTACCCCGGATGTGATGCTGAAGCAAATGGAAAGTTTCCCGAACCCATCCCGGGATAAAACCACCTTCCGTTATCATGTCGCGCAACCCTCCGATGTAAGCTTGCATATTTACGATGCTAACGGCAACTTGGTAGCCAGCCCGGTTAATAAAGAAAAGCGGGCCGCAGGTATGTATGAGGTGTCGGTAAACGTAAGTAAATACAAAGGCGGCATTTATTACGCCCGCATTGTAAACGGCAGCAAATCCGATCAAACATTAAAATTTGTAGTTTCTAAGTAAGTGTAATATCTACTATAAAGGCCAGGCATTTTACCTGGCCTTTATTTACCTATCCCTTCCTACTTATACCGTTCACAAAATGAAAAAAAATTACTTTTACCTGGCCGGAATGGCCATTATGCTGGTGGCCGCGGTTGTTTTCTACCGTAAATACCAGAATGTTGCCGATCCTGTTCCGCCGCTCCACGAACGGCAAGGGCCTATTTCTACTACCAGCGAATGGTTAAATACGAAAGCCGCTATTCAGGGTTTGCAACGGAAGTTACGCGAAAAGCCCGGCGATTTAAAAAGTAAATTATTGCTCGGTCTGGCTTATATGCAGGAAGCCCGTATTACCGGCGAACACCCCTATTATTATCCGGCGGCACTTAAATTAATTCAGGATGTACTGGATCATGAAAAATCAGACCAGGTATTGTTGTACGAAGCTACCGTAGCCAAAGCCACCATTCAACTCTCATTGCACCAGTTTGCTAAAGCCCTGGAAACCGGAAAAGAAGCCCTGAAAATTAATGACCACGGCGCTGCCGTTTACGGGGTATTATGTGATGCCAACGTAGAACTGGGCCATTACGAAGAAGCCATTGCCATGGCCGATAAAATGACTTCGCTACGGCCGGATCTTAAGTCGTATTCGCGGGTATCGTACCTGCGCGAAATTTACGGCGATATGCCGGGTGCCATCGAAGCCATGAACCTGGCCGTATCGGCGGGCTTTCCGGGCTTGGAACAAACTTCCTGGGTTTTGGTAACCTTGGGCAGTTTATACGAAAAAACCGGCGACCTCAAAAATGCCGAAGCGCAGTATAACAAAGCTTTAGGGCAATCACCGAATTACGCTTTTGCCATTAGTGGGCTCGGTCGTTTGGCCGTTAAAAACAAAGATTACGATAAAGCCGCTGAATTATTTACGAAAGCAGCTAACATTTTACCTGAGTTTTCATTTCAGGAAGAATTAGTGCGGTTGTACCAGCACCAGGGAAACACGCGTAAAGCAGAAGCTACCATGAAAGAACTGTTGGCCGGCCTGGAAGAAGACCAGGAAGCCGGACACGTAGTAGACCTGGAACTAGCTCATATTTACCTGGAGTTAGGCAAAAATCCGGACAAAGCGCTTACTTACGCTTTAAAGGAATACAAAAAAAGACCGGATAACATAGATGTATGCAAAGCCTTAGCCCAGATTTACTACCAAAAACAAGATTTTGCTACAGCAGCCAGCTACCTGAAAAAAGCTACCCGCACGAACAGTCAGGATGCTGGTTTGGTATGTCTGGAGGGCTTAGTAAAATATCATTTAGGTAATCAGGCCGAAGGAGCCAATCTTATTCAAAAAGCATTGGCCATTAACCCTTACCAAAATACTGCCCTGAGTACAGAAGGCAGAAATCTGGTAAATAAATCTATCTCTAAAATTTAAGTGAATCTCCGGTTTTTGTAAATACAGTTTGTATTCTGGTAGGCTGTTCACGCACCCAAATAAGTTTTCTAACCCCAGTTGCGGGAATAGTATTTATTATACCTCTTTCACAAATGCCGAAATATTTCGTTCGCTTTAATTTCTAAACTTTTCTTTTATGTTTAAAACCGTTACCGTTTATTGTATGCTGGTTAGCTACTTTTTAGTAGTGCTGGTTACGAATATTACCACGGTAAATGCGGTTAAATACACTCATACCTATAGCGCGGGCAAACCTTACGTACACGCGCCCGACTGCCAGCAACGGTATTATCTGCAATTTGATTGTTTTGAACAGTGCAACAACCCGGTGCTAAGCGATGCGCCCGATACGCCTGTAAATCAGTATTTTTATTTATTAGCCAATGGACCCGATTTGCATTACCTGGTTCCTTTGGTTTTTACGAATGTCCGTTACCGGGTTACGGTAAAAATGAATTTCTCTCGCCCAAAGGTATTTCTTACCCCTGGTTTTGCCGCTATCTACTGCCCTCCTCCTAATGAGATTTAAGGCCTTCCCGCCACGATATCCGTTTTTGTTGTCGTAATTTGTAAATGGCTTTCACCCGATAAGTTCGGGCAATCCTATATGCCTGCCTTATTCCAAAATAAATCTCATCATGAAACACTTTTACCAAGGGTTAGCAAAATCCTTTTTAAAGGCAACCTGCCCGTTCAAAAAAAACTTACTCCCGATTAGTATAGTAATAAGCTTCTTTTTATGCGGAGCACTTTCTGCATCGGCCCATAAAATTTCCATTAAGGGCGCGGTTTACGGCAAAAACACGAATACGCCTTTAGCGGGAGCTACGGTTAAATTAGTAAATACTCCTAAAATATCTACCACCGATAATTTTGGCGTGTATATTTTCACCGACCTGGCTGATGGACCTTACGAATTACAGATTTCTTACCTGGGCTACGAACAAAGCCGGGCGAGCGTAGAAGTAAGCAGTTCCTCCCCGGCCAAAGTAGTAACGCACCTGGAACCAGGCAACTTACAATTATCCGAAATAGCTGTATCTGCCGCCCAGGAAAAACCTTTAAACATCATTAGCGCCGTAGACTTGCAAATGCGGCCCATCCAAAACTCGCAGGAAATATTGCGCTTTATTCCGGGCCTGGTCATGGCGCAGCACGCGGGTGGCGGCAAAGCCGAGCAAATTTTTCTCCGCGGTTTTGACATTGATCACGGTACGGATATTAACCTTACCGCCGATGGCATGCCGGTAAATATGGTGTCGCACGCGCACGGCCAGGGTTATTCCGATCTGCACTTTCTCATTCCGGAAACCATTCAGGCCGTTGATTTTGGTAAAGGGCCGTACCAGGCCAATAAAGGAAATTTTGCTACTGCCGGCTACGCCGATTTTCGCACTCGCCCCGCTCTGGATAAAAACAGCATTAAACTGGAAGCGGGTCGCTTTGATAATTACCGGGCCGTGGGAATGTTTAATTTACTCGGACCCGCTGCGCGGCAAAATCATCAGAATGCTTATGTAGCCGCCGAATATTTATTTAGCAACGGGTATTTTGATTTGCCGCAGAACCTGGATCGCTTCAATGTTTTGGGCCGCTATCAAGGAATTATCAACGACAAAACCATTATTAATGCTTCGCTTTCCGCTTTCCGGAGCAATTGGGGCGCTTCCGGCCAGATTCCGGAACGAGCCGTAAAACAAGGGCTTATCAACCGGTTCGGGGCCATTGATAGCAGCGAAGGCGGCAATACCGCGCGTTATAACGCCACCATTTCCCTGGAGAGAATGCTGGCCCACGAGGCCACCATCAAGAACCAGGTTTACCTGATAAAGTACGATTTTGATTTGTATTCTAACTTTACCTTGTTTTTGAACGACCCTATTCACGGCGACGAAATCCGGCAGCGCGAGAGCCGCACTATTTACGGGTACCAAGGCAATTACGAAAAAGAATTTACTTTTCTGGGTAAACCCGTGCGAAGCGACGTTGGTATTGGGCTGCGCTACGACGATGTAAACGGCTCGGAACTTTCGCGTACCCAAAACCGGACTTATTTATCCACGGCACAAAAAGGAAATACCAACGAAGCCAATGCCTTTGCCTACCTAAGCGAAACCTGGGAATTATCGCCGCGCCTGACCGTAAATGCTGCTTTGCGCTTCGACCAGTTTTATTTTAGATACCAAAACTTATTACCTACCGACACCCTATCTGCCCTATTAAAAACCCAACGGCACCGGCTCAGTCCCAAGTTTAATATAACGTATGCTGTTTCCCCGTCGGTGCAGCTTTACCTGAATACCGGCCAAGGTTTTCACTCCAACGATGCCCGCGTTTCGGTGCTGCCCAACCACCGCGAAATTTTGCCCAAAGCTACTGGCGCCGACTTGGGCATTACTTTTAAACCTTTTAACCGCTTGTTTATAAATGGGGCCTTGTGGTTCCTGGATTTAGAGCAGGAGTTCGTATACGTCGGCGATGAAGGGGTTGTGGAGCCTTCCGGCAAAACCCGCCGCTTTGGGGTTGATGTATCGGCTCGTTACCAACTTACCGATAACCTGTTTGCCGATGCCGATGTGAACCTGGCTAAACCCCGCGCCCGCAATACCGAAGCCGGCGCGTATTACATTCCCTTGGCGCCCACTACTACCAGCACCGGCGGTTTTACTTACCAAACACCAAACAAATTCCGGGGCAGTTTGCGCTACCGCTATGTAGCCGATCGCGCCGCCAACGAAGATTACAGCTTAACCGCCAGTGGTTATTTTTTACTCGACGCCGTAGCCGCTTATACCTTCAAAAAACTCGAATTTAAAATTAGTGCCGAAAATTTACTCAACCAGAAATGGAAAGAAGCCCAGTTCGAAACCGAGTCACAGTTGCGCGGCGAAGCGGAACCTGTAACTGAAATTAACTTTACGCCGGGTACGCCGTTTTTTATTAAAGCGGGGATAACTTACTCCTTTTAATTTTTCTCGCAACCTACTTCCAATCCCTTTTCCTACTAGGCTTAGGGATTTTTTATTTTAGGACAAAGAAGAAGCTATATTTTAGAATTGTATTCATAAATTGTAAAAAGAGATTGCAGCAAAGTAGTTTTTTCTATGACGGCATTTCTTTTATTAACGACTAACAGCGGCAAGCAATGAAGTTTGACAAATCGCTTTTAAAACCTTTAAGTGGATTAGTCCTGCACGGGGGCATTAATTGTCTAATAACAGCAGTTACCGGCGGAGCTTCTGCACCCGTTTCGGTTTTTGCGGCTTTGGCTGGGGCTATAACAGGAAATTTGGCTTCTAACCACGTGGCAGTATTAAGTAATTTAAGTTATGATAAAGTTTTAAAAAGATTAAGTAAAGCTGATCCCGAGAAAGTTAATCATGATTTAGAGCGGCTTTTCCGGCAATCAGCCGTTGTTGCTTTAGATTATATTAAAACTTCTTTTCTGACTCATATTAATAAAGATCACCGATTAGAAGATTTAAGCGACGAAGAAAGAAAAGAATTTATACAAGGGCTTACTTACTTTTTTAATGAAAACATTGAAGACTTGAGACTAGCCATTATAGATGATATAGTAGCAGTTGACAAAAATTCAATAAAAGCCCCCTCTTCCTTCTTAGATAGAATTGTAGCGGATATTTTCATATTGACTTCAGTAAAATTTGATCCTGAAACCAAACAAAAGTTGCAAGAATTTTATGCGGCACAACTTCCTTATTGCTTTGAATTAGCTTTTAAAGAAGCGTTAAAAAATGACGAGCCTGGCTTTAAAGCGTTCCAGATTTGGATACTAGAAGATTTACGGGACCAAAATGCGCAACTTTTGCACGGACAGCAACACCTTTTAGAAACAATAAACAATCTTAGAGAAAGAAGTATTAATTATTTACCGAAAGAAGAAGCAGATAAAAAAGCGGAAGAACAAGCGCAAAAGATTTATAATCTACTAGAGCAGGACTTAACCGGCATCAAACAAACATTAATTGTCTTATCAGCAGACATAAACCAAAATTTCGATAAGGTTTATAGAATAAATCAGCTTACCTATGAGAAGGTACTTGGAATGGATATAACTCTAAATCGTATGGAGCATAAGTTAGATGTTATTGCTGAAAATCGCTCTACTAACATAAACCTCTATCCGCATGAATTAAATCTTATTCCGCGCCATACGGATGAGTTTATCGGGCGGGAAAACGATCTGGAGAAACTGGAAGCTGAATTAAATAATTCGGCTAAAGTTGTTTTGGTAAATGGCTTAGGCGGTATTGGCAAGACTACTTTGGCTAAGAAATACTTACAGATTCACGCCAAAGAGTACAATCACGTAGCCTGGATAGAAATTAAGCAAGATGATTTAATTGCAACTGATAAAAGCGGCGAACAGGCTTTTATCGGCGCTTTTGCTTATGATAAAACTTTATGGGCTAATGGTTTAAATTTGAAAATAGAGGATACTGCTTCGTTACAGGAACGTTTTAACAGTATTATTCACGCCATAAAAAATATGGCTGGCAAAAACCTGCTGGTAATAGATAATGTTGGAGAAGAAATAAAGAAGTTCAACAAAATACTGCCCACTCCTCCCTCCTGGCATGTATTAGTAACCAGTCGAAATATTCTTTCGGGTTTCACCCCTTTTCATTTAGATAAACTGGAAAAAAATAAAGCGATAGAATTATTCCGTACTTGGTATGAAGCCGACGAAAAAGAAATAGAAGTTTTATTGGAAGAAACGGACTATCATACTTTAATGATTGAAATGCTGGCTAAAACCTTGCAAGCTTCCCGACAACGGTTAACAATTGAATACCTTACAGAGAGACTAAAAACTGGCCATTTAGATGATGTTAAACTGCAAAGAAGAATAGAACTTAGCCACACTCAAGAAGAAACCCAATTGCTTAAGCACTTGCTACTTACTTTTCAATTCACTGCATTAAATGAAACTGAAATATTTCTGCTCAAAAATTTTTATTTCCTGCTACCCCAGTATTACAAGCTTGATAGCATTCTTTATTTATTACAAGTAGCGGAAGAAGATGAAAATAATATTATAGATAGCTTAGATAATTTAGCAGAAAAAGGTTGGCTGAGCCGGGAAGATAATTTTTATTCCATGCATCGTCTTATTCAGCAGGTTATATTTTATCAACTTAATTTGAGCGTGGCTGATGCAGAAACATTGTTTAACTCTTTTACAAGATTAACTTATACAGATGCTCATTCTGACAGAACAATTGCCTTTAACTATATCCCCTACGTAGAACATCTTTTAGATAAAGCTTCTAATGAGGAATTTGATAATGAATTCCAAACATCTTTATTAATTAATCTGAGTAATTTATACAGTGCTATTAAAGAGTACCAAAAAGCCGAAAACGCGTCTTTAGAAGCCTTGAACATCTACCGCAGTTTGGCGCAAAACAATCCGGTCGCCTTTGAGCCGAATGTAGCCATGGCACTTACTAATTTGGGAGCTTCATACCGTGATATTCAGGAGTACCAAAAAGCCGAAAACGCGTCTTTAGAAGCCTTGAACATCTATCGCAGTTTGGCGCAAAACAATCCGGTCGCCTTTGAGCCGAATGTAGCCACAGCGCTTAATAATTTGGGTATTTTATACCGTGATATTCAAGAATACGAAAAAGCCGAAAAGGCGTCTTTAGAAGCCTTGAACATCTACCGCAGTTTGGCGCAAAACAATCCGGTCGCCTTTGAGCCGAATGTAGCCACAGCGCTTAATAATTTGGGTATTTTATACCGTGATATTCAAGAATACGAAAAAGCCGAAAAGGCCTTTTCAGAAGCTCTGGAAATCAGAAAAAAGCTGGCGCAAAACAATCCGGTCGCCTTTGAGCCGAATGTAGCCATAACGCTTAATAATTTGGGTATTTTATACCGTGATATCAAAGAATACGAAAAAGCCGAAAACGCGTCTTTAGAAGCCTTGAACATCTACCGCAGTTTGGCGCAAAACAATCCGGTCGCCTTTGAGCCAGATGTAGCCTTGGCACTTACTAACTTGGGGGTTTATACCGTGATATTCAAGAATACGAAAAAGCCGAAAAGGCCTTTTCAGAAGCTCTGGAAATCAGAAGAAAGCTGGCGCAAAGCAATCCGGTCGCCTTTGAGCCGAATGTAGCCATAACGCTTCATAACTTGGGTATTTTATACCGTGATATTAAAGAATACGAAAAAGCCGAAAATGCATCTTTAGAAGCTCTTAAAATCAGAATTAAATATCTAAGTAACCAACCGCATACTTGGAATGAAGTCGTAAAATTATATTTACTTCTAGCAATAATCTATCAAAACTTAGAGAAAAAGTTCCATGCTTTAGGATGTGTAAAATGGGGATTAGTTATCTTATTACTACACTGCAATTCACAAGAACAAGCTAATACTTATATTAATTATGGCAGGGATATAGTAAATTATTATGGTTTAGACTACGAAAAATTTTGGAACGAAGAAGTAGTATCTGAAGTGCATAAAATCAGAAAAGGAGGTTCTACTAACCAGTAAAATTCCTTTCTTAATATGGCATTAATGTTCGGCAAAGTTTGCCATTTAGCCACGCAATAAATTTTATAATTGAAAGTGCAACTATTTATTGCTTCATTTTTTAAACTTAGACTTCTAATTACTATCAAGTATAAATTGACGATTATAACCTTATTCATAATTTAAATTTTTTCGCTCAAATTCATAACCTAAGTTACAACAAGGTTGTGTCTTGTTCTCCAAAAATAACCAACCATCAATCAGGTTTACCTTTTTAACTACCATTTTTGCCTAACGAAAGTACTTTTCCAGGGCTTTATCTTCTCCTTTCCATTGCGCAATTTTGGCCAGGCTGTTGACTAGTGGCTCTTGAATAAAGCCGGGAATGTCGGGTAAATACGTGCCGCTGTAGCCCAAAAGCAGCGCCATGTGCCAGGGGTTTTTAGTAACAGCGCCATCGAATTGACCGTCGTTAGCCAGGCCATACACTATTCGCACGCTTTTTTCCAGTCCACCGGCCGGACTAACTTTAACCCGCAGAAGGATCGTTTCATTGGTGGGGTTAGAGAAATAATGCAACTCTCCTTTACGCGCCGTAGCGCTTTGGCCTTGGTTTACCCGGTATTCTTTTCCATTTTGGCCCACCAGGGCTTGGCCTTTTAGAACGGTAAAATGCTCGTCAAATTTTTTATGATAATGCCATTCATTGCCGCCATGCGGTTCCACTTCTACCTGTATTAATTCGTAAGCGCCATTCGTTTCCGCCCCGGTTTTCAGGAAGGTAGATCTGTAATTACCTCCGCTGTTATACACCGTGCGGTCGGGGCGGTTGCCTATGCTTAAATCCAAAGGCGGCAGAAATAAGGCAAAGCCGGTTATAGCCACAAACAGAAAAAGCACCAGAAAAATAGGAAGGCCAATAAGGGTGTATAACAACCGGATACTTAAATGATGCGCGCCTTTCCAGATACGAAAAACTCCGGTGGGATAGAATAAAAAAGAAGTCCACTTCCACAAGTTAGTGTTAGTATCGGCTGGATTGAAAGCAGTTGTTAGGTTATTCATGAATTTTGTTTTTTTTATACAAATTTGTACCTTAAACCGATGGAGGTGCTACGGGAAAACGGATTTTGATTGCGGCAAAATGGATAAAATTGAAAATCACGACTGGAGTACTATTTTCAGCGACATTTCGCAAAAGGAAGTGTTCCGCAACGACCGCTATACCGAAGTAGTGGCGCATTTTAAGGAACCCAACTTAGCTACTGCCGAAATCACGTCTATCCGTACGCCGGGCATTGAATTAGTACAGGCCAATTTTACTACGGCCCGCCAGCTGGTACTCGTAGACCCGGAAAGTTCAGAAAAGGTAAGTTCTTCTTTTGTTTTAAGCGGCGATTTAGAGTCCCAGTTTTCCTTACATAAAGAACCGGTAACCCATTGGGTAAACACCCACGGTTTTCAGTATACTCCTGACTTTCAAGGCCAACATATCATCCATAATCAAAAACTGCAGGCCTTTTCCTTTTCTTACGATAACGCGTATTTTAAAAGTATCGCGCAATCCGCCGGCGTTACCTACCTGGACAAGGTTCTGGATTGCATGGATCGCGGCGAAACGCTGTTGGTACCGCCCGGTAAACTAGCCTTACTGCCCCGGATGGCAGAGTTGCTGCACGCTATTGTGCAGTGTAAGTTTCAGGGAATTACCAAATATTTATTTATTGAAGCCAAAATGCTGGAATTATTTGCTTTGCAAATGGAGCAGCTTAATGCGGGCAACAACAAAAAAGAAGATTGGAGCCCCGCCGACCGGGAACGCTTGAAAGCCGTGCATGACTTTATCACCCAGAGTTACCTGGAACCTCTCACCTTAACTGGCCTTTGTTACCAATTTGGCCTGAATGAGTTTAAATTAAAGAAAGGTTATAAGCATTTTTTCGGTACTACCGTTTTCGGCCACATTCACCATTTGCGGATGCAAACGGCGCAGCAGCTACTGGCTACAGGGCAAATGAATGTTTCGGAAGCTTCCTTTCACATTGGTTACAACAACATCAGCAGCTTTTCCGAAGCCTTTAAGAAAAATTTTGGCTACCAACCCGGTAAGATACGCGCCTACAGCACCCGCTATTAAGAATTGGGAAGCTAAATATTCTTTGTACAAACCCAACTTATCGCGTCCAATTACTGCGTAGACTATCCTGAACATCTTTTAGCTAAAGAATAGTAGATAAACCATTGTATTCTGGGGAACGTTACTAGGTTAATTCGTGACGGAGGGCAAGTTGTTAACCGTTTTACGTATTTTAGATTTCCATAATTTTTATTTACGAGCATGGTAGCTATTGGCGATTACAACGAACTGGAAATAGCAAAAGAGGTAGATTTTGGCGTTTACCTGGATTCGGAAGATGGGGAAATTTTACTACCCGCTAAGTATGTACCCGAAGATGCGCGCGTAGGTGACCGGCTGCGGGTTTTTATTTACCGCGACTCCGAAGATCGGATGATTGCCACTACCCTGGAGCCCCAAGCCAAAGTCGGTGATTTTGCCGCTCTGCAGGTAAAAGATACCAACCAATACGGCGCTTTTCTGGAATGGGGATTGGAAAAAGATTTGTTTGTGCCTTTCCAAAATCAGCGCGATAAAATGCAAACCGGGCGGCGGTATATGGTATATATTTACCTCGACGATAGCTCCGACCGCATTGTGGCCACCGCCAAATACGAAAAATACCTGCAGAAAGAAGTTAAGGACCTCACGGAAGAACAGGAAGTAAACTTACTCGTAGCCGGTTTTACCGACTTAGGTTTTAAAGTTATCGTGGATAATAAATACCTGGGCATGTTGTATAAAAACGAAGTTTTTCGGGAGTTGCCTATTGGCGAACAAACCAAAGGTTACATTAAAAAAATCCGGGAAGACCAGAAAATAGACGTAACACTGCAACGCGCGGGTTTCGGTGAAGTAAAAGATGCGGCCCAAGTTATTCTGGAAAAGCTACAAGCGGCCAACGGTTCATTATCTTTATCCGACAATTCGCATCCGGATGAGATTTACCAAATGCTGGGCATGAGCAAGAAAACGTTTAAAAAAGCTATTGGCACCTTATACCGGCAGGGCCAGGTTTTATTGCATGATCAAAGCATCTCGCTGAGTAATCAAATAGAAGAGTAGTTTTTCTTTTTTAAAGTCTGCATTAAAAAATGCATTTCTCCAGTGAAAACCCATTAAAGTGAAGCAGTAAAACAACTAGGCACGAAGAAAAAAATAGCACAAGCAAATGCTTGTGCTATTATAAAATGGAAAGGATTAATTGTATCGATTGAATTAGACGGTACTTTTTAGATTTACGATTAAGAGAGCATACCCTCAAGAATCTATCAAATCTTAGTTTTTTGAATCTTTATTCTGATTTTGCTGTAGTAGCACTACTGGCCGCTAGCGCAGCTTCTTTCGAAGTAATATACCCAAACAAGCCATCTTTTTCCTGATTAATGCCGGCAGAAAAATACAGGCGGGATAAATCCACGTTAGTAGCGGTACGCGGCGGGAAAGCAATTTCCCATAAACCATCGATTTGGATTGGTTTTTCATCGTGGTTCAACAGCGGACCTACGTACTTACCATCGGCCGTATACAAGTTAATGTAACCGTCGCCGAAATTTCCGACTAAAATGGCATCTTTCAGGTCGCTGTATTTCGCATCATCTTTAAAAAAGCCTTTTGGTACCCGCGCAATCCCCCAGGGAGCATTTAAAGTTCCGCCGGAAGCAAAACGTTTAATTAATTTACCATTCGGTTCATAAATACTAACGTATCCTTTGCCCTTGCCAGTTTCAGGAAAACCATCCT
This sequence comes from Adhaeribacter arboris, assembly GCF_003023845.1. NCBI lineage: Bacteria > Pseudomonadati > Bacteroidota > Cytophagia > Cytophagales > Hymenobacteraceae > Adhaeribacter > Adhaeribacter arboris. The sequence continues at coordinate 5,951,273 of NZ_PYFT01000001.1, read as the reverse complement.
TCCCTTTTTTGGCGTAGAGCACGTACAATTTATTGCCTAAATTGCGGATATTGAAAGGCGCATAACCTGCCGGTAAATAAGGATCTTTGAACAACGTGGTTTTTCCTTGTTTAAATGCAGCATCGAATAAATCAATTTTGTTGATGCTGAAATTGGCCGCGTACAGAAAATTTTTCCCTCCGGCTACAGCTTTAGCTAAACCGGTGTAAACGGCGCCTTTGTAACCGTTATTGGTAGACCGGTCAACTAGTTTTACCGAACCGCCGGGCGCCCAACCGGAGATGATTCCGTCTAAACCACAAAAAAGAAAACGGGCCGGATTACCACTTGGCAATTTAAAATCGGTAGTGGCGTTAAAAACTATTCCGGTAGGTAAACCTCCGGTGGCAGCCGTAGGCGACGGCACCGGTACTGCTGGTATGGCATCTTCGCCTTCGGCCGTCAAAATAAAACTCAGACCCGTATTGGTAGTATTTACCCAAGGGTTACCGCCCGCATTAAACGCCATGCCCCAGGCGTTCTGAAACTTGGGCTCTACCCGTTTAGCCTTATAATCTCCGGCAATACTGGAAATTAAATTTACCCGGCTAAGCTTTTTAAGATAGTCGGGGTAAGTAGCATTACTTAACGAGGTCTCCGATTTTTTAACTTCTTTATCTAGTTCATCCAGGTTTTTATCGCAACCCGAACTTACTACCGTGAAGGCAATAGAAAAGGCAGCTATTTTTGAAACAGCAGTTTTACTTAAATTAGGCATTAACTTTCTCATAGATTGTATAAAATTTAAAAAGGTGAATAATCAAGGTGAATAGCATTTAGGTTAGCAGGAAGGCTCTCCCTAAATCTTTGATTTTAAATGTTTAAGCCGAAAGATCTTCTCTCCTTTTCAGCATCCGGAATACCTCATTAGGAACAGGACAAAGAAATACAGTTCTGGCGCCGGCCTCAATCCCCGAAAAAGGGGAATTTTGAATTGCATAGTGGGGCAACGTTAAAAAAACAATACCAGAGTATCCCCGAAAGTGGGGAGATTGCAAAAACAATAATTAACTGATTACCAGAATCATGCTGCTTTAAAAGTTAGTTTTAAGCCTTTTTTAAAACTTTGGCGGGTAGGCTTTTGCTTCGGTGGGCACCTTAAAATGGCAACCTATATTTCAGCTTCTATTTAATTTAGATTTCGCTTATAACAGAGTAGAGTAAGCCTTGCTAAATAAAAGACGAGAACAGGAAAAACTAAAAAAATTTATTTGTATACTGCTCCATTTTGGCAGCAAGCAAACCAGAAAAGAAAAGAGAGTAATTTTGAAGCTATGGAGAAAGTAAATTAATGCTGATAATGCTGAAAAAGGCCCGGATAGTGGAAAAATTTGCCTCTTGCTTTTTGCTGTTTTAAATCATTCTACTTCTTAAAATTTTAAACTTTTGTCATGAAGAAAGTTCTGTATTTATTTTTTGTGTGCCTGGCCGGCTCGGCGGCCGCGCAAACTGCCAGTTCGGGAACAACGGGCAACTTTTCGCCCGTGGTAAATTTTACTGCCGATCAGGATCGGCAAAACATGATGAAACAGTTAGGGATTGAAGCCCTCCGGCCGGGGCCCAGCGGCGATGAATCGGCCCCAAACCATGCCAATTACGACGAAGCTTTAGCCAATCCTTACCCTAACTACCCCGAAGTCTTAACTTTAAAAAACGGTAAAAAAGTAACCACCCCAACTCAATGGTGGAACCAGCGCCGCCCGGAAATAGCCGAAGACTTTGAACGAGAAGTGTACGGCCGCATTCCGAAAAAAGTACCTAAAGTGACCTGGCAGGTAACCATTACCGATAAAGAAATGGTGGGCCGCACCCCGGTAATTGCCAAACAGTTAGTAGGCCGCGTAGATAATTCGGAATACCCATTGATTGAGGTAAATATTTCCATGACCGTGGTTACGCCCGCTAATGTAAAAGGGCCGGTGCCCGTATTAATGTTATTCGGCCGAAGCGGATTGCCTGCTCCTACCCAACCGCCTAAGGAAGATCTAGAAAAAATTAATGCAGCCCTGAAAGATCTACTCATCAAGAGTGAGCCGTCCTTAAAAGCTATTTTCGACCAGTACCCGGCCTATAATCCTTTCACGCCTCCTGCCACCAATCCGTTTGCCGGTTTTCCCACTCCTGGTACTCCACCCAGCGACCCACCAACTATTAATCAGTTGCTGGCCGCAGGCTGGGGCTATGTTTCCCTCGACCCCACCAGCATTCAGGCGGATAATGGCGCCGGTTTAACCAAGGGCATTATAGGTTTGGTAAACAAAGGTCAGCCGCGTAAACCCGAAGATTGGGGCGCCTTACGTGCCTGGGCCTGGGGAGCTTCCCGCGCTTTAGATTACCTGGAAACCGATTCAGCTATAGATGCCAAAAAAGTAGGCATGGAAGGTGTTTCGCGTTACGGGAAGGCAGCTTTGGTTACGTTAGCTTATGACCAGCGTTTTGCCTTGGGTTTAATCGGCTCGGCCGGACAAGGCGGCACCAAACCCAACCGGCGTAATTTTGGGGAGGCAGTAGAAAATTTAACCGGCGGCTTATATTATTGGATGGCGGGTAATTACCTGAAATACGGTGCTGCTAAAGCTTCTTTCGGCAGCAAAACTGCCAATGATCTTCCGGTAGATCAGCACGAATTAATTGCGATGTGCGCGCCCCGGCCTACTTTTATTAGTTACGGCATTCCCGAACAAGGCGACGCCAAATGGCTGGACCAACAAGGCAGTTACATGGCGACGGTTGCCGCCGGCCCCGTTTTTAAGCTACTTGGTGCCCGCGATTTGGGCGTTACGGAAAGTTATAAAACCGCTAAAATGCCCGGCGTAAATGTAAGTTTACTGGACGGAGAACTGGCCTGGCGCCAGCACAATGGCGGCCATACCGATGCTCCTAATATTAAATACTTTATTCCCTGGGCCAGTAAAATGCTAAAATATACGCCTGTTCCTGTTACGCCTACTCCATAAAACATAATTTATGGCAAAGAAAAGCTTTAGTACCTGAAAGAGATAAGTAAGTATAAAATAATATGCAGACTTTTTAGATGAGAACCTATCAATCTTCTTACTTTAAAGAGCTACGGTTGTAGATAGAGCTTTAAATTTCTAGAGATACAATAAAAAAGCCCCAACTTTTCGTACTAAAAAGTTGGGGCTTTTGGTATTATTAAATTAATTGTTTAGAATTTCCAGCGCACAAAAGCCTCCATTGCTTCGTAATCGGCAAGCCCGAGTTTATCGTACATTTTGGCGGTTTCACGATTCCGTTCGGCGGCCCGCACCCAGAACTCCCGGGCATCGTCGCCGGGAAATACGGGGCGGTCTTTCTGGGATTGATGTTTGAAAATAGCGTTACGTTTCCGTTCTACTTCCTGCGGCGACAACGGTACGGCCATTTCAATTTCGTGCACTTCAAACTCGTGCCAGGCTCCCCGGTACATCCACAACCAGCAGTCCTTTGTCCAGCTTTCGGTTTTTTGCAGTCGCTTCATGGCCTCTAAAATTATCCGGAAACAAACAATGTGCGTCCCGTGCGGGTCGGCGAAATCGCCGGCGGCAAAAATCTGGTGCGGTTTTACCTGCTGCAGCAAATCGATGGTCAGCTCAATGTCTTTATCGGTTACCGGATTTTTACGGGTTTTACCCGTTTCGTAAAACGGCAAGGCCATAAAATGAATGTGATCATCGGCTAATCCCGCGTAACGAGCGCCCGAAAAAGCTTCACTTTTCCGGATAAATCCTTTCACGTCGCGTACTTCCTGGGTATCTATCTGGTTAGGTTGTTTCTGAGCGAAGAAAAGGCGCATGTCTTCGTAAATCGACTGCAATTGTTTACTGTCTTTGCCAATACTATTGCTGAAATCAATGGCAAACTCCATGTAACGCAAAACATCGTCGTCCCAAACGGCGGTATTTCCCGAAGTTTGATACGCTACGTGTACATCGTGCCCTTGATCGACCAACCGGATAAACGTGCCGCCCATCGATATAACGTCGTCATCCGGATGCGGAGAAAAAATAATAACTCGTTTTTTAGCGGGTTCGGCCCGTTCCGGTCGTTGCGAATCATCGGCGTTCGGTTTGCCACCCGGCCAGCCGGTAATGGTATGCTGAATTTTATTAAAAACGTGAATATTAATATTGTAAGCCGGACCTTTTTCTACGGCTAATTGCGCCATACCGTGGTTATTATAATCTTCTTCGGTAAGTTTTAAGATGGGTTTATTTAACTCGCCGGATAACCAGATTACTGCTTTTTTAGTCAGTTGTTCGTCCCAGACGCAATCTTTTACCAGCCAGGGAGTATCAAAACGGGTCAGTTCAGAAGCAGCATCTTCGTCGAGGATAAATTCTACGTTATCTGAAAGTTGCAAGTAAGTAGCCGGTACTTCGCTGGACATTTCGCCTTCTACCGCTTTTTTAATAATCGGCGCTTTTTTGGCATTCCAGGCCATCAATATAATTTCGCGGGCCTTAAAAATGGTACCAATACCCATGGTAATAGCTTTGGTGGGCACATTTTCTTTTCCCCCAAAATCGCGGGAAGCATCCCGGCGGGTCAGGTCGTCTAAGGTAACCAAGCGGGTACCGGAGTTAGGCGCCGAACCAGGTTCGTTAAATCCAATGTGACCGGTACGACCTATCCCCAAAATCTGTAAATCTAAGCCGCCTAAATCTTCAATTTTCCGTTCGTAAGCCAAACAAAAAGCGGGTATTTCTTCCAAAGCAAGGGTTCCGTCCGGAATATTAATGTTTTCCCGCGGGATATCAATATGATCGAATAAGTTTTCGTTCATGAAAGTCACGTAGCTTTGCGGCGCCGTCGGACTCATAGGGTAGTACTCATCCAGGTTAAAAGTTATTACATTTTGGAAGCTCAAGCCTTCTTCGCGGTGCAAACGAACCAATTCCGCGTAAACTTCAATTGGCGTGGCTCCGGTAGCTAGGCCTAGCACAGTAGTTTCCCCATTTTGCTGTTTCCGGCGAATCAGGTCACAAATACGACGGGCTACTTGCTGCGAAGCAATGTGCGGATCGGGGTAAACCGTAACGGGTAGTTTTTCAAAACGGGTTTCTTCTAGTAAGTTTAAGCGAATCATAGTTTAACGGAATAAATGGGTTTATGATTTATAAATCTGGGACACGTTACTGGTTGACAACTTCTTTTAAGCAGCACTTTGGTTTGTTCCGCGGTTATTTTTAAATAGAATTTTTACACTTCTTTATTTTTGGCAAAGCCAATATTGTTTTCGAAAATATTTTCCATTACCAAAGCCAAAGAACCCAAAATCAAAGTGTTTTCGCCTAAATCCGACAAGGCAATGCTGGTTTTTTCGCGGAGTTGCGCCATGCAATACGTATTTAAAGATTGCTGAACCGGCGTAGTAATATATTGCCGGGCTTCCGCAATGGTACCACTCAAAATAATTAACTCCGGATTAAAAAGCTGAATTAAAATAGCCAGGCCTTTGCCTAAATGTATTCCTACTTCCGATAAAATTCGGATGGCAAATTGATCACCTCGGTTCGCCGCCTCGATAATGACGGGCGGCTCTAGTTGCTCTATTTCTTGGGCGGATAATTCGCTTAACATAGAAACAGCGCCCGCTTTAATTCCTTCTTTGGCTAAGCGCACCAAAGCCATACCCGAAGCTACCGTTTCCAGGCAGCCGCGCTTACCGCATTGGCACAATAAACCATCGTCCACTACGGGAATATGCCCGAATTCGCCGGCGAAGCCCGAAGCACCGCTCCGCAATTTACCATCCATGATCATTCCCAAGCCAATGCCCCAATCCATCCAGACTACCAGTACATCTTTTTTACCGCGGGCCTTGCCAAACCGGTATTCGGCCAGACTAATGGTTTTTACGTCGTTCTGAATAAAAACCGGTTTTTTAAATTTTTTTTCGAGAATTTCCTCCAGCGACTCCGATGAATGAGTGGTTAATAAATAGGTATAAGTGTTTCCCTCTTTCGAAGCCACTAAGCCGGGCACACTTATGCCAACGCCAATAAGTTTATTTTTATCCACTCCGGCAGATTGAATGAGTTCTTCGACGCACGAGTACAATTGGTCCACCGCAGTTAAATCCTGGGTAATTTGCAAAGGAAAAGTGCGGATACCAGTGATATTTTTGTCTTTATTATTGAAAATAGCCATCCGGGTTTTGTGCTTTTCCATTTCAATACTCAGGACAAACAGCGAATTTTCCTGTAAACCGTATAAATCCGGCTTACGCCCGCCAACCGATAAACCCCGGCCTTGCTTTTCGACGATACCTTCCGAGATTAGCTCGTTTAGAAGCGCCATAGAAGTAGGCGCACTAATAGTAAAATGTTCGCAGATAGCGGCGTTCGTTTTAGCTCCTTTAACGTATAAAAATTTAATAATCTTAAGCTTTTGTAAATGCTTTTTGCGCTCGACGTGATTAAGCGTATCTAAGTAAGTATCTTCGGAGAGTAAGGCGCTCATGTAACCTGATTAACTTAAACACTGCAAGGTATTTAAAGTAGCGAAACAAACAAATTTACTTTTGTAAAATTTTTGTTAAAGTTAGATTAATTAAGTTAAATTTTTAATTTAAAAAATTAATCAATCTGATTTTATAACCGGGTAGCATATTAAGTTACTTTATGAATAACTCCATTCTGTAAAAAACTTTCTTACTTTCAAGAGTGTGGTAGGCAATAAAGCTAAAGCTTTTAAAGTTTACAAAAAGTTGGGTCCGCCAGAACAGTAGTGCTAGATGCCAAGGGCAATTTACTTTTGGGTGACAAGGCAGCCAAACCAAATAGACTAGGCAGCAACGACATAAAAGTAATTATATAAACTTGCCTATCTCCTGGGGTGGTTTCATTTAAATTGATAGTTTTTATCCCTTCAATTCTTATTTTAGAAATATTCCGCTCCGGTTATTACTTATAAATCTACTCTTTTTTCAACCTTTATCCGTTACTTTCCGGGTACTTAGCCCTATCTTACTACTATATTCTTCCGAATAAAGAAATGGCGGATAAAACCCTTTTTGTAAATTACCAACTTTAAACTACCACTGAATAACTTAATTACAAAGTAGGTTAAAAAAACGTAAGCTCTCTCATGCCGCCTGCCCTTACCAATGCGCAAATTCAGCAATTTATACACGAAGGTTATATTCGTCTGGACAATGCTTTTCCGGAGGAGCTAGCCGCGCAAGGCCGGACTATTTTGTGGCAAGCTATCCCATGTAATCTCAATGATCCTACTACCTGGACGCAACCGGTTATCCGGCTGGGAGATTTTAGCCAGGAACCTTTTAGAAAAGCTGCCAACACCGCCAATCTGCACAGCGCCTTCGACCAATTGGTAGGCAAAGAAGCTTGGGTTCCCCGAATGAGTTTGGGAAGTTTTCCGGTTCGGTTTCCCAGTAACGAAGAGCCTAATGATACGGGTTGGCACGTGGATGCCAGCTTTCCGGGTGCCGACTTAAGGGATTACCTTGCGTGGCGGATAAATGTATTTTCAAAAGGTCGGGCTTTGCTGATGCTGTTTCTTTTCTCAGATGTGAGCGAAAAAGATGCCCCCACCCGAATTAGAGTAGGTTCGCATTTAAAGGTAGCCTGCTTGTTAAAGCCCGCCGGGGAAGCGGGTCTTTCGTTTATGGAACTGGCAAATAAACTGAAGGCTACCGACGGCCTGGAGGAGGTTTCAGCAACCGGGCCGGCGGGTACGGTATATTTGTGTCATCCGTTTATCGTGCATGCGGCTCAACCGCATCATGGTACTAACCCGCGTTTCCTGGCTCAACCGCCTTTGGTACCAACGAAAGATTTTGTGCTGCAACGCTCGGATAATAATTACTCCCCAATAGAAATAGCTATTCGGTTAGGACTTAGGCTAGACTAAAAAATAAGATTTAAATTTTTAATTTACTACCGACAAAAGCACTTTGCTGTGCTAAGCTTTATTTTTAGTAGCAGTACATTGTTTTAGAAAACGAATTGCTCCTAATCATAATCCTTATTAAAAATTGTTTGTTTACTACTCTTTCTCAGCCGTTTAAATATAATTCTTACAAAATAAAGAATGATTTTAGAACACGTTGCTATCTGGACCATTCAATTAGAGACTTTAAAAAATTATTACCAGCAATTTTTTGGCGGCCAACCCAATGAAAAATACCGGAATGAATCCACCGAATTTGAAAGCTTCTTTTTAACTTCTGCTGCGGGAGCCCGGTTAGAGTTAATGACGAAACCTAATTTACCCGATAACAAAAAAGATACGTTAGCCAGTCAGCACCAAGGTATTACTCACTTGGCGTTTGGGGTAGAAACCATGCAAGAAGTAGAAGAAAAAGCAAAAGAATGGCAGCAAGCCGGTTTTCCAATTCTACGAGGTCCCCGGAAAACGGGTGATGGCTATTACGAGTTCGAAACCTTCGATCCGGACAATAACCGCCTGGAAGTAACCACGCTTTTCGTTTCGGGCAATTAATTTCTTGAATTAGCTATATATTCCTGAAAGAAAGCACAAGTGTCCTTCTATTTTTCGCAAGAAAATAAATAAAAAAGCCAAAGCTCACGATGAAAACGTGAATTGTATCCATTTAAATAAAATTCTAATCGCTTAAAAATAGACTTATATATGACCGAAGAATTTGCCAAACATTTTGCGGCGGAATGGGTAGCTTCCTGGAATTCGCATGATTTAGACAGGATTTTAGAGCATTACACAAATGATTTTTCTATTACAACTCCCATGGCTTTAAAAATTATACCCGAAAGTAATGGAGTAGTAGCTGGTAAAAATAAAGTTAGAGCATACTGGGAACAAGGCTTGAAATTAATACCCAACTTGCATTTTGAAATGATAGATGTGTTGGTGGGGATGAACGGCTTAACCATTTACTACCGCAATACCGCTACCGGCCGGAAAACAGTAGAAGTGATGTTTTTTAATGAGCAACAAAAGGTAGAAAAAGCTTTTGCCATGTATTCCTGATTTTTAGAAAACTTCACGGGTGCTCAAATTTTTTCACTCATAATACATTTTAACTTATTCGGGAATAATTCTTATTTCATCTTTTTCTTCAAAATATTGTCCTGAAAAAGATGTCAGAACAAGTTTAGTTAAACAATTAATTCGAAAAAGCATTCAGTCCTCATTTCTAATTCATAATTTCTAATTATAATTTAAGGAAGCGCCAGTCTTTTTGCTTTTCCTTAGTATTTCCGGGTAATCTTTCCTTTTTTGCGTAGGTAATGATTGAGGTAAAGCAGGTATCAAAAAATTTCGGGCCGGTAAAAGCCGTTGATAATGTGTCGTTTTCGGTAGCGGCCGGCGAAACACTTATTTTGCTCGGTACCAGCGGCTGCGGCAAAACGACTACCCTCCGTATGCTGAATAAGTTAGAAGAACCTTCCGCCGGCATTATTACCTTTAATAACCAACCCATCAGCGAAATACCTCCGGAACAATTACGCCGGCGCATGGGCTACGTGCTGCAGCATACCGGCTTGTTTCCGCATTATACCGTTGCCGAAAATATGGCGATTGTACCCCGGTTACTTAAATGGGAATCGCGTCGCATTCAAGACCGGGCCATAGAACTCTTGCATAAACTGCATCTTTCGGAAGAATACCTAACCCTTTATCCCGATCAGCTCAGTGGTGGGCAACAGCAGCGCGTGGGTTTAGCCCGGGCCTTAATGGCCGATCCACCGGTGTTGCTCCTGGATGAACCTTTTGGCGCCCTCGACCCGATTACCCGGGTTCATATCCGGCAGGAGTTTTTACATCTCGACGAATTGAAGCGCAAAACCGTAATTATGGTAACCCACGATATTACCGAAGCTTTTGAACTGGGCGACCGGATTTGCCTCATGCAACAAGGTCGGATAGAACAGATGGGTCTACCAAAAGAACTATTGTTTCAGCCGAAAAGTGATTTTGTCCGCTCTTTTTTAAAAGAACAGCAACTGCCTTTAGAGCTTAAAAACGTAACTCTGGCCGAAATTGGTATCGCCGGAATCCAGAACGTACCGGCTTCCGGGAGTGTTTGGGATGCTTTGGCGCTTTTGCTGCCGCCACCTAACTCTTCGGATTTTACTCCCCCAACAAACGAAAAAACAACAAACAAAAACCCGCCGGCTGCTAACGCGCCGGAAATAAATCAATTATTAAAAGCTTTACAAAACTTCCGGAAAAGCTAATGGCCGCCGAATCATCTACTTTGTTTTCTTTTATGCAGGAGCAATCCGGTAAAATACTGGAGCAAAGCATGACGCATACGGGCCTAACCTTTTTATCCTTACTGCTGGCCGTGAGCATTGGCTTACCGCTCGGAATAATTATCGCCGAAAAGAAAAAATTAGCTGGTCCTATTCTGGGTTTGGCGGGAATTCTGCAAACTATCCCGAGCATTGCCTTATTGGGTTTTCTGATTCCCTTTCTGGGCATTGGCGCTAAACCGGCTATTGCCGCTTTGTTTTTGTACGCTTTATTACCGATTATCCGCAATACCTACACCGGCATTACTTCGGTAAACCCAATAGTAAAAGATGCCGCGAAAGGTATGGGTATGACCAAAATTCAAATTTTACGGCAGGTAGAACTGCCCTTAGCATTACCCGTTATTTTGGCCGGCATTCGTACGGCAACGGTTATTAATGTAGGGGTGGCTACTCTGGCCGCTTATATTGCGGCGGGTGGTTTAGGCGAGTTTATTTTTGGTGGTATTGCTTTAAATAATTCAAATATGATTCTGGCGGGAGCCATACCCGCCGCAGGTTTAGCTATTCTTTTTGATTTTTTATTAGGCCGATTGCAAAATCTTAATCTCCGGAAAGTAAAACGGGTAGTCTGGTTATTGCCGCTTGCTCTATTAATATTAGCTACTTTTTACCTGATTCCGCCCGCTTTCGGCACCAAATTACTCGCCGGATTTACCCCCGAATTTATGGGACGGCAAGATGGATTTTTGGGTTTGCAAAATATTTACAAGTTAAACATCCGGAATGTAGTAATTAGCGATGCCGTGATGTACCAGGCTGCTTACGAAAAAGAACTGGACGTAATTAGCGGTTACTCCACCGATGGCCGCTTAAAAGCTTTTGATTTAATTATTCTGGAAGATGATAAACATATTTTCCCGCCGTACTACGCGGCTCCAATCGTCCGGAACGAAGCTTTAGAACAATTTCCCGCACTAGCCAATATTCTAAATTTGCTCGCCGGTCAGATCAACGATTCCATTATGACCGAGCTTAATTACCAGGTCGATTATTTGAAGCAAAGCCCGGAAACGGTAGCGCGAAACTTTCTACAGCAAAAAAAGCTATGGCGTCCTACCCGCCACGGCACGGGAAAAGTAGTCCGGATTGGTTCGAAGATTTTTGGGGAGCAATACATTTTGGCTAGTATGTATACTCAACTGTTGCAAGGCTATTCTAACTACCGGGTAGAAACCAAAACTGGATTGGGTGGTACTAAAATTTGCTTCGACGCTTTAACTAATAACCAAATTGATTTATACCCCGAATATACCGGCACTGGTTTACTCGTTATTCTGCAGCCTACTCCTACTCAAATAAATCAGCTGGGTACCAGTAAAGAAAAGGTGTATGAGTTTGTGAAGGATGAGTTTAAAAAGCAATACCAAATTACTTGGTTAACTCCTATCGGGTTTAATAACGCTTACGCTTTAATGATGCGCCGGGAACAAGCCGCTACTTTGGGAATAAAAAGTATTACGGATTTAAATCAGTATTTACAAAAAAGTAAATTATAATAATTGATAGGTTTCTATTGTTCAGTTATTCCGTTGAGACTTTTCAAGTCTCAATAAGGCAGTGCGGATGCGGTGGAGCAGTATCCTGTTTGCCTCAGGGCCGGCGGGCCTCGTTTGGCTCTCTCGGGCGGTCTAAGCTTGTTTTCCTCGTTCCTCGGAATGCTCCGCACCACAACCTTAGAAGGCCCTCCACAGCCAAACTGGTGTCAGTTGCCAGTAGCTGCTGCTTTTACTAGAATTTAGGTTTAAGTATGTGGTGGGAACTTGAGCTAATAATTACTAAAACTTACTGGTAAAAAGTGCTTTCTTTGCTTTAAGTTATTTGGTTTTAAGCATTACCTTTTTCTATCCTCTAGGAGGAACCTATTTAGCTATTTACCTATAAACTTTACTTCTGAAAAACAGTTTTTTTTAGTAAACCTTATTATCTCGCGAACGTTCCGCTCGTGAGCTTCATCGTCCGGCCTCCCCGAAATACTTCGGGATTTGCAACTGGCCGATAGAAATTTTACCTGATTGCTTAAAGGAATGGCTATCGGTTTGCCCGACTAGATGCCACCCAGAATTCAGACAAGCATTAAATACCCCCTTAAATTATAATACAGTGAAAGTAGCGTTGCTACTGGCAACTGACACCAGTTTGGCTATGGAGGGCCTTCTAAGGTTGTGGTGCGGAGCATTCCGACGCAGGAGGAAAACAAGCTTAGACCGCCCGAGAGAGCCAAACGAGGCCCGCCGGCCACGAGGCAAACAGGGTACGGCTTCACCGCATCAGCACTGCTCTATTGAGACTGGTACAGTCTCAACGGAAGAGAAGGCAATATTAAAACTACCAACTCTCACACCCATTTATTTAAAAACTGATTAAAATTTTCTTTGTACTGATCACTAACCGCAATCATAGTTTCTCCTATTTGTACCGTATTGCGCGTAATGGCTTTGATTTTATCCAAGGCTACAATAAAAGAACGGTGAATGCGCATAAACCGCCGGGCAGGCAATTTTTCTTCTAGGGCTTTCAGACTGGTTAGCGAGAGCAATGGCTTTGCTTCGCTCTGCAGGTGCACTTTTACGTAGTCTTTTAAACCCTCGATGTACAAAATATCATTAAAAGAAATGCGCACTAACTGGTACTCTACTTTTAAAAACAAGTATTCTTCTTCGGGAGTTGCGGCTGCAGTTGCATTAACCTGGGGCTGAATCAAATCGAAATAAGCTTTGGCTTTGGAGGCTGCCCGCAAGAACTCTTCGTAATTAAAAGGTTTTACTAAATAATCCAGCGCATCTACCCGGTAACTTTCCAGGGCAAATTGATTAAAAGCGGTGGTAAAAATAACGCGTGGGTTTTTACCAGGCTTACCTTTATCCAAGACCCGGGCCAGTTCAATACCCGTTAAATCGGGCATTTGAATATCCAGAAATAAAACATCTACGGGTTGTTCGTGCAAGCCTCGTAAGGCTTCAATGGCGCTGGAGTACCGGCCCACTAATTTCAGAAAAGGCGTTTGTTCAATAAAGGCGCAAACCAGGCCTAAGGCCAGCGGTTCATCATCCACGGCGATACAAGTAAGCATCAGGATAGGTTTAAAGTTAAATGTACCTGGTATTCGTTTTCCGGGGTATTTTCACCGGCGGTTAGCTGGTAATTGCCCGGGTACAGCAAATCCAAACGTCGGCGGGTATTTACCAGGCCAATGCCGGTACTTTCTTCCAACACCAACTTTTTCTCGTTTACGATGGTATTGTTTACGTGTACGCGCAGTTCCGAACCTTGCTGCTCTACCTTAATTTGAATGTGACACGGCAAAATAGTACTTACCCCGTGTTTAAACGCATTTTCGACGAAAGGTAATAACAACATGGGGGCAATCATCACGTCATTTACTGGGTTAGGTTTACAAAAAGCAACTTCTACGTTTTCCGTCAAGCGTAATTGCATCAATTTAATATAATCCTCAATAAATCCGAGTTCTTTGCTGAGCAAGGTAGTGCCGCTGGTGGTTTCATATAAAACGTATCGCATCATCCGCGACAAGGTGTGCAAAGCCTGCCGGGATGAGTCGATATTGATCATGGTAAGGGCATATATATTATTAAGCGTATTAAAAAAGAAGTGCGGATTAATCTGCGCTTTTAAAAAAGACAGCTCGGTACTGGTTTTTTCCTGTTCCAGTAACTGCCGGAGTTGCGCATCTTTCTGCCATTTTTGCACGGTGGTAATGCTGGTGCCAATGGCTAATACCATAATAGTAGAAAATAAAACCCCAATAAGAGAATATAAAGGAGGTCCCATACCCGCTTTCCGAGGTTTGCCCGGATGGAAAGCCTGGTGCATGAGTTCCGGTATATGCAATCCTACTTCAACCAGATAAATTAGAAGAACTACCCCAACAGCCGTTCCAAGAGCAGCTATAAAAAACCACCCGGTTCTATTTGTCAGGAGTAGTTTTGGCACCCACACCTTGGCATTTAAATAAAAAGTCCCCAGCCATGCCCCAAACAATATGGCTTGCTTTATCCAGAATTGGAACGGTAATTTTACTTCTGAGGTAAGCGGCTGAAATAATAACAACAGGAAGGCCAATAAAACCCAAACCAGGATTTGTATAAAAACGGAAATATTTCGGCGAATTAAAGAAGGCATTTATAAGGAGTTAGGAATTCAAAAGATAAAATTCAATTTAAAGGTAAGGATTAAAGAAGTATCTACCCGCGATCCTCGACCATTTCCCCAATCACACCGACCAGCAAGAAATATTTGTCTATCAACTACCTATAATCTGTAATCACTGGGTATCAAACAAGTTTCATAGACCACTTTTAGCCTTTAGTCGGTATTCTCTGGCTTTCTATCTATTCTTTTTTTAAGTGTGCCTTCCTCTTTGTTGCTTTGTTTCATAAATCGCCGGTTAGTGAAATTTATTTACCACCTTATAAGGTTGTGATTTTTTCTGAATCAGGGAGAAACTAATAGATAAAATAATAGCCCCCATCTTATATGAAAAAATTTATTTACACCTTATTACTGGTAAGCAGCGGCTACTTGGCTCAGGCTACAATTACAGGGTACGCAGAGCGGTTTTAAAATGTACTCGTTGGGCATGAAAAAAGATTTTACCGATAAAAAAGGCTGTATTGGTTTAGCCGCCGAAAATTTTGTAATCCGGAGCACGCCGATTAAATCCGAATCTACGTCGCCGTTATTTAACCAAAGCACGAAAATGCGATTGCTTAACTAAGGCGGGAAAGTAATTTTTAGTTATAAAATCGGCAAAATGAGCTTTGATGCGCCGCGCCGCAAAACCCGCTCCGTGAGTAACAACGACATAAAAGGCGATGACTCGGGTAATAGCAATCAGCAAGCCCCTAAAAAATAAAATTTAATTTAAATTAAGTTGCACCGCCAACTCTGGGGAAACAGGAAAAATTAAAATAGCTAGCGCAAGTGCCACTATTTAGGCATTACTGCAAGTTACTCTTATGCGGGGCACATTACATTCCGCATAAAAATCGGGAAGTCTAACTGCCAGCGGGTTACCTGGTAACCGACCTGATAGCACCGGAAGCCGTAACCCGGCAGTTGGATTTTACCCGATGATGGCTTCATAATAAAATTTAAATTCTTGTTAGTAATAATAGCCTGAAATTCAAACAAGAGAATGGATTGAAACAGAAAATTTTAAGACTTAAGGTTTTTAAAAAGCTACTTATTATATTTAGTTAATTTAAGGAGTATTAGACGATTAAAATGAAAAGCATAGCATAAAAAGATGAAAACGAGCAGGCGTAAATTTTTGGCTTTTCTGTCTCCCCTTCCCTTACTGGGTTTATGGGCTTTGTTGCCTAAAATCCGACCGGCTACTTTGCCGCCTACTCCCGCTTGCGACGACCACGATGATCCCACACCTTCCCAAACCGAAGGTCCTTATTTTAAGCCCGAATCGCCGGAACGAAATAGTTTAATGGAAGCGAGTATTTCCGGCACCAAGCTTATTTTAACCGGGCAGGTAGTCAATACTAATTGCCAGCCGGTAGCTAAAGCTTTACTGGACTGGTGGCACGCCGATGACGCCGGCAATTACGACAACAACGGTTTCCGGCTCCGTGGTCATCAATACACCGATAACAAAGGTAACTTCCGGCTAGAGACCATTGTACCGGGTTTGTATACGGGTCGCACGCGACATATTCACGTAAAAGTGCAGGCTCCGGGAAAATCTATTTTAACTACGCAGCTATATTTTCCGGACGAACCGCAAAACCAGCGAGATGGAATTTACAACAAAGTTCTACTAATGGACATTAAACCAATGGAGAAAAATGTACATGCGGGCTTTACTTTTGTGCTCCCGGCCTAAAATTTTGGGCTAATTCCTAAAAAACTATAATAATTTACTAAAAACCAATTAATTTACTTTCGCTTCTTTTTACTTAACCAAATCAAAATTTTTCACTTCAATTAACCACTACTTATGAGAACAATTAAAATTTCTACCTCGATTCTAGCTTTAACTTTACTTATTGGTAGTGCTACTCTTAACGGCACACCGCGTAATCCGGTAAAAAAAGCCACTACTAAAGCCGTTGCCGCTACTACCCTGGAAGCCGATCCGGCCGCTAGTACCATTAACTGGACGGCTAAAAAAGTAGGTGGCCAACATACGGGCACCGTTAAATTATCGAAAGGCAGCTTGCAAGTAAACGGTAAAAAATTAGTGGGTGGTACCTTTGTAATGGACATGACCACCATTACCGACGTGGATATTACGAATGAAGAGTTTAACAAAAAACTAACCGGCCATTTAAAATCCGAAGATTTTTTCTCCGTTGAAAAGAATCCTACTTCTACGTTTAAAATTACCAAAGCAGCGCCCATCGCTAGCACGAAAGCCGGCGAGCCCAATTATACTATTACCGGCGACCTTACTATTAAAGGTATTACCAATCCGGTTACTTTCCCGGCTACCGTAAAAGTGGATGGCGCCAATGCCGAAGCTCTTGCCAAAGTAGAAATTGACCGGATTAAATACGACATTAAATTCCGCTCCAGCATGTTGGGTACGGCCGCTGACAAGATTATTGATGATATATTTGTAATGGACATTAAATTAGTAGCCGGTAAAACTAAAACCGCCAAATTGTAAGGCTATATTTTTAAGTTTCTAGGATTTTCCTGCGAGTTCACTTGGCGGGAGAATACTTAAAACTAAACCTATATCGTTTATTTGCCATTATAAAACAATCGGCCCCAGATAGAATAGCACTATTTGGGGCCGATTGTTTTATATTATTCATGATAGACAACCGCTAAAAGAAATACGTAATTCTGGTTGTACAGGACTTTCTAATATTTTGGTGCCTACCATCTCAAGAAACAAAGAGTAATTTAGTCCCAAAATTGTTTTACACCAACGTAGTTTCGATAAGTACGCCGGCTTCTAGGGTTCGTTGGACGGGACAACGGGAAGAAATATCTTTAAGCCGCTCGATTTGATCCGGGGTAAGATCGCCGGTAAGTTGCAGGGTTTTACTAATAACAGTACGTTTATTTCCTGGAGTTAAGTCGGCTTCTAAACCCGATAGAGTTCGCTGCTGCAAGGTTACCTGGGCTCGTTCCAGGGGCCAGTTCTTGCGTTGCGCATACATTTGCAGCGTAATAACCGTACAAGAGCCTAAGGCGCTCATAATATAATCCATTGGCCCAGGACCGGTATCTTCTCCGGTGGCTACTCCCGATTCATCAATTTTCATGGATTGACTTCCCATCTTAACCGTAGCCACCATTCCGGTACTGCGGTCCGCACTTGCAATTACGGAACTCATTGTTTTTGTTTATAATAGATTTACTTTTGAAAGAAGTATCAGGTTAAAACGGGCGTCCGCTTTAAGCATTCGATTAGCCAACCTGCTACTATTTTAATTAAAATCTTAGTTCCGTACGGCGATCATCAGGCTAAGTTCTTTGTAACGCATATTAAACTTTTTGGCGATCATGGCATTGGTCAGGCTGCCTTTGTAAATGTAAACGCCACTGCGGTAATACTCGTGGGTAAAAAGCGTTTCGTTGACCCCGCCATATTTCGAAATTTCAATAAATATAGGCGTAAAAATATTACTTAAGGCGTTGGTAGCCGTGCGCGGCACCCGCGAGGCAATATTGGGTACACAATAATGAATAATATCGTATTTCCGGAAAATAGGCCGGCTGTGCGAGGTAAGTTCCGAAGTTTCGAAACACCCACCCTGGTCAATACACACATCAATAATAATGGAACCCGGGTTCATTTGCGACACAATGGATTCCGTGATAACCAGGGAAGGCTTGCCTTCTTTCACCGAAAAAGCCCCAATCACCACATCGGCCTGTTTAATCGCGTTGTTTAGTACAGCTCCATCCAGAGTAGAGGTAAATAACTGGGCCCCGATATTTTGCTTTAAACGCCGCAGCTTATAAATATGATCATCAAAAACTTTTACTTCGGCTCCTAAACCAAGCGCCGCCCGGGTAGCGTATTCGGCTACGGTGCCTGCTCCTAAAATAACCACCTGAGTGGGCGGTACGCCGGTAATTCCTCCTAAAATAACACCCTTTCCATCATTACTGGAGCTTAAATATTCGGCGGCTACCTGCATTACGGTACTGCCGGCAATCTCGCTCATAGCGCGCACTACGGGCCGGGTATCCGATTTATCTTTTAAAAATTCAAAAGCAATGGCGTTAATTTTTTTGCGGCACAAGGCATTTATGTATTCGGCGGTAAGGCTACCTTGTTGCAGAGCCGATATCAGGGTTTGACCGGGCCGGAAAGATTCTATTTCCTCGTAAGTAGGAGGAGCAATTTTAAGAATGATATCTGCCTCGTATATTTCATTAGTGGAGTAAACCACCCGTCCGCCCGCTTCGGAGAACTCATGATCGGAATACTTAGAAGGTCCTCCGGCGCCGCATTCTACCCAAATTTCGTGACCTTGGTCTGTTAACTGCCGCACGGCTTCCGGAGTAAGACCCAGGCGATTTTCTTGCAAAGAAGTTTCTTTCGGCAAACCAATAAACAACCGCTTGCGCTTGGTTTCAACCGCCAGCATAGATTCTTTCGGATACAGCGCCCGGCTGGTGGCGTTTAATGCTTCAAAACCCGAAGGAATATGTTCCGTCATAGTAAGATTATCATTTCAACGTAATAGTACGCGCCTCCCCGGCACCAACTTCCAAAGTTACGAGCAAATACGTTTCGGGCAATAACGATTTTATTTTAGAAGGCCATTCAATTAAACATAAGTTCCCGGAATCAAAATAATCCAACACTCCCATCTCTAATGCTTCCTCTTCGCTGTTAATCCGGTAGAAATCGAAATGATACAGCCTTTCCTGCTCCGCAGTTTCGTACTCGTTTACCAGGCTATACGTTGGGCTGCTTACCGCATCCGTTACTCCTTTGGCGGCACAAATAGCTTTGATAAACGTGGTTTTACCGGCGGCCATATCCCCTTCAAATAACCAAATCTTTTCATCGGCGGCAAACCGAATTACTTCGGTCGCCGCCCAGGATAAATCTTCTTTTGAGGTTACGTTTAAAACATAACTATCCGGTTCTGTTTTAAGCATTTTTTGGCGAAAGCGTCACAAACGGGATAATTACTTCTTCCAGCGACACGCCGCCGTGCTGGAAAGTATCTTTATAATAATTTACGTAATAATTAAAATTATTCGGGTAAGCAAAAAAGTAATCTTCTAAGGCAAACACGTATGCCGTTGAAATGTTCTCTTTTGGCAGAAAAATCCGTTCCGGTTTACGTACCACGTACACGTCTTTATCGGTAAAGCCCAGGTTTTTACCGTGTTTATAGCGTAGATTGGTATTGGTATTCCGGTCGCCGATAATTTTAAATGGCCGCTTGCAGCGAATAGTACCGTGGTCGGTGGTAATAATTAATTTTCCTTTTTTCTCCGCGATTAATTTTAAAGTTTCGAACAAAGGCGAGTGCAAAAACCAAGACCGGGTAAGCGAACGATACGCTGATTCGTCGGGAGCCAGTTCGCGGACCATGGTGCTATCGGTACGGGCATGCGACAGCATATCCACGAAATTATACACGATTACGTTTAATTTGTTTTTATCCAGATTACTGAATTTACTCACCAAGTCTTTACCGGCCTGAATATTCGTGATTTTATTGTAACTGAATTTATCTTGAATACGGTTTTGCTGAAACAAGATTTGCATAAATTCCGGCTCCTGCAAATTTTTTCCTTCTTCTTCGTCGTCGTTTACCCATAAGTTAGGATACCTTTTCTGAATTTCCGAAGGCATCATGCCGGCAAAAATAGCGTTTCGGGCGTAGGCCGTGGTAGTAGGCAAAATGGAATAATACATTTCCTCGTTATCCACGGTAAAATAATCGGCAATAATGGGCTCCAGCACTTTCCACTGGTCGTAGCGCAGGTTATCAATCAGCACAAAATAAACTGTCTGGGCACTTTCTTTCATTATAGGAAAAACGCGTTCCTTAAAAAGTTCATGCGACATGAGCGGCCGTTCGTCTACTTCGTCGTTAATCCATTCTTCATAATTATCCATTACAAACTTAGCGAAGTTAGAATTCGCTTCGTCTTTTTGCATGCTGATAACATCGGCCATGCTTTTACCTTCGGTTTCGTCGATTTCCAATTCCCAGCGTACCAGTTTTTTATAGTTTTCGGCCCATTCTTCGTGGCTTAAGCGTTCGCCGAAAGCCATGCCCAAAGTACGGAAATCGCGCTGGTAACTGCTATTGGTTTTTTCGGAAACGAGCCGTTTGTTATCCAGAATTTTTTTAACCGACAATAATATCTGGTTAGGATTGAGCGGTTTAATAAGGTAATCGGCAATTTTGGCGCCGATAGCTTCTTCCATAATGTGCTCTTCCTCACTTTTGGTAATCATTACTACCGGTATAGTAGGTTTAAGCGCTTTAATTTCGGAGAGGGTTTCGAGGCCGGAAATTCCCGGCATGTTCTCATCCAGAAAAACAACGTCGTAATTATTTTCCGAACATTTCTCAATAGCATCCGCTCCGCTGGGAACCGGGGTAATATCGTACCCTTTGTCTTCCAGGAAAAGAATATGTGGCTTCAACAAGTCTATTTCGTCGTCGGCCCATAAAATATTATATCTTTGCATAGTTTTATTTTTAAAACAAATCGTGCTTTTTATTGGTTGGTTGCGGTTGCCAATATAGTTAGCGGCAGCCGTTGGGTTCATTTATTAACAGGAAAAACCGGTAAACGGTTATTATTTCCGTAAAGTAGCGCGGATATTTACGAATCTTTCCAATCCATAATTGCCAACAAACAACGGCCAACCCGATTATCCCTTGAATAAGAAAAAAATTTTTAACGACCCTGTATACGGATTTATTACGGTTCCGTCGGACCTTTTATTCGATATCATCGAGCATCCTTATTTTCAGCGCCTGCGGCGAATAAAACAATTGGGCTTAACGGATTTTGTCTATCCGGGCGCGTTGCATACCCGTTTTCATCACGCTCTTGGGGCCATGCACCTCATGAACAATGCGTTACAAACTTTAAGCAGCAAAAATAACGAAATTTCTGAGAAAGAATGCGAAGCTTCGCTGCTGGCTATTTTATTACACGATGTAGGTCACGGTCCGTTCTCGCACGCCTTAGAAACTTCTATTTTTAAAAATGTAACCCACGAGCAGCTTTCGGTACACATCATGCACCAATTAAACGAGGTGTTTCACGGAAGATTGAGTCTAGCCATTAAAATATTTACAAATGCGTATCCGCGCCGCTTTTTTCACCAGTTAGTGGCCAGCCAGTTAGACGTAGACCGGCTCGATTATTTGAACCGCGATTCTTTTTACACCGGCGTTTTGGAAGGAAAGATTGGCGCCGATCGTATTATAAAAATGCTGAACGTAGCCGATGACCGTTTGGTGGTAGAAGAAAAAGCCATTTATTCCATCGAAAACTTTCTGGTGAGCCGGCGCCTCATGTACTGGCAAGTTTATTTGCATAAAACCGTACTAAGCGCCGAACACATGCTCATTAAACTGGTGCAACGCGCGCGCTTTCTGCATCAATCGGGCGTAGATGTACCCGCCAGCGCGGCGCTTACTTTTTTTCTGGCCGAGAACATATCTTTAGCCGATTTTCAAGCCGAGAATTCTATTTTGCAAAAATTTACCGCGCTCGACGATTACGATATCTGGCAAGGCATTAAAACCTGGTGCGCGCATGCCGATAAAATTTTATCTTTTCTGGCCACCAGTTTACTCGAACGCAAATTATTTAAAATACTTATCTCCAGCAGCCCCTTCGACCAGGAGATGTTGTTAGGCATTGCCGAATTGATTCAGGAAAAATTTAAAGTAAACGAATTTGAAGTGCCGTACCTAATGATTTCGGGTAAGATTAGCAATAACGCCTACGAAGGCCACGGCAAATCCATTGATGTATTAACCAAAATCGGCCACGTAGTGGATGTAGCCGATGCCTCCGATTTACCGAACATTCATGCCCTGAGTACTACCGTAGAAAAGTATTTTGTGTGTTACCCGAAGGAAATTACGCATTGATTTTTGTGTTTAGTACTAATTTAATTGTAAATAAACAACCATTAAATCTATTCGACTTTTGATAACTAAGTTATAATTTTTCTACAATTGGTTATTATTTAAAATGCGGATAATTTATATAGCATTCCTTATCGGAATAGCTGCAGCCTGTAGTACAAAGAAAGACTCAACTTCCAAAGTTTTTTCTTCAAGGGAAGAATTATACAAAAGGAAAATCTTCATCGATACTTTATTCCAACGAAATCTAAAACAACTTACGGTACTAGTAAAGGTACCAAACCAGGACACTTTAATAGAAGTTATTCATGAAAAATGGCCTAACGAAATAGAAGTTACATTTAACATTCTAAAAAACACCTCCGGCAAAATTATTCGAATTTCAGAGTACCCTTTTAGCGAGAGTGGCGATTGGGAAATAGTTTACAGCCATTATTTTGATGATAATGGAAATACATTTGCTTTCGAAAAACAAGTAGGCGCTTTCAATACTATTTGCCCAGGAGAAGACGATTTCGATAAATTCACTATAGAAAAAGTAACCAAATTATATTCTCTTGACCATGCAATGATAGATAGCACCTATAAAATGATGGATGAAAAGAACGTGGATATAACCAGTAAAAAGTGCGAACAGGAAGTTATTAGCAACAATTCGGTGTTTAAAACTTTAAAAGAGTATAGCACAATAAAGAAAATAAATATATAGCTTAATAACACCTAGAAGCAGTAAACCACTTTTCACCAAACTGTTACAAACAGTGGCGATAATTATTTAATTCTTTTAAGATAGTATCTTTTCGGTCATTTGCACTTTTAATTTTAACGGTAATAGCATCTTTATCCGCCCCTTGCGCATTTGGTAACTGGGTTTGTAATACACTTACTTCCGCATTAATTGCATCTACCTGCTGGATTAAACCGTTAATATACGCCGTACTGGGGCAGTCTGCCAGAGGAGCGTCATCTTCGGAACATCCGCCGACGAATGCCAGGACAAAAAAGAAAGCGATGAAGGTTAAAAGTCTTAGCATGTACTATCCGGATAAGGTATAGGTCAGTTTTTTTTGTAATTTACCTTAAAATAGCACGCAATTTTTAAATTTTACAACAGGCTAGTTCTGAATCCGGTTCGTACCCCAGTTTTTCTCATTTTACTTACCTCTTTTTTGTTGTAGCTAACTTCATTCCTAATTTTATTTAACCGGAACACTCTATTAATTGGTTTATTGCGCTTTCCGTCCCTTCGTTTTCCTGCTCCCAAACCTTCGAAAGACCCGTGTTATTTAGTAAAATCGACTATTCTACTAATTATTCTTTCTTATTTCCGGATAATCTATTAGAGATTTGGCAACAATATTACCTTTGCTACCCCAAAGAAATCGCACTTTAATTAAATTCTTTATTAATTTTGGCGCATGAAATTTACCGTCGGACAAATAGCTGAATTATTAGGAGGGAAAGTAGAAGGCGATGCAACAGCTTCCGTTTATAAACTAGAGAAAATTGAAGAAGCCCGAGAAGGTTCCCTGGCTTTTTTGTCTAATCTTAAATACGAACACTACATATATACCACTCAGGCCACGGCGGTAATTGTAGCGCACTCCCTGGTTTTAAAACAACCTACTACAGCGGCTCTTATCCGGGTCGAAGATCCTTATCTGAGTTTTACGCGTTTGCTGGAAGAATACCAAAAGGTTAAAAGTCGCTTGTTGCAGGGCGTAGAAGAACCTAGCTTTATTGGGCAGAACGTTACCATTGGCGAAGCACATTACCGCGGCGCTTTTTCGTATATTGGCCATAACTGCCAGATTGGTAAAAACGTGCGCATTTACCCCCAGGCCTACATTGGCGATAATGTAAAAATTGGCGATAATACCACTATTTTTGCGGGCGCTAAAATTTACGCGGATTCTGTGATTGGTAAGGATTGCATTATCCACGCGGGTGCGGTTATTGGCAGCCATGGCTTTGGTTTTGCCCCGCAAAAAGACGGCACGTACAAAGATATTCCTCAATTAGGCAATGTTATTCTGGAAGACAACGTAAATGTAGGCGCTAATACTACCATTGATTGTGCTACCATGGGTTCTACTATTATTCGCGAAGGCACCAAAATAGACAACCTGGTGATGCTGGCACACAACGTGGAAGTTGGCCGCCATACGGTAATTGCGGCGCAAACCGGAATTTCCGGCTCCGCTAAAATTGGGGATAACTGTGTTATTGCCGGTCAGGTAGGCATTGTAGGGCATATAGCCTTAGCCAATAAAACTACCGTGGGCGCCCAATCCGGAGTTTCTAAATCTATAAAAGAAGAAGGCACCATTATTCAGGGCTCACCCGCTTTTGATTATAAGCAAAATTTACGGGCTTTAGCCGTATTGCGGCGTTTACCGGAACTGGAAAAGCAATTGAACGAACTAAAAGAAAAAATTTAACTTTGGCGGATGTATTCATTAGTAAGAGTATTACCTTACACTCAGGCCAAATTTCAATAATTTCTGATAGCCAATAAATTATAAACGTAAAACGTATCACTTAAAACGTTACGCGTACTTAGTAAATGAACGATAAACAACATACCATTCAATCGCCGGTAACAGTTTCGGGCATCGGCCTACATACGGGCGTAATGGCCAACATGACTTTTTTACCCGCGCCGGTAAATCATGGCTATAAATTTCAGCGTATCGACTTACCCGGTCAGCCCATAGTGGCCGCCGACGTAGATAATGTGGTGGATTTGTCGCGGGGTACTACCATCGAACAAAACGGGGCGCGCATTAATACGGTGGAACATACCCTAGCCGCCATGGTGGGTTTAGAGATCGATAATATTCTGATTCAATTAGATGGACCAGAGCCGCCCATTATGGATGGTTCTTCCATTGAGTTTATTCATGCCCTGGAAGCAGTAGGGCTGGAAGAACAGAATGCGCTCCGCAATTTTTTTGAAATTCCGCACGGTATCCATTACAAAGACAGCGAACGCGAAGTAGAGTTAGCCGCCTTACCTTTAAACGATTACCGGGTTACCGTAATGGTAGATTATAATTCGCCGGTTCTGGGAAGTCAGCACGCTTCCATTACGGCCATCGATCAGTTTCGGGACCAAATTGCTTCGAGCCGTACTTTTTGCTTTCTGCACGAACTGGAAGCTCTTTATAAACAAAATTTAATTAAGGGGGGCGATTTAGCCAATGCCATTGTGGTTGTAGACCGGGTAGTTACCGAAGAAGAACTGAGTAACTTAGCCACTTTATTGAATAAGCCCAAAGTAGCGGTAAAAAAAGAAGGCATTTTAAATAACGTTGAACTGCGTTACAAAAATGAACCGGCCCGGCATAAACTACTCGATCTTATCGGCGATTTAGCCCTAGTCGGCCGTCCCTTAAAAGGACAGATTTTGGCGGCCCGTCCTGGTCATGCGGCGAATGTGGCCTTTGCCAAAAAGATTAAAAAACAAATGCTGGAAGTAGCCATCCAAAATGTGCCGGTTTACGATCCTACCAAGGAACCAGTGATGGATATTAATAAAATTACGCAAACGCTGCCGCACCGCTTTCCCTTCGTATTAATTGATAAAATTATTTACCTCGACGAAAGCACCGTAATTGGGGTGAAAAATGTAACCATGAACGAGCCGCAGTTTCAGGGTCATTTTCCCACCAATCCGGTCTATCCCGGCGTTTACCAGATAGAATCCATGGCCCAAACCGGCGGTATTCTGGTACTCAGCACCGTGCCGGACCCGGAAAATTACTGGACTTATTTTTTGGGCGTAGATAAATGCCGTTTCCGTCGTAAGGTTATTCCGGGCGATACCATTATTTTTAAATGCTGGTTACTAGCGCCCATAAAAAGAGGTATTGCTAAAATGGAAGGGAAAGCCTTTGTAAACGGCAAAGTAGTGATGGAAGCCGAAATGTCGGCGAGCATCGTCCGGAAGGAAGGGGTGTAAAAGAATTTGAATTAGAAATTTTGAATTAGAAATTAACCGGAATGTTTTTAGCATTTTTTTTGATTTACTACTTCAAACTTACCTTGGCTAGAATTTAACTCATTCCATTACCTGCCATCTTAATTTCTAATTTTTAATTCCTAATTTTTAATTAAAAGAAAGAATGAATCAACCATTAGCCTATATTCACCCAGAAGCTAAAATTGCGCAAAATGTAGTAGTTGAACCTTTTTCCACCATTTATAAAAATGTCGAAATTGGCGAAGGTACGTGGGTAGGTCCTAATGTAACCATTATGGAAGGGGCGCGCATTGGCAAAAATTGCAAGTTGTACCCCGGCTGTGTCATATCCGCTGCTCCCCAGGATTTAAAATACAAAGGGGAGCCCAGCACCGTATTTATTGGGGATAATACCGTTATCCGGGAATGCGTTACCATTAACCGGGGTACGGCCATGGATAAAAATACCACTAATATCGGCAACAATTGCTTAATAATGGCCTACGTGCACATTGCCCACGATTGTATGATCGCGAATAATGTAATTGTGGTAAACTCCGTACAGTTGGCCGGTCACATCGAAATTCAGGATTACGCTATTATTGGTGGCACCACCGCGGTGCAGCAATTTGTAAAAATTGGCGCGCACGCTATGGTTGGCGGAGGATCGCTGGTGCGTAAAGATGTGCCCCCCTTCGTGAAAGCCGCCCGCGAGCCGCTTACCTATGCCGGAGTGAACTCTATTGGCTTGCGTCGCCGGGGATTTTCTAACGAAAAAATAAACGAAATTCAGGAAATCTACCGCACCTTGTTTCTGGGTGGCATGAACCACAGCAAAGCTTTAGATAGAATTGAGTTGGAAATGCTGCCCAGCGACGAACGCGATGAGATTATTAACTTCTTCCGAACATCGGAGCGAGGCGTAATTCGGGGCTATTCGCAAAGAGATGAAGATTAAGCTCACCGGGCTGGGTAAACGTTACAATTACGACTGGATTTTTCGCCATTTAACCTCCGAATTTGTTTCGAATAAGGCGTATGCTATTTTGGGCTATAACGGCTCCGGGAAATCTACTTTTATTAATACTTTATCGGGCAATTTAGTACCCAGCGAAGGTATTATTGATTATCAGGTGAATTCAAAAACGGTACCCGTGGAAGAAGTTTATCGTTTTCTTTCTTTTTCGGCGCCTTACCTGGAATTAATAGAAGAGCTGACTTTAACCGAGTTAATTCAATTTCATACTCGCTTTAAACCCCTGCGGAACCTTACTCCCAATCAGCTTATCCAGCGGATGTACCTGGAAAAATCCCGCAACAAATACGTGAAAGACTTTTCGTCGGGCATGAAACAGCGGCTTAAATTAGGCTTAGCCATTTACACCGACGCTCCTCTCCTGCTCCTCGATGAGCCCACCACCAATTTAGACCAAACCGGTATTAACTGGTACCTCGAACACATTAGTCAGAACCAAGCCGATCGTTTAGTAATTGTTTGTTCTAACATTGCCCACGAATACCAATTCTGCCACGAAACTTTAGATATTACGCAGTATCATTTTCCGAAGTAAATGTAAATAAAGGTTTCTTGAAAAGGTCTTCTTTTACGGTAGACTCGTTTTAAGAAAGTTCTCCATAAAACTTCACTGCAATTGTATTTACTTATCTTACTTATAGCTCCGAAATTCTACTTATTACTGCTCAATCTCTTGAAATTATTGTCTCACGTTCCCCAAGGGTATAATTCGGGGGGTTGATGGGCATCGCGGTAATTATGCAGCGGATGCACGGCTTCGGTTTCATCAATAAACAGAAAAGCATTATAACGCTCCGTTATACGGGAAGGTACGTAATTGCCAAAAGCTTCAAACTCCGGATTATACACGACACCAATGGCCCGGTGGCCAACGGGCTTTTGCAATTCTGGCAGGTCACGTAGTTCCTCGGTTAAAAGTAATTTATCCCCGGGGCCGGCTTCGTGTAAACGGGCTTCCCAGCTATTAGGCTTAGCTCGGGGCACTTCCATTTTTTGCATGGTGGCTCCCCATTGTCTGCCCGCCATTACCGTACCCCAATACGACCCAAAACCTACCAGAAAAGCG
The DNA here is from genome assembly GCF_003023845.1 of Adhaeribacter arboris. Taxonomy (NCBI): domain Bacteria; kingdom Pseudomonadati; phylum Bacteroidota; class Cytophagia; order Cytophagales; family Hymenobacteraceae; genus Adhaeribacter; species Adhaeribacter arboris. Next base: position 5,922,823 of record NZ_PYFT01000001.1, on the reverse strand, counting down.
TTTTCTGAACCGTGCTCTTCCCGTACCAATTGCCCAATGTTCACCATGCCGCTACGGGCCATATCAGTAGCACGGGCATCGCCAATGTGCGTATTATGTTCCCAGATAATAGCTTTAGACTCGGGTCCATGAAAATCCATCAAACGATTTAAAGTTTCCATCATGTGCCGGTCGCGCACGTTCCAGGAGCTACCGCCCCCTCTAATCATAGCCCGGTAATATTTTTCGGCGTTTACCGCCACTAAAGCATTTTGTTCCGCCCCGAAATTGGCCTCCCGGTCGCCGGAAAACTGGGGGGCATTCGCTGAAATTTTCTGCAGCATTTCCAGCACTTCGTTCTCACAACCTTTATCTACGAACGCAATGGCCTCGGCGTAGGCTTGTGGATCGTCACCGAAGGGCTCAAAACAACGAAAAGCTCTTTTGGCCGCTTCTACCGTAGTGCCATCATTATGTTCCAGGTATTTCACAATCTGCTCCAAAGAATCCCATAGGCTGTACACATCCAAGCCGTAAAAACCAGCTTTATGCTCCGGGGCCTCATTTTGGTTATGTTCCCGCAGCCATTCTACCAGCGCGGCGACTTCCCAGTTTCCCCACATCCAGGTAGGCCAGCGGGTAAAATTTTTCAAAACATCCCGCACCGAATTGCCCGCCTCGGGGTAGCCTTTTACGAAACGGTTTACCAAGTAACAATCCGGCCAATCGCCCTCTACGGAGATAAAATTAAAATTTTTCTCCGTAATTAGCCGGCGCGAAATAGTTGTTCGCCAAGTATAGTATTCGGAAGTACCGTGCGAGGCCTCTCCCAGCAGTACAAACCGGGCATCGCCAATAGCATCAAGCAGTACATCTAAACTTTGCTTATTTTTGAGCGGGTAATACGGAATTTTACTTGAAGCCATAATACAACTGGTTTAAATCCACGAGACTTATTTGTACCCGATAATCCGTTGATAAGTTGTTTCGGAAGAAGTATTTCTACCTAGAATAGTCAGTAATGCAGCTTCTTTCCGTATTTATAACAGCTTGGTTAAAGCGGAATAAGATTGTTTGCCCCGGCAAACAAATTGAACTTATTGCAGCCCTGTTGTCCAGAACTGGCGCAAGTTTTAGCGCAGTGAGACTTGTGCCTGACAGACAAATGCCAGTCTCCGGACTGGCAAAACGTAACTTCTGGGTAGTAGTGCTATGGCTGGGCTTTAGAAAATTCTAAAAAATACGAGTTGTCAGCTTGCCCTAGCGGTAATATTCATTCTAATTTTTCACAAGCATTGTACACGTCAGTCGGAAGACGGACGTATGTTCGTAGTCACCAGTGACGCTACGCTTAACACTGGCGCCAGAATCAGTAGTAGTTTTAAATTGAAAGGCCATGATCTTTCTAAAAACAAAAAAAATCCTCCTGGATTACCGGAGGACTCTAGCAACATAAAACGTTTAACGTACAACCTAATACATAAAACTACGATTTTGTCTGTTTCGAAAATACCCGTTTTAATAACTCGGTGGTACGAGCTACCGGGTTTTCGCGAATATTAGCTTCTTCCTGGGCTACGAGTAAAAATAAACCGTCCATTGCTTTTTTAGTAGCATAATCATTCAGGTTGGGGTTCACTTTCTGAGTCAGCGGAAGAGCATTATAAGCCGTCATAACATCAGTATAATACTTGGTAGCATAGGTTTTATCCAGCGATTGCTGAATATGCGGCGCAAAAGCCCGGTATAATTCGTCGGAAGTAGTGCGTCTTAAAAATTGGGTAGCGGCATCTTTTTCGCCGGTTAAAATATTCCAGACATCTTTAAAAGTTAATTTCCGGATAGCGCCAATAAAAATAGGTTTAGCCGTTTGAGCCGCATCTTCCGCTGCGCGGTTCAGCGACAACACAAATTTATCTACCTGGCTCCCTAATCCTACGCTGCGTAAAGTAGATTCTACGCGTTTTACATCCTGCGGGAACGGAATACGTATTAACTGATTGCCGAAATAACCATCTTTTTGCGAAGCTTGCGTGGCGCCTTTGGCAATACCTTGCGTTAAAGCTTCTTTTAAGCCACCGGCAACTTCTTCGGAAGTAAGCGGTTTACTTTTATTTAAAGCCTCGTTTATAGTACCAACGTTAGGTAACTTAATTAGTTGACCGGAGCAATTAAAAGAAAAAATAGAGAAAAATAACAAAAGGTATAAGGAGCAGGTTTTCATGCGGAACATCATCATTAGCGTTAAATTAAAGCTCAAATAACCAATAAATGCAGAAATCGAACCAAAACACCAACATAATATTGGCCGAAATAATTACCATCGGCGACGAAATTTTATACGGCCAGGTAATAGATACCAATTCGGCCTTTATGGGCGCGGAATTAGGAAAAATTGGCATTAAGATTAAGCAAATCACTTCGGTTTCAGATGATGCCACGCATATTAAAAAATCGTTGGATGATGCCCGCACCCGGGCCGATGTTATTTTAATTACCGGCGGTTTGGGGCCTACCAAAGATGATTTAACTAAAACTACGTTGGCCTCCTACTTTGGCGTAGGCTTAAAATTAGACGAACAATCGCTGGCCGATGTAACCGAAATATTCCGGCGGCACGGGCGGGAGGTAACGGAAATTAACCGCCAGCAAGCGTTTTTACCGGAAAACTGCCAAGCGGTGCGCAACGTTCTGGGTACCGCGCCGGGCATGTGGTTCGAGGTAGATAACAAAATTATGGTATCCATGCCGGGTGTACCCTTCGAAATGAAACGTATGATGACGGATACCGTGCTGCCGCGTTTACAGCAATATTTCGGGTTACCGAAGATTAACCATAAAGTCATCATGACCATTGGTATTGGGGAATCTTTTCTGGCCGAAAAAATTGCGGATTGGGAAGATAACCTGCCTAAGAATATAAAACTGGCCTATTTACCCAACTTGGGCAGTGTACGCCTGCGTTTAACTGGCTTTGATACCGGTATCGACGACCTGGAAGCTCAAATGCAGGCCGAAGTAGATAAATTAAGTAAAATTATTCCGGAATACATTTTTGCTTACGGCGAAGTAAGTTTACCGGAAGCTATTGGCAATCTGCTTAAAAAACATTACCTCACTATCTCTACTGCCGAAAGTTGCACCGGTGGAAACATAGCTCATAAATTAACTACTATATCTGGTTCTTCCGCTTATTTTAAAGGCAGCATTGTGGCCTACAGTAATGCGGTAAAAGTAGAACAGCTCGGGGTTTCGGAAACCACTTTAGAAACTTTTGGGGCGGTTAGTGAAGAAACGGTGAGTGAAATGGCCCAGAACATTCGTCAGCTAATGAAAACGGATATTGGCTTAGCCACCAGCGGCATTGCCGGGCCGACCGGCGGCACGTCCGATAAACCAGTAGGCACTATCTGGATAGCCTACGCCGATGCGCACCAAACCGTAGCGAAAAAACTTAATTTTAACCGTACCCGCGAACTGAATATTGAATATACCACTATGTTCGCGCTGAACCTGGTACGGCAAAGTTTACCCGAAGCCTTTCGGAACGGGTAATTTTTCCTAACTTTGGCGGGTCAAACAAACTGTTTTGGTACTTTTTAATCTTTTAAAAAGGCGGTTACTTAACTGTTATGGTTGTTTTAAAAGCTCTTCAAATTTCTAAAGATTGGAATCAAGGTTGTACTTTACAGCTTAAAATCCTTAAATAAACTATATGGCACTGGTAGAAATGGTAATGCCCAAAATGGGCGAAAGTATCATGGAGGGAACGATACTGCGTTGGTTAAAAAACGTCGGCGACCGCATCGAAGAAGATGAATCGGTACTCGAAGTAGCCACTGATAAAGTAGATACCGAAGTACCGGCCATTCAGGGAGGAATCTTAACGCAAATATTAGCGAATGAAGGCGATGTTATTCCGGTTGGCCAGGCCATTGCTTTAATTGAGACGAATGGTAATGCTACTCCAGCACCCGTTTCTGAATCCGTTGCCAAGACTGAAGTAAATAACGCCGTATCAGTTGCTTCGCCAGAAGCAGAGAAGTCTACTCCTACTCCCAACCCTCCTGTGTCGTCTGAAACTGCACCTGAACTATCGGAAGCAAAACCAAAACCTACTTTCGAGGGCAGGTTCTACTCGCCACTAGTACTGAATATTGCCCGTCAAGAAGGAATAAGCATGGCTGAACTGGAAAAAATTCCCGGTACAGGTAGTGAAGGCAGAGTAACTAAAAAAGACATGCTGGAATACCTGGAGCATCGGCAAGAAACACCAGAAGTAAATGCGCCCGCCGCCGAGGTAGCTGCTACTCCCGTGTCGGCTCCTGCTGAAGCATCTTCCCAACCTATTGCTACTCCTGAACCGGCAATTACTGCTACTACTTCACAACCGGCTATTTCGGTGACGGGTAACGTGGAAATTATAGAAATGGACCGCATGCGGAAAATGATTGCGCAGCGCATGGTAGATAGCAAACGCATTTCGCCGCATGTTACTTCTTTTGTGGAGGCCGACGTGACCAATATTGTGATGTGGCGGAATAAAATGAAAGATGCTTACCAAAAACGAGAAGGCGAAAACCTGACTTTCACGCCTATTTTTATAGAAGCCGTAGCTAAAGCCATTAAAGACTTTCCGATGATTAACATCTCCGTGGATGGAGACCGGATTATTCGGCATCGAAATATTAATATTGGTATGGCTGTAGCCTTACCGAGCGGTAATTTAATTGTTCCGGTGATTAAAAATGCCGACCAAATGAACCTGAACGGCATTACTAAAAAGGTTAACGATTTAGCCAATCGCGCCCGTATGAATAAATTAACTCCCGATGATTTATCCGATGGCACGTATACCTTAACCAATGTAGGTTCTTTCGGCAACGTTTTAGGAACGCCCATCATTATGCAACCGCAAGTGGCTATATTAGCAGTTGGCGCTATCAAGAAAAAACCCGCTGTAATCGAAACACCGCAAGGTGATTTAATCGGTATCCGGCATTTCATGTTTTTATCGCATTCCTACGACCACCGGGTAGTAGATGGTTCACTGGGCGGCATGTTCGTAAAACGCGTATCCGATTACCTGGAAAACTTCGACCTAGACACCAAAATTTAATAAATTAATAAATTCAACTCCTAAAGCCTATCTTCCGGATGGGCTTTTTGCTTTTCTACTAGTCCAATCAGCAAGCACAAATTAATAGGCTTGATTCGGAGTATAAATTCCTTTTCACCTTTCATCCCACCTCATAAAGTTAACTATAGGTAACAAACCCAGTTTGGCTATGGAGGGCCTTCTAAGGTTCTGGTGCCGAAGAATGAGGCATCTCTACGCAGGAGAGAAGGAAGCTCAGAAGGCCCTCTACAGCCAAACGAGGCTCGCCGGCCAGGAGGCAAACAGGTTACTGCTCAACTCCCATCAGCACCACAGCCTCGAGACTTAAAAAGCTCCAAAGAAAATAGAAAATCCTACCTGTCCATTTTAAAAATTTCACCTTATCCATTCCTGGACATACTGTCCATTCGTGGACAATATTCAAGAGCCTTAAAACATATAAATTATTGATAATCAGATAATAACCTTTCCTGGCATCTACTTTGAAAATGTAGTAGCAAGTCATTAACATTTCTAAAAATGGACAGAGAAATTGCTCCGGAAAAACTCCGGAAAAACAAACTAAAAAACTACAGCAAACTAGCCGGATTATTCGTGCTGGTTGCCGCTGGTCTGTTAGCCTTCCGGTTTGTCCTGCGCCCTTCGGAGAATCGCTCGAGTTTACGCACTTCCATTGTTACCCAAGGTCCGATGGAAGCCTCACTGAATGCTACGGGTGTTTTAGTACCAGAAAACGAAGCCGTCGTAACCAGCCCGATTCAGGCCCGGTTAGAAGCCGTGCTGCACCACGCCGGCGAAAAAATTACGGCCAACCAACCCATTCTGCAATTAGATAAAGAATATACCAAACTATCCTACCGCAAACTGCAGGACGAACAACAACTTAACCAAAACGAAACCAGCAAACTGCAATTAAAACTGGCTAAAGAAGTTAGTGAGCTACAATCCCGGTACAACATTAAACAAATGCAGGTAAAACGCTTACAGGCGGCATTAAGCGACGAAAAATATTTACTTTCCATTGGTGGCGGTACCGAAGAAAACGTGCGGCAAGCTGAAATGAACCTGAAAGTTGCCCAACTGGAAGCCGACCAACTCGCGGCTCAAATCCGACAACAAAAGCAAGCCAATTCCGCTGACCTGAAAGATGTAGGCTTTGAAATGAGCATTCAAGAACGGAACCTGCAGGAAATGCAGCGCAAGCTCGACCAAGCCGACCTTAAATCCCCCATAAGTGGCGTGCTGACCTTTGTGAATGAAGAAATTGGCACTACGGTTAACCCTGGCGATGCCCTGGTTCGGGTGGCAGATTTAAGTAGTTTTAAAGTAAAAGCCACTATTGCCGATTCCTACGCCGACCAGTTACAACCCGGTGGGCCCGTTACGGTGCGCCTGAACGATACCGACCTGAAAGGTACCATTGCTACTATCCGGCCCGCCGTCGAAAATGGACAAGTTACCTTCTTTGTACAATTAGAGCAGAAAAATCATCCGCAATTACGGTCGAACCTGCGCGTGGAAGTATTTGTGATTACTTCTTTTAAAAACCAAGCTACCCGGGTTAAAAATGGTCCTTTCTTTACGGGCGCCCGCGACCAGAAAGTATTTGTGATAAAAGGCGACAAAGCTATTGCCCGCACGGTACAAATTGGCTTAAGCAACTTTGATTGGGTAGAACTGCAAGGCGTACAGCCGGGCGAAGAAGTAGTTATCTCCGATACGAAAGAATTCCAACACCTGGATGAATTTACCATCAAGAATAACTAAACCCCTTTACAGCTGAAATTATGAAAAAACTCATACTATTTTTCCTGCTGCTAACGGGCTTTTACAACACCCAGGCACAGGAAGTAAACCAAGCAGTTACGCTGGAACAGGTAATTGCCCAGGCCCAAAAAAACTCGCTCACCGTTCGGCAGGCCGAAACCAGCCGGGAAACCAGCTACTGGCAATGGCGCACTTACCTGGCTGACTACAAACCTACCCTAAGTTTAGCCAGCACCTTACCGGATTTCAGTCGCAGCATTAATGCTGTTACCCAGCCCGATGGCACTACCGATTTTAAACAAGTAAGCCTGAACAACTCACAGCTAAATTTAGGTGTTACTCAATCCATTGGTCTAACCGGCGGGCAAATATTTGTAAATTCCCAACTACAGCGCTTCGATGATTTTAATGCGGGAGCTACTCGTTATAATACCAATCCAGCTCTTATCGGTTTTTCACAACCCTTATTCCGATTTAACAAACTGGCCTGGGCCCGTAAAATTGAGCCTTTACGCTACGCCGAATCGCAGAAGAAATTTGTAGAAGACCGCGAAACCATTGCCCAGGATATTACTAAATTATATTTCGATTTATTATTGCAACAGGTAAACCAAAGTATTGCCACCAAAAACCGCACGAACACCGAAGACATTATCCGGATTGCCGAAGAAAAATTTAAACTGGGTAAAATTTCTAAAAACGATGTGCTGCAACTGCGCCTGAGTTTATTGAATACCCAGATTGCCCAAGCAGAAGCCGATTTAGCCGTAAAAAATGCGACGCTGGCGCTAAATAGTTACTTAGGTGAGCCTTCTAACAAACAAATGCTGCTGGCAGTACCTGGAAATTTGCCTCTATTACAAGTAACCGAAAACCAGGCGCTGGAGCAAGCCCGGCAAAACCGGAAAGAAAGTTTGGCTTTTAAACGTGCTTTGCTCCAAGCCGAGCGCAACCTGGCTGAAGCACGGCAATCTAACGGCTTTAATGCTACTATGTTTGCCACTTTTGGCTTAACCAATCAGGCTACCACTTTAATAGATTCTTATGGTAATACCGAAAACCAGCAACAAATTCGGGTGGGTTTTGAACTACCAATTATGGATGGCGGAAAACAGAAGTCCCTCCGCAAAACGGCCCAAGCAAATTTAAAATTAACGCAGTACGCCGTAGAACAAGACCAATTAGAATTTGAGCAAAATATTAGAACGCAGGTAAACCAGTTTGAAATGCTGAAAACCCGCGTGGCTATAACCACCGAAGCCGACCAGATAGCCCAGAGCCGCTACGACATAGCTAAAGCCACTTACGTGATTGGCCGCATCAGCATTACTGATTTAAACATTGCCCTCGGCGAAAAAGACCAGGCCAAACGCGCTTACATTGCGTCGCTACGCGATTTCTGGACCGCCTTTTACAACTTAAGAACGCTTACTTTATACGATTTCGAAAAAAATATACCGCTAACGCTAGAACCATGAACCACTTTAAATTAGACCCGCTTGCTACTAACCCTGTTGTAGCTGCTGAACCTACTCCCAGCATGATTACCCTCACCGACATTGAGAAGGTTTACCAAACCAAGACCATTGAAACGGTAGCCTTGCACAACATTAACCTGGATATCCGGAAAGGAGAATTTGTCTCTATAATGGGTCCCTCGGGTTGCGGCAAAAGTACCTTGCTCAATATTATGGGCTTATTAGATGAGCCTACCAACGGTACTGTTTCTATCGACGGTTCCCCGGTTCGTTCCTTCTCCGACCAGGCCTTGGCGCGATTACGCAACCAGAAAATTGGTTTTGTTTTCCAGAGTTATCATTTAATTAATGATCTATCGGTGACGGATAATGTGGAATTGCCTCTTCTGTACCGTACCATGTCTAGCTCCGAACGGCGGAAACGGGCCATTGAAGCGTTGCACAAAGTAGGTTTAAGTGCCCGCACGAATCATTATCCGAATCAGCTTTCAGGTGGGCAGCGTCAGCGGGTAGCTATTGCCCGAGCTTTGGCTGGTCAGCCCGAAATTATCTTGGCCGACGAACCCACTGGTAACCTCGACTCCGTAATGGGCAACGAAATTATGGACATACTACTGCGCCTGAACCAGGAAGAAGGTACCACCATCGTCATGGTAACCCACGACGAATTAATGGCCAAGAAAACCGAACGCCTCATCCGGTTATTCGATGGCAGCCAGGTACTGTAGTAAGTTGCAGGTTACAGGTTGAAAGTTGGAAAGTTAAAAAGTTTTAAGGTTGAAAAATTTTAAGTTTTTCCGCCAATTGAAGAGGAAAATTCTACTCGGAATTTTTCAACTATTCCCTCACAGCTTCCAGCTTTAAATTTTTAATTAATGAATTGCTTCCCTCTTTAGAGGGAGAAATAAATCAAATAAAATCATCGACCAAAATCTAAAAATATAAAACCATGAAAAAGCTTCTTTTACTATTAGTATGGGTGCCGTTCTTCAGCTTTGGGCAAACGGTTGCTACTAAAACTACTGCTATTTCTACCTCTACTCCGCAAGCAGCGATTCCATCTGAAACTTTGCAGAAATATGCTGGAGTGTACGAATTGAATAAAGATTTTCAGGTAACTATTTCGGTAGAGCAAGACAAATTATTTGCTTTAGCTCCCGGTGACCAGGAAAAATCAGAATTTACCCCTGAAACAAATACCAGGTATTACCTGAAAGGTACTCCGGCAAAAATTGAATTTATAGAAGAAAATGGCCAGTTGTACTTACTGGTAAACATGCAAGGTGGGCTTAAACTTAAGAAGATTAGTTAACGCAGACCAATGCGATTTTACAATCTAACAATCCAACAATAAACCTCTGTGGACTGTCATCCATGGACTATCGACTAAAGAAATGTTAAAAAATTATATAAAAATAGCCTGGAAAGTACTGCTCCGCCGGAAGTTCTTTACTTTCATCAGCCTGTTCGGGATCAGTTTTACGCTGATGATACTAATGGTGGCTACCGCTATGATAGACCACGTAACCGGCTCGCATACTCCTGAAACCCACCTAGACCGTACGCTCTTCATTAATTTTATTAAGATGACGGGCAAAAAACAAGGGTCTATGATGAACACAACGCCTAGTTATTATTACCTGACTCATTACGTGAAAACTTTGAAAACACCAGAAAAAATATCTATTAGCAGTGTGTTTAAAGGGGTAAACAGTTACGTAAATAACAAGCGCCTTTCTCTGGATTTGAAATACACCGACGCGGAGTTCTGGGAAATTCTGGAATTTAAATTTCTGGAAGGTAAGCCATTTAACCGGCAAGACCTTAAAAATGCGAATAAGGTAGCTGTTATTACCCGCCATACCCGCGACCAATATTTTGGCGCAGGAGTAAGTGCCGTAGGTAAATACTTGGTAGCCGATGGCATTCGCTACCAGGTTTGCGGAGTAGTAGAAGATGTTCCTATTTCCCGTTTCAACTCTTATGCGCATTTGTGGGTTCCTGTTTCTACGGCTAACATTAATAAAGCCGATACAGGTTTACCGGGCGACTATAATGGAATTATTCTGGCCAAATCCGCTTCTGACATTCCGGAAATTCAGGCCGAATACCAGCACATCGTGAAGCAAATAAAAGTACCCGACCCTAAGAATTACGACACCTTTAGTAGTTACGCCGAGGGAATTCTGGAAGGCATGTTCGTGCGGCAGGTATTCGGTGATAGATACACGGGAGAATCAGGTATGGGCAAATTTATTGCCTTTGTTACCCTTATAGTATTCTTATTTATGCTCATGCCAACCATTAACCTGATAAATATTAACGTGAGCCGTATCCTGGAGCGGTCATCGGAAATAGGGGTTCGTAAGGCATTTGGCGCTTCGTCCCGCACGCTTATCGGCCAGTTTTTGGTCGAGAATATCTTTCTTACTTTACTCGGTGGCTTCCTGGGATTTTTACTTTCCGCGCTGGCCCTACAGCTAATCAGCAACAGCGGTATTATTCCTTACGCTCAATTAACGCTTAACTGGCGCGTATTCGGGATTGGAATAGGACTAAGCTTATTATTTGGTTTATTATCCGGGGTAATCCCGGCTTACAAAATGTCAAAATTACAAGCCGTAGAGGCACTGAAAGGAGGCAACTTATGATCCGCCATTTATTTACTTTAATCTGGAACCGGAAGAAAAATAACTTTCTGATGATAACCGAAATTTTCTTTTCTTTTATTGTATTGTTCGGGGTACTAAGCCTGGCTTTTTATTACATTGATAATTATAATAAGCCTTTGGGTTATCAACACGATAAGGTATGGGTTATGACCCTACGTTGGAATCAGGAAAAACCAAAAGAAGTTAAAGAAATCCAAGGCCGGTTGCAGCAACAGTTAAAATCTAATCCCGAAGTGGAAGGCGTGGCTTTAGTCAGTAGTAACGTACCGTACACCATGCAACAAATGAGCGGCGACTTTCATCATAATAACCGCAGGACACAGTCTGACTTTTTTCAGGTAGACAAAGATTTTGCGGCAATTATGCAGTTAAAAATAAAAGATGGCCGTTGGTTTAACGATCAGGATCAAAATTCAAAATTTAATAGTATTGTTATTACCCAATCGCTCCGCGACGCAGTTTTTAAAGAAGAACCAGTGATCGGTAAAGTAGTAGCGGGTATGTCGGGCGATGATAAAAATCCTAAAAATAAAATAATTGGCGTGGTGGAAGCCTATAAGCAAAAAGGAGAATATTCCGAAGACAAACCGGGCTTTTTTGAATACAAGTATTTAGAAAATGCGGCCGATTCTACCTGGGTTCCCTTTAATTCGGTACTCATTCGGGTAAAACCAGGCGTAACCAGTGCCTTCGAGGAAAAATTAATGAAACAGGCGAGCCAAGTGGCGAAAGGTTGGACCCTCGAAATTAAATCCATGAATGAAATGCGGATTTCCCAAAATAAACTAGCCTTAATCCCGCTTATTGTTTTCTCGGTGGTATGCGGGTTCTTAATCATTAACGTAGCGCTTGGGTTATTCGGCGTGCTATGGTACAACATTAGCCGCCGCATCTCCGAAATTGGTCTGCGCCGGGCCATTGGCGCTGCTTCCGGTCAGGTTTACCGGCAATTTATCGGGGAGGTTTTGGTACTAGCTACTTTTGGCATCTTGTTCGGGATGGTAGTGGCGGCTCAGTTCCCGTTGCTTCAAGTTTTTGGCGTACAAACAGGTGTTTACATAGCTGCTCTAGGAAGTGCCGTAGTAATTATTTACGCCTTAGCTGCCGGTTGCGCTGCCTATCCTAGTCTCCAAGCGGCTAAAATTGCTCCCGCCACTGCCCTACACGAAGAGTAGGTTTGGTTGTTCGTTGCTGGTTGTTGGTTGTTAGACAATGGTCCATGACTGATAGTCGAGGGTTTGGGTGAATCGTCTACCTTACGCGTTTACCACCCCCAACCCCTCCTAAAACAGGAGGGGAGCTTTGGATAACGGGCTATTTACGGGTGAATTGTAAAAGGCAGTTGTTAAAAGAGAATGACACCAGTTTAGCTAGTGAGGGCCTTCTAAGGTTCTGGTGCCGACGCAGGAGGCATTCCGCAGCGGAGCAAGGAAAAGAAGCTTAGACCGCCTGAACTGGCTAAACGAGGCCCGCCGGCCAGGAGGCAAACACGGGCTGTTAAAGCGCATCAGCACTGGTCTATTGAGACTTGCAAAGTCTCAACGGAAAGACAGAAGTAAATACTTTAAATCTGATGCTGTACATCATCCCCCTACCCCCTTCAAAGGGGGACATTTACCGGATAAGTTAAGAAAACACTGGCTTTAAACGGAAACAGAAACTTTAACTTGGCTTCTGAACCATTGCTGGTTTACCCTGAAAATTTTGTAATTTTAAAATATTGGCGAAATCCGCCTGATTTTGTATGATTCTGATTATTGACGATGATGTGGCTATTCGGACCTCGTTAGGTCTGCTGTTAAAACAAGCCGGGTACCAAACCCAGAGCGCGGCCGGGGCTAAAAGCGCTTTGTACGTACTGCACCAATCCCAACCCATCGACCTGATTATCCTGGATATGAATTTTTCGATGGACACTTCCGGACGGGATGGTTTGGAATTACTCGGGCAGATTAAAGAATTGAACCCAAAGATTCCGGTTATTCTTATTACCGGCTGGGGCTCTATTTCGCTGGCCGTAGAAGGCATGAAGGCCGGCGCTTTTGATTTTATTTCCAAGCCCTGGAACAACGAACACCTGCTGCAAACCATTCATACGGCCCTCCACTTAAACAAAAATACTTCAGAACCCGACAGTAGCAACCTGAATCGCAAGCAGTTAAATCAGCAATACCAATTCGCCAACATTATCGGCGAAGATCCGGCATTGATTCAAATTCTGCGGCAAATTGGCCAGATTAGTGCTACCGACGCTTCGGTGTTGATTGAAGGCGAAAGTGGAACGGGGAAAGAATTAATTGCGGAAGCTATACACCAAAATAGTACGCGCAAAAACCAGAATTTTGTAAAAGTAAACTTAGGCGGTATTTCCAGTAGTTTGTTCGAAAGCGAAATGTTCGGCCATAAAAAAGGTGCTTTTACCGATGCCAAAGGCGACCGCGTGGGCCGATTTGAACTGGCTAACAAAGGCAGCATTTTCCTCGACGAAATTGGCGAACTGGATTTAAGCAGCCAGGTAAAGCTTTTACGCGTGTTGCAAGACCGCACTTACGAAGTACTCGGCGACAGCAAACCGCGCCAACTAGATATCCGGGTAATTTGTGCGACCAACCGCGACCTCGCCGAAATGGTAGCCCAGGGCAAGTTCCGGGAAGATTTATTTTACCGCATTAATTTAATTACCGTTAAGCTACCAGCTCTGCGCGAACGGCCACAAGATATACCTCTGCTGGTAAAACATTTCTTACATAATTTGCAAAAAACCTATCACCGATCCAACTTGCAGGTTACCGAAGCGGCCTTGCATTACTTGGCCCAGCAATCCTTGCCCGGCAATATCCGCGAATTGAAGAATTTGGTAGAACGCACCGTATTGGTTTCGGGCAAAGATTATTTAGATGTTTCGGACTTTCAGGGTCAGCAACCCAAAAACCCGCGGAAAGTTGAAGCTCCCGTTCTGGCCGGTGTGGGAATGATGACTTTAGAAGAAATGGAAGCCGTTCTGATTCGCCAATCCATGGAACAACACAAAGGCAACATTAGTAAGGTAGCCAAATCGCTGGGTTTAAGCCGGGGAGCCTTGTACCGACGGCTCGAAAAATTCGATATTCCTTATGACGCTGCGGACTAAGTTTATTTTGTTTGCGGTTTTAATTCACGCGGTAATGGCGCTTATTGCGGCCCGGTTACTAACCACCGATAAAATCTGGTTTGTGGGCACGGAGGCGCTGATTATTGTTTCCATTATTGTAACCGTAAATATTTACCGTTCTTTTGTTCGGCCCTTAGATTTGGTTTCGGCGGGGATTGAATCCATCCGGAGCAAAGATTTTACCGTAAAATTTTTGCCGGTTGGGCAGCGCGAAGTAGATCAATTGGTAGAAGTTTATAATTCTATGATTGACCAACTGCGCCTGGAGCGCACCTTACAAGCCGAAAAGCATTTTTTACTCGAGCAATTACTTTTGGCCTCGCCTTCGGGCATTATTCTACTAGACTTTGACGGAAACATCGAAAATATAAACCCTAGTGCTTCGCAGTGGCTACAGGTAAGCTTGGCTGATATTAAAGGTAAACCGCTCTGGGTTTTACCTAACCAATGGGGAACTGATTTAGCTGATTTAACCCAAGGCGAACCAAAAGTTTTTAATGTAAACGGTATCCGGCTGTTTAAAGCCCAGAAAGCGCATTTCGTAGACCGGGGATTCCCGCACTATTTTATTTTGATTGAGGAACTTACCGAAGAATTAGTCCGGCAGGAGAAAGTAGCCTACGAGAAAATTATCCGGATGATGTCGCACGAAGTAAATAATTCTATTGGCGCCATTAACTCTATATTGCAAAGTTTTAAATTTTACACGCCGCAACTGGAAACCGAACTGCAGTCCGATTACGAGAATGCCTTGCAGGTGTGCATCGAACGTAATACGCAGCTCGCTAATTTTATGGGTAAATTCGCCGGCCTGGTGCGCTTGCCCCTACCGCAAAAGCAAACGCTGGACTTACACGCATTGCTGCACCACGCGTATTATTTATTGCGTACGGCCGCCGAAAACCGCAACATTGCCTGGGTTTGGGACTTAGCCGCCGAACCTATTTACATCCAGGCCGATGAACAGCAGCTAGAACAAATTATAATTAATATCATCAAGAATGCTTTTGAAGCCATGGAACAGGACGGGAGGCTTACCATTAAAACCCTAGCGCAACCACCCACCTTACTTATTGAAGATAATGGCCCCGGCATCCCTCCCGAAGTCCGCCAACAACTGTTTTCTCCTTTTTTCAGTACCAAAAAGAATGGTCAGGGCATAGGTTTAATGCTTATCCGCGACATTCTCATGAACCACGGCTTTCCATTTTCTTTAGAAACCATCGCCGACCATCGTACGGTTTTCAATATTCAATTTAAATAAAATGCGCTCCTCAAACCCGTCGGGTTTCTGTCTAAAAGCAATAAGCACCGTTACTCTAAAAACCCGGCAAGTTTTCGGGTCTCTTTTATCAGTATTCCGTTTTTTCTGTCATTCAAGAAGAACTTTTTGGGCTGGATAGCGAAATAGTTTCGCTCTGAAGAACAGAAAAGTTTATTTACAGAGTAATAGAATAATTTTATTTAAAATTTTAATGACCTTATTTAACAAGTTGATTTACCTTAGCAACTTATTCTAATGAAGCCATCGGAAATTTTGCAGTATCAAGAACGAGGTATATTCTCTTATGAAAAACCTGATTTTTATTTTACTCATTGCTTTCGGTTTGTTTTTAGCGCTTTTTTTCTACCGCAAATACGCCCTTACGCAAACCGAATTAACTTTAGCTAACCAACGCATTCTGGACCGCGACCGGTTAATTTACAATAACCAAAAAAGATTAGATACCCTGAAAAGCAACAACGCAAGCACTTCAAGAAGCAGCGAAAAATCTATTGCTAGTTCTAATTTAAGCGCTTTAAGTACTGACGATTTAACCCGTTTACAAGAAAAAGGCTTAACCAGCCCGGAAACTAACTTACGGGAGGATTTAATTAGCAAACAGAATATGTTATTACCGAAAGGTTCGTTAGGCGGCACGATGGCCATACAGCAGGTAAAAGTTTTAAACGACCGCTACGTGCTGGCCTACTTTGAAGATGGACACAATGGCGGTTATCTGCTGCTGCGGTTCTCCATCGAACCGGACAAACGTATCAACTGGAAAGTACTGGATTATTATAGGCTATAAGTTAATCTTCCGTTTATTAGAAATTTTTCTAATGCTAAGAGATTATAATTTCACCAGATGAACGTTCCTAATTAAAAGCAGAAAAGCCTTACCAGAATATTCTAGTAAGGCTTTTACACGATAAAAAGTCTAATATTTATACTATGGCCGCTAAGCTTTGTTCCAGGGCTTGAATCTTAGCTTCCGCATCGGCTTTTTTCTGGCGTTCTTTTTCCAGTACGGCTTCGGGTGCGCCGTTCACGAAACGTTCGTTGCTCAGTTTTTTATCTACCGATAGCAAAAATCCTTTCGTATATTCCAGTTCCTTTTGCAAGCGTTCGCGCTCCAGAGCTACGTCTACGTTGCCTTCCATCGGAATAAAAAATTCACTGGCGCCTTGTACAAAACTGATGGCATTATCTAAGGCTGTCTCTACAAAACTGATTTCCGAAATATTAGCCAGCTTCTGAATAATGGGTTGAAATTCATTTATTAAGCTTGCATCCGCTGTTTTGACGGAGAGTTCCAGAGCCTTGGTGTTGGGTATATTTTTAGCATTCCGTACATTCCGGATACCGGCAACAATTTCCATGGCTTTATCCATTCTCTCGATAATACCCATTTCTACTTCTTTTACTTCCGGCCAGTTGGCTACAATTAGGTAATCATGGGCTTGTCGTTCGCGGAGCTCGTGCCAGAGTTCTTCGGTAATAAACGGCATAAATGGATGCAAAAGCTTCATCAAATTTTCGAAAAAGCCAATGGTACGCTCGTAGGTTTCGCCGTCGATGGGTTGCTGGTAAGCCGGTTTAATCATTTCTAAGTACTGCGAACAGAAATCGTCCCAAACCAGTTTATAAATCGTTAGCAAAGCATCGGAAATCCGGAACTTATCGAAGTGCTCTTCAAGTTGGGTCAAGGCGGCGTTAAACTTGGCTTCAAACCAGTTAATAGCTAAATTATTCGGGCACTGCAAACTAGTATTTACTTCCCAACCTTTTAGTAACCGGAAGGCATTCCAGATTTTATTACTGAAATTCCGTCCCTGTTCGCATAATTTTTCATCGAATGGTAAATCATTACCCGCCGGCGAACTGAACAGCATACCCGTCCGCACGCCATCCGCACCGTATTGCTCAATCAAGCCCAGCGGGTCCGGCGAGTTACCCAGCGATTTCGACATTTTACGGCCGATGCTATCGCGTACAATTCCGGTTAAATACACGTTCCGGAAAGGCAGTTCCCGCCGGTATTCAAAACCAGCCATAATCATGCGGGCCACCCAGAAAAACAAAATTTCCGGGGCGGTTACTAAATCATTCGTCGGGTAATAATATTGAATATCCGGATTATCGGGGTCTTTAAAACCATCAAACACCGAAATAGGCCAGAGCCACGCCGAGAACCAGGTATCCAGTACGTCTTCGTCTTGCCGCAAATCCTGCGTAGTTAAGTTTTCGTTGCCGGTTTGCTGCTTAGCTAATTTTAAGGCTTCTTCGGCGTTAAGGGCAACTACAAACGAACCATCCGGCAGATAATAGGCCGGAATTTGCTGACCCCACCAAAGCTGCCGCGAAACACACCAATCCCGGATATTTTCTAGCCAGGAACGGTACATATTTTTAAATTTAGGCGGATGCAGCTTAATTTCATCGTCCATTACGGCTTTTAAAGCCGGTTCGGCTAATCTTTCCATTTTGCAGAACCACTGCATCGATAACTTTGGCTCAATTACGGCATCGGTCCGCTCCGAAAAACCTACGTTATTCGTAATTTCTTCGATTTTTACCAGTTGTCCGGTAGCATCCAGGTCTTTTACGATTTTCTTGCGTACCACAAACCGGTCTTCGCCGATGTACATCTGGGCGCGTTCGTTTAAAGTACCGTTATCGTTTAAAATGTCGATGCTCGGCAAGTTGTGCCGGTTACCCAATTCGTAGTCGTTTATATCGTGCGCGGGAGTTACTTTTAGAGCGCCGGTACCAAACTCCCTATCTACGTACTCGTCGAAAATAACCGGAATAGCCCGGTTAATGAGCGGCACCAAGGCTTTTTTTCCTTTTAAATGCTGGTATCGCGGGTCGTTCGGATTTACGCAGATAGCCGTATCGCCCAGAATTGTTTCCGGCCGGGTGGTAGCAATGGTAAGATAATTATCCGGCTCGTCTTCCATCTGATAGTTTACGTAATAAAGCTTGGAGTGTACCTGCTTATGGATTACTTCTTCATCCGACAGAGCAGTTAATCCTTGCGGGTCCCAGTTCACCATGCGCACCCCGCGGTAGATATTACCTTTCCGGTATAAATCCACGAATACCTGAATTACCGCTGCGGATAAATCTTCCTCCATGGTAAAACGGGTCCGGTCCCAGTCGCAGGAAGCGCCGAGTTTTTTAAGCTGCTCCAGAATAATGCCGCCGTACTTTTCTTTCCACTCCCAGGCGTATTTTAAAAATTCTTCCCGGGTAATGTCCGTTTTGTTAATACCGCGGGCTTTAAGCATGGCTACTACTTTGGCTTCGGTAGCAATAGACGCGTGGTCGGTGCCGGGAACCCAGCAGGTTTCTTTTCCTTGCATCCGGGCGCGGCGCACCAATATATCCTGAATGGTATTATTGAGCATGTGCCCCATGTGCAACACGCCCGTAACGTTAGGCGGCGGAATTACCACGGAGTACGGCTGTTTGTGCGGATTTGGCTTTGATTTAAAAAAGCCCTTTTCTAGCCAGTTTTGGTACCATTTATCTTCTACTTCTTTCGGATTATAGGTTTTGGCAATCGACATAATATCATTCCGGATTTTGGACCGCAAAAATAAGAAATTATGCGGTGAGATGAAAGTTGCAAGTTACAGGTTGGAAGGTTGTAAAGTTGGAAGGTTGTAAAGTTAAAAGTTGGATGTTACGGACATATTGTTAAATCAATTTTTCTTTAAAGGAACTGATCTTTGCAACCATTTTGGATATTACAGAATCATCTTAACAACTTCTCAATTAGATTTTCTGCTTTATAGCGCGTTAATTATATAGTTTATTTTAAATTTACTTACCCCTAAGATGAGATGCTTGCTGGTGTGCTGCCTATTCAGTTGTTTTTGTAGTATTTGTGTATTTGCTCAAAACGAAAGCACCAAAACCTGGCAGATCCGTTGGGCGGCTTCGAGTTTTGCTTTATCCCGGACCCCCAGTTTGCAGTTGGGAATACAGAAAAATATTAGTTCCAGATGGGCTGTTTCCGCGGAGTATGGTCTTTCTACTTATAAGTTGTATAAGGATAAATGGTACCCGGATAGTGTTCGGGAAGATTTTCGTTACCATAAATTCCGGGCTGAAGTAAAACATTATTCTTACGTTACAGAGGTTTCCGATAATATAAACACGCACGTATATTGGGGCTTAGAAGGGCTTTTTATTCCGGAAAGGTATAATAAACAAAGGGATTCTTTCCGGCGAGGCTACCAAAATTACGATTATTTCTTCTCCCGGATTAAGAGCAATATTTACGTAGCCAGTTTAAACGCCGGCATTGAATGGCGGTATAAACAAAGATTGGTATTAGATACGTATGCTGGTTTAGGCCCCCGCTTTATTCATATTCGCCATTATGATACGGTATTAGGTTATAATGTGCCAGATAACGGCGGACTCTTAAGTTTTTTAAATTTTGACGATTCTAAAGACGGGAAAGAAGGCTGGCACACCACATTGCATGTAGCCTTAGGGTTTAAACTAGGTTATTACATTTGGTAATTAATTTTAAAGATGAACCTTTCATTCAGCCTTAAAACAAAACCATAAGAAAGCTCCACAAGTATGAATTAAGAAATTTGTACTAAAACTTATTCCTGAAAATTAAAAAATGGAGCTTTATGGAGAAATTAAACGGCAAAGTAGCCTTAATAACCGGGTCTGATTCGGGTATTGGCCAAGCCACCGCTATAGAATTCGCTAAAGAAGGCGCGGATGTGGTCATTTGCTACCACTCCGATAAAGAAGGAGCCGAACAAACGCTGGCTGAAGTTACCAAGCTGCACCGCAAAGGTTTGGTTTTACAGGTAGATGTAAGCGACGAACAATCGGTAGAGCAATTGTTTGCCGATGCTTTAAAGGAATTTAGCACCCTTGACATTCTGGTGAACAATGCCGCCGTAAACGGCTCCGGCGTAAAAGTAGCCGATATGCCTACCGACGTATTTGACCGCACCATCCGGACCAATTTATACGGTACATTTTTCTGTTCCCGAACTTTTATCCGGCACCGCCAAAAGCAAGGCGGCAAGGGCAAAATCATAAATGTAAGTTCCGTACACGAAGAAATTGTATCGGCGGGTACCGCCGATTACTGTGCTTCTAAAGCGGCCGTCCGTAATCTTACCCGCACATTAGCACTGGAACTGGCCGAAGATGGCATAAACGTAAATAATATCGCACCCGGCATGATTCTCACGCCCATGAACCAGGAAGCCATGGACGACAAGAAAGTAAGAGAAGAAAAATCGCAGCACATACCCATGAAACGACCCGGCAATCCGGAAGAAATAGGCAGGTTAGCCGTCTTCCTGGCCTCTTCCGACTCCGACTATGTTACCGGTTCCAGCTATTTTATGGACGGCGGCTTATCGCAGTTTATGGGCCAAGGCGCTTAATTTATAAGAAGTTGTTCGTTATTAGTTGTTCGTTGTTAGATAAGTAAGGTGTAAAAGCACTAATTTCTCTTACATTTTAGAATCAGTAAGATATAAGAACAGATTCAAATAACTCGATTTATTAAAACCGAGTAGCTAAGAATTCACGACACCAGTTTGGCTATGGAGGGCCTTCTAAGGTCCCGGTGTGGCGTTGAGCCACATTCCGCAGCAGAGTTACGGCTCAACCGCATCAGCCCTGTAAAATAAAGGCTTGAAAAGCCTTCACGTAACAAGCTTACTTAGTTCTATCTACTACAAGAAACTCTTCTAAAAACAAAAGAGCCTGCATTAAAAACAGGCTCTTTTAATTAGAACGTAGCTGAAATTAACCAGCCGCGTGCAGCCATTCTTTTTTAGCCAGTAAATCTTCTTCACTTTCGCGATAGTCCGGATCGTCTACGCAGCAGTCTACGGGACATACGGCCGCACATTGTGGTTCTTCGTGGAAGCCTGTACACTCGGTACATTTATCGGAAACTATGTAGTAATATTCATCAGAAATAGCTGGTTGCGGTGCATCGCCGGCTACTACCTCGCCGCCGTCAATCTCGACTTCGGTTAAAGAAGTACCGCCGCCCCAGGTCCATTGTACACCACCTTCGTAAATAGCGGTGTTGGGGCATTCTGGCTCGCACGCACCACAATTAATACATTCGTCGGTGATCATTATAGCCATAATCGTGTCTCCTGTTAATTTTTATATAATTTTGTAATTGTAAACGCTGGTAAAATTAGAAGATTACCTTCTATCATTCAAAAATTTTCCGGTTTAATTCGAAATTTATCAATAATAATTATTTATGAACTTAGAAATTCGCTTGCAAGCCTTTGTTCAACTAGGTCATCAGTTACATGCACTGACCCTGGAACAAGTGCAAGAATTAACCCAGCAAGCCCGCCGCCAGAATGCCTGGTTCGATGAGCCTAACGTAAAGCACGCACTTAACAGCCTTGCCGCTATGCTCAATGAACCCCAACTCCGCACCTGGCTGGCCGCTTATAATTTAGAAAACCTTCAACCCCGGAAAGTCGGCGTTGTTATGGCCGGCAATATTCCACTGGTGGGTTTTCACGATTTACTAACCGTTTTGTTAAGCGGTAATTATCTCTACGCGAAATTAAGCTCCGAAGATACTTTTTTACCAAAATGGCTCGTACAGCAATTAGTAGCTATACAACCAAAGTTTAAGGATTTTGTTGTATTTGTTGACCTATTAAAAGAAGTGGATGCTATTATTGCTACGGGCAGCGACAATACTGCTCGCTATTTTGAGTATTATTTTTCTAAAAAACCACATATTATTCGCCGGAACCGGAGTAGCCTGGCGGTTTTATCTGGGTTTGAAAGCCCGGAAGAACTTGCCCAATTAGGTAACGATATTTTTCAATATTATGGCTTGGGCTGCCGCAATGTTTCGAAGCTGTTGGTACCGGAAGGATACAATCCGGAAGCTTTATTCCAAGCCTTAGAATCTTATAAAGGGGTGCTGGACCATCATAAATACGCCAATAATTACGATTACAATAAGTCGATTTTGCTCGTTAATCAAACGCCGCATTACGATAACGGCTTTTTATTGCTCACCGAAAACAAGCAGTTAGTCTCTCCCATATCGGTCGTTCACCTGGAAACCTATACCAGCCAGGAAGATTTAAAAGAGAAACTGGCAGCACTGAGCGATAAAATTCAATGCGTGGTTTCGGCTTTCGGCTGGTACCAGGGCAGTATTCCTTTCGGGCAGGCCCAATGCCCCACGGCAGCTCAATACGCTGACAATGTGGATACGTTGGCTTTTTTATCTGGTTTAAATATTTTGCCCGCCACTTTATAAAACAAAATATTCAGTGTATATTACTATTTACAGGAATGCACAGCAAAGTTTAGTTAACCTTCTACCGTAATGGCTAATTTATCTACCGAAGCTTGGATTGCAATATGGGCTACCCTTGGCGGCCTTATATTGTTCCTTTGGCTCTTTTTTGGCGATAGCTTTTATAAGAGCCGCAAGTACCTGCCCCGGCATTTACAACCCGGCGATAAATTTATGTACCGGGTGGAAAAGGTAAACGGGCCTACGCTCTTCGAAGTAACTTACGAATGCCGCGTAACGCAAATAACCGATAAAGGGGTAGTTACCCGGATGTACGGCGATAACGATAACCACTACGTTACTTTTAAGGAACTGGAAGAAAGTAAAGGGTTTACTATTCTATAACATTAAACAAATAAATTTCTGTTCTACCTGAAACTGGTTGCCCCCTCCCAAAGAACCAACTTCAGCAATACAACCGGAGTAAATACTGGAAATAAATAAATTTAAATTTCAAAGGTAAATCGTTATCTCGGGTATCAAATAAAAAACTTTAACGAAAAAGTCTGACTTCAGAATCAGGCTTTTCTTTTCTCTTTACATAAAACTAATCTTCTAACAACTCTTACTGGATATTTCTGAAACAGATTTTTCTCTTTGCCATCTGCCTTCTAATTTTCCAACTTCTTTGCTCCTATTTTTGCAGTTTTTAAATAATTCAATGCATTGTAATGTATTTATTCTGAACAAGTTGCGATAAAACCAAAATAGCTTTCAAGAAATTCGTTTGAACTTATTGACTAATTTAAGACCCCGCTAGATAACTTTTATTAAGTGGATTGGTTATGCATTACAGCTTAAGCGTAAAAATATTTAAATATTATATTTTAATTTTTTTTCAGAAAGCGTATATCTTCATATAAAGAAAAATACATTAATCTGGATTATGGACACTAACCAACTGCACGCAAGTTTGATTGATAAAGAAGTTATTCCTCAATTAAAATTTGCCCACGAAGATGTTATTACGGATAAATTGGAGAAAGTAAAACGTCTGCACGATTTAAAATGGGCCGCCGTTTTGGGTAACGGGTACCATGGAAAAGTAAACATATTGTTTCAAACTGAAGACGGAGATGTTAAAAGGGTAGAAACTACGGTTTGGGCTTACGATCAGGACTTTGTTACGTTAAAGTCAGGTACTTCAATGCCCATCCGCTGCATTCTAAGTATCGAACACATTTAACTATAGGTTTACCACTAATCTATTCCCGCCAAGCTTGGCCAATGAAGAGAAAAAAGCCCGCTCCTATCATTTAAAAACAATTTAAATTAACCCGAAAAAGTTAAAAGGCAACTGCGTAGTTGCCTTTTAACTTTTAAATAAGTTTTAAAGGTATTAAACTCCGCTTTAAATATATCTTATTAAGCTACACTTACTGCCTGAAATAACAAGTTCCGCGCGGTTCGTTCAATACCCGTGGAGTCAAAGCCGCATTCGCGGTGTAGTTCCAGTTGCGAACCATGCTCGATAATAGCATCCGGAATACCCAAGCGTTTTACTTGCGCATGGTAATTATGATCGGCCATAAATTCTAATACGGCACTGCCAAAACCACCTTGCAAACAACCATCTTCTACGGTAACAATCTTGTCGTATTTCTGGAAAATCTGGTGTAGGAGCTTTTCGTCGAGCGGTTTGGCAAAACGCATATCGAAATGACCAATTTTAACGTTTTCTTTCTGTAAGTTAAGGCACACTTCTACGGCGTAATTACCCACGGGGCCAATCGTTAAAATAGCGAGTTCTTCGCCTTCCTGTATTACGCGCCCCGTACCAACGGCAATTTTTTTAAGCGGCGTACGCCATTCCGGCATAACACCTTCGCCGCGTGGATACCGTATGCTAAACGGCCCCATATCGGGCTGGGAGGCGGTAAACATTAAGTTTCGCAATTCGGATTCGTTCATGGGCGAAGAAACTACCATATTGGGTATACAACGCATATAGGCAATATCGTAACAACCATGGTGGGTAGGTCCATCCGCGCCGGCAAAACCCGCCCGGTCTAAACAAAAAACGACATTTAAATTCTGCAGAGCCACATCATGAATAACCTGATCGTAAGCCCGCTGCATAAAAGTAGAGTAGATATTACAAAACGGAATCAAGCCTTGGGTAGCCAGACCAGCCGAAAAAGTAACCGCGTGTTGCTCTGCAATGCCTACGTCGAAGGCCCGGTCGGGCATAGCCGCCATCATAATATTTAAAGAACAGCCCGACGGCATGGCCGGGGTAACGCCCATTATTTTACTATTTTGCTGAGCTAGTTCTACCATAGTATGCCCGAATACATCCTGGTATTTAGGCGGTTGAGGCGTATCGTGGTGTACTTTGTAAATCTCACCGGTAATTTTATCGAAGGTACCCGGCGCGTGCCATTTGGTTTGATCTTTCTCGGCGAGGGCAAAACCTTTGCCTTTTACCGTGAGGCAATGTAAAAGTTTAGGACCCGGAATGTCTTTTAAATCGTGCAGCACCGAAACCAAGTGATTAATATCGTGTCCATCAATAGGGCCAAAATACCGGAATTTTAAGGATTCAAATAAGTTACTTTGTTTGAGCAGCGTAGCTTTAATGCCACTTTCTACTTTAGAAGCAATGGCTTGGGCATTAGGGCCAAACTTGCTTATTTTTCCTAATATATTCCAGATATCATCGCGCAGTTTATTGTAGGTGCGCGAGGTAGTAATATCGGTTAAATATTCTTTCAGCGCCCCCACATTGGGGTCGATGGACATGCAATTATCGTTGAGAATAACTAATAAATTAGCATTTGTAACCCCCGCGTGGTTTAAAGCTTCGAAGGCCATACCGGCCGTTAAAGCCCCATCGCCGATAACGGCAATGTGCTGCCGGTCAAGCTCGTTTTTGTACTGCGAAGCCACCGCCATACCCAATGCTGCCGAAATGGAGGTAGAAGAATGCCCGACGCCAAAGGTATCGTATTCGCTTTCTTTTCGTTTTGGAAAACCGGATAAACCGCCGTACTTCCGGTTGGTGTGAAAATTATCACGGCGGCCGGTAAGTATTTTATGCCCGTAAGCTTGGTGCCCCACATCCCAGACCAATTGGTCGTAAGGCGTATTGAAAATATAATGCAAGGCTACCGTTAGCTCTACCACTCCCAGACTAGCCCCAAAATGTCCTCCGTAGATAGATACATTATCAATAATAAATTGCCGGAGTTCCTGGCATACGGCTAACAACTGTTCCTGAGATAATTTCCGGAGATCGGCGGGCGAATGAATGGTAGCTAAAAGCTTTCCGGGCTTTATTAACATGAGCTAATACTTAGTTTATAAAAGCAAAACAAGGTTACGCGTAATAAGTTTGCGTGTCTGTCTGCGTATTTACGAAGAAGCGACAAAATTAGTCATTTTATTTAAGCAGACTTTATTAACCTTGTCTTATTCTTAAGATTCTAACAGCCGGCAAGCAAATACTACTCCTAAAATTAGCTTAGTTATAAAATTCTTATTAATGAGTATTTATCATCAAATAAGCGGTTAATTACAATATTTCAGTGGCCAACAACCTTAGGTTTTAAGCAGTTAAAATAAATTTTACTTTTTCTGTTTGGGTAGTTTATAGGTAAGTCCAATTCCTAAGGTTTCTTTAAACTGCAGCCGCGGCCCTTTTTTGTCGATAACCCCGTCTTCGTTAGAATCTACTTCTGTCAGGATGTCGTCGTCGTAAATAAGATGCGTAAAAATACTTACGTCAATTAGTTTATTTACTTTCATGTTAATGGTATTCTGCCAGTTCACATCAATGTTCTGCGGATTACGCACGTAATTAGAAAATAAATCGAGCTGGGTCTGGAAGGTGATATTTTGCATGAGAGGGGTCCGGAAACGCGCGTTTAAATACCCCCCGAATTCGCGCCGAAACTTATCGCCGGTGCCCGGAATAATTACCCCGGCGGTATCGCGCTTGGCTGGTTGCACGCCAAAAGCTCCGGCATCGGCCAGACTTCGGTCGCGTACAATCGTAACCTTACCGGTAACCGCCGATAAAAATACCGAGAAATTTTCGCGGGGCTTATAATCAAAACCAAGGGAACCCAAAATAAAGGCCGGGGCCAGAAAACGGGAAACCAACACGTTTTTTTCTTTATCTAAGGTTCGGGTAAATTGACTCCGGAAATTTACTTGTGCGGCATAATACCAGGCTTTAGATAAATTGCGGCCGTATTTAGAAGTTATATCAATTTGGTCGTCGCTTTTTTTGAGGCGATCTTTGGTAACTTTGAGTAAGCCGTAAGTAAAATTATTGGTATTGCTCCAGGAGCTACGATCGTCTTTGTAATTAACGGTAATCGTAACCAGACCTAAACCTGAAACGGAGCTTTGCCCGCCAGTAGCCCAATTCGATAAGCTTATCTGATTAAAATTAAGCGTACCAATCCCGCCAAACTTCCAAGGCCTGGCTTTAACCACCGTATCTGCGGCGGGAGCCAAGGTTAAAGGAGTAATTTGGGCCGATACTTTACCAACAAGTTTGAGCAATACACAACTTAACAACCAATATTTTTTCATACTTTGTTTGTATGAGACAAGCGTAATCAAGGAGTATTTAAATGGAATAAATTAAGGTTTACTTTTTAGTATGTCCCGGATATCGGTGAGCAGCAGTTCTTCGCGGGAAAGAGTAGGAGTAGCCGGCGCCGCTTCTTCTTTCCGTTTCATGGCATTTATGGCTTTTACTAACGAGAATATGGCTAATGCAATTATTACAAAATCTACCAAACTCTGAATAAAATTACCGTAATTGATAGAAGCACCTTCCGTTATTATTTTACCACCTTGTACTACGGGTTCGCTTAAAACGTATTTCAGGTCTTTGAAATCAATACCGCCAACGGCCAACCCAATAGGTGGCATTAGAATATCATTTACTAAGGAAGTTACAATTTTACCGAAAGCCGCACCAATAATAATCCCGACGGCTAAATCGATAACATTGCCTTTAACTGCAAATTGTTTAAATTCTGATAATAGGCTCATACTTTTAGTAAATTAAGTGGAACAGCAGACACAATACTAAAATCAAATATAATAAAATTAGCATGATATTATGCTGTTCGGCTTGGCTAAAAGCCGTCTTATTGCGGCGCCTATTTTATTCCGTTAGCTATGTTTGATAATCCATTGCTGATTTAATTATATTTGCGCCGGACTTTAGCCAATAAATAGATCCGAATGGATGTATGACAACGTATAACAACCTCAAATTAGACCTGCAGGAAGGTATATTGATTATTACCATTAGCCGGGTGGCCAAACTCAATGCTCTGAACATTGAGACGGTGGAAGAAATTCAGACGGCCATGCAGGAAGCATACGACAACGACGAGGTGAAAGGCATTATTTTTACCGGCGAGGGGGATAAGGCTTTTGCGGCTGGAGCTGACATCGGCGAAATATCGCAGTTAAATGAAGTAATTGGCCGGCGGTTTGCCGAACGGGGCCAAGATATATTTGCCATGATCGAAGAATCTACCAAACCGGTTATTGCGGCCGTAAACGGGTTTGCTTTAGGTGGCGGTTGCGAGTTGGCTATGGCCTGCCACATTCGGGTAGCGAGCCACAACGCCCGCTTTGGCCAACCCGAAGTGAATTTAGGTCTGATTCCAGGTTACGGCGGTACGCAACGCCTTACGCAACTGGTAGGCAAAGGCAAAGCCATGGAACTAATGATGACCGGCGATATGATTACGGCGGATGATGCTTTGCGTTTGGGTTTGGCCAACCACGTAACTACGCCGGGCATGCTCATGGAAAAATGCCTGGAAATTATGCGCAAAATTACTTCAAAAGCGCCGTTAGCCGTAGGCATGATTGTAGATTGCGTCAACGCCTGGTACGATAAAGAAGAACATGGTTACCAAACCGAAGCCAACTCTTTCAGCCGGTGCTGCGGTTCCGATGATTTTGTAGAGGGCATCAACGCCTTTTTTCAAAAACGCAAACCTCATTTTAAGGGTAGTTGAAGGTTGCAGGTTAGAAGGTTGGAAAGTTTTACGTTTTCCTACTATAACTTTTACTCAACCATCCAACAATTAATGCCATTCTGTGGACTGTCGTCTGTGGACTATGGTCTAAATACAATCCAACCATTCAACAATAAACAATAAAAACCGTGGACTATGGACCGTGGACTATCGACTAAATAAATGAGTGTAGCGAAGAAACTGGTTGGGCAGACCGCAGCTTATGGTCTGAGTAGTATTATTGGTCGCACGCTTAACTTTCTGCTTTTCCCCCTTTACCTGGGAATTTTTGCTCCCGAAGATTACGGCGTTATTAATGGTTTATACGCTTACGTCGGCTTTTTTAATATCCTCTTTACTTTTGGGTTGGAAACGGCCTTTTTCCGGTTTGCCAATCAGCCGGGAGCTGACCGGCAAGCTTTGTTTAATCGGGTACTCAGCTTTTTAATTTTTTCGAGTATTCTGTTAACCGGCCTTATTCTTTTATTTATCGAGCCCATTTCCCGGTTGATAAAATTTCCGGATCAACAATTATTTATCGGTTGGTTGGCCGTTATTTTGGCGATTGATGCTATTGTAAGTATTCCGTTTGCTCGCCTGCGTTTGGAAAACAAGGCCGGTAAATTTGCGGGAATAAAGATGGCCAATGTGCTAATTACCGTATTGGCCAATGTTTTTATTTACTGGTTCTGTTACAATGTTTACCAGGAAAACTTCCTGGCCAGCCTGAAACCTATTATCGCCAAAATTTACTTTCCGGAGTGGAAACTGGGTTATATTTTCCTGATTAATCTTATTGCTAATTTATTGCTTATTCCATTATTGTGGCGTGAGTTCAGCAGTTTGCGGTTTTCGCTGGATTTTTCGTTCATGAAGCCCTTGTTGCGGTACGCATACCCAATCATGTTAATGGGCTTTGCCGGTATTGTGAATGAATTACTTGACCGGATTTTACTTCTGGAATTACTGCCGACCGGCTTTTACCCGGATTTAACGAGCAAAGGAGCAGTGGGCGTGTACGGTGGGTGTTACAAACTCGCTACCTTCATGACTTTAGCCATTCAGGCGTTCCGGTACGCGGGCGAACCTTTTTTCTTCGCGCAAGCCAAAGTAAAAAATTCGGCGGTTACATTTGCGTTGGTAACCAAATGGTTTGTAATTGTCTGCGCTTTTATTTTCTTATTTATCAGCGTTAACCTCGAAGACTTTAAGTTTTTACTGCGCCGGCCTAGTTATTACCAAGGTATGGCCGTTATTCCTATTTTGCTTTTAGCTAACCTGTTCCTGGGAGTTTATTATAACCTATCGGCTTGGTTTAAACTCACGGATAAAACCTATTTCGGCACTTTTATCAGCTTTGGCGGCGCGGCCATTACCATTATATTAAATATTTTATTAATTCCGGTGCTGGGTTATATGGGTTGCGCCTGGGCCACTTTGGCCTGTTATTTTTCTATGGCTTTAGCGTGTTATTTATTTGGTCAGAAATATTATCCCATCCCCTACCCCGTTGGTAAAATTGCTGGCTACCTGGTTCTGGCTATTAGCCTGATATTAGCGGCTACTTATATTAATATAGCCGATTTTATAGGACGGCATGCCTTTCATTTGGGCTTATGCGGCATTTACTTGCTTCTTATTTTTTTCCTGGAAAAGCCCCAGCTTTTAATAAAGCGCTAACCTTACGCCAGATTATTCCTGATTTAATAAAACAATTATATAAATATTTCTGCCGTATCATTATTTTATTTTAATTTCATCGCTATTTGCGGCAACTCTGTTGCTTCTTTAACAGTAAGAACCACACCCATGCAAGTAAATATTATAAATCAGTCGAAGCATTCTTTGCCTTCGTACCAAACGAGCAGTTCCGCCGGGATGGATATACGGGCTAACCTAGAAACGGCCGTTGTTTTAAAGCCTTTACAACGCGCCTTAATCCCGACTGGTTTATTTATCGAGCTACCCGTGGGCTACGAGGCGCAAATCCGGCCCCGGAGCGGATTAGCGTATAAACATGGAATTTCGATTGTCAATAGCCCGGGAACCATTGATGCCGATTACCGGGGCGAATTAAAAGTTTTACTCGTCAACTTATCCGATCAGGAGTTTACCGTGGAAGACGGGGAACGGATTGCGCAAATGGTGGTTGCCCGGCACGAAACCGTAGTGTGGCAGGAAGCAGGCGAGCTTTCTAATACCGAGCGAGGTGCCGGAGGGTACGGGAGCACCGGCGTCAAATAACATCTAATTGTTACAGGTTTCGTAATTTTAATAGTATTTTCAACTAGTATTAAAAATTTAAAATCTAACGTCTAGTATCTAACATCTAAAAGCAAATCCTATGAGAATTATTGTTCCTATGGCCGGCATGGGCAAACGCATGCGTCCGCATACCTTAACGGTTCCCAAACCCCTTGTGCCGATAGCCGGCAAACCAATTGTGCAACGTTTAGTAGAAGATATTGCGAAAGTTTGTCAGGAACCAATTGAAGAAGTAGCTTTTATTATCGGTCACTTCGGACAAGCCGTGGAACAAAAATTAATGGAGATTGCCGCCTCAGTGGGGGCTCGCGGCACTATTTCGTACCAGGAAGAACCACTGGGAACCGCGCACGCCATTTTATGCGCGCAAGAATCGTTGGAAGGCCAGGTAGTAGTAGCTTTTGCCGATACTTTGTTTAAAGCCGATTTTACGTTAGACACTTCTGCCGATGGGACTATTTGGGTACAACAAGTAGAAGATCCCCGGCCATTTGGGGTAGTTAAATTAAACGAGCGCGGCGAGATTACCGATTTCGTAGAAAAACCAGATACTTTTATTTCGGATTTAGCTATTATTGGTATTTATTATTTTAAAGATGGCGCTTACCTGCGCGAGGAATTGCAATATTTACTGGATAATAACATTAAAGACAAAGGCGAATTTCAGTTAACGAACGCCTTGGAAAACATGAAAAATAAAGGCACTGTGTTTGTGCCCGGTAAAATCTCGGAATGGCTCGACTGCGGCAACAAAGACGCTACCGTTTACACCAATCAGCGCTATCTGGAATACCTTAAAGACGAACAAGATTTGGTAAATGCTTCGGCAAAAATTACCAATTCAATAATTATTCAGCCAAGTTATATTGGTGAAAATGCCGTAATAAACAATTCCGTAGTAGGGCCGCACGTTTCTATAGGAAAGAACACTACCGTTACCGATACGGTTATCAGTAATTCTATTGTACAGGAAAATACCGTGGTAAAAAGTGCCAACATCACGAATTCCATGTTGGGTAGCTTCGTTTCTTTTACAGGAACCCCATCCGATCTGAGTTTGGGTGATTACAATGTTTTGAAGGAGTAATATACTTTGAATGATTTAACGAAAATTTTTATTGTAGCTGTTCTCTGCCTGGGTTTAACCGCCGGGCAGAGTTACGGCCAAAGTAAACGCCAGCGTAAAAAGGCTGAGAAGGCGCAAACGGAAGTTGAAAAACCAGCAGCAGATCCTTTGTTAGCCGATGCCCGGCAAAAAGAGGCGGGTGAATCTTTTTTCGTGGATGGAGTCAAATACTCGCTACTGGAAGAGTACGATAAAGCCTTGGAACGCTTTCAGCGATCTTATGCCTTAAATCCGAATAATGCTGCCTTAAATTATAAACTTGCCGAAACCCACATGTTGGCTGGCCGGGTAAACGACGCCCTGCCCTTTGCGCAGGCTGCGGTTACCTTAGATGCTTCTAATCCTTACTATTACTTACTTTTAGCTCAATTGTATTCCGGCAGCCAGAAATACGACGAAGCCATAAAAGTTTTAACTAAACTTACCAAAGATATTCCGGGAACGGAGCAATATTTATTTAATCTGGCCGACTTGTATTTGGCCAAAAACCGCTTTGACGATGCTCTGAAAACCTACGAGAAAATTGAGAAACAATACGGTTTTATTGAGGAAGTATCGTTTAAAAAGCAACAGATTTATCTGAAACAAAACAACCTCGAAAAGGCATTGAAAGAAGGAGAAGCCTTAATTGCCAGTGATCCTACCGAAGTTCGTTATCCTTTGGCGCAGGCCGAAGTGCTGGCCAACAACAAGAAAATTGACCAGGCCATTCAGTTTATTAACAAAGCCCTTAACATTGACCAGAATAATGCGCAGGCTCGCTTAATGCTCGCGGAACTTTTACGCCAGAAAGGCCAAATGACGGAAGCGGTTACCGAGTTGCGTACCGCTTTTTCTAATCCAAGCCTGGATATAGACGCTAAGGTTAAGATTTTAATAGAGTACATCCGGCAACTTCCGCAGCCGGCCAGTAAAAACCAATCTTTACTGAACACCACGCTTGATTTGGCCGAACAAACTTTAAAAGCGCACCCGCAGGAAGCAAAAGCCTACGCCGTAGCGGCCGATGTTCAAAATTTGGCTAATAAAAAAACGGAAGCCCGCAACAATTACGTAAAAGCCGTCCATTTAGATAACTCTCATTTCAGTATCTGGAATCAGTTAGTGGCTTTGGATGCCGAATTAAATCAAACGGATTCTTTGCTGGCCCATACCGAAAAAGCTTTGGAGCTATTCCCGAACCAGGCGGTATTCTGGTTTTATAATGGCACCTCTTATTTGTTTAAGAAAAATTACGCACGGGCGGTAAAATCGCTGGAGTACGGCAAAAAATTATCCTTAGATAAACCCGAGCTGGTCACGCAATTTAACATGCGCCTCGGAGATGGTTACAATTCTTTAAAAGATTACGCTAAATCTGACGAAGCCTACGAGGCGGTATTGGCCCAAGAGCCAAACAACGCGCAGGTTTTAAATAACTATAGCTATTATTTATCGTTACGTAGCCAGGACTTGCCCAAAGCAAAAGCGCTTTCGAGTAAGCTAGTAGCCTTATTCCCGAACGAGGAAACGTACCTGGATACCCACGCTTGGGTGTTGTATAAATTAAAAGATTATCCGGCCGCGTTGAAGTTCTTCGAGAAAATTGGTACAACTACCAAAAATGGTACAATCGTCGAACATTACGGCGACGTACTATACCAACTAGGCCAGAAAGATAAAGCGGTGCAACAATGGCAACGCGCCAAGACTCTGGGCGAAGCTTCTGAGTTCATCGACAAAAAGATTAAAGATCAAAAATTATATGAATAAACGCCTCCATATTCTCTACGCAATATGTCTGGTTGTCTGGTTTTCCGCTTGTAAACGTAATAGCATTTCCAGTTCCTCGGCACCCGAAAAATTAAATAAAGTAAACGTTATTAACCTCGATTACACTTACTTCTCTGCCAAAGGCCGCATGCAATTTGAGAATGAGGGAGAAAAAATTAATACGGGCATTACCATCCGGATGAAAAAAGATACCATAATCTGGATATCGGTAGTTCCGGCGCTGGGCATAGAGGTAGCCCGCCTGCTGATTACCCCCGATTCGGTAGCTTTTATTAATCGCCTGGAAAAAACCTATTTTGCCGATAATGTAGAAGGTTTAAAAAACCGCTTCAACGTAGATTTATCGTTTAATATGGTGCAGTCGTTGTTGGTGGGTAACTACGTACCCGGCCAAAATGGTAATGAAAAACTGATAGATGAAGCCCCGATTCAACATACCCGCCAGAATTTGGGTGCTGCTATCTTGGACCAGTTTATTTCTACCGAAACCTATAAACTTAAAAAACTACAGATCTCCGACCCTGAGTCGCCCAATACGATTACCGTAGATTATTCTGACTTTGAGAATGTAGGAGATAAACCTGTTGCTAAATCTACTTTGATTGTTACCAATACCATTAAGGAAAATCAGGCTAAGAAAATGGTAGCTTCCATTAATTTAAACAAAGTAGATATAGACAGTAAAGATCTGAATTTTCCGTTCGCTATTCCGCCCGATTACCGACGTAAATAAATTTTAAAACTAGATTTGCTGGTTGTTGCTTAACAGATTCTTAATTTTGCCGGCAATTATCAGGTTATAAGTTTAAGTTATAGGTAGTAAGTATTTACTTATGATGAATTCCTGTTTTTAATCAACTACTTTTAAGAGAGATTATTCAGTTGATAATTATGTCATTATAAACGGAACTCTTACAGCTTAATACCTGCTACTTATATTAAATCCACTTCTTTTTTGAATGCGCGTCCGGTTTAAACCTTTATTACTGCTTGTTTTCTTTTTAATTACTCTCCTTTCTCCGGCCGATGCCCAGCAACGATCTTCGCGTACCCGTAAACCTAAAACCAAAGCCCAGTTAGAACGCGAAAAACGAGAAAACTTAAACCGGATTCAGGAAGCTAACCGAATTCTGGAGCAAACCAAACAACAAAAAGAAGCTTCGCTGGGTCAGCTTAATGCCCTAAAAGAGAAAATTACGGTTCAGAAAAAAGTAATTAACAATATTTCTTCGGAAATAAATTTTATTGAATCGGATGTAAAGCAAACGGAAACGGTAGTAGGTAACATGCAAACGGATTTGCAGAAACTCAAAGCCGAATACGCTACCATGATTTACGGAGCTTCTAAAACCGCCAATAGCTACAATAAACTTATGTTTTTATTTGCGGCCGAATCCTTTAATCAATTTATCCGCCGCTTAACCTATCTGCGGCAATATTCCGAATCGCGTAAACGCCAAGTAAAAGAGATTAGTCGGGTTACCACTAATTTGGGGCAAAAAATAACGGTACTAACCCGGCAAAAAAAACAAAAAACAAACTTACTCAACGCGCAGCTTAACGAAAACCGCAACCTGCTTACTTTAAAAGGCCAACAAGACAACGTAGTACAGCAACTCAGTCAAAAAGAAAAAGAACTACGCGAAGAAGTTAACCGCCGGCAAGCGGCTGTCCGCAAATTAGATAATGTAATTGCTAATATGGTACGCGAAGAAATTGCGCGAGCCGCCCGCTTGGCGAAGAGCCGGGCCGCTGCCGAAGGAGGCACCGCTGCGCCTATTTCGGCTAACAAAGTATCTCTTACGCCGGAAACAGCCCTTTTATCCTCTAATTTCGGCGGAAACAAAGGCCGCTTTTCGTGGCCCGTAGAACGGGGGTTTATTTCGCAGCGTTTTGGCGTGCATCCGCACCCGGTGCTGCGAAACGTATCTACCCGCAATAACGGCATTGATATTCAAACCAATGCCGGTGAGAGCGTCCGGTCTATATTTACGGGTATTGTGCGGGCGGTGCTCGAAGTACCACCCTATCATACCGTAGTGATGATTCAGCACGGCGAGTACTTTACCACCTTTACCAAACTTAAATCAGCCAGCGTCAGCGAAGGCCAGAAAGTAGATGCAAAAGAAGTAATTGGTACTGTTTACACCAATCCCGACGGAACCACCGAATTGCACTTTGAAATCTGGCGCAACACCACGAAGCTAAATCCAGAGACCTGGTTACTAAACCGGTAACTCTGCCCCACTTTAGCTAAAGATTAACTTATTTTTCTGCAGAACAATCTAAGAATTCTGATTGACTTAAAAGGACTTTCTGATGCTTATTATGGGTAAGTTGTATGATCTTTTTTAGTTTTTAAAGCTTGATTTGTTAATTTAGATAAGAATTCTTCAAATAAAAAATACTCGATTTTTTTCTGATAAGTTTCTACATTTAAAAGAAATTAGGGAGCTTTTCGGATTTTAACTAATAAAAAGGAAGATAAATTATTTTACCTTGAATCTAATTGTAGTCATCAAGTCGTAAATAGTCAAAAGAGAAACAATGAGCAGATTAATAAATTAGTTAAATTATCAGGAAAAATAATTTAGGCCAGGGGCACCTTTTTAAAGTTTAATCTCTTTTATACCTAAAATTGAAATATTAATTTAATTTTGTAATTCTAACGTTTAAATATTAAAGTTATGGCAATGAGCAATGTTTTGGCTTTTATTGGTGGTTTAGGTACCAGCGAAGTAATGGTTATTATGTTAGTAATCTTATTACTTTTTGGCGCTAAGCGCATCCCCGAACTGGCCAAAGGTTTAGGTAAAGGCATCCGGGAATTTAAGGATGCTACCAAAGAAATTAAAAACGAAGTAGAAAACGCCGTTAAAGACGACACTCACACTACTTCTAAATAAGGTATCTGGTGTTTGCATATACCCTATTCGCCTTTTTGGGAGTAACAGAGGTAATTCTGATTATCGCTGTATTATTACTGTTTTTTGGCGCCAGTCGGATTCCGGGCATTGGCCGTGGTTTAGGCAAAGGAATTCGTGAGTTTAAAGATGCTACGAAAGGAAAAACAACCCATTCAGAAAAAGAAGTAAAAAATCCAAACGAACCCCCATTAGTTTGAAGCGATACAATAACTTATTGGAAGTGCACCAGGATCTAGCAAATGGCAGTGTTACTTGTCGCGACCTGGTGCATTACTATTTAGATAATATTGAGCGTAAAAAACATTTAAACGCATTCTTGGAAGTTTACCCGGATGAAGCGCTGGCTAAAGCTGAAGAAATAGACCAAAAACTAGCTAACAACACAGCAGGCCGCTTAGCGGGTATGGTACTCGGTTTAAAAGATGTACTGGCCTATAAAGATCATCCTCTGCAATCTTCCAGTAAAATTTTAACCGGCTTTAAATCTTTATTTACGGCTACTGCGGTACAACGCCTGCTGGACGAGGATGCTATTGTAATTGGTCGCCAAAACTGCGACGAATTTGCCATGGGGGCCTCCAACGAAACCTCTGCTTTCGGTCCGGTATTAAATGAAATTGATCCAACTCGCGTTTCGGGTGGGTCATCGGGCGGTTCAGCCGTAGCAGTACAAGCAGATCTATGCTTAGCTTCTATTGGTTCCGATACCGGTGGTTCGGTGCGGCAGCCGGCCGCTTTTTGTGGGGTAATTGGTTTAAAGCCTACTTATTCCCGTATTTCGCGCTACGGTTTAACGGCTTATGCTTCTTCTTTCGACCAAATCGGCCCGATTACCCGCAGCGTAGATGATGCCGCTTTACTGCTCGAGATAATGGCCGGGCCAGATGATTACGATAGTACTGTTAGCCGCCGGGAAGTACCTGCTTACAGCCAGCTGCTGGAACCGGAAGGTGACCCCAAATACCGGATTGGCTACATTAGCGATACTTTAGAAAGTGAAGGTCTAGATCCGGAAATTCGGGAAACCATACAGGCCACTCTTCAGAATTTACGCGAGGAAGGTCATACGGTAGAATCCGTAGATTTTCATTATTTAGATTACATTGTACCTACTTATTACATATTAACCACCGCCGAGGCCAGTTCTAATTTATCGCGCTTTGACGGGGTGAAGTATGGCTATCGTAGTTCTAGTGCCACCGACTTACTTTCTATGTACAAGAAATCGCGAGCCGAAGGCTTTGGTCACGAAGTACAAAAACGAATTATGCTGGGCACTTTTGTTTTAAGTGCGGATTATTACGATGCTTACTACACCAAAGCGCAAAAAGTTAGAAGAATAATTAAGGAAAAAACGGAAGAGCTTTTAACGCAGTTCGATTTTCTGATTATGCCCACTACGCCTACTACAGCTTTTCCTATTGGCGGTAATCCCATCGACCCGTTGGCTATTTACCTAGCGGATATATTTACGGTACAAGCATCTCTGGCAGGAGTGCCCGCTATTTCGGTTCCGGTGGGTACCGATAAAAACGCTTTACCGATTGGGATGCAAATTTTAACTAAATCTTTCGCCGAAACCAAGCTCTTGGCTTTTTCTAAATCAGTTACTGAGAAAATAACCACTGCTTAGCTCGTATATGATGCAGATAAGACTCCTTACTCTTTTATTTTTATTATCCGGCCTGCTCCTATCCCTTGAAAGTAAGGCCGGTTTTTTTTTAAATACAAAGAAGAAAGAAGTCGTTCTTGCGGACACTCTGTACCCGACGGCCTTAACGGACACGGTTCATTTAGCTGATACTACTCACCTGGAAGAAATTTTAGGCTTAGCCTTACCGGATTCTGTTCCTATGGTTACAAACGATCTTATCATGGATCGGCTTAGCTGTTTGCAGAAAGAAATTCCATTGCATTTTAATCCCTACGTGCGGGGCTTTGTTGATTATTTTACCATTCGGAACCGGAAGTATTCTCGCCGGGTATTATCCCGCGAGAATATTTACTTCCCTTTGTTTGAGCAATATCTGGCCAAGTATAACCTTCCGAATGAACTTAAATATTTAGCGGTAGTAGAATCTGCATTGATACCTAGGGCGGTTTCCCATGCGGCTGCCGTAGGTTTGTGGCAATTTATTCCCTCCGCTGCCTCTGATTATAAGTTAAAAATAGATACGTATATCGATGAACGCATGGACCCGGAAAAAGCTACGGATGCGGCTTGCCGGTATTTACGTAACCTGCACCGCATGTTTGGCGGTAACTGGGAACTTGCTTTAGCCGCTTATAATTGTGGCCCGGGCAACGTTCGTAAAGCCATTAAACGGGCGGGCGGTCAAGCTGATTTTTGGGCTATTTTCCCGTTTTTACCGAAAGAAACGCGGGGCTACGTACCTTCTTTAACGGCCATCATTTACACCATGAACCACGCCGTGGATCATGAAATACAGCCGGACACTTTACTATACGCCACGGCTACGGATACCATTTTAATCAATCAATCGCTGGATTTAAAGAAGTTATCCCAGCAACTTAGTTTAGACGCAGAAGAGTTACCTAAATTAAACCCGGAAGTTAAAAAAGCTATTTTGCCGGTAAATGTTCGTAATTACCCTTTAAAAGTACCTGCTACTCACAAAACCCTACTGGCTGCAAATCGCACTTTAATTCTGGATTCCTGCAAATTGCCGGACCTTGTACCGCCCTCTTACCAAAATATTCTGATTGCTAAAAAAGTTGTTACTCCAATAGCCCCTTTGGCAACTACTCTCCCGGATTCAGCGGCAACTGATTCTGTTTGGCAGAAAAAGGAGTATATTGTAGCTGCCGGTGATAATTTAACGCGCATTGCCAACCGCCATAACATATCCGTAGAACAGCTGCGTACCTGGAATAATCTTAGCCCGAAACAGAAGTTGTTAGCCCGGCAAAAATTAATACTATTTACCTCTGCTGCTCAAGACCATTTATTAGCGAGTAATTCTTCTAACCAAACAAACGTAGCAGAAGCCCACGAAGTTAAAGTACCGGTAAAAACAGCATCTGCCCGTAAGACTGCGAATAATAAAAAATCTTTATCACGGGTAAAATTGGTGCATACCGTACAACCGAACGATACTTTATGGAGCATCTCCCGCCGCTATAACGATATACCGGTAGAGAAAATTAAAAAACTAAACCGTCTTAAGACAAATAGCTTAAAACCAGGCATGAAACTGGTAATAAGTTAATCTTAAGCAGGCTTTATTGTAAACAAAAATATCAGGCCGCGTGACCTGATATTTTTGTTTACAACCAACTATTTAACGCAAAAATCTAAATCCATTCTGGTTAACGCATAACTATTTAAAGTAAATAGTTTAAACGCCTGCTTTTGCTTAATTTTACTTAAATACAAAAGTCTGCTTGTTTCGTTATCTACCAGACTCGGTTAAAATTTTTCTGTTATGATTAAAATAAATAAACAAGACGCGCTGAATTACCACCAAATGGGTCAACCAGGAAAAATAGAGGTGGTACCTACCAAAATGCTTTCCTCCCAAATAGATTTAGCTTTGGCCTATTCGCCGGGGGTAGCAGAGCCATGTAAGGAAATTGCTCTTAATAAAGAAGACGCTTATAAGTATACTTCTAAAGGCAACTTAGTGGGCGTTATCACCAATGGAACAGCTGTATTAGGTCTTGGCAATATTGGCCCGGAAGCTTCTAAACCCGTAATGGAAGGCAAAGGAGTATTATTTAAGAAATTTGCGGGTATCGACGTTTTTGATATTGAAATAGATTGCACCGACC
The DNA here is from genome assembly GCF_003023845.1 of Adhaeribacter arboris. Classification (NCBI taxonomy): domain Bacteria; kingdom Pseudomonadati; phylum Bacteroidota; class Cytophagia; order Cytophagales; family Hymenobacteraceae; genus Adhaeribacter; species Adhaeribacter arboris. The sequence goes on along the minus strand of NZ_PYFT01000001.1, from coordinate 5,882,169 downwards.
CGGATGAGTTTATTCGGATTGTGCGTTCCCTGGAACCCACTTTTGGTGGCATTAACTTAGAAGATATTAAAGCCCCGGAAAGTTTTAAAATTGAGGTGGCTTTAAAAGAGCAAATGAAAATTCCGGTTATGCACGACGACCAGCACGGCACGGCTATTATTTCCAGCGCCGCTTTGCTAAACGCCCTGGAACTGGTAGGCAAAAAAATACAGAAAATCAAAATTGTAATGAACGGGGCGGGTGCCGCGGCTATTGCCTGCGCTAAATTATACCTGGCCTTAGGTGCAAAAATTGATAATATCGTCATGTTTGACAAAGACGGTATTATCAATCCGGAACGGAACGATTTAGATATTTACCGCGCGCAGTTTGTTACTACCCGTAAAATTACCACTTTAGCCGAAGCTATGACCGGAGCAGACGTATTTATTGGCCTTTCGGCGGGGAATGTGCTGCCGCCGGAGTACGTAAAATTAATGGCGAAGAACCCTATTATTTTTGCCTTAGCCAATCCTGACCCGGAAATTCCCTACGAAACGGCTATGGCCGTACGAAGCGATTTAATTATGGCTACTGGTCGTTCGGACCATCCGAACCAGGTAAATAATGTGCTGGGGTTTCCTTACATTTTCAGAGGAGCCCTCGATGTACGGGCTACAGAAATAAACGAAGCAATGAAATTAGCGGCCGTACGTGCCTTATCGGAATTAGCGAAAGAACCGGTGCCCGAAATAATTAATAAAGCTTACGCCGATAAAGCTATTGCTTTCGGCCGCGATTACTTAATTCCGAAGCCATTAGATCCGCGCTTAATTACCACTGTTTCGCCAGCGGTAGCCAAAGCGGCTATGGACTCTGGCGTGGCTAAACATCCGATTCACGATTGGGTAAAATACGATCAGGAGTTACAGGAGCGCATTGGCATTAATCAAAAGTTGATGACCCGCATTATTAATCAAGCTAAAACCAACCCCAAACGTATTGTATTTGCCGAAGCGGACCATTATAAAATTTTAAAAGCCGCCCAGATTGTACTGGACCAAAAAATTGCGCAGCCTATATTATTAGGTAACCAAAAAAGAATTGAAGCATTAATTACCGAAAATGCTTTGGATTTAGAAGGCGCTATTATTATTGATCCGTCTAAAGAAGCCAAAAAACGGGAGAAATTTGCGCGAGTTTTCTACGAGAAACGCAAGCGCAAAGGCATTACCTTGTTTGATGCCCGGAAATTAGTCAAAGGTCGTACTTACTTTGGCGCTTTAATGGTAGAAACCAACGAAGCCGATGCCTTAATTTCCGGATTAACCAAAGATTATTCTCAAACCATTTTGCCGGCACTGCAAATTATTGGCGTAGAAGAAAACGTGAACCGGGTAGCGGGTATGTACATTATCCAAAACAAAAAAGAACCATATTTTTTAGCCGATACTACGGTAAATATTAATCCAACGGCCGAAGAAATGGTAGATATTATTGGCTTAACCGCTAGGGCAGTGCGTTTTTTCGACGTGGAACCTAGGATGGCCATACTATCCTACTCCAATTTTGGCTCTAACCGCGGCGATGTACCGAACAAAACTATATTAGCTACCAAGTTGGCAAAAGAGCGCTATCCTAGCTTACTTATAGACGGGGAAATGCAGGCCAACACGGCTGTAAATAAAAATTTACTACAAGAACATTATCCGTTCAGTGATCTGGCTGAAAAAGGTGCAAATACCTTAATTTTTCCGGATTTAACTTCGGGTAATATTGCTTATAAACTACTCCAGGAAATTGGCGAAGCCGAAACGATAGGTCCGATTTTAATGGGTATGCATAAGCCCGTACATATTTTGCAGCTTGGTTCTTCTACCCGTGACATTGTAAATATGATTGCTATTGCCGTAGTAGATGCGCAAAATCACGAAAGCCGCAGTAACCAAAAAGCTTCTTTGCCTGAGGCTATAGCGGGTAAAATTGGCTCCTTAGTTTAAAGTAACGAACTGGTTATTAGCGAATAACGCAACTTTTGCTTTCCACTTTTCACCAAACTATTTACTTATCTGCATTTTTTACTTTAGAATAAATACGTAAATTCTGGCTCGTAAGCACGTAGTTTTTGTAATAACCTCGCATAATTGTTGCTGAGGGCTAATTTTTCTTTTATGATTGCATACATCGACGGCAAACTGACTTATAAAGACCCCACTTACGTGATAATTGAAGTGGGCGGAATTGGTTATCAAATTAAAATTTCTTTAAATACCTATGCTGGCTTAGCCGAAGGCGAACGCTGTAAGTTATTTACTTTTTTGCATATCAAAGAAGATGCCCATACCTTGTATGGTTTTAGCGAATTGGCTGAAAAAAATATTTTTTTGCATCTTATCTCTATTTCCGGCGTGGGACCTAATACAGGTCTTATGATTTTATCTTCGTTAAGTGTACCCGAAATTCAGCAAGCCATTGTACGCGAAGACGTTAGAACAATTCAAAGAATCAAAGGAATTGGCGCAAAAACAGCCCAGCGGCTCATTCTGGAATTAAAAGATAAATTAAAAAAAGATGTACTAATAGATCAGGCAAACGTTTCAGCGGCGCCACACAATACGAATCAAAATGAGGCGTTATCTGCTTTGATTACCTTAGGTTTTGCCCGAACCGTTGCCGAAAAAACGCTGGATGCCATTATTAAGCGCGAAGGCAGCCACCTAACGGTGGAGGAATATATCAAATTAGCATTAAAATCTTCCTGAAGTTAAAATTTTACATTCCGCTTGAATAAAAGTAAACACCACGTAATAATTGCGTCCGTTGCGGTTGTTACCCTATTCGGTTGGCTTTCGGAAGCTGGAACAGTAGCCGGAAATTCTTCTTTCAACTTGAATCTACTCCGGCAATTAGTAGCTGATACCATCATTACCGATACTACCACAAGCGAAAGGTATCGTAAATCACGCCGCCCTGATTTCCGACCGAAAGATCGGGTGGGTGATCCATTTTCTAACCGTACTTCCCGTTCGCCTTTATTACTTAAAAATCCGGACAATGTTAACCTAAACGTAGACCTGGATGATAGCCTGCGTTATTTTGAAATTAAGGAAAAAGTAGGCGACTTAAATTTCCGAAATCCTACCCTCATGACGTATGAGGAATATACCAAATATCAACAGCAGCAAGCTATACGTAATTACTGGCGCAGTAAAGCCGAAGGAGGCGTTACCGGCGAAAAAGCGTCGGGCCGTTCTTTATTAAGCCCTAAAATACCCGTCGTAAGCCCCTTATTCAACCGCATTTTTGGGGGTGATTTTGTCGATATTCAAACAAATGGTAACGCGGGTCTTAAATTCGGAGCTCGGTTTAGCCGTAATTTTAATCAATCCTTACCCTTACGGCGGCAGCGAACCGGTGATTTTGAATTTGATCAGAATTTAGCCATAAACGTTACCGGCCGGATTGGGGAAAAACTTAAACTTAATTTCAACTGGGATACCAAAGCCAATTTTGAGTTTGAGAACAACATCAAAATGGATTATACGGGTTTCGAAGAAGAAATTATCCGCAAAATTGAAGCGGGTAACGTAAGCTTGCCCTTAAATAATAGTCTGATAAGCGGCGCCCAAAATTTATTCGGCGTAAAAGCGCAATTACAATTCGGCCGTTTGGGGGTAACTACGGTTATGTCGAACGTGCGGGGGCGTACCGATCAGATAAATATTCAGAATGGTGCCCAGAACCGACCCTTCGAAATTAAAGTCGATCAGTACGAGCGCGACCGGCATTATTTTCTTTCCCAATTCTTTCGCGACCGCTACGATCGTTCTTTACGCGACTTGCCCCAGCTTAAATCCGGTATTACCATCCGTCGTCTGGAAGTATACATAACCAACGATAACCGGTCCACCGAAAATTTGCGCAACGTAGTTACCCTAATGGATTTGGCCGAGGCCGACACTACCAAAACTTTACGGGACGAGTTGATTTTTAAACCTGGTACCGCACTTACCGCTCCAGCCAGTAATGATGCTAATAACTTATACAGCCGGATAAATGGTAACCGAAATAATAATACCGTAGATGAAACTTTGCAGGGTGCAGTCCTGAAGCTTCAGAAAACCGTTGACTTTGAACACGTACGGGCCCGCCGCCTCGATCCGAAAGAATATAAATTTAATCCGGAGTTAGGTTACATTTCTCTTAATATTCAGATGTTACCCGAGCAGGTGCTGGGAGTAGCTTACGAATATACTTTAAATGGCCGCGTGTACCGCGTGGGTGAACTACAGGACGATTACCAAAACGTGAACGACAACGAGGCAATATTCCTGAAAATGCTTAAGTCTACGAATCCAGCCCTGACTTTTCCTACCTGGGATCTGATGATGAAGAACGTTTATTCGCTCAACGCCAACCAGATTACCCGCGAAGGATTTCAAATGAGTATTATCTACAAAGATGATGAAACCGGGGTAGATATTACCAGTTTAAAAGAAGGCAGAAACATTCAGAACGTACCGCTGATAGAAGTATTTAACCTGGATAAAGTAAATACCAACAACGACGCGCCGCCGGACGGTAACTTCGACTTTTTAACCGGGCTAACGATTGATCCGGAAAATGGACGAATTTTCTTCCCCGAGGTAGAGCCGTTTGGTTCTTATCTGCAAAGTAAATTTACGGCCGGCGAAGAAAACCTGGTACAGAAATACGTTTATCAGGAACTCTACGATCAAACGCAAAGCGATGCGCAGCAAATTACGAATAAAGCTAAGTTTTTCTTAAAAGGTCGTTATCAAGCGAGCGCGACCGACGAAATTGCCCTGCCGGGTATTCAGGTTGCGGAAGGTTCGGTCCGCGTACGATCTGGCGGCAATTTACTCACCGAAGGCGTAGATTACCGGGTGGATTATGCTCTAGGCCGCGTTAAAATTTTAAACCCGAGTTATTTGAATTCGGCGAGTAACCTGGCAGTAGAATTTGAAAAAGCGGAAATTATTAACCCGCAGCCGCGCGCTATGGTGGGCGCTCGCTTCGATTATACCTTAAACCGCGATATTGGCATTGGCGCTACTTTATTGCATCTCGGCGAAACTCCCTACAACAATAACCGCGTGAGCCTTGGGGATGAGCCAAGTAACAATACCATTTACGGTTTAGATATCAACCTGAAAAAAGAATCCCGGCTTTTAACCACCCTAACAGATAAATTACCTTTTATTCAAACCAAAGAACCTTCGGCAATAGCTTTTAACGCTGAGTTTGCGCAATTGCTACCGGCTAAGTCCAAATTAAAGGGAGAAGATGGAGTTTCTTATATCGATGATTTTGAAGGGGCGGAGTCGTCCTATTCTCTTTCCAGCAGCACCAATACCAATAACTGGCGACTGGCTGCTACTCCCACACCTCTTATTGGCGGCCGAACCGGTTTAGCCTACGCCGACAACCGCGCCCATTTAGCTTGGTACACCATCGACCAGGGAGTGTACTACCGCAACGGTAACCAGCATCCTAATAATATCGGCGATGCCGATTTACGAAATCACTATGTAAGGGGTATTAATCGGAAAGAAATTTTTCCAAACCGGGATTTAGATGCGGTAAACAACTATGAATATCCATTTGATCTCGCTTATTATCCGGCGGAACGCGGACAGTATAATTACAACCAAAACGTAAGCGCGGACGGCAAATTCTTACCTAACAGAGCAAATCCAGTCGATAATTGGGCGGGTATTAGTCGGGAAATAACCTTCGATACCGATTTTGATAACGCTAATATCGAATACCTGGAATTCTGGATGATGGATCCGTTCTTAAAAGTTACCAATCCAAATACTGAATTAGCCAATATTGCTGATCAGGATGGCCCAAATGGCGAAGCCAATGATAAACCGAATACTACCGGTGGTGAGTTGGTTTTTAACTTAGGTAACATTTCCGAAGATTTATTAAAAGACCAAAACCGTTACGAGTTCGAGAATGGCTTGCCCACGGAAGCTTCTAATGGTAATATTAGTACTACTCCTAAAACAGATACCGATCGTACTCCCTGGGGTATGGTAACCCGTCGTCCATTTTTAACCGATGCTTTTGATAATACTTCCGGTAGCCGGCAGTTCCAGGATATCGGGATAGAAGGTTTGAATGATTCCGAAGAAAAGCAATTCTTTACCGGCGTTTACCAGCAATTACCTGACCCCTCCAAAGATGATTTCCGGCACCACTTAAATCAGGATTATGATAACCGGAATGTTAAGGTATTAGGCCGCTACAAATACTTTAACGGGATGGAAAATAATTCCGCCGAGAACAGTGTAGAAGCGGCTTACGCTTACCCGGATAAAGAAGATTTAAATAAAGACAACATTATTTCGGATGTAGAAAGTTACTACGAATATAAAATTGATTTACGCCCGGGCAAACTAGCCGTTGGTCAGAATTATATTGTGGATAGAGTGACTTCTCCGAAAGAGGGTGATTCTATTAATTGGTATTTATTCCGGATACCGATCCGGCAGCCAACGGGTAAAGTAAACAATATTCAAGGCTTTAAATCTATCCGGTTCCTACGCATGTACTTGACTAAGTTCCAGGATCCGGTGGTATTGCGTACCATTCAAATGCAGTTTGTATCTAACCAATGGCGTAAATACCTGGGTTCAGTATCCGATGGTGGGGCACCCTGTACCGGAAATTGTGATACGGACGTGGAGAATTTTACGGTATCAACGGTGAACCTGGAAGAAAATGGGGAGGCAGACCCAGGCAACATTAAATACGTGATTCCACCGGGCATTTACCGGCAGTTCGATAATTCATCGGTTACTACCCGCCGGCAAAACGAGCAATCTCTGCAAATTTGCGTGGATGATTTAAAAGACTCGTTCGGAAAAGCAGTTTACAAAAACGTAACCATGGATATGCTTATCTATAAGCGTTTGAAATTATTTATCCATGCGCAAAGCCTGAACGGCAGTACCCGCGACGACGAAGTACGGGCCTTTATCCGGATTGGTACCGATTATACCCAAAACTATTACGAATACTCTTTACCGTTAAAAATAACCCGGAACGGAGAAACAACGGAGCAGGAAATCTGGAAAGTAGAAAACATGATTGACGTGGCTTTCCAGGATTTTATCAATGCGAAAGCTGCCCGGAACCAGGCTCAAGCTAGTTTATTAGTACCATACCCGGTAAATTTATCTGATGGCCGGCGCATTGTTGTAATGGGTAACCCGGATTTTAGTTCGGTGCAAGGTATTATGTTGGGGGTTTTGAATCCCAAATCAGCGGACCGGGCCGATAAATCTTTCTGCGTTTGGGCCGATGAATTACGCGTAGCTGATTTTGATAAAAAAGCGGGTTGGGCCGCTAACGCGCGGGCCAACGTAAAACTCGCGGATTTAGCAAATATTTCTGCCACGGGTTCTTACACTACCGTAGGTTTTGGCGCTTTGCAAGAAAAAATTGCCCAGCGAGCCCGTTCCAATACGGCCCAATTTGATGTAAATGCTAATATTACCGCCGACAAGTTTTTACCCGAACGATTGGGTATTCGCATACCGGTATCAGTGCAATACGGTAAAACTACCCAGGAACCTCGTTACGACCCTTTAGATCCGGATACGCCCCTCGAACAATCTTTGAAAAAATTTGCGAGCGATGAAGCCCGACGAGAATACCGGAAGAAAGTAGTGAATCAAACTACTACCAAAAGCTTTAATTTACTCAACGTCCGGAAAGAGAAAACTGACCCGGATGCCAAGTCGCACCCCTACGATATTGAGAATTTGTCTTTATCGTATGCTTACAGCGAATTACTGCACACGGATATTTTTACCAAGCGGGATATGACCAAAACGTATACGGGCGGCTTTGCTTATACTTTTAACGGCACTCCTAAAAACTTCACTCCTTTAAGTAAAGTAGCGGCTTTTAAATCGCCGTATTTGAAATTATTGCAGGAGTTTAATTTTACTCCCCTGCCGAGTAGGGTATCTTTCCGGGCCGATTTAGACCGCCGCTATAACGAATTATTCTTGCAACGGCGCACCGATCCAAACGCACCTCCTGTTCCTTTAGATCCAAAATATGCTACTTTCCAAAAAACCTTTTTCTTCAACCGGGTTTATGATTTAAAATGGGATTTAACTAAAAGCTTATCTTTTGATTATACTGCCACCAATCGCTCGGTAGTAGATGAACCTCGCGGTCAGATTGATGGTAACAACGAAGATCCACTCGTCCGGGAGAGAAGTGATGTTATTTGGAAGAACTTGTATAAAGGCGGCCGGACCACCAATTTTGATCAATCTGCTGCCGTTACTTATCGCTTGCCGCTCGATAAATTCCCGTTAACGGATTGGGTGAGCGCCGATGCCCGCTACGCCGCCGGTTACACCTGGACTTCCGGTTCTACCGTATTAATAAGCGACTCGCTTGGTTTAGGTAATACTATTCAGAACAACAGCGATGCGAGTGTAACGGGTAAAGTAGATTTAATGCGCCTGTACAATAAAGTTAAATTTTTAAAAGCTATAAATGAAGCGCCGGCTACGGCCGCTGCCGGGGCTCGACCGCCTCAACCCACTATACCCGGCGCGCCGGCTGCTAAAGATACTACCGAGAAAAAGCCAGAGTTAAAAGCTCTTAAAGCTACTTTAAAAGTGTTGATGGCGGTGCAATCCATCAACTTTACTTACCAACTAACGCGGGGCAACTTAATACCAGGCTATTTGCCAAAATCTAAGTTCCTTGGTTTCGACGAAGAATTTAATGCGCCTGGTTTACCATTTATTTTGGGTAAACAGTTCCCATTAAGGGATTTATACGACATGGTCGACAGGAACGATTGGTATACTAACAACAGCCATTTGTTAAATACTCCTTTTAGTGGTTTACGTACCGAGAATTTCTCAGCCCGTACGAATGTGGTGCCATTTAAGAACTTTAACATTCAGGTAGAAGCCCGGCGCGAACGCTCTGATATTGAAGAAGCTTTTTACCGGTTAACCGTAGATGAAGGAACCAATGAGCCAATTAATAACATTGATTCGCTGCAAAGCCCGCTGCATACCGGCTCCTTTAGTACGTCTATTATTTCCCTGAGGACAATGTTCGAAGGTAACCGGGGCAATCGTTCGCAAGCTTTCGATACTTTTATTGCAAATCGGCAGGATATTGCGGAAAAATTAGCGTCTGCCAATCCAGATAAACGTGGAGTTTATAATTTCAATTCGCAGGATGTATTAATTCCGGCTTTCATGTATGCGTATCTGGGAAAAGATATTGGCTCGTATGACCCTACTAAAAAGGCCGAAAAATCGACTAATTTATTTAAAAGTATACCCCTGCCTAACTGGCGGGTAGATTATAACGGATTGGCAGAACTCCCCTTTATTAAGCAATATTTTAGCTCTTTCTCGCTGTCTCACGCGTATAGCTCGGTATATAGCATCAATAGTTTTTCTACTTCGCTGCAATATCAAGCCGAGCCAGCAACAGGTTTCTCGAGTCAGATCAACGCTAAAAATGAGTTTATTCCTTACTATGTTATCAGCCAATTAACTATTATGGAACGTTTAACGCCATTGCTTGGCATTAACTTTAAAACGCAGAAAAACGTAATTGGCCGCGTGGAATACCGCACCGAACGCAATCTAGCGTTGAACATGACCAACGCGCAGGTAACCGAAGTGGGCATTAAAGATTACGTAATAGGTTTAGGGTATGCTACTACTAATTTCCGGGTACCTTTTAAAATTAACGGCCAAAAAATTGTGCTCAAAAACGAGTTAAATGCCCGCTTTGATTTTACCCTGCGCGATAATATTACCATTCAGCGGTCTATCATTAGCGATAGTACTACTACTGGTCCGGGCACGATTCTCAATCAGCGAAGTGATAATGTCCCAACGAACGGCACCAAGCAAATTCAGATTAAACCTACTATTGATTATACGGTAAACCAAAAGTTAAATATTCAGTTTTACTTCACCCGGGTAGTATCGGAGCCTAAAATATCGAGTTCCTTCAAGAATACGGTATCCGAAGGAGGTATTCAATTACGTTACAGCTTATCGCAATAAATAAAACCTTTGTTAAAAATGTCGGTATTATGGTAGACCTTATTATTTAGTTAGACAAGTAAGCTTTTTTTCTTATTATATTTGCTCTGACACCCATAATACGGAAGCCGTAATTGAAATAACCACCTAATATTGAAACAACTATGAATTTACCGCAGGAACTACGTTATACCAAAGATCATGAATGGATACGAATAGAAGGCGAGGTAGCCTACGTCGGCATCACTGATTTCGCGCAAAGCGAGTTGGGAGATATTGTGTACGTAGATATTGATACGCTTGAAAAACAAGTAAGTAAAGAAGAAGTTTTCGGGACGGTAGAAGCGGTAAAAACCGTTTCGGATTTATTCAGTCCACTTACCGGTACTGTTTTAGAGGTTAATCCGAAACTGGATTCTAACCCGGAAACCGTAAATTCAGATCCATACGGAAATGGTTGGATGATTAAACTATCGGTAGATAATGCCAGTGAAATTGAAGAATTGTTAACGGCCGAAGCCTACGCTGAATTAGTAGGCGCATAAATAAATGTAAAAAGTGGTTCCGGTATTTTTACCAATCAAACTTTTGTGTATCTGAAATCTTATCTACCAGCATTGGGTTGGGCAGCGTTAATTTTAATTTTAACGCTGTTACCTCCCCAGGCATTGCCAAAAGTGCCCGACTGGAACATCATTAGTATTAATTCGCTGGCGCATTTATTTGTATTTATGGTTTGGGCCTTCTTAGTTCTAGATGGCTTTGCTAAATCATCCGCAGGTTCTGGGCTACGTAAAAATAGCATTCTGTTTACTTTACTACTGGCTATAAGTTACGGAGCGCTCATTGAGCTACTACAAGGATTCATGCGCTTAGGCCGGCAACCAGATATTGTCGATATTGTTTTCAATACTACTGGCGCTTTATTAGGTATTATGTTCTTTTTCCTGGTAAAGCGGTACCGACGAGCAAGTTAAAGCGTCGGAAAGCCGCAGAAAATTAATTATTCCCACCTCTCCTTATTCAAGGCTGGGGCTTTTTAGCTCTACAAGTTTTCAGCTAATGATAACGAAATCGTTATGTGCAGTTAATCGTTTAAATAAATTCGGGAAATGGCAAATCTCCTAATCTCAAAATTCTTTAATAAAAGTTAAAACAATAATCCACGAAAATTTACAATTCAAACTAATAACCTCTGTACTAATTGTTGCACTTCTGGTTTATCGTAGTCGCTTTCCTGCTTAATGTGTTTCATGAGTTTTTTCATGATTTTATCTTGCCGTTTTCCCGTTTCCAGGGCTAAAGAATACGGCAAGTGGGTGTACGTAACCATGGTGTAAAGCGGCAACCATTTTTCGGGAAACTGGGCATTTATCTTAGATTCTATTTTCTTCCGCAACAGAAAACGGGGGTCGGCTACCAAGTCGCGCATTTCAATAAAATTCTGAATGGCCAGTTCGGCCATGGCATCAGTATTAGGCTTGCGTACTTCCTGAAACGTCCGGAATATAGTTTGCCAGTTGTCGCCGTGTTCGTCCATTAATTGGTTTAAAACCGTGCAATCTTCGAAGCCGGCGTTCATGCCTTGCCCGTAAAAAGGCACAATCGCGTGCGCAGCATCGCCGAGCAACACTACTTTATCTTGCAGTGACCACGGAAAACATTTAATTGTTACTAGCGAACCCGTTGGATTTTCAAAAAAATCCGCCACCAAATCAGGCATCAATGGCAGGGCATCCGGAAATATTTTCCCGAAAAAATCTTGTATATCTGTTTCAGTTTGCAAACTATTAAACGACACATCTCCTTCGTAAGGGAAGAACAAAGTGCAGGTAAAAGAACCATCCAAATTAGGCAGAGCAATCATCATATAAGAACCCCGCGGCCAGATATGCAAAGCATTTTTTTCTAAAGCCCATTCGCCATCCGGATCAGGCGCAATGCGAAGTTCTTTGTAGCCGTATTCCAGGTACGTTTGGGAATATTCGTAACGTTCGGTTTTTTGCAAGGCGTAGCGCACCATCGAATACGCCCCATCGGCTCCAAACAACCGGGGCGTTTTAATTGTATAATGCTCCTGGGTAGCCGTATTAAGCATTTCTAGTTCGTTGGCGGCCAAATCTACGTGCAGGCATTGTTGGTTAAAATGCAATTGAATATTCGGATTCTGATCTACCAGATCCATAAGCGTTACATTTAACCCGCCGCGAGATACGGAATAAATTGCCTGGTTTTCTTTGCCGTAAGGCTGGTAAGATAACTGACCCTGTAAATCGTGCATCATGCGCCCATACATAGGAATGGCTACTTTCCGGATTTCGTCGGCGATACCTACTCCTTCCAGGGCTTTCCATCCCCGGTCGCTCAAGGCTAAATTTATAGAACGGCCAAACTCCACGTAATTTTGCCGCAGGTCGTTGCGCCGTTCGTACACATCTATCTGGTATCCTTTTTTAGCTAGATATAACGACAAAAGGGAGCCGACCAGGCCGGCTCCCATAATAGTTATTCTCCTATTTTCTGTCATCATATTAAAAGTAACTGCCAAAAATAGTTTAGTTGGCTAAAGTAGTAAACGTAAAGTAAACAGCAGGTTATACGTTTTAGGTGGTAAGTCATACGTTTAAAAAAGCATCCGGTCTCTGGCTTATCGCCTAAGAATCATTCGTAGAAGCTGAAGCGCAAAACCTACCACTTAAAACCTGAAACTTCTTATTGGTTAGTCAAGTGTAAGTTGACGAATGTTCATTTATGCTTAATTATAAAAAATTTATAGCCCTGGACCATCGTCTGCGGACTATGAACGAAACACTAATAATAATTGAAGTGCAGACCGAATTTCTCTTCTTCCATCACCCCTTTCCATTGCTTAATAAGTTCTTTGTATGCTTCCCCCACGGGGCGAATTTGGCGATTCATATCGTATAAGCCCAGTGCGTTTATCCGGCCATCATCAAACCGCAACGCCGAATCCCAGTCTACCTGGTCAATGAGGCTGTACCAGGTAAAACCCATTAACGGAATACCATCGCGCCGTAAGCGTTTGGCGTTCGCCCATTCTTTCCGCAACCAGTTTACCGAATTAGGTTCGATCATGTTGGTTTCGGTGTGCATTACTGGGAGCCGGTACCGTCTGTAATATTGCGTGGTGATAACGTAATAACCAAAAATTTCGCCGGAGGCACTGGTGCTGCCATTAGGGTGTACCATGTGCTCGTTGGTAAAATAATAATCATTACCCATAATGCAGTGGGCTTTAACCTGGTTCTGCAAAAACCAATGATATTCCTCGCGGGTCATACCGTTATCGAGCAAGTATTCGTACATCACCGCCCGGATAGGATACCCGTACGTTAAATCCAGCGACAAAAACCGCTTCTGATTTAAAAAATTAGCCAGTGGCGTACAACTCGGATCTTCGGCGTGAAAATACTCCGACGATTCGCTTTGAATAAACACGGCATCAGGGCGTATTTTTAATATTTCGTGCATGGCCATAACATTGGCTTTGCACAAATTTTTAAGGGCCGTTACAAAAGCCCGATCGCTGGATAAACATTCGTTCCACCAACCATATTGGGCCGAGAAAGTAGCGGCAATAAATATTTCGTTAATGGGAGTGTAATACTGTAAGTTAGGAAAGCGTTGAGCAAAAGCCCGGGCATACTCCGCAAAGTAATGCGGGAAATCGGGGTTCTGAAAATTTCCTAACCAATCGGGTACGCCAAAGTGGCACAAATCCACCAAAGGAATAATCTTCATTTCTTCCATTTTCCGGAAGGTTTCATCGGTAAAATCCCAGTGGTATTGGCCCGGACCCACGTGCGTAGAAAACAGCGGCGGACCGTAACGTAGGTAATCGATGCCCGTTTCCTTTACTAATCGAAAATCTTCTTCCCAATACTGATAGTGGAAAGATTTTTCCATTTCGTCTACTCGTTTAACTTTTCCGTCGGGTAAAATAATATTCGGATAGGAGTTTTCTATCCCGGTAGCAAACATGAATTGATTCATTGCGGATGTCGATAAAGTAATTTTAATTATATTTTAAAACCATAACGCAAGTACCGGCCGATAATATTTGTAAATTCTCCTTACTACAATTTCCGGCATTATGTTTAAATAATTTGTAGTGTTAAACCAGATGCGTTGGGCAAACGTTGCTATTTCTACAAAGATTACAATTTATAATCTTTTAGTTTCTAACCTGAACCGGATTATTAATCATGCTACCGTACTTTGTTGTTTCACCTGAATAAAAAGGTGAATTAGGTAAAAATTACCATTAATACTACTAAAAACTTGCCTGTAAGCGCAATAAATTATACGCTGCATCGATTTTAAAACTAGAATTAAATAGATTGATTTAAAAAAGACATACAATTTCTTTTTAGAATCTTGGCAAGTCTCTGGGCAAAGTTAGTAAGTAACTTCTTGTAAACACTTTTCGAAAATAACCAGAACCCAAGGAACTCCGTTGTTTGGTTTGCAGTACCATCAAGTTCAATCTGTATTTTTAAATGAGCAACAGGGTTGTTCCTGAATAAAATTTTTCGGCTTTACCGATAATAGCATTATCAAAATTAGTTATATGACTTACGAGAATTCCTTGGTTTTTGCCCGCGCTTGCGACCAGAACGATACCCTCCGAACTTTTCGCGATCAGTTTTATATTCCGCAGGTAAATGGCAAAGATGCTATTTATTTGTGCGGTAATTCTTTAGGTCTGCAGCCTAGAACGGTGCGCGCCGCGCTGGAACAGGAGTTGCTCGATTGGCAAAATTTAGGCGTAGAAGGACACTTTCACGGCCAAAATCCCTGGTTTAAATACCACGAATTGTTCAGCGAAAAAGAAGCTCGCCTAGTGGGGGCAAAACCCGGCGAAGTAATAGTTATGAACAACCTGACGACTAACCTGCATTTAATGCTGGTGTCTTTTTACCAGCCTACGCCGCAGCGTTACCGCATTATAACTGAATTTGGCGCCTTTCCATCCGACCAATACGCCCTGGAAACCCAGGTTAAATTTCACGGCTATTCTCCGGACGAAGCTATTATTGAATTAAAGCCGCGGCCCGGAGAATGTAACCTGCGTACCGCCGATATGGAAGCGGTTATTGCCGCTAATGCCGATTCGCTGGCTTTAGTTTTGTTGGGGGGAGTTAACTACTATACGGGTCAGGTGTTTGATTTAGCCGCTATCACCAAAGCTGGGCACGCGGCCGGTGCTAGGGTGGGTTTTGATTTAGCCCACGCAGCCGGTAATGTAGTATTGCAGCTACACGATTGGGAAATTGATTTTGCGGTATGGTGTACGTATAAATATTTAAATTCCGGGCCGGGTGGCGTTGGAGCTGCTTTCGTGCACGAGAAACACGCCAATAATCCGGAGTTGCCGCGCTTTGCCGGTTGGTGGGGCCATAACCAGGAAGAGCGTTTTCAGATGAAAAAAGGTTTTTTACCTATGGTGGGTGCCGCCGGCTGGCAACTAAGCAACAGCGCCATTTTAACGATGGCGGCGCACAAAGCAGCATTAGACATTTTCGACGAAGCTGGTATGCCCGCCTTGCGCCATAAAAGCGAACAACTCACCGGTTACTTAGAATACTTGATTAGAGATTTACACTTACCCGAAACCAGTTTGCAAATTATTACTCCTGCTGATCCAACAGCACGAGGTTGCCAGCTATCGCTGCTTATTCACCAAAACGGACGGGCTCTGTTCGAGAACTTAACGGCCGCGGGCGTTATCCTGGACTGGCGCGAACCCAACGTAATCCGGGTAGCGCCGGCACCCTTGTATAACTCGTTCGAAGATGTTTTTTGCTTTGCTGAAATACTACGAAAAAGCTGGGAGGTGGTAAATAAGTAGGTACCCGTAAGTTTTAAGTACTCTATTTCTTATTCCACGCACAATTGTTCCAGCGCCGTTTTGCTGCCGTAAAACACATTACAATCTACGCGGCCTTCGATTCCGGGTACGGCGCCCCGGTCGGTGTGCTGCCAGAACTTTACTTGTTTGCGGGTATAATCGGTAAGCTTTAATTTATCTACCTTGTAATGAGCAATCCAAAATGGGTACTCTTCAAAAAAGCCTTCGAAGTAATCTTTATAAAAATTATAATTTGTATAAATAATAGGTTTTACGCCGTAGCGCCATTCTACCCAGCGTAGCCAGGTACTAACCCGCTCCCGTAATTCCTCGTCAGTGGCATAGCCCGCCTGTTCCACATCCAATACGGGCGGCAAATTGCCGGAAGCTATTTCTACCTGCGTTATAAAGTTAAGCGCTTGTAACCAGGCGGGCTGGTTGGCGCGGTAAAAATGGTAAGCTCCTCTTATCAAACCCACCTTCTCCGTTCTTTGCCAGTGTCTTTGATATAAACGGTCGCGGCCATAAAAGCCTTCCGTTGCTTTAATAAATACGAAGGCGATGTGGCTTTTTTTAACCTCCGACCATTTAACGTGCGTTTGGTACCTGGATACATCTACGCCCCGCAACACTTTGCCGGCGGGCCAGTTTACCGGCTCGCCGGGTAAACCGTAATAATATATTTTCTCTTCTTTTGCCAAATGCTCCAGCGATTTCAGGCGCCCATATTTTACTAGAGCCGGCGGTGGATATTTATACAAACCAATGCCAATAGCGGCGAGTACCAATAAAACCAGCCAGTAAATCGAACGTCTTTTTTTAAGTGGTTGCCGGGTTGCGGAACGTTCCTTGGTGAATTTATTTTTTGCCAACAGCTTCTATAAAATATACCTTAATCACACCCAAAATAAGCTAACTTTTAATTGTAAGTCATGAAAAAAATCTACCTTGAATAGGCTTCTATTAAGGAAATTAAAAAAAATAGAAATAATTAATTTAAAAACTATATAAATGTTTGAATATTTTTTTTATCCAAAAAAATAATAGTATCTTAACACAACTAAATAATAGCATTATTTTCTCTTAATCCGTTTTAATTATTCTTGCGGTATGGACCAACAGCTAAACAACATCATTCAAACTAATTGTGGCAAACGGTTTGATTTATCCCGGGCTTTTCCGTTCGCCCGTAATTTAAGTGCACCTTACGGAGCGCATAACTTCGCGGTGTACAAAGCAAATCAATGCTTCTATATCAAAGGGTATAATACCGGTACCTCCGATAAAGTACTCGATACCTTCGTGCTGATTTCGGAAAACGAAGCCATGCAATATTTGAACAACAAAGGTATTAGTTAAAAGGCAGATCCCGGATTATTAATCGCTAATAACGGTTAAATCTTTAAAAATTAAAAGTAGTAGTTCGGATAAATGGAACATTTCAGGACTACTCGTTGCATTATTGCGCCAGTAGAACGCTGTTAATTACTAAATTAGCGTTTGCTCGGAATTTGTAATTAAAGTGGTTCTGTACGAGCCGGAAAATGGAACTGTAATTTGCTAGTGGCTATCTGCTCTACTAATGTTAAGAGGAGGAGTTAATTGTACCCCGAACGTGGCAAAAGTTTAAAAAATAGTCCCCAATTTACTTAACCGGGGACTATTTTTTATGATATATCTGATACACTTCTAGCCACTATACCAACCAAATAACAGAAATACTTCAAACGCTTAAAATGGCTAGCGCAGGCTTCATACTTCGCCCGGACGAGGCATAACCCTTTAAGGTATTTTACCCTGTTAATCCAACTCCCACCGGAAACGCCTACAACTAACCAAACTAGTGACTTGGACCGGACATAGCCCAGAAACTCAAATAGAACAACAAGAACTTTCTGAATTATTCGCAAACTATCTTATTTACCGCTCTTGAGAAACCATCTTCCTCCATTAACTAAATTGTTAACTATTCTTCATCAATCTCCGGTTAATATTCAGGTTTATCAGATTCATCAACTAAGTGAAGAAACGTATGTTATTGGGCAGGAGGAAGAAGGTAACTTTGCCGGTTTAAAAACGGAACTTGCCGTAGTTTAATACCTTCTTTCTGCCAGGGTGCACTTTATGCTTTAACCCTAAGTCGTGACTTAAATTTTTACCCATTTATAGGTACGGAATTAATTTAGCCACTGGCAATCGGCTCCTTAAACGCAGCCGATTGTTTTTTCTTCTTTAAAAGCTTAGTACTAAAATTTAGTATTTTTCCTGCTTTTACTCCTTCTTTAATAAACTTGCGTTTTATCGTAATATTCAAATTACTTTGGATTAATGCGTATTTTTTTGACTGAAATACGGAAAAATTACCGCTTTATCTAACTCTCGCTAAAAATATTGCGTTGGAAGAAGTATTGTAAAAACTTTAGAAACAACATTACTACTCTTTTTAAATTATACCCTTACAAAAATGAAAAAAGTACAAGTAAAAATATGGCTGCTCTTTATGCTGCTGGGCACTGCCTTTGCCGTTGTAAGTTGCGAAGACGAAAACTTAAATGAAAATAGCCGGCGCCTGACCGAAACCGATTTTGTGGTACTCGCCGCTAACAGTGATTTATTTGAAATTCAAACAGGCCGCATGGCTTCCATTAAAAGCTCCGTCACCGAAGTACGGGACTTAGGACAACACTTGGTTACTGATCATACCACCTCCAGCAACGAATTGAAAAACCTGGCAGAATTAAAAAAAATTACCATCCCTGATTCTCTAAGTGAAGATAAACGGGTACACCGAATGCGTTTGTCTGGCTTATCGGGTACCGCCTTCGATAAAGATTTTGTGAATACCCAAATAATGGCGCACGATGAAGCAATTAGCTTGTACGAAGAAGCTGCCCGCGAATTGCAGGATCCAGACCTTAAAGCATTTGCCACTAAAACCTTGCCTCAACTGCGCCTGCACCGCGAACACGCTGTAATGGTAAAAGCTAAAACGGATACGCTTTAGAAATTGACTGCCTAACCAATAATTTGTTTTATAAGTCTAGCAATCCTGTTTCTGTTGTGGGAATAGGATTTTTTATGCAAAATCGTTTTTCAACTATATTATACTTTATGCGTTATTTTTCGTATTTTTTACTCATCAAAAATGTAGAACTACAAGGTTCGTTTTAAAGGCATATCTTTCCCCCTTTTACGGATTTGAGTTTTTGCTTTATTATTTCTTGAATGCTGAATTATGAAAAAGCTGCACGTAAACTGGCTGAGTGACGGTTTGATTGATTTTGAGTACAAAAAATATCTACTCCTCGATTATTTACAGGGAGTGAAAACCGAATTTGGCGCTCAACGTTTGTATCCCATTTTCTCGGACTTAATTATGCATTATCAAAATTTAATGCAGATAAAAAAAATAAGAAATTAGTATACGAGCAATTTCCGGAGCGTATTAGTCGAGCCGATTTTGAAAAGCTGGAATTAGTTTACCAGAAAATAGTGGACGATGACGAAACCATGAAAGAGTTGGAAGATATTATTCAGTTTGCGGCTCCCTTGTTTAGTCAGGCCGTGGATACCGGCAAAGAAATATACAACACCGTCGAGCGCCACCTGGAAATAATCCCGGTGGGTATAACGCCCATTTATTTTAATGAAGGCTATTTATTTTTAGAAGAATTCTGGAGTCAGGAAACCAAAATCTACTTTTATAAAATAACTATCTTTAAAAATAACTACGAGCAATACCGGGGCATTCATACCCAACACTTGGATACGGTACGACGTGGTTTAGCCTTAACGCACGAAAGTCTTAAACTGCAGCTAGCCCGCGAAAACCGGGATTTTCCTAATCCGGCTACTTTTGCGGTAGTAGCGCGAGCTCGTTTTCCGTTCGAACATTCTATTTTACCCATTGCCAAACGCACGCTGGTAAAATATTTAAGTTCGTTGGGTGGTCTTCCGGCTAATGATTAAAGAATGAGATTAGCTATTTGTATTTTAATAGCTTAATTTACTTTTTCATTTCGTATGCCATGGCTCCTTACTTGCTTCCTGCTGCTACCTGCATTGCGCAGGTAACTTTACGCACGCACCAGCTGCCGGTGCTTACTCGTTTTTACGAACAAATAATCGGACTGCAAGTAATTCAACTAGAGCCATCTAAAGCCTATTTATCGGCCGCAGGTCAAGAGCCGGCATTGCTCGTGCTGGAACAGGACGATACAGCGCCTCGACACAACCCGCGTCAACCCGGTTTGTTTCATGTAGCGTACCTGGTTCCCAATCGGTTAGAACTGGCTCGTTGGTGGCAGCATTTTTCACAAACCAACTGGCCGGTGCAAGGTTTCGGCGACCATCTGGTGAGCGAAGCCATTTACCTCGCCGACCCAGACGGAAACGGAATTGAAATCTATGCCGATTGCCCCCGCTCCACCTGGCCCATCCAAAATGGACAAGTACAAATGACCACGGAACCGGTAGATATAGCCAGTTTAATGCGCGAATTACCAGTACCCGATAAGCCCTGGACCGGCATGGCGGCAGAAACGCATATTGGTCATATTCATTTGCAGGTAAGTAATTTAAATCAGGCCCGGCTTTTTTACCACCAATTATTAGGCTTTACGGTAATGCAGGAATCATACCCCGGTGCCTTATTTGTAGCTGCCGGCGGCTACCACCACCATATTGGCTTAAATACCTGGCGTAGCCGTGCTGCCTCTGCGCGGAACCCGGAGGCTACTGGTTTAGCTTCTTTTGTTATAAAACTGCCCGAGGCTTCTGCCCTTACCCAATTAACAACCCGTTTGCAGGAAGCTGCTTTTAAACCCGAAACCATAGGACAGAAGGGTATTCAGGTGCAAGACAAAGATGGCATTACCGTAGAATTGGCTGCTTAAAATAATTTCAGAAGAATTTTTTAAGTAAATAGGTCGGAACCCTCAAAATGATTTTTGTTCCTTCAGATTATTTTTTAATTTCGTGCCACCATTTTACCTGCTTCCGTAGTTCAATGGATAGAATGTTGGTTTCCGGTACCAATGATAGGGGTTCGAATCCCTTCGGGAGCACTTGCTGGGACAAACTAGAGAAATCGTAGTTTGTCCCTTTTTTATGCCTCGTAGTGGACTGTCTACCTAATACATAAAACAAATAGCTTCTTTTATTCAATTGGTTCAGCATTGATTTTCATCAAAATTTAAATTTTCCGGATCCCTCGAACTACGAAAACGAATGGTACCACCTACATTTCTGTCCCGAATACCATCACCACGATTACTTTTCACTAAAATATCTTTTCAGAAAAAATAAGGTGTATCCTAAATCGAGTTCGTAGTAAATATGAAAACCAAGTTTTTGATACCAAGGCAAATTTTTTAAAGTAGAGGTTTCTAAATAAATAGTTCTCTTCTTCAGGTAACTATCCCGAAGAATTTCTTTAAGCAGTTTAGTGCCCATTCCTTTATTTTGATATTTGGGATGAACGCCTATAAACCATAAATAATACATTGGTTCTTTCGGATGTATTTCCTTTATAAGAGCCTCCCGACTAAGAGTTTTTTTTATATTCATTAAGCCTATACCAAAGAAAATTAATTTTGCGTCTAATATTATAGATGTAAACGTTGTTTTCTTTTTATCCGGGTATAAGATCAGTGCGCAGGCATTTCTATCTTCTGTTAAAAATATATCACCAAATAAATAGCAAACTTCGAAAGAGTATTCCATTAAATACTGGATTCTTTCCAGCTGGTTATTACCCTGCTTAATGATATAATTGACACTCTGGTTAGCAGCAAAAGATAGGGTAAGTATATCTACCACCAACTTTTTATCCTTATAATCTGCTTTTATCATAGGAAGCATAAAAGTATAAGCTTTCCTAAAAATAAAAGAGAGTAGAAAGAGAAAAAACTTATCTTAAAACAGTTACTTATGAAAGTAAGCTATTCAGCACTCAACAGCTTGCCAAAATCCAAAGAATTTGAGGAAGAAACTTTATTCGAAGACTACTCGGCAGTATGCCGCAGTAACACTGCTACCTTTTACAAATAGCGTCAGCATTACTGCGGCAGGGATGGTAGGGTACGAAAGTGGCTTAAATATCTAGAATAAGCGAATCATCGTGTTAAATCTTTATAGGCTGAACTAACTCAGAATCTTAAATGGACTAAGGCGATTCTTAAAAAATCTTAAACCGCTTACAAAAAAGTTAACAGAAGTAATCAGCAAATTAATTGCTATTGGACTTTTCACTTGCCTTTGCCGCTTTTCTTGCTTGTTTATCGGCATTCTCGCGAGTTCTTTGGGCCCTGGCTTCCGTTCTATAGGCTTGTTTTGCTTGTTTGGCAGCATCTGCAGCATCGCCTTCTATGCGGTTTGCTTCTTTTGATCTAGCTTTGGTTTCTTTGGCCGCGGATTTACTGTCCTTTCTCAGATTCTTAGCATCACTCAGGCGTTGTTTGTCCTGTTCTTTTTGGGTTTGATTATCCAAAGTTTGACTTTGGATTGAATCCTTGGTTTGAGCAATAGTATTTACAGCAAGAAATGGTAATACTCCCAGTAATAAGGCTAGAAAAAAGATCTTGGTTTTCATAATAAGTAAGTAAGGTTCAATTATCTATACGTACTGCTTACTAGAACAACCGGATATATCTTCACTATTAATTAAACCTGTTTGTTACTTGTAAATAATTTAATAATTAAAAGAATCAAATAGATAACAAACTGCTAAAAAAACTAACTACTCTTTCCTTTTTTCTTTGGTAAAATCTCGTCTTTTGGCAAAATCGTTTTACTTGCCTGGTAATCAGAAACCGCCTTATTGCCTACTGGATTTGGTACTTTCTTGTTAGAGTTATTTCCTTTGTTTTTGCTCATCTCTATGTGTATTTAAGTATAATTATTTTCTTTTTACGCTATTATCAAAACTGCTCAGTCAATCGGCTAAATAATTTTATTAAATAGTAACTTCTAGTTATTTATTACCCCATATTTTTTGATAAGCTTCATCGCACTCTTGCTTAATATGGATGGGTAAATCGGAATCTAACATGTAGTCAAATCGAAGGTATTCAAATTCTTTCCGGAGTAAATAATAGTTTTGCAGCTGATCTGGCAATTCTAAAGGTATTTCTTGGAGTTTCCTGTTAAAATATAAAGTATACTTTTCTTCAATATTAAGAAGTACGGCAAGAAAAGCTTCTTTCTTTTCATCGAAGCTGATTTCTGTTTTAAAGGCAAAAAATTTAGGAAAGAAAGACATTACCAAATATTTTATTTAATACGGTATACGCAGTATTAATGGATAAAATAATTAATATCTAAATATTAGTAAAATAAAAACATTGTTAAACTATACAGTAGCCAGTAGACAGATGAGTTCCTGCCATGAAGAGTGAATTAATAAAGACAATATATCCAGTTATTATTCCGATGTTGCCGTATAATGATGTAAATATCATATACCTAGGCAACCATGAAAAATTCAGAAATAATCTCGCCTGATGAACAAATTACTTTTATTCAGGAAGAACTTAATACTATTGATCTTATGCGTCGTCAATTGTTCCATTTTGTTCCTTCTGAAAATAATTTAGTAATGACGTTTACTTTACAGGACGGCAATCAAGTGAATATTCCTATTCAAAACCCGTATAAAACCCGAATGTTTATTGAAGAGGTTCGTACTTATTTAGGTGAGCAAGAATTAGTAAATGAAAGAAAATTGAGCAAGATAAAGTAGTTGTATGATTTATGTACGATTTAAAAAATCTTATAAAAAGTCGTTTCTTCGAATGAAAGCAACTTCATCATACGAATTTATTTTTGTAAGATATTATCTACTATTCCCCGGGTATAAGGCAGAATTTTTATATTCTAACCATTTCTTCAAGTATGCCATCTAATCTTATAATAAAGTATCAAGCTTTATTATAAGTAGGCTAGTAATATAATTTAGATTGTTAACTATTAACACTATTTGGGTTAGACCAATCTATGCAATACGTTTCGTTATTCTGACCGCTAAACCTGATAGTAAACCCGTTTTTATTTAATTGCTTTCGGGCTATATTAGAAAGTAAATCAACATTTATGCTTGTTTTACCCGTAGCGGCCGCTTCTCTGATACTTATAAATAAAGGCTCTAATTCTTTTAATTCTGCTTCATCCAGTAATTTTATAGCCTCATCCGCAATTTTTTTGGCTTCTTCTGCCTTCATAGTTATTTTATATTTAGTTGACATTTTTAATAGGCTTTGCCAAATTATGAATTAGAAATCAGGAAGGAAGATTCATGTTAATGTATGATTTCTCTCTTTTTGACCTCTTTTTCATTCCTAAAATTATATTGGTAAAACACTTGTACTTTCTTAATACAACGGGCAGAAATACAATTAGGCTTTATTCCAGTTTAAAACCCTTTCTTCTGGTATAAATTGTTAATTTATAATTTGGTCAAGTATTAAATACGTTTGACCTTATTAATATAGGTAAAGGATGTTTCGCTTATCCCGGTAGTACCGGTTATGGGAGCAGCGCTATCCGGGTTAGCAGTACAGGCCAGGGGTATATGTCCTTCCCCGGCTAATAAACCCGAGGTGGCGTCCAGTCCAATCCAACCGGCACCCGGAATAAATACTTCTGCCCAGGCGTGCAAAGCAACTACATCTTGCTCCAACCCAAAAGAACGGGTTGGCAATAGATTTTCAGCTATAAGTTGCACCGAATACCCCGAAACAAAACGCGCCGCCAAGCCCAAATGCCGCATTATCTGCACCAATAGCCAAGCCGAATCCCGGCAGGAACCCAACGCCTGCATCAAAGATTCCTCGCTGGTTTGCACGCCCGGCTGCAGCCGGACAGTATAGGAAATGTTCTGGTATATTAGTTGGTTTAGCATTATCAGAAAATCCACCGTTCCTCGTTTCGACTGGTCTAATCGCTGTAACAACTGTTCCATCTGCGGACCAGGTAAGCTAACTTCCAGATAAGGGCCTAGGTCTTTCTTTAATTGGGCTTCATAAGTAAAAGGAAAATATTCGGCGTAAGCATCCAGAAAAAAATCAAAAGGATTGAGAGGCACCATATGGGCAATAATTTCTACTTCAATCAACATTTCCCGCATGGGCTCCTGAAAATCTACCCGGGCCACAAAGTTCCCGAAAGGGTCTTGTTGCCAATGTATTATATGCGTATCGGGCTTGATAATAAGCGAATAAGCTTCGATTGGGGTGCGACTGTGGGCAGCGGGCTTTAGTCGGAATAAATGAGGAGATAGGAAAACCGGCCGATCGTATTCGTACTTGGTTTGATGGAAAATAGAAACGCGAACAGCCATAAATACTTTAAATTAGGTAATACGATTAAGAATGGAAGCTTAAATGGATTTAAACAACAAAGTAACTTATTGACGATCAATGGTTAGCAGAAATTTACTATCTCTTGCTTAATAAAAATGGCTGGGCTAGTATAGCAAGTAAGTTGTTTTGCGTTTTAAGCTTTCCGGAATCAAGAAAGGCAAAACAACAAATGAGTAACCTGGTTCAACAATCTTAAAGGATAAAGGACTTGCTTTTTCTTAGAAGCTGTTTTTAAAATGCTCCTCCAGGGGAGTTAGGCAAAATAAAAAAAGTATTCGGATAAGTTAAGAATAGTTGAACCACCCCTTTACCAAAACCGAAATGAGTACCAGTTAAAAGCAACAAAAGCGACGGAGATATTCAAGCGGTATTAACCCAAATGGCTAGCAAAAGTTAATGGAACGATTGAAATGGCCAAATTCGACAACTAGAAAAGCAGGTCGTTCAGTAACCGATACGGTGGTACCGGTTAACCAGGACAAAAATAGTTTGCCGGCTCCAATAGCTTTTGTTTTATTAAACTTTAGTACTGAAACAAAAAATTAGTACCATTGCGGATCCACGTCTCAAAGAAAGAATTATCATTAAATTCCCCGGAAAGTAAGGCAAAGTCCGCCTCGTTCTTAGCGGGACGGGAGCCCATAAAGCTAGCCAGAGACTTTTGATTATTTGGGGTCCATTCCTGTCCTTTTTTTAGTGCTACACAGAGATATTCGTGCGTGGTCGTATCAACTAAATATTTTCGGTTCATGTTATGGGTTGTAAAAGTTTTTAAATTTTTGCTAAACAGTTTAAATAAAAGAAAGTAAGCTATGCACCCCGGAAAATAAAAAAGCCTTACCAAGAGTAAGGCTTCTCGAGAACAAGCTATATGAATCAACTAAACGAGTTTCACATTCACAGCGTTTAGTCCTTTTTTTCCTTCTTGCAGGTCAAAAGTTACTTGGTCATTTTCTCGAATATCTTGCAATAAGCCCGATACGTGGACAAAGTAATCCTGATCTGAATTTGTTTCTTTAATAAAACCGAATCCTTTTTGGTCATTAAAGAATTTTACTACTCCGTTAGTCATCTTATTTTTTTAAATTATATACTTATGACATATTAATAACCTCTTACGTTCATTAATTTCTTTCTATCCTAAATAAATATTTTACCATATTCAAGTAAGTGGTTGAAAATAGATAAAACAGGAGGAAATTGCTTAGTCATAAAACCAGCTTTCATTTATCTTTTGGTAAGGGTTTGATTCATATACCGGGTACTATTTCGTTTTCTTTTCATCTTGCGAATTAAAAGAAGAAAGCAGGAATAAATCTTTAAGCGGTTGCTTGCAAAGAAACGATAAACTCCGAACCTTCTCCCGGCGTACTCTCAACCCGGATCTCGCCGCCCACATTTTCAACAATCTTTTTTACCAGGTAAAGCCCAATACCCGTTCCTTCTCTATCGGTTTGCAGGCGGGTAAATCGGGTGAAGAGAAGTTCCTTTTTCTCTGCCGTAATTCCTACGCCATTATCTTTCACGGCTAGTTGAACCATACCATTATTCTTTTCGGTTTTAATTCTAATTACCGGAACCTGGCCGGGTGGTTGATATTTAAGGGCATTGCTTAAAAGATTATACAAGATACTGCGCAGGTTTTTGCGGGAGAACTCCATTACCGGCTCCTGAATGTCTAGTTGGATTTGCGCCTGGCTTTCATGAATTTTGTCCTGGAGCGTCCATACTACTTCCTGAATAATATCGGCGAAGCGCAGTTTTTCCCCCTTTTCCTGGTAATTACCTTCTATTTTAGCAATCTCGGAAAGATCATTAATAATAGTCCGCATTGTTTTAATGGATTGAACCAAAAAATCCGCAATATTTTTTTGCTCTTGGTTCTCTTTTCCTTCCTCTGCCATTAACTCGCGAGAAGTCACCATTAAAAGTTCCACCAAGCCTTCAATATTGGCTAAGGGTACTTTTAAATCGTGCGAAACGGAATAGATAAAGGTTTCGTGGGAGGCATTGAGCTTTTCTACCTCCCGCAAAGTTTTAATCCGGTCGGTAATATCGACAAAAGTAATAATGACGCCATTTGCCTTATTATGCTTTTTAATCAGGTAAGGAATGATATTCATCTGAAACCAGCGCAAATCCGTCGTTTGAATTTCTTTCTCCAGAATCTGACCCGTATCGATTACCTGCTGAATATTCTCCGTGATGGTGGAATAACGAATGTGATCGACCATCTCGGCTATGGGCCGACCAATATGGTCGGGCGAAAAGCTAAACTGTTTCATGGCCGGCGGGGTAAACTTGCGCAGAATTAAATTAGCATCCACGAAAAGCTGGGGAATAATGGTATTACTGAAATAGTTCTCCAACTCTTCGTTGAGTTCTATCAGTTCTTTTATCTGCTGGTTACTTGATTTTTCCACGGTAAGGTATAATAAAATTATATTGGCATTTTCCTTAAATTAACAGCAGATTAGACTAATTTTTTAATAGTTTAGCAGCCGAGGAACAACCTTTAAGGCATGCGATAAACGACTGAATTGATATTCATACCAGCGCCTACCGAAGCAAGCACAATAATATCACCTGATTTTACTCCCTGATTTTTTAATTCTCCTTTCAGTAAAAGGTCCAGCAAGGTAGGAATGGTCGCGACAGAAGCATTCCCCAACCAGGAAATAGTCATGGGCATAACA
This sequence comes from Adhaeribacter arboris, assembly GCF_003023845.1. Lineage (NCBI taxonomy): Bacteria > Pseudomonadati > Bacteroidota > Cytophagia > Cytophagales > Hymenobacteraceae > Adhaeribacter > Adhaeribacter arboris. Next base: position 5,854,187 of record NZ_PYFT01000001.1, on the reverse strand, counting down.
TTTTTGGGTATTTCAGCGATAGAATACAAACCATACAACCGTTTTAAAATAGCATCATCCATTTTGCCGTTTGCCTGATGAATAAGTACTTTCGTAACTGCCTGAAGGGGCAGTTTTGCTTTTTCGAGGCACTGCTGAATAGCTTGGGGAACGGTTTTCAAGGCATATTCATAGAGTTTTCGTCCATCCATTTTTAAGAATAATTCTTGCCCATTGTATTCTGGGTTATTTGATTTATCCATGCGTAACAAATGCGCAAACTCTAAGGTATCCGACCGGGTATTGTGCGCCAATATACCCACGGAATTTTCGCTTTCTTTCGCCTCCACTAGCACTGCTCCCGCACCGTCGGCAAATAACATACTGTCCCGGTCATGCGGGTCGGATATTCGGGATAAAACCTCTGCCCCAATTACCATAATTTTTCTGGCATCGCCGGATTTTAGAAAATAATCCGCTTGAATTAAACCTTGTAACCATCCGGCACAACCAAAAGGCAAATCATAAGCTACGGTAAAGGGGTTTTTTATTCCTAATTTAAATTTTACCCGCGCGGCAATGCTGGGTACAAAATCCGATCTTTTATTATTGGCCTTTACATCCCCAAAATTGTGCGCTACAATTATATAATCTAATTGCTCTTTATCTATTGTAGAGGAACGGAGAGTATCTTGTGCCGCCAGAAAGGCAATATCAGAGGTTACCTGGTTATCGGAAACGTGCCTCCTTTCTTTTATATCTGTTATCTGTTCAAATTTTTCTACAATTTCAGAGGTTGTTTTAGTCAGCTTTTCTCCAACAGAATCATAAAATATTTGATTGTAAAAATCTTCGTTGGGAATGACTCTAGCCGGCAAGTATTTTCCAGTTGCCGTTATTACGGAATATAAATTTGTACTCATTCAGAGTGGGGTGGGGATTTTGTTTTATGAAACTAAAGATTATTTAAACACTGGGCAAACAATCCTGATAAATAACTAATTAAGCGGGCAACAAACAAGTATTTGAGTCCAAATAAAATGCACTGCTCCGTAGCATTTATTCAACTCAACAACTTTAAAATCAGAGAAATTAGATTCAGTAGTACTTGCTAGTTATTGGCCTTTTGCAGATGTTTGACAATAGGACATGATACCGCATCTTGCTTAGTACTAATACTAATGAAATTTGATCTTTTACTCCGATGACTAGAAAAGCATTTGATTTCGTAAACCGGTTTAAGTTTTTATTCTTCCTGTCTCTGGTTGTAATAATGGGTAAAGACCAAGTCTTTGCCCAGCAAACGTACACGGCTTTTACGGGAGCTACTATTATTGACGGTAGCGGGAAAAAGCCGATTCCAAACGGAGTGCTGCTCTTAAAAAATGGACGGGTAATGGCGATAGGAACTAAAGAAAAAACTACCATTCCTAAAAACACTACTATCCGGAATGTTGCCGGCAAAACTATTATTCCCGGCTTTATTAATGCGCACGGCCACGTGGGCGATGTAAAAGGCATCGACCCAGGTCATTATTCCACTCAGAACATTATAGATAATTTATCCATTTATGCCCGCTACGGCATTACCACCGTAATTAGCCTGGGTGGCGACCAGCAAGAAGCGGAACCCCTTCGGGCTATGAACGACACTATCTCTACTCAAAGAGCCCGTTTATTTATTGCCGGCGAAGTAATAACCGGTAAAACACCCGAGGAAGCAATTGCCGTAGTCGATCGCAACCACCAGATGGGCGTAGATTTTATGAAGATTCGGGTAGATGACCAATTGGGAACAGCCCCTAAAATGCCGGAAGAAATTTACCGGGCAGTAATTAAACGATCGCATGAGTTGGGCTACAAAATTGCCACGCACATGTACTCCCTGGCTGATGCGAAAAAATTATTGGCGGCCGGATCGGATATGCTGGCCCACAGCGTGAGAGACCAGCCGGTGGATGAAGCATTTATTCAGCTTATGAAAAAGAGAAAAGTAAGTTACTGTCCTACTCTTACCCGCGAACTCTCCACTTTTGTTTATGCAGAAACCCCGGAATTCTTTTCCGATCCTTTTTTCACCCGGGAATACGATAGTGAAATTATTCAACCCTTAAAAGATCCTAACCGCCAACAGCAAATGCGGAATAGTAAAAGCGCCAATGCTTACAAACAGCAACTTCCCACCGCTACGGCTAATTTAAAAACCTTAAGCGACCAGGGAGTTCCGATTGTTTTTGGGACGGATAGCGGGATATCTACCCGGTTCATGGGTTACTTTGAACACATGGAAATGGAAATGATGGCGAAGGCGGGCCTTACGCCCATGCAGATTATTGTGTCGGCGACCAAAAATGCCGCCGAATACATGGGTTTGAAAGATTTAGGCACATTAATTCCCGGTCACTGGGCAGATTTTGTAGTTCTAGAGGCAAATCCCTTAGCGGATATAAAGAATGCAAGAAAGATTTCCGGGGTGTATATTAGTGGTAAAGAAGTAAAAAAATAATGGAATTAGTGCTTCGAGCAATTAAAAATTATGCATTATGAATTAGAAATGAAGGCAAAATACTTTCACCTGTTACTCCCTTAAAGATTTTTTCTAAAAACTAATTTGGTAACACACCCTATTTGATTTCTCTTCAGAGTAAACTAAACGGGTAAAGCTTAATCCAATGCTTGTATACCGGCTCGTGCTTGCGGAAAAATAATTCTTTAGTTTAAAATCAGGTTATCGGTTTCAATTAATAACGGCTCTATCGAACTTGCTTTGGGCAGCACAATTATAAAAGTGCTGCCCTGGCCTTCCTGGCTTTCTACCTGAATGCGACCTTGTACACTTTCCATTAATTCTTTACAAAGCATTAAACCTAAACCCGATCCTTTTTCATTTAAAGTGCCTAAAGTGGTAAATCTATCTTCGGTAAAAAGTCGGGATAAGTTTTTTGCGGAAATTCCTTTACCGGTATCGCTAATTAAAATATTTACCTGATTTTCTTGTTCCTCGGCTTCAATTTTTACCAGTCCGCCCGTAGAGGTAAACTTAATTGCATTCTGAATTAGATTCCGGATCACAAAATTTAACCGTTCCTTATCGGTATGGATGAACGTATTTTCTGGGACAGCATTTACTAAAAGTATTCCTTTTTGCTCGGCACTAGCGGTTAGTAGTTGCAGGTTGTCGGCCACTACCGGCTGAACCGAAACGGATTTTAGTACGACATTAGAGCCAGACAACTGCGATTTAGACCATAATAATAAACTTTCCATCATTTCCAGGGAATGATCCATTTCTTTGCTGAGCACCGTAAAAAGCATCGTAAGGTCTTCCTGCGATAAGTTCTGGGTATTTATTAAATTTAAAATACCTTTTATAGAACCGAAAGGCGCCCGTAAATCATGCGATATAATGGAGAAAACCCGGGTTTTAAAGCCGTTATGGCTTTCGAGCAGCGCATTCTGTTTTTGTAAGATTTGAGACTGAGAAAATAAAGTGGCTTTTTGTTGTTTAATCTCTTTGTTTTGCGCCACCATCTGGTGGTTAGCTTCCCTTAACTGCTCCGAAGAAGCTTTAAAGCGCTGCCGGCTCCGGAAGGCAACCAACAAAAGAACCGATAACAAGAACATAATCGCGGCGCTAAACCCCAGAGTTGCCTGTTGTTTTTTAATTTTGAGCACCTGGCTTTCCTTTTCGGCTAGTGACTTTTTCTGCTGCAACTCCAGAATGTGCTTTTCTTGTTCCGCCGTAATTTCAGCGGCTTTTATTTTTTGATGCTCCAGGTTTAATAAGCTATCCTGTTTATTAACGGTTTTCAGGTACTCATAAGCTTCCTTATAATTTCCCTGTTTGGCATAAAAGTTCTGCAATAGTATCGCCGCATCTCTAATTTTTTTACTCGATTCTGTTTTCTGAGCCAAACTATAACTTTCACGGGCATATTCCAGCGCTTTATCTTTGTTACCCAGCAAATGGTAAATTTGAGCAGCACTCCCCAAGGTACCTGACAAAAGTATTTTATTATGAAGCGTTTGATTAATCTTTAATGATTCGAAAAGATAAGGTAGGCCCTGCTCCGGGTGCGGTAAATAAACGTGCACATGCCCCATGTTATGTAAACTGATAGCCAGACTACGGCTTTGGTTTAGTTGCCGCTGCATGGCGGCCGCTTTAGAAAAATAGCGAAGGGCTTTGGTGTATTCTTTTTTGTCTTCGTACAGATTACCCAGATTATTGTAAACTTTACTTAAGCCTACCGAGTCATTCGTTTTTAAAGCTAAATTTCTGGCCTTTTCGTAATAGGCAAAAGCTCTATGCGCATCTCTAATTTTATGATACATTACTCCTAAAGAAGTATAGGAAGCAATTATAACGGAGGTATCTTGTGCCCGCAGAGCTAAGTCTAGCGAATTAAAATGGCAATCTAAAGCTTGATCATACTCTCCTAATACCAGGTTGGCATGCCCCAACAAGGTTAAAGCTTCTGCCTGCCCGCTTTTCAGATGAAATTGTTTAGCTAATCTTACTGCTGCCTCCGCATGTTTTTTAGATTTTTTTATATCGGATAGTTGGTATTGCTTGCTTAGCTTACAATGCAGGTCTACCGTTTGGGCCGGAATTTGGCTTTTACCTAGCAGGGTTAATAAGCTATCCGGATTGTATTGAGCCCGAAGAAGTACGGGTAAAAGTAAAAGACAGAGTAAAACTTTTTTCATAAACTAAGCATTTTACCAGCTAATATTTCTCAAGAATAATGGTTAAGAGACATGTAAAAAATGAAAAACATTCCGGAAGATTTAATTATTCGTATCTCTACCTTGCCTCCCGCTATAATTATACTCTGTCCTAAATAAAATTTAATTACTTATTCGGTAATAAGACACCGGGCTTCTGTAAACTATCCCGAAGATTAAAGGGCAATTCAATACCCTAAATACCTAGCAAGCTGAATTTAGAGCATTTATCTTTGTTACTCTTCAACCGCATACCCTAGCTTTTTATTTCCTGAAAAATTTAGTAAAGAATAATGTTCACCTTTAAAAATTAGTATTACTCTTTTACTTACCGGCTTACATTACGCTAGCTTCTTCCTGTTTTTGGAGTGAAAATTAAATTAGTAGCTATCTTTTTTGAACCGGTTACAGACAATATTTAGAAAGGATTTGGAGTTAGATGTAAGATATCAAATTAAAAAAGACGAAAATCAGGCTTCCGGAAAGAAAAATACAACGGACAGATTTCTTGGATTTTAGTGTAACCAGAAAGTCAAACAAATAGCATTTAATTTAGAAGTAGATATAAGTAGGGCGGAGTTTTAAATTTTATTAACCGAGAGGAAACTTTCACCCCGGACAAAGCATTAACCCAGCAATTTTAAACCTATAACAAAAACATGCCATTTATCTTTAATCCTTTGTTTCATTTAGCTCTAGGTATTACGGGTATTGTAAGTACAGGAGTATTAGTAAAAGATATTTTATCCATTAGAAAACAACTGCTCATTGAAACCGGCAAAATCAAGATGAATAAGTCTAAAATTAAATAGGTAAGGCTTACGTTTTATGCGGTTACCGCAATAATTTTTAAAACCTAACCAGAAACAGGGGCAGACCGGGTCTTTACCTTTTTTATAAACTCTAATTTTTCGGGAAACAATTCTTTTATCAAGCCTTTGAGATTGGCAAATTTCTTTTATTTGATTCCGGCCGGATAAAGCCACTTCTTTCCATTTATTTTTCCTAAAAAAAGCCTTAAAATCCATTATTTATTTCAAAATATTTCTTTTTTGTACGCTTAACTCTTTTTGATAAATCATTTTTATTCAGAAGCAGAATTTAACTTAAAAGATAGAGCCTGTTATAAGTAAATGCGTATTTTTATATAGTTTACTATAGAACTATATGAAACAAAATCAAGCACTTACACTTGCCGGCACGCACTTACGAAAAAATATTACTTTATTTCTTGCCTGCTCAAGTTTACTATTAACAGGTTGCCGCCGACCGTCGGGTTTTCCTGAAGGCGAATGGATAGACTTATCTTACGATTTATCTGCTCAAACAATTACCTGGCCTACTTCCGAACCTTTCCGGCTAGATACTGTTTCGGCGGGTATCACGGAAAAAGGATATTATTATTCCGCTTATAATTTTTGTGCTTCCGAACACGGTGGCACGCACCTTGATGCGCCCATCCATTTTGCCCAGAACCGAAAATCAGTTGATCAGCTTTCGTTAAACCAGCTAACCGGGCCTGCTATTAAGATTGATGTAAGCGGTCGGGCCGCCCAGAACCGCGATTATCAGGTGCGGGTGGCTGATATTTTGAACTGGGAAAAGGAGCACGGGCAAATTCCGGATAACAGTATGGTGCTGTTACAAACCGGCTATGGACAATACTGGCCGAATCCTTTAAAATATTTAGGAACCGAAAAGCGGGGAACAGCAGGGGTGCAAGCATTGCGTTTTCCCGGTCTGGCACCGGAAACGGCTGCCTGGTTAATAAAAAATCGCAGAATTAAAGCTATCGGAATTGATACCGCGAGTATAGATTACGGGCAATCGCAAGTCTATGGCAGCCACATAACCCTTATGCAGCAAGATATCCCGGCTTTCGAAAACGTAGCTAATTTAGAGAAAGTGCCGGTTATTGGGGCTCAAATAATTGCTTTGCCCATGAAGATCAAAGGGGGTAGTGGTGGCCCTTTGCGCATTGTTGCTTTTGTGCCAAATACTAGTCAGTCCGATTAGAAATTATAAATTAGAAATGAAGGTTAAATATTTTATTACATTGCAGCATTAATAGCACTTTCTCTGTAATTTATCCGTGCGTTAAATTTATTTCCTTACGGGCTTTTATAAAAAAATACCTAAAAGAGACTTTCTTCCTTCAGCCGGTTTTTTAAATTTTATTTGCGTTAAGCGTAGGATTTTGACTGGCATTAACCTGATACGTATAAATCTGGTTAGCTTGGTTTATTTCTACTATCCGGTACCCTTTATAAGCCGTTCCCCAGTTGCCGCCAAAGTGCGAATCAAAAAAATGCGGCAGCTTATCCGTATACCGCACATTATCCAACGAATGGTCGTGGCCATGAAATACTGCTTTAATATTGGGGTAAGCGTGCAACAGGCGCAAGGTTTCCGGACAATTTAAAAATGTTTTATCGTCTTCCGGCAGCCATTGGTGGGGAGCAATGTGCAACACCACAAATACAATGCTCTTGGTTTTAAAAGCATCAAGGGCATTTTTCAGGAAAGTATTATTTGGACATACATATTCGCCTTTTGGGGTGGCGGTATTCGCCAGGACAAAACCAATATCGCCCTTCTCAAACGAGTAATTATCTTCGTAACCAAAAACACTTTTCCATATAGCTGCATCGGCAAAGTCGTGGTTACCGGGTAGGGCATAAAAAGAGCAAGGTAAGGTATCCAGGTATTTTGTTTTTACTGTTTTTAATAAATCCGGACGGTCATGCACCAGATCGCCGTTTACAATTACAAAATCCAGGTGGTTTTGCTGGTGGTCTTTCGTTAGCCATTTAATCAAATCCGCGTAAAACACGTCCGATTCCGTTTTAGGCTGTGCGTAATGCCCATCCGAAGCAACGGCAAAACGAAGTTTAAACTTTCCTTTTTGAGTAAATAAACCAGCAGAAGAATTTTCCGCAAAGGTGTTTACGGCAGGTAGTAAAGTAAGTCCCGTTACTCCCTTAATAGTTTTTTCCAGAAATTGTCGGCGGTTACTCATAATCTTATCTTTTCCCAAAGATAAAAAGGCAATGTTACGTTTACATTAATTTGTTTTAACTAAGGCAGGTTAATAGTAGGTGATAAGGGCAAGCAAAGAATTGCCCGCCAACGGTTTTCCCCAGAAAGTAAATTTATCCTTTGGGCCATGCTACCACCAGTAATTCAGTAGCCACCGTGTTAGCTTATTTGTTTCCGGATGATGCCGCTTACTTTATGAAAAAAGCCCAGGAATGCGCGGAACCGCGTTTTAAAGGTGGAATTCATTTCCGGACAGATAATACTGTTGGCCTTGATTTAGGAAGCAAAGTGGGAAATGCCGTGGTAATGCGGGCTAAAACCAACGGCGCTGACCGGGCGAACCAGCCGTAATCCGGCAAAACAGAAGGTATTACAATTTACCAGCACTTACTTACTTCGGCGGAATAGCTTTTAAATTGCAATTTTCGCGGCGCATGGTGTAGGCTAGGTTTACAATTTTCCAGCCTTGGGGCGAACGATACAGCTGAAACACGTCGACACCGCAATGGCTAAATTTTTCGGCGTTAAAAAATGCGTACTCGCACCAGTACGAAGCCAGGTCGCCATCGAGTTGTACCTGGCCGTTCCAGGAACGCTCGTCGAGGGTTTGGGCGGGCCGCGACGCGAGCATGCCTAAAAATTGTTTGCCAGAGGTTTCGCGGGTGGCGGTAACTCCCTCCGGATTTTTCGAGAGAATAATAATGCGCAGATTAGGAGCCATTACCGAGCGAGCCCGCGTGGTATCACTGGCCCGCATGCTATCAAATAAGGTTTGAACGGCCGCTTCTACTGCTTTTTTATCGGCGGCTACATCCGGGCTTGATTTTGTTTGTGCCCGCAGAGGAGCAGTTGCCCCAATCAGAAATAAAAGAACGGCGAAATATTTCATTGGTAAAAGCTTTTAAAAAGTAAAACGTATCTAAAAGTTTGCCTGAACGAGTGATGAAAGATAAACAAATACCTGAAATTACCTGGGCTTATCCGCTTTCTTTACAAACTGCTTACGCTTTTATCATCGTTAAGAAAAAATTTAAAATTTAAGTCATTTAAAGTCTTGTTTTGCTTGATTTTAACCAATAATTCCGGGCAACTCCGGCAACTTATTTAGCGCAAAAACGAAAAAATAAAAATGGCTGTCTGCACCAAATATTTTCTTTGAATACAAAAAAATCCGCTTCAATAAAGATACATGTAATATGAAAAACAAGGAGCTTTTTGACGAAACCGTTAAGATACTGGTAAACGCTTACCTGAACAACTCATTGGTGCAGGGCAATTGCCACGCCTGCGCGGTAGGCAATATTATCGCGGCCAAAATGGCAATAAAATACGACCGGAACTTAAAATGGATGGGGCAACAGGTTGCCTGGCCGCAGGTTTTTGTAACGGTAAGCTTTGAGATTGCCCAGGTAAGACGGCCGTGGAACCTTACCGGCGCAGCTAAAGCCCAAATTACGGCTACCGGCTACTCCTGGCAGGAACTGGCCCAGATAGAATACGCCTTTGAACGGGCACCCTGGTCTAAAACGCCGGAGGAACGCATGTTTAACGGCTTAATGGCCGTAGTAGAGGTATTAAGCCAAATTCACGAAATGGATGAAAATACCAAATCTGCTACTAAAGGATTATTCCTGAAAGACTAAGTAGGTATTAGTTACTGGTTATTAGTTTTTTTTTGGCTAGTACGAACAAAAGAGTTTTTCTTTACCAATTGCTATAAATTTCTAGTAAGGCAATTTCAAATAAAATAATGTTAATACGTTCCTGCACCAGTTTCAATCCTGCAATAAGTTTTGCCATTGGCTCCAGAAAACGTAGAGGCTCATTCCGGCCATTACAATAACTATTAAAATTCCGAAAATAGTGAGCCAAATTGGCTGGCGGTAAGTACCTACTACATTTTTCCGGTAGGCCGCCATTAAAATAGTACTTAAAGTAATTGGTAAAATAAAACCGTTCAGGGCGCCAGCCAAAATCAACAGGGTTACGGGTTTGCCAATCGAAATAAAAATAAACGTGGAGACCACAATAAAGCCGATAATAACTTTGTTTTCGTGCCGGGGAACGACCGGGTGAAAAGATTTAATAAAGGAAACCGAGGTATAAGCCGAACCAATAACCGAAGTAATAGCGGCCGCAAACATGACCACTCCAAAAAGCTTATACCCGAAATTTCCGGCGGCCAAGGCAAAAACCGAGGCGGGCGGATTAGTTGCATCAATGAGCAAACCTTGCGTAACCACGCCCAGAGAAGCTAAAAACAATAAAATCCGGATAAGAGAAGCAACGGTTATTCCCGAGATGGCACTGATTTTAACCTGGGATAAAGCAGCTGTTCCTTTTAAACCGGCATCTAATAACCGATGCCCGCCCGCAAAAGTAATATAGCCCCCTACCGTTCCTCCTACTAAGGTAATAATAGCCGTTAAATCAAATTTATCGGGAGCAAAGGATTTCACGAAGGCTTCCTCAACGGGCGGATGTGCCGTAAGAACTACGTACAAGATTAAAAGAATCATCAGTATGCCTAGAATTTGAGCAAACAGGTCCATGACTTTACCTGCTTCTTTCCCCAGGAAAATACCGATAGCCAAACCCGCCGATAAAATTGCTCCCCATTCTGCCGAAATGCCGAGTAACACCTGTAATCCCAAACCAGCGCCGGCTACATTCCCGATGTTAAAAGCCAGTCCACCCACCACAATTAAAAGAGAAATAAAAGTACCCAAACCCGGTAACACGGCATTGGCAATATCCTGCGCTCGCTTTTCCGCAACCGCAATCACGCGCCAAATATTTAATTGTACGCCAATATCGATAATGATGGAGGCCAAAATAACAAAACCAAAACTAGCGCCCAGAGATTGGGTAAAAACCGTGGTTTGGGTTAAAAAACCAGGTCCTACCGCCGAGGTTGCCATTAAAAAAGCCGCTCCCAGGAGCACGCTCCAATTACTTGCCGGCTTCATGCAATTCTACTGCTGTTGGCCGCCCGAATAGCTATATTCTCCTGTTGCAGCGTTTCGTTAATCTTTCGGGCAAAAGTTACGGCGTGCTTTCCATCTCCGTGAATGCAAATGGTATCGGCTTTAATCGGAATAATGCTGCCATCCTGCACCCGGACGGTATTATCTTTCACCATTTGCACTACCTGATTTAAAGCCTGTTGTTCATCGGTAATAAGCGCATCGGGTTGTCGCCGCGACGTTAAGGTTCCATTTGCTTGGTACGTTCGGTCGGCGAAAACTTCGTTAGCCGTTTGCAAACCAATGTTTTGTCCGGCTTGCACTAGGGCGCTTCCGGCTAAACCGTATAAAAAAACTTCTGGGTTAACTCTATAAATGGCTTCGGCAATAGCTTGGGCTAGAGGCAGATTTACGGCCGCCATGTTGTAAAGAGCGCCGTGGGGTTTTACGTGGTGCAAGGTGCCTCCGGCGGCTTTTATGAACCCCGCCAAGGCCCCTACCTGGTAAATCACCATGTCGTACACTTCTTCGGGGGTAACGGCTACTTCACGGCGTCCAAACCCTCCTAAATCCGGTAAGCCCGGGTGGGCACCAATGGCTACCTCTTGCTGCAACGCTACGTTTACGGTTTTCTTCATTACAGCCGGGTCGCCGGCATGAAATCCGCAGGCAATATTTACGGAACTCACAAAGGGTAAAATAGCTTCGTCGTTACCGAGTTGGTAGGCGCCAAAGCTTTCTCCCATATCACAGTTTAAATCCACGGATAAAGTTTGGCTCATTTAGAGTTTATTTTAAAGTGTTGTATTGCGATTCCTTTTCTCTGTGGAGGCAAGTTAAAGAGTTATGGATAATTTAAAAATATTACTACGTAGCCGTTTTTCTTTTGAAAGATTGCATCTTTCCAGGTTGAGGTGCTACTATAATTTATCGGTTCTTGTTAGCTCCTGGCCGCGGGGCCTCGTTTGGGCAGTCGGGCGGTCGCTCTTCCTTTCCTCGTTGCGCTGCGGAATGTTGCTGCGCAACACCGGAAACGCTAAAGGCCCTCCTTGCCCAAACTGATGTAATTTGTTCTTTGCTACTGTTTATCTTAGTTTCCTGCTGTTAGTTTATACTTTTAGTTTTTTTACTAACGAGGTCAATTCTATTAAAGGTGGAAGCTCTACGTACTTTTAGAAAGGAACTTCTAAAAAAGGTTAGTAGAAAATACTTTACTCATCCTATCCTTGGACCGAACTGAAACCAATTTTAAATTATACTTCCATTTGCTCTCATATTTGAGTTTCATAAGAGATTGATTAAACAACATCCACCAAAAAGCCACTTCGAGCCCGTAGATAAGCTTAAATAATAATACGGTGGGAAATTTAACCCTTAGAAAGTATGGGACAAATGTTACAGTAAGCTAAATAAGGCCTTCACTTTGGCAAAATGGTAATAAAATTTAAGAAAAAACTGATCCCATAAAGGCAGAAAGTCAGATAATATAAATTCTACTATAGAACTATTACAGAATTATTCATCCATATTTTGAAACAAAGGCCAACTCGTAATAAGGAAAAGTAAGATAAATGGTAGCAAAGAATAAATTACGTCAGTTTGGGCAGTGAGGGCCTTTAGCGTTTCCGGTGTTGCGCAGCGCAGCGAGGAAAGGAAGAGCGACCGCCCTCACATTTGAGTTTCATAAGAGATTGATTAAACAACATCCACCAAAAAGCCACTTCGAGCCCGTAGATAAGCTTAAATAATAATACGGTGGGAAATTTAACCCTTAGAAAGTATGGGACAAATGTTACAGTAAGCTAAATAAGGCCTTCACTTTGGCAAAATGGTAATAAAATTTAAGAAAAAACTGATCCCATAAAGGCAGAAAGTCAGATAATATAAATTCTACTATAGAACTATTACAGAATTATTCATCCATATTTTGAAACAAAGGCCAACTCGTAATAAGGAAAAGTAAGATAAATGGTAGCAAAGAATAAATTACGTCAGTTTGGGCAGTGAGGGCCTTTAGCGTTTCCGGTGTTGCGCAGCGCAGCGAGGAAAGGAAGAGCGACCGCCCTCACTGCCCAAACGGGGCCCCGCGGCCAAGAGCCAACAAGGACCGTTAAATCGCATTAGACCCCAATCTTGAAAGATGCAATCTTTCAAAAGATGAACGGCTAAATTCTTCTAAACAAAGCAAGAAATAAAATTTAAAACCTAATCTTATACCCAATAGCCTGTTTAATTTCCTGAATATTCTTTTCCTGTTTAATATAATGATATTGCGCTTCTTCCAGTGAAATTTCCCGAAAACGGATTTTCTGCCCTAAAGGAACCTGGGCTAATTTCGAAAAATCAGCGGTGATAACCTGGCCGATACGGGGGTAACCGCCGGTAGTCTGGTGGTCGGCGAGCAAGGCAATGGGGTGCCCTTCGGGGGAACCTGAATCGTACCAAAAGTTACCGCACTGGAAATCATTTCTTTTGGCTCCTGTAATAACAAAGGCACTCCCTGCAGGCGATACCCCATCCGGTCGGAATCGGTAGTAACCGTAAATTCCTGTTCCCAGAAGGCCTGCTGACTGGCTGGGGTAAACAATTGAAACTCCGGCCCTTTAATTGCCCGCAAAGTAGGGCTCTGTTCCAGGTGCGGGAAAAGCAGGGGGATTGGCGTCCAGGAAGCTTGTGTCCATTCTGATTTAGGTTTATTTTTAAGTAAATTTCCTAACAACTTTTCTCCGGTAACCGTGGGACCCGGACCCGGCAAAAAGTCACCGGCCTGGAGAAATCGCCCTTTAAAGCCACCTACCTCGGCTCTTAAAAAAGTAGCATAACTGCCTAACACCTTGGGTAAAGTAAAGCTGCCGGAAATAGCCAGGTAAGCCCTGCTGCCCAAGCCTGGCGCCCCAAATTGCAGCAAACTGCCTTGCGGTACAAAAATGGGGCGGTTCATTTTTACTTTTTCGCCGTTAATCGTCGGCGAGAGATCCCCCCCGGTAATGGCAATAAGATGGTCGGCTTCGAACAAAATTTTGGGCCCTAGGAAAGTAATTTCAATGGCCGCCGCCCCTTCTTCGTTTCCTACGAGCAAGTTGGCAACCCGTAGGGCAAAAGCATCCATGGGACCGCTCACAATAATACCTTCTTTCTGGTACCCGTACCGTCCCACATCCTGAATAGTAGTGAGTAAACCCGAACTAATAATTTTAATGCCCATTTGCCACGGCCTTTTTTTTCTCGAATTGCTTTTCGGTAATAGCCACAAACCGGATCACATCGCCGGCCTGCAATAAGCTGGGCTGGTCGCGGTGCGGATTAAACAGCAATAGGGGTGTCCGGCCAATTAATTGCCAACCACCCGGACTTTGAATAGGATACACGCCGGTTTGTTTACCCGCAATACCCACCGAACCTGCCGGCACCTTGGCCCGGGGCTTGTCTTTGCGGGGCGCCGCTATTTCGGGCGCCATGCCCCCCAGGTACGGAAAGCCGGGCGCAAAACCAATCATGTACACCAGGTAAGTCGTTTGGGTATGCAGGGCAATAACTTCTTTGGGTTTTAGGCCGTGTAAGTTGGCCACATATTCCAGATCGGGACCATATTTGCCGCCGTAACACACCGGAATCTCTACTGCTTTGGGGGCTGGTTCCTCCGGATTAACTTTTACGTGTGCCCGCATTTCCGTTAAATAAGCCGCAACGGTGTGGTAAGGATTTTGGAGCCCTTGTTGGCTAACTACCCATGGATCGTAATAAACGGTTAAAGTAGTAAAGGCCGGCACGTATTCCACCAGGCCCGGAAAAGGATGCTGGTCCAGGTAAGTAGTAAACGCCTGAATATACCCGTGAATTAATCGGTTAATGTGATCGCCAAATTCCAGAACAAGCGCCGCATCTCCCAAAGGATAAAAGTTTATTGCCGGCATTTCTCCTGGTACCATCGGGTTTTCCATGCAGTAAAGTTAAATTTTTGTTATTACGGATTTACGGAAAAATATTTTGCCGGAAATAATCCTTAATCTTAAGAATAAAGTTTTTATAATCAGCTTATATGAAATGAAGATTTTTGTTATACTCATTTTTTCTGTTGTTCTGTGGAAAGATTACATCTTTCCAGTTTTCGGTGCCAATGGTCAGTTACGGTCCGTGCGTGCCTCCTGGCCGGCGGGCCCCGTTTGGGCAGTCGGGCGGTCTAAGCTTGTTTTCCTCCTGACGTCGGAATGCTTCGCACCACAACCTTAGAAGGCCCTTCTCGCCCAAACGGATGTAGTTTGTTCTTGGCTATTGTTCTTTTTAACCTTTCTTAGTTGTAAATATGCGGCAAGCTGTTTTTTGTTATTACGGTGAAAATGCCCTGTCTTCAGCACTTTTCCATTTGAAGGTTTTACTTGCCCTGTTCTCCAAACACTATTCGTAGTTCTTTCTAGATAATAACAGGATAATAATTACATAATGAACCTTACTGATCTAAAATAAACGAGTAGCAAGAAGTTAAGCAAAACGGTAACTATGAAGAAACTACATTCGTTGGGGTGAGGAGGACCTTTAGCGAATCTGGTGTTACGCCGTAACATTTCGCCGCCCAGCGGGAAAAGGATAAACGACCGCCCGACTGCCCTGTCGGGGCCGGCAAAACAGGTTACTTCTCAAACTAGTAGCCTGCTCACCGGTAAGTTCCGTCCGGAAGCGCACTTCTCGCCCACTGACCACCGCCACTTTAACCGCAACGGCGAAGCCTTCGACCAAGGCGAAACCTTCTCGGGCCTCGATTATAATACTGGCCTGGAAGCAGTAGCGGAAATTAAAAAATTGTTTCCGGGCCAGGAAAATTTAGCCCCTGTAGCCCTGCGTTGGATATTGTTGCACGAGGACGTCAGCTGCATTATACCGGGCGCCTCCCAACCCAGCCAGCTTACCTCAAACCCGCAAGCCCTGGAAGTACCCGACCTCACGCCGGAGCAACGGGAAGGCGTAAAAGTCATTTACGAAGCTAAGATTAAGCCGCTGGTGCATGATCGGTGGTAAGAGTTAACTATTCATTACAAATAGAGATGAGGTAAGATTTAAATCCGATTTGCGCGATTCTGAGAATGTGCTTGTAAAAGAAGATATAGAAGCATATTTTGAGCGGGAAGTAAAACCACACTTGCTGGATGCCTAGATTGACCACGGCAAAACCAAAGTGGGTTACGAAATTAACTTTACCGAACATTTCCACCAGTACAAGCAGCCGCGCAGCTTAGAAAAAATCTGCTAAGAAATATTAGCTTTAGAAGCAGAAATGGACAGGATAATGGCGGAAGTACTAAAATAAAAAACCCGGCTTCGTCACCAGCATCTACTATCTGGGAGAGGAAGTACCGGGACTGCTGCACAAATATATTATATTGTACTCTTAATGAACAAGCAATACGTAGAAAAAGTTTTTTCCGCTGAAAGGATGCAGAAATACTTTGCCGCGCCCCCCCGGCGACGAAGCAAAAGCCTTACGGCATTACCAATGTAATATTCAGATTTCGGAGGCATTATACCCCGTGTTGTCTACTTTAGAAGTAGCTTTACGGAATGCGGTAAACCGGGAGTTGATACATAAATTTGGCGTTTCCGATTGGTACAGTCATTTTTCAACTACTCCGGGCTTAGCCAAATTGAATAAAGATATTACGGGAGCACAGCAACAAATTACCCGTCGGAACGAATTAGTTACTCCACCCAAAGTAGTAGCCGAGCTAACCTTAGGCTTTTGGGTGCGTCTATTTAATGCCGAGTTCGAACGAACCCTCTGGAAAGATTTACGCCGGGTTTTCCCTAATTTACCCAAGGTACAAAAACAGCGAAAAAACGTATCCGCTCCTCTAAATAACTTCCGCAATCTGCGTAACCGCGTTTTCCATAACGAGCCTATTTGCTGGCGCTTTACCCACTTACAGCAAGCTCACCAAGAAATGCGCACCGTATTAGGTTGGATTAATAAAGACTTACCTAGTTGGCTACAACCTATAGACAGGTTTGATTCTGTTTTGCAGGATGTAATAAATAAGTTAAAATAAATGGGCTGGCGCGTAAGTATAAAGATGCTGCTCTAAAATAATCAAGAGAAATTCCAGAACAGAGGAAAGCTTTAAGATTAAAGCTTTTATTATAAAAAAATAGGGAAGGTATTTGGGGAGAAGATTTTAATGTTACCTTAAACTTACCCGAGTGCTGATTTAGTGGGCGATAATAGATTTGTTTTTAATATTAAAGGCAATCATTACCAATTAATTGTTCGAATTGGTTTCAGGCACAAAAATTTAATGGTAAAATGGTTTGGCCCGTATAAAGATTATGACCGATTAGATGCCAAAACTATTTGATATTTACGGTCCTGGTTGAACAAAAACTAACTCTAGTAAACTGTAAGCTTTTAAACCATGAATACATATAAAATTATTGAGAACGATGCGGAATACGAAGCTGCTCTCGCTAGAATAGACATAATTTTTGATGCGAAACCAAACACCGATGAAGAAAAAGAACTAAAATTATTGGTGTTGCTGGTGCGGGAATACGAATCAGAAAAATATCCCATACCCAATCCGGACCCTATTGAGGCTATAAAAACAAGAATGGCAGATCTGGGATTAAAAGACAAAGATTTAATATCCTATATTGGCGATAAAACGGCGGTTTCCCGCATCTTAAACCGGCACCGCGATTTAACCATAGAAATGGCCCGAAAATTACATCAAGGCCTAGGTATACCAGCCGAAATCTTGTTAGCGGAACCCGTACATTAATAATTAAAATCCAGAAGCCGTAGCGAAACAATAAAAAACTGTTCCCGGACCAGAAAAATTTAGCTCCCGTAGCCCTGCGTTGGATATTAATGTTCGAGGCTGAAAGCTGCATTATTCCGGGCGCCTCCAAACCCAGCCAGCTCACCTCTAACCTGCAAGCCCTGGAAGTCCCCGACCTCACCCTCGGACAACTGGAAGGCGTAAAAGCTATTTACGAGGCGAGGATTAAGCCGCTGGTGCATGATCTGTGGTAAGCGGTTAACTAATAAGTTCTTTTATGGGGTATTTAGTATAATCCTCATTTTTAAGTGCCTAAATTTAGAATAATTAAATTTCCTGAGTACTTTGAAAAGATACCGTAGGAATGGAAGAACAAAATATTCTTGAGCAGTTTAAAAGTATAAAAACCTGGCAAAGTAAAGGTACCAGAGCGCCCCATAAACCGCTCTTAATGCTTTTAGCACTTGGTGAAATTCAAAGAGGCAATGCAGGCTTTATACCCTACGCTACTATAGAACCAAGATTAAAAGATTTGTTAGTAGATTTTGGTCCTCCCCGGAAAACAATTTATAGCACTTTCCCATTTATTCGGTTAGCTAATGATGGCTTGTGGCAGTTTAACAAGCCAGAGTTGCTGAACACCAAACAAGATTATACTTCTAAGTATCTTTTATCTAACGATGTGCAAGGAAAATTTCCGGACGAGATAGTGCAGCATTTGAAAAAGAATCCAAGCCTACTAAGTAGTGTTGCCGAACTTATACTGGAGCAAAATTTTCCGGAAACTATTCACCAGGACATTCTGGATGCAGTAGGATTACAAATTACCTTTAATCCATCTGTTTCAAGACCAGTACGGAGACGTGACCCACTTTTCCGAGAAAATGTTTTAAAAGCGTATGAATACCAATGTGCCGTTTGCGGCTTTAGCGTGCGCCTCAAAAATAAGATTTTAGCTTTGGAAGCAGCTCATATTAAATGGCACCAGGCTGGTGGACCAGACGAAGAAGTAAACGGTTTAGCCTTATGTGCCACCCACCACAAGCTGTTCGACCTGGGTGCTTTTACTTTAAATTATGAATTACAAATGTTAGTATCGGATGAAGTAAATGGGCAAGGAGCTAATGAATGGTTAATTCAACACCACGGCAAGTACATTAAACCACCACAGAAAAAAGCTTTTTACCCCAGCCCAAACTTTACGGCTTGGCATGTGAATGAGGTTTTCAAGGGAGGATATAGAGAGTGTTAACTAACAATGAATTCATTATATAATACTTCAACAATCTATTTTAATTTAGAACTGATTACTAGTATAAAGCTCAAAATAAAATATTAAAGAGTTACCATTAAAATATGGATCCAAAAGGCTATTCAAGTTTATACTTTTCCGCAAATCTTGCTTCAATAAAGACGCAGAAATCTTATTTAGGTGCTATTAAAATTTACCTCTTATTATTAATAATAAGTGCGATTATAACCCAATTCGATCCAAAAGAAGTAATTTGGAGTATTTTTTCTGCAAAGCGTTACGGTCATGGGTTAACTGGTATGAACTCAGGTAAAATTATTGATGCTTTAGAAGGTAAAGATATTGGTTGGTGTAACCATGATGGTACCCCTGGCACACCTAACTGGTCCCTTGAACGAGTTAAATGCCAATAATTTATGGATTTTTATTCTTATAAAATTGTCCGTGATTATGGTTTTGCACCAAATCCATTTTTTGGTATTTGTACTTTGGCTAATTGCAAGCCTAAAATTCGAAAAGCTGCAAACATTAATGATTGGATTATAGGAACAGGAGCAAAAGAAATTGGTTTAATCAACCATCTAATCTTTTTAATGAAGGTAACTGGTAAAATTACTTATGAAGAGTATTGGTCTTCACCTGGTTATTCATGTAAAAAGCCCGTTTTAAATGGTAGTTTAGCTCAAATATATGGCGACAACATATATTACAAAAATGAAAGTAATATTTGGTGCCATACTGACTCTCACCATAGCTTTGAAAATGGCTTAATTAATGAAGCAAATCTTACAAGGGCTTTAAGCGGTAAATATGTCTTAATTTCAGATACGTTTTATTATTTTGGTAATAAACATTTTAAAATTCCAAGTGAGTTTATTAGTCTTTGTTGCAAAAGCAGGGATTTTGAAAAGAAGCTTGATTATAAGCTAGGTGAAAGATTCATTAACTGGGTAAGTCAAAGATATGAAAGTGGTATCATTGGTGATCCTCTAAACTGGACAATCTATAACCAATTAGGTTTGTGGTAAAAAATAATAGTTCTCAATATATAAATTTGGTTTATCTTTTTAGAGCAGAAGTCAAGTACCTTTCCAAGAATCTTAACTAAACTCAAATAGGCTATATCTCCTAAGTTCAAATTGGTAGGTTTTCCGGCAATCCTTCTCTAAATTTGCCGGCCAAATTCATACCATGATTATAAAAGAAAAAAGTAATTGGTTCCGGATGTTGTTTGTGTGGCACGGGTCGGTGGTGCCGGAGATTTTCCCGCGTTTGGTGGCTTTGTTGCTGCTTTCTTCGTTGATTGTGTATTTCCGGGGACAGTTTTTTGCGTATAAAATTCCGCTGAACCCGACGCCTTTTACTTTAATTGGTATTGCCCTGGCCATTTTTTAGGCTTCCGGAATAATGCCAGCTATGAGCTTTTCCAGGATGGCCGCAAACTCTGGGACGCCTTACTTATCTCATCGATGCCCGCTCTTTCACCCGTCCAATCTAAGAAAATGACTTACCTGGCGCCATAGCTATTTGTCGTTACTTGCACGTTTGGCTAAATGGAAAAAAAAGCAACTTACTTCTATTATGGGAGACAATAGCCAATTTCCTTTATTATTCGTATCTTCAAGCTATGAAAGTTAAAAAGAAGAAGTTACATATAGATAAAAGTAACGAGGAAAACGATTCTTTAACCAAAGAGGTGTTGGTACGGGCAACCAGCCCTGCCGTTAGAAAAGCTTCCCAGGAAGCCATGAAAATAAAAGGTTTTGTGATAAAAGCCGAAAATGGCTGGGTAGTGCGGGAAGATAAAAACGGTACTATTACCCAATTGTTACCTACTGAACCCGTAAACCGCTCGCGGCCCATTGCCCTCGATTAATTCTACTTTACGATTACGCGTGTTTGCCGGACCGAACGGTTCCGGTAAAAGCACCATTATTAATGCCGTAAAAGCTTACAAGGTTGAAAATAAAAAGGTAGATTTCGGTATTTACGTAAACGCCGACGATATTGCGCAAGCTTTACTTCTGAATAAATTTACTTTTAATACTTATGAGGTTCAGGTAACATTAGAAGAATTTACGCAAATAGCCATTTCTTCTGGCCTGATTAATAATAACTTTACCACAGTTACTTTTCTGGCTTGTTTTAAGCTTACCAACAATCAAATTATTTTACAACATTTAGGACAAGAGACACGGGAACGTCTGGCGCAAATAATTGCTGATTTTCTTCGAAAGAAATTATTGGCAATCCGGAAGAAGTTTTCCTTCGAAACGGTTTTTTCCCACTCTTCTAAATTAGCTATCATGAAGGAAGCTGCCCAAGCCGGTTATAAAGTATATCTTTATTTTGTTTCTACTAACTCGCCGGAAGTAAACAAATACCGGGTAGAAGTCAGGAAAGCCAAAGGGGGCCACGATGTACCACCCGATAAAATTGTAAAAAGATATTACCTTTCCCTGGATTTATTATTCGAAGCGGCTCAAATTGCTTACCAGGCTTTCTTTTTTGATAATTCAACGGATACTTCTGCGCAAGATGTATTTGAACCGTTTGCTCATTTTAAAGTAGTAAAAGGTAAAAAGGTTTGGGACAAACTAGATGATTCGAAAGTTCCGGATTGGTTTATCAAATACTATTCTAATAAGGTTTTGAATGAAGCTAAAAAGCCAGATTAAATTCTCCTACAAACATTAGTGTCCAGGATTATTCTTTGCATTTCTTCTTACTGCTTTTACTTCTTTGGTTATGTCTTCCCTAGATAATGTAGCCAGACTATATTTTTCTGCCAGTTCTATGCTTTTAATTAAATTTTGACGGGTTAATTCTTTACTTACTAAATCTATAAAGTCAGAGAAACTTAATTGGTCCGTTTTTTACCGAACTTATTATATTCTAAGTCAGAAATGGAGATGCTAATGGTTCTCCTATTTTCCTTTTCTATTACGTGAATGCACGAATTTTCTTTTAAGTTGTTCTAAATGGCCAGCGGCCTTCTTAATGGTTGTTAGTATCCAATTGCTCATTTCTTCTTCTAAACTTTAGCGGCGTAGCAATATGTTGCCCGTTTTAAACTATGCGCCTTCTACCAACGGTTAAACTACTTAAGCCAGTAACATTCCGTAGGTTTTTCAAGAATGCCTTCCTAAGTTTGCCGGCCAAATTCTTGCCATGATTATAAAAGAAAAAAGTAATTGGTTCCGGATGCTGTTTGTGTGGCACGGATCGGTGCTGCCGGAGATTTTCCCGCGTTTAGTGGCCTTGTTGCTGCTTTCTTCGTTGATTGTGTATTTCCGGGGACAGTTTTTCGCGTACAAAATTCCGTTGAACCCGACGCCTTTTACTTTAATTGGTATTGCCTTGGCTATTTTTCTGGGTTTTCGGAACAACGCCAGCTACGACCGTTTCTGGGAAGGCCGCAAACTCTGGGGCGCCTTACTCATTGACTCTAGGTCGCTCACCCGTCAGGCGCTTACCTTAACTAATTTACCTGCGCAGTCCGAGCGAGTAGTTTTTTTTACCCGCCTGGTTATTTCTTTTGCCTACGCCCTCAAACACCAACTGCGCCGCACCAGTGCTACCCCGGATTTACAACGCCTGCTTCCCCTCGACCTGGCCCAGGCCGTACAAAAAGTAAAGTTTAAACCCATTCGGCTGTTGCAGGAAATGGGGCTTTGGATACAGCAACTTAAAACCGAAGGCCAGATAGATTCTATCACCCAAGCCGCTTTCGACCACAACCTGAATCAGCTCTCAGCCATTGTGGGCGGTTGCGAACGGATTGCCGGCACTCCTATCCCGTACACC
Organism: Adhaeribacter arboris; assembly: GCF_003023845.1. Lineage (NCBI taxonomy): Bacteria > Pseudomonadati > Bacteroidota > Cytophagia > Cytophagales > Hymenobacteraceae > Adhaeribacter > Adhaeribacter arboris. Next base: position 5,831,649 of record NZ_PYFT01000001.1, on the reverse strand, counting down.
TACAGTGTGCTGCTGCACCGCACCGTGTACATTTATTGCTTTTTGCTGCCCTTTGGCCTGGTTGACAGCATTGGTTGGATGACTCCCATCATGACGGTATTTGTGGGCTACACCTTTATCGCCCTGGATGCTATTGTTACCGAAATTGAAGAACCCTTCGGCGTAGAACCGAATGACCTGCCCCTGAATACCATTTGCCAAACCATCGAAGCTTCGCTGCTGGAAATGATTGGCCAGGAAGCCCCGGTTTTCCCGGCAAGAAAAAAACCTTATTGGGCGGATTAAGTTTTGGGTGGAGAGAGGCTCTCTTAAAAGATTAAATTTTTAAAATTTTCCTGCTGGTAAAAGCTTATCGCCGTACTTTTCCTACCAGAACTTTTACTTTAAAACTTGGCAATCAAAAGGAATCTTCTTAGCTGAATTAAACGAGTGGGCTACAATGAATTTCCATTAAGGATTCCATTCTTTTACTTATTCCAAATCCTTTCCTGGCTTCTATCATTCCTTTCTTTTCCCTTTCAATAGATACCTGTACTTGAGTGAAACGTTCGTAGTAAAGCAAATGTAATAATACTATTTCCCGGCAAAAATTTCGGGTTTACCTCTATTTTCAAAACACTATTGAAGCCTTACTTCTAAATAGTTCGCAACACCTGCCTATAAACGGCTTTCTTTGGATTAGTGGTTATGAAGATAAATATTGCGTTTTAGTGTAATAGCCACTTACCTACCTAATCAAAATAGATTCTTTCAGAATGGCAGATAAAATGGCTTATAACCAATCAGTAACTAAGAATAACTGACAGCAGTTTGGTTGTGGAGGGCCTTCTACGCTACGCTTACACTAGAGCTAAGCTACTCTTAGAACAAAAAAGATAAATAAAGGAGAAGTCAGAAAAGCGGTAGTTAGCAGAACAGACAACAGTCGGAACGACGAGGCCCGCTGGCCAGGAAGCAAGCTGGTTACCGTTCAAATAAGATAGCACCGCTGCCTGAAGACTGGAAAAGATCCCACGAAAATTATTCACAAATTCAAGGTATCCTTCCCCTACCCCCTCCGAAGAAGGACTTTTAAATTGCATCAATACCTTTGACTGGAAACTTGAAAACGCTCTACAGTCAAACAGGTATTAAACTTAAAATAAAAAAGTGCTCTTTAAGCGGAGTCTGATAAAATTTGAATAAAAAATAACATGACGCTCTAACCCTTTACGCGCTCCGCTTCTTCCTGCTCTATTACCACTGAAGCTTTTTGTAAAGCCTGCATCAGTTCATCCAGATCGATCGGTTTGCTAATATAGGCGTTCATACCGGCTTGCATACAAGCTTGCTCGTCTTCGGCAAGGGCGCTGGCCGTAGTGGCAATAATGTACGGCTGCGGACTACCCACCTGCGCCCGAATAGCCCGGGTAGCGTCTAAACCATCCATTTCGGGCATTTGCACGTCCATGAGTATCACGTTGTAGCGGTTTTGTTCGCAGGCGGCGAGCACTTGTAAACCATTCTCAGCCATTTTAACTGCATAACCCAAACGCTCCAGCGCCATCCGGGCAAATAACTGATTAATGGGGTAATCTTCGGCCACTAAAATGCGCAACGGATATTGATTGGCAAATTTTTCCGAAAGCTTATGTTCTGCTGGCGAAGACTGGGCTTCAGGTAGCCTTTGTTCCAGACCATCAATTAATGCTTGCTGTAAAGCCTGGTACTTTATCGGTTTATTCAAGATACAGCTAAAAAGGGTACGTGCTTCCGCATCCAGATCGCTGCCTAAATTACAAAACAAAATAAGCGGCAGATTAGGATATTGCTGCCGCAAAGCCAGGGCCAGGGACACCCCGTCCATACCGGGTAATTGCCGGTCGGTGAGTACCGCAGCAAAAGTTTGTTCTTTCACCACCGCGAGCGCTTCGCGGGCGGATGCTACCACAACGGGTTTATACTGCCAGTAGGCTAGTTGCTGGTGCAGTAACTGCCTAAAAGTGGCATTCGGGGCAACTACCAAAATATTTTTACCACTCAGGCCTTTCTCAAAAGTTATTTTTTCGGTAGTAAGATTGGTAGCCGCTGTTGTAAACAGAGTAAACCGGAAAGTAGTGCCCTCCCCAGGTTCACTAGCAGCGCTAATCTGGCCGCCCATTAATTCTACTAATCTTTTGCAAATAGCCAAACCTAAACCCGTACCGCCAAACTTGCGCGTAGTCGAGGAATCGAGTTGAGAAAAGGCTTGAAATAAATGCGCGGATTTTTCCGGCGAAAAGCCAATTCCCGTATCCTGTACGGTAAAGCTTAGTTCTAATTGGTTATTTTCTAATTTTTGTACCGGCCTTACGGTTACCACAATCTCGCCTTCGGAAGTAAACTTAACCGCGTTGCCGACCAGGTTTATTAAAATTTGTTGCAGACGGCTGTAATCCCCCACAATGTAGTCGGGTAAACTGAAATCGAGATCGTAAAGTAACTCTAATTTTTGCTGGGCGGCCTTATTCGCAAACATGTTCAACACTTCTTCCAGGCATTCCCGCAACTGGAAAGGCTGCTGTTCCAATTCCATCTTGCCCGATTCAATTTTTGAAAAATCGAGCACATCGTTAATGACGGAAAGTAAGTTTTTACCCGAGTGGCTAATAATTTCGGTAAAGTGGCGTTGTTCAGCATCCAGGTTCGTTTCCGCGAGTAAAGCAGTCATCCCAATTACCCCATTTAACGGTGTACGGATCTCGTGGCTCATAGTAGCCAGAAAGATACTCTTGGCCTGGTTGGCTTTTTCGGCTTCCTGACGAGCTTGCTCGGCCTCTTCTTTGGCTTGTTTTTCGTATTCCTGCTGGTCTTGTAATTGCTCATTCAACTGTTTTAAATGAACAGCCTGGCTTTCCAGTTCTTCTTTCTGGTGACTTACCTGAGCCGTACGTTCCTGTACTTGCTGCTCTAGTTTGGCTTGCTGCTCCCGGATAATTTGTAACCGGCTGCGGTAAAAAGCAAAAATGCCTCCCACTACCACCCCGGCTAGCAGCAGCCGGAACCACCAGGTCATCCAGTAAGGAGGAGCAATAATTATTTCTAAAGTGGTGGCTTCCGGATTCCAGACTCCATCGTTGTTGGCCGCCTTTACCCGGAAAATGTAGGTACCCGGATCGAGGTTGGTATAGGTAGCTTTTCGCTCTGTTCCTACGTGGTTCCACTGTTTATCAAAGCCTTCCAGAAGGTAAGCATATTCGTTTTTCTCGGGAATGGTATAACTCAGAGCAGCGTATTCCAGTGCAAAAACGGCCTGGTCGTACGGCAAAGTAATGGTTTTGGTCTGGCTGATATGCTGCTGCAAAGGAGAATTGCCCCCAATATTCACCGATTTATTAAATAAATTCAAATCGGTAAGTATAACCGGCGGCACATTCTTATTATCTACTATTTGCTCGGGCCGGAATGCGTTAAAACCGTTACTACCCCCCAAATATATTTCTCCATCCCAGGTAATCATTCCCGCCCCATCGGTAAATTCGTAACTTTGCAAACCATTGTAAGGACTATAATTCTTAAACGTTTTGTTTTTAGGATGAAACCGGCTTACTCCGTTATTGGTGCTCAACCACAAAAAACCAGCGGTATCTTCCACAATGCTATTAATAACATTGCTGGGTAAACCCTGTTCTTCCTTAAAAGAAGTAAACTTGTTTGTTTTCTTGTTCAAGACGTTTAAGCCGCCGCCCATGGTACCTACCCACAGATTCCCCTGCCGGTCCTCGGTTATGGATATAACTACATCGTGGCTCAGATTACTATTTTCTTTATTGTACCGCGTAAAGGTTTGTGTCTGGGGATTCAATTTATTCAGACTACCCGAATAAGTACCAATCCAGATATTTCCGTTTTTGTCTTGGTACAAAGCCCGGATATAATCGCTACTAAGACTATTGGAGTTGGCCGGATCGTACTGGTAGCGGGTAATTTTTTGGGTTTTAACATCCAGCTTATTTAATCCGCCGCCACCGGTACCAATCCAGATGTTACCCTGCTGGTCTTCCAGTAACCGGAATACCGAGTTGTGGCTTAAATGATAAGGTGTGTTACCGGCTTTATAATGCGTAAAAGTTTTTGTTTTCCAATTGTAGCGGTCCAGGCCGCCATCAAACATACCAATCCAGAGATTGTCGGTTTTCCGGCTCTGCACTAAAGCCAGCACCGCCGCATTCGACAGCGAATTTTTGTTACCAGCTTTAGGAAGCCAATGGGTGAATTTTCGGGTAGTCCGATTAAAAAGATTTAACCCACCCCCGTCCGTACCTATCCAAACGTTATTGTTATCTTTTTCAGCAAAGGAGGATACAATATTAAAACTTAAACTCCCCGGACCCAGGTTATGGCTCTGGAATAAGGTAAACGAAGATAAATTGGGATCGTATTTATTTAAACCGCTGGAATTAGTACCCACCCATAAAATTCCTTGCTTATCCTGGAGCAACGAAATAACAGAATTATGACTCAGACTGGCTGCGTCGTAAGCTTTTTTAGTGTAGCTTTGAAATTGGTTGGTTTCGCTGTCGTAGAGATTTAATCCTTGCTCGGTGCCAATCCAAATTTTTCCCGGGGCAGCATGGGTAAGCGCATAAATGGTATTACTACTCAAATTATGCGGGGCACCCGGGTTTTGCCGGAAATGCGTAAAAGTTTTGGTATCAGCATTGTATAAATCCAACCCACCATAGGTACCCACCCAAACGTTACCATTAGCGGCCGGCAACAGAGCAGTAACATAGTTGTAAGCAAGGCTTTGGTCTTTACTATCGTGGTGCAGAAATTGAGTAAAGGTTTTCGTCCGGGCATCAAAGCAATTCAGGCCATTATTCGTACCAATCCACAAATTGCCCGCGGTATCTTCGGTGATAGCGTTAATACTGCTGTTACTTAAATGGTTTGAATTCCGGGGGCCCGCCATAAACCGGGTAGCTTTCCCCGTTTTCCGGTCGAACAGGTTTAAGCCCGCAATAGTACCTAACCAAAAATTTCCTTTCCTATCTTCAAAAATAGCGGTAACGGCTTTATCGCTGATGGCTTGCTTATCCTTTGGATTTGCCTGGTAATGCACAAAAGTATCGCTGGCCCGATCGTAGCGGCTTAACGTTCCACCGTTGGTGCCCACCCATAAATTACCGGCTTTGTCTTCGTAAAGCGCCATGATATCGCTAGCCGGAATGCTGCCTGGTTTAGTAGGGTCGTGCTGGTACACGGTAAAATTGTAACCATCGTACTTATTTAGCCCATCCATAGTACCAAACCACATAAACCCGAACTTATCTTTCAGAATACACATTACCGTACTCTGGGACAAACCTTGCGCGTTAGTTAAATGAGTAAATTTTAAATCTGGCGCTTGCGCGAAAACGACCAGGGTGCAGAAATAAAAAAATATACTTAAAAGAAGTTGTTTCATCTTACAATTACGGGCACTTTCCTACTTTTCCGCTGAACTTGATTATAACCGGTTAGTATGAATACTTATCTAATCATCAAGGTTTATAGCGTTCCTAATAAGCTACTTAATTCCATTTTTTTACAGATAAAATTTATTTTAAGTATGCCGGCGTGTTTACCTATGAAGCACCAGTTAAAAAGAATCATCTTATCAAATTTATAACGCTATGGGCTACTTAATAAATACTGCCATCAAACAAAATAGTAAACTTTCAAAAATAAGAAGTTACTACTATCTCCGTCTTCTTTTTATACAACTTACTTATAAACACCTAATTTAAATGAATCCATAATTTCTACCGCAAAATCGCTAGATGAATTTCCCTTTTAAGTAAAGTATCTTTCTATAATTCAACTACTATCTGTAAAACAAACTTTAACTGTTCCTTCAGATAAACAGCTATACATTTTTAAAGTGCCGGTATTATTAAAAATATCTCTGAAAAGTTATAGAAATAACGAGAATATCGTTTAAATAATACAAGTCAGGTAAAAGCATCGTAAGCAAAATAGAAATAATACTATATTTAGTAGTTGTTTGAAGAAGATAGAGGTCGTAAAAATTGAAGTTGCGGGTAGATGAATGAGCCACTTTATTTATCCGAAGCGAAACATTTCTATGGTTGAAATCTAAGTTGTTTAAACCTAGGTAATCCACAACAGGTAGAGCTGTTTTCCGAAACCAAAATTTAACTTTTTCGTTTAAAAGGGCTAAAGTTAAAATTGCTAGAAATTGAAAAATAAAGAATGAGTTTACTAGAGATTTTAGTTTATGGTACAACGGGAGCATTACTAGGCCTTGTATTAGCCTCTATAACCAGAATAATTAGCAAAGCTTTGTGGAGAAATAACCTCGTTTCTTCGCTAATTAGTTACATGATGCTTCTTTTAAGTACTATTTTTACTCCGTAACTGTTTAACATAAGTTAAGAACTAGTAAGCATTTTCACTGCCTTTCATTGCTTGCCATACAGTTAATAATACAATCCGGATATCTAAAAATAAGGACCAATTCTCCAGATACCATAAATCGGCTTCAACCCGCTTCGACATAGATTCCGTTTCTTTGGTTTCGCCTCTAAATCCATTTACCTGGGCCCATCCGGTAATTCCCGGAGTAAGGAACTGGCGTACCATGTATTTATCAATTAAAACTGAATAATCTTCGGTATGTTTCAACATATGGGGCCGGGGCCCTACTACCGACATATCCCCTAGCAATACATTAATAAACTGGGGCAGTTCATCCATACTGGTTTTCCGGAGGAAGGCGCCTACTCGGGTTACGCGCGCATCTCCTTTCTGCGTTTGTTTTCTATCCGCATCGTAGTTAACCGCCATGGTTCTAAACTTAAAGCAGTAAAAAGGTCGGTTATCCCTTCCGGAACGTAATTGTTTAAAAAACACGGGGCCTTTTGAATCCCACTTTATCATTAACCCCAAAATAGGTATTAACCAACTTAGCAGACCAGCGACTACCAATAAAGAAAAAACCACGTCAAATATTCGTTTACGCACTTCATTGGCTTTGTTTTCCAGAGGCTCCGTACGATGTGTGAGTAAAGAGAACTTTAGGTTTTTGCCGGTAAATACATTGTGTTCGATAAAATCGTTAATGTCTGGCACTAATTTAAACCGGATCATCAGTTTATCTGCTTCTTGCATCAACAACTTTATCCGACTTATTTCTTTATTGGGCAAAACGCAGTATACTTCCGATATACCCGTTGTTTTCATATAATTAAAACAATCCTCTATTTTACCCAACAACTTTTGGCCTTCTAATACCGGTGGAACATAATCATCAAAAATCCCCTCTACTTTATAGCCTAATTGAGGATTCGCATTCAAGTATTTACTTATTTCCCTACCCGCCCGGTTTGCTCCTAAAATTACAATGCGGGTGCGTTCTACCCAAAATCTTCGTTGAGCCCGCCTAAGCGCAAGAAAGTAGAATTTCCAGGCTACTATTAAAAACGTAATAAATATGGAGGAAAGAATTAAAAACCCAGGAGAAAAATCCAGAAAGAAGAAGTAATTACTAAGGGTGTAAATAGAGATAAAATAAAAAAACAAAGTAAGCGCCGTATCTTTCATTGTAGGACCAGCATCCCGTTTTAAAACGTTGCTATAAAGTCCAATTAATTTAGCGCAGTAAAACCAAAATAGATTTAATATAAGGAAGTTTAACTTATGCAAATCGGATAGACTATTTGTTAAAGAAATGGTGCCATCCAAGTGTAGAGCTAATATGATAGAAAAATTTAAAATCAGGTAGTCTATAATGATATTAACCCATTATTTGCTGAAAATCAGCGCAAATTTACACTGGCAACAAATTATACTTTTATATATTTTATGGTTTAGTCTGGTTATTTTCTCGCCTTCAAAAATTAATTCAAAACTTTACCTCGTAATAAAGAAGGCGTAAGAATTTAATAATTCCGGATTCTACTACAAAGGAATCAAGTTGAAATAAGGTATCAGGGGTATCGCTTTCCAATAAAATATTCTGGTTTATATAAGGCAAGCCTGGCTCCAAATTTATTCTTTACCAGATTTTACTAGTACTGCTAAATACTTTTATTCCATAAGCAGTAATCAATAAACCTAACAGGGAAGCAGATATCATCGATACTAGTAAATCCCAGATAAAATATTGCGGTTCTATTCCTACCCACCATCTTAAAGTAATAATTAACAGTGTAAGTAGTACGGTAATAAACCAGAAAGATTTTTTTTTGTTATTTAGTCCCCGGGACATTTTTTGGGTGGGCAAGCTTAGAACCACTCCTATAATTATTATCTCCCCTAAAACGGAACTTACCCGATCAAAAAAAGTAGATAGCAGCATGTAGTGATTAAAAACTTCGATCCATTCTGATAAAAATGGTAGCCTCATAGCCAATTTCCCACCGGGATGCGTGAAGCTATCCCAGGTAAGATGCGATAAAACCCCCATTAAAATAGAAGCTATAACCAGCAGGTAGTGTTTCTTGAAATAACTGAGCCAATCAAAAGTTTTAAAGAACAGCAATTTTCTCTTCAAAAATAAGGGCAGGTTATCAATGAAAGGGTCCCGAACTATTTGGTGAAAAGCAAAACTCAGCAGAACAGCTAAAGGTAAATTAAAGTAAAAAATAGCGGGCCAGGTATGACTGAAACCATCGTGAATGCTCATCCGGAAGAACTTTTCAAAATCCGGCACGATGCTGCCGATTACTAACCCGGTAACCGATCTTAATTTTTTAGGCAAATAGTAAAGCGGTAAAACAACGGCGGGATGAGAAAAGGTAAAAGGCATGCTTTGATTTTTTTTTATAATAAAAATAGCGGTTCAGTTTGATTTACTTTCATTACTGTAGCAGGCATGGTGCTACTCATATTGTTTTACTTGGAGCCGGTTCCCGGCTCCAGGCAGCGGTGCTGATGCGATGGAGCCGTAACCCGTTTGCCTCGTGGCCGGCGGGCCTCGTTTGGCTTTTCCGGGCGGGTCTAAGCTTCCTTTCCTCCTGGCGTCGGAATGCCTGCGGCACCGGAACCTTAGAAGGCCCTCCACCGCCAAACTGGGGTCAATTCTTCTTAGTTACTGTTTTTATAATTTCTCCTTTATTTAACTTTTTGATTTAAGTGTATTTTAGTTTCAGTGAAAGCATAGAAAGTACTTCACAGCCAAACTGGTATTAGTTTTTCTTAGCTACAGTTTATTACAAAAGATAGTTATGGTATCCGAATGGCCCGTTACGACTTATTTCTTTCATTGGGTCTAATGTCTTTTTCAAAAGCATAGCAATTAAACTAAAAATTTTAATTGTTAAACGTACCGGAATAAATCTAAAATTTAAATGGGCCTAAAGTTAGGAAGGGATTTTGAATGATGAATCTATTTAGAATTTTAAGTCTTAAGGTAAGCATTCCCTTTAAAAGCTAAATTCATTCAATCCGCTGGTAAAAGCAATTTTGTGGCGCGAGCGTCTACGCTCGTGGCTATAATTTATACCAGTTAGTAAATAGAAGGTGCCATACAGAGTCTTGTCGCGTTTACGACGGCTTTTCTTTGGAGCCTTTTTAAGTCTCCAAAGAGAGGCTGAGAAAGCAGTAACTGCTCTTTCTAGGGCAGCTACTTTTTACTATTTGGTATTAGTAGGCCTCTGGCCGAGCCAACCGATAGACTTTCTTTAAAATTTAAATTTTATATTTCCACTGGCCAGAGGTCGGAGAATGAGAGAAAACGGTCGGGACACCCGCGCCAGAAATGCTTTTACCAACAGGACTCAACTGCTCTACTCCCTGGAAGCTAACCTATTTAAATTCTGTTCTTGCTGTTGTAGGCGTCCGTGTTTGTGGATTCTTATGGGCTGGCCTTAGCCAGCGTTAGCGAGATGCCTACCCCTAATCGTTACAAACGAGGACGTTTGCGATAGTACCTTTAAACCACAACCGCGGGCGTTCGCTATAGACGCTTCCTTCCTTTTTCAAGAGTACTTAATAACCTACCATCAGCAGAGCCACTTCTCTCCGAAAGTATTCAGCATTTACTACCAATCAAATGGAAATAAGCAAGACTTGCTTCCTAATTTTACTATCTCTATTTGGTAGAACTAATAACTACTGGCAACGGACACCCGTTTGGCGATGGAGAGCCTTCTAAGGTTGCGGTGCTTGAGCATTCTGCTAAATTAATTGAGGTAAGGAAAAGAAGTAGTGCCGCCTCCCCTCCCCTGTTTTTAGGACTACGATTAGGACAGGTAATTAGAAGAAGTATCTTTCCTGCGTTTTCCTGGTTCCCGTTTGTAACTGGGAGCTTTCTATTTCGTCCGTTTCTAACTGGCGGAACAATAATTTATATTCGCCTGTTCGCCTAGTTACGTGTTTTGCGCCTCCTGACAGTTGTAAACTGGCGGCTATCAGTAGTTCCCAGTTGAAAACGGGAAACAGGAACTGATAAGAAAATAAGGGTTCTAATCGTTAGTTTTTAGGAGAAGTGCCCAGAGGGCAGAAGGGTCAAACGAAACCCGCCGGTGCTGGCAAACAGAGTACTGCTCCACCGCGTTAGCACCGCCAACTGGAGACTTGAGAAGGTTCCAAGTAAAATAATTAAGAGTAGCCATCCACTCTTTATATTTCATTTTAGAATTTAATAGGATTCCCAACCATCTCTGCTCTTCTTAAATCCTTCCAGGCATACTTAAAAACATATTCTAAAAACGAAATAGATAATACGTACTTCGTTATACTTCCTGCTTTTGCCCCTGAATGTGCCGGATAATTTTAACGGCGTGCTCCCGCGAGTTTTCGATGAACCAAATGTGGGTATCCATGCCGCCGCAGATAACTCCCGCCAGGAATACATTTCTTAAGTTGGTTTCCATAGTTTCAGGATGGTAGTACGGGTGGCGTTTAAAATCCGGCGACAAAGTAATCCCGAAATTTTGTAGTAGGCCAAACTGGGGTTGGTAGCCGGTCATGGCTAAAACGTAATCGTTGGCTAAAGTAATCTTTCCAGTTGGGGTTTGCACCTCTACTTCTCTTTCCCGGATTTGCGTGAGGTGCGATTGAAAATACGCTTTAATGGAACCTTCGGCAATTCGATTTTCCAGATCGGGTTTGGTCCAGTACTTGATGCGGCCCAGTTCTGCTTCCCGGATAATCATGGTTACCTCCGCTCCTTTGCGGAAAGTTTCCAGGGCAACATCGGCCGCCGAATTGTTCGCGCCAATTACTACTATCTTTTGTTTGTAATAAAAATGCGGGTCGAAATAATAATGCCTTACTTTCGGGAGATCCTCGCCGGGAATGTTGAGTAAATTAGGCACGTCGTAGAAGCCAATGGCAATAATAACGTGTCGGGCCAGATAGGTGGCTTTAGAGGTTGTTACCTGGTACCTTTCTCCGGCAGATGTTAAAGCTACTACCTCCTCGAACAAGTTAACGTTGAGCTTTTGCGAATCGGTTACCCGGCGGTAATACTCCAAAGCTTCGGGCCGGTTAGGTTTTGGCTGGATAGAGGCAAATGGAATTCCCCCAATCTCCAGGCGATCGGCCGTGGAGAAAAAAGTCATGTTAAGCGGATATTTATACAAAGAATTTACCAAGCACCCTTTCTCCACGATCAGGTACGAGTATCCGGCTTGCCGGGCTTCTAAGCCGCACGCCAGCCCGATTGGTCCGGCGCCAATAATAAGAATATCGAAGGTATTTTGATTCACGGTGCTATTTTACGGTTTAAACTACGAAAGCAGTCATTAGGTTTTCCGTATTCCTGCAGATAACCATAACAGCAAAATTTGATAAGATTCCTGTTTAAACCTAATAAATGCTTTTCTTCCTCTAATTATTTCGGATAATAGCCTTCATTACAAACTCTAAATAGAAAAATTAGGATACAACATTTCCTTTCTCATCCAAAGGTAAAAAAGGATTAAAAGCAATTTCCCATAAAAATCCGTCCGGATCGGATACATAGCTGCTGTAACCTCCCCAAAATACCTTTTGGGGCCTTTTTACAATAGTAACGCCTTTGTTTTCTAACTCTCGAATTAATTTATCTACTTCTTGTTCACTCCGCAGGTTATGAGCCAAGCTAAAACTTTTAAATCCTCTATTGTCGGCGGCAACTCCGGCATCGGCAGCTAACTCGCGGTCCGGAAAGAGCGCGAGCTGCATGCCGTTCAGTTGAAAAAATACGATACCTTCGTTACTGGCGGGTAGTCGTCGCCAGCCAAAATTTTGTTCGTAAAACTGGGTAGATGCGGCTAAATTGGTTACTCCTAGGGTAATTAGTGTAAGACGTGGTTCCATTATTATAAGAGTTTTTTATGTGTTAGATACGTTTAAAATTTTGGTGGCATTAGATTTTATATAAAAAGATGCATAAACTGTTTTTAACTTCGAGCCTTTTCAAGTCTCCAATGAACAGTGCTGATGCGGTGGAGCCGTACCCTGTTTGCCTCGTGGCCGGCGGGCCTCGTTTAGCTCTCTCGGACGGTTTAGCGAACCTTGGCTCACTCCGTTGCGCCATGCCTCCTGCGTCGGCACCGGAACCTTAGAAGGCCCTCCACAGCCAAACTGGTGTTAATTCTTCTTGGCTACCTTACTAACTAGTTCTAACGGTTAGAGAAATCGAAATAGTAATCATCACAAAAAACAAGAAAAATGTTTTTCCAAATTCTTAAACTATAACTGATAATTGAATAAGCAGTAGCTACCAGCAACTAACACCAGTTTGGCTATGGAGGACCTTTTAGCGTTCCGGTGCCGACGCAGGAGGCAGGGCGCAACGGAGTGAGCCCAGGTTCGCTAAACCGTCCGAGAGAGCCAAACGAGGCCCGCCGGCCACGAGGCATACAGGGTACTCATCAAACAAGATAGCACCGTAACCTGGGGACTGGAACAGGCTCCAAGTTAAAACAGTTTAAATAAGTATACTTTTTATAAAATTATTCCCCTATCCTTCCGTAAGAACAGTTTCCGGAACGGTTGCAGGCTGCTTGGCTTGGTAACTGGCCAGAGACCGCATGGCTAATAACAAACTGATTAAAGTTAAAACTGCCCCCATCAGGAAAGGAGCGCCCGGAAAGTAAACCGGGGCTTTTGCCGAGGTAAAATACGCGAACAAATTAGTCATGAGCGGCGGGCCCACAATGGAAGTTAAGCTAATGAGACTGGTTAAAGCTCCTTGCAGTTCCCCTTGCTCATTGGCCGGAACCTGACCCGAAATAATACCTTGTACCGCCGGACCAGCAATTCCGCCCACACAATAAGGCACCAAAAAAGCAAACATCATCCAGCCTTTGGTAGCGAAAGCAAATAAAATAAAGCCAATGGTGTATAGGGCCAGTCCCAGGTAAACCGAACGCTTAGCCCCTAATTTAGGATTTATATACCGGATTAAGCCCCCCTGCACAATGGCGACCAAGGCGCCAATGGCTCCCAGCGAGTATCCTACCCAAGCTTCGTTCCATTTAAACTTTTCCATAGTGTAATACGACCAGGTACTTTGGGTAGCGTGCGCCCCGATGTAGATAAAAATTAAACAACTTACTAAGCCGAGAATTACCGGGTAACGTTTCAGGTGTAACAGCGATCCAACGGGATTAGCCCTTTTCCAGCTATAAGGCCGGCGATTTTCCGGCGCTAAAGATTCCGGTAGAATAAAGTAGCCATACAACCAATTTATAAAAGTAAGAGCTGCCGCCGCCAGAAAAGGAACTCGCGGCCCAAACTGCCCCAGAACCCCGCCAATAACTGGTCCGATAATAAAGCCCAAACCAAAAGCGGCTCCTACCATGCCAAAGTTCTGCGCCCTTTTTTCGGGGGTACTAATATCGGCAATATAAGCAGCGGCGGTAGTCATGCTGGCGCCGGTAATGCCCGCAATTAAGCGACCTACAAACAACCAGGCCAAGCTAGGAGCAAAAGCCACAAACAAGTAATCCAAACCAAAGCCAAACAAAGAAATCAGTAAGACGGGCCGCCGCCCATACCGGTCGCTGAGGTTACCTAATACGGGAGAAAACAAAAACTGCATTACCGAAAAAGCAAACATGAGCCAGCCTCCGTACCGCGAGGCATCGCTTAAGTTGCCATTAATTAAGTGAGTGATTAGCTTGGGAATTACCGGAATGATTATTCCGAATCCAATAACATCAATAAGAAGTGTTACAAAAATAAACCCGAGGGCTGCTTTGCGTTTACCGGCCATAGTTTTACTTTAAAAATCTAAAATAGATGCTTGCCCCAGGAAATAAAAAGTATTTTCGGCAAATTTTCGGAAGCTGCCGGCGAAAAGCAGAAGTTACCGGTGCTTTTACTGGCAGGTATATTGGTAATGAAGTGGCTATTTGTTCAGCGAAAAATAAATAAAAAAGGAGCGTTGGTGCTCCTTTTTTTGATTGGTACTTTAAAATTTGTTGGAGGTAGTTGCTTTACCGGCAACTTGAAAATTAGTGGCTTGTTTAATTGTTTTTTCTTTACCTTCCGCATCCTGGTAGCTGCGTTCTTCTACTTCTACGGAAAGAGTTTTTCCTTTTAACTCCTTGGTATCTACTTCTTCTTTTTCAATACCGGCTGCTTTCAGGAAACCGGCTAAAATAGGCTGGCCAGGTTCACTTAAGTAAAAACGTTGGTTTACAAAACCTTCTTCGTTTTCTAAGCGGCAATTTATAAAAGGAACATTCTTATTTTCGCTGGTACCCTCTTCCACTTCGGTGATAGTTACCACATGGCGGCCATCCGGTAAAAAAGGTTTTTCATTTAGTTTTACTTTCATAGCTAATTATTTTTACTAAAATTTTACGAAAAGTTACTTCAAAGGTTATATATTTACTACTTATTTTAGTATAACACCTCAACTATTTAGTATACCCAATTATATCTGGTATAATCCGACATTGTAAATTTTCTCTTTTCACTGGTTAAAACCGATTCTATTTACTTGAAATTCTACTTGTATCAAAGGGTATTAGTTAACAAGTAGGTTAACCAAAAATTAGTTTTTACTTGGAGCCTGTGCCAGTCTCCAATGAACAGTTCTGATGCGCTTCATCAGGCATTGTATGCCTCCTGGCCGGCCTCGTTTGGCTCTCTCGGACGGTTCAAACAAGATAGCACCGAAGCCGGGAGATGGGAAAAGGCTCCAAGTAAAAAACAGTTTATGCAGCTTTTATATTTCAATCTAGAATAAACTATACGTTATCTACCCCAAAATTCTAAAAAAGAAAAAGCATCCGGCAGATTAAACTACCGGATGCTTTTTCTTTGATTGAACTATCTGGAATTTGCTAAGGAGCAAATTCCTTTTGTCCGCTTAAATTATTGCACAATCAGCTTGGTGCTTACTTGTTTCGTTTGAGAAACTGCTACCAGGATATATTGTCCTTGCGGTAACGGATTAGCAAATGCTAAACGGGTAGATATAATTCCGTTTTGATCCGTTACTACGTTTTGCGTTTGGATTATTTGACCTTGTAAATCGCGCAGGGTTAAAGTTACTTGCTCTTCTGCTTCAAAGTTGCTTAAGTCCACTCCTATGCTCTCACCGGTACTTGGATTCGGATACAAGTTAACGGAAGCCAATGGAGTGCTGTTCACGCTAGTAGTTACTTGCGGCGAAGAGAGAGGCGCTGCGGGTGCATTTGTGGTTCCCGCTGGCAGTACTTCAATGGCAGATAAAGCTGGTAAGTTCACGGCACCACTGATAAAGTCAATGTTCAACACGCCATCGGTAACCGTTACCTGGAAAGTTTCTTGGATGGCTTTCCGGATACCGCCTGCTTTGGCGTAGATATCGTAGTTAGTCAGTTTGCGGCTTCCCTCCATGTCGACGTTGAATTGCCGCTTACCCGCTGCCCCGAAGTACACTTCGGCAAAGTGCAGTACTACATTCAGGGTACCGTTTTGTACCGGGATGCTGTAGTTAAATGCCGTAGATGAACGGTAGGTCTGATACAAGGCATCATCGGTAGTGTTGGCGATAGCCACTGTAACCGGAGCTCCTACTCTATCCACCCCTCCGTAGTACGCATCCGCCATAAATGTCCGGTTATTGGTAGCGTTGAAGGCAGGACCGCCGGCATTTATTCGGATAGCTTCAGCAGAAATAGTGTTTACTGTTACAGTAACTGGTTTCTCATCAGATAATGCTGGTGAGCCATTATCCGTTACTCTTACCGTAAAGGTAAACGTTCCGGCTGTTGTAGGAGTCCAAGTAAAGACACCCGTTGAAGCATTGATAACGGCATCCGTTGGGGCATCTACTAAAGAGTATGCTTTTACTTGATTTACATCTGCATCGGTGGCATTAGCGGTAAAGGTAAGAGTTTGGTTTACATTAGTTGTTTTGTTACCAATTTCTGCTAATACCGGAGCTTGGTTTACCTCTACGTTATCATTTACCGTTACGGTAATCTGTTCGTCATCCGATAATGCTGGGGAGCCGTTATCCGTTACTTTTACGGTAAAGGTGTACGTACCTGCGGTAACTGCCGTCCAGTTGAACACACCGGTGGAAGCATTGATAACGGCTCCACTTGGGGCATCTACTAAGGAATAAGCTTTCGTCTGGTTGGCATCCGCATCCGTGGCGCTAGCGGTAAAAGTAAGCTCCTGGCCTGTGATTACCGATTTATTACCAATGGCAGTTAATACCGGTGCCTGGTTCGTGCTGGTGGTGGTAGCTACCACTTCAATAGCTGCTAAAGCTGGCAAGTTCACGGCACCGCTGGTAAAGTCAATATTCAATACTCCATCCGTTACGGTTACCTGGAAGGTTTCCTGTATAGCAATCCGTAATCCGCCGGCTTTCGCAAAAATATCGTAGTTGGTTAATTTACGGAGTCCTTCGATGTCTACGTTAAACTGCCGCTTACCAGCGGCGCTGAAGTAAACTTCGGCGAAGTGTAGCACCACATTGAAGGTTCCGTTTTGTACCGGAATGCTGTAGTTAAACGCCGTAGACGAACGATAGGTCTGATATAAAGCATCATCGGTAGTGTTAGCAATAGCAGCTGTTATAGGAGCACCTACCCGATCTACTCCGCCGTAATAAGCATCGGCAATAAAGGTCCGGTTATTAGTAGCATTAAAGACTGGTCCGCCAGCATTTATTCGAATAGCTGACACCGCGCAGTTTTGGTCACGGTTTACGGTAACTTGCTGCGATTTGCTGCAACCAGCTGCATCCTGTACCGTTACTGTATAAACTCCAGGAGCTAAACCAGTAGCCGTTTCTCCGGTTTGTACCGGAGCTGTACTCCAGGAAATAGTGTAGTTACCTGTTCCACCCGTGATATTGCTTACGGTAGCAGAACCTGTTGAAGCATCGCAACTAACCAATGGAGCCGTTACAGTAAAGGCCATGTTATTCTCCCGAACCGGAATAGTTAAGGTTTTAGACGTCTCGCAGGCTCCCGTAGAATTTTCTTTTACAAAGAAGGTATATACACCAGCGGCCAGGTTCTCGAATACCGGTGAAGACTGGTACGTACCATTCGCGCCTAATTTATACTGGAAGGCAGTAGCCGTAGTATTAGATACGCTTAAGGTAATAGAGCCATTGGCTAAGTTACACTGAGCCCCGGTAACTGCTTGCTGATTCAATACTAAGGTACTTTGACCACCAGAAACCGAGAATATTTCCAGACCGGCAATTGCCAGGCGGTTAGCCGTAGGATTAAATTTCAAGTCCAGTTTACCATCGGTTAAACTTACCGCAAAGTCTTTCACCATGGCTGCTTTATAACCTACTTCCCGGTAAATATCCAGGTTAGACAAACGAGTTTCGCCTTCGATACCTACACTGAATACCCGGCCACCTGCTACGTTGAAGAAGTTCTCTACAAAGTGCATCCGGACCATATAATTCCCATTTGCTAATGGAATCTGATAACGAGTTTCCGCTAAATCAGCAGCAGAGGATAAATACGTTTGATATACGGCATCATCTTCGGTGCCAGCTATTGGCGTAACCGCTGGTTTATCTAATTTGATGGATCCTTGCCGGAAAGCTTTATCTGCTTCCCAAACCTTGCCATTAATGGTAACACTAGCATCAGCCGCACTCTTAATCCTTTTTACTAAGGTAATAGCTGCACAGTTATTATCGCCGATTCCGTAAAGTGGTATCCGTAGTGGGGAAAGAGCATTGTTGTAGTACACGAGCAAAGCGGCATTTTTAATACCTTGGCTGCTAGGTTGGAAGGTTACATTCACCGTAGCCGTTCCCTGCGCTGCTATAGTAGTTGCAGTTGGGGTTGCTACGCTAAATTCGGAGCGGTTATCACCCACAATGGTTACATTTTTAATTACAACTGCGGGATCGCTGCCAGCGGAGTAAATTTGACCCAGGTTGTTTAATGTAATCGTCCGGGTAGTGGTAGTACCCACCTGGCCAGAGCCAAAGTCCTGGGCCGATGGTGCGGCAGCTAACTCCGAGTAATTCGCCGGACCATTTAGAGGTCTTATATTCGTTACGTAATAAACATTGTCCTGGTAATCGTAATTTGTTACTCCTGGATTTCCGATATAATCGTGTCCGATGATGTAGGCATTCGGAATAACATTACCATTGTTATCAACGGCTTTATATACCCGGAAACCAATTCTACCTTCTGAATTACGGGCAAGTTCGGTATACTGTGCACTTGATCTAAAACCAAAAGCACCAGTTGGAGAGAAGTTTCCTTCTGCAAGAATTTTAGTTAAGTTCTTCAAAGGCAGTAAGGATTGTCCGTCGAGAGCACGATGGGTAAATATGTTGGTATTGGTAGTAGCGCCTTGCAGGAACCACTGGAAGGATTCTTTAGACGCGCAGCAACCGTGATACGCGGCCATCTGAGTAGCATAAGCCGGTTTAGAAGCATCGGCCCGAACAAAGAACTCAGAGAATATTTCGTCGGAATTTGCAATAACTTTGGTACCCTTATTCCCATCAATGTGCGTGAAACCTACTTTGGTTTTGAAGCCGAAAGCGTCGATGATTTCTTGTAAATAAGGTTCGTTCACGCCTTCTCCTTTAATCTGCCACAAACCGTGCAGCACAATATTCTTTTTAGGTGCTACATCATCATTAGAAACAATCTGGAGCGTATCATTCAGTACTTTCACCCGGGTAGACTGATTACGGGCAATGAATTGAATAGTAGCATTTATCGAGCCGCCCGGATTAATAGTAATAGGCAGACTGGTAGCGGCATTGTAAGTTACACTATCAATATCGGTAATCTTCCAAGAGGTAGCATTCGATAACTTTAAATCTTTGATAGTCAAAACTCCGTAGCCACGGTTGCTGATTTTAACCGTTACGCTATCGTGATTTTGATTAAAAGGAGTGTACGTACCATCATCATTCTTACGAGCCCAAGGTGCTTGCACCAAAGAGAAGGTAAGACGGTCATTTGCCGGGAACTTGTTCAGGTTCTCCACTACCAAATTGGCATTGCTTGGCACGGGGTTACCTACTTGTACTACTTCTAAGTTAATCTTAAGCGTGGCCGGCGTATAACCCTCAGCAGAAGCAGTAATAGTTGCGGTATACGTACCAGCGGCTAAGCCCGCATCCTGAATGTTGAACGGTAAAGCTCCCAATGCTGATTGCGGAATTTTTAACCACTGGCTGCTGCCTTCTGATTGAGTAAGCGTAACGGCCGGAGTACCCGTGGTAGCTGATAATACTACCGTTTTAGCCGCTGTAGCTGTACCAGGAGTATAACTAAAGGCCAGGGATTCGCCGGAGAATTTAAGTTCTTTTACTACGATAGAATTTGCAGGCTTAATGTTATACACTGCTACCACAATATCTTGGTAATCGAAGCCGGAAATATGTTCTTCGGTGGCAATAATGTAAGCGTTTTGCACCAAAGTACCATCCGCGTTTTTAAGTGGGTATACCCGTACGTGATGCGGAACAGCGCCCGAAAAATTATTTAAAGCATCTTCGCTGTATAAATGACGGTTTTCGAAGTATGGCCAGCGCGAGTAGAACCCAAAATTAAGGGCACCTGGGTCGAACGATAGGCTACCGTTAGTTTGTACATCTACTGTTTGGTAATTAGTATTATCTACCGTGAATAGTTCGTTTTTAGCCGTAGCATCGCCGGAAGTATACCAGCCAAAAGCGGTAACAATACCAGCACTATGCTGTGGTCCAAATACCGACAGTGGCTGTATGGTTACTGGTCCGTCTTCTGCCCGAATAAATTTTTGAGCAGCAATTTCTTCACCTAATAATGCCGCTTTAAAATTAGTGCTGTGAATGATGTTAGTTGACTTATTATCGTCCCCTACGTTCACTTTAACTCCGTGTACATCCAGTACTGCTTGTAAAGATGGTTCGTTAGTACCAGATAAACCGCTTGTACCTAAACCACTTAAGGCTATTTCTTTTACTGGATTGTTGGCACTAGTTACCACGATTTTAGCCGTTTTAACCCCAACCGTAGCTGGATTAAACACCAGAGTAAAAGTCATGGCACTATTAGGGGCAATTACAACGGGAGCTGCCGCCGTTGGTGAAGGAGCACCCACTAATTGAAACTCAGTTTTATTTAAACCGTCGAGGGCAATGCCGGTTACCTGCAAACTGCTGTTACCGGTATTAGCCACGGTAATGGTATGGTTTTTACCAGCGGCGCCACCTATTACATCGTTATCCACTACTTCACTCGGGCTAACGGTAGTTATACCGGCTAATGCCGATGGAGCAGTAGCTTTCAGTAAAGTTATCTGAGAGGTTTTACCAGTAGAGTTATTCCAGTTATACTCAATTACGTATAAATTACCGGTTTGTACGTCTTCGGTTAAATCCAGTGGGTTCACAAATCCACCCAGACCGGTAATCCCGTTGGTTCCAGAGCCCGTCCGGGCATTTACGATATCATAAATTTTATCATCGGCAGTAGCTGAGTTAACAGACGGATCTTTCACCAAAGTACCTGGCTCCAGCACGATAATATCGCTGCCACCACTAAAACGGCACACTAATATTCTACCTTTTAAAGCTCCATTAAACGCATTGCTCTTGTACTCAATTACACCATTAGGCGATTTGTTCAACTCAAAATTAAAAGCGGCTCCCCGGTAGTTTACATCCGGTACCACGGTAGAAGGATATTTTGGATTATCCACATAACCACGGTGAGCAGCATATTCTCCTCTTAATGGGTTTGGATGACCGTAAAAGCCTACTGGTTTTAATGGATTAACCCGGAACAGCCAGTCAGGTTGTACTTGCACTCCGTTGGTAGCCGGAATAGTCGGACCATCGTAAAAGGTGCCGTTTGGTCGGCGGGTACCTTTTACCGAAGCCGGCGAGTTGCCGCCCGCAGCCGAGCCATTGGTTGGCACATACAACTGGCCGTTAGAATGCCATACTAAGTCGTAGGCATTACGAACACCAGAAGCGTAAATAGTCAAAGGCGAGTTGGTCGCATAAGGATTGTATGTTCCATCCGACATACGTATGTTATTCGCTGGAGCCGCATTTATAACACTTTGGTTAGCCGTAGTTCTAACATCTAATGGTAAAGTTACACCCGCTAGCTTTTCCATATCCAGACGTAAAACCGCTCCGGCTAATAAGCTCTCGTCCCGCTGCCAGGTTCCATCGTAGTTACCCATGGAGCTGTTACTACCTTGACAGAAATACAAAGCGCCATCCGGACCGAATACAATATTATTTACTAAGTGGTCTTTCTGGGAACGTGGCAGTTTAGTAACTACTAACTCTTCGCTGCCCAATTCAGGACCGGAAAGTTTAGAGATATTGCCATCAAACTCGGGAGCATTGGTTAAACCAGCGCTGCAATGCGATACCCAGGCAATTAAATTTGAAGCCGTAGAAGCAGGATCAAAGACTAATCCAACTGCCGAACGGGCTCCCCGTTTCACTACTAAGGAGTTTATTTCAAAAGCATTCGATAGCATACCGGTCTCCCGGTTAACATCAAAACGCTCAATTACCCCATCTAAACGCAAAGCGTAAAATTTGCCATCCGGACCAAAAGTTAAACTCGTGTATTTTTTACCGGTAGTACCCGGAATAGTTTGTTTGGCAAACTCAATGGCGGCTGTGTTGTTAGGAGCAGAAACACTACCAGTAGTAAAGGTAGCTTGATAGGGCAAGAAAGCCGCACCACTATATGATTTTACTCCACTAGTAATAACAAATTTGTAGGTTGTATTTGGTTCTAAGGCATAAGAGGGAGAGAAGCTGATGGCATCGCCACCACCGGTTCCCTGAATAACACCTTGGAGTTCGGAGGAAGAACCACCCGTTATTTTTAATAATTTTACGGTAGAAGCATTTAAAGTAGCATTATCTACTCCCCCTTTAAAGCCAGATACTTCGGGTACGTACAAATTGTTCGCGGCAATGCTGGCGGTATTTACGCTAACATTAGTAGCGCCATTAGCCGGGGTAGATGATATAACGTAAGGTTGATTACTCCCCGGTGCTACTACCGTAACTTGCACCAAAGTACTGGCACTGCTGTAACCCGTTGCCGAAGCAATTACGGTAGCCGTATAGGTACCTTCCGGCAGGTTCTTCGCCGCGGTATAGTCAAAAATTACGTTTGGTTCGCTGTTAATATGAGTAGCGTCAAAGCTTAACCAATCAGTAGCTTCATCGCTGTAAGTAGCGTTTAAAGCAACGGCTAAGTTTTCGTCGGTACCAGAATTATTTAAATCTAAGGAGAAAGTTTTATTGGTGCTGGTAGTTCCTTTTTCAATTACCAGGCTATGCGAACTTGCCGACCACAAAAGATATGGTTTTGTATCTACCGGGGTAATAAGAGCCGAGTTAATTTTAGTATTGGTACCGCCATCGGCGTTAATGGTGAGATAGCCATCGGTTACAGTTACCCGCACTTTATTCGATTTAAACCGGGTAGCACTTCCTGATGCTCCGCTAGGCACAAACCCGCTGATGGCACTTACTCCTTCTACATTAAGGCTATGACTCTCCGGAGTAGAGCTTGAAACGGCATCCCCGACACTCACGGTTACATCGTACTGGCCATTGGCTACTTTTAACTCCCAATAACCTTCAACGGTAGTACCGGAAAAGGCAGAACCAGTAATTTGATTGGCTTGCATGTGCATGAAAGTAGCTTGCAGCACATCAATATCCGGGTTAAGCGTAGAATTCCGGTTCCGGCCGTTACCAGGGGTAGAACCACCCACCGATAAATCCAGATTCGAACCATCGCTGCGTTTTCTCCAACCATATTCCAAATTTTCACCCTGATATTGGCCGGTTCTTAAACCAAACGCCTGACCGTAATCTCTTACCCAACCGGTTGGTGGTACCGTGGCCGGATCCTGGAAGTTTACTTTTACTTCTTGAGCAATAGCAGGTACGGATACAGTTAAATTAATACGGAGAGTAGCGGGTTCATAACCTTCGGCAGTAGCAGTAACAATGGCTTCGTAAATACCAGGAGCCATGGTTGAACTGAAGTTGCTTGGTCCAAAAGAGATAGTACCTAATTTAGCGTTAGGTAAAGTTAACCAACTAGCAGAGGTCTGGCTAAATGTTACTACCGGCTGGTCTTTACTGGCCGAAAGCACAGTTGACTTAGTGGCCACCGTTCCGCCTTGTACAGCGTAAAAATCAAGGGCGCTTGGTAAGAACGCTAAAGTTTTATCTGATTTAACTTCTAATGGTTTTACACTAAAATCGTCGAAAGAATAATCAACAGCTGTAGTAGCTCGGCGGTGAGTAGCAAAGATACCGGCATAAGAAAGATTTTTTTCGCCGATTTGTTTCCCGTTTACAAATTTTGCCGGTAACGGCAAAGTACCTAAAGAAACCTCAGCTCCTCCGTTAATAGAATAAATCCCTTCTACAATGCCATCGGCTTCGGCAGTAGTGCCGCGTTTAACAATAAGTTTTAATTTTACTACACTTTTACTTAAGGCTAAGGTAGAAGCAGTAGTTGCCTGATCGGTAGTTCCCGATAGGCCATTCACTTCCCGACGAAATTCAATATTGCTTCTTAAGTTAGCGGCTGAAACCACATCTATTTTCACAAAATTATCTTCGTCCAGGCCAAACCACAAACCAGCTTGTTCCGACTTGTTCGTACCTGCATTCGGTTGTAAAAGGGTAGTTTCAATTACCACATCCTGATTACTGGTTTCTACACCTACTCCTAAAGCATTTAATTGCGAGTTGGTGGCTGTAGTAGTGGTTGAAGTACTGCCGTTACGCAAGTAAGCTATCCCCGGGGTGGTAGTAATAGTGAGTTTTCCAGTACCGGAAGGATCAAGGGTTAACTTTCCAGGCTCATAACCCGGAACCGAAGAATAAGCAGCAGTACCATCGCTGGTTAATCGGGCAGATGGGGCATCTACCATTGTAAAACCAATTTTAGCACCGTTTTTATCGGCTAAACCTCCTTCACTGCTGTCAAAAATTAACATGTACGGCAAGGAAACACCAATTTCTGCACACGGCAAAGTACTTACCGGCGAACAAGCTACCACGGGAGCAGTTGGTTCTACATTTACGGAAAAAGATGCACTAATTGATGCTTGGGAGTTATCGGTAGCCGTAACCCGAACCAAGGACATGCTCGCGGTAGCAGGAGCTGTTCCACTGAAAGTTTGAGTAGCGGCATCAAACTTAAGCCAGTTGGGTAATGCTTTTCCATCCGACATAGTAGCCGAATAAGTCAGCACATCCCCCACATCTGGGTCGGAGAAAGTACCGGTTTTGAAGGAAAAGGCTTGGCCTCCGCTCAAGGTTTGAGCCTCCGGGGAAGACACAATAATGGGAGCGGCATTGGCAGCGATTACATTTATTTCGCTTAAAATACTAGTTGCCAACCCTGCCGTATATTTTTTGGCGAGGTGGAAGGCATTAGATTGCAAACTAATGAGCAATCCGGTTACTATAACTGCTAACCAAAATCGAGAGAGATATCGATTCGGATTTTGAATAAAGGAGTATCCCTTTTTCATACTGATTTTTAAATCTGGTTAAGTAATTGTTTTGTAAGTTTCTTTTCTAATTTATTGTTAACTAAAAAGTTATCAATAATATAATGGTATTGGTTGATTAAGGTAGTAAGATAGATTAGGTCGATTTTCTTGAATATGGCGAGAAAATACTCAATTGGTTTGCTTGTTAATTAGATTGGTTAGTAGAAGTTTTTCATGGATTTAATATGATAATTTCTAATGATTGTAGTTTTCAAGGTAATTGTTGGCAGTATGCGTTAATTAGTTTTATAATATAAAATCAAAATAATTTTATACCCTTTAACAAGAATGATGCGCAAGTTGCAGTTCTCATATAATTTTTTTATTTATTTTAATATATAAATGCTAAGATACTGAAAATAAATATATTAAAATTAAGATAAATAAATATTTTATTAAACCAATTATATAAAAGAAGGAAAAGTTTTTAAATTTGCAGATGCTGAGAATAAATTTCTTATTTACGAATGAACTAATTAAAATACCCTCCCCGATATTATTCAGGTAGAATTTGCAGCTTTACACCTCACCTTTTGGTAATTAGTAAGTCCTTGATTAAGTTCAGCTATCCGCATAATTATTTAATAAGATTATCCATTACTACGTTTAAACAATAATAGCTTCTCTTGAGCCTGCTTAAATATTTGGATAATAATAGGAGTTAGGCCCAAAACAAAAAGAAGGTACTTAGACAAAAAGATGGGAACTGCCCAAGTATTGCTTATTTGTAAGTGAGCTCCGCAAGCTAAGTTGGATGAAGGCTCGTGAAGTGCTGGTTAACTCTCATGGTGAATTATTTCTGGTCGGGCCGGCATCATCGAACCGTGAAAGGCATCAACTTGATTACTTTGTTTTACACCGATGCGAGGGGTTTGGGTTTGCCGGTTAACTTCCGGATATACCACCTTCAGGAGAGAAAAAGTAAACACGCCTATTTTCAGGAAATAGTCTAGGAGTGTTGGCAGTGGGGGCTGCGTCCGAACTGGGTAACGGCGAATAGTTGGTATGCCTGACTAGAGAACTTAAAGTTCCTGAGAAACCAGGAGGTGGGTTTTCTAATAAGGCTGGAGACTAATTGCCTCGCCTCCACCATACCCGGTCGTTATGGGCAGGTGGGCCAAATAGAACTCTTGTCAGAAGAGAGATTGTTTACTCACTTAAAGGGTTTTGATTTCGGGAAAGTGTTTCGGACGGTGGACTTAAGAAGACTACGTGAGACACTATGCCCTGTATTTACTCCACCATGATGAGCAATGCTGATCAGTCAGTCGCCAGCAGTTGGAGCAAGTAAAAGCCCGGCGCTGGAACATAGAGAAATGTTTCCGTACTGTTAAACAAGAACGTCATGCTCAGCATTTCTTTATCCGCCGCACCTAAGCTGTCCAGAACCATCTCTTCTGGGTGTTACCTGCTTTTCAGAGGCTCAATTGGAATGTGTATGCGCTGCCACGAACGCTTTTCCTCACCGTACAGCGTGCATTCATTCATCACTTTGCGTAACTCCCAGAAAATTAAAATACACCTGCTCCATGAAAACAGGTGTTAAAAGAGCAGTAATAAAAGTTAGGTTTTCCTTTTTTATAAAATTGGTTCGTAGCGGAATTCATATTAATACCAGAAAATTTTCTATGGTAAAGAAAGCAGCCAATCCCGGGCAGAAGGCTCATCATCAAACATTTTAATTTCCCAGGTATTACTAAGGCGCT
Source organism: Adhaeribacter arboris (assembly GCF_003023845.1). Lineage (NCBI taxonomy): Bacteria > Pseudomonadati > Bacteroidota > Cytophagia > Cytophagales > Hymenobacteraceae > Adhaeribacter > Adhaeribacter arboris. Next base: position 5,804,989 of record NZ_PYFT01000001.1, on the reverse strand, counting down.
GGTGCAGTTGGTGAAACGACATTTGCCCATAAACCCCGGGGGCTAGTACCTGGGCCATGTAACGTAGTCCTAAGGCTTGTACTTTAGGGGTCCAAACCTGTACAATCCAGTCGTTGGCAACCGTCCAGGGACCAATTAATTCGGCGTGGCTGTTTAATAGTTTAGCGCAAGGCTGGTTCTGCAACATTTTTATATAATGATTGCCCCCTTGCCTTACGGTATCTAAAGTTTGTATGCCAATCCATTGCGCCAGAACATACGAATTATCCGGCATTCGTTCGGCAATTAAGAACACGTCGCCGTTTTCTTTTTTTAATTCAATCTTTCCCACAAATCCAGCCCAGTAAAGTAATTATGTTTCATTTTCGACTAGGTTAAGGTACCAGCTATTTTAGTGAACCTGCCTTTAAGTTTCAAATGGGTTTACTTAAGATAAAGAATGTTGTTACACGAAATATCTGGCAACATAAGCTGGGCAGCATAAGAATAAGCCATAAAATAAACCGACCAGATTTTTAAGTAAAACCATTTGCCTACTATAGATCTTAAGGAGCAAAATTTATCCATTTTAAAAACTGCTCTTCTTTACTAAAGTTAGTTGCTTTAATTATTATTTTGTTTCCGTATTCATACAAACTAATTCCGCATTTATCTATTCCGGCGGGCATGTTACTTGTTCATAGTAGTTTACAAATATTTTAATTAAAATGTAGCATGTCCGCTGGATTAACAGATTGGATTTATCAAAATTTAGATCCTAAAAGCTTAGATAGAAACGAAATTTTAAATCATTTGATATACTTAAAAGAAATAACGGAGCAGGAAACTTCTTTGGATAGAATAGTGAAATATTATTTTTACAAAATAAGCTTAGAGAATCGATTAGTACAATTAGATAAAGAATTGCCAGAATCAATTAAAATTTTACCTGGACCAAAATCTACTACTCTCTAATTCGTAGAAAATAAGTTAAAGGTAATTGGGTATTGGTAATCTCTTACGTTAGCACCTTAAAATAATTGTTGCAGTAGAAAATTATTGCAGTAGAAATAAGAAAGTAACAGTCCAAAATAGTAAAACCCCGAACGCAGCTTAAACAGTGTTCAGGGTTTTGTTTTATTCTAAAATCTTAGTAAAGGGTAAAGCTTTAAGCTCCCGCGTGATCGTAATTTACCTTTGGATGGGATTTTTGTAATTCTTCTAATTGCTTTTTACCGTAGGCAAATTTAGTAATGACAATAAACAGCACTGGAACCGCAAAAAGCGCTAAGAAAGTAGCCGAAAGCATACCCCCTACTACCGTCCAGCCAATGGTTTGCCGGGCTACCGCTCCTGCTCCCGATGAAAAGGCCAAAGGCAGTACTCCCAGAATAAAAGCCAATGAAGTCATGATAATAGGACGAAGACGTAATTTAACGGCATCTATCGTAGCCGCTAATATTTCCATACCATGGTCCACCCGTTCTTTGGCAAACTCCACAATCAGAATAGCGTTCTTCGCCGCCAATCCAATCAAAGTAATTAAACCAATCTGCGCGTAAATATTATTGGATAACTTCGGCAGAAAAGTTAAAGCCAAAATTGCCCCGAAAGCCCCTAACGGCACGGCCAACAAAACCGAAAACGGCACCGACCAGCTTTCGTAAAGGGCCGCCATTAACAGGAATACTAAGGTAATAGATAAAGCGAAAATGTAAATTGTGGTATTGCCCGACGATAATTCCTCGCGGCTTAACCCGGAGAATTCGTAGCCATAACCGGCCGGGAGCACTTTAGCGGCTACTTCTTCCAGAGCCTGAATGGCCTGACCACTACTATAGCCCGGAGCCGGGTTACCATTTATTTCGGTGGACCGGAACAAATTAAAATGCGTTACTACCGGCGCGCTTTCCGTTACCTGGTGCGATACCAGCGCACTTAGTGGCACCGATACTCCTTGGCGGTTTAATACGTAATATTGACTTAAATCTTTAATATCGTCGCGGAAGGCAGTATCGGCTTGAGCTACTACCCGGAAGTTACGACCGTACATGGTAAAATCGTTGACGTACTGGCTGCCCATGTACGTTGACATGGTTGAAAAAACGTCTGAAAGGGAAACACCCATTTTCTTTACTTTCTCGCGGTCTACCTGGAGTTGATAGCCCGGCGCCCGGGCGGTAAAGAAGGAAAAGGCCCCGGTTATTTCGGGACGTTTCCGGACTTCCGCCAAAAAGTTATTTACTACGCCTTCAAACGCTTTGATATCATCGGTACTTTCGCGCTGCTGCAAAATAAAACTAAAACCACCCGTACGACCTAAGCCCGGAACTGCCGGCGGGGGCACTACTACAATGTTCGCATCCTTAACGGTAGCAAATTTCTGCTGCAAGGTGCCAATAATCGCAAAAAGCTGCTGTTCAGCATTCTTCCGTTCGGCCCACGGTTTTAATTGCACGAAAATAGTACCGCTGTTCGATTTAATGGAGAAGTTTAAAACGTTTAATCCGGCAATGGCCGAGTAATTGTTAACCCCCGGTGTAGTTCTTAAATGTTCGGATATTTCTTTTAAAACGGCAATGGTACGAGTACTGGATGCCGCCTGAGGCAATTCAAAAGTTACAAATAAACGGCCTTCGTCTTCGGTTGGAATAAAGCCGGTGGGTTTGGTGCGGAATAAGGCAAAAGTGCCGACATAAATACATACCAGCAAAATCAACACCAAAGGAGCTGCCTTTATGCTCTTCCGAACACCATTAGAATAACCATGCGTAACCCGGGCAAACCAACGGTTAAATTTATAAAAGAGCTTATTTATACCGCGTGAATTTCTATTCAAATTCATAGGCTTTAACATTAAAGAGCACAATGCGGGAGTTAAAGTAAGCGCCACAAAAGCCGAAATAAGCACCGAAATAGCAATAGTAATCGCAAATTGCTGGTACAAACGGCCCACAATACCCGGAATAAACCCTACCGGAATAAATACCGCCGCCAAAACTAAGGCAATAGCAATTACCGGTGCCGTGATATCTTTCATGGCTTTGCGGGTAGCTTCCTTCGCCGAAAGCCGCTCGTGGTCAATGTAATGTTGTACGGCCTCTACCACCACAATAGCGTCGTCCACCACAATACCAATAGCTAACACGAAACCAAATAAGGTAAGCGTATTAATAGTAAACCCAAGCGGAATAAAGAAAATAAAGGTACCAATAATAGAAACCGGAATAGCCAGAATAGGTACCAGGGTTGCCCGCCAGTTTTGCAGGAAAATAAATACCACTAAAATTACCAGCACCAAAGCTTCTACCAAGGTATGGATTACTTCTTCAATGGAAACCTCCACCACCGAAACCGTCTCAAACGAAACTTTATAATCCATATCGGCCGGAAAGGTTTTCTTCAGGTTGGCCAGAGCGGCATAAACACCTTCGGCGGTATCCAAGGCATTGCTACCCGGTGATTGATAGATGAGTAAAAAGGTAGCCGGTTTGCCGTTGATAAAGGCTTGCCGCGTATATCCAAAACTACCTAATTCTAAACGGGCCACATCCCGCAGGTAAACAACGGAGCCATCTTCGGGACGGGTACGCACCACGATATTTTCGAATTGTTCCTGGCCGGTTAAGCGCCCGTTTACCGTTAAGGGGTATTCGAAAGCTTGAGTTGAAAATTGCGGCGCTCCGCCCACCGAACCGGCAGCTACCTGTACGTTTTGTTCCCGTAAAGCAGCAGCTACCTCGGTAGGAGCTATTCCTAATTGCGAAAGTTTATCTGGTTGCAACCAAACCCGCATACTAAACTCTTCGCCTACAGTGTTTATATCACCTACCCCTTTTACCCGCAAAATAGCATCGCGGATGTAAATGTTAGTGTAGTTATCCAGGAATTTAATATCGTGCGTACCATTGGGTGAGTAAAAAGTTACTACCATCATGATAGTAGGATTCCGCTTCCGGACGGTTAAGCCTAAGCGGCGCACTTCTTCGGGTAACCGGGGTTCAGCAATACTAGCCCGGTTCTGCACATCCAGGGTAGCAATGTCTACATCGGTACCTACTTCAAAGTTTACATCCATGGACATTTGCCCGGTGCTGGTACTGTTGGATGACAAGTAAGTCATGCCAGGGGTACCATTTACTTGGGTTTCCACGGGAGTAGTAACGGTTTGTTCTACCGTTTGCGCATCGGCCCCCGTATAGTTGCCTTGGATAGAAACTACCGGCGGCGAAATATTAGGGTATTGGCTGATGGGCAGGTTTAATATAGCCAGAGTACCCACCAGTAAAATTACAAGGGATATAACAATAGCCGTAACGGGTCTTCTTATAAATACTTCTGAAATCATTTTCTAAATAAATATAATGAGTGAATGTTGGAATAAGCGAATGTTGAATGAGTGGATAAGTGGATTTTGAATGCAGGAATAACCGGATGAATAACTTAAAATAGTAAACTAAGGATTAAAAATGTACAAGACTTCATATTCCTTATCAAGTTGTTAGTATTCACTCATCCACTCATTCAAAATTCTACCTACCAGTAGCTGGACCGGCGGCAGCGGTTGGGGCACCTAACGTAATTTTAGCGCCGGGCCGCAGTTTTTGCGTTCCTTCTACCACTACTTTGTCGCCGGCTTTTAAACCTTCGCGGATTACTACCTTATCGGCCACTCTACTACCCAAAGCCACTTTGTTCTGAATAACCGAATCTCCCTGGATAACATAGGCATAAAACTCACCCATCTGCTCTGTAATTGCCTTGTTTGGAATAACCAACTGTTCTCCAATATCGGCGTTTCGTACTCGTAAAACGGCAATCATGCCGGGAATTAACTGGCGCTCCTTATTGGGAAAGCCTACCCGCACGGTTATGGTACCCGTCTGTGGGTTGATAGCACGGTCAATCGCCTGGATTTTACCCGGATACGGATAAACGCTGCCATCTGTAAATTGAATGGTAAAAGTAGAATCAGCAGCGGATTTATTTCGTAACCGGATAAAACGCGGCACCTCACTTTCATTAATTACAATATCCACGGCAATAGGATTATCCGCCGAAATAGTATTAATAAGCGTGGTTCCTGGCGAAACCTGCGAACCTACTTTAACTTGGGCAATGCCAATCCGGCCACTCATAGGAGCGGTAATAATAGAATACCGTAAATTAGTTGACGCTCCGGAAACACCCGCCTGAGCCGCCGCTACTTGCGCCTCGGCCGTACCTAATTCAGCACGCGCGTAATCTACCCGTTGCCGGGCTACCGCATCTTGCTTCGCTAAATTCTCGTAGCGTTCTGCATCTTGCCGGGCTCTTTCCAGGTTAGCCTGAGCACTCCGTAAATTTGCCTGCGCTTGGTTATAAGTAGCCTGGTACTGGGTGCGGTCAATTTCGTACAGTTTCTGGCCTTTCGTTACCATTTGTCCGTCTTGCACATACATGTTTGTAATATAACCGGCTACTTGCGGGCGAAGCTCTACTTCGTTTAAAGCTACTACGGTTCCGGGGTAGGTATCGGTACCTACTACCTTTTCCTGCGCTACGGTATAAGCATTAACCGGCACTGGGGCGTTCAGGGGATTAGGTTGACCCGCATTTTGAGATTTGTTGCAAGCCGCCAGCCCAACCGTAAACATAATGCCAGTTGCCAAAGAAAATAAATTGCTATTCATGATAAGTTTCAGAATGTTTACTTGAGAATTAGTTTACATTAATTGTTCCCTGAGCACGCTGTAAGTCTAATTTACTGGCGAGCAACCGATAAAGCGAATTGAAGTAATTCAGCTGGGTAGTACGTAAATCAGTTTCGGCGGTAATTACTTCCAGGTAGGTTTTAATACCTTCGTCGTACTGTAGTTTAATAATACGGTATACATCTTCGGCTACTGCCACGTTACTTTTGGTAGTATTATACTCATTCAGATCACTTTTATAATTGGCCAGAGCCTCTTGGTATTCGGTATTAATTATATTTTTGGTATTCGCTATTCCTACCTCTAACCGCTGATTTTGCAATTGAGCCCGGCGTAAGTTTTGAATACGACGGGTACCTTGGAAAATAGGTAAGCCCACACTTAACCCAACTAATGAATTAGGAAAAGTCTGTTTAAATACTTCCGAGAATTCATTGTTCTGATTAACAATATTGTAGTTTAAAAAAGCGGAAACAGTTGGTAAAAAGCCCCATCGGTAGTAGGTAACATTCAAATTTTGCAGTTGTTTTTGCGTTTGCAGTTGCTGAAATTCTACCCGGTTAGCAAAATTTAGCGCTTCGGTGGTATCTGCCAGAATATTTTGTTCCATCTTATTACGCTCAAAAGCTAATTGCAAACCAGTTTCGGGCTGATAACCCAATAACTCTTTCAGGAAAGCAGTTTTGGATTTAATGGACTCTTGAGTTCTTTTCCGGTCGCTAAGGGTATTCCGCAGCGAAATAGTTGCCCGCTGATAGTCGGTTTTATCTACGATGCCGTTTTCATATTGTGCCAGAGCATCTTTTTGTTGCTTTTCTTGTCTCACTATAGCTTCGGCCAGAATACGTAGCTGCTCCTGGGTAAGCAGAATATCGTAAAAAGCCTTACTTACATTTACTACCGTGCTTATTTTTACGTTCTGCGTATTTTGATCGTCTTGTAACCGAATAAACCGGGCTGCCCGCGATGCCAGCAATACGTCGTTGCTGTATAAAGTTTGGTTAGCTTGTAACTGCAGCGTAGAGGTATTCGCTACCCCAATCGTGCGCGGAGTAGGTACCCCGGCATCATTCGGGAAGAAGGTAACCGGCATTTTTAAGTAATGCTGAAAATTATACTGCGCATTTAACTGGGGCATCCAACCCGCCAAACCAATGTTAATCTCCCGCTCGCCTATTTCTTCATCAATGAGCGCCTGCTGTACTGCCGGCTGATTTTTAAGCGCTAATTCGATGCATTGCTCCAGGGTAAGTCCATTAGCTGTGTTTGGGGTGTTTACCTGCGCTAATAAGTTTAAAGGAGCGAACAAGCATCCCAATGCCACCCGGCATGCCCACCATTTTATTTTTTTCATAAAGCTTTTTGCCGATTTAAGTAATCTTTAATCATACTTTTTACTACTTTTTTACCCTGCATTGCTTTACAAGCAATAGGTATTAGTTAAATTTTAATCCTTTACAATTCCATCCCAAACCATATCTACTACCTGTTTCAATTCTTCGTCGCTTAAAGGGAGCCGGTTATTCAGCTTTACCTTGGCGGCCGTAATGACACTGCTGTGCACCATAGTACCCATAAGTTTATAATTCATTGGTTTCAAAATTCCGGTATCAATTCCCGTTTTTACAAATTGGGTGATAATATTCTGGCAGCGATCATTACCATTTTGGGGGCACCGATGGATGTAAGGCGAATTCACAAACTGCTCAATAAAGTATAAAGCGTCCGGATGTTGGGTATAAAACTCCCATTGGTGGGTCCAGAAAGCGCTAAACCGATCTTTAAAATTTTTATTCTCATCGTCGCCCTCCAAAATGGCATTAGCCATTATTTCCCGGATATAAGCATGCAGGTCCATTATAAGAGTATCTTTCGAATCAAAATAATGGTAAATAGTACCGGCTGCTACTCCCGAGTTTTTAATGAGCATGCTCATGGTAGTACCATGAAACCCATTTTCCCGGACAAGCGCCAAAGTGGTGGCGAAGATTATTTTCTTTTTATCGGTAATTTGTTCCACCTGCTATCTTCTCATTTCTTCAACCGAACGAACGTTCATTCGGGAGGGCGCAAAACTAACAGGAGTTTTAACTTTTACCTAATTATTTTTATTAATTTTTATTAGAATTAATAAATCCTTGATAAACTTTCAACAATAAATAAATTTTACTAGCAAACGACAAGCAGTTGAGAGGTGTTCTTCTTAAACAAATAAGCTTCTACTTAGTTTAACCTTATTAAGGTGCTGAGTTAATACAATAAATAGTTGTAGTACTCTTAATTCTAAAATGAGTAGCAAACGGCTGTTTTTTTAATCTAATAGCAGGGATATTCTTTTTTAATAATTGTGTTATTCTCTCTGCACGAGTATTTTGTTACGTTTCTATTTTAAATAATGAAATCTTATTCCGTATAATTAATACACCACTTTTCCATTTTACATGTCTTTCTGGTCCAGAATAAAAAATTTTACTCGTTTAACCAGTGCTAAATCTGCGGATAAATCGCCTTTAAGCTTAAAAGAGCGGGTAAATGCGCTGAAAAATATACCGGCTTTTTTAAAACTGATCTGGCAAACCAATGCTGCTCTGGCAGCGGGCAACATTTTTTTACGGCTTATTCGTTCGGCTATTCCGCTAGCGACTTTATACATTGCCAAGCTCATTATCGACGAAGTAATCCGGATTACCCAGTCTCCGGATGATGTAAACACTTCCTACCTCCTCTCGCTGGTAGCACTGGAATTTGGCCTGGCTATTTTTTCGGATATTCTAAACCGGGGCACCGCTTTACTCGACAGTTTGCTGGGAGATTTATTTGCCAATAAAAGCTCCGTAGAACTAATGAAACACGCTGCCACCTTAGACATGGCACAGTTTGAAGATTCGGTGTTTTACGATAAACTGGAACGCGCCCGACGTCAGACTTTGAGCCGGACCATTTTAATGTCGCAGGTTTTGGGGCAGATGCAAGATATTATAACCATGGGATTTCTGGCCGTTGGCTTAATTGCTTTTAATCCGTGGTTAATTTTACTGTTGCTAGTGGCCGTAATTCCAGCGTTTCTAGGAGAATCGCATTTTAACGAACGAAGCTATTCACTCGTGCACAGCTGGACACCCGAACGCCGCGAACTTGATTACCTGCGTTTAACCGGAGCCAGCGACGAAACGGCCAAAGAAATTAAAATTTTCGGGCTAGCCGATTTTCTCATTAACCGGTTTCAAGAACTTTCTGATAAATTCTATAACGACAATAAAAAACTAGCTTTAAGAAGAGCCGCCTGGGGCAGTGTTTTTGCTGCTCTGGGTAGTATTGGCTATTACGGTGCTTACTTGTATATTATTTACCAAACCATCAATGGCCAGATTAGTATTGGGCAGCTAACTTTTTTATCCGGTTCGTTTGCGCGGTTACGGGGTCTGCTGGAAGGTATTTTAAACCGGTTTTCCAGCATTGCCGAAGGAGCTTTGTATCTTCAGGATTTTTTCGATTTCTTCCAATTAACGCCACACATTAAAACGAACCCACAATCCCGGCCTTTTCCCCAACCTATCCGGCACGGGTTTACCTTTGATAATGTCGGCTTTAAATACGCTAACTCACCGGATAAATGGGCCATCCGGCATTTGAACTTTACTCTCGCGGCCGGCGAAAAACTGGCTCTGGTGGGGGAAAACGGGGCCGGTAAAACTACCCTGGTTAAATTACTGGCTCGCCTCTATGACCCCAGCGAAGGTCGCATTTTACTTGACGGTTACGATTTACGCGAATATAATCCGGAAGATTTACGCAAAGAAATTGGGGTGATATTTCAAGATTTTGTCCGGTTTCAAATGACCGCTTCAAACAATATTGCCGTAGGTCGGATTGAGGAAAAAGAAAATCTTTCTCGTATTCAAACATCGGCAGCTCAAAGCCTGGCCGATTCGGTTATTCAGAAATTACCCGGGGGTTACGACCAGATGATTGGTCGTCGCTTTGCCAAAGGAGTAGAATTATCGGGTGGTGAATGGCAGAAGATGGCACTGGGCCGGGCTTACATGCGCAATGCCCAACTACTTATTCTGGACGAACCAACCGCCGCCTTGGATGCCCGTGCCGAACACGAAGTATTTCAGCGTTTTGCCGAATTAACGCATGGTAAAACTGCCGTGCTTATTTCCCACCGATTCTCTACGGTACGCATGGCCGATCGCATTTTAGTTATTGAAAACGGACAACTTCTGGAAATTGGCTCTCACATTGAATTACTGGCAAAAGATGGCCGTTATGCCGAATTGTTCCGGCTCCAAGCCAAAGGATACCAGTAAGTAGTTGTAAGTTACAGATTAGAAGTTACAGATTAGAAGTTACAGATTAGAAGTTACAGGTTACAAGTTGCAAGCTTTGCCAAGCCGTATTTTTTGGCGTTAATATTAGATTGAGCAATTATTAGTAATAAAAACAAAGTAAGAACACAGCTTTTTCTTTTTGCGGATGATTTTCTGTTAAATCAACCCTATTTGGATTAAAACTGATTTAACCTGATTTTACCGGAATAATAGTTTCAAGAAGAGTTAAGATTAACAATTTATAAAGATCTACGAATCTACCTTCCAGGTGAAAATTGCTGAAAGTTTCCTGATTTTTTTGGTATTCGCTGGTTAACCTTTCCTGATTATGGATATTAATCAATGTAGAGTTTAAACTGTAAATAGCCATGGAAACAATAAATGCACCTGAATATTTAAGAAGAGAACGTGTTTTTGGCGAGTACGAGCAGGAGCGTTTTGTTTATAACGAAAGAGGCGAATCCATACCTTTAACTAAATTACTAGAAGATTATCATCAGAAGAAGCTGTTAGAATTAACGAGAAATTTAAACCACATTATCCATTAACTTTTAAGGTTCTTAAAACTATTCGGTACGGGATTACTTTAAATTTATACTTATACGCGCAACTTTATGTATCTGAACTATTTGATAATAGCAAGTTGCGGTAGCCTGAGAGTCGCCTAGCCTATATAAATGCTTTTACAACCTTAAGTTAGTCTTACATATTTTATTAAAATCATTAATTTGGTGCGTGATCCACCTTGTCTCCACTTCCATTTATAACCTTTACCGCAATGCCTTTGGCGGCTTATCGCGGGCGGCCTGGATGCTGGCTTTGGTTATGTTTATTAACCGATGCGGGGCAATGGTATTGCCCTTCCTTAGCGTTTATCTCACCGAGACTCTGCATTTTACGGTGCAACAGGTGGGTTTTACGCTAAGTTTATTTGGTTTAGGATCTATGTTCGGTTCGTTTCTGGGTGGTTGGCTTACCGATAAGTTTGGCCATTTTTGGGTTCAGATAATTAGTTTAATGTTAGGCGGCAGCTTTTTCTTTTTACTTCTAACTTTGAAAACATTTATCTCCTTTGCCACAGGTGTTTTTGTACTTAGTTTAATTACCGAGTGTCTACGACCAGCTAATTCAGCCTCCGTTAGTTTTTACACCAACAACACTAATATTACCCGTGCATTTTCCCTGAACCGGATGGCGGTTAACCTGGGCTTTTCTATTGGTCCCGCTCTGGGAGGTTTATTGGCTACTTATTCGTTTCAGTGGTTGTTTATTGCCGATGGATGTAGCAGTCTGGCTGCCGGGCTATTTTTTTACTTTTACTTTCGCCATCGTTCGGGTAGGAGAGCAGTTTCAACAATAAAGTCAAAAGCAGTTGTTTTAGCACCAAATAAGTTGCCTTACCGCGACACAAAATTTATTTTATATGCTTTATTGAGTTGCTGCTTTGGAATAGTTTTCTTCCAGTTTTTTTCAAATTTGCCTCTGTACTACCGACAAGTATACTTTTTACCCGGAACAACTATTGGAATACTTTTCGCTCTTAACGGACTGGTCGTTTTTTCTTTAGAAATGGTATTAGTCTACCTCATTGGTAAACGCTACCAGTTAACACATCTAATTAGTGCGGGTACCTTATTGGCCGGCTTTTCTTTTATCCTGTTTATCTGGTTTCAAGGTATATGGGTATTGTACCTGGCCATGTTTATATTAAGTATAGCCGAAATTTTAGCCATGCCATTTATGGCAACTGTACCGGTGCTGCAATCCCAATCAGATAACCGCGGAGCTTATATGGGTATGTTTACTTTATCGTATTCCGTTGCTTTTGTAGTAGGGCCTTACCTGGGCTCCAGTTTAATTACCCACTTTGGCTTTTCGGGGCTGTGGTGGTTTACCGGAGCTTTGGCTTCTTTAGCTGCTCTTGGCTTCTGGAGATTAGTACCCATGATGGAAAAAGCAGAAAAGGAACATTAACAGCTTTCTGATCTATTGCCTTATATTTCTTTTAACTTGTATAAATAAAAACACCGCAGAACATCTGCGGTGTTTTTATTTATACAAGTTAAAAGAAATTATTGATTCTTATTTTAGTAAGTTCTTTTTCTTAACTATACGTGTTCTTTAAAGTATTCTAAAGTACGTTTTAAGCCTTCTGCCCGCGAAACTTTCGGTTCCCAACCGAGAATCTCTTTCGCTTTCGTTATGTCCGGTCGACGCTTCTGTGGATCATCTTTTGGTAAAGGCTGGTATCCTAAGTTGAGCGGCACTCCGGTAATATTACAAATCTCTTCGGCAAACTCTTTAATAGTAATTTCATCAGGGTTGCCAATGTTAACCGGTAAAGGATAATCACTAAGCAGTAAACGGTAAATGCCTTCAATTAAATCATCTACGTAGCAGAAAGAACGCGTTTGTGAACCATCGCCAAAAATAGACAACTCTTCCCCCCGTAAAGCCTGCGTAATAAAAGCCGGCAATACACGACCATCATCCAGGCGCATGCGCGGGCCATACGTATTAAATATCCGGACAATGCGGGTTTCCAAACCGTGGTGCATGTGGTACGCCATTGTCATAGCTTCCTGGAAACGCTTTGCTTCGTCGTAACAACCACGGGGTCCCACGGGGTTTACGTGCCCCCAGTATTCTTCTACCTGCGGGTGAACTTCCGGATCGCCGTATACTTCCGAAGTGGAAGCAATCAACATCCGGGCATCTTTTCCTTTGGCTAAACCCAACAGATTATGCGTACCCAAAGACCCTACTTTCAGGGTCTGAATAGGAATACGCAAATAATCGATAGGACTTGCCGGAGAGGCAAAATGTAAGATGTAATCCAAATGACCGGGCACGTGCACGTATTTGGATACGTCGTGATGATAAAATTCAAATTGTTCGAGCTTAAACAAATGCTCGATGTTGCGCAAATCACCGGTGATAAGGTTATCCATGGCAATAACATGGTAACCTTCCCGGATAAAGCGGTCGCAGAGATGCGAGCCTAAGAAGCCGGCTCCGCCGGTAATAAGTACGCGTTTTCTAGTCATTAATAATTTAGACGGTTGCTACATCGTGAAGATTAGTCTTCACGCCGATGCAATAATACGCAAATCCTGCTTCCTGGATCTCTTTGGCTTCATAAATATTTCTACCGTCAAAAATTACTTTATCATTCATTAACTTGCCTAAAACTTTCAGATTAGGAGTACGGAACTCAGGCCATTCGGTAATAATTAACAAAGCATCGGCATCAATCAGGGCATCGTGCTGATCTTTAGCAAAAACAATAGTATCACCTAAAGTATGTTTTGCTTCGTTCATAGCCACTGGATCGTAAGCCCGTACGTTGGCACCCGCTGCTAATAACTTTTCAATAATAACTAAAGACGGCGCTTCACGCATGTCGTCGGTTTTTGGCTTAAAGGAAAGTCCCCATAAGGCAAACGTTTTACCGGCAAGTTCACCACCAAAATGCTCCAACACTTTGTTAAATAATACTGATTTTTGGTTTTCGTTAACGGATTCTACTGCTTTTAAAATCTGCATGCTATACCCATTTTCAGATGCAGTTTTAATTAATGCTTTCACATCTTTCGGGAAGCAAGAACCACCGTAACCAATACCTGGGTAAATAAATTTATTACCAATCCGGGGATCGCTACCAATACCTTTGCGCACCATATTCACATCAGCACCCATAATTTCGCAAAGGTTAGCGATATCGTTCATAAAGGAAATTTTAGTAGCCAGCATAGAGTTAGCGGCATATTTAGTCATTTCAGCGGAAGGTACGTCCATGAAAATAATCGGGTGACCATTCAATAAGAAAGGCTTGTACAGACGGCGCATTACTTCTTCAGCACGAGCAGACTCAACACCAACTACAATACGATCTGGTTTCAGGAAGTCTTCGATAGCAGCTCCTTCTTTTAGGAACTCAGGGTTAGAAGCCACATCAAACTCCTCATAAGAATTGCGTAAAGCTAATTCTTCGGTGATAGCAGCTTTAACTTTAATAGCTGTACCAACTGGTACTGTACTTTTGGTTACTACTACAATGTAATTGTTCATGTATTTACCGATGCTCCGGGCAACAGCTAATACATATTTTAAATCAGCGCTGCCATCTTCGCCGGGAGGGGTTCCAACAGCAATAAATGCTACGTCAGCGTCCTGAATGCTGGCTTCAATGTCGTTTGAAAACTGCAGACGGCCTTGAGCGGTGTTCCGTAACACCATTTCTTCTAATCCTGGCTCATAGATTGGTAAGATACCTTTCTTCAGGTTTTCAATTTTTTTAACGTCAATGTCAATACAGGTAACATCCATGCCCACTTCGGCCAGACAGGTTCCAGTAACCAGGCCTACGTAGCCTGTTCCTACAACTGCAATTTTCATATTATTTTAAGTTATTAGTTAGAAATTTTTGGTTATACAAGATTTTAAGATATAAAATTACTAATTATTTTTGAATGAAAGAAAAAAGATGAAAAACGATATTCTTTGTAAAAAATTTTACATTTAGATAATATGATAGTGATAAATTTTAATAAGCTAAACGATATATTTATTATAAACAGTTCATTACTAATTACTAATACATTATCTAGACATTATTAAAAAGGAATTTTTATATATTTGCCAGTCTTTACAATTATTGTTCCGATTTTTATAAAAAAGTTTGATAAGTGTTAAAAATCTGCAATTATTTAATAAAATAATTTAAAACAAGATACAGGAAGGTAACTTCAGCCGGAAACTAGGGGATAATTGTTAATTTTAGCAGAAGTTAGAACGCTACTTTTGTTTTTTAGGTAAAAAACAAAAGTAGCGTTCTAACTTCTCTACAAAAGAAATCAACTTACATCATCCATTTTTTCCACCAGTGCTGAAACACTATCAACGCCCAAATGCGGGCATGAACGTCCTCCGGGTTTGATGAAAATAACTTAGCTTTCAATTTCCGGATTTCATTTACGCTAAAAATATCTTGGGAATGAATAAAATCATCGGAAAGTAACTCGTTTGTAATCAATGGCTGGAGTTCGTTTCGGAACCATTTAAGTAAAGGCACTTCAAAACCGTGTTTGGGTCGTTTGTACAGTTCGGCAGGTAATAGAGGTCGGAAGGCGTCCTGCACAATCCTTTTCTTTATATCAGCATCTATTTTAGACGATTGAGGCAACGTGAAAGCAAAATTCACCACTTTGTAATCCAGAAAAGGAGTGCGAACTTCCAGACTATTAGCCATCGACATTAAATCTACTTTCGTTAGCATGTCGTTGGGTAATACCAGTTGCATATCCGTGTAAAGCACTTCATTTAAGTCACCTTCCTGATGGATATGTTCCAGAATATGTTTTTTCCGTTTTTTGTAGATGTTTTTAGAAAGAGCCCGACGGATACGTTTACTTAATAAAAGATTAGCTTCCTCTTCGTCAGCAAGAGTGGCCCAATTGTAATACCGGTCCTTGGCGGACACCAGCATTCCTTCGGAAAAGCGCTTAAATTGGCGTACCCGGTTACCCAAGGCAGAGTTGCGCGACTTGGGCAATACATCCCAGAGGGGTCCTAAGAAAGTAACGACTTCGGCTACAAAGCCTCCTTTTCTTACTTTAAAATCGCCCAGGTGCTTGTTGTACCCAGCAAACAACTCATCGGCACCATCTCCGGACAAAGCCACGGTAACTTTTTCGCGGGTGCGTTTACTTAAAATATATACTGCCAGTGCGGATGAATCGGCAAAGGGCTCATCGGTATAATTTAATACGTCGAATAGATGATCGTATAAATCCTGATTGGTAAGCGAAAATACCGTGTGGTTGGTCTTATACTTATCGGCTACTAATTGCGCGTATCGGGTTTCGTCAAAAAATGGCTCGTCTTTATAACCAATAGAAAAAGTATTTAAATGCTGCGTATGCCGGGAGGCTAAAGCCACAATTACCGACGAATCAATGCCGCCGCTAAGAAAAGCGCCCAAAGGAACATCGGCAATCAAGCGACGCTGTACAGCATCATCGAGTAAATTAACCAGCTTTTTCTGTTGTTCTTCGTACGACAAGTCGTTTTTACGGGCTTTTTTCCGGTCGTAAGGAATGCGGTACCAGGCTTTTTTTAGAACCCGGTTTTTCTTGATATATAAGTAGTGCCCTGGCTCCAGTTTTTTTACTCCTTTAAATATAGAGGCCGGTCCGGGAATATAATTGAACTGCAAATATTGGTACAACGATACAAAATCAATCTTTCGCTGAATACCAAAAGCCAGCATGGCTTTCATTTCGGAGGCAAATAACAATTGATCTTCGTCTTTGTAAACCAACAACGGCTTTACGCCCATACGGTCACGAGCAATAAACAAGGAATCTTCTTCTTTATCGTAGATAGCAAAAGCAAAAAAACCATTTAGTCTTTTTAAGAAATCTTTGCCTTCGGTGATATAAAGCTTCAATAATACTTCGGTATCCGTTCCTGAAAAGAAAGTGTAGCCATTATTAATCAGCTTCCTTTTTAACTCCAGAAAATTAAATATTTCACCATTAAATACGATAGTATAACGTCCTGATTCGTCTACCATAGGCTGGTCCCCGTCTGAGCTTAAATCCAGGATGGATAAGCGCCGGTGCCCTAAGCCTACTTTATCGTACACATATTGACCTTGAGAATCTGGTCCCCGGCTTGCAATGGCATCCGTTGAATTCTTTAATTTTATAATTGACTCGCGTCCTTTGTCGCTGAAAGCATATACTCCTGATATTCCGCACATGAGGCAAAATTACTAGATATCCCGAAACTATTTAACTCAACCCTCACCTTATTATATGGCATCCGGCACGCTAACGCCACAACCTAGCTTAAATAGATTAGTATCTAACTGGTAAAAACAGGTTTTGCTAATGGTTATGAACGAAGAATTATAACCCGGAAGAATAATACGGTAAAATTAAAGTGTTGCTGGTTAAATAGTATAGATGCACCATATTGTTTATGGCTTCAAACGCTTAATGCTTCTTTCGGGTTCCGCATCTTTTTACTAAACAAAAAGGCCTAAAGCAATTCTTTGGCGTATTGGTTTTTACGCGAGGGTAGTTCATTTATAGAATACTTTGCTGTTAGTATCCTAAAATTTTATCTGATTTTTCGAGCCTTGTTTTACAAAAATAAGATAATTTTTTCCTATCATTAATTAAATTAAACATACTTCATTGAAAAACAAAAGGTAAGCAATTGGTTTATAAACGTTTATTTTATACACATACTATTCCACAATTGTCTTAAATTATCGTGGATAAATTTTAAAGAAGGATTCGTTTCTTTGCACTGCCGGAATTTTTATTTTTACCCCTATCGCTAAACGTGTCGGGCTATGTTGCGGAGAGAATTATTTAAATTATACATTACTATTTTATTAGGCACTTTACTGGCTATGGCTTCCTGTCGTTCCGCCAGGCAAACCGTTAGCTTTGGCCGGCGACCGTCGGGTATGGCCGTAGATACCAGCCAGCGCTTACTGGAAAAAGCATTTCTAAAAAAATCCCGCAAGCTAGAGCGCATTGCCCGCCGTATGGAGCGCCGGAATGCTCGTTTAGCTAAAACCCGAATAGACAGGAAAGTATCTAAAGTAATTCAAGTGGCTCGTTCTTACCGGGGTACCCCTTATCGTTTTGGCGGCACTACCCGCATCGGCATGGATTGTTCCGGCCTGCTTTGTACTTCTTTTAAAACTATTAATGTAACCCTACCCCGCAACTCTACCGATCAGAGTAAGTTTGGCCGCCCGGTACGAGAACGCGAGATTCGAGAAGGGGATTTAGTTTTCTTTGGCGCCAGCAAATTCAGCAATCGAATTACGCACGTAGGTATGGTAACCGACGTAAAAAGTAAAGACCAGATAATGTTTATTCATGCCTCTTCCAGTTTGGGAGTAATTGAAGATAATTTATACTCGCGCTATTACCAGAAAATTTTTATAAAAGCCGTACGGCCTAAAATTTAAATTCTTATTCATTATCCAAAATCCTTTTCTTTTATTAAAGCAACTCTGCAACAAAGCTTGTCTTATAGTAAAGATTAAACCCAAAGTTCTTGCTTTGATTTCAGTTTGTAGAATTACTTTCGAATAACTGCTCCATAAAAGATACGGAACCCACTTTGCCCTTTAAGCATCTGAAAAGGTACTGTTATAAAAAAGTGAGAGCCTTTTTTCCTATCTAGAAAAATTGATTCCAAGTAAAGTTTTAGGATAAGCTTTTAAATTATTCTATTCCAACTCATTACATTTTTTTAAAAGGTTTTTGTTATTTATTAATATTTTTTTAACATAAATACCAAAAACTTAAATTAATTTTGTATTACTAAAATAATAAATTTTAGTAAAGAGCTTTATTTTTTAAGGTTTTAAGTTCCTTTATAGATACAATCAACTTAATTCTGGCTAAATACTTAATAACCAATCCTGTAATTAATCGTTTTATTTTCTATCCTACTTAATTTTCTATTTGCTTAAACACACAACAAAAACAAAAATCTTTTTATGAGAAAGTACTTACTTACTATCCTCCTATTGTTACTAGGTGCAGCAAGTCTGTATGCCCAGGTAACAACTAGTAGTATAACCGGCTCGGTCAGAGATGCTAACGGAGAAGCCCTGATTGGCGCCACTGTTAAGGCTACTCACCAGCCTTCCGGTACCGTATACGGTACCGTTACTAATATCGATGGACGGTTTAACATTCAAAATATGCGGGTAGGTGGTCCCTATGCCGTTGAGGTTAGTTATATTGGTTATCAAACTCAAACCTACAACAATATCTCTTTAGCTTTAGGAGTACCGTACGCACTGGATGCTCGAATAGGCCAGGCCAGCACTGCTTTACAAGAAGTAGAGATTACCGCCGACCGGACCGACGTGTTTAATGCCAATAAAACCGGCGCCGCCACCAACATTAGCACCCAGCAAATTGCTACTCTGCCCACTGTAACCAGAAGTTTAGAAGATTTTACTCGTCTTACTCCCCAGGCTAATGGTGTAGGATTTGCTGGTCGCGATAACCGGTATAACAATTTACAGATTGATGGCGCTAACTTTAACAACGCCTTTGGTACCAGCTCTAGCGATTTATTACCCGGGGGAAGCACCCGTCCTATTTCTATTGACGCCATTGAAGAAGTACAGGTAAACATTGCGCCCTACGATGTACGTCAGTCTGGCTTTACGGGAGCTGGTATTAATGCCATAACCCGCAGCGGTACCAATACCTTTACCGGCTCGGCTTACACTTTTTACCGGAATCAGGATTTAAGAGGAACGAATGTTGCCGGCCGGGAACTACCAACCCAGCCCGATAACAGTACCTTAACTTACGGGGCTCGGTTAGCCGGACCAATCATAAAAAATAAATTATTCTTCTTCGCCAACTTCGAGCACGAAAACGAAATTTTTCCGGGAGTAACTTGGGTGGCTAATCGTCCGGGAGCCACCGGTAACGTATCGCGCACTACTGCGGTGGATTTAGAAAGAGTTCGCCAGCATTTAATTAACACTTACAACTACGACCCAGGCGCTTACGAAAACTACGCCAACGAATTTGCTAATACCAGTACCCGGTACCTGGCTCGCCTTGACTGGAACATTACAAATAACCACCGGTTAAGTGTTCGTTACAATTATGCCGAAGGAACCAGCGACCAAACGGTAAATGCTACTTCTGCTCCCAACCCCCGGGCCAGCTCTGCCCGGATTGGTTCTAATGCTTTGGCGTTTGAGAATGCTAATTATAGTTTCTTAAACAAAGTTCGCTCCCTTACCGGTGAATTAAACAGCACCATAACGTCTAAAATTTCCAACCAGATTCTGGCTACCTACAGCTTTAACCAAGCTACCCGTACTACGCCGGGATCAACCTTTCCGTTTGTAGATATTTGGCAAGGGGGCGATAATTACATCAGCTTTGGTACCGAACTTTTCTCCGGCGCCAACGATTTGATCAACGACAACTATTCTTTTATCGATAACTTTACTTACTTGGCGGGCAAACATACCTTTACCGCCGGGGCGAGTTATGAATTAATTAAGTACGGTAATTTATTTTTACGGAATGCCACTTCTTACTATCGCTATGCTTCGGTAGATGATTTTATTAACAATGCTCAACCTACTTCTTACGGTCTTTCCTATGCGTATCCGGGCCAGGATCGGTATACGCGGGTTAGTTTTGGTTTAGGCGGTCTTTATGTTCAGGATAGATATTCCATTAATAACCAATTAGACATAACTGCTGGCTTACGGGCAGAGTTACCCGTTTACCTGAATGATATTGGCGCTAACCCCCAAATTGATCAGTTAGAATTATTAGATCAGGACGGTAAACCTACTACTTATTCCAGCGGTTCCTGGCCTAAATCCCGGGTAATGTTATCACCTCGGATTGGTTTTAACTTTGATGCCGCCGGCGATGGAACTATTAAACTGCGCGGGGGAACGGGTATTTTTGCCGGCCGTATTCCGTTTGTTTATTTTACCAACATGCCTGGAGCTACCGGTTTAATTACGAATACCTTAGACCCAGCGCCCGCCACCGCTCTGGAAAGTATTAGATTTAATCCCGATCCACTCTATTGGTATAACAATGGTCCCGAAACGGTTTTCTTACGTTCTCCCAGTTCTGGTACCCCCAGCAGTATTGCTTTAGTTGACAAAAATTTTAAAATGCCGCAGGTTTGGCGAAGTAGCTTAGGCGCGGATTACAGCATTCCGGGTACTCCTTTAGTAGCGACTACCGACTTATTATTTACAAAAGATATCCGGTCGGTTTACCAATTTAACGCTAACCGGAAACCCGCCACGCTAACAATGAATTACTCTGGTGATACTCGGGATTTCTGGGGTGGCAGCGCTAATGCCCGGTACAATCCGGCCACGGGTAATATTGCTACGGTGTTGGCTAATTCTAAAAAAGGCTATTCGCTAGCGGCTACGGTAGGAATTACCTTACCCAATCAGAATGGTTTCTTCGGTTCCTTATATTACACCTATACCAATGCGAAGGATATAACCGGTAATCCGGGTTCAACGGCTTCCTCGGTGTGGCAGAGTAATTATTCCATTAATGATCCGAACGAGCAGTTATTGGGTATTTCGCAGTATGCTATTCCGCACCGCATTGTGGGTAGTATTTCTTACCGCAAAGAATACCTGAACCATTTAGGTACTACCATTTCCTTGTTTTATGATGGCTCTAACCAAGGCCGCTTTGCTTATACTACCAACGGCGATTTAAACCTGGACGGCGTAACTTTAGATTTGCTATACATTCCAAATAATGCTTCGGAATTAAACTTTGCCGATAGAACCGTTAATGGAGTAACTTTTACTGCTGACCAGCAACGAGCTGCTTTTAACCAATTTGTAAACAACAGCAAAGTTCTGAAAAACAGTAAAGGCGACTACGTATTACGAAATAATGGATTACTGCCTTGGCTAAACCGTTTTGATTTCCGTTTGCTGCAAGATGTATTTACGGATATTGGTAAAAATCGGCATACGCTGCAATTAAGCTTGGACGTACAAAACGTAGGCAATCTCCTAAACTCTAATTGGGGTATTTCTGACCAACTTAACAGCGGTTCTAGCTTTAACTATCCCTTGTTAAATGTTGCCAGCGTCACACCTGATGGTGTGCCAACCTTTAATATGATCACTATTACGGATGAAAAAGGAAATACCGTGCTGCCCACTACCCCTTTCCGAAATACTTTTAACAACACGGCTACCTGGAGAATGCAGTTAGGGGTACGTTATAGTTTCTAATGAATTTTGCTTAGGATTTAACATGAGCCCGCCCCCTAGTGGCGGGCTTTTTTATTTTAAAATAATTTTCACTGCAACTCGTACTACTTTTAAAAGTTTCTGTTACTTTTGTAGCACCAAACGCAAGGGGGATTAGCTCAGCTGGCTAGAGCGCTTGCATGGCATGCAAGAGGTCATCGGTTCGACTCCGATATTCTCCACTGATTTTCAAGCACTTATAGATAAATTTCTGTAAGTGCTTTTTTGTTCGCACACAATTTGCCCACAGCTCTATATCATGGGGGAAAGAATTCTCTACCTGTAAATGATTCAAAGTCACACATCCCAATGTATTCTATCCTGGTATTATTCTTAACTGACTTGTTTGAATAAGGTTGTTTAAATGCAGCAGCCATATGTCGCCTTTCTTTAACATAACTTAAAACTACCGAATTGTGGGGGTACTGTCGAAGCTAAGATATGTGCAACGATAAGAAGCAGTAGAAAAGCTTAAGGAGAAAGGTGGGTTGCTTTTGGGTCATAAAAAAGCCCTCGGGGTAGTGAAGACTTTTAAAATTTAATTAACTACGGATAGGAATTATTTTACTATCTGCCTCGAGTGTTTAGGGTTAAAACGCGAACCTAAAGTATTAAAAATTTACTTTGCCGATGATCTAGTGAAAATACGTTTAGACCCATCCAAATAAGTTATTGCCTATTTATGAGTATCATCAGCAAAGGGAATTATAAAACCAATACTCTTTTACTCCTGCTAGGTTTATTGTTAAATGTTGCTCAAGACTTTCACCTTTATACATCATATGTAATAATTTGCTCTCTGCCATTAGATTAAGTATAAAGGGAACTCTAATACATGATTATTGCCGATTCACTTGCAGAATATTTTTGTAAGTTCTACTGGCCATTTCCTGAAATATTTTAATACCCCAAAATAGTACTCCCGGCAAGCTTATAGGTATCTGAACTAACAATACGAACAGGCACATGGCGAAAGAAGGAAGACACCTAAAAGCGAAGGAGCGAATATTTTGATTTAATCATTTATTCAAAGATTACCCTAATTTCTCACATAACGGAGTAAAACATCAAGTATGTCAGTAGCAAAATTAATTAGCATAAAATTAAGGAAGAGGCCTACCGAGAAAAGAGGAATGCTCTAATAAATATCTTACATGTTCATTCTTCATAGTTTGTTTTCCGTCAAGTCCTTCAGGATGGCTACTCCCTAATATATTGGAAACACGTTTAATTAAATTTTTCCTGGAGTTAATTTCCTTCGATCTCACCATTACTATTTAGTTTAACAATCTTAACTGCTTCAGCTCCCATCCAGCCTGGAAAAATTTAACTTTTTTAAGTAAAATAGCTTAAGCTTATTCAGCTAATATATAAATAGCAATTACGGCTAAAACCATCCCCGTTAAAACTATCCAGTGGGGAAATACCGCGTATAAAATCAGGGAAATTATAATGGTAATTACCGGGGCAAGCGCTGTGATAGGTACTACAATTATTGCTTTGCCATATCGTAAAGCATAGACCAAGGTAAGGGCACCAATAGCATTAAATACTTGAATCAAACCCGCTAAATAAGGGCCTTTTATTCCCCAATTAATTTTCTGCGAAAAATCAGTCATTAGCACAGCTACGGGAATCATTAAAACTGCCGTTAGCATCATATAGAAAAAAATGCTTTCTGCCTTCATGGTGTTATTAGAGAATTTCATAGCATAAGCTTGTATGCCCCACATGAAAAAAACAATTATGGAAAGCCACAACCAAGTAGAACCGGTTACATTTTATTATTTGGTTCTTGGTACGAAAGGCAAAATATAGCAATTAGCGATAGAATAATGCCAATCCAATGTTTTCTGGTAGTTCTTTCCCCTAAAAATAGGGCAGAAAGAAAAACAGTAACTACCGGAAAAAGGGAAATAAAAGGAAATACTATATAGGCCGGGCCGGTACGTAAAGCCTGAAATAAAATTAACTGTCCGGCCGCTCCGAGCAAACCTACCGCCGAACCCAAAAATATGGATCGGGTATCATATTCCAGTTGCCAATTACTATTTAAGAGGGCTACTATTGCACAAGGAATCATGGTAATGGCCCAGACGGAATAACCAAGAGTAGCCGGAAAGCCAGCTTTTTCAGGAACTTCAATAAAGGCTCCCCAAACCCCCCAAAACAGAGTAGTTATAAAAGTATAAAGCACCCAAGGTTGTCTCGTCATTTGTATAAGTATTTATATTACATAATATTATAAGGAAGCCTTGTTAGGCTATAATTACTTGTATGCCCATGTTTTCCAGTTTTTTCTGTTCTTCCAGTAAAATTCCGGCATCCGTTACCACCACATCTATTTCTGTTATAGGGGCAATAAAAGCGAAGCTTCTTTTCAAAAATTTACTAGAATCCGCCACCACAATAACTTTTTTAGAAATTTGAATCATTATTCGGTTTAAATGAGCTTCCTCTACATTCGGAGTTGATAGCCCATGCGTGGTACTAAGGCCATCTACCGCCAGAAATAACTTGTCACAGAAATAATTT
Source organism: Adhaeribacter arboris (assembly GCF_003023845.1). Lineage (NCBI taxonomy): Bacteria > Pseudomonadati > Bacteroidota > Cytophagia > Cytophagales > Hymenobacteraceae > Adhaeribacter > Adhaeribacter arboris. The sequence continues at coordinate 5,780,621 of NZ_PYFT01000001.1, read as the reverse complement.
CGAAAACTTTCCTCAGCCGTAGATCCTACAAGCGATAAAGAATTTTTCCTTAAAAAGCCTCCTGGAATAATTACATTAGCATTCTTATGCTCGGCTAATTGGTTAGCCACATTCAAGGCATTGGTAATTACAGTTAAATCCGTAAACTTTTGTAAATTTTTAGCTATTTCTAAAGTAGTGGTACCAGAATCTAAAATAATGGTATCACCTTCTTCCACTAGTTGAGCCGCTGCCTGACCAATGTTTTTCTTTTCTTCGTAGTGCTGCTTGTTTTTATCCGAAAGCGCAAAATCAATTCCTACTCGGTCTAATTTTATAGCACCGCCTCGGGCCCGGATAAGCATATTCTTTTCTTCCAGTTTGCTCAAGTCATTACGAATCGTGACTTCACTAACCTGTAGCTCACTACTTAAAGTATTAACATCTACTTGCCCATCGGTTTCCAACTTCTCTAAAATAAAAGCTCGGCGCTTTACCGTTGATTTTTTATCTAACTCTAACATTATTCTATTTATTACAAGGTTTACGAAAGATAGTATACTTCGCAATATTCCTTTTTCGAAATTTAAATACAAATAAAACTTTGGTTAGCTATCTAAAACTTTTAATAATTCTTTTCTAAGTATGAGCGAGTGGCTTTGTACATGTAATGTTGAAAAGATAAAATAACTTTGATAAAAGATTTCGAAAGATAATAAAAATATTTAAATAGTATTTGACAAGGAAATAATAAATATGTATGTTTACATCGAACGGAAATGAAACACATTTTTTATGATTAAGATTACGGGCGTAGCCGAACCAAAGGAAACAAAGGAGTATCTGAATTACAGTTTGGCGGAACTAGAAGACCAAGGAGCCATTTTTACAGCTAAGGAAATTTCAGAGCAACCAACACTTTGGTTAGATACTTGGAATTTGGTTGCCCAAAAGCGATATTATTTGGAGAGCTTTCTGGAAGAAGCTTATGCTCACCCTGATTTAGAGGTAATTTTAACGGGTGCCGGTACTTCCGCTTTTATCGGCACTGTACTGGAAGGACCTTTTCAACGGAATTCCGGAAAAAGAACGCGTGCTATCGCCTCCACCGATCTGGTTTCTCATCCGGAAGGATACTTCCAGCAAGATGTACCCACCTTACTAATATCTTTCGCTAGATCGGGCAATAGCCCAGAAAGCAAGGCAGTTGTTGTTTTAGCCGATAAAATTTGCCGCAAAATTTACCATTTGATAATTACCTGCAATCCATCTGGTGATTTGGTAACGAATAAAAGTCAAAATCAAACGGCGGTGTTTCTTTTACCTCCCGAAGCCAATGATCTAAGTTTAGCCATGACCGGAAGTTTCTCTTCTATGTTATTGGCCGGACTATTAATTTCTCGCCTTTCTTTTATAGATGATCTTAAATATCAAGTACAAAAGCTAGCGGAATACGGCAAGAATATTTTAAAAAAGTATACCACTAAGCTTCAGGAGGTAGCTTCTTTAGACTTTACCCGGGCTATTTTTTTAGGTTCTGGTCCTTTGTACGGGACAGCCCGGGAGTCGGACTTAAAGGTACAGGAGCTAACAGATGGCAATATAATCTGCAAACATGATTCTTTCTTAGGTTTCCGGCACGGTCCCAAAGCGGTTATAGATACTCATACGTTACTGGTCTATTTATTTTCGAACAGGGAATATGTCCATCAATATGAAGTTGATCTAATCAATAACATAAATGATGGAGAAAAAGGATTATACCGAATTGGAATTATTGAATCGGCAGAGAAAGATTCTAATTTAGAAGTAGATCTTTTGATTGAGCTTTCCGACGGAGCAGATAAAATAGAGGAAGAGTTATTAGCTGTATGTAGTGTTATGCCGGCCCAGATGCTTGGCTTCTTTAAAGCATTGCATTTAAAACTAAAGCCAGATTCTCCGTCCGTCTCCGACACTATCACCCGGGTAGTGCAGGGAGTAACCATTTATTCCTTTGATCTTCCAGCCATGGCGAATGCATCTTCCAATACGAAAGCAGCAAAAATAATTTCCTGATATGATCCTGTGCCTGTGCCCAAATCCTTCTATTGATATGTATGCCTGGTTAAACACGTTACAAGCCGGACAAGCCAATAGCATTACAAAAGAAGAGCGGTTTCCGGGCGGCAAAGGGGTGCACGTAGCATTAGCAGTTGCGGAATTAGAGGAGCAAGTAATGCTACTTGGATTTTGGGGCGGCCCAACGGGCCAATGGGTTAAGGAAAATTGTGAATCTAAAGGTATTGAGTGTTATGGACCAGAATTAAAAGATTGGACCCGAACATGTTTAATCCTTAAATCAGATACTTACTTTGACGATACGGAGCTATTAGGAAGTGGGCCGACTATCTCGTCGGCAGATTTCGAAAGCTTTCGAAACACTTTTATTCAAATCTTACCAAAAGCCGATTGTATTACGATGAGTGGTTCTTGGCCAAAAGGAGCACCAGTGGATGCTTATGCGCAATTAGTTTCATTGGCAAATAAAGCGGGGAAAAAAATCTTTCTGGATTGTGCCGGTGAACAGTTGAATCAAGCCTTAATTCAAAAACCTTTTTCGGTGCATATAAATCGTCGGGAAGGTCAAAAATTATTCGAAGAAGAATCACCGGAACAAATAGCTTTTCTTCTGGCCAAGCAATGTACCTATGCGGCTGTCACAGCAGGGGCGGATGGTTTATACTTGGTTGCAGGCGATGAATTAATACATGCTCAATGCCCGGTAGAAGATGTGTACAGCGCGGTAGGTAGCGGCGATTGCCTCTTGGCGGGCTTAGCCGTAGCTTTTAACCGGGAACTAGATATTCAAGCAGTGGCTCAACTGGCAGTGGCTTGTGGGGCCGCCAACTGCATCCGTCCCGAATTGGGGTTGCTTTATCAATCAGATGTAGAAATTTTAAAAAAACAAGTGCTTATAAATAAGTCCGCCAAAACGAGTGTAACCAATTCTGTTTCCTGAAGCGAGAAAACGATGAAAGATATAGATGTAATTGTAGTGGGAGAACTAAACGTGGATTTGGTTTTAAACCAGATGCATTCTTTTCCGGAAATCGGGAAGGAAAAGTTAGCGCACCAAATGACCTTGACGCTGGGCAGTTCTTCGGCAATATTTGCCAGTAACTTAAGCAGCTTAGGGGCTAAAGTTTCTTTCATCGGTAAAATAGGCCAAGATCAGTTTGGGAAAGTTGTTTTACAAAGCCTGCAGAATAAAGGCGTAGATACTAGCTTAATCCTGCAAAGTCCTGCTTTAAACACCGGCCTCACCGTAGTCTTAAATTTCGACGAGGACCGGGCCATGGTAACCCACCCGGGAGCAATGGACGAGTTGCGGTTAACCGATATTTCACCGGAACATTTGGCTCGCGCCAGGCACCTGCATTTTTCCTCTTACTTTCTACAACCCGGTTTAAAAAATGGGCTTCCTACGTTATTTCAGCTGGCTAAGTCACTCGGTTTAACTACCTCTTTCGATACCCAATGGGACCCGCAAGAAAAATGGGATCTCAATCTGACGGAATTACTTCCTTTGGTAGATGTATTTCTACCCAACGAAAAAGAACTATTACGATTAACGCAAACGAACACTCTATCGGAGGCGCTGGCCACTTTACCCAAAAACGCCCATTTAGTTTTGGTTAAAATGGGAAATAAAGGTTCCGTTTCCTGGTGTCAAGGCAAAGTATTGCCCATGGAGTCGTTTTTAAATAAAGAGGTAGTGGATGCTATTGGCGCCGGCGACAGCTTTAACGCCGGCTTCATATACAAATACATTCAAGGCTCCTCTTTAGAAGAATGTCAGCGATTTGGCAATCTCACCGGCGCAATTTCAACCACAGAGTCGGGCGGTACCACGGCTTTTACCGACTATAACAAAATCAAAAGAATTGCTCAGGAAAAATTTGGATATGCCCTCTAACATGACACTACAAGAGAGATTACAGAGAATGCAAGCCAAAAAAGCTTCGTTACTGGCCACCAATTTTTACAATTACGAAACCCTCAAGGGCATACTGGAAGCTGCCTCCAGTATGCAGCAACCTATTATATTACAATTAACCAAAAGTTCCATCGATTACATGACCTTGCCGGTGGCCGTAAAAATGGCCCGCAGCGCCTTGCAAGAGCATCGCGTAGAAGGTTGGCTGCATTTAGATCATTCGGATTCTTACGATTTAGTAGCCCAGTGCTTAGACGCTGGTTTCGATTCGGTGATGATTGATGCCAGTGAAAAACCCATTCAGGAAAATATTGCCTTAACGCAACGGGTAGTTGCTTTGGCCCAAAAGTACGGCGCCAATGTAGAAGCAGAACTAGGATACGTGGCCAAACTAGGTCAATCCAAAGAAAAAATGGGCTTTACGGAACCAGATGAGGCCCATTCTTTTGTGCAGGAAACCGGCATTGATGCGCTGGCAGTAGCCATTGGCTCGGCACATGGTTTTTACACCGAAGAACCCCAACTGGATTTGGAAAGATTGAGCCAGATACATGCGGTTACCGATGCGGCGTTGGTCTTACACGGCGGTTCCGGTATAGCCGGCAATATGCTGCAAGAAGCTATTCAACGGGGTATTTGTAAAATTAATCTGGCTACGGAAATTAAAAATATATTCATGTACCAGCTAAAGGCCGACCTGTTAAAAAGCGACGAAATTGACTTGCGCAAAGTTTTTCCACCCGCTATTCAGGCCGTAACCAACCTGGTAAAAGAAAAATTAGAAATTGTAAAGAATGAATTAGTAAGTCAGTAAAATACCATTTGCCGGCAAGAATTAAAAGCCACTTTTTTAAATTTCCGGAACAAAGGTTAACCACTTTTTAAAATATATTATAGCATCAACATCCTATTTTTTTAATCGAATAAGCATTCTGATATGAAAAATAACCGAAGAGATTTTTTAAAATTTACCGGTCTGGCGGGAGCGGGTTTATTAACCGGATGTTCTCCGAAAGAAATAAAAGTTAGTTCGGCGGCGAGTACTATTTCTAAAAAAGAGCGGAAACAAGTATTCAACATGACTGGCTACGCCGCTCCCGGCATGGAAACGGTACGGCTGGGTTTTATTGGCTTGGGTAGTCGTGGTCCCGGGCATTTAAACAATGCCAGTCTTTTGGGTGGCGTCGAAATAAAAGCCTTGTGTGATTTGCGGCCCGAAAGCATCACGGCGGCGCAAAAACGCATGAAAGGCCTGGGCCACAAGCCGGAAATATACACGAGTGGTGCAGAAGAATGGAAGAAAGTTTGCGACCGGAAGGATATCGACGTTATTTATATTGCTACGCCGTGGCACTTGCATACCCCCATGGCGCTATATGCTATGGAACAAGGCAAACACGTTTGCGTCGAAATTCCGGCGGCTACTACCCTCGAAGAATGCTGGCAGCTAGTGGAAACCTCCGAACGCACCCGCAAGCATTGCGTGATGCTGGAAAATAACTGTTACGACTTTTTTGAATTAATGACCCTGAACATGGTTCGGCAAGGATTTTTTGGCGAAATTATTCACGGCGAATGCGCGTACATTCATGATCTCTTCGACATGAATTTCTCGAAAACCCAGTACCAAGATATGTGGCGGTTGAAACAGAATGCCAACCGAAACGGAAATTTATATCCGACTCATGGCTTAGGGCCTATTTGCCAAATAATGAATGTGAACCGGGGCGATAAAATGGATTACTTGGTTTCCATGTCGAGCAACGATTTTATGATGGGACCGAAAGCCAAAGAATTAGCTGCTACTGACGACTTTTTTAAACCCTACGCCAACAAAACTTTCCGGGGCAACATGAACACCACTACTATCCGCACGAACAGCGGCCGAACGATTATGCTGCAACACGACGTCACCTCGCCCCGCGTGTATTCTCGGATTCATTTGGTGAGTGGTACCAAAGCGTCGGCGTTAAAATTTCCGTTGCCGGGCCGCATTGCTACCGGCCACCAAGATTGGCTGCCGGAAGCCGAAGTAAAAGCGTTAGAAGAAAAATACCAACCCGCCATTGTTAAAAAAGTAGGCGAATTAGCCAAGCAAGTAGGTGGGCACGGGGGTAAAGATTTTTTAATGAACTGGCGCATTATAGACTGTTTCCGCAACGGTTTACCCATGGACATGGACGTGTACGATGGCGTGCTTTGGAGTTCCATGGCCCCTTTGAGTGAATTTTCCGTTGCCAATCGCTCTAATTCCGTGGATGTGCCAGATTTTACGGCGGGCAGTTGGAAAACCAACTCCCCCGTGGATATATCCATGGTAAAAGGCGGCAACACCGAAATAAAGCTGTAAGGTTTAAAAGGTACTTTCCTTTTTTAGAACTGACCCTGATTTATGCTTTATCTGCCCAGCTTGCCACTTGAAAAACCTGTAACCGGGTGGCTTTAAAAGGAAAGCACACCCCGAAAATTACTATTCACCCGAAAAGCCTAGCGAATGAAAAACTTGTTAAAGTCCATCCAATTAAGTGTCCTTCTTTGTTCTCTTTCATTTTTCTTGCAGAATTGTTCCCAGGGCAAAAGCGAAAAAGCAAGCGCCAATAACAACGCGGTTGCCAGTAATGCAACGGAAGAATTTTACGGTCCCGAGGATTTTGCGAAAATTAAAAAATTTAATTCGCACGTCCACATTAAGCTGTACGATACGATTTTCATCAACCAAGCAGCTAAAGATAATTTCCGATTTTTAAATATTAACGTGGCTTCGCCTTCTTCGCCGCCCGTAGCGCAGCAACAAGAAGTGGCCCTGCGCCTGGTAAAAGATAAACCGAACGATATCCTGTACGCCACCACTTTTTCCCTGGAAGGTTTCAACCAACCCGACTGGCAACAAAAAACGCTGGCTTATTTAAAAGATTCGTTCGCCAAGGGCGCGATTGCCGTGAAGGTCTGGAAAAACATTGGCCTGGAGTTGAAAGATGCAAATGGTAAATTCGTGATGATCGACGACCCCAAATTCGACCCGATCATTGATTTAATTGAAAAAAGCAACATTACCTTAATTGGGCACCTGGCCGAGCCGCGTAACGCCTGGCTTCCGGTGGATAAAATGACGGTGGCCGGTGATAAGAAGTACTTCAGTGAGCACCCGCAATACCACATGTACCTGCACCCGGAATATCCTTCGCACGAAGAGATCATTCGGGCCCGCGATCACATGTTAGAAAAACACCCGAACGTGCGGTTTGTGGGCGCGCATTTAGCTAGTTTGGAATGGGACGTGAACGAACTGGCCAAAAGACTGGATAAGTACCCCAACATGGCGGTAGATTTAGCCGAAAGGATTTCGCACTTCCAATACCAGGCTGTAACGGATTGGCAGAAAGTACACGACTTTTTTATTAAATACCAGGACCGCCTGATTTATGCAACCGACGAAGGCGTAACCGGCGCGAAGTCGCCGGAACAGGTAAGTATTGATGCTCACGCAAATTGGCTGCGGCACTGGAAATTTTTTACTTCCGGCGAAAAAATGAAAACCCCCAAGGTGGAAAAAGAATTTAACGGCTTACATCTGCCCCGCGAAGTAGTGGATAAAATTTACCTGCACAACGCCGAAAAATGGTTTCCCAGCATCAAGCAAGCCAGTTAATAAGGAGTTGTTAGTTACTCGTTACTCGTTGTTAGATCCATAAAACTATAATAGGCAGCGAATTAATACAAAGCTTAAGCTGAATAAATTATGTCGAAGTACTTAGAACTAGCTATATCGCTCAAAAACTTACCTGCAAAGTTTAACCCGCTTTTTATTCTAAAATTAAAAAAAAGCTCAACTCAATAAACTTTATTCGCCCTGTTTCTAAACCAGGCAATTGGGCGGAAATTTCCAGAAGAATAGGTTGGATTAATCTATTGATTTGTAAAATCATATATGCCGAACAACGAACAACTCATAAGGAACAACTATTTATACATACCATGAAAGACAACCGCCGCGATTTTTTAAAATTTACGGGCTTGGTTGGAGCCGGCCTTCTGACGGGCTTGGCTACCCCCACCGTTAGCAGTGCCAAGGTACTGGGTAATTTAGAGCCGGCTCCACCGCGCAACCAGAAATTTAACATGTCGGGCTACGGTGCGCCGAAGCTGGAAACCGTCCGGATGGGATTTATTGGCTTAGGGCAGCGCGGGCCGGGGCATGCTTACCGGTCCAGCAAAGTAGAAGGCGTCCAAATTACGGCTTTGTGCGATATTCGGCCTGAAAAAGTAAGCGCCGTGAAAGAAAAACTAGGCGCCAACCATAATCCAGCCATGTACTCCGGCAAAGAAAACGAATGGAAAAAGCTGTGCGAACGGAAAGATGTGGACCTAGTCTATATTTCTACGCCCTGGCATTTGCACGCGCCTATGGCGGTATACGCCATGGAGCAAGGCAAACACGTAGCCATTGAAGTACCCGGCGTTATTACCCTGGATGAATGCTGGCAATTGGTCGAAACTTCCGAGAAAACGAAGAAGCATTGCATGTACCTGGAAAATTGCTGCTACGACTTTTTTGAATTACTAACGCTGAACATGGCCCGCCAAGGTTTCTTCGGGGATATTATCCACGGCGAAGGGGCTTACATTCATAACCTGATGGAGCTAAATTTTAAAAAAGACGGCTACTACGACATGTGGCGGCTCAAGCAAAACGCCAGCCGCAACGGTAACTTGTACCCCGGCCACGGTTTAGGACCGGTTGCGCAGGTAATGGACATTAACCGGGGCGACAAAATGGATTACCTGGTGGCCATGTCGAGCAACGATTTTATGATGGGCCCCAAGGCCAAAGAACTAGCCGCCACCGACGACTTTTTTAAACCCTACGCCAATAAATCGTTCCGGGGCAACATGAATACCACCACGATTCGTACCGCCAAAGGCCGCTCCATTATGCTGCAACACGACGTATCCTCGCCCCGTGTGTATTCCCGCATCCAACTCATTAGCGGCACCAAAGGCGCCGCGCAAAAATACCCATTGCCGGGCAAAGTTTCGGTGGGCCATAAAGATTGGTTAACGGAGCAGGAAATGAAAGATTTGGAAGCCAAATACCAACCTCCCATTGTAAAAAAAGTAGGCGAACTGGCCAAGCAAGTGGGCGGCCACGGCGGCATGGATTTTTTGATGAACTGGCGCCTGGTAGATTGTTTACGCAACGGCTTACCCCTGGATATTGACGTGTATGATGCCGCCGCTTGGAGTGCCATTGGGCCTTTGAGTGAACAATCCGTGGCCAAACGTTCCAATTCGGTAGATATACCCGATTTCACCAACGGTTCCTGGAAAAACAACAAGCCCGTGGATGTACTACTGGCCCAAGGCGGCAACACCAACGTGAAGTTGTAACTGTTTGCTTCGTCCGGTACGCCATTGCGTTGCTCCCGGTTTATTTACCGCTGAGGCAAAAGCGCGGAGGAAGTTAGTCCTCGCTTTTTCAAAGGAGGGTTGGCGAAATGTTTTTTTAAATTCTTCATTCTAGCGGCCAAAAACCGCCTAACCGTGACCACTAAAAGATTTCAAGATGTATCTTAAACTCGTTTATCTTACCATCCTGGTTGCTGGCTTATACGGCACTCCCGCGGGTAAAAAGGAGGCGAAGCTAGCCCCGGATTATTATTCAGTGGAAGATTTTAAAACGGTGAAAAAGTACGATACCCACGTGCACGTTTATACGCCGGAGGCCACCTTTATTAAACAAGCGCAAGAGGATAATTTTCACCTGCTGGATATTAACGGTTATCTTTTTCCCGGTTCCCCCCCTATCACCGAACAACAAGCTTTAGCGGTAAAGCACGCGCAAGAATTTCCGAAGCAACTGCATTACGCCACTACTATTTCGGTCAAAAATTTTAACCAGGATAACTGGCAAAAAGAAACCATTGCTTATTTAAAAAATTCCTTCGCGCAGGGAGCCATCGGGGTGAAAGTGTGGAAGAACATCGGCATGGAGTTGAAAGATAAAGATGGGAAATTCGTGATGATCGATAATCCGAAGTTTGATCCGGTTTTCGATTACATCGCTAAAAACAAAATTACCTTACTTAGTCACCAGGGCGAGCCCAAAGATTGCTGGCTGCCCCTGGACCAAATGTCGGTGGAAGGCAATAAGCGGTACTACAGCAAAAACCCCCAGTACCACATGTATTTGCACCCGGAGTACCCGAGTTACGAAGCCCAGATGCAAGCCCGCGACCACATGCTGGCCAAACACCCCGATTTAAAAGTAGTGAGTGTGCACCTGGCCAGCCTGGAGTGGAGCGTCGACGAAATTGCCAAACGCCTGGATAAATACCCCAACCTGGCCGTAGATATTGCCGCCCGCATCGCGCATTTGCAGCACCAGGCCGTTACTGACTGGCCGAAAGTGCACGATTTCTTTATCAAGTACCAGGACCGGATATTGTACGGTTCCGATATCACCACCAATAATAACAACGACCCCACCGCGATTGGACAAAACACCCACAATGCCTGGCTGCGCGATTGGAAGTTTTTTGTGACCGACGAACAGCTGACTAACAGCAATAAGAGCACATACAAAGGCTTGCACCTGCCCCGGACCGTGGTAGATAAGCTGTACTGTAAAAACGCCGAGAAATGGCTTCCTGGTTTTACCAAAGCAAAATTGTAACCGCCAACGTCCTATGGTAAAGTTTTTTCTTTTTAACGGCCGCTATTTACTCGCCCCCGCGCTCTTGCTGCTGGCCAACGTTTTGCTGGCCCAAACCAAAGATTTAAAGCTGCTGGATTGGCAACCCAAAAGTCAGATGGTAGTGGCGGAAACCAAAATCATGAAACCCAAATTTCCGGTGATTGACATCCACAATCATTTGCGCGAATTAAAAAATACCGCTAAATATTTGGAGGAAATGGATAAAGCCGGCGTTTGGCAGTGCGTTAGTTTAGATGGCCGCTCCGCCGAAAATTTTTATAAAGAACATTTAGCCGCCTCACAAAAAGTATCGAAAGAAAGATTCCTGGTTTTTTTCAGCCCCGATTTCAGTAAAATCGACGAGCCCAACTTTGGGCAAAAAGAAGCGAAAAAATTAGAAGAAGCCGTGCAGTTGGGTGCCCGGGGCATGAAAATTTTTAAATCGCTGGGCTTAACCGTGAAAGATAAAAGCGGCAAAATAGTACCCGTGGACGATCCGCGCATTGATCCCATTTGGGCCAAGTGCGGCGAACTCGGTATTCCGATTGTCATGCACGTTTCGGATCCCAAAGCTTTTTTTACGCCGGTCGATCAATTTAACGAACGGTACGACGAATTGGGCAGCCATCCCAACTGGGCCTACGGACCCGAATACCCACCCAAAGAAGAAATTCTGGCCCAACGCAACCGGGTAATGGCCCGGCACCCCAACACCATTTTTGTGGGAGCGCACATGGGAAATTTACCGGAAGAACTGGGCAAAGTTTCGAACTGGCTGGCGACTTACCCGAATTTTTACGTGGAAATGAGCGCCCGCATCAGCGAATTAGGTCGCCAGCCCTACACCGCTCGCAAGTTTATGATTAAACACCAGGACCGCATTCTCTTTGGCACCGACACCCCACCCAACGCCGAAGCTTACCGGATTTACTACCGTTTTTTAGAAACCAGTGATGAATACATCGACCCCTCGGAGGGCCATCATTTGCAGGGCCGCTGGATGATTTACGGATTGTACCTGCCGGATGAAGCGCTGGAAAAAATTTACAACAAAAATGCTTTGAAATTATTCGGGATGCTTAAAACCAGTAAAAATAAGTGAGACTAATTTTTTAACAGAACAACTATGGGCAATAACAATTTTGATCGCAGAAACTTTCTGAAATTATCCACCACGGCCTTAGGTAGCCTGGCTTTAGGTGGTGGCTTGATCTTACCCCAGCAAACCTTCGCGCAAAAAGAAGCGGCCAATAAACCGATTCGCTTAGGCTTTATCGGCGTGGGCGGCCGGGGTTCTTACCACCTGGATTGCGCCCTGGGCATGGAGGGCGTTGAAGTACCGGTGGTTTGTGATATTAACACTTCGCGCCTGGAACGGGCCGGCGCGTGGGTCAAGGAGTCGGGGCGCCCCAAACCGAAACTGTACAGCGGCAACACGGATTATTTAAAAGTTTGCTCCGATCATAAATTAGATGCCGTTATTTGTTCCACCCCCTGGGACATTCACGCTCCCATTTGTTTAGCGGCCATGCGCCACGACAAGCACGCGGTGTGCGAAGTACCGATTGTATTAACCGTGGATGAAGCCTGGGAAATAGTGGAAACCTACGAAAAAACCGGAAAATGGGCTACTATTGGTCTGGAAGGATTTGGCGAACCCGCCGTTTTAAACATGATCCGGAAGGGCGTGCTGGGAGATATCATCCACGCCGAAACGGGTTATATCCACGACCTGCGGCGCGTAAAATTTGACCCCGAAGAAGAACCTTGGCGTTTGCAGCACGCCGTAGATCGCAACGGTAACTTGTACCCGGACCACCCGATGAACAAAATGCTGCCAGCCCTGGATATTAACCACGGCGACCGCATTGATTTCTTGGTTTCGATGAGCTCCAAATCCGTGATGATCAATGAGTACGCCGCCAAAATGTACGGTCCGGATTCAAAATACGCCAAGATGCCCATTAAGCTGGGCGATTATAATGCCACGCTCATCCGGACAGTAAACGGCAAAATGATGACTTTGAACCATGACACCCACACTCCGCACCCCCGGGAAAGCTACCGGGTACAAGGTACCAAAGGGGTATATTTAGGCGACAAAGATTCCAAACGCATTTACATCGAAGGTTTGAGCCCGCAACACGACCAGTGGGAACCAGCGGATAAGTATTTAAAAGAATACGAACACCCCATGACCAAAAACTACAACCCGCCCCCCCGGAAAGGTGGCGCTACCCGCGGCCACGGGGGCAGTACCAATCAAACGCCCATTGTCTGGCACCGGTTGGTAATGGCCCTGCGGGAAAATAAAATGCCGGATTGGGATGTGTATGATTCTGTTACCAGCAGCGCCATCTCCCCGATTACCGAAGCTTCGGTGGCGGGCAAATGCCGCCCGGTTGATTTCCCGGATTTTACCCGCGGCAAATGGAAAGAAAGAACGCCGCTTACTTTTGTTTAAATGCCTGCTAATTAAAAGCAAAACGGGCCACCTATCACGTGATGGGTGGCCCGTTTTGTTTTTGGATGATAAGTTAAAATCAGCTGAGGTATGCGAATGGTACTTACTTGGTTTAAAGTAGCCCTTTTTAAAATCCATACTATTAAAACTAAGCGTTATTACGAAAGCTTTAGCTCGCCCTTTAGCCGAACATTTAAGCTACAAATTAATTTGCGGAAGTAACAAAATACCGCCGAAAACCCCAGTACGACCAAGCCTTCTCCCATTCTTTTAGTAAGTAGAATTTTAAAAATAGTCCTTACTTAAAGTCAACTTGGTACTTATCGGTTCATTTTATTTCAAACTTACTTACCCATGTTATAAACGAGTTATCCGGGTATTACCCGCGTAAATACACGGCTCAGCATTTTAGAAGAAAAATCGTCTTCATTAAATTATTTCCTCTTATCGATATACCCCATTTTTCAACTACGGAGAAAATCGCTGGAGACAGCAGCTATAAATATTAATAAAACCAACTATCCTCGGCAAAACGCATTATAAAGAAAACGGCCGCTAGTAAAACAATTAAATAAATTTCTGCATATTAATACTCTTATAAATGAATGTAGCTGTAACCAGTCATCAAGCCGTTACAAATATTATAAAAATAGATATGTAAACTCTGTACATAGTGCCGATAAGCGTATGTTATGTCGTTTATCCGGTAGTTATGGTTAATTTTATAATGATAAAAAAGAAAAACAATCAAACACTTACGACATTTATAGGGGGAGCAATAGACAAAACATCCTATGTTGCAATAGGTGCTTGTATTTTTGGTGTCATACTTTTTTGCTCATTATACTTTTGGTTAATAAATCCGTATGGACATGGCACTAATACTACCAATTTAAGATGGTTTGATTCATTATACTTTTGTGTTATTACATTTAGCTCCCTAGGATATGGAGACATTGCTCCCATTGGATTTGGGAAATTTATGGCTTCTTTTCAAGTTCTCTCTGGATTAATCTTAATTGCAGTATTTGTTGGTAAAATAGCTTCCGAAAGACAATCAGCGATGCTCCGCCTTATTTATACTAGCGAGCATCAACGTCGAATTGTGGATTTTGAAAAGGAATTATATTTAATAGACGAACAAATTGACAAAGCATTAGATGAGCATAATCATGATAAATTATATTCTCTTAGCCGCAGTACATATAGATTCTTAGCCAGTATACATAACTATCTGCACTTTCAAGCCAATCAGGGTGGATTAGCTTCTTATGGAAATACTTCATCACTAAAAAGGCTTTATCAGTCCGTTGCTCAAATTCAGCAGACTTTATACGAAGCAATAAGGACATATGGAATTCAACAAAGAACTAAGTTAAAATTTGAACAGACAATAATTCGTATAAACAGCATAGCTAAAGCAATGTCAAGCTTTCATAGCCAAGATGAAAAAATTAAACCTTTATTACTAGAGATACAACAATTAGCTACTTATTTGGATAAATGGAAAGAGCAACATTCAAAAGGAAATGTCAAACTGAAATATCGAAGTGTTGTTACTGATTACCTTTTATTCAAAGTTAAAGATAGTCTACCACCTCAACCATGGCCAAAGCACATTCATAAAAAAATTGCAACAGAATTAGAAATCCAAAACCTTCTTGCACAAAAGTGTATTGATAGATTAATCAAAGATGGACATATTACCTAATTTGACAAAAAAACTAAGCATAACAATGTATAAACAGCATGCTACGGCCGACGGCCTTGCACGCTGTTTATACTAGCCGTTGGCGGGCATTTTAAGAATAAGGAGTAATTTTTAATTTTTTAAGAAATTACCTATGCCAAAGCTTTACGAATATTTTGGATTAATTATATTATTCTATTCAAATGAACATGAACCCATTCACGTTCATGGTAAGTATCAAGGAAGAGAAAGCAAAGCCGAGATAATATTCGAAAATGGGGCATTTATAGAAGTACGTGTATCTTCTGTAAAAGGCAAAGAGCCTCTGGACAGTAAAAATGAAAAAAGACTCAGAAAATTAGTAGAGCATTTTAGAGAGGACATTGTGCAGAAGTGGGTTGACTTCTTCGTTTACAATAAAGAAGTGAAATCAGAAATAATTACTAAAAAGATTGATTAGTTATGATAGTTTCAATTGACAAAGCAGTTTATCTGGACGGCTATAAAATAAAATTCGATTTTTCTGATGGGGTTAGCCAAATTATTGACTTTGAAAGCTTCTTAAAATCAGCCAAAAATCCAATGACAAAGAAGTACTTGGACAGGGACCTGTTCCAAGGTTTCAGCATTGAATATGGTGATATTGTCTGGAATGACTATGAACTGTGTTTTCCTATATGGGACTTGCATGAAGGAGAAATATAAAAAACGTCCGCTAACGTTTAGTATATGCAAAACCCTTGCTTCACCACGGCCCTTGCATATACTAACCATTAGCCGCGGTTGAAAAAAGATAGGTCAGCGGTAAGCTGGTTATGCAGGCTTTATCTGCGCTTTCAGGTTGCTTGAAAGGGTTTGTTTTTACAGTAATTTTGCGGGTATATGCCAAACAAAAGAACCTCCCGTTTTTAGCGAAGCAAATTGTTCACTAAAAAGGGAGGTTCTTTCTGTATTTTCAAAATGCCCCAAAGCATGGTTCGGCAGATTTTTTAAAAAATAATCCTAAAACCGGGCACGCTCGTTATTCTACGGATTCTGGACCAGGTTTGGATTCAATACAGTTTCTAACTGGGGAATAAAATAAATTACCCGGGGATCATTCGGTTGAACAATCTGGGTAGTTTGGCCAACCAACAGGTGGGTTCCCGGATAATCTCTGACTAATGGTAAATTATTCCGGAAAAGATCATACTTCCGCTGCGCCTCAAAAGCTAATTCAATTCTGCGCTCTTCCAGTACTACTTCCAACACCGAGGCATGGCCCTTTAAATCGGCTAGCGTGTATAAAGCCTCCCCGGTTAATCCAGCGCGGGTTCTGATGAGGTTTACATCATCCAGGGCCGCCTGGTCGTTACCTGATTTAGCGTTAGCTTCTGCCCGGTTCAAATACATTTCGGCTAAGCGCAAATATACCGGCGAGCTTAAGGTCACTAAATTTTCCTGGTTCGAGTACTTATTGATGAAGTACTTGGGAAATCCGTTCCGGGTAGCAATTATCGGGTTACCGTTCGCATCTTTGGTTATTTGACCCTGCGCATCTAAAACGTATACCGGCTCATAAAAACTGTGGCGAACATCGGCGGGGTATTTATCCAATAAAGCCCGGTAAGCCGCCGAAGCGTATACTTCCCCGTAACCCGCTCCGTTTTTACTGTAATATAACGAACCAATAGAAGACTGTCCCCGGTCATCGAGCGAAGTGTGCCGGATGGCAAATATGGTCTCGGGATTACTCTCATTGGCTAGGGTGAAGTATCTTTTATACGTTTCGGTATCCAATAACTTATACCGGCCTGAGCTGATTACCTTATCGGCGTATTCAATGGCCTTGGCGTTATCTTGCTGGTACAGGTAAATGCGGGATAAAAGCGCATACGCTACTTCTTTCGAAGCAAAGCTACTGTTTTTAACTTCTTTCATTAACTCGGCGGCCTGCAGCAAATCCGCAATGATAAAATCGTATACTTCTTTTACCGAGCTGCGGGGTGGCAAGGCGGTAACATCCGCATCTTTCCGAATCATAATACCCGGACTGGCACCGTTGTCCTGGGCGTAGGGCCGGCCAAATAAGTTTACCAGGTTAAAATGCACCATGGCCCGTAGATACAGGTTTTCGCCTTTTAATTGGTCTGCGGTAGCTTGGGCCAGGGGAGCGGTACCCGAATCAATGGCTTCCAGCGCTTTGTTGGTGCCGTAAATAAGCTGATACGCCTTTTTCCAGAAGTTGCTGGTATGCGTCATACTTTCGATGTGCCGGTAATTATACGCGAAAGTTAAATGGTCCGTGGTGGTGCCGCTCAACATCACATTATCGCTGGGGTATTCATTTAAAAAATGGTAGCTGCGGGTGTATTCAAAATCTTTCAGGAAGCTGTAGTTACCAAAAGTAGCGGTTTGCACGCCAGTGTCGGAACTAAGTAAAGTGTCCGCTGATTTTCCGTTGTAAGGATCCATGGTCAGATCACAAGCGGTCGACAAGCAAACTAGACCTGCTGCTAGAAAGCTGTTTATAATATATTTTTTCATTTTCGGATTCATTAAATAATTAAACAAGATTACAAGCCTACGTTAATACCAAAAAGCACTTTCTTACTCATGGGGTAAGTAATGTTGGCGCCATCATCGAAGTTGTTTTCCGGATTTAAACCCGAGAATTTCGTCCAGGTATATAAGTTATCCGCCGATACAAATACATTTAATCCGCCTACCCCAATTCTTTTTACAATACCTGTAGGAATTTCGTAGTTAAGCCGCACATTCCGTAGGCGAATAAAGCTGCCGTCTTCTAAATACCGCGACGAAGGTTTGTTCGAATTAGTACCACCGCCGTTCAGCATGGGTAGCGGGTGTGTGGCCACATCGCCCGGTTTTTCCCACCGCGACCAGCCATCGGCTAATTGCATCATGTTACCAGTTGGGTAAGCGCCATCCGAATCACGACCTTCGCGGGAAGTATGGTAGACTTGACTACCCGACACAAAATTCAAAAATACATTTAAGCTCAAGCCTTTGTAGGACAAGGTATTGGTAAAACCGCCGGTAAAATCAGGGTTGGCTTTGCCTACTATCTGGCGGGTGGCTAAATTATAATTGGTAGTGGTTTCGCGTTTCGCCACCTTGCCGTCCGCATCATAGGTTAACATTTCCCAGAGCGGAGCGCCGGTTTGCTGATCTACGCCCATCCATTTTTGCATGAACCAGGTTCTTAAAGGTTGGCCCACAATTACCCGCCGCAGACCGTTATCGATGGGTTGATCCCGGTACAAGGAAAGTACTTCATTGTTATTGAAGCCTACGTTGAAATTGGTTTCCCATTTAAAATTCTGCCCATTAAAATTGATGGTATTCAGGTCGATATCAATGCCTTTATTTTGAATTTTGCCAATGTTCTGGATTTGGGTAGAGAAACCGGCCGCCGCGGACAAAGGCACATCAAAAAGTAAATTACTATTAATGCGGCGGTAAGCATCGATAGATAAGTTAACACGCTTGAATAAACCTATGTCTAAACCAACATTGGTAGTATAAGCTTTTTCCCAAGTTAGGTCGGGGTTGGCCAGTCGGGCCGGAATGGCGCCGGAATTACCCGCGTACTGCACGGGGCCGGAAGTTCCGGAAAACAAAGCCGTAAAGCTGTATAAATCCTGGGAGATAAAATCGGTGATGTTGGCGTTACCGGTGGTACCGTAGCTGGCCCGCACTTTTAACAAAGAAAGCGCTTCGTATTTAGGTAAAAAATCTTCGTTCGAAATAATCCAGGAACCGCCTACGGAGTAAAAGTTACCGTACAAATTGTTGGCGCCGAATTTAGAAGATCCATCCCGGCGAAAGGAAGCCACGGCAAAATATTTATTATCAAAATTGTAGTCTACCTGCGAGAAATAAGAGTTAAAAGCGCTGCGGTATTTAGCCCCGGTAATACCAACCGGTACGGCCGAAATATCTAATACCGCTAATCCGGAAGGCAGCGAGCCGCCGGTGCTGTTGGTATTATCGCCGTAGTTGGTTTGGAATTCGGCGCCCAGTATCCCGCTTAAGCTATGGGCACCAAAAGTTTTATTTGCCTTTAAAAGATTGGAATTTAACAGCGATTGCGTATAAACAAAATTATTGGCCAACAAACCTTTCCGGGCCGAAGCCGCGGGCGTTAAGGGGTCCTGATAAATCTCGGCCCGGGTGTTTGAAATTTCGGCCCGGTTAGAAGTGGAAAGACTCAGCCAATCGTTAATATCGTAATTTAATACCAGATCGCCTTGCAGGTTGTTGCCTCGCCCTTTCGAATAGTTGTATTGTTTGTAGAAAAAATAATTGGTCCGTTCCCGTCCCATCCATTCCGGTTCAATCCCTTTTTTAGGCAAGCCATTCGCATTAAAAGGATTATCCCAGGGCAAATTGGTAATAGCTTGGTTTACCGACGGCTCCTGCTGAGGAGTATCATTGGTGGTATAATCCATGCGCGTATTTATCCGGCCCGTAACGGATAACTTATTGTTAATCTGGTGCGTCAGATTCATCCGGACGTTAAACCGTTTATAATCCGTAACGGTCAGGGTACCTTGTTCTTTATAGTAATTGCCCCCGAGATAAAACTTTGTTCTTTCGTTCCCGCCGGAAGCCGAAAGCTCATAATTTTGCGTAATTCCGGTTCTGTAAATTAAATCTAACCAATCGGTATTAGTGTTGGTTAAGCTGGCGGGTAAAACGGTATTTAAATGGGCATCTACCGAAGTAGCTAAATTTTTACTGGTTAAGTAAGCGTTAATGTCGGCTTCGCTCGGGTTAGGGTTGGTTTTAGATAATTCGGCTATTAAATTATTTCTTTTGCCGTTGTAGTCGTTGATAAACATTGGCCTTTCGAAATCGTAGAGTTGCTGCGAGTTCATTAATTTTAAATTTCCGGTAGTCACCCAGTTGGCGCCTACCGAAGTATTAAAATTAATGGCAGTTTTGCCGGATTTGCCGCTTTTGGTGGTAATTACAATTACGCCATTCGCGGCTCGAGAACCGTAAAGGCCCGTGGCAGCGGCATCTTTCAGCACCGTTACCGATTCAATATCATTCGGGTTGGCGGTACCGCCAATTACCCCGTCCACTACGTATAAAGGATCGGAGCCCGCGCTGATCGAACCCGTTCCTCGGATTCTAACCACCGGCGCCGCCCCCGGCTGGCCCGTAGTACCCGACACCATGACTCCCGGCGCTTTGCCTTGCAGCAGATTACCCAGGTTAGGGGCCGTTACGCCTCT
This sequence comes from Adhaeribacter arboris, assembly GCF_003023845.1. Lineage (NCBI taxonomy): Bacteria > Pseudomonadati > Bacteroidota > Cytophagia > Cytophagales > Hymenobacteraceae > Adhaeribacter > Adhaeribacter arboris. Next base: position 5,760,569 of record NZ_PYFT01000001.1, on the reverse strand, counting down.
CAGCTTTTCGGCGCTTACCACCGAAACCGAACTGGATAATTGCGTTTGATTCTTGGCCGAATAACCGACTACTACTACTTCATTTAAGGCTTTAGTATCTTCCGTTAAAGTTACATTTACAGTTTTCTGTCCGTTTAAGGTTACTTCCTTTTCGGCATAACCCACAAAAGAAAAAACTAATGCTCCACGGGATTCCGGAATGGTCAGGCTAAAACTCCCATCACTGGTGGTAGTTGTACCGGTGTTAGTTCCTTTTAGTAAAACGGTTACTCCGGGTAAGGGCTCGCCGGTAGTAGAAATTACTTTCCCTGTAATTGTTTCCTCAACAGCAGCACTAGCAATTTCTAAGTTACTATTACTTTTTCCAATTGTTCTAAAAATAGAATTACTATGATCCATATTGGAACGAACCGCACCGTGCGATAAATAAGTAGTAACAAATAGAAATAAAAGGCCTAATAGCCCCCTTCCAATTACCTGAATTAACTGGGTGTATAAATCTTGTTTCATATTTTAAAGGTTTAAGGATTATGTAAATAGTTACCGAATAGGAGATTAATATGTCAGAAGTATAATCAAGATTATGCATGATTGTCTGTTGGAGCAGGTACACTAGGAACCAGTTAAGGAACCTTATTGTGGTATTTATTTTAAAGTAGTATCAAATTCATAGGCAATGTTGTAAGAATATTTAGATTGTTTAGTTAGGTGGTTATGGTATCGCTTACTCCAACCAGCTACCTTCTTGATTTTTCCACCCAGATAGTTCATTTCATTCAGATTCAAAATTTTCTATTATTTCCCTCTCATTGTCTCCCATTTTTGAAGATTCTTTATTTTTTATATTTCTCTTTATCTACTTTACTCTTATAAAATCTAATTCCTTAAACAGAACACAAGTATATGATAAATAATATCTTTCGTTAGCTTTTAGTTTTTTAATATTAACTTACAATACCTTTTCAATAGTAATAATAATTTCTTAATTTCTTTCATTTTGTAAAATAAAAATTTTGTAAAACAAAAATTTTATTTTACAAAATGAAGCGGGTAAAAGTTTTTTTTTTAATAAGGAATAAATACTACTTAAAAGAAAAGGCAAGGTAGAATTTCAAATAAAAAGCTTACGAAAAGATGGAGGGTAAGAAATATGAGCCTTAGTATATAGAAATTTGCTATCTGCGAAGTAGCAGAAGCTTTTATTCGAATAATGTGAGTACGAGGGTTTATCTCACTACCGAACCTGACGTAAAATAGCCTTAATCATTAAAACTCTTTCTTAAAAGTGCTATTCTGGTAATTCTTTGTTGTTTTCAGTATCTTCCGGCAGGAGGTTCATCTTTATGAAATACTATTACTTTCTGCTGATTTACTTATTTTGTACGAGCTGCCACAAACCAGGCCAGCAAAGTTCTTCTCTTTCGGGCAATAAATTTAACGATGCTACTTTACGCGCTATTTACACCGCGCAAGACGAATGGCAAACCTCTACTTTGTTACCCTATTTATCGCACACCGATGCTCGTTACCGGCAAGAAGCAGCTCAAGCATTTGCTTCTGTGCAGGATTCGCAGGCTATTGCCCCGCTTACCAGCTTACTTACCGACCCAGAGCCAAACGTTCGGCGAGCGGCAGCTTATGCTTTAGGGCAAACCGGAAAACACGCCGTGGAAGAAACTTTACTAGCGGCCATTGAGAAAGAACCTGCGGTGGCAGTTAAAGCCGAACTGCTAGAAGCTCTGGGTAAATGCGCCACCCAAAAAGGCTTAGAAGCTTTAGTGAAATTTGATTTTTCTGACCCAATAGTTCAAGCAGGACAAGCCTGGGGCATTTACCGAACCCATTCCCGACAATTACAATACGAAACAGCCATTCCTAAAGTAGTCAGTTTACTAAGTACCCCTAACCCGGAAACCCGACTGGCAGCCAGCCATTTTCTGGCCCGAACGTCAAAATTAGATTTAACCCCGCACACCGCAGCTATTTTAACCGCCGTCCAAATTGATCCGACCCCAGAGGTACGTATGGCCGCAGCGTTGGCTTTAAGTAAGGCCAAATCCGTTAATTTACTCGAAGAGTTAGCCGGAATTATCGAAACCGAGCCAGATTACCGGGTGCGGTTGAATGCGCTTCGGGCTTTTAATAATTTAGAATGGCTTCAGGTAAAACCAATTGTATGGCGCGCTTTAAGCGATAAAAATATAAATGTGGCCCTTACCGCCGCCGAACTTATCTCTACCAAAGCTACTCCCGAAGCGGCACCCGAACTTTTGCAGAAAGCTGAACAAACACTACGCTGGCGGGTACGCGCTAATTTGCTGGCAACAGCCATGAAACTGCATCCGGATAAAAAACAAGTTTTAAGCAGCATTCAGGAAAGGTATCAACAAACCAATAATGTTTACGAAAAAGCGGCTTTGCTTAGCGCGGCGGCAAAAGATATAGCGGGTGCAAATTTGGTGGAGCAAGAAATTATTGCCGCTCAAATACCCGTTATCCGCACCTACGGTATAGAAGCCTTAGCTCAATTACGCAGCGAAAAAACTTTCCCGGCGAAACAAAAGAAGCATTTTGCCAGCCTTTTTCAGCGGGTAATTTCCTCCGGTGATATTGCCGCGGTGGGAATAACGGCGGGTGTTCTTCGGCAACCCGAATTAAATTTTAAAGCGGAATACGCGGATATACGTTTTTTAAAAGAGGCCTTGAACAAATTAGTGCTACCCCGTGATAATGAAGCTTACCAGGAAATTTCGAAAACCGTAGCTTATTTGGAAGGTAAACCAGAACCTGCAGCTCCTCAAAATCCTTTTTCGCACGCAATTGACTGGACTTTAGTGCAAAGCATACCCGCCGACCAAAAAGTTAGTATTCAAACTACCCGGGGCGAACTGGTGCTGCAATTATTTGTGGAGCAAGCTCCGGGTACGGTGGCTAATTTTGTGCAACTGGCGCATACCGGTTTCTTTAACAACAAAAACTTTCACCGGGTAGTACCTAATTTTGTTATCCAAGGCGGCGACCCGCGCGGCGATGGTTGGGGCGGTACCGATTACGCTATTCGCTCGGAGTTTGCCAATCTGCGTTATCGCGAAGGCTTTGTTGGGATGGCCTCGGCGGGTAAAGATACCGAGAGCTGTCAGTGGTTTATTACGCATTCCCCTACCCCGCACCTCGACGGCCGCTATTCTATTTTCGCAAAAGTAGTTAAAGGTTTAGAAGTGTTACCTTTACTGGAAGTAGGAGATAAAATAATGGAGGTAAAAATATTGTAGGTTTGAATTAATAGTAATAAAGAGTTTAAAACTAAGAGCACACTGTTTTTGAATCAGGACTTAGTTCCTATCCAAATTCTTTGTAAAATAAATAAGGGAGACCAATTAAATTGGACTCCCTTATGGAAAAGAAAACAGAAAAGTAAAAAATTTAATTCTTCAGCCTAAGCTTCAAAAATTATTTCTTCGCTACTAAATTAAATTTAACGGTAAAGTCGTCGTAAATGGCCTTATCGGCAATATTGGGGAAGAAGCTTTTTGAGTTATATTTAATATCCCACTTGGTCCGGTCTAAAGTAGCCGTACCAATGGCGGTAGCCACCCCGTCTTTCACGCCAACAGTTGCCGGGAAGGAAATAGGTTTGGTAATGCCTTTAATAGTTAAATCGCCGTTTACAGTAGCATTTGCGGCTCCAGTTGCTGCCCCTTTAATTGGAGTTACGCTGGTAATTTTAAACGTTCCGGTCGGGTGTTTTTCCGTCGAAAAGAAATCTTCTGATTTTAAGTGACCCAACAATTTTTGCTTATAACCATCGTCGGTCAAATCTTTATTGGTGATAGAATTCATGTCGATTAAAACGGTACCGCTCACAATTCTATTTCCGTTTACTAAAATATCTCCTTTAGAGATAGCAATATTGCCGGTATGTTCGCCGGTAACCTTTTTACCATTCCACTCCAGGTTACTTTGCGAAGTTTCTACTTTGTAAACCGTAGCTGCTTTCGCGGCTTTGGTAGTTTTAGCAGCATAAGCTAAAGTTTGCGCCGAAGCAGCATTGGCAAAAAATAAGCTGGCTACAACCGCAACAGATAATAATGTTTTTTTCATGATTGGTTTTAAATACTAAAGTTTATAATGTACTATTAATTAAATTCTTCTTTCTAAAATGGAATGCAGCCTTAATCCCGTATCTTATCCAGTAAGCGACTGAGTTCTTCGGCTTCGGCTTCGGTTAAATTTTCCAAACCCGGAATTCGGGTACCTTCCGCTTCGTCTATTTGCTGGAGCAACGCTAATCCTTTTTCGGTAATTAAAATATCTACTGTCCGGCGGTCGTTGGGGCATTGACGACGCGTTACTAAATTTTTTGCTTCCAGTTTATCTACTATGCGCGATGCGTTAGAGGTTTTATCTAACATGCGCTCAATCAGCAAATTTACGGTAGCCGGTTTAGGATGCTGCCCTCGTAGAATGCGCAAAACATTAAACTGCGGCAACGTAAGCCCGAACTTTTTAAAAACGGCGGCTTGCTGAACTTGTAACCACCCCGCTGTGTACCCAATATTTATGTATATTTTTTGATACACATTTTTAAAAGTTTTTTGCTTAATCTCGTCTTCTATCTTCATATCCTTTTAACGTTACAAATATATGTATATACATTTAATGTACCAACATATTTTAAGTTTATTTTTTATCTATCCGTTTTTATGTTGCTAGAACAATTTATCTAGTGCAGCGTATTGCTAAGATGCTATTTTTAAAGCAATAAATTACTGTTAATCACAACGCTAATTTATTACCTGATTCATTAAGGACAATATTTGAATTTTCTATCAAAATTGGTTTAAACCTTTCGAGAAAGCTACCATTATCATTAGCTTAGATTTATAGGAAATTTTATTATGCTGTTTATAGGCAACGAGTAAACTGGGTTATAATAAGCCTTCCTTCCTCTTAAATGGTTAGTTTAGAATAACTTATGGATGACTCGCCGAAAACTGATTCGCCGCAACAACAAGAACGCCACGCTACCTGGCTCGAACTTTTTTACGATTTAATTTTTGTGATTGCTATCGGGCAACTTACTACCTTTTTTTCAAACGATTTAACGCTGGTAAGCCTATGGCAATTCGTATTGTTGTTTATTCCTATTTGGTGGGCCTGGACCGGCCATACCATGTACGCCAACCGTTTTGAACTCGACGATCAAGGGCACCGGATACTTACTTTAACGCAAGTGTTAGGCTCGCTTTTTATGGCGGTTTTTATTCAAGAAGCTTTATTAAAGGAGTCGTACCTGTTTGCGTGTGCTTATTTATTTATTCGGCTGGTACTATTAACAATGTATCTCCGGGTATTTTACCGCGAACCCGATTCCCGGAAAATTGTTACTCCTTTATTAATAGGATTTTCAATTGGCGCTACCATCTGGTTGGTCTCGGTCTTTACTCCTCCTCCCGGACGTTTTTACCTATGGGTAATAAGTTGGCTCCTGGAATTTACCATTCCCTGGCTAAACCATAAAAGGTTACGGAAAGTACCCATCCATAATACCCATTTACCCGAGCGCTTTGGTTTATTTGTGATAATTGTGTTGGGCGAAAGCATTTTACGAATCACCCGGGCCGTAATCAATCTAGAGTTATGGCAGTTTTTTACCGGTGCCAATGCTATTTGCAGCTTTATTTTAATTGTACTTATCTGGTGGATTTATTTTGATTACATCGAAGAGTTTGTTACCGGAAAGATAAAAGGCACGGGTTTGCTTTATACGTATTTACATTTTTTTATTTACCTGGGCATTGTTATTCTGGGTGTAGGCCTTGAATACAGCATTCTTAGCCATATTAGCACGTTAGCCAACGTAGCCAACCTGCTAATGGTAATCGGCATTACTTTGTTTATTCTGCCTCTTGGCATTATCCAAGGAATCAACTTTAAACAAGTACCTACGCGTCGCTTTATTATCAGCAGTTTAGGGTTAATTGTAGTAATGGTAACGTTTTATATCCTTGAAGTTAATCTAAAAACCTTCTACTTTTTACCTGTTCTTACTCTAACTATTTTTATATACTTACTTTTCCAACGCTTCCAATACTCCCGGCTACCCGATGAAATTTAAACTTTATATTATTTCAATGCTCATTAAACCCAATACTCTCCTTACTCTTCTATAAAGAACCCCGTAATTTTATTTACAAGTATTAATAACAACCGCTTATTTCCTGCACTAAGTCAATTCTTTATGCTGGTTAAAGCTTTGGTTTTAAACGTAAACCAATCAAAAGTATAAGTTTTTTACTAGCTAAAAATTTTAATACTATTACCATGAACTGGGTTTATCATTCATCTAAAATTTTACTAATTAATTTTAATTATTATTGATTCAGAGCTGTTTAATCTGAACACTCTTTAAATATACCTGTATTGAAACCGGCTTTTTTCGTAGTTAGCGGGTTAAATCCGTATTTGTCAGGATTAAATTAGGTATTTAATTATCAGTTCTCTCTCCCAAACCCGCGTAAAAGGATCATAATTACTTTCTTATAATTAATTAAACAACAATTTTAAGAAAGAGGTAATCAGACTAAAAAAAGAATTTTTTAAAGGAGGGGCCCGCACCGCGAATGTAGATGAAAAGATTATTTCTACTGAAGCAATCGAGACCCAGCCAAATGAACATTAAATAATACGATTTTTCATTAAATTTTTATGTTATGACAAACAAGTTAAAGTTTTTACCAGTCGTTGCCTTAGTCTTTGCAAGTTATTTATCAAATGCGCAGACTACTATTGGTAGCGGTACTACTTCCGGTACAGGTACAACATCCGGCACAGGTACTACTTCCGGTACCACATCAGGAACTACCGGAACAACCAGTGGAACTACTTCCGGCACAATAAGAAGAGGAAGCACTACCAGCGGTACTACTTCGGGTACTACTTCCGGCAGATCCAGAAGAGGCGCTACCACTTCGGGTACTACCAGCGGAACTACTGCAGGTACTACAAGTGGAACCACTTCAGGTACAACCTCTGGCACTACTTCCGGATTAGGAACAACCAGTGGAACAGGTACTACTTCGGGTTCTACCACAACAGGAGGCACCACCAGTGGTACAACTTCTGGCGGCACTACTTCTGGTGGTACTACATCTGGTACAACTACTGGTGGTACAACTGGCGGAACTACTTCCGGTGGCAGCACCTCCGGAACAGGAACAACAGGAGGTTCTACTTCCGGTTCAGGAAGCACTACTGGCGGCACTACAACTGGCGGCCGGAAGTAAGTGTTTAACTAAAAAGAAACGCGGTTAGATTAACAATAGGTTAGAATTTATAGTTTTTTCATAATAGGCGCTAAAAAGCTAATAGACTTTGTCTGTTAGCTTTTTTTGGTTTACTTTAAAATAGTTTTTACAGTTTTTCGCTAAAAAATAAGTTGCCCGGCTTCTTCTCTTACCAGGCCAAAAGGTTCTTCTTTCAGAATTAAAAACCCATCTAAATCGGCGTAATTTATACCGTGGCATAACTGCATAGCCGACCAGATACCCAACGAAGTTTCTACCATACAACCAATCATAGGATGTAAACCATGGGCGCGGGTTTCCTGTAAAATCCGAAGTCCGTTTAAGTAGCCACCCGCTTTCATTAGTTTCATATTAATGCCATGAAACTGGTCGCGCAGCACTCCAAAATCAGGTTCATTCGTAACCGATTCGTCCGCAAAAATGGGATAAGGACTTTGCTTTTTTAAATATTGGTATGCATCGGACTGGCTGGCTGGTAAGGGTTGTTCTATAAAAAGTATGGGTAACTCTCTTAATTCCCGCAAAAAAATTATGAGTTCATCGGGGTTCGTCCAAGCCTCGTTGCCGTCAATGATGAATGGCCGAGAGGTAACAGATGCGACTGCTTGCACCAAGGCGAAAGCATCCGTTTGATTAACCTTAACTTTTAAAGTAGCGAACCGAGTTAAGTTATTTACTTGTATAAAATCACCTATCAACTCCGGAGCCATTATTGGCAAAGAGAAAATAGTAGGAACCGCTTCTGGTTGGGGCAATTTTAAAAACTGGTTAACCGTAATTTGCTGCTGCCAGCAGGTAAAATGTACATACGCCGACTCCACAGCAAATCGCAAGGAATTGGCAACCGGGTATAATTGGAGCAAAGTCTCTAACTCTGATAGGGAACGAACGTATTCTAAACCATTATTGAGCAGGATTTGAAATTGCAGTAGCAGCAGTTCGGGGGTTTCTTGGTAACGCACATTGGGTGCAGCTTCTCCAATGCCTAGTAATTGCTGGTCGGTGACGCGTACAAATAAATTTGTTTTAGTATCTACGGCGTTCCGCGAGATTTTCCAGGTATAACGTAGTTGTAGTTCTTTTGCCTCAATGTACCAGGTAAGCATATAAATGATAGGGGTGAAATAAATAACCGAAGGAGGGTGAATTACGAGTATATCTCCTTCTAATTAAGTGCGGTAAGTTACGCATTAAATGGTTATCTTCCAGGTGCGTTTACTTGCTTAAAACTACAATCAACCAATTTCTAGGGCCTTTACCGGTAAAACGCACGTCCATTAACAGATTTTAATCGTTCCTGAAATTTTGATAATTATTAGCCAAAACAAGCTTTAATCATAGAAAACCATCTAAGAATTTAAAAATTTTCATTGAGGAATCTGAAAGAGCATCCTGATAACCGTGGTTTTTCAAAGCACTTTTTGCTTAAAAGAGGAGCAAGCCTACTTATCCTAAAAATCAGAAATAAAATAATATATTTGTTCTTAACTTAAAATGCATTTGTCCATACTAATTGGTAGGGTTTGTTCACTGGAAAAAGCCAATCAATAAAACTTCTGGGCAGATTAGTTTATCCATTTTCTATGCCTAAATCCCGCTTAGTTTTACTCATTGCTCTAATTTTTACGGCCGCTTTAAGCTTATCGCTGCTTAATGAATACGGTTATCTGGCAATAGCGCCGCCTGTTTTAACTACCGTACGCTGGATAGCCATTGCCTTGGTCTTATATTTTGCCTACCTCAAACGTTCTCTTACCACCTGGATTTTAGTTAGTATGTTAGTAGGGGCCGAAATAGGCTATGATTTCCCGGCTTTTGCTCAGAACCTGAATGTGCTAAGCAAAGTGTTCCTGAAAATGGTAAAAACCATTATTGCACCGCTCTTATTTGGCACCTTGGTGGTAGGTATTGCCGGCCATTCTAATTTAAAACAAGTGGGCAGCATGGGGGTTAAAGCCCTAGTTTACTTTGAAATAGTTACCACGTTGGCTTTATTTATTGGGTTAGCGGCCATTAACATCAGCAAAGCAGGCGAAGGCATTCAGTTAAAAGCCGCTGCCACCGACGAAATTAAGAAGCCGGAACCGCAAACCGTATCGGATATTATTCTGCACATATTTCCGGAAAATTTTGCCAAGTCGGTAGTAGAAGGACAAGTTTTACAAATTGTGGTATTCAGCATATTATTCGGGATTGCTTTAGCCATGCTCAGCGAAGCTAAACGCCGCCCTATGCTCGAATTTGCCGAAAGTCTCTCCGAAACCATGTTTAAGTTTACCAACATTATTATGTATTTTGCTCCTATAGCGGTGGGAGCGGCTATTGCTTATACCGTAGGCCACATGGGCTTTGGGATTTTGGTAAACTTATTTAAGTTGTTGGCTACCTTGTACGTTTCGCTGGCGGCCTTTGTATTATTGGTATTATTGCCGGTAGCTTACTTTTTCCGGATACCCATTAAAAAGTTTGCCTCCGCTATAGCTGAGCCCGTTTCTATCGCGTTTGCCACTACCAGCTCCGAAGCTGCTTTACCCCGCGCGATGGAAGCGATGGAACGAATTGGGGTACCCCGCAAAATTATTGCCTTTGTAATGCCCATGGGTTATTCTTTCAACTTGGATGGAACTACTCTTTACCTTTCGCTGGCTTCTATATTCGTAGCGCAAGCCGCGGGTATTCATATGCCCTGGGAACAGCAACTACTCATGGTATTTACGTTGATGCTTACCAGCAAAGGGGTAGCCGGCGTACCTAGGGCTTCGTTGGTAATTTTATTGGGTACCGCAACTTCCTTTAATTTACCCATTGAACCTATATTTATTATTTTAGGGATTGATGAGTTAATGGATATGGCTCGTACCGCCATAAATGTTACGGGCAATTGTTTGGCCTCCGCGGTTATTGCCCGCTGGGAAGGCGAGTTCAACGACAATCCTACGCCCGAGCAGGTGCTGGTCGAAGAAGTATAAAGCAAGTAGATGTGACGTAACAATCAAAAGATATTTTTATCAATAAAGTAAAACCAATTGGCTTAAAAAGATGCATCCGTTACTTATTCAGTTAACGAACCCGGGTCAGAAGTACGCCGAACGAGCCAAACACTTGTTAGAGGAAGTAGGCGATAACCCGGATAAATTTGCCATTTTTTTAAATGCCATGCTGGACCCTAGCACTCCCGCAAATACTGCCCAGTATGCGGCCGACCTATCGGAAAAAATTAGCCAGCGACATCCGCATTTACTATTGCCGCACCAAGATACCTTAATTACGGCTTTACCGCGCACGCATAAGCCCATCATCCGTTGGCATTTAGCTTTAATCCTCTCCTATTTACCTTTACTCAGTGATGATCCGTTAGCCGAAGTAATCGATTACGTGCAGAACTGGTTACGGACCGATCCGAATAAATTCTTGAAAGTTCATTGCCTCCAAGCTTTAGCTAATCTGGCTAAAAAACACAATTGGCTACGCCAGGAAACTATTTTGCTGGTGCAAGAAGAAATGGCTAAAGGCGGAGCTGCGATAAACGCGAAGGGCCGAGTTTTGCTTCTCCAACTCGCTAGTAGCAAGTAAGATGCTTATTCGAGTAAACTCAGTGCTGCTGAATGAGGTTTATTTCTACAACGTTCTATTTTACCTTTTCCTGGATTTAGCTACTTTTCAATAAACGAACCTACTTCTATCACAATATTTAAATAGTTATAGTTACCTTATTCCAATACTGCTTTTTACATTATAGTTTTGTCCCGTCTTAAAAGATTAACTAATTAACTATAATGCTTATTGAAATTAAAAATTTACGCTTTTATTTCTTTTCTTTCCGTAGTATTTTCCTCAAGCAAATTGCTCTTGTTGCCCTCTCCTGTAATAAGGGTTATTTAAATTTTACTATCCTTTTTTAGTCTTCCTTTACATGAAAACCGGAAGATTAAGCCTACTGGGGCTTGTATTATTTTTATTTAGCTGCCAGAAAGAAGATAGTGACCTGGTATCACCCAAAGTTCAAAATTATTTAAGAGTTTTTACGTTTTTAAAAGCTTTTAACCCAGAGTTTTCAGAAGATTTAGCAGGCAATATATCCGAACAAAAAACTACGGTACGTACTTCTAACGGATTAAATTTAAACAAGCTTATTGCCTCTTTTACCAGCACCGACAGATTTAAGGTATTTGTGGGCAATAAAGAACAAACCAGTGGCCAAAACAATAATAATTTTTCCGTTCCCGTTGTCTACCGGATTATAGCCCCTAATGGCGCCGCTAATATTTATAAAGTGGAGTTAAATCCGGTATTCTCCGAATTAAACCAAGCTCTGGAGAATTTGATGCAACAGTACCAGGTGCCTGGCCTGTCAGTAGCAATTGTTAAAAATGAGAAGCTCGTATTTGCCAAAGGCTATGGCTACGCGAATAAAGAAACGCTTCAACCCGTTGGTACAGAAAGCATTTTCCGGATTGCTAGTATTTCTAAACCCATTACGGCTGTTGCCATTTTAAAATTAGTACAAGACGGCAAATTAAATTTATCGGATAAGGTTTTTGGTGCGGCGGGAGTTTTAAAAAACGATTATGGCTCCGTACCAATGGGCTCTAACCTGGAGGCTATTACCGTTAAAAATTTACTGGAACATAAATCCGGTTGGACCAACCAGCCTACCGACCCGATGACAGCTAATTTAAATTTTTCGCAACAAGAAGTGATTACTGACATGGTGCAAAATCGTCCTTTATCATATTCGCCGGGCTCTACTTATTATTATTCTAACTTTGGTTACTGCGTTTTAGGCCGCATCATCGAGAAAGTTACTGGTAAAAGTTATTCCAGTTATATTCAAACGGCCATTTTGCAACCCTTAGGAATTATCGATATGCGCATGGCGAATAATTCGCAGGCTCAAAGCGCCTTAAATGAAGTAACCTACTACCAGCCAAATGATAATGCCTACGCTTATCATATAAACCGAATGGATGCGCACGGCGGTTGGCTGGCTACTGCTACTGATTTAATGCGATTAATGTTCATATCGACCGCAATAATAAAGCAGCTGATCTAGTTTCGAGTGATTTATTAAACCAAACGTACATGGGTTATACTAATTGGTTTCATACCGGTTCTATGCCCGGCACCTCAGCTATTCTCACCCGCTTAGACGATGAATATAGCTTCGCGGTATTGGCTAATACCCGGAATAATGATCAGCCTTTTGAAATTACCGAAGCACTTAATACAGCGATTAAAGACCAGATTTTGCTTAAAACTAATTGGCCCGAAGTAGATTTATTTACCCAAAACAGACAAGGAACTCAGTAACCAAATACGAATGGGAAGTTTATAAAGAACTTTAAAAATAGCCGGCTCTATTAATTATTTTTTCTGATTTATTTAAACTTATAGAAACAAAAAAGCCGGCTAAATAGCCGGCTTTTGCATGCGTGCGCACGGGGAGACTCGAACTCCCACGGGACAACTCCCACAGGCTTCTGAGACCTGCACGTCTACCAGTTCCGCCACGTGCGCTCCTTTTTCGAAGGGCAAATGTAAAATAAATATTCTACTTTCGAATCAAAGCCACTTATATTTTTTAAGAATTTAGTTCTTGCCGGCTTTACTATAAATAATTTATTTTCTCTCCCCGGAATACAACTCTTTCTCTCCAACCCGGCCATAAATAAGTAAAATGAAGATTCTTCTATTCGTATCTGCTTTTTATATAATCCCGTATTGTGAATAATCTGCTTAAAAGTGAAACTGCCTAGTTCTTTGCTAGCCATAAGTATTATTTGCAACTTTATCTGCCTATTTTATGACGGATACCAAGCGATTATTTGTTGCCATACCTATACTAGACGATCTGCAAGCGTTTTTTCGGGAGCAGCAACCAGCATTTGCGCATGAAGCTATTCGATTTGTTCCGGACGCTAATTTGCATCTTACCGTGCATTTTTTAGGGGAAGTACCCAACCGTCAAATAGCCAACATTACTAACGCCTTACAACAAGTGGCCAGTACTACTGCTCCTTTTACTTTGCAACTGGAACAGCTTGAACCCGGACCTAAACCCAAATCTCCCCGGCTTATCTGGGCCCGGTTTGCGGCTCATCCGTTATTTACTCATTTATATACCGCTATTACAACTCAATTGGGTATTTCTGCTTCGAACCAAGCCGACTATATTCCGCATATTACTTTGGCTCGCTTCCAGAAAGATAAAACCAAGCCATCTTCGTTTCCTGTAGTTTCTGAGCCTTCGCAACAAATTATTTTGCCGGTATCTTCTATTGGCCTTTGGCAATCCGAGTTAAAAAGCCCACACCCCATTTACCGGACTTTAGTTTTGTACCCATTAACCGGAACGGAAAAGACGTAAACCTAGCAGACTAAATAACAGTATAGGGAGCTACAAAACCAATAAACACATGAACGCAACAGACTTAACCCGGATAGTTACCAAACTACGCGATAAAAAGCTAACCCTTGCTTTTGCCGAAAGTGTAACGGGCGGCCTCTTAATTTCCGAATTTGTGAAGGCCAAAGGAGCAAGCGATGTGTTACTGGGCAGTATTGTTACCTATGCCGAAGAAGTAAAACAAAAAGTATTAGGCGTAAAAAAGCAAACCTTAAAACTCTACACTGCCGAATCGCAGCAAGTAACCAACGAAATGGTGTTAGGTTTATTTAAATTATTAAAAGCCGAAATGTGCGTGGCCGTTACTGGTTTAAGCGGCCAAGGCGCTTCCGAAACGAGCGAAAAGCCCATAGGAACGGTATTTTTCTCTATTTACTGTAAAAACAAAGTAGAAGAATTTCGCCAGGAATTCTCTAAAGAAAACGGCGACATCCGGAAGCAAGCGGCTGACTTTATCTTTCAGAAAATTGAAACTACCGTGGACCGTCATTTTGAACGGGAATAAGCCATTTATTTTTAAGCACCATCCGCGCTACGGTACCCACCTGCAATAATCCGCACCAGCTAAATTCGAGAGTAATTACCAAGTAGTAAGAGCAAAATATATTTGGTTTATCCCTGTTTAGATAAGAAAAGCCTGCTATTTGCTTAGCAGACTTTTCTTATCTAAAAAATTATTTCCATTTTAACTTTCTTCCGGCAAGCTTTTCAGGAACAAGTAAACGGATTTAATTTCGTTATCGGTAAATTCTTTGGTCATGGTCCAGGGCATGTCTTTCGGATCCATTTTTTTACCTTCGGGAGTTATGCCGGTGCGTAAGGTATGAATAAATTGATCTTCCGTCCATTTACCTAAATTACCCGATTTAGTAATATTGGGCACGGGCGGAAAACCAGGGGCTAATGGCTCCCCACCCTTATAGTTTGGCCGATGACAGCCCACGCAACCTGTTGCCACGTACTGACCGTAATTAGCCGATATCTCGGATTTAACGGTTTGTACACTTTGTTTGGTATGATCAATTCTTTCGGCGGGTAGCAGCGGAAATTTATTTAAAAAAGTTAATACCCGCAGTAATGGCCTGATTTCATTTTCGGGTAACTCCCGGTCTACGGGCCGTAAACTTTTAATGTAAGACATTAAGGCGCCCATATCTTCCACGGAAAGCGAATTATATTCATCCGAAGGCATCAGGAGGGCTGATTTGCCATCTTTGCGAACGCCGTGTTTCAAGGCCCGGGTTAAATCTGCTTTGGTGTATTCGCGCATTATACCGCCTCGTCCTTGCGTCAGATTGGCCCCCACTAACCGGCCAAGCTGCGGATCATCAATAAATATTTTGCCGCCTAAATCCTCCCCGTGACATTCCCGGCAACCTTTAATTTGCACTAAATGTTCTCCTTGCGTTAAAGCTTCGGCACTTTGCGTTACAGCAATTTTTTGAACATTTATCGTATAAGTTTTATTAATCCGGCTTTCGGTTTTAAAATAAATAACCGCGTAAGCTACTATTAAGATTAAAACTAAGCATCCTAAACCTATACCCATCCATTTGAGTATCTTTTTTATCATAATACGATTCTCTTATTTAATTGTAGTTTATAAATAAACGAAATCAAATACCTAAGATTAGCTATCATTTACAAGTATTTATTCAAAAATATTTTAGGAATTTGCAACAAACTTTCCAAAACTGCGTATGAACGCCTCCTTCGACCGGGTTAGTTGGTTTTATGATCCTTTAGCCCGATTAGTTTTTGGCAGCGCTATCCGCCAATCGCAGGTGGCGCTTTTATCTTTTGTTCCGGCTGATGCTTCTGTTCTGCTGGTGGGTGGCGGCACGGGTTGGTTGCTGCCAGATATAGTTACATTACAAATACCTTTACAAATTACTTACCTGGAACTCTCCTCTCGCATGTTAACCCGAGCCAGAAAAACATGCGCCGGCTTACCCGCTAATCAATTACAAGTAACCTTCCGGCAGGGTACCGAAGCCGATTTAAGGGCGGATGAAAAGTTTAATGTTATTTTTACGCCCTTCGTGCTGGACTTGTACCCCGAAAATTTGCTTATTCCTATGATGCAGCGACTGTACCAACATTTAAAACCAAATAGCTATTGGCTAGTCGCCGATTTCTTTATTGATCAAACACGGAGTAGAAAAGAACAATGGTGGCAACATAATTTGACCCAAGCTATGTATACTTTTTTTGGAAAACTTTGTAATCTGCAAACGCATACTCTACCCCATCTTGATAATTTATTTCAAAGATTACCCGGGCAGCTAATGTACACTAAATACTTTTATAGTGGCTTTATCCGGTCGCAGGTATACCACTTTTCCTTTAAGGATATTTAATATTTCTACAAAACGTCCATTTACTTAGCTTTTTACCGGTTCTTTGTTGTTACGTGTTAATAAGTTTTTAACAGCAGTAAAAGCTGATACCGAAAAAACAATTCGAGTTTAGATTGCAGGTAAGTAGCGGCAGAAGCATTCAAAATATCGCGAGCCGTTAATAGCTCCACCGAACTGATTTGGCCTAGTTTATATTTTTCGGCGTAAAGATTATACGACAAATTGTTTTGTTGCCAGGCCGCCAGCGTAGCCTTATATTTTTGCTTAGCCGAATTAAATTCATTTATTAGCTGCAAGGTGTTACTAATCACCGTGTTCTCCGCTTCTTTAGTAGCCAGTTGCGCATTCGAAACGTTTATCTTTTCTTTTTTTACGCTGTTAACAAACTCCTTTTTAGAAAAAAGGGGAACATCCAGGTTAATACCTATATTCTGACCCAAGTTATTATTCAACTGCTTATTTAAGGGCATGGTGCTACCATCCGTTATTGTCTCATTGCTGTTATAATTCGAAGCAATACCTGCTCCAGCCGAAAGAGAAGGTAACAAACTGCTTTTTGCCACCTTTACCCCTAGTCGAGCTACCTGTTCGTTCATTTGAGCCTCCTTTATGGCAGGATGGGTTTTTAAAATCGTTTCTATAAATTCTGTAGCATTAATAGGCGTGTTAAAAATATCTTTTAGCAAAGTGGTATCAATAGAAGCAATAATTAACTCATCTTTGTAGGAAAAATTTAGAAATTGTTTTAACTCTTGCAAAGCAGCTAACGAATCGTTTTGTACAGTAATTAAATCAGCCTTTTCGCTGTTGAGCCGGGCATTAAAAGTATAATGTTCGTACTTGGTAAGTCGGCCGGTTTTAATTTTTTCTTTAATAATAACCAGGGTTTTAGTAGTTGTTTGCATATTGTTCCGGCCAATGGCAGCCTGTTCTTTATCCAGTAAAAGCCGGGAATAACTTTGGGTAATGTTAGAAAGCAATTCAAGCTCGATTCTTTTTTTGGCATAATTAGCAGCCTGCAAGCTATAGGCACTTTGTTTAATGGTATTTAATCTCCTAAATCCCGAAAATAATTCAAGATTAAGACTCAACCCGGTAGAACCACCGCTAAACCGATCGCGAACAAAAACATTGGTGACGGGGTCGATATTTTTACCATAAGAAAAATCATGGTTTACCGAATAAGCCAAAGATGGCAATATACTGTATTGGGCTGTTTTCCGGTCCAGAGCATTTGTATTAATATCGTTCTGGGCACGTTTAATGGTAGTATTGTTCTCTAAAGCTATGCGGTAGCAATCATCCAGGGTATATTGCTTTTGCCCAAAAGAGAACAAAGGAATGAAAAGCATAAACGGCAGAAAAACCAAAAAGCGCCTCATACCTTATCGAATCGTTTAAATATTTTTTTGATGAAAAACTTATACAAAGGTAGCCGCTGCACTACTATTTCGCCGTGAATAGTATAACCGGACTTTAACTTGTACCGATTGGTTTGCAGCAATTGCACTAAGGCATAAAACTTTTCACTTTCTTTTCTTTCGGCTAAATAAAGGACTTTGCCCCGGATCATACCGTACTCTAAATGGTAATAAGCATCCAGTTTCAGGCGCGCTTCCTGGCCCGCTTTCACGTAAGGCATATCTCTTTCGGGCACAATAACTTTGGCGTAATACGAAATAGTAGTAGGAGCAATGCTCACGAGTAAATCGCCTCGGGAAATTAAATTACTGGCTAGCTTCGTACTAAATAAATAATTAACAATGCCGGCGTTGGTGGCAACTACGTACTGCTTTTTTAGCTCGGTATCTACTTTATGCAGCGTTTCTTTAGCTTGCAGCAGTTGGCCTTCCAAATCGTTTTTGGTTTGCAGTAGTTCCTGGGTATTTTCGTCTAGTTGCAGTTTATTCAACAAAAGGTTGTTTTGCTCATTTGTAAAGTTGTTGTAAGCCAAACTTTTTTCCGCCAGCAACTTGTTTCGTTCACTTTTCAGGTTGGTTAAATTTTCTTTTAAAGCCAGGAAAGCATCTTTCGTAGAATTATATTCATACTTACTGAGCATATCTTTTTTAAACAATACCGCATCGCCTAGGTATTTTTCTTGCGCCGAAGCCAAGCGTTCTTTCTGTAAGCCGTGTTGCTCCTCCAAGGTTTTCAGTTCAGCGGTAAGCCGGCTAATATCTAATCGGTATTTTTTAGCACTGATGGCTCTGGTTTGCTCATTGGCCGCTTGCTTTTTTTGCACCGCATCCAGGAGGACCGAGGTAGATTCAATTTTCTTTTGCAGGTATTCCATTTCGGTGCTGGTTTTAGCCTGTTGCTCCAGAAAATCCAGGTTTTGCATTATGAGCAGCGTATCGCCTGCTTTAACCGGCTGCCCTTCCTTCACATTAATTTTTACAATTTGCGCTTCAAATGGCGCTTTGTAATCCGATTGCGGATTGGTGGCAATTATTTCGCCTTCTCTTATAGCTACGGCATCGTTTATCTGCAAAGCAAAAACCAGCAGAATAAGCGTAGCCGCTATGGCCATCAGCAACCGGAAAAACCAAATGGTAAAATTATACTCCTTGATATTGTAGTTGCTCAATGCTTCCATTTTGCATGATTAAAGTATTTGTAAATCGTATATGATAAAGCGGCTCGTGCGATATAATGATGAAGGAACGGTTCGTCTGGCTATTAATGTAGTTTTCTATTTTTTCTTTGGATTCCACATCAATTCCGGATAAGGTTTCATCTAAAATAATGAGCTCTGCTTCAGATAAAAAGGCCCGCATCATCAGTATCTTTTTTCGCTGGCCCGTAGATAAGTTGCGACCTTGTTCATTGATCACAAAATCAAGACCTTCGGCTTTTTCGGCTATAAAATCGTATAATCCTATTCCTTTCGCTAAGTCTAAAATTTTGGAGGTACTGGCCGAATACGAAAAAGCCATATTATAGCCCAGCGTATCATTGAATACAATATCTTCGTTGCTGACCAGTAGTATTTTTTTGCGTAAAGAGCTTGGATTATAAAACGAATATTTTTCGTTATTTATCAGGATTTCTCCTTCGTCGGGGGTGTACAGCAACGATAATAATTTGCAGAAAGTGCTTTTGCCAGCGCCATTACTTCCCTCAAGCTTAATAATTTCTCCTTTATTTATAACAATATTTAAGTTTGAAAAAACCGGGCGTTGCGGAATATAATAGAAACCTACATTCCGGAAAGTAACCGTTTGAATTTCTACGCTTCTGATTTTACTATGCCGGGTAGCGGCCGCGGCCTGAGCCTCTTTGCTGCCAAAATCGAAATAACGGGATAAAATAATCTGGTTTTCCTGAATGTCTAAGTTCTGATCCAACAAACTGCTTACCGAAGAAAATACCTGGGAGGAGAAAGCAATAAAGGTAATGACTTGCCCCATAGAAATAGAACGGGAAGTAATGGCATTCTGAGAAAGAAACACCAGAATAAGAATACTGGCAATAATCATGATAAAATTAATAACACCAGAATTAACTAAACTCACGTATTTTACCCGACGCTGTATAGCCAATATATTTTTTATCCGGGGTCCTAAGCGCTGCATAAATAAACCTTCTAACCTGAAAGATTTGATAACCTGCAGGCCATCGAAATTTTCAAAAAGAGAAGAAAACAAATTTGATTTTTCCAGGAACCGGCGGTTCTCGTTCTCGCGGATGTAGGGCGTAATCAGAAAAAACCAAACAATAAAAATTACTAAAATACCTACAACAATAAACGTAATCTTAAAATCGAGAATAAATAATACAATAAGGGAATACACCGTAATAAAGGAATCGATGAGGATGCCGGTAAAAAACCGCATAAAAAAAGTCTTAAGCTTCAGGCTGTCCTGGATGCGTTCGGTTAAATCACCGCGACTAAACGTATGAATGTACCGGATGGAATATGTATTAAGTTTTTCGATAAAAGAGGTTAGGAAAAAATTATCCAGAATATTGGCCAGGTGAATAGAAATAAAGCTTTTATAGAGCGACAACACCAGATTAAATACTTTAAAGAGGCCTAAACCTAGAGCAAATAAAATCATCAAACTCATATTATAGTCAGGCAGAACGTAATCAATTAGGATCTGGCTGCTGAAAATGGTAAGCTGCCCCAGCATGGCCGCAAATATGGCCGTAGCAATGTAAATGCCCCAAAGTTTATGGTAAGGTTTTAGTTCCTTAAATAACCGGCGGTAAGGGTTAATGGGCTTTTCCTGAGCTGCAGTATTAGCGCTTGGCAACTGTACTTCTTCGGTTTTTTTAACGGTTAGTACCACCGGGGCCGTAATACGCAAAACCGCTTCCCGTAATTTTAAAGTCCGGAATTGCTTGGGCAATACACTCAGCTCCTGATTAAAGAGCAAATCAATTAAAAAATTTTTCTCGGCGGTACTATCCGCAAAACCAAAGTTTTCTTTTAAATAAGAAAAATAAGTAAGTTTATTGATAACATCTCCCTCGTTCTGAACTTCTACTTCTTCCGGATTAATTTGATAAGCCGTAAGTTCTTCCCGGATAATTTGCTGCAGTACTTTGCTGTTGCTGACATAATCGTAATTAGCAGTAGCGGTATAAGCGTTGTTCATTAACTCCGATAGAGTCCAGAGGTAAGATTGCCCGATGCCCGGGTCCAGAATCTGCAGCTTATTTTTCCGGAAGCCTTTTATAACCACATAATGCAACCCCTGGGTATTTTTAACCGGTAAAATGCAGGGAACTAAAGTTTTTAATTTATCACTGTTGAACTTTAAGCTATTTAAATCCAGCAAGTTAAATTCCGCCTGAAAATGCTGTTTGTCAAAAAAATCTTTTATATCGTGCAGGCTGGACCCATTTTCGGTAACGTATATATTTTCTTCTAAGTAATTTCGATTAATATGAATGTTGTGCAGGTTATAAATAATTTTAACTGCACTAATGCCGCAATCGTTATGCTTTAGTTGTTGCTCGATATCGCTGTGCATACGACTAACTTAAGAAGTGAAAGCAGGAGTTTCGAATACCACCTTTTTAAAATCATTCAACAGAGCTGCGGCATTAGCATACCGTTTTATTGGTTTCTTTTGCAGGCATTTAGCTATTATTTGAATAATTTTTGCCGGTACCGGAAAATTCAAGAAGGAAAGAGTCGGATATTCTACTGTGCTTTTTTTAATATTTGTGGAGAGTTCTTCCCAGATAAACCCATCGAATGGCTCTTTTCTATAAAAAATATAATAGAGAATAAGACCCAATTGGTACACATCCGAATAAAAATCTGGTTCTCTGGAAAACTTAGTTACACTCGAAATATTAATTCGCTCCGGCGGCATGTAATAAATTACGCCACCAAATTTCACTAATTCGTCTTGTTCTATATTTACCTCAATAGATAGACCTAAGTCAATAATTTTCACGTTCCGGTCTTCATCCACCATAATATTAGAAGGATGAATATCGCCGTGAATGAGGTTTGTTTCGTGTAATAAGGCAAAACCCTGCAGTATATCCTTACTAATAGAATAGCAGTCGGATTCGGTTATATTTTCGGTTTGCTTTAAAAACTTAGATAAAGGTTTTCCCTTAATATATTCCAGAACGATATATGCTCCTTCCGGGTCAGATTCGGAGAAAGCATAAGCCTGCCCGATAAAAGGTATGTGCTGGCATCGCTGCAGCATGCTATATTCGTGCTTTAAGTCCAATAACTCATCCGAATACCTTCCTTCATCCGCTATTTTCCTTACGTTCAGCAACTTAATTACACATTGGATAAGCTTGGTTTTATGAAGGGCTAGGTATATATCCATGTACTTTTTATCGGCGATTATCTCGGAAATTTGCCAGTCTCCCATGGCGTCCCCTATTTTAAAATAAGGTTCGCTGCTGGCAATCGGTTCTTCCCAATCCTCGGGAACCACAATCTTTCTTTTGCACAAAAACTTAAAAAATGCCGTGCATTTCTTTTCAATTTGCTTTACATCACTTTGCACATCTAAGGCAACCTCCTGCAATACTTCGGCTTGGGTTTTAGGAGAATTAAACTTATCGATAAAGTATTTTACCGTTTCATTAATTAAGAACTCTTTTTCCCGGGCATCATCCATCAGGATGTAATTGCCATGCTGATATTCTACCGGCAGGTCGCTATCCTCCGGAGAATCAGCAGGATTAATAATACTTATACTATTGGCTAATCGGTACTTTACCATGATTGAGTTATTTTTATAAAGACTAGAGTAATTTAAGAGTGGAGCAAAGTGCTCCACTCTTAAATAAGTTAAATATTTAAAGAATAAACTTCTTGTAAATACTAGCTTAACGTTATTAAACTGGCTTCTTATAACATTTTTTAGTAGTTGTACTGGTTGTAGTACATTTTCTGGTAGTGCGGGTAGTACTACCATGAGTGGTGTAATGATGTTTTTTCTTCTTACACCATTTTTTTCTAGTACCGGCAATAATTTCGTTAAGTGATTCTCCTTTTAGTTCGGTCAGAACTTTTTCTAAAGTAATCATGATTGTAAACTTTAAAAAATGAAAAATAGGCTACTCTGTTGCTAGGGTTTTCGCCTTCTCCCTATCAGTCCGCGGTACTGAATATTTTTAAATTCCCAAATAGCTTATGGTTTTCGTACAATAAATGCATACCTCTCTTACCCATTATGCTTTTATAAGCATAATGCTATTTAATAAAACACTTTAGTCAAATACAAACTTTAACGATTTGTTAATATTCTGTTAAAAAATATAATTTTAATAAATAAAAGTTTACTTTTACATATAGTTATTCCTTCACCAAATTTCTGGCATAGCAGGATTTTATAGTAGTACAGAATTGTACAAACAATTTATAGAACTTAGCTTAGCAATATTTACAATACAGACATAATTATTTTAATACTCTTAATTTTAAGAGCGTATGAGTTAATATTAGCTACACTACACAGTTTGAAATGAACGTATTTTCAGCTTCTATGAAACTTTAATTAGAGTCATATCAATCTATTAGCTAGTAAAAAGTTAGATTTTGCCAGCAGAATTAATTTGGCAAAGAGGTAGTATTTAAAAGCATATAAACACAAAACAGATGATTAAGCAGCTAAATGAATTATTTAGCCGTCTATCCTCTGCCGTATAGCCCGCTATTGATAGATAACGTGCTAAAACAGGGCAACAATAAATAATGGTTAGGGTATTTAAGTAGCTTAGTAGCTTAAGTACATTAACTAAGTAACTCTCATCTACATTTAATTTAATATTTAAAATTAAATTAACTCCTTTACGCTTGTAAAATCTCTTATTGCCTGTTGCTCAATAAGCTAACTAAATAGTCGAATTGTATTATTAGATTAAAATTTTGCCTTTGTGGCAACTAATGTAAAATTATTTATTTCAAATTACAAGTATTTTATCGAATTTTATTAACAATTATTTAACATTTGAACTTGAAATAAATGAAATAGTAAAAGCTTGTTTCCCCGAATAAATATGTGTTTTTACTATATCAAAATCTACTTTATTCAGAGCGGGAAAGAATTGGTTAAAAATGCCTGATAAGTCCTATTTACCTCTCCTATTCTGGATTATTTTAATTATTAATCCGTAAAATAGCTGTGCTTAAGAATTAGAATCTAAGTAAGTTTGATAGGTACGATCGTTTAAAATGCCGTAATTATTAGTTGCACAACGAACCTAAAACCTTCAAGCACAAAATTATTAATTATTCGTATTAAATTTTAAGCAGGAAAGTTTATCATTAACCCTTAAATTCAGCAGCCAATTATTCGTGAGTAATTCCCCTACGCCCCCCGTTATTTGCGCAACGAGCACTTAAAAACTGTTAAACCTAATTTTCCGGGTAATAAAGTAATTAACGGCCAATTTGCTAACGGCGAAGAATTGTATACTCCTTCTTTCAAAACTGTTATAAAATGGCAGCTATCCCGCAATCCGCAAAAAGAAGAAAAAGAAAAAGATAATTATGTTCCGGCGGTCATTCCGGATGCCCAACTATTTACTTGCAATCACGATTTGCTGGTGTGGTTAGGCCACGCTTCTTTTTTACTGCAATTAAATGGCGTTTCTTTTCTCCTGGATCCGGTATTGGTAGATTCGCCTTTTCTCCGGAGACGGCATCCGTTACCTTGCTCCCTGAGTGATATCCGCCATATTGATTACCTGGCGCTCTCGCACGGCCATCGCGACCATCTCGATGAAAAATCTATCCAAACCGTTGTACAAAATAACCCGCAAGTAAAAGCACTCATTCCGTTGGCGATGGGTCCGTTGCTGCACCAAATGGCACCCGGCATTACGTACCAGGAAGCGGGCTGGTACCAGCAATACAGCCTTCCGGAAAATTTGGGAATAGCCGTCTATTATTTACCCGCTGCGCATTGGCACCGCCGGGGTTTAACCGATATGAACAAAATTTTATGGGGAAGCTTTTTATTTAAAACTACTTCTAACCTTATTTATTTTGGCGGCGATAGCGCTTACGAAAAACACTTTGTTGAAATTAAAGATTTATTTGGACCTCCGGATATAGCCATCTTACCCATTGGGGCTTATAAACCACCCTACATGATGCAACTCAGCCACATGAATCCGCCGGAAGCAGTGCAAGCCTTTAACGATTTAGGCGCTAAAACTTTTATCCCGATGCACTACGGCACTTTCGATCTTTCGGATGAGCCGGCCGGCGAACCAATAAGATGGATGCAGGAATTAGCTGCCGCCGGTAAATTGCACGGTAAACTAAAGATTCCGGCGGTGGGGGAACGAGTACTTTTATAGTTGCAGGTTACAGGTTTCAGGTTGCAAGTTATTAGGGTTGAAAAGTTAGAAGGTTAGAAAGTTGAAAGGTTGCGGGGTCATACTTTGGACCGCTATTAACCATTCTACTGCTGGCGCGAGCGTCTCCACTCGTGTCTACTATCTGAAAGGCCTCCGGCCGGGCAACCCAATAGACACAAGCTATGAGTATGTAAGTTATTCAATCATCAGCAGTTGCAAATCCCCAAAAATCTTCAGCTAGAGGACGGCAATAAGCAACATCAGCGAAGACGCTCGCCTTAGAAACATTTATTTTAACTTTTCAACCTTTCAACTTTCCAACCTTCCAACCAAAATAACCTGTAACTTGCAACCTGCAACCTGTAACTGATACACTTCTTATGTCGCCGATTATTATCATTAGCATTATTGCGGCTTATTTTTGCATATTAATTCTGATTTCTTTCCTTACCAGCAGTAAATCCGATAATACCGATTCTTTTTTCCTGGCTAACCGGAAGTCGCCGTGGTTTGTGGTAGCCTTCGGGATGATTGGTACTTCGCTATCTGGAGTTACTTTTATTTCTATTCCGGGCATGGTAAATAAGGCCGAGTTTTCGTACCTGCAATTTGTTTTTGGGTATTTATTGGGCTACTTGGTTATTGCTACTATTTTAATGCCTTTGTATTACCGTTTAAATTTAATTTCTATTTATGCCTATTTAGAGCAGCGCTTTGGCTATTGGTCGTATAAAACCGGGGCGTTTTTCTTTTTGCTGGCCCGTACTATTGGGGCCGCTCTGCGCTTGTACGTGGTGGCCGGGGTATTGCAGTTAGCGGTTTTCGATGCTTTAGGCGTACCATTTACCGTATCGGTATTTATTACCATTGCGCTTATTTGGGTGTATACGTTTCGGGGGGGCATGAAAACCATTATCTGGACTGATACTTTCCAGACCTTAGCCATGCTAATATGCGTGGGAGCCAGTATTATTTTAATTTCCGATGAGCTGAATTTATCGTTTCAAGGTTTGGTAAAAACCGTGGAAGAAAGCAGCTTTTCCAAAGTATTTTTCTGGGACGTAAAAGATAGCCGCTATTTTCTAAAGCAGTTTTTCTCCGGCGCTTTTATCACCATTGTAATGACCGGGCTGGACCAGGACATGATGCAGAAAAATTTGAGCTGTAAAAACCTCGGCGAAGCGCAGAAAAACATGTTTACTTTCAGCATTATTCTGGTATTAGTAAATATTTTATTTTTATCCTTAGGCGCTTTGCTTTACATTTTTGCGCAAGCGAAAGGTATAAACTTACCTGGTAAAGGCGACGATGTATTTCCGTTTCTGGCGCTAAATTATTTTCCGGCTTTTGCGGCCATAGCTTTTATTTTAGGCATTGTGGCAATTACCTACGCCAGCGCCGACTCCGCCCTTACCGCCCTAACTACTTCATTCTGCGTAGATTTTCTGGATTTTAAAAACCGCCCCGAAACCGAACGGCAACGCCTGAAATTTTACGTGCACATTGGGTTTTCGCTGTTGCTCATGCTCGTTATTCTTATTTTTAAATTAATAAACGACGAGAGCGTGGTAACCGCCGTTTTTAAAATTGCGGGTTACACCTACGGACCTTTGCTGGGTTTATATGCTTTCGGCTTGTTCATCCGCCGCAATTTGCAAGATAGATGGGTGCCGATTGTTTGTTTTCTATCGCCGATTCTTACTTATATTATTAACATAAACTCCAAAGAATGGTTCTGGGGATATGAGTTTGGATTTGAAATTTTAATGTTAAATGGCTTTATTACCATTCTGGGCTTATTAGCTATTTCCCGACCAAAGGTGGAGGAGTTGGAACCAGCGGCGGGTTAATTTATAATACCTATTTACTAACATTTCCAATCATAAAAATCAGGGTAAATAATTAAGAATACCTACCTTTACAAACGATTTTCACAAAATTCGTGTTTATATAAAAACACTACCAGCAGACTAATTTTTAATGGCGAAACGCGGATTCGGGGGCAGAACTTCTAGTGCAGACGACTTAACCTCCGGCAAAAAACCTCTTACAAAAGAAAGCTTCCAAAAAGGGTTTCGTATTTTTAAATACACCCTTCCTTACAAAGTTAAATTCATTATCGGCCTAGTATTTCTAGCTTTATCGAGTACCACGTTTATGGTATTTCCGGCACTTACGGGCCAGTTAGTCGATTCGGCTACGGGAGCCGCTACGGGGAAAGGCATTGCTTTCCTGAAAAATATCAACCTGATCTCTTTGGGTTTATTCGGGGTAATTGTTTTACAAGGATTATTTTCTTTCTTCCGGATTTTCTTTTTTTCCCAGGTAAGTGAATTTGCCGTAGCCGACATCCGGCGGGCTTTGTACGCTAAATTTGTAGTATTGCCCATTCCGTTTTTTGAACAGAAACGGGTTGGCGAAATTACCAGCCGGATTACTTCCGATGTATCGCAATTACAGGATACATTTTCCATTACGCTGGCCGAATTATTCCGCCAACTGGTTACGCTTATTGTGGGGGTAGCTATTATTATGGTTACTTCGGTGAAGCTTTCCTTGTTTATGTTGGGTACCTTTCCGGTTTTAGTATTATTGGCTTTTGTATTCGGGAAACGGATTAAAAAATTATCGAAAGCTACTCAGGAAGAAATAGGCAAAACCAACGTAATCGTGGAAGAAACGCTGCAAGCCATTAATGTGGTTAAAGCCTTTACGAACGAGTTATTCGAGATTGGCCGTTATAACCGTTCCTTGTCTAATGCAGTTAAAAACGCTTTGAAAGCTTCGTACTTCCGGGGCGCTTTTGTGTCGTTTATTATTATCGGGCTTTTTGGAGGTATTATTCTGGTGCTTTGGTTCGGGGCTTCGTTAGTAGAAAGCGGTGAGTTAACCATTGGGCAATTAGTACAATTTATCATTTACACTACGTTTATTGGCGCTTCGGTAGGAGGCTTAGGCGATATGTACGGCAAAGTACAAACATCCTTGGGAGCCGCCGACCGCGTGCTGGAAATACTGGACGAGCCGGAAGAGCCTACCAACCTAACTAATCGTTCGGGCAATACTTTAAAAGTGCACGGCAACATTGAATACGACCAGGTCGCTTTTTCCTATCCTACCCGCCCCGATATTGCTGTCCTTAAAGATATTTCCTTTCAGATTCAGTCCGGTGAAAAAGTTGCTTTAGTTGGACCTAGTGGGGCCGGTAAATCTACCATTGTGGCTTTGCTCATGAAGTTTTATAATTTAAAAGGCGGACAAATATGCATTGACGGGCAAGATATAAATGCGTTAAACTTAACCGAACTGCGCCAAAATATAGGTATTGTACCGCAAGAAGTGCTGTTATTTGGCGGCACCATCCGCGAAAACATTGCCTATGGCAAGCCAGATGCTACGGAAGACGAAATTATACTGGCCGCGAAAAAAGCGAACGCCTATCAATTTATTCAGTCATTCCCCGAAAAACTAGATACGGTAGTAGGAGAACGTGGTATTAAATTATCGGGTGGGCAGCGCCAACGAGTGGCCATTGCCCGGGCAATTTTAAGAAATCCGGCCATCCTTATTCTTGACGAAGCGACTAGTTCTTTAGATTCCGAGTCGGAAAAGTTGGTACAGCAAGCAATGGACGAATTGATGAAAGGCCGTACCAGCATTATTATTGCGCATCGTTTATCTACCATTCGCAAAGCAGATAAAATTCTGGTCATTGAAAACGGCCAGATTGTAGAGCAAGGCACCCACGAAGAGTTATCGCTGAACGAAAATGGCTTATATGCCAATTTGCTCCGGCTTCAGTTTGAATTAAGTTAATCTGCTTATTTTATTTTCTAGAGTAATAATAATCATCTCCCTTCCTCTTTTATTTTGACAAAGAGGGATGGAGGTGATTATTTTTTTATCTCGTTATTTTTAAGTTTGGCGGTATACTTTCCGGAAACGCTTCGGCTGGATAGCTGATTTTTCTTATTTTTACAGTTATCTTTTATTTTTTAAAATCTAAATCTGTTATATGAAAAAATTATTTACGGGTAGTATAGCTATTGTATTAGCTTATTTTCTTTCTACCAGCGTTACTTTTGCTCAATTAGAAACTCCGCAGCCAAGCCCGCAAGGTTCTGTTACCCAACGGGTTGGCCTTACTACTGTTTCTATAGAATATTCCCGCCCCAGCGTAAAAGGACGGAAAATTTTTGGTGGCACTCTACCTTATGGCAAGGCTTGGCGTACCGGAGCGAATGCTACTACTAAAATTACTTTTAAAGACGATGTAACCGTACAAGGCAACAAAGTACCAGCCGGTGAGTACGCGCTTTATACCATTCCGAACGAAAATGAATGGACAATAATATTAAACAAAAATTTAACTCTTGGCGGCAATACCGATGACTATAAAACCACCGAAGACGTTACGCGTTTTACTGTAAAACCAATAAGGTTGACCAATAGAACAGAAACTTTTACCATTAATTTCTCTGATCTTACTCCAGCTACCGCCAACGTAGAATTACTCTGGGAAAATACCTCGGTTAAATTTAAAGTAGTAACCGAAGTAGAAGGCAAAGTAATGAAGCAGATTCAGGAGCAGGTGGTAAATGGCCAGAATGTAAGCGCCGACATGTACGCCGCGGCCGCTAGTTACTACTACGAAAACAACAAGGATAATAACTTGGCCTTACAATGGATTAAGAAAGCCAACGAAAAAGACCCGAAGTTCTGGAATATGCACACCCAGGCTAAAATTCAGGCGCGGGCCAAAGATTTTAAAGGTGCCACCGCTTCTGCTCAAAAATCCATTGAACTGGCAAAAGCGGCTAAAAACGACGACTACGTTCGAATGAACGAGCAAGTTATTGCGGAGTGGGCGAAAGCAAAATAGGTTTTAGGTTATACGTTTTAGGTTTAAATACATTTAACTAAGCGGTTATTTCTCCTTCCTCACACTACTATTTTTTGTTTTATTTATAAAATTTACAATTCTTTAAAAAGAAAAGCCGCTGATTTATTCAGCGGCTTTTCTTTTGTAATCATTAAATAGCGTTTAAAGTAAGTAATTGAGCGAAAATAGTTTAGATTACTATTTAAGTTAACTCATTAATCACCATAATCAACTATTCTAACAACTAATAAAGATCAACTAACACCTACTTTAACTAATATCCTTCGTTTTGCACCAATAATTTGTTGGCGTCCATTTCGCGTTGCGGAATAGGTAATACTAAGATGGGATCGTCGTAACTAATAGTTTCTTCAATCAAACCATCGTTATCCAATACTAAAAGTTGGCCCTGGGTACGTTTCAGGTCATGCACCCGGAAACCTTCGTATGCCAGTTCGAACTGGCGCTCCAGTAAAATATCTTCTAAGGTTACCGTAGTCAGCGGCGTTGCTTTAGCTCGGTTTCGGATTAAGTTAATATCTTCCAGAGGCTCGGCGCCAACGCCGCTTCCTAACCGGAAATTAGCTTCGGCCCGAATCAAGTACATTTCAGCTAGCCGTACAACGGGAATATTCGCGCCAAACTCGGTGTATTTCCCGTTGCGTAAGCGGCCCGGCCGGGCACCTGTTCCCTCATAGATTAAATCGGTTAAGCGCGTATCATTAGGCTCAAATTGCTGGTACAAGGTAGTAACCCCAAATTCATTTTGCGGAATGTCGTCCTCCCCTAAAATCCGGACGTCGCCGCGACCAATATTACCAGGTAAACTGGCGTAAAAGGTAGTTAAACCATCATTCGAATTACCGGCGTTATTTTGGTCGTTCTGCTGAATTTCAAAAATAGATTCGGCAGTATTGCGGTTCCTAAACGCTAAAGATACAATGGGGTTTAAATTATAATTACCGCTCGCGATAACGCTGTTGGCTTTCTCCAAAGCTTTCGCATAATCGCCTTGCTGTAAATATACCCGCGCCAAAAAGGCCGAAGCAACGTATTTGGTAGCCCGAATATTTCTATCTGAGCTTTCCGGTAACAAACTTTCGGCTTTAATTAAATCAGCTATTACTTGTTGGTATACTTCCGCTACGGTAGCCCGGGGTTGAGTTACGGCAGCTTCCGCTTCGTTAGCTGCGCTTTGTAACGCAATCGGAACTCCCAACTGGGTATTAGCCCCACCGGGTTCGTAATTTTGCGCGTACAACCGTACTAATTCAAAATGCATAATTCCACGCACAAACAAAGCTTCGCCTTCTAGCTGTGCTTTTAAATCAGCATCTACTACCGGCAATGCTTTAATAACCGTATTGGCCAGGTTGATGGCCTCGAACCCGGAAATCCAGGTCCGGCTGGCCTCGGCGTTAGTGGCATCTAAAGTATGCCGGGCTAAGGTACGGTAACTGGCAAAAGTGCCTTGCCAACTTATGTAATTATCCGAAGCAAGCAGTTCCGGCAGCAGATTTAAGTTAGTACCGTATAATTCGGGGGTGCCTAATAAGGAGTACATGCCGATCACCGCACTCTCAACGTCCCCGGAAGTAGTGAGAGCTTTGGTTACATCTACTGAATCTTGCGGCTCTATATCTAAGCGGTCGTTGCAAGAGGCAGCTGTTAAAGCCAGCATTCCACCCAATGCTAATTGTAAAATATATTTTTTAGTCATGATTTCTTTTTTGAATTATGCTGAATATAGATGGAATTAAAAGCCGATGTTCACACCAAAAGTGATGGTTCTGGCTTGCGGCGGCGTATAAAAATCGTGGCCTATATTCACGTTGGTGCGGCTGGCCAGGTCGGTGCCGCCGAAATTCGTATTGTTTACTTCGGGGTCGTAACCGGTATAGTCGGTAAAGGTGAATAAGTTCTGAGCGGCCAAGTATACCCGCGCTGAGCTAAGCCGGGCTTTGTTTATGAAACTGGTGGGTAAATTATACCCGAGGCTTACGTTTTTTACCCGCAAGAAAGAACCATCCTGCACCCACCGCGACGATACACCCGTACCATTACCGGCGTATAAACGGGCCTGGGGTACATCCGTTACATCGCCGGGATTACGCCAGCGTTTCATTTGGTCTACGGTTTGATTATCGAAATAATCGCCGTTTACCGATTGGAACAAGCCGGCAATATTGTAAACATCATTCCCGTAAACACCCTGTAACAAAATACTTAAGTCAATTCCTTTATAAGAAAAAATATTCTCGAAGCCACTGATAAATTTAGGATTTGGATTACCTACTTTCTGGCGGAAAGCCAGGGCATAATCGTTTGTAGTGGAGCCCTCTTCGGTGTAATAAAGAGCATCGCCGTTAGCGGGGTCCACCCCGGCGTATTTAGGAGCGTAAAAATAGCCCAGTGGCTCACCTTCGGCAATACGGCCAATGGTACGGCCCCCTCCGTTAATTTCCGCTCCGTTCATGTTTACTACTTTGTTGACATTGCGCGAAATATTAAAAGACGATTTCCAGCTAAAACCGCTTTCGCTACGAATATTTTCGGTGTTCAGCACAAACTCGATACCCTTGTTTTTCAGCGTACCAATGTTGCGGGTAATGGTGGTAAAGCCATTTGTAGCGGGTAAAGGTAGGTCAAGGAGCAAATCTTTGGTGTTTTTGATATAAAAATCTATTTCACCGGAAATACGATCGTTTAAGAAGCCATAGTCCAAACCTAAATCAAACTGAGTGGTTTTTTCCCAGCGCAAATCCGGGCTAGGTAAATTAAAAGGTACGATACCCGCTTGGTCGGCGTAGAAACTGGCGTTATACAAGCCACGAGATTGAAAGTTATTAATTTCGGAATTACCGGTTACCCCAATGCTGGAACGTATTTTCAGGAAGCTGATGGCATTTTTATTCGGCAGAAAATCTTCTTCCGAGATAATCCAGCCTACGGAACCGGCCGGGAAGAAACCATACCGGTTATTCTGGCCAAACCGGGAAGAACCGTCTACCCGCGCTGAAGCCGAGAACAGGTAACGATTATTAAATTTGTAATTGGCCCGGGTAAAATAAGATAAGAAAGAATAACCGGTTTGCGTAGAGGAACCGGCAATTAATTTGGCGGCACTAACGAGTTTTTTATAATTATCGTTCGGGAAACCCTGGCCTTGCACGTAAAAACCAGTAATAGTGGCTTCCTGAAAACTAAAGCCTAACAAAGCTTCCAAACTATGGGTTTCGTTCACTTCTTTATGAAAAGTAAGCGTGTTATTGGTCGTATAGTTCAGGGAGCGAGAGTAACGGTAAGAACCCAAACCCGCGGGGCCGCCATCTAAAGTTTCGCGGCCATTGTAGCGTTCTTCTTCCAGACTCAATAAATCTAGTCCGTATTCCGACCGGAAGGTTAAGGAAGGCGTGAAATCGTAAGAACCGTACAAGTTACTGATGGTGCGGTAGGTAGTGGCTACGTTAGAGGCGCTTTCCACGTCAATCAGCGCATTATAGTACAACATGTCGGCGTTTAATTTACCGGTAGTGGGGTCACGGATGGGCTCCAGCGGCGAAAGCGCATTTAACTGCACCGGGTTCGAAAACTCGTTATCGTCGGCAATCCGGTTATTGATACTCCGGATTAAAGATATGTTGGTACCAATTTTAAGTTTGCTGTTAACGGAATGATCCAGGTTGATGCGACCGGTGCTGCGCTCAAACTCGTTGCCTACAATAATACCTTTTTGTTTGTTTTGAGTACCGCTGATGTAAAAGCGGGTTTTAGCATCGCCACCAGTGGCCGATACGGTATATTGCGTTATGCTGCCGCGCTGAAAGGCTTCGTCGTTCCAATCGGAGTTATACGGGGAGTTAATATCCATTAAACCTTCCAGTTCAAATTCTTCCTGAGCGTTATAGCCTTCGTTCTCGGCCGCTTCCGTGAAAAGCTCCTTGTATTGCGTGGCGTTTAAAAAATCGCGCAAGTGGGTGGGCGTACTAATACCGGTAAAATAGCCTAGTTCAATCTTTGTTTTTCCTACTTTACCTTTTTTGGTAGTAATTAATACCACTCCGTTCGAGGCTCTCGAACCATAAATAGCAGCGGCAGCGGCATCTTTTAAAATTTCGATGGATTCTATGTCATTCGGGTTAATGTCTGCCATGGGGTTAATCGGTTCGGCAGTGGGGTCTCCAATAGAAGTAGACGTTACCGGAATCCCATCAATCACGTACAAAGGCTGATTACTAGCTGAAACCGAGGCAGCTCCCCGCACCCGGATGTTAACGCCCTGGCCTAATTTACCGCCGCCCGAGTTAATATATACTCCCGGCGTGCGGCCCTGCAACGAGGCCTCAAAGCTGTTTACCGGCTGGTTTTCTATTTCTTTGGCGGATACTTTCGTGATAGACCCGGTTAAGTCGGCTTTCTTTTGCGTACCATAACCTACTACTACTACTTCATCTAACTCCGAAACATTAGCTCTTAACTGCGCATCAATAATAGTTTTCTGGCCAACCGGTATTTCCAAGGTGCTCATGCCGATAAAAGAAAAAACCAGCGTAGCATTAGCCGGTACGGGCAAGGTGTAGGTGCCATCACTTTGCGTAGTGGTACCTTCGGTGGTACCTTTCAAAACGACGCTTACGCCGGGTAAAGCCAAGCCATCCTCAGCAGAGATAACCTTACCCGAAACAGTTCTGGTTTGAGCCAGCACCGTATGAAGAATAAAGCTTAAAAAAATAAGACTAAGTGATAAAGCTTTTTGCATAAATTTTTTGTTTTGCGAATTAGTCAAATAAATTTACCGAATATAAGTAACTAAATCCTTTTTGATAAGCTTTATGACCTTTTTAATCAAAATGGCTTATGCGTTCGGGGCAGTATTGTTAAGAACATACCGTATTCAGAAAAACTACCTTCAAATTCAGGGTTATTTTAGCTTAATGATGATTATATTTCCTTAACACAAAAAAGAAGCCTTCGAATTTCTTCGAAGGCTTCTTTTTTGAACTACCTGATTGTTCTTTTAAAAAACAATAAAGAACTATAAGATATACTGACTTAAGTCCCGATTTTTAACCATATTGGTCAAACGCTCATCTACCATTTCGGGCGTAATCATAATGTGGGCGTTGGCCCCGATTTTATCCGGTACATCAAATAAGATTTCGTTTAAAAGTTGGCTTACCACCGTTTGCAGGCGACGAGCGCCTATATTTTCTACTTCGGCGTTAACCTCAAAAGCAATTTCGGCAATTTTATGTAGGGCTTCGTCCGTAAACGTTAATTCTACGTCTTCGGCTTGCAGCAACGCTTCGTATTGCTTCGTTAAGGCGTTTTTCGGGAATTTAAGAATACTATAAAAGTCTTCTTTGGTTAAACTCTGCAATTCTACCCGAATCGGGAAACGGCCTTGTAACTCGGGAATTAAATCCGAGGGTTTTGCTACGTGAAAAGCGCCAGCGGCCACAAACAAAATATGGTCGGTTTTAATTACGCCGTATTTGGTACTTACGGTACTTCCTTCCACAATCGGCAACAAATCCCGCTGTACCCCTTCGCGACTTACGTCCGGTCCTCCCCCGCCTTTGTTACTGGCCGAGGCAATTTTATCAATCTCATCAATGAAAATAACCCCCGCGTTTTCGGCTTTTCGGATGGCTTCTTCTTTCACTTCGTCCATGTCGATCAACTTTACAGCTTCTTCCTCCAGTAAAATTTTGCGGGCTTCCGCAATGGTTACTTTCCGTTTACGCGTTTTCTTGGGCATCATGCCGCTAATCATTTCCTGAATATTCATCATAGAGGCCTCGTCGATGCCGGGGCCCAGTACGCCTACGCCAGTAGAATTATTCTGCTGAACTTTTATTTCAATTTTTCGTTCATCCAGTTCACCGTTCCGGATTTTAATCCGAAACTTCTCGCGGGTACGTTCATTTAGTTCCTGGTCATTATCCGGCATTGCATTTTCGTTAGCGGAAGTAGCGAAACCCGCGTAAGGTTTAGTGGGCGCAGGCGCATTGGTAATAGGCGGAATCAAGGCATCCAGAATAATATCTTCCACTACTTGAGCAGCTTGAACCTTCACTTCTTCTTTCCGCCGCATCTTTACCATATTCACCGACTGTTCTACCAGGTCGCGCACCATACTTTCTACATCACGACCCACGTAGCCCACTTCGGTAAATTTAGAAGCTTCTACTTTGGTAAAAGGAGCATCGGCAATACTGGCTAAACGGCGGGCAATTTCGGTTTTACCAACGCCGGTAGCGCCAATCATTAAAATATTATTCGGTACAATTTCATTTTGCATGTCTGGGTCCGCGTGCATGCGGCGCCACCGGTTACGCAAAGCAATGGCAACATTCCGCTTGGCATCATGCTGCCCGATAATGTATTTATCTAGTTCGGCTACAATTTGGGCCGGCGTTAAATAATGCGTGGTATCTAGCATAATAAGATCAAAGTTGGTTGCCCTTACGGGCAAAAATTTAAATTTTATTCGATTAGGAACAATAGTATAAAGAATTTCATACGATTAAAAGAAAAATAAGCCCGATTATACCCGCGACTTTTTTCTAAAAACCTGGGCGACTTGGGTAATAACCGTAAACGTATTACTAGCTCCCGCTACGTGGTAGTAGGCTCGGGTATAGGCCAGTTCAAACGCCTTTATGCGCACGGTTGCTCCTAAAGCAAAACCCGCCCCGCCTGCTTTTGTTTCCAGGCGTAACTCCCGATTACGTAAATGATTATACCCTACCATAACGTTAAAGTTCTTACTTAGTATAAACTGCCCACCCATCACAAAATGGCGGGCTAATTTATCGCCCAAGCTTTTCTGCTGCGAGCCAGAAATAATTGTTCCGCTTTGAGTGGTATCCTGGTAACCAATATCAAATTGCTGCAGGTGATGAGCGGTAACGGAAAACTGCAATGGCATGTGCTCCGGTTTGTACGTCAGCCCGATTTGCGCATCAAATGGCATGCTTTCCCGCGCACCGCCGGTAAAGGTTTTTAATGGATAGCCTATATTTTTGAGTACTAAACCCATGTAAAACTCTTTATCCGGATGCTTATAAACCCCGCCCAAATCCATTAAAATTGCCGAAGATTTGTACTCGGCAATGCCCGATAAGGCGAATTTGAGCGTAGCGCCTAAAGTAAATGGTTTTAAAACGGAGGCATGGGTTATACTCACTACATAATCCTGCACGGCAAATTTACCCGTTACCTGACCAGTCGGATCGGTTTGGGTAAAATCACCGTAATTTAAATACTGCAATCCCGCACCCCACCGGCCAAGCTTTGGATGATCCAAAGCATAATATACCGAACTTAAAGAAATATCGGCCAAGTAATCGGTATAACTCAGGGCTAACTGTTTTTGCATGCTGGATTGCAGAAGCGCCGGGTTAGCTTGCAGCATAGTAACATCGGTACTGGGCACCGAAACATTACTACCCCCTAAACCCGTTAAACGGGCACCCGCCGGCAAACTTAAAAAATCAAAGGTATGGTGCCCACCCATCTGTGCTGCGGTAGTAAATGCATTTACCATTAAAAAAAGAATCAGGCTGGCCCTTATTTTTGTCAACTGTATGCCCTCCAAAATATGGCCATATCTTCTCTTTTAGGCAACTACCGGAACTGGCGGCACCGGCTCGGTAATTTCCAGAGGAAGCGGTTTTTCAACTTTCTCGTTCAACAATGCAATTTTAAGCACCTCGGAAGCTTTATCTACAAAATGGATTTGTAAATCCTTGATATAATCGGCTGGTATTTCATTGATATCTTT
This sequence comes from Adhaeribacter arboris, assembly GCF_003023845.1. Lineage (NCBI taxonomy): Bacteria > Pseudomonadati > Bacteroidota > Cytophagia > Cytophagales > Hymenobacteraceae > Adhaeribacter > Adhaeribacter arboris. The sequence continues at coordinate 5,723,026 of NZ_PYFT01000001.1, read as the reverse complement.
CCGGTTCTTCTGGCACAAAATCACATCTTTAATGCCGGCCCGTTTAGCGGCCAGAATTTTCTCTTTGATACCACCCACCGGTAAAACTTTCCCCCGCAGCGTAATTTCGCCGGTCATGGCCAAATGCGAACGTACTTTTCGTTGGGTATATACCGAAGCAATAGAAGTAAAAATAGCAATACCCGCCGATGGACCATCTTTCGGCACGGCTCCTTCCGGGAAGTGAATATGTAAATCGTACTGGTCGAAAATCCGGTAATCAATGTCTAAATCCGAGGCGTGCGCTTTTAAATAGGAAAGAGCTGTTATAGCTGATTCTTTCATCACATCGCCCAACTGGCCCGATAAAGTTAATTTTCCTTTACCCCGGCTCAGAATAGATTCAATAAATAAAATATCACCACCCACCGAAGTCCAGGCTAGACCAGTAACAACGCCCGCCGTGTCGTTATCCTGGTACATTTCTTTATCAAAAATTTCCGGACCCAGAATCTTTACGACATCGGCCGGCTCCATTATTTTTTTAAATTCTTCTTCTAAAGCTTTGGATTTAGCAATGTTACGGGTAACGGCCCCAATTTTCCGTTCCAAACTTCGTACCCCCGATTCACGGGTATAATCTTCAATTATTTTTTGAATAGCTGCCGTAGAGAAAGTTATATCTTTAGGTTCCAGGCCGTGCTCGGCTTTTTGTTTGGGCACTAAATGTTTTTTCGCAATCTCTATTTTTTCCTCGATGGTATAGCCGGTAATATCAATAATTTCCATCCGGTCGCGCAAGGCCGGCTGAATGGTGTCTAAGGCATTAGCCGTCGCGATAAATAATACTTTCGAGAGATCATATTCCACTTCCAGGTAGTTATCCACGAAAGTACTGTTCTGCTCAGGATCGAGCACTTCGAGTAAAGCTGAGGAAGGATCCCCGCGAAAGTCGGAACTTATTTTATCAATTTCGTCGAGCACAATTACCGGGTTAGCCGAACCTATTTTCTTTATCTGGCTCACGATTTTACCTGGCATGGCGCCCACGTACGTTTTCCGATGGCCGCGGATTTCCGCTTCGTCCCGCACCCCACCTAATGACATCCTGACATATTTACGGCCTAGCGATTTGGCGATAGAACGACCTAACGAAGTTTTACCTACTCCGGGAGGGCCGTACAAGCACAAAATAGGCGCTTTCATGTCGTTTTTGAGTTTTAAAACGGCTAAATATTCAATAATGCGTTCTTTTACTTTCTCCAAGCCGTAATGATCGGCATCCAGAATTTTTTTCGTCCGTTTTAAATTAAAATTATCTTTTGTGTATTCGCCCCAAGGCAAATCCAGCAGAAACTCCACGTAATTCACCGAAACCGGATATTCGGCCGCGGCCGGATTTAACCGGGCTAGCTTTTCTACTTCCTTCTGAAAATGCTTGGCTACGGCTTCGGGCCATTTTTTCTTTTTGGCGGCTTCCCGGAAACGTTCAATTTCCTGGTCCGGACCATCAAAACCCAGCTCGTCTTGTAATACTTTTATTTGCTGCCGCAAAAAATAATCGCGTTGCTGCTGGTCAATATCGGTATGTACTTTATTATGAATTTCGTGTTTAATCTCCAGCAGTTGTATTTCGCGGAGCATGAGTTGCAGCAAAGTAGTACCGCGCTCCACTCCATCGTTAATTTCGAGCAGCGATTGTTTTTGCTGCACTTCTACGTTTATGTTCGACGACAGAAAATGGGTTAAAAAACTAGGAGAATCAATATTATCCAGGGCTACCTGAGCTTCCTGCGGAATTTCTGGATTTAATTTAAGCATTTTGGCCGCCGCATCTTTCAGCGACTGCACCAGGGCTTTTACTTCTTTGTTCGGTTTGGCCGGAAAAGATTCGGGGCAATAACTTACCTTAGCCGTTAAAAAAGGCAGTTCCTGAATAACTTCCTGGATTTGAAACCGCGTTTGCCCTTGAATGATAATAGTAGTATTACCATCGGGCAACACCAGCATTTTTAAAATTTTGGCCATGGTTCCTACGGTAAACAAATCGTCGCGCGTAGGATCATCGCTGTTCGTATTTTTTTGAGCAATCACGCCCACTATTTTATTGCCCCGGTAAGCTTTACGCACTAACCGGATTGATTTTTTACGAGTAACGGTAATGGGCAACACCACTCCCGGAAATAAAACAGTATTTCGTACCGGTAATATGGGCAATACTTCAGGCACTTTTTTTCCGTTGAATTCGCCGTTTTCGGGTTCAGTGGTAATAATAGAAATCATATCTTCATTATCATCGCTCATTAAATCGCTGAGAAATAATTGCTGAAGAATAGTAGTGGAGGTATAATTCATAGCGTACAGGGCCGTGCCAAATTGACAGCAGCTGGCGAAGTATTTCTTAATTTTTAATCAATATAAGTATTTGTCAAGTCCTATGCCAATACAACCCGGGTCAATTTTAAAACTTTCTAAAAAAATTATATTGTTTACGTCCTTCCTTATAATTGACGAGGTAAATGGCAAAGGAAGCCGGTAAATAGTATCTGAAACGTTAAAAATTTAGAAATAGCAAGCTGAAAAGATATTAAATTAAAATAGTAGCCGATTGTCTAATGTAGAGTGCAAATTTATTTTAGAACTTCGGTAATATTAACTTAAGTTGTAATTAGGTTATTAAATCGGGAATAACTACCTGATTTACCTAACATATTGTAGATTTATAAGATTTTCCGGTATATTTGAATTATTGAATATCTTTCCTGAGAATGCTGGATTGGTTGTATGCGTTGTTTTCTTCTAATTTATTTAGTACTGGCTTTATTTTTCACCTCTTGGGAGCCGTTAAAAGCTCAGACCAAACTTTCGCTTAAAAGAAAAGCCGTAACCGACAGCACCCTTCACCAAGGGCAGCCGAAACCCGAAGTAGTTATTGACTTTCCGAATGTTAATAAAATTCCGTACTACGAAAACCGGAGAATTTTAAGAGAGATAAACCGCCTGGAACGCCGGCGTCAATACGATAAAGCTTTGCCTATTCTCCGGGAATACGTCGACAATTTTGGCATTGAGAACTTTTCCCGGAATACTCCTTTGCTTTGGCGCCTGGCCCAATTATACGAGCGGGTAAACGATATGGCTCACGCCAAAGCTTATTACCGTTTGGCTATTAAACACCATCGCGCCGACCTGCAAAATATTAAACAATACTACGACTCGCTGGAAGCAAAAACAAAGTCCTTTTATGTTCCTTTACATTACTATTACGAGCTCGTAGAATACCGGAAATCGGTAAATACTTTTCAGCCACCGAAGGGCGTGTATACCAATATGGGGCCGGATATTAATTCCAAGTACGAAGATTACGGGCCCACCATCAATGCGAATACCGAGCGGCTTATCTTTACTTCGCGTCGCAACCGCGGACCTGCCATTAATTCTGGTTATAACGAAGATTTATTTTACACCGATAATACGAACGGGGCCTGGGAACAAGCGAAATCATTTGGCAAACCCATTAACAGCGTGTACAACGAAGGCTCCGCTTGCCTCAGCAAAGACGGGCAAACGCTTTATTTTGCCCGCTGCGATTGCCCCGACTCTTACGGCAATTGCGACTTATACGTGGCAAAGAAAATGAAAAATGATACCTGGGGTAACGTTAAAAACCTGGGTTTGCAGGTAAATAGTCCTTCCTGGGATTCACAACCTGCCCTTTCGCAAAACGAAGACACTTTGTACTTTGCCTCCGATCGCTTGGGTGGTTTTGGCACTTCCGATATTTACTTTACCTATAAACAAAAAAATGGCCGCTGGGCGCCCGCTCAAAACATGGGACCGGTGATAAATACCCGCGAAAACGAGGTAAGTCCCTTTTTTCACCCGAAATACCAGGTACTTTATTTTAGTTCACGCGGGCAATTGTTGAATAATGGTGATTTCGATATTTATAAAACGTACCGGGTTAACGGGCGCTGGCAGGAGCCGCGCAATATTGGCCCGCTGGTAAACGGCAAAGGCAGCGAATATTACTTTACCATTGATGGTAAATCCCAGAATCTGTATTATGCCCGTTCCGAAGAAAATGATCTAAAGAACCTAGATTTGTTTTCGTTTCCTTTGCCCATGGAAGCGCACCCGCTCGCCGTAACCCGCCTGGAAGGTACCCTCCTGGACTCGGTGACTAACCAACCGCTTACGGGCATAGTATCCGTTATTGACCTTACCAACGGCATCGAGGTAGCATCTAAATACATTCGCAAAGATGGTTCCTTTGATTTTGACCTAATCGATAAAAACCGGTATATGCTTTTGATTCAAAGCCCGGATTTTTTTAGCGTAGAGAAAGAAATTGACTTGAAACAGGACACGGTGTTTAAGATTATGACTTCGGCTATTGATTATAAAATCCCACTCATTTTTAAAAATATTGAGTTCGACGAAGAAAAATCAGACATAAAACCGATTATGGAACCCATCCTTGACCGTATTGTCTTGTTTATGGTCGATCATCCAGCGTTTAAACTCAAAATTGGCGGCCACACCGATGGCAGCGGGGACCTGGATTTTAACACGCAGCTTTCCCAGAAACGCGCCGATTCCATTAAAAAGTACATTGAGCAAAAAGGGAAAATTCCGGAAGGCCGAATTGAAGCCTGGGGCTACGGCAGTTCCGAACAATTACGGGAAGAAAAAACCGAAGAAGATCGCCGCATTAACCGCCGGGTAGAGTTTAAACTGATAAAACCCGAACCTGCCAACTTTAAGGAGTAGAGAACCGAACTTAGTTTTTTAGATGTTATTTGAAATTGCGAAGTTAAATTACACCTAAAAGAACAGATGTTAAAACTGTTCATCAGCCATGAGTAGAAGGTTTATAGGAATAGTCTTAATTTTTATAGCTTTCCAACTCCTAGCTATGATATTAGCTGGCTCTCATGGTCACTATAAATTTCATCCCTATAAGACTGAAGACTGGCTTTTTTGTGGTACGATTGTATTATTTACTTCTATAGGATTTAGGCTTTTATCAAAAAAAAGAATAAGAAAGAATTAAAGGTATCCTTTAGGCTATACATGCTCAGGAAGGACACTTTCATTTAATTCTGCGCTGCCTCTGAACTGGGTACTTGCGGCTGGGGTAAATCGGCTAGAATGCGCTGCGCGATTTTGTTCAGATTATCCCGCACGATTTTATTGATTTCGTTTACATTCGATACGTACGGAATTTTTACTTTATTACCGGCAATGAGTTCGCCTTGCGCATCGAAAATGGTATAATGCACCAGAAATTCGCGGGTAAAATTTTGGGTAGTCCGGTCGAGGCAATTGGTATAATCAGTGTGGATTTCGAACTGATTAATAAAAATATAATAATCCAGATTATAGCGCTCGTTAAAGTACGGGTAGAAATCCGGTGATTTCACTTTTACGCCGTAGTACTTTTCCCCTTCGGCGGCTACACTAACTTCCTCGGGGCTTACTAAACCCGCTTTTTCTTTTTGCTTCCGGAACCAGGCTTCCGGGCCATTTAAAAAAGGTTTTTGTTTAGCGGGCAAGGGATGAAACCTGGAGGCAGAGACATCCTGGTAACTATACGCGAGGGATTTATAAGCCTTTTTTAATTCGTCTGAGTTAGGCAGGTGATTTCCGTCCAGCAGGTTAATTATCTCAAAACCATTCGGATCGAGATACGCATTGAGCCGGGAACGAAATATATACCGGATATTTTGCTTCGGCAACTTCGATTGGCGGGCAATATCTTCGTCGGCATCCGAAAAATACAGGTACGGATCAAACGGAACCACCAGTACCCGCTGCATCATTTTTTCCGTACCTGTTTCCGCCGTTTCCCTATTATTTCTATAACTGGATTTAGCAGTAGTTGACTTTCCTGTTTCTTCCGTTGAAATTTCGGGGGATGGAACAGGTGCTTGTTCCGGCAAAGCCACACTGGTACGAGGAGTTACTTGAATAAGGGTATCGGCCTGATTTAACAAAGAAGGTTCCGCAGCTATCCGCACAACTTTACCTACCGTTAAGTTTTGTCCATTCCATTTTAGTAAGGAATCAACGGGAACCTGGTATTTTTTAGCTAAGCGGTAATATGTATCGCCGGGTTGCACTTGGTGCCCGATATTATTTAAATCCAGCTTTTCCTGTTTACCTAGAGCGTTAGTAGTAGGGAGTGAAGTAGTTTGAGCCCAGCCCGAAATATAATTGCTCACCAAGAGCCATAACATTACTCCCATCCATCCCGCCCAACGTTTAATCATGCTTACTTAATTATTGATTCCGGAAGCAACCGGTAATAAATATCATTCCCGAAAGCAAATATCATTAACCCAATTAAAAGTACCATCCCTACTAATTGCGCTTTTTCTAAAAATTTATCGGATGGTTTCTGCCCCGTTACCATTTCGTAAGTTAAAAACATGACGTGGCCGCCATCTAAAGCCGGAATGGGCAGGAAGTTCATAAAGGCTAAGATAATGGATAAAACACCCGTTAAGGTCCAAAACTTAAACCAGTTAAAAGTACTGCCATACGTTTGCGCAATCATGATGGGCCCACCCAGAGATTTAGACGACATTTCGCCGGAAACTAATTTTTTAAGGCCTTTTATGTGGGTAGTCAGAATGGAAAAGGCTTGTTCGGTGCCTCTTGGAATAGAATTTAAAAAAGAAAAATAACGCGTGTCGTAATTCAAAAGGATATTCGGATAAAATCCGAGGGTACCATCTTTTTCGACGGTAGTTTTCGCGGTTACAACTTGATTTCCCCGTTGAATACCTAAGGTAACCGGTTTGTTTTCTCGGGCGGCCAAAGCAGCCTGCAACTCATGAAAATAGTTGATGCGCTGATCATCAATCTGAACAATACGATCTCCCGGCATTAGTTTGGCTTTGGCAGCCGGGGTGTTTTTCTCTACCTTTTGTACCGAAAATGGGGCCCTTGCTTCGGCAAAACGTTGTTGCTCCCGCTTCTTTTTAGGGTCGGCCATGGTTTCAATTAAGTTAGCCGGTATTTTTACATCTAATAACTGTCCATTTCTATCAACGGTATAATAGCTATTGGAACCCATTAAGGCATCCACATTGTAAATTTCTTCGAATTCCTTAATGGGTTTACCGTTTACCTTTACAATTTTATCGCCATCTCGCAGTCCCATTTGCCGGCCTTGTTCATTCACTACAATACCGTGTTTAACTTCCGAAACGGGCAAATAGCTTTCGCCGTATTTATAGATTAAAAAAATAAAGATCAAAATACCGGTAATAACATTCACGATAATACCACCCATCATCACAATCAAGCGTTGCCAGGCCGGTTTAGAGCGGAATTCGTAAGACTTGGGAGCTTCTGCCATTGCCGCAGTATCCATCGATTCGTCAATCATCCCGGAGATTTTAACAAAGCCGCCTAGTGGCACAGCTCCAATCATATACTCGGTTTCGCCAATTTTTTTACTCAGTATTTTAGGCGGAAAGCCAATAGCGTATTTTTCCACGCGCATGCCAAACCACTTGGCGGATAACATATGTCCTAATTCGTGTAATCCAACTAAAATTGTTAAGCCCAGAATTAACTGGCCTACCATTATTAATGCTTCCATTAAAAAAATTTAATAATTTTAAAATTTGAGGTTAAAAATCAGATATTGATTTATTTACAATTTAATTAATCCCTGCGCTACCCGTCGGGTTTCCTGGTCAGTGGCGACGTAATCAGAGAGCGCAGGTCCGGCAATATACGCAACTTTTGCCAGACAGCTTTCGATTATGTCCGACATCTGCAAAAAACCTATCTTATTCTCCAGAAAAGCATTCACTACTACTTCGTTCGCTGCGTTAAGCACGCAAGGAGCATTGCCGCCGCGCTCCATAGCCGAAAAAGCCAGGGCCAAGTTGCGGAAGGTTTCCAAATCAGGTTTTTCAAAGGTAAGCTGCGGATAATCCATAAAATCAAAACGCGGAAAGCTGTTTTTTAGTCTGTACGGGTAACTTAGCGCGTATTGAATAGGTAATTTCATGTCGGGCAGTCCTAATTGCGCCTTTAAGGAACCATCCTTAAACTGAACCAGCGAATGCACAATAGATTGAGGATGAACAATTACTTCAATCTGACTATTATTTAAATGAAACAACCATTTGGCTTCGATTACTTCCAGGCCTTTGTTCATGAGCGAGGCCGAATCAATGGTAATTTTGGCGCCCATTTCCCAATTAGGGTGCTTTAAGGCCTGTTCGCGGGTAACCGAACTTAAATACTGGCGGTCTTTGCCCCGAAAAGGCCCACCGGAAGCGGTTAAAATTATTTTCTCAATCGGATTATGAAATTCCCCGGCCAGGCACTGAAATATAGCGCTGTGTTCCGAATCAACGGGGTATATATTTACGCCTTTATCGCGGGCTAAATCGGTGATTAACTGACCGGCTACTACCAGTGTTTCTTTATTAGCTAAGGCAATATTTTTACCGGCCTCAATGGCTTTAATAGTTGGTTCTAAACCCGAGTAGCCCACCATAGCGGTTAAAACCAGATCAATGGTTTCCATTTGCACCACGCTGTTTAAAGCATTTTTACCCGCATAAACCTTTATGTCGTGCGGATAGAGGGCATCAAAAACCTTATCGTATAATTCTTCGCGGCAAATTACTACTACGTTGGGTTTTATCACTAAAGCTTGCTGAATAAGCAAATCGGCATTGTGGTTCGCCGTGAGCACTTCTACCTCAAAAGCATCGGGCTGCGATTGAATTACTTCTAAGGCTTGCGTGCCAATGGAACCGGTGGAACCTAAAAGGGCAATTCTTTTCTTCAAATTAAATTTCTCTTTTTTAGTAGATTTATAGCGAACAGGTATCTTTTAAGATATATAAGTAAAATATTGTATGACAGATTTTTAGTTACCACAAGACCTATACTCATTAACAAAATTAAGCAGGCAGTAGTTATCAAAAAACCGCAGAAATTGTATTATTCATGCGGCAAGCCTGAAATCTTACATATTAAGCTTGTAGATACAGGAAAATTGTCGACTTAACTCTCTACTTTAAACTTTACCAGCGCATCCGCAATAGCCCGATCGTTACTCAGCCGGGGCACTTTATTCTGCCCGCCCAACTTACCCTGCGTTTTCATATACTTTTGGAAAGCATCCGACGGCAGAGGAGTTAGTTTTAGCGGACTTAAAATATTACCGGTAATTAAATCGTCGTAGTACACGTTTAGTTGGCGAAGCTGTTGGTCCAGTTCCAGCCTAAAAGCAGGTAAATCCTGCGGTGGCTGGGCAAAAGCTACCAACCACTCGTGGTACGATTGTCCCGCCGACGGGCTTACATAAGGAGCAACGGTAAATTCCACCACTTCTACCTCCGGAAACTTCTGCATGGTTTGGTGCATGGCTTTTTCCACTTCTTCCCCGATAACGTGCTCCCCAAAGGCAGAAATAAAATGTTTAATCCGCCCACTTACCACTACTTTATACGGCCGGGTAGACGTAAATTTAACGGTATCACCAATGGAATAAGCCCACAAACCCGCATTATTACTAATAACCAAAGCATAGTTTACCCCCACTTCTACTTCTTCTATCCGCAAGCGGCGCGGATTTTCGTTGTAGTATTCGCTTACCGGAATAAATTCGTAGAAAATACCGGCGTTGAGTAATAATAACAAACCCGGATCGTCCTGTTCGTTCTGGTAAGCAAAAAAGCCTTCGGAAGCCGGAAATAATTCAATAGAATCGATGGGTTTACCAATGCTCTCGAACAATTTAGCCCGGTACGGTTCAAAATTAACGCCGCCGTAAACAAACAAGTTAAAATCCGGAAATACGTCTTTGATTTTCTTCCCGGTTTTAGCGGTAATCCGGTCAAAATACATTTGTACCCAAGGCGGAATACCTGAGATAAGTGTCATGGGCTGGTGTAACGTTTCTCCAATAATAGCATCCAGCTTTTCTTCCCAATCGTCGAGGCAGTTGATTTGGTAGCTGGGCAGTTGATTGCGCCGCAGGTAACCCGGCACGTGGTGGTTAGCAATACCGGATAGCCGCCCGGTTTTAATACCGCTTACTTCGTCGAGTTCCGGACTTCCCGATAAAAAAATTAATTTTCCGTCGAGAAAAGTGGAATTACCGGTTTGGTACACGTAAGCTAACAAAGCATCGCGGGCGCCGTTAATGTGGTTCGAGATAGAATCGGCGGAAATAGGAATGTATTTCGTACCGGAGGTGGTACCCGACGTTTTGGCAAAATAGATAGGTTTACCCGGCCATAAAATATCCCGTTCGCCTTTCTTAACTCTTTCAAAATAAGGCTTTAAACCTTCGTAATCCCGCACCGGTACGGCCTGGGTAAAGTCGGCGTGGTTTTGAATATTTTTAAATTTATGGTCGCGGCCAAACGCCGTGGAAGCACCTTTCTGAATTAAAGAAGTAAATACTTTTTGCTGCGTTTGGGCGGGTTGCTGCATCCAGGCTTGGTTGCGTTGGTGCACGTAAGCGGCAAATGGTTTACTTAAAGCAGCTTTTATCCCCATATTTTACGATAAACACTTTGCGGTTGGTAAAGGTAGGGATATTCACTCATAGTTGTCATGTTCTTAGCCAGTTTTTGAATAACCTTGAGCAATCTGTATTGGCTCTTAACCTTTCTTCGGATACCCGCTAACTGAACAAACCCGCATTACTCTCCTTTACTTTGTTACTTATTTTACTTAAATCGCGTATTCAAGCATTCGACAATCTAACTTTTAAAACTATGGCATTTACAACAGGAAACGCTGTTTGGAACGGCGGATTAAAAAACGGTAACGGCACGGTATCTACCGAAAGCGGCGCTTTAAATACCGCCTATACTTTTCGTACCCGCTTCGAAAACGATCCGAACGGTACTAATCCGGAAGAATTAATCGGGGCGGCCCTGGCGAGCTGTTATTCTATGTTTCTGAGCAGTTTACTGGAGCAAGCCGGTCATCCGGCAGATAGTATTCGCACTTCGGCCAAAGTGCATTTGGGCCGCAAAGGCGAAGGTCCGTTTATCGACCGGATTGATGTTACCACTGAAGTTCAGGTAGCCGGCCTCAGCGACGAGGATTTACAGCAACACGCGCAAACCGCCAAAAAAGGCTGCCCGGTTTCGCAGGCCTTAGGGGGCGTGCCCGAAATTACCTTGCAGGCACTGCTTAAAAATGCATAAATTAGCGTTTAGCGGTCTGTTTTGGGGCCGCTAAACTTTTACTTACCTAATTAATTTATATGAAATCATTGGTACGCGTAGGCCTGCGGCCATCCCGGAATGCCCGGGTTTCGTTTGGAGTACAATTAGCTTTGGCGTTTTTTTTACTGATCTACGCCATCTTTTTTCTTTTCACCGACAGCCCCACCAACGATAGCCATTTCCTACACTACGTTTTCTTAACCTTTGCCATTGGTTATTTAATTTACATTTTGTCGCAGAACACCCCTATTTTTGGCACCCAATCTTATTTTGAGATTACACCGGCCTACATTGTTTTAAAACGGGGACACTTCCGGCCGAAAACGGTTTACTCTTTCGAAGACGTTGCCCACCTGCATATTGCGCCACTCTCTTTACGCTTACATTTAAAAAACGGGGAGTACCATTTAATTGATTTAAGAATAATCAGCCGCCGGAAAAACTTAAAAAGAATAAAGGAGCAACTCCGCTTAATGGCCTTAAAATTTGATTTTGAGCTAACCGAAGGCCAACCCTCTTCCAATAACCGTCCGTAAGTTTAACTTTCTGTTACTTTAATCAAATTAGTAAATTTCTAAAGGCTGTTGCATCTAGACTGATTTATAGATTCAAATATTTGGGTAATAAACTAATATCGGGCAGTTCTACGTAAGTAAGTTGGTGGTCTTTATCTAAATTTACCTGTTCATGCACCCAGGTAGTATGAAAGGGAATATAAATGGCGCGTGCTCCTAAGTTACATACAGGTAGCACATCCGATTTTAACGAATTGCCCACCATTAAAAATTCTTCCACGGCAATGTTATTTCGTTTTAACACCCGCTGGTAGGCTTCTTCGTTTTTCTCGCTCAGAATTTCTAATTTACTAAAATAATCGCCCAGACCGGAGCGGGCGATCTTACTTTCCTGGTCAAATAAGTCGCCTTTGGTAATAAGGATAAGGGTATATTTATCCTGTAGTTTCTCCAGCGTTTCTTGCACATTCGGTAGAACTTCTACCGGATGATCCAGCATTACTTTACCCAGATTAATAATTTGCTGAACTTCTTGGCCGGAGATTTTACCTGTTGTAAGCTCAATGGCCGTTTCGATCATAGATAAAATAAAACCTTTAATGCCGTAGCCAAAAAGGCTCAGGTTGCGGAGTTCAATTTCGTAAAGTTTGGCCTCCAGCGTTTGTGAATCTACGTAAGGCGCCAGTACTTCTATAAACCGTTCCTGGGTATAGGTAAAAATGGTTTCGTTTACCCAAAGCGTATCGTCGGCATCGAAGGCAATTACTTTTATAGCTTGTAATTCGTTCGTTTCCATTATTCTTGATTTAACAATTCCTGAAAAGTAGCCAAGTATTCACCCACGTGGTAACCATCCATTAAACCATGATGCACTGTAACTGAAACCGGCAACCACAATTTATCTTGCTCCCAAAAGTATTTTCCAAAAGAGATTTTAGGTACACTATCTTTATAAGTAAAACTGCGGGCATGGGTTAGCGCCGTAAAAGTAATCCACGGAATAGAAGAAAAATGAATCACATCTACCCGGCTCGTATTTTCGGTTAAGCCTAAACCACTGCCTGCTTTAACGGTTTGTATTTCCTGGTGGGCGAGCGGTAAAAACGCGGCAAACGTAGGTTGATACGGCAGAAAAGAAAAACCAAAAGTATGGTCGTCGCGCAGAACGGTGGGCGAGGCATGCACGGCATCGTAGCAAACAACTTTATCTGCTTCTATCCGGTACCGGAAGGCTTCCATTTTATTAGCTGCCGTTAACGACAAATACAAGTAATACAAATAAAAAGGCAAATTCTGGGTTTTAGCATTTTTATAAGCTTTGGCGCAGTCTACGTTCACTACCAAACTAAAAAAAGGCTCCTCAAATTGAGAAAAAAACTGAAAATGCTCCCTGCGGTTCCAGGTTTCCAGGGCAAGTTCTTTTTTCATAGTTCCTAAAAGAAGCCGTAAATATAAAAACTTATTTAAAGCAAAAGCCCTTGCGGTGGCAAGGGCTTTCTACATTTCAGGTACGCCGTTTACTTACGATGTCCGAATTTCCGGCATGGATTTACGTGGTTTGGCCGGCGCTTTTTTGTTTTTCTCAGCGGGAGCAGGCGTAGCCGGGGTAACCGGAGCGGTCGGCGTTGCCGTTTGCTTCACTTGGTTGCCTTCGGTATCTAACTCTACCACTTCGTAGCCCAATTTTTCTAGTCCAGGTTTAATTAATGCCTTATCGCCCACCAGCATAATGTTCATTTTTTCCAGCGGCAGATTTTTCTTCGCTAAAGTATTGATTTCTTCTTTGGTGATATTTTGCAAAATTTCGTTTTGCTTCTTTACAAAGTCGGCATCTAAATTATATTTAATGATATTGTTCAGGAAAACTGCTTTCTGATACGGGGTTTCATATTTCAAAGCATCTCGTTGTCCTACCGAGCTTTTCAGGAAAGCCAATTCGTCGTCGTGAATACCTTCGCTGCGGAAAGTTTTTATTTCTTTCAAGAATTCTACTACCGCACTATCCGACACATTGGCTCGCACCCCCGCCTGAGCGGTAAAAGGTCCTACCAACTCAGTACCCGAAAATCCCGAACGGGCGCCGTACGTATAGCCTTTCGCTTCGCGCAGATTTAAGTTAATCCGGCTATTAAAGTTACCGCCCAAAATGTAGTTCATTAACCCGGACTTATAGTACTCGCCGGTAGCATCATAAGGCAACGCTAAATAACCAATCCGGATTTCGGACTGGGCCGCTTTTTCTTTATCTACCAAATAAATTTTAGATTTATCCCCGGAAGGCATGGGTGGCAGTACCGGCATGGTTACTGGTTTAGCCGTCCACTTTTCTAAAAAGGCCAGCTTCGGCTTAATATCCTGTTGCTTGATATCGCCCACAATGACCAGATTTGTAACCGAAGGTGAGAAATTTTCGCGGTAAAAATTCTTTATATCCTCCAAAGTAATAGTATTCACCGTGGCGGCGGTACCAATAGCCGGAACCGCTAAAATATTACCTTCGCCGTAAAGTAATTTATTGTACACGTTATCGGCAATAACGGTAGGCTGAGTAGCCTGGTTGGCAATCGCTTCGAGGCGCTGTTTTTTCAAACGTTCAAAATCAACCGGATCAAAGCGCGGACGTAATAGGCGTTCTTCGAGCAAAGCCAGCGTAGCATCCAGGTTCTTTACCTGCGATTCTACGGTAACGTTAATAGCTTCCGTGCCACCCGATACGGAGATACTGCTACCTAGTTTTTCAAGCTGACTGTTAATATCTTCGGCGGTATATTTCTCCGTAGATTCGTTGAGCATGGCCGCCATTAAGGAGGCAATTCCGGCTCGGGAAGGATCTTTAGCCGATAATTTATGGCCGCCCTGCATACTAAACAGCAGCGTAACCATGGGTACTTCTTTGTTTTCGGTACCAATTATTTTAATACCATTCGGCAAGTTATCGCGGTAAAAAGGAGGCACTGTTACCACCGGGTTTTTACCGGCTCCCGGCCGTTGGCTCCGGTCGAAATTATCTTTCGGTTTTACGTATTTCAGGCCAGCGTATTGGTCGGCTGGCGCTTTGTACCCATCGGTAGTAGGTTTAAAATTATCGGGTTTGGCTACGGCCTGGGCTTGTCCTTTTGGCACCACACTTAAAATAACGGCGTGCTTGTTTTTGATGTATTGGTTATACACCCGCATCACATCGGCTTTAGTTACGGCCATGTGCACCTTGTAGTCGGTAGGCAGGTAATTAGGGCTGCCGGTATACGTTTGGTTAGCCGCTAACTGCGATACTTTACCGGCTACGCTCTCCAGGCTGTTAATAATATCGGATTCGTATTTGGCTTTAAAGCGGGTAATAGCATCGTCGGTAACGCCGGTTTTTTCAAATTCTTGTAAGGAGGCCCGTACCATTTTTTCCATGTCGGCTAAAGTCTGGCCCGGGAAAGGCAGTACCCGAAGGGTAAACTCGCCGGCTAATTCAGAAGCCGGATGGCTGGCATCGGCCTGCACTGCTTTTTGTTCTTTAATTAAATTTTTATATAAAATGGAGTTTTTACCGCCGCCTAAAATTTCGGCTAAGCAATCTAATGGCGCTTCATCAGGATGGCGGTTGGGCACGGTGGGAAATACCATTTGCAAAAGCGGGAACCGGACATTGTCTTCGTAAGACACATAGCGGTCCTGCGGTAAAGTAACCGCGGCTAATTTCCTATTTTTTACTTCCGGACCACGTGGAATGGAGCCGAAGTACTTTTCTACCATTTTTACCACGTCTTTCGGATTCACGTCGCCACCCACGGTAACCGTAGCATTATTGGGACCGTACCAACGCAGGAAAAAGTTTTTCAGATCATCCACGTTTACGCGGTTCAGGTCTTCGATGTAACCAATGGTTAACCACGAATACGGATGCCCATACGGATACAAGGTTCGGGCAGTAGTTTCCCCTACTAACCCATAAGGCCGGTTATCGTAATTCTGGCCCCGCTCATTTTTAACGGTAGACCGCTGTATTTCAAATTTCTTCTGGGTAACAACATCGAGTAAAAAGCCCATGCGGTCGGCTTCCAACCACAAAGCTGTTTCGAGTTGATTACTAGGAATAGTTTCGTAGTAATTAGTCCGGTCTTTATTGGTAGAACCGTTGAGAGTACCTCCGGCATTCGTTACAATTTTAAAATGTTCTTCATCGGCCACGTGGTCACTGCCCTGAAACATCATGTGTTCAAAGAAATGCGCAAAACCGGATTTACCCACTTCTTCGCGCGCCGAACCTACGTGGTAGGTTACATCCACGTGTACTATCGGGTCGGAATGATCTTCGTGTACTACCAGCGTAAGACCATTAGGAAGCACGTACTTTTCGTAGGGAATAACCAGTTCGCTGCCTTTACGGGCAACTTTTTCGACGGGCTTTAACGCTGAACCCGTTTTTTGAGCGTTGATTGGCAAGGATAAGGCTAGAACCGCCCAACCACAAAGCACTAATTTTACTTTTTGAAACATATAATCTGAGAAAAATTATCTTTCTGTAATTATAAAAAATCTTTCTCATATTATTACTCTGTTCCGGGTGAAAACCCTTCTCCACCAATCACATTCTTTTACCCGCGCTTTGTTCTAAGACAAAACGCGGGTAAAACCGAACTTAGTCAGAAAGAAAAATGGATGCAAAAATTACTCATTAAAAAAGGAGAATCCCGAAAGTTAAGCAGCACATTTATCTATTGCACAGTAGTTATTTCGTCGATAATTAAGCTATTACCAAAACAGCTCACTTCTAGATTTTTTCCGATGCCCAATGGGGTACCAGGCTCATTGTTTAAGGATTAGCTCCTGATGTTCATTATACTAATTTCTACTGGTCAGCCATTCGGATATTTTACCTTTTTAACTAATAAAAACAACTCTTTTGTGGCTTGCTTTTAAGTAACTTCGTACTTTTTTAATGGGGTTTATAGACTTTAGGCGCAAATGTGCGTAAGAAAAGTTCCGGCGCTATTGCCGGTGTTTTTGTTTCATTCTTAAAACCTAAACTATGGAAAATAAAGAACAGAAATCACCTGATAATGAAAAAGAAATTGTTTCTGCTCCCGATCAACAAAATATAAACACCCCAAACCACGAGGAAGAAGGCGGTACCGATTACTCGCAACACGGCCAGGGCGGCCAGGGCGCTAAATCTACGGACGGTGACGAAAACAGCTCGCATGACCAGGGAAACGAAGAAAGTATTGCCGGCCGCGAAGACAGCTAATCATTTTAAATTATGGAAACAACTGCAGGTAAAGTATCCCCGAAGGATAAAAATCATTTTCCGGTGGCGCCGGGCGTTACCGGAATTAAGATTGTGTTTGTAAACCTGTTTCTGGTGAGTAACTCCGATGACTCCTGGGTATTGGTAGATGCGGGTTTGTATGGTTCAGCGGGTAAAATTAAACATATCGCGGAAGGCTTGTACGGCAAAGGAACCCGCCCTACGGCAATCATTCTCACGCACGGGCACTTCGATCACGTAGGTGCTTTAAAAGAATTAGCAGCGGAGTGGCAAGTACCTATTTATGCCCACTCTTTAGAGATGCCTTATTTAACGGGCTTATCGTCGTATCCCCCACCCGACCCTACCGTAGGCGGGGGCGCCATGGCGTATATGGCCTGGCTGTATCCGAAAAAACCCATTGATGTAACCGGACAAGTACAAGCTTTGCCTTCGGATGGATCGGTGCCCGGTTTACTGGGCTGGCGCTGGCTGCATACACCCGGCCACACCGCGGGTCACGTATCTTTATTCCGCGACAGTGACCGAACCTTAATTGTGGGTGATGCTTTTAGTACCCGCGAACCTGAATCGGCGATTGCGGTTATGACCGACCGGAAAGAAATTCATGGACCACCTTCGTATTATACCAGCGATTGGGAAGCAGCCCGGAATTCGGTAGAAAAGCTGGCCGATTTACGCCCGGAGATTGTGGCTAGTGGTCATGGCATGCCCATGCAAGGCGAAACCATGTTATTTGAACTAGATGAACTGGTGCATTATTTCGATCAATTAGCGGTTCCCACTTCGGGCCGTTACGTGAATGAGCCCGCAGTAACCGATGAGCGAGGAGTAGTAAAATTGCCTCCTGCGGTATCGAACCCGGCGGTACCTAAAGCATTGGTAACAGCGGGGTTGGTAGCCTTGGCCGGCATGGCTGTTTTAGCTATTAGTCGCCGCAAACAATCGAAACGATTCTTAGATACTCTCGACGACAATACCGATAGTTACCCGACCTACTCCGAAGAAACAACGAATAATTATCCGTGAGGTAGCTAATAGTAGGCTATGGTAGAGAATATAAAAAAGCAGACCCAAAAGTCTGCTTTTATAGTTTTAAGCAATACAAACGGGCTAATTACAAAGTCTATTAAAAAAAGCGGCCGTTCCGGTTGCCTAAATGTGCTTAGAAAGATTTAGCTGTCCGGCCCCAATTGCCGGTTCTTTCGGGCGAAAGTTTTATTCAAAGAACCCGTTATTCTTAGAAATAACCGACGGCAATTACTAAAACTCAGCTATTTTGCTTATTTTCCGATTTGATTGTAAATGAGCGTAAACAATTTCTCCTGTAACCTTAATTGCTGAACGAAATGAAGAAGGAAAGCTTGATTCAGTTTCTTCAGAGTACCCAGCTTATTCCCTCATCCAAGGCAATTGAAATTGCTAATCAATTTTCGCGGAAAACTATTCTTAAAAATAATTTGCAATTAAAAGAAGGCCATGTTTGTAACGAATACCTTTTCCTGGAAAAGGGCTTTATGCGGGCTTTCGCCTACGATGTTCACGGTAACGATGTTACCACCAGTTTTTATTCTCGTTCGCACGTTGTTTTTGAAGTATCTTCTTTTTTTAACCGGACTGCCTCCCAAGAAAACATTCAAGCTTTAACCGATTGCGAAGGCTGGTATATTACCTACGAACAGCTAAATCATTTTTTCCATGCCTTTCCCGAATTCCGGGAGTTTGGCCGTTCTATTTTGGTGAAAGTTCTTACCCGGCTTAAAAACAGAATGCTCGCCACCATTACCGAAACAGCCGAAGAACGCTACGGGCAACTGCTAAAATCAAATCCGGAGATTTTTCAACACGCGCCCCTGAAACATATTGCTTCTTACCTAGGCATAACGGACACCTCATTAAGCCGCATCCGCAAAGAATATTTAAAAAAATAAAGCTCAAAATTTATTTCCTGCCATTTGGCAAGAGAGAAAACCTATAGTAGTATTTCCTTTGGGTTAATATAAAACTTTAATCCGTAACCCTGTGGAAAACTTACCCGCTTACATTAGTTTTTTCTTCGCCGGCACCACGCTCCTAACTCTTTGGCTGCTGTACCGGGCAGCTAACCGTTCCAAAGCCATTATTATTTTAGGAATTTCGTGGCTTGCCTTACAAAGTATTCTGGGCTTAGCGCAATTTTATACCAATACGAATGCTTTGCCGCCCCGATTTGTTTTTTTAGTACTGCCGCCTTTAATAGGAATTATTCTTTTATTCTCCACCAATAAGGGCCAACACTTTTTGGCTAGTTTACAACTTAAATGGCTAACCTTATTACATGTAGTTAGAATACCCGTAGAAGTAACTCTTTTTAGTCTGGCATTGCACCAAATGGTTCCGACTTTAATGACCTTTGAAGGTCGTAACTTAGATACTATCTCTGGCTTAACCGCGCCGCTTGTCTATTATTTTGGCTTGCTAAAAAACCGGTTATCCCCAAAATTGCTCTTGATTTGGAATTTTATCTGTCTGGGGCTTTTATTGAATATTGTGGTAAATGCTATTTTATCGGTTCCAACGCCTTTTCAGAAGTTTGCTTTCGACCAACCCAATATTGCCTTGTTGTATTTTCCTTTTGTTTGGTTACCCTCCGTTATTGTACCGGCGGTTTTACTGGCCCATTTAACCAGTATTCGTAAACTTATTATACTAAGCAAAAAAACTACTCCTGTTTCCTTCAACCAAAGTTTACCGTAGAAAAGCCCATTTATAAAAGCCGAATTAATTAAAAACCTAAATTATTATTTGTCGGCTTTTAATTAATTCGGCTTTCTTGCGGCAACGCTGCTAAAATATTAATCCATTTCAAAATTAGCTTGCCGTTCTTCATCGGTTACGGTGTCTCCTTTTTTACCTTTATCTTTCTTTTTAGCTTCTGCATCGGTTACATCCAGTACTTGTAAATCATTTTCGTTCGATTCGGCTGTTTCCTCGAACGTAAATTCATGGCCTTCCGCGTCTTTTATGGTTTTGCCTTTTTTATTTTCGTCTGACATAATAATACCTCTTAGTGATTAATGGTTTGTTCTATAAAAGTTTACTGCAAACAAAGATAAAAGTTGAGCTGGATGCCCGTATTTTATGCTTCGGAATACGGGTATTAAATAAATTTTAATCTGTTCCGAGGAGCAATGCAAATCAATTGAGAGCATTAAATAAACAATAAGAAAATAGCCAAAAGCTTGTTTCAATATTATTACCGCCTCTATCTTTTAGCTAAAGCAAACCATAAGCTTTTAAAAAAATTGATTCTGTATTTTTTCTGGTTATCGGGCAGTACCACCAAGTGGCAAAAAATAGATTAGAAGAATATAAAATAAGGGTTTACCGCCGGAATAACCCAACCTTTTTTCCTGGCTATAGTATTACTCCTATATACGGGTATATTCTCTTGTTTTGGTAGAATTACCAGAAAATAACATCATTTACTTTGTCATAATTAACCAACTAATCATGAAAAATTTTAGATACTTTTTTCCCATATTCCTTATGTTCCTAGCCCTCACCGTAACAAGTTGTGAGGTTATCGGCGATATTTTTAAAGCGGGCATGTGGACGGCCGTTATCGGGATTGTAGTAGTAGTGTTGTTTGTGCTTTGGCTGCTACGCAAAATACGTGGTCCGAGAGTTTAAAACTAAAAACTCTTACAACAAAAAAGCTCCTGAAAAGGAGCTTTTTTGTTGTAAGAGTTTTTGCAAAAAATGCCAATCAAGACTTTACTGTTGGCAATTTATTTAGATTTTTCCGGTGGCATGGTTCCTAAAATCCAATCCCAAAGCGGCGACGATACTCCGTAGGCTTTATCGTCGTGTTTGTAATGGTGAATGCTGTGGTGTACCCACAATATTTTTAAGAAATTTTTCGGTGGCGCGTAAGCGTGTACCGCGTAGTGCACAAATAAATAAACGGCGTAGCCAAATAAAAAGCCGGACAAAATACCAAATACAGCCGAACCAAAAATTAGCTTGAACACAAAAAAGAAGAACGATGAAATAAATAAACTAACAATGGGAGGCATGGCTAGCCGCGACTTATCTTTTGGATAATCGTGGTGGTTCCCGTGAAAAGTATACTGAATGTTTTTCTTTACCTCAGTGTCGGTTTCCATGTGAAAAACATGCCGGTGCGCCATATACTCCACAAAAGTAAAAATAAACCAACCCACCATAAAAAGCCCTAAAGCGGATAAAACTGTTATAAAGCCGTGGGTTAAGCCATAATAAATAAGACCCGTTGCAATTACAATGAAAATGGAAATAGGCAACGCAATATGCGTATGAGTCAATTTTTCCAGAACCGGATTTTTAAAAAGTTGGGCGGAGCCTTTATGATTTGGTTTCATCTCTTTAATAAACGATTGATTAAACGTACAACTAAATTAATAAAGATTCTTTTTAATAAGGTAACAACCTGGTGCTATACCTTTTTTAGCCGCCAGTTATCTACTAAATGAAATATTTCAGCGGCCGTAGGATTTAAACTTGCGTAGGTTAAAACTGCCTTCGTGTAAAACTGTTGACGGCTGGTTAATGTTTCAGAAAAAAACTGATACAACTGTTCATCTGTTTTTCCGGCTAATAAAGGCCTTACAGCAATGCCTTCGGCTTTCATCCGGGATAATATTTCGTTTACCGGCACCTGCAGGTAAACACTTAGGCCATGGCGATTAATAAAATCCATGTTTCCTTCAAAGCAAGGAGTACCGCCCCCGGTAGCAATTACAGCTTGCTCGTTTTCTTCGGTAGCTTGCCGCAGCGCCAATGCCTCGGTTTTACGGAACCACGACTCACCGGTTTTTTCAAATATTTTCCGGACGCTTTTACCTTCTTTGCGCTCAATATAATGGTCTAAATCAATAAAAGGCAAATGTAAATGCGTGGCTAGTTGGCGGCCTAAAGTGGTTTTACCCGAGCCCGGCATACCAACTAAATAAATACGGCTATCAGTCACAAATATTATCTAAATATCGGTGTAAAAGTATTAAGAGTTTCGGTAGCAAGCCAGAAAGAAAGGGATAAGTTTTATTTTTACGCAGTAATGGGCTCAGTTAGTTGCCCTTATTTCTTCATTTAAGCTATTACTATATTACCCCACTGCACCGCCCCTAAAAACAGGGGAGGTGCCGTAGGCGGTGGGGTTTACAGCTTTACCCGCGGATCTACCACCGCGTAAAGCAAATCAACGAGAATATTAATTAAAATAAACAGAAAAGCAATGAGCAGGGTAGCGCCGATTACCACCGGAAAATCCAGGTTTTCGACGGCGTGCAGCGTAACGGAGCCCAGGCCTTTCCAGTTAAAAATATACTCGATAAAAAAAGCGCCCGCCATGAGCGAAGCCAGCCAACCCGAAACAGCCGTAATAACAGGGTTTAAAGCATTTTTTAAGGCGTGCCGCCAGATAACCTGCTTAGAAGACAAGCCTTTTGCCCGGGCAGTACGAATAAAATCCTGGGTGAGTACGTCGATCATAGAGGCCCGGGTTAGCTGCATAATAACGGCCAACGGCCGAATACCCAACGCCAAGGCCGGTAATAATAAATTTTGCCAAACTAAATGCCGCCCCGTAAAAGCATCCACTTCGTAGAGTTGACCGGTAAGGCTCAGGCCGGTAAAATTGCTCCAGTAAAAGCCAAACGTAAGAGCGATAATTATAGCGGCCACAAATGAGGGCACCGAAATTCCCAGCACCGATAAGGTAATAAAGGCATGATCCAGAAAGCTATGCGGTTTAAGAGCCGCTGCCATGCCCAGTAGTATTCCGAAAAAGGTGGCGAGCACCATAGCCGCGCCTGCCAGCCAAAGGGTACCTACTAAATGGTCTAATAGAATTTCGGTTACTGGTTTATTACTCTGAAACGAACGGCGCAAATATGGCCATTTAAGTACTACGGCCTGGTTACCGAATGTAAATAAGCGTTGGTAATTATATTTTTGCTGATTATCGGGGGTATCTGGGTGTACGGATATTGGCGAAATATCATTCAGGTAATAGAGCAGTTGCGCAGGTAACGGTTTATCCAAACCTAAGTCGGCAATAATAGCCGCGCGGGTAGCAATATCGTTCCGCTGACCAGCCAGCATCGCTACCGGGTCGCCGGGCAAAACGTTAAACAAAAAAAACACAGCCACCACCACTCCTAACATTATCAGCAGGCCGTGCGCTAACCTTTGCCCAACGAAGCGCAGCCCGTTCATAATTGCCGCTCTACGGTTTGAATACCGGGCGTATCGTTATAATGCCACTTACCTACTACCTGACCATTTTTTAATAACATAATACCGGGGTTCGCCCGCATCATAGTTTTAAGCACGGTGGCATCGCCAAAATAATACGGGGCGCTTAAATTTGCTTCGTGCCGGAAAACGTCAAAATCCTGGGTGCTGCTGGCGGTAACAACCACCGGTTTAATGTTTTTACTTGACTTTTCGGCGGCCACAATCAGGTTATTAATATCCGCAAATTTTTTGGGGTTCACTTTGCTTACGTCCTGCACCAGAATAAGCAGCTTATTACCGCTAAATACTTCCTGGGTAAAATCGCCCTGATCGTTCCACACATTAAAATCGGTAATCTTAGGCCCATCTTCCGGATTTATGGCTACCATTTGTTTGAATTTCCAGGTAGAGTCGGTGGGATACTGCGTAAACTCTTTTTCCTGGCCATTTCTTGCCATAATATATTTGTAACGCAACGGCGAAGAAGGTTTCATCAATGCCGGAATGTTATTGCCTACTTTATACGCCCGGAAATCAATGAATGGCTCGTGGTTATAAGCGTAAATTCCGATTCCAAACGAAAGAATAGCCGTAAGGGCTACCAAAACTCCCGCTACTCTGGCCGTTTTGGTTTCGGGCAAATACCGGCGCGTAGCCAGCAATACCACAATTAATAGCAGCAATAAAATATCTTTCGAAAACGACTGCCAAGGCGTGAGTTTAATGGCATCACCGAAACAACCGCAATCGGTTACTTTGTTAAAGTAAGCCGAGTAAAAAGTGAGAAACGTAAAGAAAATAATCAGAACCAACAAACCCCGCAGAATTTGTCGCAAACGCCAGCGCAGCAGCAAAGCCACGCCCAATATTATTTCCAGCGCACTCAAAAAAATAGATAAAAAAAGCGCATAAGGTTTAAAAATTAAAAAAAACGACGAAAAATCGGCGGCAAATACATCAAAATATTCTTCCAGTTTAATGGCGGTGCCAACGGGGTCGTTTATTTTAATCAGGCCCGAAAAAATAAACAAGCCACCTACAAAAAGCCAGCTTAATCTGCTAATTAGTCTCATGGCTGTTAAAATTTAGTTTTATCAAGGCAAAAACGGCGTAGTTAATCATGTCGCGGTAGTTCGCCTCCACTCCTTCCGAAATCAAGGTTTGCCCCTGATTGTCTTCAATTTGCTTAGTTCGGTAAAGTTTCATTAAAATGATATCGGTGATAGACGAAACGCGCATATCGCGCCAGGCCTCGCCGTAATCGTGGTTTTTAGCTAATAACAATTGAATGTTTTTTTCGATGTGCGCTTCGTACCAGGCAGCTACCTTTGCAGCAGGAATTTCCAGTTCGGTTTCATCGGCCAGGTCCATTTGCATGAGAGCAATCACGCAATAATTTATAATTCCCACAAACTCCGACGTAATATCTTCGGGCACTTTCTGCACCCCCTTTTCCTGAATGGACCGGATGCGTTGGGCTTTAATAAAAATTTGATCGGTAATGGAAGGCAAGCGTAAAATGCGCCAGGCCGTACCGTAATCACTAGTTTTTTTAATAAAAATTTCCTGACAGGCACTAATTACCCGTTTATATTCCGACAGCGTTTGATTAATCAACTTTTTAGGCTTATTTTAGAGAATCGTAAACAGATATCCCGGTTTGAAGGCGAAAGATACGTTTTTTTACAAAAAGAGCACTCTTAACTGCCACGGAAAAATCCTTTCGCTGGCCACCCCGGTAGTCATGGGGATTTTAAATGTAACGCCTGATTCTTTTTACGAGGGCAGCCGGCTCATTAGCCTCGATCAGGTAGTAGCTAAGGCCGAAAAAATGTTGGCCGAAGGAGCAGATATCCTGGACATTGGCGGATATTCGTCGCGTCCGGGAGCCGAGGATATTTCGGTGACCGAAGAAATGGACCGGGTTATACCGGCTATTGAAGCTATCCGAAAAGCTCTGCCGGGCACTCTTATTTCGATTGATACTTTCCGGTCCCAGGTAGCCGAAGCGGCCGTAAAAGCCGGAGCCTCTATTATCAACGATATTTCGGGAGGTAGCCTGGATGAAGCTATGTTTGCGAAAGCCGCGGCTTTAAAAGCGCCTTATATTTTAATGCACATGCGGGGTACGCCCCAAACCATGAAGCAGCTAACTAATTACGATAATTTGCTATTGGAATTGGTGACGTATTTTGAGCAAAAAGTGGCCCAATTACGCGCGGCCGGAGTAGTAGATATTATTATTGATCCTGGCTTTGGTTTCGCCAAAACCATAGAGCAAAACTTTATGTTACTGCGAAACCTACACGAGTTTAGCTTATTTGAACTACCGGTTTTGGCAGGTCTTTCGCGCAAATCGATGACTTACAAAACCTTAGGCATAGAAGCTACGGAGGCCCTGCCGGGCACTATTGCTCTAAACACATTGGCTTTGCTCCAAGGCGCCAGCATTTTGCGGGTTCACGACGTGAAAGAAGCCGTACAAACCATTAAATTGGTGAGTAGGTTACAGGTTGCAGGTTGAAGGTTACAGGTTGCAAGTCGCATTAAGTTGCAGGTTACAGATTGCCAGTTGACAAATTGTTTATCGCTTGATTATGATGCTCTAGGCAACCAAAATTTATGATTTTTTATAGTTTGATTATAGTTGATACGGAAATAAAACGTTTGCAACCTTAACCAAAAATAAATATTAAAAATAGACGTTGCTTAATCTTTGACTTTAACCATAACGAAATAAATATTAAATCAACTTGCAATCTGTAAGTTGTAACTTAAAATAATTTGCAACCTGTAACCTGAAACTAATTTGATACCGTTATTTACCATTGGCTTTTTGGAAATAAACTGGCTCGATATCGCGGATATCTTGCTGGTAACGGTATTGCTGTACCAGTTGTATAAAGTGCTTACCGGGAGCGTGGCGCTTAAAATCTTTGTGGGTTTGCTTTCTATTTACCTCTTGTACCTGGTAGTAAAAGCAGCCGGTATGGAATTGCTTACGATTATTCTGGGGCAATTTATGGGAGTGGGCGTACTTGCCATGATTATTTTGTTTCAGCAGGAAATCCGGCGCTTCCTGATGATGATTGGCAAAAGCACCCCTTTTAACAGCGATAAATTTTTCCTGGGCTTTCCGTGGCGCAAATCCGAGAACGAAAATCGCATTAATTTGACGCCTTTTATTGAAGCGGCTAAATCATTGGCGGGCAAAAATATTGGTGCTCTAATTGTTTTTGCCCGCAGCTCCGAGCTAAAATTTTACGCTGATTCCGGCGACACGATTGATGCGGTAGTTTCTAAACGTTTACTGCTTTCTATTTTTAATAAAACCAGCCCGCTACACGATGGGGCCGTAATTATTGCCAATAACCGGATTAAAGCAGCGCGTTGTATTTTACCCGTTACCGAAAATACGGATGTACCCGCCTCCATGGGTTTGCGGCACCGGGCCGCTATTGGCTTAAGCGAAGTAACCGATAGTGTGGTGTTGGTAGTTTCAGAAGAAACCGGCCAAATAGCCTTGGTTCGAAATGGGCAAGTATACCGCAACCTCGCGGCCGCCGATTTGCGTTCTAAGCTCAACCACTTCCTCTTCGATATCGAGCCTAAATCAACAACCGCTCCTGCCGGAGAAAAATCAGTATCAGTAGCCTAGAATTTACCCTTTCTTTTATCCTTACTAGCCCGTTTATTTTATTATATTGAAACCGGCCATTTAGTACTCATGCGTACCAAGTTAAAAGAATGATTGACAAAAAATGAACAGTATTCAAACGGGAAAAGAACTTCTTACGGCAGTAAAGGAAATTATCATTCAAGCCAAAAGCTTGGCCTTTAAAAACAATAATTCTATTTTGCTTCAGATGTATTGGCAAATAGGCAAGCTTATCGTGGAAGACGAGCAACAAGGCAAAGCAAAAGCTGCTTATGGCAAAGAAGTGCTCAAAAATCTCTCCCGGCAGCTTACTCTCGAATTTGGCAAAGGTTTCGACGAAAGTAACTTGCGTAACATTCGCCAATTTTATATAGCTTTTCCAATTCGTGACGCGCTGCGTCACGAATTGAGCTGGACGCATTACCGTATTCTCAGTCGGCTAGAAAGTGAAGGTCTTAGAGAAAAATATCTACAACACGCCGTAGAGAGTAACTGGGACACCCGTACTCTACAGCGAAATATAAAAACGCAATACATTGGCCGCATATTGGATTCTAGTATCGCCGGCAAAATACCAAAAGCTCAGCAATTGTTAAAAGACCCGTATATTTTCGAGTTTTTAGGATTACCCTACAATACAGCCGTAAGCGAAAGCAGAATAGAAACCTCACTCATCAATCATTTGCAGCAATTTCTAATGGAATTGGGAAAAGGCTTTGCCTTTGTTGCCCGGCAGCAACATATTGTAACCGATACCTCCGACTTTTATATTGATCTCGTTTTCTACAATTATTATCTCAAATGCTTTGTGCTGATTGATCTTAAAACGGATAAGCTTACACATGCGGCCATTGGGCAGATGGATATGTACGTGCGCATGTACAACGACTTAAAACGCAGCGAAGGCGATAATCCCACGATTGGCATTATTTTGTGCACGGAAAAAGACGAAACGATTGTAAAATACTCGGTGCTAGCCGAAAACGAACAGCTCTTTGCGAGCAAATACCGCTTATATCTACCTAAGGAAGAAGAGTTAATTCAACTAATAGAAGCCGACCGGATTCATTTTGAACTGAATAACAATAGGTAAAAAAGTTATATGCTAATTTTACTATCTATATACAACCAAAAGCTCTCTGCATGGGTCATCTAATTATATATTTTAAATCCCATGAAGAAATTGGTTCTATTCTTTATTCTGCTTAATCTTACTTGTACTCTTGGTTGCCGGAAAGAAAAATTGATAATACCTTAACCGGTACTTGGGAACTTCGTTCAGTTGTGGGCGGCTTAATGGTTCATCCTAAATACACTCCCGGCAATGGTAATATTTTAAAGTTTGAGGATACTAATTATTCCAAGTATTCTAATGGGCAACTCACTAAAAACGGCACGTACACGCTGATTTCAGGAAAATCTTTTAATGGTGAATTAATGGAGCGAATTATTTACGATGATGATGATATAAATGCATCCATGCAATTTCTAGAAATTAGGAATGGAAAATTAACTATTTATTGGGGCGCTGATATTTCCTTAGATGGCGCAGTAATGCAGTACGAAAAGTTATAGAAATTAAAACTCGCTATTGGCTCTTCAAATACAACAACCGCAACTTTCGGAAAACATTTTAACCAATACCCGAGCATAACGTAAAGCAAAATTTATAATTTGGCCTTTTAATCAGCTCAGCACTTTGACCAAATTTCCGAAAGCTATGTTGCCCAGACCTTATATTCTATCCGAAACCAACTGGAAAACTGTTAAAGATACCCGCTACAAAGTAGCCGTTTTGCCCTGGGGCGCTACCGAAGCCCACAATTATCATATGCCTTACGCTACCGACACTATTCTGGCCGAGCACGTGGCAGCAGAGGCGGCCCGGTTGACCTGGGAACAAGATACCAGAGTAATGGTGCTGCCTTCCATAGCCTTTGGCGTTAATACCGGTCAGTTAGATATTCCATTTACCATTAATATGAACCCGGCAACGCAGGCTCTGGTGCTGCGCGACATTGTAGATTCCTTATCCGGACAGAATATTAAAAAACTGGTAGTTTTGAATGCCCACGGCGGCAACGATTTTCGGCAGATGATCCGGGAATTACAGGGTAGCCATCCGGATATGTTTATTTCTACGGTTAACTGGTGGCGAACTGCCAAAGACACCGACTTTTTTGACGAACCCGGCGACCATGCCGGCGAACTCGAAACCAGCGCCGTAATGCACGTAAACCCGGATTGGGTATTACCTTTATCGGAAGCGGGATTGGGTAAAAGCAACAAATTAAAGCTAAAGGCGCATCAGGAAGGTTGGGCCTGGACTCCCCGCGCCTGGACCAAAGCCACCAACGACACCGGCGTCGGTAATCCGGCCCGCTCTACTCCTGAAAAAGGTAAGAAATTTATAGAGGCTACTTCTGCTAATATTGCCAGCTATTTGGTGGAACTGGCCCACGCCGATTTAAATAATTTGTACGAAAGAAATCAGAGTATTTAAAACTTGCTAAGCAGTTGCAATACACCTTTGGCGTAGGTAGCGCCAATAGGAATAAATTTAGAACCAATCGTTACGTTATTATCTTCTACGGCCGTTATAGCATCTAAATTAACGATAAAAGAACGATGTACCCGGATAAATTTATTTACCGGGAAACGGTTGGCAATAGATTTCATGGTGGCGTACACAATTGTTTTTTTGTTGTTAGACACAATGTGCACGTAATCGCCGAGCGCTTCTATGTATTGAATATCGGCAAAATAAATTTTTATCAGCTTTTGCTCTACTTTTACAAAAGTGAAATCGGCGGAGGTATTGGTGTGCTGGCGTTGGTTTAATTTATCATACGCTTTTTGAGCGGCAATCAGAAAACGGGGGTACGTAATGGGTTTTACCAGGTAATCAATCACGTTCTTTTCAAAAGCTTCTACGGCATAATCGCGGCTGGCACTGGTTACAATTACAAGTAAATCTTTGTTGCTGATAGTACTCAGCAGATCCAGCCCCGACATATCCGGCATTTCCATATCCAGAAACAATATATCTACGGCCGTTTCCCTTAAAATGCGGGAAGCTTCAATGCCTCCGCTTGCCGTACCCATTAATTCCAGGAAATCCGTATTCGAGATAAACTTTTGAATAATCTTCGTCGAAAAAATATCGTCGTCTATAATTAAGCATTTACATTTAAAAGGAGAATGAACAACCAGTGGCGCGAGCATGAACGTAGTTTTTAATAGCTATTAATAACTAAAATCAATAGGGCTAATTATCCGAAAAGTAGGTACTTTTCGGATAATTAGCTTCTTATTTCAAGTATATAAACTATTTATATTTCATTTTGTTCCCGAGCATTCTTTTCTTATAAACCAAAACATAAAAAATTATAAGAAAGACAAATTTGTTTTGCTACAAAAAAAGAATCAAATTCAGGATTCTGCTCCAGCAGTTATTTAAGTTGATAAACGTGATGGAACAGCTAAAAAGATACTATTGTAAAACTTCTTCTCTACACCATTTTTTTATGAAACAAACCCGCTTCTTAGCACTTATTTCTTTCTTTGTAATTGGGCTTTTACTCGCCTTTATCCCGGCTCCTAAAACGAAAACCGTGGTATTTTTTGGCGATTCAATAACCCAAGCGGCCGTAAAACCGGGTGGCTACATTGATGTGTTGAATCAGGAGCTGACTAAAAGCGGCAAAAGTTCGCGCTTTAACTTGGTAGGTGCGGGTATAAGCGGCAACAAAGTACCCGATTTACAAAAGCGCTTAGCTACCGATGTGCTCGCCAAAAAACCCGACTTAGTATTTATTTATATTGGCATTAACGACGTGTGGCATTTTACGCATCCGTGCTGCAAAGATAAAGCCGGTGGTACGCCTGTTGGGCAATACGAAACCGGCCTGAAAGATATCATTAATCAAATTAAAGCTACTGGGGCAAAAGTAGTTTTATGTACGCCCAGTGTAATTGGAGAAAAACCGGATGGCAGCAACGCCGAAGATGCCATGCTGGAGCAGTACGCCACTATTAGCCGGAAAGTAGCCCGCGAAACCAAAGTAAAACTCTGCGATTTACGCACCGCCTTTCTCAAACACCTGAAAGAGCAAAATACCGAAAATGCCGAACAAGGTATTTTAACTACCGACCGGGTACACCTAAATGCCGCGGGTAACCGCTTAGTAGCGGAACAAATGTTGGCTTACTTAAAATAAAGCACGGAATTTTAGTGGTTAGATACTAGTGTTTAGTCCATAGTCCATACTTTTAATTAGTTGATTTGTGAGTAATTACAATTTATAACACCCATCGACCTACAATTAACTTACCACCAGATAAAAGACTTGTATCCATTTAACTTATTTTAGTCTTTTCTCCTTATTACCCTATAATTAGTATTTCATTTAAAATATCAGATTTTTTATTCCATGATGAAACGACGCACCTTTGTAAAAGCTTCGCTCCTGAGCGGCTGTTTATCCAGCACCGTTCCTTTTTTAAATCCAGCATTTGGTTCAGTTAAACAAAAAGCTAGTAAACCAGAGTACTACGAATTGCGGGTATACTCGTTAAAAAACGAAACGCAGCAAAAACTGGTAGAAGACTATTTTCAGAATGCGGCCATTCCGGCCCTTAATCGCTTGGGCAGTAAAAATGTAGGCGTGTTCACGGAGCAGCAACCTACCGGTCAAACCAAAATTTACGTTATTATTCCGTATAAGTCGTTGGAAGATTTTACCAAAACGAATGAACGTTTGCTGGCAGATGCCCCCTTTCAGCAGGCAGGGGCGGCTTATTTAAACGCTCCGGCTACGGAACCAGCCTACGAACGCATTGAAAGTTCTTTGCTGGAAGCCTTTACGGGTATGCCCAAATTGGAAATACCCGCTAATCAGCCGCGCATATTTGAACTTCGCCGTTACGAAAGCGCTAGCGAAGCCGCCGGTAAAAAGAAGATGGAAATGTTTAACAAAGGCGAAATTGCCATATTTAAGCGGGTAGGTTTAACGCCCGTATTTTTTGGTGAAGCAATTATTGGCGAAATGCGTCCTAACTTAACCTACCTGCTTACCTTCGACGATATGGCCGAACACGACCGTAACTGGAAAACCTTTGGCAGCGACCCCGAATGGAAAAAGATAAGCGGCATGCCGGAATACGCCGACGCTAAAATTGTATCGAATATTACCCGTACTTTTTTAATACCTACCTCCTATTCGCAGATATAAAATTAAACCTGCTTAGCTGAATATTAAAAGTTACGAGTACTAAAAGGATTGAAAATACAGGCAGTATCTGCAACCGGGTACTGCCTTTATCTTAAGTGGGTATAAATTACAACTTAACTTGCCTTTGCTTGCCGCTAAAATCCGTTATAATGATTGTTTCTAATCCGGTACCAAATAGTGCCCGACAAGATTGAGACAAATAACCACTACCGTAGAAAAATTCTTCGTGGCGTTTTTTACCATTTTTAAATAGCAGATCGGCATAAGCATCGGTTGGTCTGAGGCGGATAATCGAATCTTTACCGATTGGATTTAATCCCTGATAAACCTGCAGGCTGTCCGCGTTGCAGCTTATTATTTCTAATGGCTGCTTATTAATTGTTATTAGCCTAACCATAGCTTTGGCATCGCCGGAAACTTTTAAACCGGTTGCTTTGGGCGGTAAGGTCCTGAATTTACCTTTTCCGTTGCCCAGCAAGCAAACACCATTAAAGGCATCGTAATAACCTACGGCCGTTTCCGAAGCAAAAGAATTACCGACTAATAAAACATCTAAATTGCCATCGTAATTAAAATCGGCCACGTTCATTCCAAAAACCGGCGCGTATTGAGCTGTTAGGGGCAAAGCTTGGAGCGTAAATTTTCCGTGGCCATTGTTCTGGATATAACTGCTGGCAAAGGTGTAACTCTTATAGGTATAAGCATCTTTTAATTCCTCCTCGGTAAAAAGACTTTCCGTGGTACTGGCGCCGTAATCGGCGTACCGGGGAAACCGGCGGCGCATGGCTACCATCTGGTCGGTAAGCGCATCGCGCGCGGGAGCCGGATAATTGGTATTCTGAATAAAATAACTAATAACCGGGTCGATGCTGCCGTTTTTATCAAAATCTTTGGCGAATACACTTACGGGCTGTTCCGGACTGGCTTTGTACTTTGAATTAAGCCCTAAATTACCGGCTATATAGTCCATATCGCCATCGTTATCGAAATCGCCGGCCGTTAAACTGTTCCACCAACCGTTGGTATTTTTTAAGCCCGTAGCAGAAGTTACATTGGTAAGTTTTCCTTTTTGATTTTTAAAAAAGCAAACAGGCATCCACTCCCCGGTTAGAATTAAATCAATTTGATTATCGTTATCAAAATCCGTCCAGAGGGCGGCGGTTACCATACCGGCTCGCTCCAGCTCGGGGCATACTTGTTGGGTAACGTTAGTAAAACGGCCATTTTGGTTGCGTAAAATACAGCTTTGTCCGGGTAAGGGGTATTTCTGCGGTTCGTTTCGGCCCCCAATAAACAAATCCAGGTCACCGTCTTTATCAAAATCAGTGGCGGTAACGCAGGAGCCGCTGGCTACCATTCGGGGTAAGGCCAAACTATCGAGCGTGAAATTTCCTTTTCCGTCGTTCTGGTACAAGCGGTGCTGGTATTGGTCAGAAGCAGCTTTAAACTCGTTGCCTCCGCTTACTACGTACAAATCCAGATCATTATCCCCGTCCGCATCGAAAAACAAGCTTCCCGTATCATCCGCCCGATTTCGCGTTTTGGTTAGCGGTTTACTTTGGAAACGTCCTTGTTTTGTCTGATAAAAAATAGTACCTGTATAATTACCGGAACCGCCCACGTAAAAATCGTCGAGGTTATCGCCATTTACATCGCCAACGGCTAAACCGGGTCCACTTTGAGAGTATTTATGCGGCAGCAAAGGCTGATTTTTAAAATCAACGTAGTCGTTTTCTTCGTGTTTAAAAGCAATTCCGTAGGCGGTATTAATTTTTTGAAAAGTGGTTTTGGCGCCGGTTTCACTACCAGTTTACGTAAAATACCATTTTGCTGCTTCAGCGTCAGGGTTTGGTTTGCGGGCACCTTGGTAAGTAGTTGATAGCTGCCGTCGGGCCAGGTAATTTCCAGTGAATCAATTAAGGTGGTGTTGCCTAAACCAAAATGAATACTTTTATCTAACGATGACTGGTATCCCCGAGTTAAGTAATGCTCGTAGAATTGTTGCTGGCCTTTACTTTTAAGTTGGATAGTAGCGCCAATACCATCCCGGTTGGGTACTTGCCCTTGCAATTGTATTTTCAAAAAGTGCGTTTGTAAGATAGTTTCCGCGTTGTTGCGATACACAAAGGCAGGACTGTTGAGGTTATTAACCACCAAATCTAAATCACCATCCTTATCTAAATCCGCGTAAGCGGCCCCGTTAGAAGTAGACGGCTTTTCTAAGCCCCAATCAGTTGTTTTGTTCGCAAACGTTAAATCGTGTTTATTTTGGTAGATGTAATTCGGCACAATAACGCTCTCCAGCTTCTTAAATTCTTTCTTCAGTTTTGCTTCCATGGCTTCTTGGGTACCAAACATTGCCTGCTCCGATTGGTAGTGCATGTAATCCAAGTTAATCATGTCTTTTAAGTAGCCATTGGTAATAAATAAATCGCGCCAGCCATCGTTGTCGTAATCGGCGAGTAAAGCGCTCCAACTCCAATCGGTAGCATACACTCCGGCCAGTTGCCCGATTTCGCTGAAAGTATTGTTGCCATTATTTATCTGCAGCGTATTCCGGACGTATTGAATATCGTACCCTAAGCGCTTGTTTAATTGAAAGCGTTCGTAGTTAGGTGCTTCCATAGTTAGCTTTTGCCGCTTATTATCTTCCGGCATCATGTCCATTTCCACAATATCCGGTAGCCCGTCGTTATTATAATCGGCAATATCAGTGCCCATGCCGTTGTAGCTGGTGTGCTTGAGGTATTGGTTCAGTTTATTCGTAAAAGTGCCGTTCCGGTTATTTATCCAAAGCAGGTCGTTGCTTAAAAAATCGTTAGCGGTATAAATATCGGGCCAGCCGTCCTGGTTAATATCGCTAACCGCTACACCTAAACCCCGACCCTCTATCAAAATACCCGCCTCTTTTGATACATCAGTAAAGGT
Source organism: Adhaeribacter arboris (assembly GCF_003023845.1). Classification (NCBI taxonomy): domain Bacteria; kingdom Pseudomonadati; phylum Bacteroidota; class Cytophagia; order Cytophagales; family Hymenobacteraceae; genus Adhaeribacter; species Adhaeribacter arboris. The sequence continues at coordinate 5,687,969 of NZ_PYFT01000001.1, read as the reverse complement.
ATTATTGCCATTGTTCCGGAACAATTTATCTGTACTCAGGGAAGTGCCATTAGTTATTTTGGGGCGGGGAACATTGGGATTACTCGTGCCTTCGGGAGCATTACGCAGCAAGTACATATCCAGGTCCTGATCTTTATCATAATCCAGGAAAACGGCCTGGGTACTGTAACCGGCTTCCGCTAAACCATAGGCTTTAGCTTCTTCTTTAAAAAAAGGTTTACCAGCCGCATTTAAGCCTTTATTGATAAATAATACGTTGGGCGTTTGTGGTTTTCCGGCTATTGGGTTGACGGTACAGGCATAAATATCTAAAAAACCGTCCTGGTTTATATCTACCATGGTTACACCGTTTACCCATAGATTAGTAGCCGTGCCGGAAGAAACTGTAATATCTTCGAATTGGAAATTGCCTTTGTTCAGGTATAATTTGCTCGAAACCATATTTCCCGAAAAGTAAAGGTCGGGTAAGCCATCGTTGTTAACATCTCCCACGGCTACCCCGCCGCCATTGTACATGTACCCGTAGGTTAGCACGTTTAAAGAATCCGTTTCGGTGATGGTGTTATGGAAGGTAATGCCCGTTTCGCCGGGTTCTAGTAAGGTAAATAACAGCTTTTCTTGTTTAAATAAATGACAACCTGGTAACAGGCAAATGAAGAGAGTAAATGGCAGTAAAAACTTAATTTTCATTATCTAAATGATTCGCAAAGCACAAGTAAAGTAACTAATATAAGCAATTTTCAGGATAGGTATTGGTTCATGTGTATCCAACGAAAGTTTTATACCAGATTGAAATCTAAAAGAGGTACTAAGGGTGGTTTATCTTTGGAGCCTTTTCCCGTCTCCAGGCACTGGTGCTATCTAGTTTGATGAGTAACCTGTTTGCCTCCTGGCCGGTGGGCCTCGTTTGGCTCTTCCGGGCGGGTCTAAGCTTCCTTTGTTCGTTCCTCGGCACACCGGAACCTTAGAAGGCCATCCTTAGCCAAACGGGTGTCTGTTTTTCTTAGCTACTGTCTTTCTATCATCATCTAACAGAAATTTGCTAACCACTTATATTCTTTTCAAATTGTATTTGATTATATCTGTTAAGCAATTACTGCCGTAAGTTCTTAGATTTCGTGTTAACATAAAACAGGCCGCAAACAGGTGAAGTTTGCGGCCTATTACGTATTCAATTAAAATTCTGCTTTAATAATTAGGATTCTGAGCGGAGATACCGGCCGCTCCCAATTGCGGATTACGGTTGATTTCGTCCTGCGGAACAGGTAAAACAAAGTCGCGATTCGGATTGAAGCTGTAAGTCGTAAAAGGTGGCGTTATTTTACTCGCCTTTATCCAACGCAATACATCAAAATCCCGGCCTTCTTCGCCGCCGCGCTCTACCGCACTTTCGTGCACAATAGCCGCAAAAACTTCTCCCTTAGACCCAACCGGAAACTTCGCCGTTGGATAATGGGGCATCATTACATCGGCCCGATCGCGCAATTGATTTAAATAACTTACGGCGGCTGTTTGGTTGCCCAATTCGTTTTCGCATTCTGCCAGTAATAAAAGCGCTTCGGCGTAACGCATTACCCGGGTATTAATACCGGCCGGATTGAATCCGGAATCCGTTTTGTAAAGATTAGTGTATTTTTCCCAGCTAACTTTAATGGGTTGTCCGTTCAGGGTAGAAGTACCCGCTCCGCCTTGCAAAGCTTCGGTTAAAACTTTGGTGTCGTTATTAAACTTATCGCCCGGGAAAAATACGGTATAATCTAACCGCGGGTCTCTTTTCGCCGCGCCGTTTTCCGGTGTTTCGTACTCGTTCAATAATTTATCCGACGGAATTAGGTTACGCCACGAAATCGGATTAATTTCCTGGTTACGCACCGAAGATTGCGCTTCGTTCGGGCCATCGCCCGACCCCCAGTTGTAACCGTTATCGCTCCGGCCCTGAAAACCAATTTCCCAGATTGACTCGGAATTGTACTCGGTTTCTTCCCGGAAATTATCGTTGTATTTGGCCGTAAGCGTATATTTACCCACTAGCTTTTCCAGTTCGGTTTTAGCAGTGGTGTAGTCGCCTTGCTGCATATACGATTTACCCAACAGGAACGTAGCGGCGCCGGAAGTAGCGCGGCCTAAATCACCGCCGGAACGAGTAGGAGGCAAACCCGCCTGAGCCGCTTTTAAATCTTCTAGTACCACTTTGTAAATATCTTCGGGCTTGGTGCGAGCCTGAAAAGCATCTACGGCCGTTACCGGTTCGGTGTAAAGCGGCACGGCGCCAAAAAAGTTTACTAGCTCGTAATAAGCCCAGGCGCGTAAAAACCGGGCTTCGGCTACCATTAAATCTTTTTTGGTCGCATCGCCGCTGGCCAGTGGTCCGTTTAAAATTACGGTATTTGCCCGGTGAATAACGGTGTAGAAGCCATTCCAGACGGAACCACTGACGCCATTATCCGGGGTGGTATTACCGTTCAAGATTTGCGCCCGGGGGGCTTCTAGTTGCGCTCCGCCGGTAGCAAAATCTCCGCTGCGCAAGGAGTGCGTAAAGAACCACTCGCGGGCCACTAACAAGTTGGAGTGTGCCGTAGCATAGATACTATTTACTGCCAGTTCCAGCTCATTGGCCGTTTTAAAATAAGATTCAGAGGTAAGACTGTTGGGATTAACTTTATCTAAATCGTCGTGGCAGTTTGAAAGAAGTAAAGCCCCTAACAAACAAGCTGATACATATATTTTTCTCATAATTGCCAATAATTAAATAACAAATGCTCTTCTGATAATATCCGAAAAAAATTACAGCGTAATCTGAATACCTCCCAGGAAAGTTCTGGCGGTAGGATATTGCCCGAAATCAACTCCATTTTGTAACAAGCCCCCGTTTAAAGTACCTACTTCCGGATCTAAGCCCTTGTATTTGGTAATGGTGAACAGGTTTTGCGAAGAAAAATAAATTCTTAAACCGCTAATTTTACCTCCGGCAAACGACTGCATCGTACCAGTTGGTAGGGTATAGCCGATTACTAAGTTTTTCAAACGGAGATAAGAACCATCTTCTAAGAACCGGTCGGAAACCCGGTTATTTCGGTTAGGATCACCGGCTACCATGCGCGGAATAGCCGTATCGGTGTTGGTCGGCGTCCAGGCATCTAATACTTGCGTACCGGCATTAAATAAACGCTGACCACCTTCAATAATTACCCGGCTGGCATTGTATATTTTGTTCCCCTGCACGCCTTGGAAAAACAAGGTAGCATCAAAATTCCGGAAATTAGCCGAGGCATTTAAACCGTAACTGAATTTAGGCAGGTAATTACCCAAGAAAGTTTTGTCCAGCGCGTTAATCACGTTATCGCCGTTTAAATCTTTAAATTTTATATCGCCGGCGGCCGTACCGTTTTCTTGTTTAGGTGAATTTTTCACATCATCGGCATTTTGAAATATACGATCTACTTGCCAGCCGTAGAAAGACTGAATGGGCTGACCAGCGGCGGTACGGGTAATTTGGTCCCCACCGAAATCGGCGTTTCCGCCGGCATCAATGGTCGGGCTAGCCGCCGTTAAACTTACCACTTCGTTCCGGATACGGCTAACATTGGCATTTACATTCCATTTAAATTCGTTTTCCGTTTCGTTGTAGCCTGCTTGGAATTCCCAGCCTCGGTTTTGCATTTTACCTACGTTGGCTCTTACCCCAGCCCCCTGGAAACCAAAAGAATTAGGAGTAGGTACAGATAAAATCAAACCATAATCATCATCGGTGGTGCGTTCAAAATACTCGGCTGAGAAAGTAATTTTATTGTTTAAAAAACCGAAATCCACTCCGTAATTACGCATACTGGTAATTTCCCAACGAAGCTGACGATTGGCAATACCGGAATAAAAAGATGCCGAAGCTGGCGTACCGGTAGTGGTAAAAGGATAAGCCGCCCCGTTTACGGAGGCTAACACCATCCAATCGTAATCACCTAAACCATTAAAACCAACTTTACCGTAACTGGCTCTTAATTTAAGGTCAGAGAGAGCTCTTACAGATTTCATGAACGGTTCTTCGGTTACGCGCCAGCCAATGGAGGCACCCGGGAAATTACCCCATTTATTACCGGGAGCAAATTTAGAGGAGCCATCGCGCCGGAAAGAAGCACTTAATAAGTACTTACCTTTGTACTCGTAATTGATGCGGCTTAAATATGAAATAAGCAAATTTTCGCCGTAAGTCTGGCCCGCCGATAAGTTACTCGGGTTATTAAGCGTTTGCACAATATTATTGGCTTGGCTACCCCGGATAAATTCGGTAATACCTTTAAAGCCTTGCCGCTCTTGTACCGCAATGGCATTTATGTAATGGCTACCGAAAGTTTTATCGAAAGTTAATTGGTTGGTAATAATTAAAGAACGACCGGTAGAACGGTTATTCTGGATAGTAGCATTTGGCCGGGTAACGGCACCACCCGCATTATAAATGGGTTGATAGATGTAGTTTAAATTATTAAAATAATCTACGCCGCCGGTAGTTTTAAAGCGCAGCCAGTTGGTAAACTTTAATTCTATGTTCAGGTTGCCCAGTATTTTTACATCGCGGTTTTCGTAGTCCTCCAATAAAGCTTCCCGGATAGGGTTGGTAGGGTCAGAGCTATCTAAAGCATCCGATTCCCGGAAGCCGCCTAATTTGGTAGGGTCATACACTGGCATATAAGGCTGCGACCGAATCGCATTAACTAGCCGGGTTCTGTTGCCCGATGGATCGTAGTTCTGCGTGCCGTAAGAACCCATTAAATTCTGGCCTACGGTTACAAATTTGCTGATATTATGGTTGGAATTAACCCGTAAGTTATACCGGTCGAAACCAACTCCCTGCATAATACCCTCTTGCTTAAAATAACCCGCGTTTGTAAAAAACTGCGATCTTTCGTTACCACCGGATAAGCTTATGTTGTTTTGTGTAATCAGTCCGGATTTAAAAAGCTCGTCTTGCCAATCGGTATTCGTTTGCGCGTAGGTTTGGGTAGCGCCTTCGTAAATAGGTTTATTAAATTCAGTTGGGCTTAAACGAGTAGGCAGATTGGCATTCGGGTCGGCATTTTTAATTAACATGGTAGCATACTGCACGTATTGCTCGGTATTTAACAGATCGAGCCTTTTAGTAGCAGCCTGCGTGCCTACGTTTGAATCAATGGTAACCCGCATTTTACCGTCTTTGCCGCCGGATTTAGTAGTAATAATAACTACCCCGTTCGCTGCTCTGGAACCGTAAATAGCGGTAGCCGCTGCATCTTTTAAAACTTCTACGGAAGCAATATCTTTCGTGTCGATACCGGTTAACCCACCCGTAGGAATGCCATCTACTACGTACAAGGGCTCGGAGCTAAAACTAACGGAACCTATCCCCCGGATGCGAACAATGGGCGCGGTACCCGGTGTACCCGTATTTACTACCGTTACGCCGGCCGCCCGGCCTTGTAAAGCCTGGGCTACACTCGGAACCGGTAACTCCGAAATTTGCTTGGCCGATACGGAACTAATAGCGCCCGTTACCGACTCTCTTTTCTGGGTACCGTAACCTACTACCACTACTTCTTCTAAGGCTTTGGTATCTTCCACCAGTGCCACTGTTATCGGGCCAGGCCCCGAAACCGAGACTTCTTTCGTACTATAACCAATAAACGAAAAAACCAAGGTACCAGCCTGCTCCGGAATACTAATGCTAAAAGTACCATCAGGGCTGGTGGTGGCACCTGTGGTACTTCCTTTTAACAATACCGTTACCCCAGGTAAACCTTCGCCGTTAGCGCCGGTAACTTTACCGGTAATCTGCCACTCCGGCGCTTTGGCAACCACATAAAGCGGTAATTTTTCGGGCCGGCTACCCGCAAGCCGAACCGGAGACGGACTGTTACTATTATTATCAGTTGAAGCGGTTGTTAATGGCTGAAAAGCATTAGGTAAATTTATGCCTTCTGTTTTGTTTTCCGGTAAAATGGCATAGGTCCGCTCGTTGATTTTAGCGTAGCGCAGGCTTACCGTAGCTAATAATTTATCCAGTCCTTTCTCCATCTTGTCGGCCGGCAAACCTGAAGCTGCCACTAATTTACCTTCCAAGTTTTGGGTTTCGTACAAAAAGGAAATGTGGTATTGTTGCTGCAAGTTCTGCAGCACATCGGTAAGCGGAACCTTCTTACTGGAAACATGGGTAGCCTTGGAAGTATTTAGCTGATTATTCGCTAAGAGCAGGTCTTGCGCGTACACCTCGGGCATAGAAGCCAAACAAGCCAGCAGTAAGGCATTGCGTAGCAGCTTTTTGTTTTGGTTAGTAATCATTTTTCACAAGCTTTAATTTTTTAATTGTATTATTCAAAAGTTTAACTATTAGGAGTGATCAGTAATGTTTTCCGGCCTTGTTTTTCTAGTTTTAAATCAAAGGAAGTAGAAAGCGCTAACAGTAAGGTATTGACATCGTCGATATAGATTTCGCCGGTGATTTTGCGGGTTACAATCCGGGGATCGCTTACTTTTACCGTAAAGCCATAATTTTCTTCGAGTAAAGTCACAATATCTGCCAGAGGTGTAGCTTCAAAAATGAGTTTCTTATGCGTCCAGGAAGAATAAAGCTCGGGGTTTACCCGGCGCTTGGTAAATTTTTGTTCGACGGGTAATAATTCCGCCATTTCGCCGGGCTTCAGAGTCTCCGTTACCTTTTCATTAATACTATTATTGACGGACAGACAAACTTTGCCCGAGTTAAGAACGATTCTGGTTGTTTGGCGCCGGTTAGTAACATTAAAGCGCGTACCTAATACCCGCACGTTTACCTCGGGAGTATGCACAATAAACTTGGCATTACCCCGGCCAGGTTTCTGGAGTACACTAAAAAAGGCTTCGCCGGCGAGCCAAACTTCCCGGCTCTCGTTGGAGCGCCAGTTAGCCATGTAACGCAAGGTAGTGTTGCCGTTTAATACAACCGTAGAAGAATCGGGCAGAATAAGAGTAGCTGTTTCGCCGTAATTGGTGCGGTAAACTTGTTGCTTTTGCTTAAGTGCAGCATAGTAAAATAAAGTGCTTCCCAGGCAAAATAAAATTACAGCAGCGGCCCATTTTGACCATTGCGGATAGGAGCGATTAGTAATTTTAACTGGCTGTAGGGGTGCGGCATTTTCCTGAAAGGCAAGCCGGTATTTTAAACGCTGCCAGCTTTCCTGCTCCTGTACCTCCGGTATAACCATTGGGGTAAAAGAAATACCCGCCAGTAACAAAGCGGCCTGCTCGGCAACAACCAATTGCTCGGGGTGAGCCGCCAGAAAAGTATCCCATTTTACTTCCGCAGCAACGTCGGTTTTGTAGACCCAATGCTGAAAGGATGAATCCTGGAGAAGTTCTTCAATGGTAAAGTCTGGCAAATCCATGGGATACTTCACGCCTGTTGTTTTCTTTTTATTTAAAGAGAGAAAACCGGTCAATTTCTACCCAGTAAAATTCAAGTATTTGTAAAATTTACATTTTTATCATTTTTTAGAAGATATTATTGTAAAAAATACAATAAAGCAAATTGTTACTTAAATAATATACTAGACTGTTAAACAAAGGAAAATAGATTTTGTAATTGCCTTATTTTATTGATTTTAGAATTATCATTTTCCAAAATAATTTAGTAGTATTAGAACTGGATTTCACCAGATTTTTCATTTTCTACCCTGCTCTCAAGTTTGGTTTGATTTAAAGCGATAAATTTTACTTTTTATATCCGGATAGCTTTTTCAAGTGTTTATGGCTTTGATTATACCCATATCAGCAATACCATCCTCTTCCTGCCCGCAGGTCGCCAATCTTACCGAGCCGGAGATTTGGGAAGGAATGCGTCAGGGAGACGAAGCGGCACTTGCCCAACTACATAAAACGTATTATAAAAGCCTTTTCCGGTACGGGGTTAAGTTGAGCCAAAACGCGGCCATTAGTGAAGACTGCCTTCAGGATTTATTCGCTAATTTGTGGGCTACCCGGCAACAGATTAGTGCGGTGCAGTCGGTTAAATTTTATTTATTTACTTCTTACCGGCGCCTTGTTTTGCTGCATATAAAAAAGCAGCAAAAACTACTTCATCCGTTTTTTAACCAAGACCCCGCCATTGTTTTCTCCGCCGAAGAAATAACCATGCGTTCCGAAGCAGATCACGAAATAGCGCAAAAATTAATTTTTCTGTTGAACAGTTTGCCCAAACGCCAGCGCGAAGTACTTTACCTGCGGTTTTACGAAGATTTAAGTCTGACGGAGATAGCGCAATTAATGGATTTGAGTTACCAATCGGTGTTGAACTACACCCAGCGGGCCTTAACCAACATCCGGCAACGACCGGAAATAGCCGCTCTGCTAAGCCGTTCTTCCCTTAAATTAGTTACTTCTTAGCTTTCTTCTGCCTTTTTTCCTCTATATTCTACCTTTATAAGGCTTAGGGTAACTACGAACGTAAATTCAAATTTTTTCTTTACTAAGACAACGGGATAATTGTCTGACAATTAAAATTAAGCGATAATATTTTTCTCTCAAGCTGTTTCCGTTAACAACTCAAAGCATTGCTTCGCTATCTCCCGTTCTTCGTTCGTAGGAATGACCAATACTTTCACCGGCGATGCCGGGTAATTAATTTCGCGGAGTTCTTTTGAGCGGATTTGGTTTTTTTCTTCGTTAAGTTGGATTCCCAGAAAATCCAGGTTGCGGCATACACGGGCGCGTACGTCCGGGTCGTTTTCGCCTACGCCAGCGGTAAAAACTACAGCGTCCAAACCATTTAACACGGCCGCGTAGGCACCGATGTATTTTTTAATCCGGTACGCGTACAAATCGTACGCTAAATTAGCCGCCGTATTTCCTTCTTGTAGGACTTGGGTAATATCGCGCATGTCGCTGAAGCCGGTTAAGCCCAGCATGCCGCTGCGTTTGTTGAGCAAAGCATTTACCTGCTCCGGGTCGTAGCCTAATTGGTTTACCAAATGAAAAATAACCGAGGGGTCAATGTCGCCGGAACGCGTTCCCATGATTAAACCGCTTAAAGGTCCGAAACCCATGCTGGTATCCAGGGCTTGATTCCCTTTTACCGCGGTAATACTGCAGCCATTTCCCAGGTGAATAGTAATAAGTTTGGCATCGGGTTTACCTAGATATTCCACGGCTTGCTCGGCTACGTACTTATGGCTGGTACCATGAAAACCATACACCCGGATGCCTAAATCGGTGTAAAAAGATTCGGGTAAGGCATACCGAAAAGCGTATTCGGGCATGGTTTGGTGAAAGGCCGTATCAAAAACAACAACTTGCCGGGCTTTCCGGAAAGTTTTTTCGGCTACTTCAATGCCCAGATAATTAGAAGGATTGTGTAAAGGCGCCAGCGGGAACAATTTTTTAATTTCGGCTTTTACTTCCGGGGTAATAATGGTAGTCGCGGCAAAAGTTTCGCCGCCGTGCACAACCCGGTGGCCGACCACTTCAATCTCGTCCGGATTCTGAATCACGCCGGTTTCCGGATCAGTTAACAACCGTTCTACTTCCTGCAAACCCGCCGCGTGATCGGGTAAATCTAACGTTAAGCGAATTACTTTTTCCGGTTGGGTAGTAAATATCCGGTGGGTAATAACGGCATCTTCCAAGCCAATGCGTTCAATCAGACCGCTGCAGATGGGCTGCACGGAAGGCATTTTAAATAATTGGTATTTAATCGAACTGCTGCCGGCGTTTACAACAAATATGTTCATGTAGTTTTTATTTACGGATTAGGTTTTACGTAGTAGGTTATACGTTTTTTGGAATAGATCTCCCTTTCATTTAACATCCTACTTGTTAAAATAATAACCTCCACTATCGCGAGCGTCTTCGCTCGTGATACCCATCGTCCGGCCTCTGGCCGGTAGGAATTCAACTAAATTTTCTTTTAGAAAAGTCTATCTGTTCGCCCGGCCAGAGGCCTGCCACATAATAGACACGAGCGAAGACGCTCGCCAGCAGGTGGTAGGTAGATTACTTAATTTCTGTAAAGTCCACAACCTTTCCACTTTCTAACTTTCCAACCGGCAACTTAACTATCCTTGGCTTTGAATCGCGGTAATCACCACCGTGTTAAAAATATCATCCACGGTACAGCCGCGGCTTAAATCGTTTACCGGTTTGTTCAGGCCTTGCAGCATGGGGCCAATGGCCAGAGCACCAGTTTCGCGTTGCACAGCTTTGTAGGTGTTATTACCCGTGTTTAAATCCGGAAAAATGAGTACACTGGCTTGGCCCGCTACTTCAGAATTGGGCAATTTTTGTTTGCCCACTACCGGGTCTACGGCCGCATCGTATTGAATAGGTCCTTCAACTTTTAAATCAGGACGTTTTTGCTTCACTATTTCGGTAGCCCGGCGCACTTTTTCTACTTCTTCGCCCTCGCCGGAAGTACCCGACGAATACGAGAGCATGGCTATCCGCGGCTCAATCCCAAAACGTTGACTGCTTTCGGCGGATGAAATGGCAATCTCGGCTAGTTGTTCGGCGGTAGGGTTCGGGTTAACGGCACAATCCCCAAAAACGGATACCCGGTCGGGCAAACACATAAAAAACACCGACGACACAATGGAAACTCCGGGTTTGGTTTTCACGAACTGCAAGGCTGGCCGAATGGTATGCAAAGTAGTATGCACCGCCCCGGAAACCATCCCGTTGGCGTGGCCTTTGTACACCATCATGGTACCGAAATACGAAACGTCCGTCATCAGGTCGTAAGCCATTTCCAGCTCCACGTTTTTATTTTTCCGGAGTTCGTATAAAGTCTGCACGTATTCTTCGTAGTATTCCGATTCCGCCGGATCAATAATCCGCACCCGGCTCATATCCAAGGGCAAGCCCATGCGTTTTACGGCGGCGGCCATTTCGGCCGCATTGCCCAGGATAGTTAAATCCACAATTTCCTGGTTAATCAGTCTGGCGGCGGCCCGCAAAATGCGGTCGTCGTTGCCTTCGGGCAGCACAATGTGTTTCTTCTGGCTTTTGGCCCATTTCACCAATTGGTACTGAAACATGTGCGGCGTAATACCTTCGCGCGTAAACGTGATGATCTTTTGATCCAGGGCGGCCACATCCACGTATTTCTCGAAAGTATCAATGGCCAGTTCAATCTTTTTGGTATTATCCGGGGTAATCTGTGATTTAATAGCTCCTACTTCGGTGGTGGTTTGGAAAGTACCGGTTTTTACCGCAATTATAGGTACTACGGTTTGTAACCCCTCGATCAAGCGCAAAATAGGTTCTTCGGGTTCGGAGCCGGCGGTAAGCACAATTCCGGCAATGCGGGGATAATTAGCCGAGAGATTGGCCTGCAAGGCGCAAATAATAATGTCGCCGCGGTCGCCGGGGGTAACAATGAGTACGTTATCTTTTATATGTTTCAAAAAATTCGGCACTTGCATCGCTCCGGTCACAAAATTATCTACCTGGTTGGTGAGTTGCTCTTCCCCAAAAAGTAATTTGCCGCCCAGGTTTTCGTGAATTTCCCGCATGGTCGGGTTTTTTAAACTTATATCGTCCGGAATTACCGTAACTATTAAACCGGGAGGTAACTGATCCTGTAATAATTCGCGCACATCCGTAGCTTGCTCCGGGTTCACTTTATTGGCAATGAGGGCTATAATTTGCAGTTCCCGTGCCTCAAAATTGCGCAAAGTAGTTAATACCGAATTAATTACCTGAGCCGTCGTTTTACGTTCGCCGGACACCACCAAAATAATTGGAATGCCCAGGTTTTTGGCTACCATTACATTGATATCAAACTCAAACGCCGTTCCTTCGCCCACAAAGTCGGTTCCTTCTACTACCGTAAAATCGTAGTTTTCTTCGAACTGCTTAAACTTACCGATAATGGTATCAATAATTTCTCCTTCGTTATCCGCTTCAATCAGGCGCAGTACCTCCTGACCCGTAAAAGCAAAAGTATCGGAGTATTGTACCGGCAGATTAAAATAATTCACAATGGTTTGGATATGCACATCCTTCTTCTCGGCCGGATTGGACTGAATAATTGGTTTATAATAACCGATTTTTTGCGCTTTCCCCAGCAGCATGTTCACCAAACCTAGTGCTACCAACGATTTACCACTGTAAGGTTCGGCCGACGCAATAAAAATGGATTTAGTCATAGAGCTGATCGTTTAGACATAATAGCGGCAATAGTAAGAATATGGCTTCATACTACGTTAAAGTCTTTTTAGTTTTTAGCGAACTAGTTTTAATGAATGACCCAAGGCTGATTTTTCCCAAATAAATATAATCCATCATCGCCACCGGGCAAGTTTACAGGAACGAACCGAATTAAAGCCGTAAATGTTTTTAAGTCGCCGGACCCGAATAAGATGGCACGCGTTTATTTGCTTGAGTTATAAGATTATTCTTCCGGCATTTTCGTTATAAACGACATATCTATTTAAAAATAAATTTACCTTGTTGCTACAGAAAAGGACAAACGTATTAATCGCTCGTTATAGAATTGCCACCTGGTTACTTATAGTACTTACCTTGGTTTGCGGCGCTGCCCGGCAACCTACCGTAAAAATGGCGCCTATTGTTTTACGCCCCGCGCCCCTACCGTTTACTCCCAAAGAATTTTATATTGCCGAAGTAAAAGACGAACGCGAAGACCGCAAAGCGGTTGCGTATTTAATACCAACTCCGGCCTCGCCCGGTTTACCTTTGCCTACCACTCCCCAACCCGTAGATTTACAAGGAGGTGGCCTGGCAGGAATCCGCGAATTTATTCAGCGCAGTTGGTCTCAGAACAATAAACTACGCCCTCTCATTATTCGCCTGAAAGAATGTAAAGTGGTAGAAACTCCTGGTGCTACGAAAGGCCGGGTAGAGGGTAAAATTACTATTGCGCTGGCTTATGATTACCGGCGCGAAGGTAAACCGGTGCACTTGGTAGAATACCGGGGCGGCGCTCGTTACAGCCGGCCGGCAAATTCTTTTTCGGTGATAGAACCAACTTTGCGCCAGTCGTTAATTGCCGGAATAAGGTACATTAACATTTGGATGGACCAGGAAGCCGGCCGAAATGAAAAACTCGCCACCGGTATTCAGGTGAATTTTACGGATTACATTCGCGACGCCGAAGATGATACCGTTTTTTACACGCCTAACCGCCCTTTAAAGTGGAATGATTTTACGGCTACGCCTCGCGGCGGGAAATATGCCGCCTTGGTTTTCCCGAGTTTTGCTTACCAAGGGGGCAGCGAAGTAGTAAACGGCGTGATTCAGTTGAATTTAACCGTAAAAGTATACGTAATCCGGAGCTCGTCGTGGGTGAAAGATGCCGCCCGCGATGCCTACAGCTTAAACCACGAACAACGGCACTTCGATATTGTAAAACTGGTAGCCGAGCGCTTCAAGCGCAAAATTCAACCCGATAGTTTAACCCTGAACGATTATAACAGCATGGTGCAGTACAAATTTATCGAATCGTTCCGGGAAATGAACCGGATGCAGGAAAAGTACGATGGTGAAACCGGCCACGGCACCAACTCTGGGGCCCAAGAAGCCTGGAACAGCCGCATCGACGCCGACTTGCGTAAGTATGGTATTAAGCAATAAGTTGCGGATCTAGTTGGCACTTTTATTTTTAGAAACTTTTTACTGCCATATATTTTAAACTTTATTAGTCTGTAAAGCTTTCGGTACATTTAAAAGTATATAAGATCTATTCCGGTTATCGGTTGTTTTTGGGCGGATATATGGAATAAGTAGCTAAATTATATTGCCGATAACCGGAACAGTTCCGTATATCCGGTAGTTGTGGGTAATGAAAATAAATTTTAGAAACTTATATTAGCTTAATACTGATACATGGACTTTTTCTTCGCTAAGCTATTTGAAGAATATAAAAAGAAGAAAGAGCCTGCGGAACTTAATATTACGCTATACATAAGCTTTTTCTACTTCCTATTACTCTTCAGTATATATCTTCCTGTAAGTGAAGTTGTAAACAAACTGTGCTTCAATAACTCATTAGCTTATGATAAGAGTGTCTTGACCATCACTATATTCTGCATTTTAGGATTATTAATTTATATAGTTTATAAAAAGTACATTAGAAATAAGCACATTTATGATTTGGTAAAAAAATATAAAGGGAAAAGAATAAATAAGTTCATTCTTTATAGCCTAATAGTTTTACTCCCTTTGATTATATTTTTAATTGGACCAACAGTTACTGTCTTGCTAAAAGGAGGAAAGTTTTTAGGGTGTGAATTTAATGGATTGCTTTAGGAAAAGAATCACTACCCACAACAAAGTGCATAAGTCATGCTACGGCCGACGACCTTGCACGTCTCATGCACGAGACCGTTATAGGAAATTATAACAAGTAAATGGATATTTTATTTACTGAGAGAGAAGAATATAAAATTCGTGAATCTATAGGAACTGTAAGAGCGAGGATCAAAGCTATTGCGGAGAAAAAATGGTTCGAATACTCAGATAACCTTACAGGAAGTTTCAAAAGTAATGACACCTTTGAGTTTACTACCTTTTTCAACTTTATGATAATAGGCAGTGGAAGCTTCGGTTCTAAACCTGCCTATTTAAACGGAAAGCTAAAACAAGAGGAAAATGGTACAAGCATTTTGGTAAAATGTCGACCTAACATTGTTCTTATCTTCTTCTTTTACATAATCACTATTCTTTTTTTGGGTGAACTTTTCGGGATTGACACTTTTTTAGAAGTTCCTAAAGGTCTTGTTTTAATATTATTGCCCTTCTTCAATTTCATTCTATATTTTGAAATGCGTAGAGCAACCAGAAGACTGGTGAATAAATTTGAATCCATTATCCAAGTAAATAATAAAAACAACTACCTACAACACTAACTAAAAAGCATTAAAACGCCTTTTAGCCAAAACGTTGGGCGTTAATTAAATTATGAAAGGAATATTCTTTTGGGTTTTCACCACATTATTTCTTTTTAGCTGTAATAGCAAAAAGAAAAATGATGAGGACAAGATTAATTCTAAGATTATAGTTTATGGGAGTAAAGAATGGGAAAAGAGAAGAATTGAGGAATCTGCTCGAATAAGGAAATTAGCTAAAAAGAAGTATCCCTCTGCAACTTATGACCTTCTACCAATAACTAAGGACACTCTAATTGCCGCAACACAGTACAATGGGTTGGTGCTGACAATGGATGCTGGAAAAACTTGGAATGAAGTAGCAACACCTGGATTAATCATCAAGATGACTATAGACGTTGAGGGACGTATATGGGGGATTCATAGCTGGCAAGGCATACATGAAGCAGACCGGAGTACTTTATATTTATCTAATAATAAAGGCAGAAGCTGGATCACATATGAATTAGATACCAAAGAGTTATTTCCAGCAGACTTTTATTCTCAACCAAATGAGCCATTGAAGATAATTGACTATAATAACAAGATTTATAAATTGGTAGATACCAGCTCAGAACTTAAGTGGACAATCGTTGATTCTATTTCAAACAGCCAAGAATCTCCAAACCCATGGATAAGAAAAGAATTTGTGAAAGACGCAAAAGGAAGAAAGTGGATGTACAATAGAGGTGGTATTTTCTTAATAGGAAAAGATACAGTAAAAGTATATTAAACAAATCAGCGCCCAACAAAACCTAAAGCACATTAAAACGTGCCCTAGCAGAAACGTTAGGCATTATTTAAGAAAACCTATCTTCCAGAATATAAATCAGAGAACAATATTTACTTTTAGCATTACTATCGTAAAGCAGAAGTATAATTATATCTTTTGGCGCAAAAGAGACAGAGAAGATTTGGAATGGAGAACGGGTTACTAAACTCTAAATAGGAATCCAGGCAATTGGCAGACGTAAATTGAGGATGCTGAACAACTCACAGAATATAGCGGACTTGAAGGTTCCTCCTTCTAATAGATTAGAAAAGCTGTCCGGTATTCTGAAGGAATTTTACAGCATCCGAATAAACGATCAGTGGAGAATCATCTTCAAATGGAACAACGGACAATCTTCGGAAGTAGAAATCATTGCCTATCATTAAAGAAATGGAAAAATTACCTAATATTCATCCGGGAGAAGTATTGCAAGAAGAATTTTTTGTGCCTCTAAACATTACGGCTTACCGGTTATCTAAAGACATAAATATTCCTCAGACCAGGATATCAGAAATCTTGAAAGGCAATAGGAGAATTACTGCGGATACATCCCTTAGATTAAGCCGCTACTTCGGCAATTCTCCGAAATTTTGGCTTGGATTGCAGCATGATTATGATTTGGAACAAGAAATGATAAACAAGCAGAAAGAGCTAGAAAGTACAAGAAAATTTGAGAAAAACGCTGCTTAACCAAAGGTATATATAACCCTTGCTGCGCTGGAGCAAGCTTTGCATGCACGTTGCCGTGGCCAGCAATATTAAACTTCCCAACCACTATTAAAGTTACCCTTGACAGTTTTCTTAGACAACCGACTTAGAGCGAAATAAGCCGGTTAAATAAATGATAAACGATATGGAAATTATTTTGCGTCCGACAGAACCAAAGGATTTAGAGACATTCTTTATTTTTCAGTTGGACGAAGAAGCCAATCACCTAGCTGCATTTACCTCCGTAGACCCAACTAACAAATCAGCCTACATTAGTAAATATTTAAAATTATGGAACGACCCAACGGTGAATATGCAAACCATAATTGTCGACAAAATTATTGCAGGAAGTATAGCAAAGTTTGAAATAAAAGGCGAAGCAGGAATTACCTATTGGATTGACAAAAAGTTTTGGAATAAAGGAGTGGCCACAAAGGCCCTTAAAAATTTCTTAAACGTTGAAAAAACAAGACCTATTTTCGGAAGAGTGGCCTTTGACAATTTCGGTTCACAGAAAGTTTTAGAGAAAGGTGGTTTTGTCAAAATTGGCAAAGACAAAGGCTTTGCCAATGCCCGAAAAACGGAGATAGAAGAATTTATTTACCAATTGAGCTAGCATAAAACTAGCGGAAACAAAAACATTGCTGCCAGCATAATAAGACAAAAAAATAGCAAAGGCATTACTTTTAAAGCTAGGAACAATTCGTAATTAACATAACTTTAATCTACTTCAGGAATGCCAAACCCTGAATTTGGCAATACCCCTGGAATAGTAGCAGTAAAGCATGATGGCGACAAATCCTTTCATACTAACTTACTTCTTCATACTGCCGCTTTTAGCCCCAAAATTGTCGCATCCCCCCCGTACGGCAACGTATTCTTAACTAGATTTGTAGCGTACTAAAATTAGTTTAAAAGAAGCTTTTTAAAATAAATTATAAGAGGAGGTAAAATTGTCAGCTTCCCCGCAAATAGAACTGTTTCGGAAGAGAAAATATCTTAACTTAGAACAGTATTTATGAAAAGGAAAACCTTCACTCCCCAACAAATTGCCAAAATCCTCAAGGAGTTTGAGGAAGGCAAAAGTGCCGCTGATATTAGCCGGGAGCATGGTGTGAGCCAAGCGGCTTTTTACAAGTGGCGTCAGCGCTACAATGGCATGGATGCGACCGAGCTCAAGCGGCTCAAAGACTTAGAAGAAGAGAACCGACGGCTCAAAGCCATGTACGCGGAACTAGCTTTGGACCTGAAGCTAGCTAAGGAGATTATTGAAAAAAAGCTCTGAAGCCCTGTCAGAAGCGCCAGATGGTGCAAGAAGTACATCAGCAGCCTCAGGCCGGCATCAGCAGGGCGTGCCGGGTATTAAACTTAAGTAAGTCGGTGTATTACTATCAATCGCATAAAGAGGATCAGCCAGTAGAGCAAGCTTTACGGCAGAAAGCCGAGCAACACCCCCGAGAAGGCTTCTGGAAGGCTTTTGGACGATTACGCCAGGAAGGACAGCCTTGGAATCATAAACGGGTCCACCGCATCTACACAGCCTTGGGCTTAAACCTGCGGCGCAAAGCGAAAAAGCGATTGCCGGCCCGTATTCAACAGCCTTTACAGGTGCCGAAAGAGTTAAACCATACCTGGTCGATTGACTTTATGAGTGATGCTTTACTGAATGGCAGAAAGTTCCGCTCCTTCCATGTGTTGGATGATTACAATCGGGAAGCCTTGCATATGGAAGTGGATTTCTCCTTAAAAAGCAACCGGGTAGTCTGGGTGCTGAATCATTTGATTAAACGTAGGGAAAAACCTAAGCGGATTAGAATGGATAATGGGCCAGAGTTTATGGCTACCTTAATGACTGAATGGAGCCAGATACATGGAATTGAGTTTGTCTTTATCCAACCCGGCAAGCCGACGCAGAATGCCTTTGTGGAACGGTTTAACGGTACTTTTCGCCGGCATGTTTTAGATGCTTACTTATTTGAGAACCTCGAGGAGGTAAGAGAAATTACAACAGGGTGGTTACAGGATTACAATTATAAAAGACCCCATGATGCTTTAGCCGGAATGGCACCTATGGAGTTCGCCAGAAAAAAACAACTTGACCTACTATTATCCACTTAAACAAATTTATACTTTTACCCAGTTCTAAAAACGGGAAGCTGACAAAATAATATGCGAAAAATAATTGTGCTATCCATGATTACGTTAGATGGGGTAATGCAAGCACCTGGCGGACCGGAAGAAGACACCTCCGGCGGCTTCCAATACGGCGGTTGGGTGGCGCCTTATGGCGACGAAGTTGGTGGCAAGTTCATGGAAAAACTCATGAAACCGGCCGATCTGCTTTTGGGCAGACAAACATTTGAGATTTGGGAGAACTTCTGGCCCGAACATGCCGATCGCTGGCCGGGTATTAATGAGGTTACAAAATACGTTTTGTCCACGACCCTGAAAAAGTCAGATTGGGAAAACTCCGTTTTCCTGGAAAGCCTGGCGGATATCGAAAAGCTCAAAAATTCCGATGGTTCTGACATGAAAGTTTGGGGCAGCAGCCAGCTCATTCAGCTACTATTAAAGCATGATTTAGTCGACGAACTCTGGCTCATGATTCACCCGTTAACGCTGGGCGAAGGAAAAAAATTATTTGACAACGGTCCAATTCCGGCTGCATTTACCTTAACCGAAAGTACTGTTACCTCCACGGGCGTTATTATTGCCCATTACCAGCGAGCCGGGGAAGTTAAGACGGGAACTGTTGGCGCTTAAGGTGAAATAAAATTAAAAAACAATTGCTTCATCCGGGAGATGTAGGCCAGCCCACGTCTGCATCACCCACTTTTATAGATGCTAATTAAAGGGTTAGGTAAAAAAAAGCTAGGATATACGAGCAATAATGTTCCGAAGAAAAGCACAAACCATTATCAGGGTAATTCAACCAATGCGGCTGACACCAGGATTTAAAGAAAGGTTTTTTTCTAACTAACCTACTACAAGGTTGCCGCAAGGAGTTGTTCATTCTTTAGCTAGTAGTTGTCTGCTTCTTTGCCTTTATAACAATTTCTAAACCCTAACAGTATAGAGAGCAATAGCGGGTAGTATCTTTTTGAATAAGATTTTCTAATTTAACCGGCACTTTACCTTGCCTTCAACCCTTAAAGCCTCGCCTATGAAAACCTTATACCTGCTTCGGCACGCGAAATCGAGTTGGAATTTTGAAGAACTCAGCGACCACGACCGGCCTTTGAATAACCGGGGCCGCCACGACGCTCCTTTAATCGGTCGGGAATTATTATCGCGCGACATAGAACTGGATTTGATTATTTCCAGTTCGGCGGTGCGGGCGCTTACTACCGCCTCGCTGGTAGCCAAAGAACTAGACTACGAAACCAGCAGAATGGTAATCGACGAAAATATTTACGGCGCCAGCAAAGAAGAATTATACCGCATTATTCAGAAAACGTCCGATGCTGTCGATAGCCTGATGCTGGTCGGCCATAACCCGGATATTTCCGACTTGGCGAATATGTTATCGCCGGAACATATTGTGGATATGCCGACGGCCGCAGTCGTAAGCCTACGTTTTACCTGCCTTTCTTGGAAAGAGATTAATCAGGAAAATGCGGCTCTTCTTTTTTATGATTTCCCGAAAAACCACAAATAATTTATACATTTTCTTCTTTTACTTAACTCTTCAGGGGCTTTTCTGCGTAAGGCTATCGGCGATTTACCTTAAATTGTGATGGAAGAGAATAAGAAAATTCAGAGTCGCGAACTTAGCTGGCTGGCTTTTAATTACCGCGTGTTGCAGGAAGCCAAAGATGCTTCGGTGCCTTTGTTGGAGCGGATTCAGTTTCTGGCTATTTTCTCTTCGAACCTCGATGAGTATTTTAAAGTGCGCGTGGCTACGCTCAAACGGCTAATTCAGCTTAAAAAACGCACCCGTCAGAAATTGGCCCAAGACCCGAGCGAAGAATTAGACCAGGTTTTAGTTGAAGTAGCCCGCCAGCAGGAAAAACTAGGCGAAACTTTCCGTAACCAGATTTTGCCCGCTTTACGCGCCGAAAAAATATATTTACTCGACGAAAAAACCCTCCGGCCGGAGCAGGAACCCTTCGTCCGGGATTATTTTGCCCTAAAAGTACAAGAATTATTAAAGCCGGTGCTGCTTACCCCAGAAGTAAATTTCTTTTTCCTGAAAGATCAAACGCTTTATTTATTAATCGAGCTTACCCAAGCCGGGCAACCAGCTGCTACCGCTATTCTGGAAGTACCCACCCAAAAACACGGCAGCCGTTTCGTAGCATTGCCTACTCAGCAAGCCGAGCATTTTGTCATGTTTTTGGACGATGTGATCCGGTTTAATTTACTGCAACTATTTCCGGAGTACGATTCAGCTACGGCCTATGCCATTAAAATATCCCGCGACGCTGAACTGGATATGGAAGAAGAAGTTTCCGAGAATTTACTAGCCAAAATTAAACGCAGCCTGAAGAAGCGCGAAATGGGTTATCCCTCGCGCCTGCTCTACGACAGCGCCACTCCTCCTTTACTCATCGACGCTATTTGCCGGCTGATCCATATTACCTCCGAAGAGTTGGTAAGGGGTAGCCGTTACCATAATTTTCGCGATTTTTTTGGCTTTCCGGATTTTAATTTAACGCACTTAAAGTATTTGCCGCAGCCTGCTTTACCGCATCCGGAATTGCACAACCAAAAAAAATTACTCCCGGCCATTTACCAGCAAGATTTCTTACTCCATTATCCGTACCAGTCCTTCGAATACGTATTGCAGTTTCTGAACGAAGCCGCCGCTGATCCGGCGGTTACTGCCGTAAGTGCCACTTTATACCGGGTGGCCGATAAATCGAAGGTGGCCAAAGCTTTGGTAAAAGCCGCCAAAAAAGGCAAAAGAGTAACGGTAATAGTGGAGGTAAAAGCCCGCTTCGACGAAGAATCTAATATTAATTGGGCGCGCAAACTAGAAAAAGCCGGGGCAACCGTTATTCCGGGTTTACCGGGCTACAAAGTGCATGGTAAGCTATGCCTGGTAACGCGGCAAGAGAAAAACGGACCGGTAGACTACGCGTATTTAAGTACTGGTAATTTCAACGAAAAAACCTCGCGCATTTACGCCGACCACGGTTTGTTTACCAGCGATGTTCGTCTGACAAAAGAAGTACAAAGCGTATTTCAGTTTTTCCTGGACCGCGACTCTAATAAGCAGTTCCGCCACTTGCTGGTGGCACCCTTTAACATGCGTAACAAGTTTGTAAAACTGATTAATAAAGAAATTAAAAATGCGCAAAAAGGTTTAGCGGCCTACTTAATCTTAAAAATGAATTCGCTGCAAGACGAAGCTATGATTTTAAAATTATACGAAGCCAGCGCGGCCGGCGTGCGCATCGATTTAATTGTACGGGGAATTTGCTGCCTGAACCCGGGCGTAAAAAACTTAAGCGAGAATATTCACGTGCGCAGTATCGTAGACCGTTACCTGGAACATGCCCGCGTGTTTATTTTCGGCAATAACGGCAACGAAAAAATGTACATTGCCTCCGCCGACTGGATGACCCGTAACTTGAGCCGCCGGGTAGAAGTTGGGTTTCCTTTGTTCGACGAAGCTTTACGCCGGGAAGTACGCCACCTAATCGAATTACAACTGCGCGACAATACCAAAGCCCGTACTATTCAAAATAAATACCTGCGGAATGATGGTAAAGAAACCCGGGCGCAATTTGCTACTTATTCGTACCTCCAAAACCTGTACCAGGCAGTTGAATCTGTACCAGCGGCAAGCCAGTAAACAGGTAATAATTCTGCTTTCCGGACGAGGACAAGAAGAGAAAGCTAGGCCGCTAAAATACCCGGCTAAATTCTGGTTTGCCTTACAAACAGCTTACCTATCCGTGAATAAATTTTTAGCCTCATTAATTTTATTTCATTTTTAACCCCTCTAATCGAAAAACTTTCCGTTTAGTTATGTAGTATTTTGCCTAGTTTTGGGTTCTAATCAGCCGTGTGGGTTGGGCAGGATACGTTATTTATCTTGCTGTAATTAGTTTGAGCGAATGCCATTAAGAGAAGAATTTGAGAGTTCCGGTAACTGGTTATTCCGGCGAAGAGGCTGGTTGCCCCTGTTACTTTATCCGTTAGCCATTGCCTTGCTTTATTTTTATCCGGAGAAAACTTATGCCTGCGTTACCAGCACTTTGTGGGGCGCATTTTGCCTGCTTATATCGCTGGTGGGTTTATTTATTCGGGCCATTACCGTGGGGCACACGCCTAAAGGTACTTCCGGCCGCAACACCGACAAACAAATTGCCGAATGTTTAAACCATACCGGTATTTACTCGGTGGTGCGCCATCCTTTGTATTTAGGTAATTTTTTAATGTGGCTGGGCTTGTTTCTGTTTATGGGTATCTGGTGGTTTGTGGTAATTTGCGCTCTGGCTTACTGGCTGTACTACGAACGCATAATGTTTGCCGAAGAAGAGTTTTTGCGCCGCAGCTACTCTAGTGCCTACGAAAACTGGGCGCGCCAAACCCCGGCCTTTTTTCCCCGGTTCAGTGGCTGGCGTTCTTCTAACCTGCCTTTTTCGTTGCGTAACGTGTTAAAACGCGAATACAACGGTTTGTTTGCCATGGTCATCTCGTTTACTGCCCTCAATGCTCTAAGTCATTTAATGGTGCACCATCGTTTTCAGGTAGATAAATTTTGGCAGATTGTATTTGGTTTAGGTACAGTTCTGTTTCTCATTCTGCGTTCCCTTAAAAAGTATACCCACGTTCTCGAAATTGCCGGCAGGTGAATTAGTCGATAGTCGATGGTCAATAGACCATAGTCCACAGAAAGAGAATAGCTAGTTAAACCAATTTGTTTGAGGAGACTTGCACTTGCTCGCTTAAATATGTTATGCGTAGAGTTAGCCACGCGCTCTACGCATTTTGGTACTGCCAATCTCCTGATCAATGTCATTAAGCCAATTGGGTGAGAAATTGTCCCCTTCCAAGGGGGTAGGGGGATGACAAACAGCATCTGATTAAATTTTCCAAAAGCTATCATTTCTTAACTTAATGACATTGATCAGGAGATTAGCTTTCCGGTAGGTACGTAGAGACCGCTGACGCGAACTCTACGCACAACGGAGAGGGTAAATCAGTAAACTTTATTGCTACTTCACCGGAAATTGTAATTAAACCCAAATGCCAAGGAGCTAATTACCTGAATGTATTGAGGAGATTCCCCCCGCCAATCATAATATCTAGAATTTTCACCGGTTAAGTTGCTCTTTACTAGTAGCACTTCCGCATAACCTGTAAATCGCCGCCATATTTTATAATTAAAACCTACTCCGGCAGTAGCAAATAGATTCATACCGGCATCTTGCGCAGATTTAGTGGTTATAACAGTATTGCAGTTTTCAACGGATCTTAAGGTAGTTTTTCCCCAAGCAGGCATTATACTTACAGTGGCATAAATGGGAAAGCGCTTGTAAGCATTTAATACAATAAATCTTGTAGTTATAGAAATTGCTACTACTCTAGTTTTAGAGTAAAAATTGTAATCTACTCCATATACATCAGCTAAAAAGCCGTGATTTTTACTACCTCCATAAGCGAGTCCAAATTGAAGGCTTATTCTATTATTAGCTTGATAACCTAGATTTAAGGCTAAAGGAGTAAAGTACCCGGAAGCTACAGCCCCCGCAATAAATGCACTTTCAGTAGTTGGATTCTTATAATAGATATGATAAGAAGTATTGCTTAAGCCTATGCCCATATACAACTTATTCTCTTTAAGAGCTACAGAATCAGCTGAGTTCCCAACTGCTGACAATGGAAAAAGGAAAACAGCAGTAAGATAAAAAATAAGTAAATTGTTCATTTTTTACTTAAAGCTAATCAATATATTTCCAACACAAACCACTACCAAATAAGGTATTACTATTACGAATCCGAAAATTGCTTTTAAAGGCCACCCAACACCCATTATACTTGTTTCAAGTCTTTTTACTCGTTCCATATTTTCAGGAAAACATTTCCATAGGATTCAACATTATTCATTCCATACGCATTGTAACCATATTGCTTCAATAGAATTAAATCAGATTCATAACCCCACCATGTAGAAAACCAAATGAGAACCCCAGACACGAACAAGCTAATTAAAAAATAGAAAATCATAAATTTTTTAATTTTGATTCTCTTCAAAACCATGATTAGTAAAATCGGAACTATTATTATAAATACAAAAGTCAGATAGTTTGTAACTGCAATAAATATCTCCATATTAATCGATTGTCTCGCATTTTCGTTTCTCCTGACGGAGCCTAATGTACTGGACTAAGACACAATTGAATGTGTTTAGCTATTGTTGTGAGTAGGGGGTTTATTCTATTTTTTATGAAAGAATAAATGGAATGCACTAACAAGGTAATAGCACTGCCAAATACCCAAAACGCAAAGGTAATTCCTAAAACTGGCATACCACAATTAACTCCGTCTGAATTAGGTTCTGGGTAAAAATACTTAGGGAAAATAAAAAAATGCCCTACTAATATTAAAGTTAGTATTAAAACTTTTCCATATCTAAAATTTAGTTTATCTATAATTAGATAGAGCAACAGTTGACTAACAGAGATTAAAATGATGAAGTTTAGAATCATGTAAAGCTGTCTAATCACTACTTTTTATTATTTGACTTTCCAACGGCCGCGTATAAACGACGCGCAAGGCCGTCGGCCGAGGGTGAAGTTTATACATTGTTGGCACGAGTTTTTTTGTTATAGGCAAGTATGATTAAGTAGTTTAGCCTTAGTCTGGAACTCTATTTATAGGTTACTGAAACATTCCATATTGAATATATTGATTTGTTTGGCTATCGTAAATATCAAATTGTTTACCATTTAAACTTTCATAAGAAATGTAGTTGTTCGTAGATGAATCATAAATCACTATGTTATTACCATTTATATTACCATAAGCAACGTAATTATTGCTTTAACTATCATAAATATTGAATCTGTTATTTGAACTATCAGTTAACATCAAGTAAGCAACATAATTGTTTGAACCAACGCTGTAGATATCTGCTCTTTTCATTATAAAGATTCTATGTTTAAAATTTATGGTAACGTACTGGGCTAAACGACGGGCGAGGCCGTCGGCCGAGACTGACGTTTAGGTGTTGTTACCTTCTGTTTTTTCTTTCTATAGTTTCTTCTCAAGCTTTTCAATCTCCCGCCACAGGTTCTGTATCTGCTTTTCATCTGTTGTGTTGAAGAGTTGCTGGTACCTCTCTATTATTGATTTCTTCAGGGCAACCTTATCTAGTAATAGTTTACCTGATGAGCTCTTTCTTACTCTCCCGTTACTGAAAGCACGTTCGTCAGAAGGTCGATACATAGTGTAGTGTTTCCTGAAGTTCTCGCGTGCTTCCGAAAGTGAGTAGTTTGAGTTAGGCCCTCCCCAGACTTCATGCGCATGCGGGTCATCTTGTCCGTCATCTTCCCAGTGGCATAGAACGCATATATCCCAAGCTACTCTTTCCGTCAAAGTTGGGTAGCCGCAACAAGGGCAGAGAAAGAAGTCGCCAAATTTTTTATGATTTTGGCCTGTAGCCTTCTCAATTTTGTCGATATAGCCGTTGAACCAGTTTTGGCTACCATTTATTCCTTCTTTATCTGTTATCATTAAAATTGAAGGTAACTAGCAGATAAAAGGAACTGTTCCCGTTATCTGCATTATGTACGGAGGATTAGTTTTGTTTTTGCTAAATACGAATCTGTTAAATTTCAGAATTCTGGCTAAATTCTCCATTACTACAATATCCGCAAGTAAATATATCGAAGACCAATTATACAATCATCTACTTGAATATTTTTAGATAGATTAAATATAACTCTATAAAGCAAATGATTTAAACTATTTAGCAAACAGCCTTAGAGACATAGATAAAACCTACCTTCTCCTCACTCAACCCAGAAAAGCGCTTAAAAGAAAAAGCCGTAGGAAAGGTTAAAATAACGAGCTTCGCCGCCAATGGAATACGTGCCGGAAAAAACCGCCCGGTTAAAAAAGTCTACCCAGGCGCCTATCCCATAGCTGTGGTGCAAATCCTTAAATAATTTTTGGGAAGTATCATTGTCGGCAAATACCCGGCCGGTATCGTAAAACAATAGCGTACCGAACTTACCCGGAAACAAATACTGGTTAAACTTAAATAATTGAAGACGGGCCTCGGCGTTGGCGTAAACCGTACTGCGGCCGGCAAAACGGTTCCGGTTGTACCCCCGCAGATTGGTAGTGCCGCCCAAGGTATTCGCCTGAAAAAAGCGGTAATCGCCAAAATTATGAGAAGCCCCTAACCGGCCGGCCCAGGTTAACTGAAAAGGAAAACTTGGGGTAAGATAAAACACCGCCTGCGAATTAAGGCTGGTATACCGCAATTGGTTGTGGCGTAATTCGCGGTTAAAGGTTACTTCGTTCAAAAACTTAATGCCAATGTACGGATTCAAGGGGCTACTCACCGCTTCCAGGTTCAGGAAAAACCGCAAGCCCAGGTATTTATTCGTTTCGTAAACGCCAACTGATTCGTCGCTGGTTTGTACCAATCCACGGGCCTGGTGGCCGGAAGTAGCGGAATCTATCCGGAAATTATCGTATTGCGGGCCGATACCAAATTTCAGGAAGCTAAATATATCTTTGTTTATTGTAGGCGAGAAGTAAAAATGCGAAAACTGGAGCCGGTAATCTTTCATTTGATTTAAATCAGCTTGTGTTTTGTTGCCTTGGCCAAAGTAATTAAATAAGGGCTGGAAGCCATAATAATACGATTTTACGCCTACATCGTAGTTCCCCAATAAGCGTTTAAAATCGGCCTGGTAGTGCAGGTTATAAGACGAAGAGGCGAAAAGGTAATTACCCTGCAAACGATGTTCGGCGGCATAAGGCTCTCGCCGGAATTTACGCGTGCGGTAAACGAAACCAAGTCCCAGGAAAAATCTATCATCGGGGTTAAAACCCAAAGGCAAGCGGGGCCCGAAGTACGGCATCTGGGGGGCCGTACGGTCGTAGCGGTTTACTTCTTTGTATTCCTGCGTCTCATCTTTGGTTTCCGGTCCGAAAGCCAGGAAATTACCGGCTTTGGTATCGTACACCATGGTTTTGCGACTTAAGCCTTTTACCACTGAATTATCCGTAATGCTGTCGCGGTCGCTGCCGCCAATTATACGTACCCGAATACCTTTGTCTACCTTTCCGCTCACGTTAAAAACATCGTCGCCCCCCAAGCCATATAATCGGATTTCCTTGGTTTCATTCGTCCGGAAAGTACGGTCGTATACCTGTCGGCCAAGGGAACCATCGCGGCGAATATTATTGACTACTACCTGGGTTTGATCGTTATTTAAGCGGGTTACGGTAAATTTTTCGCGTTTATCGCTGCCCACCACATCTACCGTTTTGGACAGAAAAGTATAATAATCCGCGGCTAATTGGGGTAACCGATCCCGGCGGGATTTGAGTTTGGCCGCGATTTCTGGTCCCGATAGATTAGCTATTTCCGGGGGCCAGAGTTGAATCGCTTGCTGGATAATGGCATCGGTAACATTTTGTTTTATTTTTTCCGCTTCGGCTACCCATTGTTCTTTGGTTACAGAGGCTAAAAAAGTGCGATCGGTGGTGAAGGCGGTTAAATTCAAGCCTATGTAATCTTTAAATTCGTAGCCAAAATCCTGCACATTCCGCAAAGCCCATTTTCGGGTAAGCAAGTAGGGAATAAAACCATCGGTTTTAAAAAACACTACATCCCGGTCTTTGGGTACCGGTTCAAAAACGCGTTCATCTTCGGTTTTACGTTCTATCCAGCGCCACTGCCCTTCGTGCCGGTCCCAATCCCCGATTAACATATCAAAAAGCCGGGCGCGGGCAAAACTTACTTCGCTTACCGTATTATCGTTATCCTCGCGTTTGCGTTCGAGTACTTTGTCGGTGCCCACTAAATTTTTCGCATTCCCTAAACTAGCCACGTTGCGGTGGTCTTCGTCGGGGTTTTCTTCCAGAATGGCTACCTGGTTATTAAAAATGGCCTGGTATTTACCTAAACGCGGATCGTTGGGCACGAATACCAGTCTGGGATTTACGTGGTACACTCCGGCGGCATCAGCTAAAGGCGGCAATATTAACGCACCGTAAGGATGCTGCGCCGAAATTTGGTCCTGGAGCAAGTCCTGCATTAAGGTTTGACGTAAATCAGTGGGTAGTAGGGGCGAAGGATTTTTATTAACCGATCGAAGCGAGAACTCCCGGCCAGCCTCGTTGCGTAACCGAAGCGAAGTTGTTTGTTTACCACCCCCCAAACGGTAAGGCACCAGGCCTTCTTGTTCGGTTTGCAAGTCTAACAGCGGCATTTTTACCGGCGTTGCCCATTCGCGACGATAATGCGTACCCAATAAAAATTGCTTGGTTTTACCCGCCTGGTATTGCTCCGGATTCGCGGCTACAGTAATGCTGCTATCTTTAAAACTGATATTGGATGTTACTACGGGTATTTCCTTAACCGGGGCAGCATTCTGGCGCTCATACAATTTAGTCCGGAACATTAGTTCCCCTTGGTCGCCGTTGCCTTTCGGTTCCCAGAATTCGAGCCAGGCTTCGCCGTTGTTGTAATAATTTACCAGGGCATACCCTTTTTCCTCGTGCCCAAACTGCGCTTGGCCGCCACCCCGTTTCATGTATTGCGTTTTGCAGCCCGAGCCACTCACAATAGCGCGTACATTATTTGTTTTAAAGTATTGTAAGTTATGGTCATGTCCGGCCGCATACACTACGTTTGGGTATTTATTAAAAATATTCATTAAACCGTTCACGTAGGCCTGGTACTTGGGATGCGGAATATCCTGACTAATACC
Source organism: Adhaeribacter arboris (assembly GCF_003023845.1). NCBI lineage: Bacteria > Pseudomonadati > Bacteroidota > Cytophagia > Cytophagales > Hymenobacteraceae > Adhaeribacter > Adhaeribacter arboris. Next base: position 5,658,699 of record NZ_PYFT01000001.1, on the reverse strand, counting down.
CCCGTACCGACGCGCCCAAGGGTAAATAGAACCAATTATGGGCAGCGGAATTACCAACCAAGGATTTAACATGGTTAATGGAAAAAGATGGTCGGTTAACCGGAAATTACCGCCGTGGGTACCGTTGGTCTGCAAAGGATGGTGCCCCACCACCATAATGTTTTTGCCGCTGTTCTTGCTGATAATATCTTCCAGTTGCACCAGCACCTCGGCTTCGTCGGAAACGTTGCAGTAATTATTAGGACCGTAAGGGCGTTCTTCGCTTTGCAGCCACCACTGCGAATTAAGCGCAATTAACACCATATCTTCCTGCAGAAAAACCTCGTACGGACCCGGACAGCCTTCGTCGGGCACGAAAAAGTTTCCCCCACTCACCGCGGCAGTATCCTGCAGGTATTCTTCCACAAAAGCTTCCTGCCGAATAACCGATTGCAAACCGCCGGGTTGACCCTGAGCCCAGTCGTGGTTGCCCGGAATCATGTACTTTTCGCCTTGGTAACCTTTAAAAATATCCAGTTGGGTGCGCATGCGCTCTTCGTCGGTTTTCCGGCCGGGGCTGCCTGGCTCCGTTAGACCGTAGGAATAAATATTATCTCCTAAAAAAACAACGGCACTTTTTTCGCCGGCTGCCATAATTTGCCGGTGCAGCAAATTCAGCGAAGGTTCCAATGGGTTGCGGGCGGGCGCTCCCACGTCTCCAATCAGAAAAATGCTATAATTTAATTGGCTGGGTGCCGGAGGGGTATTTTGCCGCCAGTTGGCTACATCTTGCCGGTAATAAGGTGGGTGAACCGCGCAGGCGGATAGAAAAAAAAGAAAAAGCCAGTAAAGTAAACTACTCAGGTAATTTTTATGCATAGAAACCGGATAAATCCCGAAACAAATACTTCGGAGAGAACCTATTTGTTTAAAAATGAACAGCCGGCCCATTCAACCAATCAGCAGCAGCTTTTCCGGCTACTTACCAGCCAGAGCTTCCTTCAGGGAAAATAAAAAGGTGTTTTTGGGTCAGTTGGAAAGAGTATACGCATTATCCTACCTGATGTATAGGATGGCAAAAATATTTTCTTCTAATAACGCGTTTTCAACAGAATATTACGCTCAAGATTAAGAAAGCAGCGTGACCGAATGGAGTAAAGCAGGAGATTTTGTTTCGAAGATGTTCTAGAAAATAACAAGCTAAAAAGCTGAGGCAAGTAATTCTACTTTCCTGTATTTTATTTATTTATCTATGAAAGAGAGCAAAACCAAAAATTAATCTGGTTTGAGAATCAGGCAAATTTCTGGTTTTAATGAAAGCTAAAAATATAATTTAAAGCATTGCCCTGATTTGTTATGAGAAACAATTCTTGATTTAAGCCTGGAGGTTTCTTGTATGAATAGGAGCCTTTTTAGAGCGGCCCCAAGCTATGAAAATAGCAAGCGCCGCCAAAATAAAGTTTATGCCCAGCGCACCGGTTTCGCCTCGTGAAATGTGAAAAATGGCGGCCAGGAACATAATTAAAGCAAGGCCGATAGCCGCTAAAGGAGTTAGCCAAGGCTTAATTCTGAGTAAAGAAGGCAATACCAGCCCTAGCCCGCCGAGCAATTCGGAAGCGCCAATAAAACGTACCAGGCCAGCGGATACATCTTTCACCCAAGCCATTTGAGTTCCTAATTGTTCTACGGGAGTAGTCAGTTTCATGAATCCGGCCATAATAAACATACCGGCCAGGGCCACTTGCAAAATCCATAAAACAATGTGTAATCCTTTCGAGGATTTTGTGTTTGGTAAAGAAGTAGTACTCATTTTCGTATCAGTTAGGTAAGTTATCGAAGGCTTTACTTATAAATACTTTCGCGTAAAACGCACCTAATATACTGATTTTGAGCTACAATCTTTATTATTAAGCTATATTATTCACCACCAAATGCTGTTACTCATTAGCCAGTGCAGGATAAACAATTTATTTTGCCAGAAATGTATTGTTTGATACATTACCGGAAGGTAGGTTGGTAAAATAATAAAGATGCCTTTACAGTTTTTAGTACCGGCAAAAGCAAACAAACTGTGCTACCCCTAACCACTGAATTATTAATCCGGAAAATAAAGTTCTGTTTATGATTCACCCAATATAAAAGCCAAATACTTACTGGTAATTCTCGAAAAAAAGTTAATTTAGTTAGGTAAATAGCTTCCTTTTGCTGCCTCCGAAACGTTAAGTTAACCTTACGGTAATAATTAGCGTTTTACTGGTTTACAGAGCTTGATAAGTAGTTGTTCGTTGTTCGACTAATAATTATTTGGTAATCAGTCAGCTACTTTAAATGGTAGGCTAAACTAATTTCGTCGAAGTATTTACCACCCTTATCCTTTATTCATTTATGCGCCCCGTTATTACTTTATGGAAACGCCACTTACTTTAAAAATAGAACAAGAAATTATTAAGAAAGCGAATAACTATGTTTTGGCGCTTTTTAAAGAAAAACTTTCTAAGAAATACGTTTATCACAATTATAAACATACTTCGGATATCGTGCAGGAAGCTAGTATTCTGGCCGATGCGTACCAACTACCGGAATCAGAAAAAGAAATTTTGCTTTTAGCCGCCTGGTTTCACGATACGGGCTATTTAGATATTTACCAAGGTCACGAAGAACGCAGCGTGGAAATAGCTACCGCTTTTCTGCAACAAGAAAATTACCCGCCCGCTCAAATTCAACGTATTAGCTCTTGCATTTTAGCTACCAAAGCCAGCGTAAAACCCGCCAATTTGTTAGAAGAAATTTTGGTAGATGCGGATATTTCGAATATTGGCAAAAAAACTTTTTTCCCGAATGCAGAATTGCTGCGAGCCGAATGGGAAATCTTCTTGAATAATTTTTATACCGATGCGGAATGGGCGCAATACCAGCTCGACTTTTTACAAGCTACTCAGTTTCATACCGAAGCCGCGCAACGCCGGTACAACGACCAGTTAGCTAAAAATATACAAGAACAACGCGATATTCTGGTAGAAAGCACCAAAAAAGAGAAAAAGGCCGAAAAGAAAAAGCGTAAAACGTTTGCCCAGCCCAAACGCGGCATTGAAACCATGTTTCAGAGCACGTACAGCAACCACATGAACCTGAGTTCCATTGCGGATAATAAAGCCAATATGATGATAAGCCTCAATGCGATTATTATGTCGGTGATTATAACTTATTTAGGGGCTAAAACCTCGGTTATTGGTACGGAGTTTACCCGCAATCCTATTCTCATGATTCCGGTGGGCATTTTATTATTAACCACTTTGGGTTCGGTGGTATCGGCCATAATGTCGGCGCAGCCCGAAGTAACTAGTTTTAACATTAAGCCCAATAAAGTACAAAGTAAAAAAATAAACTTGTTGTTCTTCGGCAACTTTACCAAGCTGCCGCTCGAAGATTTTCAGGCGGGCATGTACGAAATTATGCGCGAGAAAGACGCCTTGTATACCAACATGATTACCGATATCTATTACCTGGGCGATGTACTGGCCAAAAAATACCGGCTATTGCGCATTTCCTACACTATTTTCATGATTGGGTTAATCCTTACCGTAATTGCCTTTGTGATTGCGATTAGCCGGTAACTTACGGAGTAGCTTTTAAAGGTTAGACTATTGAAATCCATAGAAGCTACTCCCTATTAAAAGCTTATTTTTAATAAATACGCTGGAAAACAAAATGCAATTAAACAAAAACGCCTGCTCAAAGGAGCAGGCGTTTTGCAAAACAGGAACAATGGAAAATTCGGAATAGTTGAAATTATTTAGTTGGTAAAATAACGGTATCTACCACATGAGTAACGCCGTTGCTGGAAATAACATCCGGAGTAGAAACATTTGCCCCGTTAATCATTACTTTACCGCCTTTTTTACTTACCGTAAGCATTTCGCCGTTTACCGTTTTCAAGGTTTGTCCATCTTTTAAATCTTTGGCGCGTAAAGCTCCCGGCACCACGTGGTACGTAAGGATAGACGTTAATTTTTCTTTGCTTTCCGGTTTTACCAGCTCGTCGACGGTGCCGGCAGGTAATTTCTCGAAAGCCGCGTTAGTAGGAGCAAACACCGTAAAAGGTCCGGTTCCGCTAAGGGTTTCTACTAAACCAGCTGCTTTTACAGCGGCTACTAAAGTGGTATGGTCGCTGGAGCCCAATGCATTTTCCACGATGTTTTTAGAAGGCACCATCATGGCACCGCCTACCATCACTCCTTTTTCAGAACCTGCTTTCGCCATTTTAGCTTTGGCCATGGTTTGCGCGGCAACATCGGAAGAAGACAGAGCACAGATCGCCAGCATAAAGGCACTGGCCGTAATTAACTTTTTCATAATAGGTTGTTGGTTTATAAAGAACATGACCAAACCTACGGGCACCACCGCTATCCGGATTGCGATAAGTAAAATATAGTTTTTAAGGAGTCCGTTAGAATGTACTGATTGTCGCGTTTTAACAAAAGTTAAAGGAGATAGTAATCGACAGCTCTTTTACTGCTTGTGTATTAATTTAAATGATTAGTAGAATTCCTTAAAGAAGCTGTCGTAAGCAAATTTACCGATGATAGCTATAACCACTATCAGAAAAAACACCCGGATAAAACCAGTACCTTTTTGTATAGCCAGCCGGGAACCGAGCGTTGATCCTAAAATATTGCAAATAGCCATCGGAATACCAATTTGATATAAAACCTGGTTCGTAAAAGCAAAATATAGCAAAGCCGAAAGGTTAGTGGCTACATTTACTACCTTTGCCGAAGCCGAAGCGGCTAAAAAATTAAACCCGAATAAGCCGATAAAAATAAATATCAAAAAACTGCCAGTGCCAGGGCCAAAAAAGCCGTCGTAAAAACCAATTAGTAAACCTACCATTACCCCGTATATTTTTTCCTTATTTTCCGATAAACGAGGAGCATGAAAGCTACCAAAATCTTTCCGCAGAAAGGTATAACCGGCTACTCCAATTAATAAGACTAAAATTACCGGGCGCAGCATATCCGTGGGAATAGCACTCACCGTACGCGCTCCGACAAAAGAAAAAATAAATGCCGCTACCGCCGTAGGTAAAATGTTGCTCCATTTAATTTGTACGCTCCGGCGATAGCGCAATAATGCCGCGGTAGTACCTGAAATTCCGGCTAATTTACCGGTGCCCAGCAAACTGGCAATCGGTACCTGGGGCAGTAAAATGAGCATGGCCGGCGTTTGGATCAGGCCGCCGCCTCCTACTATCGAATCAATAAAACCCGCCAGAAAAGCAAAAAAACAAAGGTAAAGTATTTCCAAAAGAGTCTTCTTTTAAGCCTGCTCTTACACGAACAAGGCGCCGTAAAAGTAAGCATATTTTCACTTTTGCCCGGAATGATTCTTTTTCATGGACTTCCCAAACGCTTTACAAAAACGAATAAGCAGATCAGATAAATTTAATTTTTCCTTGACCGGCTAAGCGAAACCCTATAAAACAAATTATAGGGGTAACAAACGAAGAGGTGTTTTCTTGTATTTGTTTAAAAGCAGAATTGTATGGCCGTTCAAACCAAAAACTACATTACCCCGGAAGAATACCTTGTTGCAGAAAGAGAAGCATAATTTAAAAGCGAATATTACCAAGGAGAAGTATTTGCGATTTTGGGCGATAGTTATAATCATAATGTGATAGCCGCGAATTTGTTAGGATTATTATTTGGCTTGCGAAAAAATGGCTGCCAAGCTTTCGGTAGTGATTTACGCCTGCATATTCCGCTTAACAGCCTTTACACTTACCCGGATGTAACTATTATCTGCGGGAAACCAGAGTTTTTAGATCCACAACAAGATACCATTATTAACCCATTAATATTTTTTAAAATTCTTTCCCCATCTACCGAGAAGTACGATCGGGGTAAAAAATTTATGCTTTACCGGAGTATTTCTTCGCTGCAGGAGTATATCTTAATTGATTCGCAATACCGATTAATCGAAAAATATACTCGTAATTCGGATAATCATTGGATACTTACGGATTATAAACAGCCAGAAGATAATGTCATCTTCAACAGTATTCCTTATAAATTAACGGTAGAAGAAATTTATAGTGCAACAGTTGACTTACAAGTCGTATAACAGCTTTAGTAAAATTTGTTCGGCTCCACCAAGATTAATTAAAACGCATTATTTTACTTCGTTGCCATGTGGTAGATGCACTTAAAGCCGCCCTCCTACTACTACCGTTTCTTTAAAAGTTTGAACGTTGCCTTGCAGGTTAAACAGCTGAATAAATAAAACATAGTAGCCAATGGGCGCTTTTTGCTGTTGATTATTCGTACCATCCCACTGAAAAAAACCTTGATTGGCGAGTAATTCGTTTTTTACCAGGTTTTTGATTAACCGACCGTTTGCATCATAAACGGTAATATTGGCTACCTGGCCAACTTTAGCCGCCGCGTAGTTAATGGTAGTAAAATCCTGATCGCCGTCGCCATCCGGGGTAAATACTTTAGGTTTAATGGAAAATACCTGCGCCGCGGTGGCCGGTTCTTGTACCTGCGAGTTGCGGTAACCAGGCGTTGCGTACCCTACATTACTGGCTGCCGAATAGAAATTACTGGCTATACTCGGACCCTCTAACCGAATCCGTTCCAACGACACCCCGTTTACATCATTTATCAGTTTAAAGTGCATGTCTTCGTGGTAAGTAACCCGATCTATTTCTTGTTTATCTGATGTTAATAATACAACTGTACCGGCTTCGTCGGGGAAAGAAGGCAAACTGCTTACTTTAAACAAGGTTTCTGATTTTGCCTTAGGATAATGCTGCTGCACAATGTCTGGACGCGTAGTGATTACTAAATATTGCTGCGGAGCCAGTATCATTGGTTCAGAAGTAATGGCCCGAGCATCAAGGGCCGAATCAGCCTTCATATTCCCAATTTGCCAGTTTTGTAAAGAGATATATTTAACCGATCGGTTTACCAATTCCACAAAATCAACGCCGCCGCTCTTTGGGTTAAAAAGAATTTCATTGATAACAATATCACCCGGTGCAGCGGCTTCGGGCAACATAAAAGTAGTTTTTACCGGATTGGCTAAAATATTACCACTGCAATCGCGAATATTCGCTACCTGTATTTCATACATTTTTCCCGGCTGCCAATCCGCGTTAAATGTTAACTCTACCGTGGTAAAATCCGGACTTAAAACAACTACTTTATCTACCTTTAAACCGAGATTACTAGTATAATAAGAGGGTTGTACCGAAAGAGCACTGTCTAGTTTTTCGTTGAAGGTAAGAATGAGTTCCCTAGCCGACTTGATTTGCGCTTTCAGCAAGGTAGGTGGTAAGTTATCGGGGTTATTGGCTTTTACCGCATTTTCTTTACCGGGAGTGCCGCCGTCCGGATGGGTACTAGCTACCCAATTGTTACTCGAAACGCAGGGATTTTGCAAATCAATCATTTCTAGGCTCCAACCGCCTTCCGCTTTGCTGGCCTCCCGGTACCAAGCTGGGGTAAAATTTACTTTGTCAATTAATTTACCCGTTTGATCAAACAATTCAACGGCATCGCCGCCATCGTTTAAAGCCGGAAAAGTTTTTAATCCTACTACTTTACCGAAAGTTTTAAATTCTAAAGTATCGGTAGTCCGGCACACAATGACGTACTCCCCCGGACGCAGAGAAAATGCCGGAAATGTTCCGGCAGAGGTGGTAGCATCGGAGTACTTCCATCCGGCCAGGTTAAAGGTTTTAGCACTGGTATTATACATCTCAAAAAACTCACTTTCCGGTAACTCTACAGCTGGGGAATAATCCGCCAGAATTTCGGTGATGCGCACGTCGCCGGGCAGGGCTATCACCGGTCGCGAATAAGTAAAAGCACGGCTCTCCGGCCCCGTTTGAGCGTTCGCGTACAAATCGCGGACATTATTTACCGTTAAAGTATTGGTATCATTGGTGAATTCATCAGCGAATGTAAGATGCACTAAACTTTCGTTGCCAGGGTCGCGGGTAGCAGTAAGCGGATGCACGTTGGTTGGGTTAAGAATATAATTTCCAATTGCTTCGGCGGACGCTAATTCTACTGCTTCACTAAAAATTACGTCTATGGTCTGAGGGCCTGTTCGATTAATAGCCAGCAACGAAGGAGCTTTGGTATCGCGGATTCGGATATCGTCGAAGAAGAATTTTTTAGAATTAGCCGAGGAGTACTTTACTAAAATACCGAAAAAAGCGGCTCGCCGGTAGGTGCTATCGGTAGTGGTTCCCTGCGATTCAAAGTTAGTGCCTTTCCCCGAAAAATCAGCGACCAGTTCCCATTGACCGGCTACACTACGCGTTACTTTTACCCTTACCGTATTTGCTGTACTGCTTGCCAGGGTTTTATCCGTTCCGTTAATAATGTTCACGGGTGTTTTGCCCGCATCTTTCCGGAACAGGCTTACTTCGTCGGCGGTGCCGCCAAGCCGAACAAAATAACCGCTGTTTTTACCGGCCAAGTTGGTGGAATCAGATAACAAATAAACATCGGCGTAATTGCTGGAAGAAGTAGCAAAATTAAGCTGCGCCCAAAATTCCCAGGACACATCTACCGCCGAGGGCGAAGCCGTAGTTAATTGCAGTTGGGTACCGGTAACCGCCGGGCCATTACTCTGTAACTGCTGCGCCGGGTTAACAATAAAAGCTTCCACGTTACCTTGCCAAACCGGATTTTGCGAAAAATTTCCATCCGTAAAATCTTCCTGTAACTGCGCGAAGCTGATAAATCTGTAAAATAAGAAAAAGAAAAGTAAAATTTTTCGCATAGAAAGAAGTTAGTCTTGAAAAATATATTTTATTTGCGCCTCGTTTTGAAAAAGTTTTAAGTCACTAAACAACTGTTATTTGACTTGAATCTGGTTTTCAGCAACGTATAGCTAACATTTTTTATTTTTTTTAATTCAATTAAACCCCATGAAAGTAGCAGTAGTAGGTGCCACCGGCCTGGTAGGCGGTGAAATCTTAAAAGTATTGGAGGAAAGAAATTTCCCCGTGGACGAAGTATTATTAGTAGCTTCTGAAAAATCCATTGGTACCAAGAAAACTTTTAAGGGTAAGGAACTGACTGTAATGGGCGTAAAAGATGCGATTGCGGCAAAACCGGAGATTGCAATTTTTTCGGCGGGAGGCAGCACTTCTTTAGCCGAGGCTCCTAATTTTGCCGCGGCTGGCATTACGGTAATTGATAATTCTTCGGCCTGGCGGATGGACCCCACCAAGAAATTGGTTGTACCCGAAATAAACGCCCAGGAATTAACGAAAGAAGATAAAATAATTGCCAACCCCAATTGCTCTACCATTCAGATGGTGGTGGCTTTGAATGAACTGCATAAAGCTTTTAAAATTAAGCGAATTGTGGTTTCTACGTATCAATCTGTAACAGGTACCGGTAAAAAAGCCGTGGACCAGCTGATGAACGAGCGCGCCGGTAAAGAAGGCGAAATGGCTTACCCCTATAAGATTGATTTAAACGTAATTCCGCACATTGATGTATTTACCGAAAACGGCTACACCAAAGAAGAAATGAAAATGGTGAAAGAAACCAAGAAAATCTTCGGCGACGATAGCGTAAAAGTTACGGCTACTACCGTCCGGATTCCGGTAATGGGCGGGCACTCCGAATCGGTGAATGTGGAATTTGAAAAAGATTTTACTTTAGAAGAGGTGTATGCTCTATTAGAAAAAACTCCGGGAGTAGTGGTAGTGGATGACGTAAAAAATTTGAAATATCCGATGCCCAAAGATGCTCACCAGAAAGATGAGGTATTGGTAGGCCGCGTGCGCTTAGATGAAACCCAGGATCGCACGTTAAATATGTGGATTGTGGCGGACAACCTGCGCAAAGGCGCCGCTACCAACGCGGTACAAATTGCCGAATATTTACTGGCGCATGATTTAGTGTAATAGCAAATAAGTAGTTGTTCGTTAGTAGTTGCTTGTTGCTCGACTAGTAAATTTTTAAAATTAAGAATTTATAATAAATTATAGTCTAAACTATTTTCGTTGAAGTACTTACATTTATAAAGTTATAAAAAGCCCCGGCAGAAGCGTTGGGGCTTTTTATATTGTCTGAACCTTGATTTGTAAGATTAAAGGATTGCCTTGATTTTATCTGAATCACGGATAGAAGAATTTGAAAGCATAGAATGAGCTTGGAATGATTACCATACTTGCCAAAATAGTTATCCTGTTAAAACCAGATCGCCCAGTTTTTCGGAGGCAGGGAGCTTTTTAATGCTATTATTCAAACTTTACCTTCCAATTCTGGTAATTTATAATCCGCGAAAATCCGCGATTCAGATTATACTATTTTCGGCAAAGCTGCGCAAGGCATTACGGGTTTCCAGCGGCTTTTCGAACATACCCTGGTGACCGGTTTTTGCCAGGAAAAGCACACTAGAATAAGCCGGTAAATAACATTGCGCCAAGGTTTGTTCCAGCGTTATTGCCTGATCATCTTTCCCGGCGATAAATAATACCTGATACCGGGCATCTTTCAAAACTTTAATTCGTTTTTTCCGGTCACGCATGCCTTTCATGGCGCCCATTACGGCCTCTGGTGGGGTTTCTTTGCCCATAGCGGTGAGCATTTTTATTTCTTTCGCGAAGTACTTACGATTTACCGGCGAAAACAAGGGCGCCGTAAAAGCATCCATAAAAACCGAAACGCCATTCTTTTTAATAAATTTTATGCTCTTGGTGCGGATAGCTTTCTTTTCTTTAGAATCGGGTAAAGCGCTGGAATGAAAAAGACACAAGCCATTCACCATATTGCCATGTTTTTCGGCAAAGGCTAGGGCTACGTAACCACCCATGGAATGTCCAATTAGGGCGCATTTTTTAATTTCCAACGCTTTCAAAACTTTATGAACGTAGGCTGCCGCTTCTTCCATAGAATAACCTGGCTGCGGCGCTATATTTTTACCAAAACCCGGCAAATCTAGGGCAATTACCCGGTACGTTTCCCGGAAAGGCTGACAGAAAGCGTTCCAAACTTCTTTACTTTCGCAAAAGCCATGTAAAAACACCAGTACCTTGCCCGAACCACCGGAATCCGAAACAGTTTGTGGATCTACTCCTTTCATCTTTATTCTGTTTTAAGCACGAAAAAACCCGTAAGTGTTTCTTCTTACGGGTTTTTCTATTTCACCGCTGAAATAATGCTTGAATTTACATATCAGTCAGCCAGCTTAATTTTTGATTTTATTACTTAAGCGTGATTTTTTTCACGCTTGTATCATTAAGTTTGAAATACTTTACTACTTCTTTATAATTTTTCAAATCAATGGGATACATGCTAAGGTCCGCTTTGGTTAAAGGTGCACCCGCCGTTCTGCCTGCTCTACCTGGAATGATAACCAGTCGATATATATTCTCATTCGTAAAGCGAGTGTAATCTTTGCCTGGTTCAGCCAAATTAAATCCAGCTTCCAGAGTTAAAAGCAAGGCCACATTCGAATAAGCAAAATTAAAGGTAATAGGTAATCCATCTACGTAATAGGTTTGTGGTAAGGCACTCCAGAACGGAATATTCTGACCGTTATTTTGAGCTACTCTAGTAAGCAGATAGGCCAAAACTACATCATTCTCTCCTACCTCAATTTCATTAGCTGCGTATTCCAAAGCAATCAGATATTCACCGTTAGCATTAGGAGCAAAATTTGGCGCTTGAATATCAAATACACGGGCTGAATCGGCGGAAGCACCGGGAGGTCCCTGTTGACCCGTTGGGCCCGTTGGACCAGCTGGCCCGGCTGGTCCGGGAGCGCCATCTTTACCATCTTCGCCTTTGCACGAGGCCAGGCAAACTACTATCGTAAAAGCCAGAATAAGTTGTAAGAATTTTTTCATAAAGTTGAGTCTTGTTTATGCCTTAATAATAAAAAATAAAAATGAAATAATTCAAGTTACTGTCATAAAAATATTTACAACGATTCTGGTAACAGTTTAAAGAAATGTTCTGCATTACTATAAGTAAAGAGACAAAAGTATTAAGACACGAGACCCTAGACTTTCCTTCCACTAAATTCTTGAATAGTAAAAGCCTATACCAAAAACAAGAGCCTTTTGTATTTTAAAAGAATTTTAATCTTTTACTTGAATAACATCTTGTTTTTTTCTCAAATTAAGAAATAGCAACTAGGCGATCGAGGGTTTTTGTGATTAGATTCTCTACCGTTTGTTCCGCGTTTGGGTCAAATTGTTTGGTGATTCGGTTTACCACAATGGCATTTAACGACACCACTTCGTGCCCCAGCATTACGCCCAATGCGTAATAACCGGCAGTTTCCATTTCAAAATTAGTTAACCAGAAATCGTCTACCTTAAACCGGTTGAAATTAGTTACTAAATCGGCATCTTTTAACTCCAGGCGCAGCACCCGGCCTTGCGGCGCATAAAAACCCGGACACGTAAGCGTATTACCCGTAATTAAATCTTTACCTAGTTGTTCCCGTAAGATATCCGATCCTTTCACGCAGTAAGGTTGATAGCCCAGTTGCAGACTTTCCTGGAGGGCGCTGCTAATGGTATTTTCGTAACCGGTTTGCACGAAAGGGTAAAATTGCATGAGCGGATCCAAACCAATGGCGTATTCGGTTACCAAATGGCTGCCCACCGGAATAGATTCCTGTAAAGAACCGGAAGTACCAATCCGGATAATTTTCAGGGAAATGGGATCGTCGGTAACTTCGCGCGAAACTAAATCAATATTTACCAGGGCATCGAGTTCGTTCATTACAATTTCTACGTTATCGGTGCCCATGCCCGTGGAAAGCACCGTTAAGCGTTTGCCTTTATAGTAGCCCGTATGCGTTACGAACTCCCGCTTGGCTATTTCTACTTCAATCGAATCAAAATATTTGCTTATCCGCGGTACGCGCTCCGGATCGCCCACAGTAATAATGGTATCCGAAATATGTTCGGGTAATAAGTTTAAATGGTAAACACTTCCGTCGGCGTTTAAAATTAATTCTGATTCGGCAATAGGCATGGCGGGTGAAGTTTAGGTTAGAATGAAAATAAAAAATACGAGTAAGGACAAATTGTGTTTAAAAAGTAAAACCCGGTAAGTTTCAAAATTTACCGGGTTTTACTTCTTTGTTTGTATTTAAACTACTTTCGTTCGTTTTAAACCTTTAAGCGGATTATAACCGTTCAGTTCTTTCTGGTAATAACCGCTGCCATCGTAAGGCCGCACTTTTGGGTGTTCTTTACACGTATCGGAGCAGGCACCATGCATGGTTTCGCCGCATTGTTGGCACATGGGCACATGAATATTGCACTCCGGATTGGCACAATTTACCATCCGGTCGCTGGCCGTGCCACAAACGTAGCATTTAGAAATAACCGTTGGGTTTACTTTGTTTACGTCTACCGTTATCCGGTTATCGAACACATAGCATTTGCCTTCAAAATCTTCGCCGCCAGCTTCGAGGCCGTATTTAATGATGCCGCCGTGTAATTGGTACACATTCTCGAATCCTTGCTCCAATAAAAAGGCGCTGGCTTTTTCGCATTTAATGCCGCCGGTGCAATAGGTCAATATTTTCTTGCCCGGGTATTTTTCTTTTAGCTCCTCTACTTTTTCCGGAAAATCGCGGAAATTTTCGATAGGTAGAGTTACTGAATTTTTAAACCGGCCCACCGAATGCTCGTAATCCGAGCGCACATCCAGAACCACCACGTCGTCCTGGTCTTTCATTTTTTTAAATTCTTCCGGTTCCAGATGAATTCCGGTACGCTTATTCGGATCAAGGTGGTATAATTTACTGTGCACCATTTCGGGTTTGTGGCGCACGTGCAGTTTGGCAAAAGCATGTTTATCTGAAGCTTCTACTTTAAAATCAATTTTAGCAAAACGCGGATCAGCCTTTAAAACTGCCATGTACTTTTCGCAGTCTTCGCGTAGGCCGGATACTGTTCCGTTTAAGCCTTCGGAGGCTACAATTATCCGGCCTCGTAAATTGAACGACAGACAAAGCCGGTGGTGTTCTTCCCGGAACGCTTCCGGATCAGCAATAGGGGTGTAACAGTAGTAAAGTAAAATACTATAATTTTTCATACAAATCTTGGTTTCAGACCGAGTGTATCTTGTTAGATGTTAGATATTGGATGTTAGATGTTTGGATTAATATTAAATAGGGTTGAATGCCCGCGGGTATGTTACTTCGTTTGAATAGAACCGGAACAAGCATCTCCTTCTTCTACCCCATTCAGCCAAGTCCGGAGATGATTTGTTCTTTCCCGGGTTAATTTTTCCAGATAATTTGCTTGACAAACAGGATGAATAGACCCATAATACCCAACCTCTCTTTCCGGATATTTCATTTTTAGTTCGGCATCTCTAAAACTAATCCAGATTCTTTGAGAGGCTTTTAGATTAGCTAAAAATGCCTTGTCTGTTTTATATTTTACCAGAATATTTTTATAAACTCCATTTAATTCTTTATCGGCTTTCTGGTAATTCGAATAAGCTTCTTCATTCATTTCAGTTTGAGTCTGACCAAAAGAACAAGTTACAAGGCAGGTAAATAAAACAATAAGCACTTTTTCCATTTTACGGGCAAGCAATTAGCTTAAAATTAAATAACTGAACTTTATGTTGGGATATTGATTTGGTTAATATGCCAAACAAAGCTATTAAACTTTTTGTGCCGGGTTGCCGAAAACGGTTTGATTCGCCGGAACATCGGCTACAACTACGGCGCCGGCTCCCACCCGGGCTTTTTTCCCGATTTTTACGCCGGCTACTACTACGGCACCCGCGCCGATAAAGGCACTTTCCTCGACTTCCACGTCAGAGCCCACGTTAGCACCCGCGCCAATCTGCACGAAATCGGCAATCTTCGCCCCGGAGTCAACTAAGGCATTAGAATGAATAATGCAATTATTGTTTATGCGGGCATTGGCATTTACCACGGCGCCGGCGTTTATTAAATTACCGTGTCCCAGCCAGGCATGCTCTGACACCGACGTAAACTTGTGAATGGCATTTACCGGTATGACCTGGTACTCGTCTTTTAACAAGTTAATTAAACTCTTGCGGGTGGCAGTTTCTTCGGCGGCTACAAAAACTTCGCATTTCTTGCCCAAAATCTTTAGAAATTCCGGGTCGTCGGTGGTACCCATTATGGTAATGCCGTTTACCTCCGTTTGGTGCAGTTTCACTTCGTCGTCCAGGAAGCAGTACACAATTACATGGTTGCTTAGAAAAATATCCAGCGCGGCAATGCCCAGTTTTTGGGCACCTAATATAATTACAGGATTCTGCATAAATGAAAAAATTAAAAGTACCCGGGTTAAACTTGCCAGAAGCTATCTATTGCTGTTAAAACAAGCCTAACCAATACCTTATGATGAATAATCCGCAAAGATAATGGTTTCCGAACCGGCTTCCAACCCTTGGTTTATTTCGCTTTATTGCTTAACAGGTCATTTACCCAGTTTTCCAATCTGGTTAGGATTTTTTGATTCGCTCCGGTTTGTAAGAGTAAATACAGCAAGAAGGGCATAAAGGCTACCTTGTACCGGCTCACCGAACCCAAATTAGCGGTAGAAAAACCAATTAAGCCGGCCAGCAACAGAATATAAATCAATAAGGAGACTACGAGTGTAATTGGCAAATTAGATTTATGCTTCCAAAAAGAAAGTAAACTAATTACTGCCAGCAGCAACACCAGTAAATTTTCAAAACCAGCTAACCAGTACTCTACCGAATTAATTTCACCGAGAAAAGGCCGAAAAATAGCACTACCGATAGCTTTCGGGGCATATTGAATTAAACTAGCGAAAGTAGGCTGTAAATGGGGCAAATCGATAAAAGCTTTGCGGGTAGTAGCTAATTTTGAGGTTTGGTAACTGTTTATTAACTCCCGGAAAAAATAATCCAAATTTATCGCCTCGTGCAAAAAAGAAGCTCCTATCCCTAGAACCAGTAAGGCAACAAGATAGAAGTAAAGTTTTTTTTGCCTGGGTAGGTGCCACCTCCGCGCAGCCAATTCTACCAGAGCGAAGCCGGCAAGTAATGGAAAATAAGCCACGGCAAAATAAAACCGGATTTTGAAGCAAAAAAACGCTGCCACAAGTAAGGCAATGCTACGCAAGACTACTTTTTGATTACCAGGTTGATAAACAAATTGCAGTACCACGGCGAGCAGCAAGGTTGAACTGCCCACCAAAATACTTTCTTTTAACACCCCCGACGACCAAAAAACGACCGACGGAAAAAACAAAAAAGCCAAAGCGGCCGCTACTTTGGTAGCCGGAAAAACCTTGGTAATAGTTACCGTTAGTTGCCAGCAACCATAAAAACTAAACAGCGAAAAGTAAACCGCATTTAAATAATAATTATACCCGGTTTCAAAATTTAAAAAATGCAGCACCAGCACCATAAAGAAAGAATTGGAATACTCCCGGTACTTCATTACATCGTACAAATACACGCTTTGGTACTCGCCGGTTAGTAAAAAACTCAGGTAATTGCTGGGGTCTTGCGAAGCATACCGGCTCAGAATTTCAGCTTGTTGCTGGTACACGAAGGTATCGCCGCCAAGTAAATAATGCTGGTAAAGATAACCTACCAATAGGCCACAAATTAGTTTAAAAACTAAAGCGGGCCAGAAAATAACTTTTAAGAAAGGAACCGTTTGTTGCTTCCGTCCACGGTAAGAAATTAGGCTTATGAATAAAATATTTGCCAGTACATACAACCCATTCATCGGGCAAAGTGATTTTTCTTTAAAATAAAACTACCAATGCTGCATTGCAGGCAGTTACGTGGCACACAATAATTTTGGTTTAGCTGCAGCAATGCCTGCGAATCAGCAGCGGTTTGGTGGTAAAAATCCAAACCGGTGTACAAACGGGTAATACGATTATCTTCCGGGGGTAATTGTTCCAGTAAGGCAATGGCTTTCTCTACGTAACTTTCGTCGTTTTTATATTTGCCATACGCCACTAGTAAGGGAGCTACCGCATTTATTAGTAATAAGTAAATGCTGCTTTTCCCCAAACCTTTAGGTGCCTTTCTGGTTTCTTGGCCCGGTAATACATGCGTTTGCCAGTAGGTTGCTGGTTCTACCTGAAAGTAGGTTTGCCAAGCAGCCATAGAGTTAGCCGAAAGCAAATTGGAAAATAAATGTTCTTGTTGGTGCAGCAAAGCCGCCAATTGCGCCAATCTTACCGTAGGGAAATTAGCCGGCCGGAGCCGCAAAAAATTCCAGTCGGCCCGTTTTAAGCCAGTGGGTAACGCATATTTGTGTTGTAAATAAGTAAATTCCTGAAATAAGGTACGCCAATAATCATCCGGTGCATCGGGCAGCAAAAAACCAGCTTGGCCAAACAATAACGCTTCGAGCGCGATTAACTGATGCCGGTGGCGGCGCAAAATGGCGTAAGGTAAAACCTGGGCCAGACGCAGCATGCCCGTCTGGTTTATTTTAAACCCGAAACTACTTAATAGCCAGGCATAACAAGTTTCTTCCCAATTGTTTTGAGTGGTAGTTAAAATAGTTAGTACCCGGTCGGCTTTCGTCTGCAAGCGTTCCATCCGAACCCGTTCCTGCATGCTGGTTTTAATCAAGCCAGGTACCTGGGGGGCAAAAGGACTACACGGAATTTCCTCGCGATTTTCTAAAAATTGCTGATAGGTATTTACCAGGTGTAAAGGAATTCGCCCGTGTAGAGCTATCGTGGGTATTTCTGTACCATCGGCGCGCCTCGCGGGTTTATCGTTTTCCCAAACTACGTGCAAGATTACCTGGTTGTACTTCGGGTCGGTTTGGTGGGAGTGTTTTTCCCAATCCGAGGCGTAGACATGAATCTCCACGCTGCCGTTCCATTCTTCGGTTCCTATTCGCAGTCGAGCATTATAAAAATCCGGACCGGCATTGGTATTATAAAACCCTGGTTTTAGTACATGCACTGCTTCATTGTGCGAGGTAACTAAATCGGCTTTATCGAAATACTGCTGCTGCCACACATAATGCAGAAAATCTTCTTTAAAGGGCACAGCGGAGGTCATGGTACGGTAAGCGGAGGGTATTTACAAGAATAAGCATAAAAACATAAATAGGCTAAACTAATTGCTATTTAAGAATACTCTAGCTATTAAGCACTCGTAAAATTTCACCTCTAAACCACTGTGTTTTGGCCAAATCACTGATTGTATAATTAAATCTTGTAAGGTATTTTTTATTGAAATGCTTTTTCATGTTAAAAAACGGATAAAAGTCATCGAATATATTACTCTTTAATGCTTCCGTAATTGGCTTAATATTACCATCATCTTTTATGCAATCCTTAAATTCAATATAATGAGTTCGTGATGTGCCAATTTCACTTACTACATCAATAAGCTTCTCATTCTTTTGCCTTAAGATTTCAGCGATATATTCTTCTTTATCAAATTTAGCATATCTTAATTCTCCAAAGTTATCTGGATGATAGATGTAATTCTCAAATGTAGAAAGAAGTAATATTTTTAAATTTGGCAGTTGACCTCTGATTTTTTCAATTTCTTCCGATTTTAAATAATCTCTATCTCTTAATCCTAACTTATCTTTGTCGCTTTTGACTGTCAAAAAAACCTCTCGGTTGTTATTTGCCGGTAAGAATAGAAAACCATCTTGGCCTAAAGCAGAATTGAAATATTCATCATTTTTATTCTCAACTATAACTAGCTTATATCCTTTAAGAATGGAAGCAATAGTTGCTTTGGGAATTGCTATTTCATAAACCTCTAGTTTATTCTTAGATAAAGGTATTAGTTCTTGTTTGGTGTCAAAATTTATTAAATTTAAATCAATAATTGAAGCAATATCACTATTTCTGGCGTAGTCTATAAAACCTAAAGCATGCGAAGCAGTCCAAAGTTGAGAGTCATCCGAAATCCACTTAGTAACAATCTCCTCTAATAAACTTGCTTGTAAAGCAGTATTTAAATGATTATCCATTTCATCGATAAAAATTATGGAGTTGCTATAATATTCTTTTCTTGCTATAAAGTTTATAAGTAAGATAATTACTTGTTTCTCACCGTGGCTTAATAAGTCATAATTGATTTTTGATTCACCTTTTTTAAAAATCAACTTGGCTGGAGTGCGAGGAGTTGCGTCTTGAAACTCTGCAATTTGAATAGTTGTAGTTTCGTCACCCCCGAATATTTTAAGAAGTGAACTATTTAATGGCTCAATAAAGTCCCTAAAAATTTTTAAAGTATCTGCTTGTTTACCACTAAATACAGGCTCTCTTAAAGCTTGATTTATCTTTTGGATATAAAGGAATACATCATTAATAAAACGGGTGTCATTTTCAATATAAGTGATAGGGCTATCCATATCCGTGGATACAGCAGAGGGATTGGCATCGTTAGAATTTCTAGGCACTATGCGAATACTGCTTCTTCCTATAAATTTCTTAACCAGCTCCGTTCCTTTGATGATATTATAACCAGTTTTTTCAATTAAATCGCCACTGGTAAATTTTACCACTACTTTTGGTTCTTCGTTTTTTTTCTTTTGATAGTAATCAGATGCTTCATCATCGCTATAGGTCCTAGCTTTATACGGGACGTTTAACCAATCAAAAGCATCAAACAACGAGGATTTGCCAGAGCCATTTGAGCCTATTAATAAAACGAGTTTCGCTGTCTCAGGTATGTCTGAAATAGTTAAGTCAGTAAACCTTTTAAAGTTTACTAATTCAATCTTGCTTACTTTCATCTATTTATAAAATAGTATTACACAGATATTATATCACTTAACTTATTTTTTCAAGAGAGGCCAAATACGTTACAATTAGGCAAACTTTTTTAAAGTTATAGATATTATTTCTTCATACTTAAAAATTCTTCGAAAGGACACTACAGTCAACAGCCATATTTACTTCACAATCTTACCCCAAGTACCGACTTAAATAACCTGCCATTTCCTGCTGGATCAACAAAGCAGCGGCACGGGCTTGTTCGGCAAAGTCGGTGCCGTTGGAAGCGTAAATAATAGTACGCGACGAGTTCACGAGCAGGCCGCATTGCTGGTTCATCCCCAAACGCGAAATATCCGCCAAATTGCCGCCTTGGGCGCCCACTCCCGGAACTAACAAAAAGTGATTGGGTACTATTTCGCGTACGCGCTGAATAAAATCCGGCCGGGTAGCGCCTACTACGTACATTAATTGTTCATCGGTGGCCCAGGATTTACTCGTACTTAGTACATTCTCGAACAAACAACGGGAATAATCGTCGGTACCATCATCGGTTTGCAAAAGCTGAAAATCGGCGCTCCCGGGGTTAGAGGTTAACGCTAGTAAAATCACCCATTTATCAGCTTTCAAGAGAAATGGCTTTACCGAATCTTCGCCCATGTACGGAGCAACGGTGATCGAATCAAAATTTAAATTTTCAAAAAAAGCCCGGGCATAGAGTTCGGAAGTATTGCCAATATCGCCGCGTTTGGCATCGGCAATGGTAAAAATATCCTTCGGAATGTAGTTTAAGGTTTTTTCGAGGCTTATCCAACCTTTCGGCCCAAGAGCTTCATAAAAGGCAATATTCGGTTTATAAGCTACGCACAAATCCGCCGTAGCATCAATAATCTGGCGGTTGAACTCAAAAATGGGGTCTTCTAGATCGCGTAAATGGACGGGTATTTTTTGTAAGTCGGTATCTAAACCAACGCATAAATACGAGTGCTTTTTTTTAATTTGGTCGAATAACTGCTCTTTGGTCATTATAGTAGAAGTAATCTGAATCTTTTTGTATAGAATAGAAATTATCTATTCGGCAGCAATTTACAGGATTATTCTTTCGCCGTTTACCAGACAGGTTGAATAACTTTATCTTGCTATGCTTTTATATAGCTCTGCCGTACTCCTTAACTTTACTGCGCCGGTGGCACGGGGATACTAATTTAAATGCAGTTTGTTTACCTGAAGTGCTAACCTGGTACTGGGAAGAAATTTTAATTTCCGGTGCAAATTCCGGATATTAGCTATTTACCTCCTAGGCATGAATCATGAATTAATAAAAAATATTCTTTGCGAACTCGGGGAAGCCGTGTGCCAAAAAGTTCATCAATCGCTCCGGCAGAGTTCGGTGGAGGCGTTGAGCGCCATTTATAAAGAAGGCGAAGACGATACTATTTACCAGATTGACCGCGACGTAGAAGAAATTTTAATTCCTCGTTTAACAACTTATGCTCCTCCATTAGGTGGTATCGTGTTAATTGCGGAAGGCGTTAACGAAATGGTACTACCCGTGGGCATGCCTTCGGACCAAGCCCAAATCCGGCTGATTATTGACCCCATTGATGGCACCCGGGGCATTATGTACGATAAACGGTCGGCTTTTTTTCTGGCCGGGGCAGCGCCCAATAAAGGTTCGGAAACTTGTTTGCAAGATATTGAGGTAGCTGTAATGACGGAGCTGCCTACTTCGCGTTCGTTCCTGAGCGACACCATATGGGCCATTAAAAATAAAGGTGCTTTTGCTTTTACCCGCGATTTAAAAACCAGCGAAATTGTTTCCCGGAATATTTCTCCTTCTAAAGCCCGCACCATTGTAGGCGGTTTTAGCCAGATTGCCCGGTTCTTTCCTCCCGGACGGGCCCTATTAGCCCATTTAGATGACGAATTAATTCAGATTTTAGCGCCAAATATGCCCGCCGGCAAAGCTATTTTGTTTGAAGACCAATATATTTCGAGCGGTGGGCAGTTGTACGAAGTTCTGATGGGACATGACCGGTTTATTGCCGACCTCCGGCCTTTGCTTTACAATCGGCTGGCGCGCGAAGGAAAAACAATTGGTTTGGTATGCCACCCGTACGATGTAGCCGCTCATTTGATTGGTAGCGAAGCCGGAATTATTATTACCAATGAATTAAGCGAACCGCTTAACCCGAAATTAGATGTTACCTCGCCAGTGGGTTTTATGCTTTTCGCGAACGAACATATTCAGCAGCAGGTACAACCTGTTTTACGCGAGCTGCTAATTAAAAACAATTTGCTTACAACCTAATTACGGATTCAGGCTTGCTCTAACCCTTAAAAATAGTACCATGTTAAATATTTTAGAATTAAACCACGTTGCTTTACACGTGCAGGACGTTCCGGCAAGTTGCCGTTTCTACGGCGATTTGCTTGGCTTCCGTTCCCTGGCGCGCCCCGCTTTTGATTTTCCGGGTGCCTGGTTTGCGCTGGGACCACACCAAGAACTGCACTTAATCGGCGACCGGTACCAGGCCGTACATAGCCACCATCGCGGCAATCATTTTGCTTTAAAAGTAGCCTCTATTCAGGAAACCGAAGCATATTTACGAGCCGCTGGGTTAAACTTTATGGGTCCCAAAAAACGGCCGGATGGCATGTGGCAAATCTTCCTGGAAGATCCGGATGGCCACACTCTGGAATTTACCGAACTGCCAGGTTAGTTGAGCTTGGGCAAAGAGCTAAAGCCAAAACATTCCGGGTAAACCTAAATAAATGATTTTCTTTCGTTTTTGTAAAAAAACCACAGAAGATTTATTAAACTTCTAAACATTTTTTTCCGCGGTTTTCATGAGAATTTACATGCAGCAAATAACATTCATTTGTAATAATATTCAGAACCAAGGAATAGTTTTAGCAGTATGATAAATTATACTCCAGCATTTGTAAGTTTCTATTTTGTAGGTTCTTAATTATAGTATTACTTTATACAAGGTTTTTATTTCACTCTTCCATGCGCGCACCGTTACAGTTTATTTTTACTTTTTTATTAATAGCCTGCAGCTTCGGGCAAGCCTTTGCTTTTGACGATGGTTTGGAGGCTTTACAGAAGAAGAAATACGATAAAGCATTTACAATTTTTTATAAATCTTTATCCGAAAATCCGGATGATGTGGCGGCCCTATATGGGATGAGTAAATTACTTAGTTTACCGGATTACACCTCGCGTGACCTTGAAAAAGCCTATGTTCATATTGTAAATGCCAAAGGAGCCTTTCCTTCTGTAAACGAAAAAGTTAAAAAGAAACTACTGAAAGCTAAAATCAACGAACAGGCGATCATTGATCTCCAAAATCAGTTGGATTCTTTATCTTTTGCAGAAGTAATTCAAAAAAATACCTTGGAAGCTGTTCAGGAATACCTGGATATCCATAAAAATTCACTTTATGCCGATAAAGCCAATGAATTAAAAGAAGAATTAACTTTTCAGGAAACCTTACGCGAAAACACCGATAAAGCGTACAGCGCTTTTCTTAAGAAATACCCCAATTCAAAGAACAAAGCCGAGGTTAAAAAGAAATACGATAAATTAATTTACACCAAAGTTACCGAATCCAAAGACTATAAAGCGTATAAGTTCTTTATAGATAATTATCCGGAAAGCCCTTATTTAGAAGAAGCCAAACAAAAATACGAAGTAGCCTTATTTAAGCATTTAACCGCCGACGATACTGAAACCAGTTACGAAGCCTATATTGCTAATTATCCGGATAGTAAGTTTGTGAAAGTAGCCGAAGATAGCATTTTTGCCAAGTATACTTCTTTTCCGTCTATTCCGGAGTACGAACGCTACATTCAAAAATACCCGAACAGTAAAAAAATATACGAAGCCTGGAATAAAATTTATATTTTATACACCGATAGCGGCGATCCTGAAGTGTATACCCAATTTTTAACCAAATACCCGGATTATCCTTACAAAAACGATGTTCAAAACGATGTGGAACTGGCCACATTCGGGTTAAACATGCTGCTTAATAATTTCCGGGGATTCAAGGACGACCAGGTAGATGCCTACGTTAAATTAGCGGCTCCCACTGATCAGGCGATAAAAGTATTACTATTAAAAGTACAACCATTGCTGGCTTCTAATCAACGCCAGAAGGCGATTGATATTCTGGAAATGCACCGGGCCGAGTTTCAGAATAAAGGCTATAAAATTGACAAAGCCATTGCTACCATTAAACAAGGC
Organism: Adhaeribacter arboris; assembly: GCF_003023845.1. Classification (NCBI taxonomy): domain Bacteria; kingdom Pseudomonadati; phylum Bacteroidota; class Cytophagia; order Cytophagales; family Hymenobacteraceae; genus Adhaeribacter; species Adhaeribacter arboris. The sequence continues at coordinate 5,634,736 of NZ_PYFT01000001.1, read as the reverse complement.
GGCGGCAAAACACCCGCCAGCAACGTAACGCTGCGCTCAGAAACGAAATCGACTAATGAATAATCATTTATTAATTTTTAAATCTTCCGATCGAAGCAAATAAATAATCTAAAATACAAGTAGTCATTACCTAACGGCAGAATTTTCGTATGAGGTGTTAAAAGCCATATTATGGAAACGAATAAAACCGAACCGGTACAACCACCCAAAGAAAACGAACAAATTACCAACGCCGACGATAGCAAAATACTACCGGATGCTAATCCCGATCCCCTATCGGGCAACCAAACCGACGCCTTTGATCACGATTACGAAGGGAAAGAAGAAGTTGGTAATGTTGGGGCCGAAAACGAATGGGATGCAGAACAACTCGACGGCAGTACCGCTAATAATCTCAGGACTAAGTAACTAAAAAACAGTTCTTTCTTTTTCAGAGGTACAACGTACATCTGATTATTACCTGCTTGCTCTTTAACAGCACACTTTTCTTATAATTAGTTCTAACATTTGCCCAGCAATTTATGCATCCAGCTCGCTTATAAGGCGAGTATGTAGCCAATCGAGCCAATCCCGATTATCCTTAACATCCAATTCCTCTGGGTCTGGAAGTAAATTTTCGTGAGCAGTCTTAAGTTTAAGGTAAATAGTATCCTGATAGGTAAATTTTTAGTAGGTAGCTTTTGTGAGGGCGTTGCTAGTATAGCGTTGGAACCCGGTTCTATGGTGAAAGATTTCAAAATAAAAACACCACCCAAAAAGATAAAATTATTAACCTTAACCAGGCTTTTATCGGCTCCAGTAGCAATAGTTAAGTAAGTAATACGGTGTGCTTTATATGAATGTAAATGAATTATTCCCTTACTTTAAACGGTATAAAAGTATTTAGTAAAACTAACCATCAAGTATATTCCAGAATTTATTATTTGCATTTTCTCTATTTATAAACCTTAATTAGAAAATAGTATAGTTAAATAGTAAAAAATTTATTCTGAATTAAACTATTACAAACCGATTTTAGTTTACCAATCAAACTAAAATATAAACATTCCTTCGATTATTTATCTTAACTAAAGTTTTACTACCCTCTAAAACTTTCTACTGGCATGATTTTTATTACATATAGAAAAATCTATCCCTTTTATAACAGAATTTCCTTTTAACATTTACCAAGTATATTACTATTTATTTCCTTAATTTATATTTTATGAAAAACCTATTTTCCTTTTTATTACTCCTTGCGGTATTTACATTTAGCGGTTGCAAGAAAGACGAAGAAGTTAATCCCGACGAGGAATCCGCTAAAGTAGACTTAGGAGTTTTTAAAATAACGCAAGATCCGGCTACAGGTAAGGCGGTCAAAGCTCCCATAACCTGTACCATCTGGATGTGGAGAACCGAGAACCGTGATTATGATATAGCCGCTTCCGGATCAGAAATTTACGTAGGGAGAATCTTTGATAAAACAACTAAAACCTACGTTAGCGCGGAATATGGGGCAATTGGAGTAGTCATGACGGAAAAAATCAAACCAGGGAAATATTTGGTTTATGTCGTAATTAACAAATCTGACCTACCCGGTAGCCAGGCTTACTCTTATAAAAATGTAGAAATCGGTGCCGATCAAACTTTAAACTTTAAAAAAGTATTCAGCCAAAACGTGGGTACTATGCAGTTCGAAGATTGGGAAAAGAATCAATAAAAAAGTATATAACCACTATAAAAAAGGTAGATAGATATATCTACCTTTTTTGTTTTATATTTACCGAATTGTAGCTGATTACCTTCCAAATTGAACCATAAACCTAGTATTACGCTTATAGTTCTGAAGATTATCAGCTTCAGTTGAATAATCTAAACCACAAATTACTATCTAGCCTGAATTAAATCATCTGTACAAATCTAAAACAGGCCGCTATTCAAGAAAAATAAGAATGTTATTTACCGACTTACAGATAATGGAGCCTATCTTAAAGGCTTTACAAACCGAAGGATACACGAATCCTACTCCTATTCAAGAGAAAGCAATTCCTATTATATTAAAGAAACATGATTTACTCGGCTGTGCCCAAACCGGCACGGGTAAAACGGCTGCTTTTGCTATTCCTATAATTCAATTATTGCACAACCAACAAACACCTACCAAGAGTTACCGGCCCGTAAAAGCCTTAATTTTAACGCCTACCCGCGAACTAGCTATCCAGATTGGGGAAAGTTTTGCGGCTTACGGCCGTTATACCAACTTACGGCATCAGGTAATTTTTGGCGGGGTACCGCAGAAAGCACAAACAGATGCTTTACGCGCCGGCGTAGATATTTTGATTGCTACCCCAGGTCGTTTACTCGATTTAATGAATCAAGGCTTTATTAGCTTGCAGCACCTAAATTTATTCGTACTCGACGAAGCCGATCGGATGTTGGATATGGGTTTTGTGCACGACGTAAAAAGAGTAATCACGAAATTGCCGGCAAAAAGACAAACTTTGTTTTTTTCCGCAACCATGCCGCCCGAGATCGTAAAATTAGCGGACACTATTCTGGTAAATCCGGTTAAAGTAGAAGTAACACCTGTTTCCTCAACGGCCCATACTATTGAACAGGCCGTTTATTACGTTCAGAAAAACGATAAAAAACCTTTATTACTTCACTTATTAGCCGATTCTTCTATTGAAACGGCCTTAATATTTACGCGCACGAAACATGGCGCCGATAAAGTAGCGAAAGATTTAAACCGGGCCGGGATTGGGGCTGAAGCTATTCACGGCAATAAATCGCAGAATGCCCGGCAACGTGCTTTAACTAATTTTAAAACCCGGCAAACGCGCGTATTGGTGGCTACGGATATCGCTGCCCGCGGCATTGACGTAGAAGAATTAACCCACGTGATTAATTTTGAATTACCTAATGTACCCGAAACGTATGTGCACCGGATTGGTCGTACGGGGCGGGCGGGTGCGAACGGCATTGCCTGGTCTTTCTGCGACGCTGAGGAACAACTTTATCTCCGCGACATAAATAAACTAATTGCTAAAACTATTCCGGTAATACAGGATCATCCTTATCCAATGACGCCCGTTGCGCACTCGAAAGCAGCAACACCCATCACGGAAAACAAAGCAAATGGATCTTTTAATAAGAGTAACTCTAGAAACAGAAATGCGCCTAAAAGATGGTCTAATGCCTCTAAAAACTAATAAAAATAAGCATGCTTTTTAGAAATAAATAGCATTTTCACTCTTTTAGAATCTACTACCTGCACCGCCGCTATTTAAATAAAATAGCGGCGGCGTTTTTTTATTTTACCTGTTAAATTTTTGCTCCTCGGTTTATCTCCTCGTATTATTTACTAGTAAACGGCCGCTTTAACCACGACCCTTTTTAATGAAGTAATGGTTTAATTAAATTATCAGAAAGATTATACATTTTCAGCGTCTCTCTTCTATCTTTAAAGGTTTGTAAAGAATAAATTGAAAGAACTATGAAATTATATCGTCTAAAGACCGGCATTCTCATTGAAGAAGATCAAACTTTTTACCTGTCGCAGGATACAGATTGGGATAGGTTTATCAATCGGGAAAACTTGTACGAGGAAGTAAAAGCCGAGATCAGCCGGCTCCGCCCAGAAACAAACGGTACGCAATTAATTGCCGATGAGTTGTTAGTACCAATCGTGCGGCAAGAAATTTGGGCCGCCGGCGTTACTTATTATCGCAGTAAAAATGCCCGAATGGAAGAATCGAAAGATGCGGGCGGGGGTGATTTTTACGATCGAGTATACGATGCCGAACGGCCGGAAATA